>CANMNN010000082.1 GCA_947499305.1 uncultured Arenicella sp. | reverse complement strand
CCTTGTTTAAAACGATCAAAGCGCAGTTGGCTAAAGACAACACTTGGTACTCTCGCCGTTTAGCGGGCGTTCAAGGCGTTACAGAAGAAACAACAACGGGTGTTGCGCGTTTGTATCAAATGGTTCAGAGCGGCGATTTACCGTTTCCTGCGATCAACGTTAACGACTCTGTTACAAAATCTAAGTTCGATAACTTATACGGTTGTCGTGAGTCTTTGGTTGACTCAAT
>CANMNN010000081.1 GCA_947499305.1 uncultured Arenicella sp. | reverse complement strand
TAAGAGAACAAAATTTACAAATAAATTGATAAATTGAATTTCTTGCTAATATGCTTTTACATACCCGCAAAGCTGATTACCATCAGAGCAAGCTCTGACGATCACTAACACATCCATCTCTAGATGCCTTAGATTTTTGCCGCTTACGCGGCACTTTGCGTGTTATGAGCATAGACCGACTTGAATTGGTCTATGCGCGCCTTAACAACTACTAAATTTTAAAAGAACAAGCTTGTTTAACCTCTCAGACCAACAAACAATCGTTGCCGT
>CANMNN010000080.1 GCA_947499305.1 uncultured Arenicella sp. | reverse complement strand
AGACCAATTCAAGTCGGTCTATGCTCATAACACGCAAAGTTACATACAGGATGTATGTACATCACGATAGCAGGATGCGGTAGTGATGCTCTCGAGCATTATTATTGCAGAATGATATTAGATGTACTTGTTCGGTATGTATTAAGTCTGATTGGTTTAGAGATGAATCGATCAGCAGCAATAAGGCTTCGGCTTTGTTGTATCAGCTTTGCGGGTATGTAAAAGCATATTAGCAAGAAATTCAATTTATCAATTTATTTGTAAATTTTGTTCTCTTA
>CANMNN010000079.1 GCA_947499305.1 uncultured Arenicella sp. | reverse complement strand
CTAAACGTCAAATTCAGAATCGCATTCTTATCGAGAGCCGAATTTCGCTCCAGGCGAATTCGACATGCTTGCATCCCCCGACACTAGTCTCTTCGAATATACCTAAACGTCAAATTCAGTATCGCATTCTTATCGAGAGCCGAATTTCGCTCCAGGCGAATTCGACATGCTTGCATCCCCCGACACTAGTCTCTTCGAATATACCTAAACGTCAAATTCAGTATCGCATTCTTATCGAGAGCCGAATTTCGCTCCAGGCGAATTCGACATGCTTGCATCCCTGCAAACAAAAAAAGCGA
>CANMNN010000078.1 GCA_947499305.1 uncultured Arenicella sp. | reverse complement strand
AGTAGCTAAGAAGGCTGCTAAAAAAGTTACCAAAAAGGTGAGCAAAAAAGCAGCTTCTAAAAAAGTGGCTAAAAAAGTCGCCAAGAAAGTCACTAAAAAGGCGACCAAAAAAGTAGCCAAGAAGGCTGCTAAAAAAGTTACCAAAAAGGTGAGCAAAAAAGCAGCTTCTAAAAAAGTGGCTAAAAAAGCCGCCAAGAAAGTCACTAAAAAGGCGACCAAAAAAGTAGCCAAGAAGGCTGCTAAAAAAGTTACCAAAAAGGTAAGTAAAAAAGCCGCTCCTAAAAAGGTTGCTAAAAAAGCCACCAAGAAAGTCACTAAAAAGGCGACCAAAAAAGTAGCCAAGAAGGCCGCTAAGAAAGTTACCAAAAAGGTAAGTAAA
>CANMNN010000077.1 GCA_947499305.1 uncultured Arenicella sp. | reverse complement strand
CGCCCGTTTTAAAGGCGTTATATCTACTATGCCTAAAGCCAACATTGTTGTAGATCGGCTATCTTCAGGATCTATCTTCAAGATTATATTTATAAGTACTGTATTTCTTGCTCTTGTAATTAATACTATCGTTATCCTGTACCATCTTTTAACGGGAGATTTTGTTATCAATTACCTTTCTGGAGAGGACAAGATAGAAAGTGAAATATCATTGTTTCATTATATTTTTGTGTCTTACCCAGCGATCATATTCGGATCACTAATTCAAACCTGCTTAGTATGGCTGTGGTGTGCAGCCTCCATGACTTTGTGGTCTTACATAAAGCCATTAAAACTCGCATATTACGAACATGATGAAAAAGAGATATAACAAGTTCAAAAACGAATGCGCGCAC
>CANMNN010000076.1 GCA_947499305.1 uncultured Arenicella sp. | reverse complement strand
CGCCCGTTTTAAAGGCGTTAGTGAGCCCCCATGAACAACATTCTTACAATATTCTTTGGCGCTTTTAGTTTCGTCTACCAATATCGCCGGTGCTTATTCAAAGCATTGATAATTCCTCTTATCATTCTTTTGATATTGGCAATTGCTGAACAAACTATAGAACTAACTAATTTCTGGTCTATTCTTCTAACCGTAATAGACTCCTTAACCTATACCGTTTTTGCCATAACTATTCATCGTATTGTTCTCTTAGGTGAGGGTTCTGTTCCTGAGTGGGGCTTCAGGAAAATATCAATGAGGGAAATATCATTTTTTATTAGCAGTATAGGTATAGGTCTTTTTCTAATGGTTCCGGGACTACTAATTTTTATCCCTTATGTCGGTTGGATATTGGCATTAGTATCTATCGCATATCTTCTCGGTCGTTTTT
>CANMNN010000075.1 GCA_947499305.1 uncultured Arenicella sp. | reverse complement strand
CTAAGTAACCTATTAGGTGAGGCCATTGGTTAGCGAGATAGGTGACTGCAGTGCCGAGCGCGGATTTAGGCGGCACTTTGGGTTTTATGTCGTTTAGCCAAGCCTGTAATTGTTCAACGATTGGTTTGGCCTTAGATTGTCGCTGCTCGTATTTTATTGGTGTGTCGCTGTCTTTGATGCCTTTCTCAAGTTTGTAGAGCTTGGCGATCAATTTAATTGCCTTTCCTGCCTGGCCGTTGTTCTTTTTATTGGCTTTACTCGCTTCAACGAACTTGCGTCTGGCGTGGGCCCAGCAACCTAAACGGCGAATGGGCATCGCCGCGCACGCGGCATCATAGCCGGCGTAACCGTCGAGCATCAATGCGCCGTCAAACCCTTCGAGCAGGCGCAATGGCACCGCGCTTGACCGGCTGGGGTCGTAATCAAACAGAATGATTTTATGTGTTTGATTATCTG
>CANMNN010000074.1 GCA_947499305.1 uncultured Arenicella sp. | reverse complement strand
AACTCACAAGCACCTGTTACGTCAGTTGTACGGAAGTAGAATTGTGGACGGTAACCTTTGAAGAAAGGAGTATGACGACCACCCTCTTCCTTGCTTAGTACGTATACTTCAGCTTCGAAAGAAGTGTGTGGGTTAATTGAACCCGGCTTCGCCAATACTTGACCACGCTCGATGTCTTCACGCTTAGTACCACGCAGAAGAATACCTACGTTATCACCAGCACGACCTTCGTCAAGCAACTTACGGAACATCTCAACGCCTGTTACAGTCGTTTTCGCTGTTTCTTTGATACCAACGATTTCGATCTCTTCACCAACCGTTACGATACCGCGCTCAACACGACCGGTTGCAACCGTACCACGACCTGAGATTGAGAATACGTCTTCAACTGGCATAATGAATGCACCGTCGATCGCACGCTCTGGCTCTGGGATATACGAATCAAGAACTTTACCCAATTCGATGATT
>CANMNN010000073.1 GCA_947499305.1 uncultured Arenicella sp. | reverse complement strand
ATAATCGACTCTGCATAATCCAGCACCTCTTCCGGAGTTCGCCCTTCTGGTTGATAGGCTTTTTGAATAATGTCGTTTGCGCTTTCGATCAGGCGCCGCAAAATCGCTCTCTCGCGAACGATTTTAGCGTACGACTTTACATTGCCTGCATTCGGAGTGTTTTTCGCTAGTGAGCCCAAATAGGCCAGCCCACCGACCTTATCAAGCTCGCCTTGGTGTGTCAGTGACTCAGACACTGTGACAACATCAGCCGCTTCGCCCTTTTCATCCAAGCGAATAATTTCGTTATAGATGAGCCGATGATCGTTTCGGTAAAAGTCTCGCGACTCCAATTCAGCACTGATGTCGTCAATAAAACGATTGTCTAGCATCATTGAACCAAGAATAGATTGCTCTGCCTCAATTGCCTGCGGAGGCAGTCGTAGTAGGTCTTCTTCAGGTGTAGAATTCTCGGCCATAGCTAAATTAAGAGAGTGTTACGCGGTCACTGACTTTAGCATATTAGCGTTTGATTTGGGGTGTGAAACAAGGTGCTTCGATGAAGATTTAGTGAAGTTTAAGCTTTTATTCTTAAAGCTAAAGAGCTCTTGACTTACCGCAATATAACCACCAAAAATGCTTACCCATGTTAGATAGCCAGACTGCGCAAAGTTAACTATGTGCCCATTTCTCAGTCGCGAATTCGACATGCTTGCATCCCCCGGCACTAGTCGCTTCGAATATACCTAAACGTCAAATTCAGAATCGCATTCTTATCGAGAGCCGAATTTCGCTCCAGGCGAATTCGACATGCTTGCATCCC
>CANMNN010000072.1 GCA_947499305.1 uncultured Arenicella sp. | reverse complement strand
ATTAATTGGGCAAGCGACTCTGAGCTTCCAACTCAGGTGTTATTAACGAAAGCAGATAAATTTAAGCGAGGAAAAGTTGCCTCAACCGTTCTTAATGTAGAGAAGCAGTTGAGTAACATACCAGGACAATTCGCCGTTGAACCGTTTTCGTCGGAAAATTACACCGGTGTTGAAGAAATGAGACAACAACTTGAAGAATGGGTTAACGCATTTTAATTGTGATTTCCTAGAAAGAATAAGAAACTGTCTTGTATTCCCGACACATTTGAATTATCTTTCGATAAGTTACAACAAAAATAGGTGTCAATTGCGCGTAGATTGATACTTATGAAAGTATTGTCTAGGGCAGGCAGTCCCCCCAAACGACATCCCCTTGGAATACCTCACACACGGTATTTCGCCTGCTCTAGGCATCTTTTATATAAGATGCCTTTTTTATTTCTGACCCTTCCCGTTATCAATTCGAGCTATCTTCCCGAGTCTTGGCGCTCTCTTTTTATCCCTAGATCTTTTTCATCCAAGATGAGGCTTAAACTCGCACTCTGCAATCGTGTTTAAGCCTTGTATGACATATAATTTGTCTTAGAATAAACCAACATGCTTTAGGCTGGCCACTCTGTTTTGACGCGATCTTTCCCGCTGATTCACTCTACTACCAAAACATTACCCCCGAAAAATCAGTTTGGGCCGCCATCTATTGAGTTATGCACATGGCATAACCTTGGTAATTTTGTCATCTCGCTTTTCGTCGCGCTAAGCATCTCTGCTTGCAGTGATTCCGAAACTTCGAAGCAAGACGCCACATATTCTGAAAAAGGCGTACCTGTCGAAGTCAACCGCACTCATGACGCTGATGGCTCTTTGTCCGCTGATGGCTCTTTGTCCGCTGATGGCTCTTTGTCCGCTGATGGCTCTTTGTCCGCTG
>CANMNN010000071.1 GCA_947499305.1 uncultured Arenicella sp. | reverse complement strand
GCGCATTAAGAAGATCATGATTATGTTTCTGACTTTAATCAGGAGCAAATAATGATCAGACGAAGTAAAACTGAGTGGCTAAATTTAATTGATGAACATGCTTCGAGTGGCTTGAGTGCGACGGAGTTTTGTCGCCGTAATAAATTGAATCCGAAGTATTTTAGCCTACGTCGACGTGAACTAGCTCAAACGACATCGGCGTTTGTCGAGTTAGCGCCGCAGGCGGTGACATCAGCTAACGTCACCGTTCGTGTTACTGAGGTTACGGTTCCCTTGGCCGACCTTGAGTCAGTGATGGCAGCGCTGAGGTAGTCATGCAGTGGTTTTCTGAGTTGCCACGGGTGTATCTGCACCGTGATGCGGTGGATTTTCGCAAGGCGGCGAACGGTTTGTCGGTGATTGTGGAGCAAGAGCTGGGGTTGAATCCGTTTGACGAAAGCTTGTATGTGTTTTGCAATCGAGCTCGTGATCGGTTGAAGATATTGCACTGGGACAAGACGGGGTTTGTGTTGTGGTATAAGCGACTTGAAAAAGATAAATTCAAATGGCCGAGCGATGACGAGCATGAGGTGCTGAGTGTCAATGAGCAGAGTTTTCGTTGGTTGTTGTCTGGTTTGCCGATTCGGCCTTTGGAGCCGCATAAACCATTGAATTACCAGTTGTTGAGTTAAAGGATTTTGGCGTGGTTTGGTATAATTCAAACCATGAAATTACCGCCGACTCTTGCTGACGAAAATGCCGAATTAAAGGCGAAACTTGCGCGTCAGTCTGCGTTACTTGAGTCCAAGGACTCGGTGATCGATCAGCTCAAAGAGGCGCTGATCTTAGAACGCCATCGGCGTTTTGCTAAGCTCAACGAAGGCTTGCGTTCGTTACAAAGTGAGTTGTTTGACGAGGCCGAGGCTCTCAGTGCAGAACTCGCGTCTGCCCCTGAAAAGGTAACGGTGCC
>CANMNN010000070.1 GCA_947499305.1 uncultured Arenicella sp. | reverse complement strand
AACATAACAAGTTCAAAAACAAGCATTCGCTTCGCTCATTCGGACGCGCTATTCGCGCGCCCGTTTTAAAGGCGTTATAAGCACAGAGGATAGCAATGCAAGAATGCCCAGAGTACGGTAAGGATTCTTTAAAGACACTAACTCACTATTACAAGCACTATCGATGTGCAGATTGCAATGCTGAATTCCAGGTCGTAAGTTCAGAGGGTTTCGGTGAGACGTTTATATTTCATTTGTTCTTTATGGTGGGAATCACAACCGGTTTTATTAGTGGAAGTTGGTTAGCTTTTATATGTATTAGCTTTCTTCTCCCGCTATTGATTGAGAAGCTCATTAGAAAGAATAAACAGAAAGATAAATTAAAATTGGTAGGGTTACGTGCAAAGCTCAAAGAAAAAGGCTTATAACAAGTTCAAAAACGAATGCACGCACTGCGTGCGCACGGACGGCGGGAAGACCCGCCGCCCGTTTTAAAGGCGTTAACTATACGAATGGAAATCAGAGTACATCCCAACTTTGAAAAATCGCAGAGTAGATATCTATTTAGATGCCTACTATTTTTCCTAATCGCGCTGCTTTTAAGCTATTTGCTTCTAGATAAATCGCAATCGGCGCAGAATATAGTCAATTTTTCATTGCTTATAGGCTCGGTTGCCGCTTGCTATTATGGTGCTTTCATTCGACCTAAAAACGTGATTTGTCCTGAGTGCTTTGGTCAAACAGACCATGGGACTAAAGAACCAGAGGGCTTTATGATCGCAGAATGTAGAAGATGTAGTATCAGTTGGAATTTAGGTTATCGTTTTGCCCAAGATTGAGATAGTTAACAAGTTCAAAAACGAAAACGCCGCAAGCGGCTCGGACGCGCTATTCGCGCGCCCGTTTTAAAGGCGTTAGTGAGCCCCCATGAACAACATTCTTACAATATTCTTTGGCGCTTTTAGTTTCGTCTA
>CANMNN010000069.1 GCA_947499305.1 uncultured Arenicella sp. | reverse complement strand
CATAAAGCCATTAAAACTCGCATATTACGAACATGATGAAAAAGAGATATAACAAGTTCAAAAACGAATGCGCGCACTGTGTGCGCACGGACGGCGGGAAGACCCGCCGCCCGTTTTAAAGGCGTTAGGCATATCAAGATGAATATCGTAATTGTATCCACTTTGTTAGTCCTTGTATTAGTCGTTCTATTTAGTAGTGACGCTTTACCAAAAAAATATCGAAATAGATCTTGTAAAGGGAAAGCCTGGAAAAGTATGTTTCCGACTACTTCGAAACAAGAGATTCGAGAATTCCTAAGACTTTTCGTTTGTGCTTTCGCATTGAATGAGAAAGAGAAACTTAAATTCAGCCCTAATGATGAACTACTAGAGGTCTATAAAGCAATCTACCCTAGAGAATGGCAAGCAGACTCAATGGAGTTTGAAACTCTAGATGATGACCTAAAGGCTGAATATGGTTTATCTCTAGAAGAGATTTGGCATGAAAAACTTACTCTTGGTGAACTATTTATCAGGGTGAAGAATGCCTAACAAGTTCAAAAACGAATGCGCCGCAAGCGGCACGGACGGCGGGAAGACCCGCCGCCCGTTTTAAAGGCGTTAGGTTTATCAAAGGCTCATGCAGAAATTTGGCTTGCAAACAAATCGTTCTTCTCAACATAGCGCTATTGAGTTAGAAATTGCTCGCGAACAAGCATCAGCCTTAGGCCGTACCGGAAGAAAGCTCCGCATTTCATTAGAGCATTACGAAAATAGGCGGCACGATCTATTGAGTGTGAGCGAAGAAAAAAGTCTTATCAAAGAAGTATCAGAAAATGTTTGGGCATTAATACTTCAAAGAGAGTTTCTTGGCTTCATAGAAGATAATATGACGTGGGTCAGGGAAAACTACGTTATCCCTGATGCGGCTATCGAGAATCTAGGTAGAATAAGCTAATGCTTAAAACAGAAAACCTAACAAGTTCAAAAACGATTATTCGCTGCGCTCATTCGGACGGCGGGAAGACCCGCCGCCCGTTTTAAAGGCGTTAGTGAGCCCCCATGAACAACATTCTTACAATATTCTTTGGCGCTTTTAGTTTCGTCTA
>CANMNN010000068.1 GCA_947499305.1 uncultured Arenicella sp. | reverse complement strand
AAAACGAAAACGCCGAGATAGTCGGCCAAGCTTAGTAAATTCATAGGACGCAATGACGGTGTGTGGTTACATATTTTCAAAGAGAAAATACAGTCAATTCGAGCAGCATTAGGAATTAGAGGTTGCAATGAGCTGATAATTGCTCACCCTCCCCAACGCTCAAAATTCAAACATTCCCGCTCGCCTGCTCGATCAGCACCTTCACATCAAAGTTAAGATATACGGTCAGGACACTCTGAGGATACTCTACAAGATAAGGGTTTCGGAGCCAATTCATCGTTTGATTCAGAATTTTTTCCAAAAACCTAAATACCTTCTTTCGAGAAGTGGGTGTCCCGTAGTATTTCTCGTAGGATTTCCATTCGTCCCCTCGTATTTCCCATGGGGTATCGCTCCACGATTTGTATAGATCGAGCAAAAAAATGGGGCAAACTCTCACAAGGAGCCTGCCCCACCATTTGACCAAATCAATGGTCAACAGTTACTTAATTGAAATTAACTAGTGAGTATTTTCAAGGCGATAAAAACGCACTTGATCAAAATCATTACCGTTACCAGTATTGTTTTGAGTGTATGCACCCGCTTTAAAATACATCCACTCTTCAGGCACATCATAGCCAGTGCCACCTTCAACAATGTTATCCATATCTATCTGTAGCTCACCGATGATCTCACCATCACTATCACCTCTACGAATAATAATTTCGATGATGGCTCCTATATTAGTGATCTCATAAGAGAATAGTTCACCTGGCGCTATCCCGTTTTCAATTGGATCTGCTGCATCGTTAGCACGGCTACCAATAATATCGATATTAATATCATCTCCGCCGCGAATCTCATGAACAGCGTAAATACCACCTTTGGTGTTGCCCGGCAGTTTACGATAGTACAACCGTAAAGGCTCGTCATCTTCAGCGTGAATTTGACCAATGATCACACGTCCCACCTGACTTGATACACCGCTACTTGTTACTTGGTCTACACTCATTGTCGCGGTTAAGCGTCCACCTCGTGCGCCAATACCAGGGTTGAATGGCTGGTGATCTAAAGCCCAGTTATTTGGACCAACACCTTGCGTTGAAAAGCTATCGTCACCCGCTCTCAACATTTCACGTAGCTCCGAACGAACAAAGCTTGTGTTTTGTGATGTTCTTGATCCCGCAACTGTTGATTTAAAAACCATCGCGCCGTCAGAACCGGTGAA
>CANMNN010000067.1 GCA_947499305.1 uncultured Arenicella sp. | reverse complement strand
TTGGACTTCCCAGACTTCAGTAGACACTTTTTAGCTTAGAAAAATAGTTTTCTTCAAACCTCACCGGAGATACTCCTCCGGTATGGCTGTGACGTTTTATTGGATTGTAGAACATTTCAATGAAATTAAATATTTCGGTCTTCGCATCATTACGAGTTGAGTACACTTTCCGTTGGGTTACACGTTTTTTAAATGTCGCAAAAAAGCTTTCTGCCACTGCGTTATCGTGACAATTACCTCGGCGACTCATCGATGGTTCTAGATTATTCGCTTTCATAAATGCTAAGTAATCAGCGCTGGCATATTGGCTACCTTGGTCACTGTGAACCAACACCGATGATTTGGGTTGCCTTTGCATAACAGCCATCAACAGTGCACGAATGACTAAGTGCCGATCAATATTTCGATCCATTGACCAGCCAACGATACGCCGAGAAAATAAATCCAGTACTGTTGCTACATATAAAAAGCCTTCGCGAGTTCGTACGTAAGTGATATCACTTACCCATGCTTGATTAGGCTCTTTAGGATCAAAGTTTCGATCTAGGATATTGGCCGCTACGCGGCCAACCTTTCCACCTTTAATATAACGACGCTTATAACCTATTTGAGCCTTCAGCTTATTCTCTCGCATAATTCTAGCGACGCGATGAACACTACAAACCTCACCAGCGTCGAGTAGGTCTCGATGAATCCAAGGACTGCCATAGGTTGCGCCACTAGCAATATAAAAGGCCTTGATTCGAATCAGCAACCTCTGATCTTCGATCGCTCGATCCGACACGGGCTTTTGCAACCAAGCATAAAACCCACTTCGATGAACCTTGAAAACTCGGCACATTGATTGAATCGAAAACTCACTTCGATAATCACGAATGAAAGCGTACTTTACTCGTGGTCTTTGGCAAAGTACGCGGCGGCCTTTTTTAAGATATCGCGTTCCTCGGTCATACGTCGTAGCTCAGCCTTGAGTCTAAGATTCTCAGCCTCAACATCGACTTTATCTGATTGCCTTGGACTGGGTTTATCGTACTTCTTCATCCAGGCATACACACTGTGCGTTGTTGTGCCGAGTCGCTCCGCGACATCGGCAACAGAATAACCTCGCTCAGTAACTTGCTTAATGGCTTCTTTCTTAAATTCTTCGGTATATCGTTTGGACTTCATAAACACCTCTAATAGAGTTAGATTTTAACGCTATTTAGTGTCTAGCAAACTCTGGGAAGTCCAC
>CANMNN010000066.1 GCA_947499305.1 uncultured Arenicella sp. | reverse complement strand
GGCCAAGACTTTATTGAAAAAGAATCAGGTATTAAAGACTTTGGTAGCCCAAATGGTGTAAGTCTTGAGCAAGCTAGGAAAAATTATATTGAATTCGGTGCAGCTGAAAAAAAAGACTTAGAACATGTAAGATCAGCAACTGAAAAAGATGAACGACTTTATGATTTTGGTGAAAAAATATAATGAATCTTACTAAGGCACTTAACAAGGCGCCAAAGCAAGGCTCTGTTCGCTGCGCTCACTCCGCGGGACGCGCAAAAAACGCGCGCCCCTTGGCACGGCGTTAGGCATACGCAGTCAAATATCATGGCAATACCATCAAAATACGCCCATCTAGCAGCCGTAACTTTAATTGCTGGTGCAATGTTTTTATCTCTATTAATCGTGCCGTTAGTGATCATTGATACCCCACTTAGTTTTAATCAATTGCTCAGTGTCTATACTAAATATTTCGTTCTAGGCGGCACCTTATTTTTAACTGCCGTATCTATGGCATGGTTATTTTGTGAGTTAAATAGCTTTAAGATTTCACGGGTCGCCGCAGCAATTTTATTTGGTTTAATATGCCCCATATTGTTTTTAACTGTATTGGGATTAATCTTGTGGGTAATACAAGGTATCTTTTTAAAAGGCATTACTGATCCTCAAGGAATGAAAAACGTAATCTTTATTTATTTAATATTTGCCCCACTCACATCCTATATTTACTGGTACGCTTCGAAAGATGCCTAACAAGTTCAAAAACGAATGCGCGCACTGTGTGCGCTCGGACGGCGGGAAGACCCGCCGCCCGTTTTAAAGGCGTTATATGTGCTACTCCGGTCTCAATGTTTATGACTAAAAAGGAATTCTTGGCATTCTTTTTTGTGCTTCCGCTAATACTTTTTATGTTATTAATCGGAACATTGATTTGGTCTGGAATGAATGAATCACGAGTCGTTGATTTCTGTAATGAGCTAGATATCGGTGAAAGCCAGGATATAGTTATCGCAAATGCAGACAAGATTTCGGGCGCAAGCCGAAATCAAACCCTTCTTATCAATAAGAAAGAGAAGCTAACATCTAATGGTTTGATGAATGCAAGTTGCATAATGGAATTTGAAAAAATGTTATTAGTTAAAAAATGGATATCAATAAATTAAAGACATATAACAAGTTCAAAAACGAAACTGCCAGCAAGCTGGCACGGACGCCGCGTAAGAAGCGGCGCCCGTTTTAAAGGCGTTATATCTACTATGCCTAAAGCCAACATTGTTGTAGATCGGCTATCTTCAGGATCTATCT
>CANMNN010000065.1 GCA_947499305.1 uncultured Arenicella sp. | reverse complement strand
CGGCTGGAGGATTGGGTTGGCGAGGATAACCCGGTTCGGGTTGTCGATGCCTTTGTCGATGCGCTGGATCTGTCGGATGCTGGCTTTGATCGTACGGCACCGGCACAGACTGGCCGCCCCGGGTATCATCCATCGGTTCTGCTGAAGCTCTTCATCTACGGCTACATGAACCGGGTTGCATCGAGCCGTCGGCTGGAACGGGAAGCGGGGCGCAATGTCGAAGTGATGTGGCTGACGGGTCGGCTGGTGCCCGATCACAAGACGATCGCCGACTTCCGCAAAGACAACGGCCCAGCGATCCGCCAGGCCTGTGCCCGGTTCGTGGAGCTGTGCCGGCAGATCGGCGTGTTGGCGGCTGGCACCGTTGCCATCGACGGCAGCAAGATGAAGGCGGTCAATCACCGGGACCGGAATTTCACGACTGGAAAGGTCAAACTTCGGATCGAGCATCTTGAGCAAAGCGCGGCCCGGTATCTGGAGGAGATGGAGCGGGCCGACCGGCAGGAACAGTCTGAAGCCACGCTTCGCAAGGTCGACCGTCTGAAGGAGAAGCTGGCCCGTGTTCGTCAGGAGGTGCAACGGCTTCATGGAATCGCGAGACGGCTCAAGGAGACGCCGGACGGCCAGATTTCATTGACCGATCCGGATGCCCGTTCCATGGCCACCTACGGCAAGGGCACCGGGCTCGTCGGCTACAACGTACAGACGGCGGTCGATGCGGAAACGCATTTGATCGTCGCCCATGAGGTCACCAATGCCGTCCATGACAGGGCACAGCTCGCCCCGATGGCTAAGGCGGCCAAGGCAGCTCTGAACGCCGAGGAACTCGATGTCATCGCTGACCGAGGCTACTTCAGCAGCACCGAACTGCTCGCCTGCCATGAAAGCGGGATCACCGCGACCGTGCCGAGGCCAGAGACCTCGGGCAACCGCAAGAAGGGCATGTTCGTGAAGGCGGACTTCAACTACGACGCCGCAACCGGCACCTACACTTGCCCGGCCGGAAAGGTGCTGACCTATCGCTACACCCGCGAAGAAAAGGGGCTCATGCATCGCCGCTACTGGCAAAACGATTGCCAGTTCTGCCGCTTGAGAGCCCACTGCACGACCGGTAAGGAACGCCGGATCACCCGCTGGGAACACGAGCATCTGATCGAGGCGATGTACGCCCGGATGGATGAGGCGCCCGACATGATGCGGGTCCGAAGATGCACGGTCGAACACCCTTTCGGTACGATCAAAGCCTGGATGGGCGCCACCCACTTCCAGATGTGTAGGCTCAGGAACGTCAGCACCGAAATGGCGCTCCACGTCCTCGTCTACAACATCAAGCGCGTGATCAACCTGATCGGTGCCGGACCGCTCCTGAAGGCGCTGGCCGCCTGACGGGCCCTGCCGGCGCATTTTGAGGGCAATTCCTTCCCCCGGGGCGCTCTTGGGCCCGCTGAGAACCAATCCAGAACGCCAGAAGTGGAAAATCCCGCCGGTGCCCCGAAGATCCGCTAAACAGCCTTAGACC
>CANMNN010000064.1 GCA_947499305.1 uncultured Arenicella sp. | reverse complement strand
TTAGTCATCCCTGAAGAATCACCCCAGAGGGTGAGGGAATCATTGCTTAAGAATCCTATTATTAATTCAACAGCACATCACGGATGATGATCTGAGTAGGACGCTCGATGCTGTTGCGGGAGCCGCCTTTGCTATGCCCTTTGGGTGCGGGCGGCTTCTTTTCATAGCTCTGACTATTATCCAGGCACAATAAAACCAAGCTAACAGCTTGGCTAAGTTGTAACCAGCCGCCGCCAGTATCGCATTGGCTTGATTTCCCTCAACCCCTTTTAGGTAATTACGCGCCATTCGATGGTCATGCTTGACGTGACCTATCACGGGCTCAATGGCAGCTCGACGTTTCAACCAACCCTTTTGCGTGCGCGTCGCTCGCTTCGGTAGTTTACGGACTACTTTTATGGTTGCAGCACCTTTATAGCCATGTCCTCGGTAACCCGCATCGCAGTAAACCGTGCCCGGAGTCTTAGCGGTCAGTGCCTCTACCTGCGTGATCGCATTGCTCAGCGTGTGCCCATCATATGGGGTGCCTTGTAGGCTTTACACGCCCACAATCCAGTTGTCTTTAGAGGTGGTGACGAACGACACTTTATTACCAAACTCGTAACGCTTATGCACCTTGCCTTTGGCAATGCATTCCACCTCCGGGGCATGAATACTGTAAAGTTTATGCTTGTCGTGGCGTTGTTGCGCCAACAGTCGTTGTGCTTTGGCAAGCTCCAAGGCTAACGCATCGTCTGGCGCAGGGCACTTGCGAAGAATATCTCGAACCACGCGCCCCAAGAAGGTCTTGAGCTTGCGACACTCTCGCCTCGCTCGTTTCATTTGTCGAGCGTGCGCATAACGGTTCTGTCGCGCGTACGCACGTTTGCCAACTCGAACGTAGTTTTGTCGTAACACTATGCCGCGTTTCTTGGCAAGGCGAACCAGCACGATACGCATCGATTGATACAGTCGTGCATCGGTCGGAAAGGCAATCGATTTCTCTTGCACCGTCGTGTCAACATTCACGTGATCGAGCGACCTTGCACTCATCGCCTTGCTACTGCGGGCCAGTTCAATGGTCTCAGCCAACAGTGACTCCAAGCCGTCACCTACTCGTTGGCGCCATTTGACCAAGCTAGTCGGATGCAGAGGCAGCTCGTGTTGCAAATACTCAAAACCACAAAAATATTGCCAATACGGATTCTCAACCCAGCGCTCAACCACATTTTCATCGCTCTCATTGAACAGCGCTTTTAGGTAATGCAAGCCAACCAACAAACGAGTCGGTAACGGCGGCTGACCAGACCGGTTGTGGTACACAACGTCGATCTTTAACGCTAAGTTATCCCAGTTAATGCGATCAGCAAGGCGCACTAACTTATGGTCCATATTTAAAATTTGGGATAGCTGAGAACGGAACAAATCCGGAGCATTATCAGGTTGTTTGGGCTTCATAATTGCAAGCTTATGGCCACAGTTCTATTAAAACTTGCAATTTAAATTATCAGAAAAGAGGGTTTATCTCATTAATATCATGCAGTTAATAGTTCTTCAGGGACGACTA
>CANMNN010000063.1 GCA_947499305.1 uncultured Arenicella sp. | reverse complement strand
TAAGCTGGCGAAGGAATTGCGAAAATCGGCTCCAAACCTGAAGAACTATTTTCATTTAAGTTGAAACAGTTACGACTAAGCCGAGAAGCACTGAAGCTACTCGGCAGTGGCTTTTTTGATCGAATGGTGAATTGCTAGTAGAACAAATTTGCTAAGCTCAATAATTTAACCAATCGAACACCTATGGGTTCGCTACCCAACTCCATATTATGAGGCGCTTTTGAAAACACTGGAATTAGACAAGACGAGATCTGAAGCGCTGGTTGGTGACCCAAAACCAAGGTCGACTGAAGAGCAGGAGAGTACTTGTACAATAGATCGACCCTTAGACCACTTTGCAGTTCGCAACGGCGTTGAATATGCGGGGACCCATATCATTGTCGATTTGTGGGGCGCTAAGCCTCTAGATAACCTCGAGCTGATGGAAGCGACTCTGCATAAAGCCGCTGAGGTCGCTGGAGCCACCGTGTTACACGTTCACCTTCATCACTTTACCGAAGGAGGCGGGATCTCAGGGGTCGCGGTACTAGCCGAATCTCATATCAGCGTTCATACTTGGCCTGAGCGTGATTTTGCCGCGTTTGATGTTTTTATGTGCGGAGACGCTAAGCCAGAAAGTACAATTGCGGTGCTTACGGAGGCCTTTAAGCCTGAGAATATTAGCGTATCAGAGCATTTACGTGGAATAGGCCCTGATGGCAGCAAATGCTGAGCGTATTCGCTCTTGTGCATTCGTAAAAATCACCTCATTCTCAACGTACTTGATTAATTCATGCATAAAAAAAGCGACCCTGGGGTCGCTTTTTTTATGCAATCACTACTTTACCTAGTTTAACCCGGCCATATATGCAGCCAATTGCTTAATTTGTAGCTCCGATAATCCAAACGCTATGCTATGCATGATGCCGTTGTATCCTACACGATCGCCTTTTTTGTAGTCCAACAAAGCCTTTTCTAAGTAAGCTTTGTGTTGCGCAGAAACGCGAGGGTAGTTTTTGGGGATGCCGTGACCGGTAGGGCCATGACAGCTCATACATGCCGAAATACCTCGATCAGCATAACCACCGCGATATATTGATTCGCCTGCGGCCGCTAATTCCTTATCTTCCTCTGTCAGAGAGACTTGCACATTGGGCACCAAAGAGGCGTAGTAAGCATCTAAGTCGGCCATGTCTTCGTCGCTCAAGCCTGCAGATTGCCCCGTCATTATCGCGTTATTGCGCTCCCCTGACTTAAACGCAGCTAGTTGAGCTGCGATATAACCTGGCACTTGTCCTGCCAAATTCGGATTAACCGCAAGAGCGCTAATACCCTCGGCACCATGACAGGCGGCACAAACGGCTGACTTAGCCTTGCCCGCTTCGGCATTACCCGCCGCCATTGCGTTGCCGCCAATAAGAGCAGATGCGAAAAGCGTGGTGCTAAGTAATAATTTTTTCAACATGATCGGAGCCTCCAATAATGAGCTCAAGAGATGCATTTTTCACTGGTCGGTTTTATATCATGCTAATAGCTTGCTCTCAAGTGCGGGTGACCTAATTCACACAAATTTAGAGATACTTGCGATGCGCATAGACTAAGCCTTTTTGCTATACTCTCGCCATGTCAGACTCCCCAATTCCAAGCAGTGCGAAGAAAGCTCAGCTACCCGAAATATTACGTAAGCCTGAATTTCTACTAGGTGCAGCAGAACCGCATCAATTTCCAAACGACGATTTGGTAGAAATAGCATTTGCTGGACGCTCAAACGTCGGTAAATCTAGCGCGATCAACGCAATATGTAATCGCCGCAAGCTTGCTCGTACGAGTAAACAGCCAGGCCGTACTCAGCAAATTAATTTTTTCTCTATGGGCGACAACGCCCGCTTAGCTGACCTGCCCGGCTACGGTTTTGCCCAAGTTCCATTAGCGGTCAAAAAGAAGTGGCAAGAAACTATTCATAAGTACCTCGCTGAGCGACAAAATTTGAGAGTTCTTGTTTTACTGATGGACATACGGCACCCCTTAACAGATCTCGACTGG
>CANMNN010000062.1 GCA_947499305.1 uncultured Arenicella sp. | reverse complement strand
AAATCGACATAAAAACGCCGAGGCCCATAGTGGGCCTCGGCGCATCGAGATCGAGATCGAGAATTCTGAACGCGACTATACTCAGTGTTGCCACACTAGTTGACTCAATAGTCGCTTAACTCTGACCTCAGTTTAGTTGCACACATCCCCGGTTACGGCTACTGATGAAGTCGAGCCAGCGTGCGTACCTTGAAAACCAAATGCAACGGTCTCACCCGGAGGAATAGCCGCATTCCAACTTAAGTTAGACGCGCTGTACGGCCCAGCGCCGGTCAACACCGTATTCCACTCATTGGTCACGGCACTACCATCAGTGTAGCTCCAAGATACATTCCAACCATTAATTGGTGCAGTACCCCGATTCATGATTCGAATTTCGGCCACGAAGCCCGAATCCCAAGAATTGGAAACAATGTATTCGCAGGTAGAATCACCGCCCGTAATGGGCTCGTTAACAGTAACACTTTTAGTGCTAGTGTTACTCAGTTCACCGTCACCGACGGTTAAGCTCACTTCGTAACTACCCGACGCGGTAAATGTGTGCGACACAATTGCTCCGCTAGCCGACGCACCATCACCGAACGACCAACTATAACTGAGCGGGCTTGGCCCGTTGTCAGGATCGCTCGACGACGTTCCGTCAAACGAAGCAGCAAGACCACTAGGCACATAACCGAAATCGGCAACCGGCGCTAGATTGGTCCCGACGGTTACTGGGTTAACCGTAATCGACACAGTCGCCGCTGAAGAAGAAGCACCGTCATCATCGCTAACCGAGAAAGCGAAACTATCAGTACCAGTGTAACCGCTGTCAGGAGTATACAAACGATTAGAGCCGGTCCCGCTCAGGGTGCCATTGCTTGGGTTATTGGTAATATTATACGACTGCACAGACCCATCACTGTCGCTACCCGAAAGCATTATCGCTACCGATGAATCTTGATCAACACTTACGCTTTGAGCATCGGCAATTGGTGCACTATTGGGAGTACCTCCACCGCCTGAACCGCCGTCATAGCTAATGTCGATGCAACCGTGGAAGCGTTCGAAGGTAAAGAAATTACGCCCCCATTCGCCGTAAACAACATGGCGACCTGTCCGCTCTGGCAACACACATGCTGTTTGAAATGTTGCTCCTGCCTTATTAGGAACAACTCCTGGGTTAGCGTTCGGCGTACTATCAACGTAGGTCTGTTTACAAAAAGGCGTTGCTTCAAAATCGCTCCACGTTAGAGGCGTACCAACTTGATACGTAAAATCGGGCTTGGTGATGTAGTACACGAATTCTTCAGTATCATCAAAATGAGGTCCCCACTGAATGTCCCATGTGATATCTAACGGCCCAGCACTAACCGATGTTGTCGGCCAATCAAGCGGCAAATCCCATGGGGTTGTATTGCCATTGTTATTGTTATCCCATGTCTCACTGTTAAAACCACACACATTTCCCGGCAAAGGCGTAACGCCCTGGCGACCAACGTCGTGCGTGAGCACACTCATAAACTGATAGCCGCCTTGATTGTCCACTGCAAACGCATCGATACACGCTGGGATGGTTGCATTATGTGGCTTCTGGTCTTCTGGTAACCCACAGGTGGCGTTACGTGATGGTGGATCTAGCATCAAACCGTGACCAAATGAGGCCCCGCTGATTAGTGTGGTCATCATGCCAGCGCTCAGCGCCGCTAGGTGACATTTTCTTATGGTTTTCATTGCATTCTCCTGAGAGGTTATTGAGTTTTTCATTGAGCGATGCTTTGCTCAACGACTGCCCGATAACTACTGAACACAGCGCAACGTATTAACTTCGCGGTCTCCATGCGCGCATTTCTTCTTAACGACGTTCTTAATGCAGCTCAAACATCTAGCCGAACAGAACTTGTCAAATCCTCCTCTTTTTAGCAGGGACTTAACAACGCAAACCTACATATACATAGACTGTTGTCCATCTACCCATCACCATCATAAGGTAAACGTTTGCCAAATAGCAACAAAATTGACAATTGTTGAATTATGTCCAGTTATGGCTTCTGGCAAACGCTACAGAAAAAAGTGTTTCTTTGACCTATAACTTTCGACTGAATTGTCTTAGAACATCGATTACACGGCTCTCCATCGCGCCCATAAACTTGGAGCTCTTGTGCAAAATACCCTGGTTTACCGTCGGTTTGAGTAAAGTCATTTAA
>CANMNN010000060.1 GCA_947499305.1 uncultured Arenicella sp. | reverse complement strand
TAATAGTACGCAAAGTTAACTCAGCCCGCCTCACCCGCACGGGTGAATTGCAAGGGTGTCGGTTACTTGGCGCTTACCTTTTTATTACGACCACTGGACAGAAGTCTATTCTAATGTTGAGGCGGCTTACTAATTTGAGAACACCGGATTTGGTTCGCAAGAGTGCAGATATTTTACGTGAGCCCTCATCATTGGCATTACCGCTAAACATAGGTAACGAGTGAGTGTCCCAGGAATCGTACTAATAAGGTACCATCCATCTCACTAACGGCAAAAGGCAAGACTTGACCCCATCAATGCTTGCTAATTTTTAGTAGCCTGTAGTTAAGATCACGGACTAGTTAGGCGATCTTTAGAAGTAGCTAAATCATGCTGAAGCTGAACTATATTTTCTCGTTTATCAGTAACTAGCGCTAACACACGATCAACCGATTCTTTACGCTTAGTATTTGCAACAATCATGCCTTCAGTGGAAAGTGAAGCCATTTCAAGCAGCATTGCAGCTTTGGCGCTGGAAAATATTGTCCTCCTTTTATTTCTCAAAACTGAAATTTGGTCATTAGTCACCTTTAAAGGCTTTAGTATTTCAGATTTCTGAAACCACTCATTAGTTACTGAGTGAATTTTATGAGTCATATTAATCGGGGTTTGACTAAGTGAATTTTCCATTTCTCTGAAACACAAATCAATATTTTTATTAGTCCAATTTTTATTTACTTTAGTTTCGCTAAAGTATTTTAGTATCGGTCTTAGTTCGATAGAAAATGCTTTTTTTACACGCTTATTATTTGATCCAACTAACGCAAAGGAAGCGGCGGTAAAAATACATGATCCAACTACACCAAGAGCAATTGCCCGCCAGTCACCTACAACCAAATTTTTGATTGAGATATAGAGAGTCTGATCAAACATTCTTAGCCCAAAAGAAGCGACAGAAAATAAACCAACAATAAATGTAAATCTAAGAACTAATTCTATTCTGCTTGTCCAAATTTCAGAAATTTCGTTGCCCAAATTTGTACGAACTATTTTCTGTTTCTCAATACTGTCCACTAGAACTTTATCACAAGACTTGCTTAAATCGCGTAGTGCTCTCTCTAGCCTATTTAGGAGAATACTTTCGGAACAGAATTTTTTTATTTCGAACTGGGATCCAAAAGGGGTTTCTTTAGAATTAAACTCTGGAAACTCAATCGTTTTATTCCTGACTTTTTTCACCTCATCTACACTATTGTCTATTTCCAATTTTGCTTGTTCTGCAATACCCTTTATCTTTCCCCAAGCAGGGAAATCACTAAGTTCTAACTTAGTGGCCTGTAGTCCGATCTCGCCTGCATCACCAAAAAGCACTAAACCATATTCAGCCAACAAACTTCGCGAGCTCGGTTGAGTTAAGTAGGCAACAAAGCCTTCAGCGGCTCCATTATATGCTCTTATAAATTGCCCCAAACCTCCAGATATCGATTGTTGTACCTCTGACAACACCGGCTTGTCAGTATCGTAACCCATAAAGAACAACTTGCTTTCTTGGTTGCTCTTTATGCGTTCTATGACCTCTTTAGCCCCTGCTTCACAATAACTTTGAAGAGATGTGGTGATGTCTAATTGAGTAAAATCTAAAGAATCGGATATATTACTTTCAAAATCACTCACCGAAGCTTGAATAGAGGTCTCGGTAAGAGGGCTTAAAATACGATAAACCTGAATAACTTCGGACTTTATTGAGTTTCGAATACTCTGCAAGCATAGTTCTTCGGATAATGCGGCAGATTTTTCTAACATTCGAATCGAATTCGCAAAAGGTAAATATTTATCAGATAGTAGAGCTTGATTTGGCTCAGAAATTCCTGAAGTGCTTTCTTCATTCAGCATGATTGATTCATGTTGCCCGAGCTTATTCTCTGCAGTAGAGATGGCATTCGTAACTGAGCCAAATTGACTTTGAATGGTATTTTCCGCAGCCTCGGCTTTTCTCTTAGCTTCCGAATACAATATGTCTAAATTTGAAAGTCGCCGTGATAAGTGTTCTTGAAATACGAAAATTGATTCAACCGCAACGCTTACTGAATAGCTAACCTTTGCTTCGAATATCCTATCCTGCTGTGACGAATCCTGCGTTAGGGGAATGACTATATTCTTTAGCTTATCTATATTGTATTGATCGATGGAATCGATAAAGCACAATGGAACACTCGTCAAATGCTGCTTTAAATGAAGAAATCGAGAATCGCTTACTATTCGATTGATGGATTCTTGCCAAAATGTATCGGCTTTATTACCATCCCAATCTTTATCATACTCACCCCGACGATCAGTAAGAAAATTAGAAGACTTTGTGACCGAAAATATTTTGGGCACTCCTGATAAACTGTTAAATGCCTTATCTAAAAGATCAAAGTCTTTAGTTGTATCCGCGAAAGGAACCATGCCATCTACAGTTATTATGATGACATGACATAGATGCAGGAATCTCTCCGCGAGATCATGCTCAGCCTCGGTATTTCCAAGGCCAGGCGTATCTACTAGAACGATGTTTTCTAGAAACTCCAGCGGCGGACCATGCTCAATTTGAATCTGATCGATAGACGTTATTGGATTTGATTCTAAGTTTTCTCTTGCGTTTTGATGACAAATTAGGGTGATAGATTTATCTGTTGGGTGCTGACCAACTTTACGTTTATATCCAGGTGTTTCATCGTTTCCTATTTCAAGCAATGCATTAATCAAACTCGATTTCCCTGAAGTGAAATGCCCGAGGACTCCGACGAATCGCAACCCATGCCGACTATTTCGTATATCATTTATAGAGCCTACCGCATTCTCTAACTGCTTCCAGGCTTTCAAACGCCCCGTTCTATCGAACCCAATTTCTTCGGCGCTTATTTCTTCCGGATTCACTTCAAGAAACTGCAAACTAGTAGTTTGATTTACTAGAGATAAAACTCTTTCTATTTCCTCAAACTTCTCCTTCGTAAGCGCCAAGTAACCGACACCCTTGCAATTCACCCGTGCGGGTGAGGCGGGCTGAGTTAACTTTGCGTACTAT
>CANMNN010000059.1 GCA_947499305.1 uncultured Arenicella sp. | reverse complement strand
ACAAGTTCAAAAACGAAAGCGCGCACTGTGTGCGCTCGGACGGCGGGAAGACCCGCCGCCCGTTTTAAAGGCGTTAGTGTGAGTTTGTCTTTGTGTTGGTTATGAATTTCATAGCGAACATCAAGGCAGTCTTTACAAGTTAACTTGGCATCGGGCTACCACCTTTACTGGTTCGTGGCAAAGGGTCTCGCACGGGCTCGACCACTTAGAGTTGGTTTCCTTGTTAAACATTCGGCTTCGGTTTATTCTGTGGCAACAACATAAGGAAGTGGTTTAGTTCAAAGCACTTCGTAGCAAGTACAAGGTTCACTTTGGTTTTGAATTCCACACTAACAAGTTCCCAAAGTTCACTCCGCAGCAAGCTGCTCCGCGGGACGCGCGATGCCGCGCGCCCCTTGGCAAGGCGTTATGCATATGGATATCTATCATGAGTCAAAAAATTTCAGCTCCTAGTGAAGAATGGCAAAACTATATTGCTCAAATGATCATATATGGGAGATCCCTGGTGAAAGAAGAGTTGAACGGAAGTCTTAACGATCTTGAAAGAATCCAAGAACTATTAACATCGAAAGAAATTGAACCTGAAGACACTCAAGCTCTCGATGCTCTAGGCTATATTTTTGGTAAAATTTTTGTGGAACACACATCAGGTTATGATTGGTGGGTTGTTGAAGATGAACATGGCACTGATGCATGCATTCGATATAAGGAAACCTCACTCGTTTCATTCCCACAAGATATGATTGCAAGAAGAATTGAAGAAGGTCAAAGCTTTAATATGGTTGAGCTTTATGAACAACTTAAAAGTGATCTCAACGAGATACGAGAATTACATTATAAAGATGCATAACAAGTTCAAAAACGTAAGCGCGCACTGTGTGCGCTCGGACGGCGGGAAGACCCGCCGCCCGTTTTAAAGGCGTTAAGTGTACTAAGATGTCTAATTGCGAACATATTCGGGACTTACTGCTAGAAATGTCTCAAGACTTAAGTGAGAGCGGCCATCTTGCTCAAGCTAGACAGCTATCTGCTGCGTCTAGCAATTTGAATAGACCTGAATGTGTTGAAGAAACTCTAAAAAAGGTTCAGAGCTTATGCCATATCAGAATCTACGGTGATTTATACCTAAAGAACTTTGATGGTTTTGAATGGGCAAATAAAGTTGGTAAATTAGGTAGCATGTGTAATAAGAAACTAAACAAACTCAAAATTGCAAAAGCCACTTAACAAGTTCAAAAACGAATATGCCAGCAAGCTGGCACGGACGGCGGGAAGACCCGCCGCCCGTTTTAAAGGCGTTATGAGCATGCGTAAATATTTTCTACTATTGATGATCCTGTTAGCATCACGGGTAGATGCTTCTGGGTGTAATCCCAATATGGATGTTCCAGCTGATTTTGTTGCTATCGTGAAGGTTTTAAAGGCTAGTGATAAACATCAAGATGCATTTACCGCACAAATAGTAAGAGTTATCTATATTCCAGAAAAGGAAAATATTACTGATATTGAGGAAGGGTATTTATTTACCTTGTCTGAATCAGACAAGCTGATAGAGAAACCAGCTGAAGGTGGTAGAAGAATAAAACGTATAAGTATTGACTCATGCCAGAGAAAGTACAAAATCGGAACAATGTATCGTCTATATGCTACGCAAATAGACGATGGAACTTACAACGGAAATTCTTTTTGGACTAGGGAGGTAGATGAAAGCTCATAACAAGTCCCACAATGTCTGCGCGCCTCTGGCACGCATGGACGCCGCTAAGACGCGGCGCCCATTTGAAAGGCGTTATTGATATTTTAATTATGCGAAAGATATTCATTTTTTTGTTTTTTCTATTTCCTTCTCCATCATATTCGGAACACTCAGGTTTGGAGGCAAGGCTTACATCGTTTGTCGACGAATATAGGGTTAAGTACTATGATAAAACGGTCGATTTAGATGAGCTTTTTCAGAGTTATTCTTCCGATATTTACGAAGAGCATTTGAAGAAAACTTCAAATGGCAATAGGTTTACTAGCCTGTATGTTGGTTGGATGTTGAATTCGCCGGTAGAGATAGAAAATATTGAGAATATTTTTCTATCAAATTGTTTTGATCTTGATCAGTTTGAAAACTGCTTGGTAATTGAAGGCGAAGATACTAGTAATCAAAAGAACCCGACTATTGCTGTTACTCTTGGTTTTCTTAAAGAGAATCGGGAATGGAAAATTGGCGGAGTCCTTATTAGGAGAAAAAGTGGTTCAGAGTTTAGATATGTCAGTCCTTTGGTATCAAATCAATAACAAGGCACCAAAGTCTGCTCTGTTCGCTGCGCTCACTCCGCGGGACGGCGATAAGACGCGCCGCCCCTTGGCACGGCGTTATGCCGCGCGAAAGACTTTACTACTAAAAATGTAATGCAAGTAACAACACCTCAAGAATCCTTTTTCCGTATATTAGCTGGTATATTTTTGCTATATGGTGCCTTCGAAGCTCACCAATCAAAACTTGCAATCGAAATTTTTAAGATCACTGCTGAACAACAAATTTGGTATGCAGTTTAGCTCCATATTGTTTCTCATCTAGGAATCGTATTTAGTTGTCTACTGATTGTTTTTAGAGTCAAGTGGGGCTTGTTTTTACTAATTCTTGTCATCGTTTCGTCAAAGGCCGTAGGATTCTTAACAGGTTTAGATAATGGTGTTTTAAGTTTCATTTCGGTTGCCGGTGTTTTATTCCTCAGCTATGCAATGATCTTTTTAAAAAGCTATCTAAAACCGTGGAGTAAAAATGCAGCATAACAAGTTTAAAAACGTAAGCGCGCACTATGTGCGCTCGGACGCCGTGAAGACACGGCGCCCGTTTTAAAGGCGTTAGGTTTGTTCTTGTTTCGGGTAGGTGAGATCGAGTTCTATCATGAATTCATTTCTTGTCTATCATGTGGCTACTACCACCATACCCCTTGTTCTTCTAATTGACCGGCAGCAAAGAAGTAGGGCGGTTTAGTTTGGGCGTGCATTCAAGTAGTGCGTAAGCGCCAAGTAACCGACACCCTTGCAATTCACCCGTGCGGGTGAGGCGGGCTGAGTTAACTTTGCGTACTATT
>CANMNN010000058.1 GCA_947499305.1 uncultured Arenicella sp. | reverse complement strand
ATCAGCTTTGCGGGTATGTAAAAGCATATTAGCAAGAAATTCAATTTATCAATTTATTTGTAAATTTTGTTCTCTTAAAAATATCGTTATTAAATGGCTTTGACTAAATGTATCTGATGATTGCGTAAGCGATTGTCTCGGCTCTTTTAAGAGGGAGCCCAGCCGATAAATTTTCTCCTGTTTTAGCGAACAGCAGACTTTTTGGGGATATATGGTCAAGCGATTAAGTGCATACGGTGGATGCCTTGGCAGTCAGAGGCGATGAAGGACGTTGTAACATGCGATAAGCCTCGGGGAGTGTGTAAACTCACTTTGATCCGAGGATTTCCGAATGGGGAAACCCACCAATTTATTGGTATCTTTAACTGAATACATAGGTTAAAGAGGCGAACGAGGGGAACTGAAACATCTAAGTACCCTTAGGAAAAGAAATCAACCGAGATTCCCTTAGTAGCGGCGAGCGAACGGGGACCAGCCCTAAACGGCATGTTGTGATAGGTAAATAGTCTGGAAAGGCTAGCGAGACAGGGTGATAGCCCCGTAACCGAAATCTATACATGTCTTATATGAGTAGGACGGAACACGTGAAATTCTGTTTGAATATGGGGGGACCATCCTCCAAGGCTAAATACTACTGACTGACCGATAGTGAACCAGTACCGTGAGGGAAAGGCGAAAAGAACCCCTGTGAGGGGAGTGAAATAGAACCTGAAACCGTATGCATACAAGCTGTGGGAGCGGATCCTTGTGATCTGTGACTGCGTACCTTTTGTATAATGGGTCAGCGACTTAATTCTCAGTGGCAAGCTTAACCGAATAGGGGAGGCGTAGGGAAACCGAGTCTTAATAGGGCGACAGTCGCTGGGATTAGACCCGAAACCGGGCGATCTATCCATGGCCAGGTTGAAGGTCGGGTAATACCGACTGGAGGACCGAACCAACTTATGTTGAAAAATGAGTGGATGAGCTGTGGATAGGAGTGAAAGGCTAAACAAGCCCGGAGATAGCTGGTTCTCCCCGAAATCTATTTAGGTAGAGCGTCATGTCTCACTGTTGGGGGTAGAGCACTGTTATGGCTAGGGGCCCATACCGGGTTACCAAACCATTGCAAACTCCGAATACCAACAAGTGCAATCATGGCAGACAGACAGCGGGTGATAACGTCCGTTGTCGAGAGGGAAACAACCCAGACCGCCAGCTAAGGTCCCTAAATATAGCTCAGTGGGAAACGATGTGAGAAGGCCCAGACAGCCAGGAGGTTGGCTTAGAAGCAGCCACCCTTTAAAGAAAGCGTAATAGCTCACTGGTCGAGTCGGCTCGCGCGGAAGATGTACCGGGGCTCAAGCTATATACCGAAGCTGCGGATGCAATTTATTGCATGGTAGGGGAGCGTTCTGTAAGCCTGCGAAGGTGGATTGTAAAGTCTGCTGGAGGTATCAGAAGTGAGAATGCTGACATGAGTAACGATAATGCGGGTGAAAAACCCGCACACCGAAAACCCAAGGTTTCCTACGCAACGCTAATCGGCGTAGGGTTAGTCGGCCACTAAGGCGAGGCAGAAATGCGTAGTCGATGTGAAACAGGTTAATATTCCTGTACCGATACTTACTGCGATGGGATGACGGAGAAGGCTAATCTAGAAGGGTGTTGGTTTACCCTATCTAAGCATGTAGGCTGGAATCTTAGGCAAATCCGGGATTCCTTAAGGCTGAGATGTGATGGCGAGGTCCTATTTTGGACCGAGTAGATGATGCCCTGCTTCCAAGAAAAGTCTCTAAGCTTCAGGTAAGTATTGACCGTACTCTAAACGGACACACGTGGGTGAGGCGAGAAGCCTAAGGTGCTTGAGAGAACCCAGGTGAAGGAACTCGGCAAAATGATACCGTAACTTCGGGAGAAGGTATGCCTACTCAGGTGAAGGACTTCGCGTCCGGAGCCCGAGAGGTTGCAAAAAATTGGTGGCTGCGACTGTTTATTAAAAACATAGCACTGTGCAAACACGAAAGTGGACGTATACGGTGTGACGCCTGCCCGGTGCCGGAAGGTTAATTGATGGGGTTAGTCTTCGGACGAAGCTCTTGATCGAAGCCCCGGTGAACGGCGGCCGTAACTATAACGGTCCTAAGGTAGCGAAATTCCTTGTCGGGTAAGTTCCGACCTGCACGAATGGCGTAACGATGGCCACACTGTCTCCACCTGGGACTCAGTGAAATTGAATTTGCTGTGAAGATGCAGTATACCCGCGGTTAGACGGAAAGACCCCGTGCACCTTTACTACAGCTTTGCATTGGACTTTGAACCTATTTGTGTAGGATAGGTGGGAGACTTTGAAGCGTGAACGCTAGTTTGCGTGGAGTCATCCTTGAAATACCACCCTGGTATGTTTGGAGTCCTAACCCAGGTCCATTATCTGGATCGGGGACAATGTATGGTGGGTAGTTTGACTGGGGCGGTCTCCTCCTAAAGAGTAACGGAGGAGCGCGAAGGTACTCTAAATACGGTCGGAAATCGTATGGTTAGTGTAAAGGCAAAAGAGTGCTTGACTGCGAGACGGACATGTCGAGCAGGTACGAAAGTAGGTCTTAGTGATCCGGTGGTTCTGTATGGAAGGGCCATCGCTCAACGGATAAAAGGTACGCCGGGGATAACAGGCTGATACCCCCCAAGAGTTCACATCGACGGGGGTGTTTGGCACCTCGATGTCGGCTCATCTCATCCTGGGGCTGTAGCCGGTCCCAAGGGTATGGCTGTTCGCCATTTAAAGAGGTACGCGAGCTGGGTTTAGAACGTCGTGAGACAGTTTGGTCCCTATCTGCCGTGGGCGCCTGAGACTTGAGGGAAGCTGCTCCTAGTACGAGAGGACCGGAGTGGACGTACCCCTGGTGTTCCAATTGTCTCGCCAGAGGCATTGTTGGGTAGCTATGTACGGACGGGATAACCGCTGAAAGCATCTAAGCGGGAAGCCCCTCCCAAGATAAGGTCTCACTGAATACTTGATATTCCTGAAGGGTCGTCGAAGACTACGACGTTGATAGGCAGGGTGTGGAAGCGTTGTAAGGCGTTAAGCTAACCTGTACTAATTGCCCGTGAGGCTTGACCATATAACACCCAAACGGTTTGGTGTCTAAGACACAGTATGAATGTACTGTGAACTGGATTACGAAATACGGTGATATATAAGTTAAGCTATTTAGTATGATATTTGAAAAGCGAACGAAATTTACTAATCCTAGATGAACTGTTCTTTCTAACAAAAGAGCACATCTAAACTGGTAATTGAATTTAGCTAATCTGCATACATATCAAGCTCTTTGAGCAGGCTGATCGGAAGATCAGTCATGTGTCTAAGACATTGTCGAGGACACAGGTGGCATTGTTATAATCCACCACTTAACAACTACTGATTTTAATCGACCAAACGGTCGAACAAGCAATTGATATAAGAAAGCGTGACTACGTAATGCAACCCG
>CANMNN010000057.1 GCA_947499305.1 uncultured Arenicella sp. | reverse complement strand
CACAGTGCTCAATCGTTGCATAATCTGATGAGCATCGCTGGCGATCATCAAAAGCTACTCACTGAATCAGTATTGGTTGCGGGCAGTGAGCGAATCGCGCAAACGGCAAAGGAGTTCAACTGGAAAGGTGATGTCAGAGTAGCTGAATCGCCATCAAATAAACACATGATGATCGCCTTTTCGGAGTCATAATTTGCGTAAAATTTTGTTGCTAATTTAGTTTATGCCGTGCTCTGTGTGATAGCCTTTTATATTGTCACTTTTTTACGGGGATATTGAGTGGCGGTATTGGCTTTGAATATTCCCCTGCTTTATTTAAATGAGTTGTTAACCCATGACCGACGCTGAAAAAACGAATCAACCCGAGAATCCACCGTTACCAGAGCAGCCCACCGAAGAAAGAGTCGTGCAAGCTGCAAACGAGCCTCAACCGCAGGCTCCCAGTTTTCAGCCGCAAAACGTTCAGCCTCAAGTGGTTAAGAGCGGTGGTAAAGGATTGAGTGTCGTGGCAATTCTACTTTCATTGGTAGCGCTTAGTGGTACCGGTTACACGGTCTATAAAGATGAAATTCTTGGGCGTGACGCAGATGCAGGACTGGCCGTTGATATTGCTGAAATTGGCGGGATGGTTAGCCGAATTGGTGACTCCGTTGCCAGACTACAAGCACAGCAGAGTTCAGTTGTTTCTACTGAGCAGTTGACTACTCGTTTGCTAGAGGCGAGTAATAGTGCAGATTTGCGCTTCAGGGACGTTGAACAAGGCCAAGTCGCATTGACTGATTCGCTGGCGAAGCTTAATCGCGATATGAGCGGCGGAGTTAATGATTTTATTATCTCAGAAGTTGCGCAGTTGTTAAAAATGGCTAATAACAGCGCGCTATTTTCTTCTGATGCGTCATCGGCGATCAAAGCTTTGACGCTAGCCGACTTGCAACTTAAAGAGCTTGCCGATCCTGGTTATGCAATTGTACGACGTAAGATTAACGAAGAGATTGCGTCTCTTGAGCGTGTTCAAACGGTAGATATTGCAGGCCTGACAGTAAAGCTCAAGGCGCTTGCGGAGCGCATCCCCTCTCTTAAGTTGGAAAACGAGGTGCCTGTTCTAGGTGAGGTTGAAATAGAGCTAGAGAAAAGTGAGGGGCCTACAAGCACAATGGGTCACCTTAAAGAGCTTTGGGCTGACATCGTGCGGCTCGGCTCGGTGCAGAGAATTGATCAAGCTCCCAAGCCTTTGCTTGTGCCTGAGCAGCGCTACTTTTTAAACCAGAATATTCAACTCCAGCTTGCCAAGGCGGAGCTCGGTTTGGTTCAGAATAGGCCCTCTGTTTATTCGCAGAGCTTACAAGAAGCGACTGACTGGCTTGGTGAGTATTTTGACACTCGAGATCAACAGGTTGCTGAGGTAATTCAACAAATAAATGAATTAAAAACGGTGAGCTTAGGCCAAGAATTACCCAATATTTCTGGCTCTTATAGTGAATTACAATCAATTCGAGGCGGTGAGTAGTCATGCGTCTTGTCTTACTTATCTTACTCGCGATTGTAATTGGTTATAGCGTTTTTCTTGTTAGCAAGATCGAGCCTGGAAATTACGTCAAGATTTATGCCGGGCCTTACTTAATTGAGCTGAATTTATTAGGCTTCCTAGCGCTATTGTTTTTCACGGTTCTCGCGCTTTATCTGCTTATTCGGGCATTCCATTTGACTTGGAAAATGCCTAAATCTTTTTCGCATTGGCGAGACCGCAATAAGAAAAAGCAAGCTAGTAAAGCGTTAGGAGCTGGCTATCTGTCGCTCATTAAAGGCGATTGGCGTGGTGCTGAAAAGAGCTTAACAACTCGATCTGACTCTAGCACTGTACCGTATGTAAACTATTTAGCCGCGGCTCAAGCTGCACAAGAACAAGGTCGATTAGAGCAGCGTGACGAATATCTAGCCGCCGCATTTAAAGAAGCCCCAAAAGAGCGCTTAGCAATAGGTTTGGTCAAAGCTCGCTTACATCAGTCAGCTGGCCAATATGAGTTGGCCGAAGCGACACTGGATGATATTGCCGATATAGGCCGAAAGAATGCGCAATACACCGCGATGCTGATGCAAACCTATCAAGAGACTGGACAATGGGATAAAGCAAGTCAGCTTATCTCTCTAGCGCGTAAGCAATCTGCGCTACCGAATGAGGTTCTTGATCGAATAGCGAATCAATCTTATTCGAACTCACTCAAGCTAGCGAGTGACAAACAGGCTGCTTGGAAAGCGTTTCCTAAAGTTCAACGCAAACGAATTGATAACGTGTCGGCCTATGCCGGCTATTTAATCGGCTCTGGCGAGTCTGCAGCCGCGGAAAAGCTTATTCGAAGCACTTTAAAAGACGATTGGAGCGACGATTTGGTTCGCTTGTATGGAGAGCTAAGACTTGATAAGCCTGCTAAACAGTTACGGGTTGTTGAGGGTTGGCTGATGGCGAGGCCTGAAAATGCTGAGTTGAACCTTGCAGCCGGCTATTATGCCTTAAAAGATAAAGCTACTGAGAAGGCTGAGAACTATTTGTACAAAGCGATCGAGCTCGGTCAGTTGCCCAAAGCCTATTCACTTCTCGGCGAAGTCTTCGAGGCGAGCAATGAAAGTGGTAAGGCTTTGCAGCTATATCGGAGCGGCATGAGCCACTTGGCAAGCGAAAGCCAAGCTAAATTGAGTGACCATTCGGCGAGCCAATTGACTGATGGGAATACGACCTTAGAAGGCGATTTATTGCCGATGTCTAGAGCTTAGAATGTGGCCTGCTAGTGCGTGAAAAATTGATGTACAAGGATCAATAAGTACTTTTGCATGCCTGAATTACCCGAGGTAGAAACTACATTGCGCGGCATCGAAGCGTATGTCGATGGTAAAACGTTGACTAAGGTTGCCGTGCGAAACTCCTCTTTGAGGTGGCCTGTTCCGACGGAAGATCTCGAGAGTTTATGTGGCCAAACGGTTCGGCGAATTGAGCGTCGCGCTAAATATATTCTTATTCATTTAGAAGCAGGCTGCATTTTGCTTCATCTTGGCATGTCTGGTAGTTTACGCGTGCTCGGTGCTGGTGAGCCTGCTGGAAAGCACGATCACATTGATTTAGAGTTCGATGTAAGTCATGTAATACGCTTGAATGATCCTCGGCGATTCGGATGTTGCCTAATTCTGAGAGAGCCAGTTTATGAGCATCGATTATTGGCAAGTCTCGGGCCAGAACCGTTAAGCGATGCCTTTGATTGCGAACGACTATTTCGCTTATCGCGCGGCAAAACACAAGCCGTGAAAAACTTTATTATGGATAATAAAGTGATTGTTGGTGTCGGTAATATCTATGCTAGTGAGTCGCTATATCAAGCGGGTATTCGCCCAACAACGGCCGCTAAGAGGATATCGAAAGCGCGTTATAAAGCCTTAAGTGAGGAAATAGTTGCTGTTTTGAACAAAGCCATTCGTGCTGGTGGAACCAC
>CANMNN010000056.1 GCA_947499305.1 uncultured Arenicella sp. | reverse complement strand
ACGGGTCTTTATCAAAGATCGACATCTTTCCCGAATACTTGATCAACCCCATAATAGCTTTCAAGAGAGTCGATTTTCCTGCGCCATTGGGGCCAATCAGGCCTACAATTTCGCCCTCCTCGATGGTGAGGTTAATATCGTGTAAAACTTGGTTACTGCCGTAATGCTTAGACAGATTCGATACGTCGACAAACGTTTTTGGCATAAATTCGACCTTATATTTCAGCAGAGTTTAGTGATTAATTAAGAGCGTTCACTATCATCATAGCGCTAGCTTGCTGCATCGCCAAATCTGTGTACTAATTAGTCTTTGAACAGCCGTTTCAGTCGCTGCTTTTGAACCGTAGCGTCAACCATACTTTTTCAACATATCTGCGCTATCAAGCTCGGCGCCTAAGGCTGATACAAACGTAAATACCCCCGTCAACTTTCGCACCATTAACATGAATTCAGCCGGCGGCACCACAAAGCCTTTGACCAACATGCCCTCTGCGCCCAGTTTGCCCGCACGCTTCAACAGTCTTGAACCACCCCAGTCGTAAAGCATATCTGGGGTACGCGCAAATTCTGGCAAGCTTGAAATATTGGCCGAGAATGGTTCTAAAATAAAACAACAAAACTCGGCAAATGAGCTCTTTACGCGCTCGGTGTCTGCAGCGCGTAGGCAGCGAAGTTCAGTGGCGCCCTCAATGGTAGTTTCGGTATCGCCTCGATGAGCAGCTAATATCGTTTTCTTTAAAGACTCACTAAAATCACCATCTAAATCATGGACCGCACCAAAATCGAGAAGCACTAGTGTGTCGTTTTCATCCTGCTCATCTATCCGAATACGATAATTTCCGAAGTTAGGGTCAGTTTGCATTAGTCGCCATTCAAAGGCTTCTTTGAAAAACAGCTCTAGCATAGCTCTCGCTAGAGCATTACGACGTTTTTGGCTCAACGATTGAACCTTGGGATGTGTGACTTCCAGTCCGTCGATAAACTCCATTGTCAATACCGATTTTGTGCAATAGTCTGGGTAATATTCAGGAATGTAGTATCGTGAATCTCCACTAAGCTTTTGACGTAATCGCTCAGCAACGCCAAGTTCATAGCGGTAGTCAACCTCACGCATCAATTGAGCTTTGAGCTCTTTACCCAATTGCTCCAACTGCCGCCCGGACTTAATCCATCGCGCTAAACTCAACATTTGCATGACGTTCTTAAAGTCATCTTCAATAGCATCGGCTATTCCTGGGTACTGAACCTTCATGCATACCGAACAATGGTCTTTATGTACAAAATTCGCGCGATGAACCTGAGCTAACGAGGCTGCAGCGATACTTTGCTGATCTACAGAAAAAGCAAGGAGCTTGTCGCCCAACTCCGAATTTAGTTGTGTTTCGATGGCAGACCAACTAAGCGCGGTAGTCTGAGATTCAAGCGTGTGAAGTGCGTTGGTCACCTGCTTTGGCAACAAGTGCTCTCCATACAAGGCTAACATTTGGCCGATTTTTACATATGCACCCTTGAGCTCGCCAAGCTGCTTAACAAATCTCATCGATTCACGCTGCATTGCGGCCTCATTATGAGCCTTTTGCTGATCTTTTGGTAACAACATGCCGCTGGCTTTAGACGCCAGTAACCCCAGCCCACCCTTGGCGCCAGCGGCACCAATAGATAGACGTCGGCGTAAACCACCTTTTTTGATCTTTTCCATAGCCTGAATTGTAGCGTTAAACCGCCATATCAAGATGAAATACCTAAGATAAGCCTAGCTAATTAAAAAAATCTCTTCCTTGAGAAACTTCCCCCTTGTTTCGCGCCTGACTCAAAGGTCGCGATACCTGTCTGTTAGTGTTGAGTGTGTTGTAGGAGTAAGATCTCTCATTCGCATTGATAAAAATACCTGAAGATATCTAACGCCGGATAAAAACGCTCATCCGTGAGCATAATTCTGTCCTGTAACAAACGAGACTCAATCGCTTGCTCTCGTCCATGAGCCTTCACTTACATGAAGCATTGATCTGCTTGACAGCTATTAAAGAACTCCATGTAACCTCAATAAGCCAACAATCATCTCATCCATATTCTATCGGCTAGTTAGTTTTAAGCTTGCTCATCCTCCAGACTCGCTCACTTGCTACTTGCTAACTCGATGTAAAGAAGTTTACGAAAATTGACACACATGTGACATTCTCGATTAGTTCAGCCATCTAAACTAAAGTTCAGACAATTTGATATTGAACACACAAAAACCAAGAAAAGAGACTATTAGTCTCTTACATATCGAAAAAAAGGAACATAAAAAGTAAAAAAGCTCATCCTTGAGCAAACTTCGTCCTTACCCTCGAACTTCCGACTCAAGAAGTTCAAATGTCGTCCTGTGCAACACAGATCCATTGTGTTACCGAGTTTTACTCAAGCCTGCCGACTAGGAAACGGCGTAAATATGACTCAGTTAAAACCCATCCTTTACGTACTCGGCTAAGGGTTGGTTTTAGCTTTGTACGTCATGAGATGCGATAGATACTTAGCTTATTCCCCAGATTTACGCTAACGCTCACTCGGCTACCTCATGCAATGCAGTTTACAAAACTTCACATTTATCCAAAATTGGCACTTGGTTTAGTGAGTTCAACCATAGTTTAGTTTTACGTAAAAAGTGCTCACGACCCTCTCAAGAGCTTTCATACAGAGCCAAAGCTGGTCTGAACATCGATAAACTATTATTGGCATTGACTATTGGCATTGACTCCCTTGCTAATAGAAATGATTATAAATATAGGTATTTACTAATTAATCGGGGTTGAACATGTTTGTAGGTCACTATGCCGCTAGCTTTGTCGCAAAAGGTCTTGAACCAAGAGCATCATTGGCATTGCTTTTTGTTGCTGCTCAATTTCTTGACTTCGTGTTCTTTCCACTTGTGCTTTTGGGTGGCGAGCAGCTATTGCTGCTACCCAACGCTACTCAGGCAACGCACTTTGAGCTGCCCTTCATGCCCTATTCCCACAGCATTTGGGCGGCAATACTCTGGAGTGTCATCGCATTAATGATCTGCCGATCTTTATTGAATTTAAGCCGCACGATATCGCTTCTTGTTTGCTTCGTAGTTGGTTCGCACTGGTGGTTAGACCTGTTGGTCCACACCCCGGATTTAGCCGTTTGGAGTATTTTTTCGAGCGATGCAAGTAAATGGGGCTTTAGTCTTTGGAATAATGTCTACCTATCATTTGCTACCGAAGCATGTATCCTTCTATTTTCTGTGGCTTTTTACCTGAAGAAAACGCACCCAAAGGTTAAAGCAGGCAGATACCTTATTCCTGCCTTCACGGTACTATTGCTTTTGATTCAGTTGCTTAGTAATTTCGGCGATCTACATGTTCATAGCGAGGCCGCTTTTGCTTGGCAAGCGATGATCGCGTTTACCGCCTTCGCAGTTATTGCTGGCATATTAGATCACCAACGAAGTGGCGGCCCAGCGAAAAACATGAATACCTGAATAGTTAATATAAATAATACCAAGCCCTAGAGTAATTGCTAATTGCAATACAGACTGCAAAGACTTTAACTGAACTTGTCAACTGAACTTGTCAACTGAACTAAAGTTCAATGCGATCTAAACCTCAGTTGATTGACTCCCCCCTTAGTAAAGATAAAAATACTCCGCAACTGAACTTATCAACTGAACTTGTCAACTGAACTTGTCAACTGAACTAAAGTTCAATGCGATCTAAACCTCAGTTGATTGACTCCCCCC
>CANMNN010000055.1 GCA_947499305.1 uncultured Arenicella sp. | reverse complement strand
CGATTGGGCGCAAGAACTGGCTCTTCAGCCAAAGCGTGCAAGGCGCCAAAGCCAGCGCGAACCTGTACAGTTTAATCAAAACCGCCAAAGCCAACGGCGTGGAACCCTATGCCTACTTGAAGCGAGTGTTCAGCGAAATACCCAACGCCAACAACTTCGACGACATTGATAAGCTGCTGCCACTCGAGAGTTAAAATTAGAACGCCGCCCGAAAGCGGCGTTCAATAACAACACCGAGCCTCCTGCTCAAGCCACCACCCTGGTGTGCGCTATTGAAATAATAGTACGCAAAGTTAACCCAGCCCGCCTCACCCGCTCGGGTGAATTGCAAGGGTGTCGGTTACTTGGCGCTTAAGAACGTAATAGAGACTTTACTACAAAACAAAGAGTGTTAAAGGAAATGGATCCTCTTATGACAACTGGAAACCCAAATTGAAAACGCTTTAATCGGACAGTCACACGGAAGACCAAACTGTGCTCAAAAGCATGACGACTGTGTGCACAGCAAGCCCAACGTTTGAATCTAATAGCTTAGGTAGAACAACTGTTTGTGTCCTCCCCAACAAAAGCGGACGACACATCACTGACCTTATTGCGAGAATCATTCCTCACAAAAACCTCAGTATCCAAATAGTCATGTTAACGCGTTTTGGTAGCAGAATTTTAGATATCCAACCTTTAAAGAGTCATGAAAAAAAGTCTTAAACTAAGAGCCCTGATCTTACTAACATTCTGGATGCTTTTAACATCCGGCAGCGTATTCGCTCAATCCAATATTTTATTCATTGGTAACAGCTTCACATTCCAAGGACCTGTCCCAGAGCTTGTTCGCTACTTTGCCTCCTATGATGGTTCTCAGCCTCCTAATGTTACTTATCTCGATAATATAGATAACGTCGGGGGAACGAACCTTGATTATCGACTTAATCATAGTCCAACACTAGATTTAATTAATCAAAAGTGGGATTCAGTAATCCTACAGGACCACAGTAGCAGGCCTACTCTCAACGGCGATCCATCTGGATTCAAGGAGGACGTCACAACTCTTTTTGACTTAATTAAAACCAGTAGCCCAACTGCAAATGTATACCTATACGAAACCTGGGCAAGGCATAGAGACCACGTCGATTATACTGCACCAGCAAAATACGATAGCCCCATAGATATGCAGCAGCAACTCAGAGATAGCTACAACGATGCTGTAAATACATATATACCGACAAACAGTAATTTTGGAGTCAATAATGATCTATTCCTAGCTCCTGTTGGAGACGCCTGGGAGAGAAATTATGAGTCCCAAAATGCAATAGACTTACATGGCGCTGATCGATTACATGCTGGCAGTAACGGCTATTATCTAAATGCCTTGGTTCTGTACGCAAAGATCTACAATCGTAGTCCGATAGGGCTACCCAATAGCTTCAGCATTACCGATAAAAGAGGCACGACAATTCCGTACAACATCAGCCCAGAAAACGCCAGAGTTTTACAGGAAATTGCCTTCGAAACAATAAACGGAGCAGCCCCGAACCCAAGCTTCGCCAAAGGCGACTCAATCATTATCGATTTTGGCGCCAGCGCAACCATCACTGGTGGTTCTTTTAATAATTTAGTCAACAGTTCAGTTAATACTAGTAGCAGACAAAATACCACCAATGGCCATCTAACCAACGTTACAATTAGCGTGTCAGATAGGTTTGAATTCATTAACACTAATGGCCTCAGCGAGAACAATTTATCGTACCCAGGAACTGCATCTCAAGACTCATTCGCTACCGGGTCTTTTATTGGGCACGAAGAAGCCAAGAACGAAAAAGGGCAAGTTACTATTAATGGTCTGAACCCGAATCACAGCTATTCCATCAGCCTTTTCGCATCACGAAGTGGTGACGATTCAGGCCGTGGTCGTTTAACGAGATATGAGATCAATGAGAATTACTCAGATCTAGAAGTTTCGGATAACTTAAACAATGAATCAATTTTCATTGATTTAGTTCCAAATGAGTCCGGTGAACTTGTGATTGATGTTTCGGTTAGCCCAGACGGAACTGGCCGCTTTGCCTATCTTGGTGTTCTTAAACTGACTAGCCAGGGAGCCCCTAAGTCGGACAACCTAGATTTTCTCGAGGGTGAAGCGATAGCCATAGATTTCGGTAGGTCAGACTTACCGTCAGTGCAGGCCTCGATAAACGACATTATGGAAAATGTCACCCGCCCAGACAACACAGGCGTAGCACTACATACAAAGAATGGCAGGGAAACTAGAGTTACCGCCAAGGTATCGGACACATTTGACTATATCAATGTCGACGGATTGCCAAACAATACACTCGGTTATCCAGATAACACTTCACATGATTCGTTTGTGACCGGTAGCTTCGCTGGCCACACTTCCGCCCTTACAACATTAGGACAAGTCACTATTGGTCAATTGAATCCTAATCATAAGTACACTCTTAAAGTGTTTGCGTCACGAAGTGGTGATGATTCCGGTCGCGGGCGTTTAACACGCTACCGAGTTCAAGATAGACATATCGATTTAGAGGTTTCTGACAACGTCGACAAAGAGGCAATCTTCAATGACTTAGTTCCTAATGAATCGGGCGAACTCGTTTTGAATGTGTCAATTAGTCCGGAAGGAAGTAGCCGCTTTGGTTACTTGGGCGCAATTACTATGGTCAGCCAAGGTGAATCAAGCAATGAGTGCAGTGCAGACTTAAACAGTGTGGTGGCATCTAGTTGTATCTCAATCGAGAAGGATATCAACTTGCAAGGGGAAACAATAAACTTGGCTCCCGATACAACATTAAGATATAGCAATGGGTCTATCTCAAATGGTACCTTAAACTTCAGTGGAGGAAAAATAGACGGTGAATTACTCAACACCTATTTAACAATTACTGGAGATGTGCAACTGAGCGACACCTCTGTCAACTTTGAGATTTCTCGCTGGAACGTGGTTGAAGGAATCGTATCAGATCTTCGAGCCACTCAAAACACTGAAGGACTGAATGAAGCAATACGTGCGATTTCTAACCTTGGAGGCACTACATTAATAATTAACGAATTAAACGCATACTTCTACGGACGAGGCGGTTATGAAGGCCGCTATATTTACTATGACAAAGAGGGGGCATTGGAAAATGCTATTTTAATTCCCTCAAATTTTCATCTTATGATGGACGAAGAATCCACATTTTTACGAGTACAGCCCTCTAATCATCCTGCAGATCGGCTGATTGCAATTGTTGATGAAGATAATGCCACTATTAGCGGCGGCAACCTAATTGGAGATAGAGAAGATCATGATTACTCTTGTGCTGAAGATGTTCAGGGTCTGCGACGCCCCACTCATGAATACGGAGCACTAATAACATTACAGGGCGCGCACAATGCCTTGATTGAAAACGTGAAAATGACTAACTCAACAGGCGATGGCATTTCAGCATTGGGCACAGGCTTACGAACTGCTTCAGGTGAGCTTCAGGGCGATAATCGCGAAAACTTCAATATAAAAATTAAGGGTACAACGATCGATCGGTCAAGGCGTAACAATATTAGCCTAACTGATGGCCGAAGCTTCTGGATCAATGACAAGAATACGTTCAGTAACGCAGGCCATGGACAACAAACTAATGAACGACAATACAAGCGAGCATTTGCTCCTGGCGAACTAGAAGCCATATTGAATTCTGGTGGTACACCCAGCCCCCTAGGTGGCAAGGGTTGCGAGTTTGAACTGGACCAAAGTGGCCAAAAGATACCGCTATTTAAAGATCACGGAGTTATCTCAGAGAATGGTACAGAACCATACTTGTTTCCAATTCCCAATACGTCAGGTACTCTACCTCGCGCAGGGATTGACCTAGAATCTTTTCGTGGTCGTGACAAGGATACAGGCGCCTTGCTTCAATACGAACGAGTGAGCGATGTACATTTAGAAAATAATGATTTTATTGGCAATACTGTAGATTTAATTTTGTACTCAGTTGATCATGCATATATAGAAAACAATCGATTTAGTGACGGCGTTCATGCCACTGTAGCCGCTGATAATATTTCGATTACAAACAATACTTTTATTAAAGGAAACTCCGAGACTAACCCGTTTAATCTAGCAGATAGGGCTATCTTTATTGATTCAACTATTAGAACAGTCAACGGAGTTGATGAGCAATTAAATCATGACTTTGAAATATCAGGAAACACCATTAATGGATATCTTGCCGGCATAATCTTATCAGGTAACAACATCAAGGTTCACCACAACTATATTAAAGGTGCCTATGAAGCTATTACTCTGCGACGACAAGGAGAGAATATTCACCTTTATGACAATACAATTTTCAGTCGTAGAAAAATTTATAACGACAAAGGAAAGGTTAAGGACACTAGCACTGGTTACAATGTGTCAATTGCGAACATGAAAAATGTGGTTATTGAGAATATTGAATTCCATTCAAACGAAAATCCGGTGTACTTTGATGATGGCGTAGAAAAAGGCAGTACGGATACGGGTCATAAAGTCCTGAAGATTGATCGCTATAATGAAGGCAACCCTTACGGACAATCTCCGGAGTTGACATTCAACAACATGCTACTTAAAAGCCATGTATATTCTGGGTGGATACAAATCAAAAACTCTAAAGGTGTATTGATAAAAGATAGTCGAATCGGAAGCAATATAACTAATCAGTTTGACAGTAGCTCCGAGGTGACGCTTGAAAACAACACTGGGGTTGTTCAGTAAGTTAGTTTTTAAAATATCTAAAATTTAGACGTAATGTCGGGCACGCTCACTAATGAATGTGCCCGACAAAAGCAACTTAAATAATCAGGTTCTTGAAAGCAGTCAATAAATTTCTAAATTATCCCACCTAAAGAGCCTGCGTTCTCTTACGCTTACTGATTGCGTAAAAGTTCTTTAGTTGCCATCTTTCAGTAAGCGCCACTACACCGACACCCTTGCAATTCACCCGTGCGGGTGAGGCGGGCTGGGTTGGTTGATGACCGAGATTAACGGTCAACTAGAACAACAAAACCGTAAGCGCCAAGTAACCGACACCCTTGCAATTCACCCGTGCGGGTGAGGCGGGCTGAGTTAACTTTGCGTACTATT
>CANMNN010000054.1 GCA_947499305.1 uncultured Arenicella sp. | reverse complement strand
ACTTGCAATTTAAATTATCAGAAAAGAGGGTTTATCTCATTAATATCATGCAGTTAATAGTTCTTCAGGGACGACTATTTAGCCAGATAAAAAAGAGCAATTATTGGCAATACAAGATACTGAATCAATAGTATCAATACACCTATTCCATCCAGCCCATCTGGCGGCCCGATCCCAGTTGCATAAACAGCACCTGAATAAAAAAATATCAATAGCAATTTCAAAAAATAAAACACAGTGTGCCCTAGAATTTTAGTGCTCATAACGCCTTTGCAAGAGGCGCGTTGTAAACGCGTCCCGCGCAGTGAGTGAAACGAACGAAGTGAACTTTGCGAACTTGTTATATTTCTTTTTACATTCCACGAGTTTCTGCCCACTCAATCATGAAGTCACCTACTTCTTCCGCAAGCTTTGCTTGCTCGAAGAAAAAATAGAGATCAGGAGCGTCAATGTCATCCATAAAAACATGAAACTCCATTGTACTCTTCTCGCCATTAGGGTTGATTTCGACAAAGATGGATTCTTCTTCGTTAACTGGAATTGATTCAGAAAACTTAACCATCTTATCAATTGCCGAACTAAAACCTAAATCAAACTTGGAATTTAACTCAACTAAGAATGAACCAACATTTTCTGGATCAAAATTCATTGAGGCTTCGTGCTTTTCTGACATTACACTAGAGCTAGAACCTGAAAATAGAGAGCCGATCATAGTAAATAGTTTTTTCATCGTATTAGCCTTTGTAAATATAACGCCTTTAAATGTAGAAGTTTAGACTCAATCTGACACATCATTAAATCAAGCGAGTGTAGCGAGCTTGATTTAATGAGAGTTGCCTATTGTGTTTTGATTGCTTACATCAATCAAAACACAATAGGCAACTCTCATGATTCATACTAATGACAAAGTCATAAAACATAAAGTCGGTCTGCTTAATTTAGCCGAAGAACTCGGAAACGTTTCAAAAGCCTGTAAGATGATGGGCTTATCCAGAGACACATTCTATCGCTACAAAGCTGCCGCGGACGAAGGAGGAGTTGAAGCACTTTTTGACCGTAATCGGCGTAGCCCAAATCTTAAAAACCGAGTTGACCCATTGATCGAATCAGTGGTCCTTGAATACGCGCTTGAAGAACCCGCTCATGGCCAAACTCGAACCAGTAATGAGCTGCGTAAACTCGGTACATTTGTCTCGCCTAGTGGCGTTCGAAGCATCTGGTTGCGGCACGGCTTAGCCTGTTTCAAAGATCGCCTGAAAGCGCTCTCAGATAAAGTGGCTAAAGAAGGTTTGATTCTGACTGAATCACAGGTCGCTGCGATGGAGCGAAAGAAGCATGATGACGAGGCCTGTGGTGAGACCGAAACGGCACACCCTGGTTATCTCGGTTCGCAAGACACGTATTATGTTGGCACCTTCAAAGGCATTGGTCGAGTGTATCAACAAACGTTTGTCGATACGTACAGCAAGGTCGCTCACGCGAAGCTCTACACGACCAAAACGCCGATTACAGCGGCCGATATACTCAATGATCGAGTACTTCCATTCTACGAGAAACACGAGCTTCCTATGCTACGAATTCTTACAGATCGAGGAACTGAATATTGTGGTCGAGCCGACCAGCATGATTACCAACTCTACATCGCTTTAAACGACATTGAACACACTAAAACGAAGGTTAAGTCACCGCAAACCAATGGCATTTGTAAGCGATTCCACAAGACGATTCTCAATGAGTTTTATCAGGTCGCGCTGCGCAAGAAAATTTACCAAACGATTGAAGAGCTCCAAGTCGATCTTGACGAATGGCTGATCAAGTACAATACTCAACGAACTCACCAAGGCAAAGTGTGCTGCGGGAGAACCCCGATGGAAACACTCATCGATGGTAAAAAAATCTGGAAGGCAAAGTTTTTGAACTAAGCTTAACCTAACAGTCAGTCCCTGAAAAGCGGGTAACTGTCAGATCAAGTCTGAATTTCTACATCTCAGCCTTTTTTTGAACGATGTGAAAACACAGTTTTCAAACTGCATTCTAATTGGTGATCGAGGGTATTTAAGCCGCCAATATCAACAAGATTTGTTTGATGACAATTCGATTGAATTTGCAACGTCTGCTCGTAAAAAACAACTGAACCCAAAACCGTTCAGTCACGCGTTCAGTCACGCGTTCAGTAAAGCCAGAAAACGAATTGAAACTTTGTTCTCTCAGTTATGTGATCAATTTATGATTCGACGAAATTACGCTAAACCATTTAAAGGGTTTGCCACTCGAATGATCCCGAACTAACAGCACAAACCGTGATCCAATGGATTAACAAACGCAATGGAAATAACATCAACAACTTGAAAATCGTTATTTCCTAAATGCACCACGGGCATCATTCGATTTATTTTGATTGTTCCTATATCATGTTTTTCTATTTTCGACAATTAATAAGAAAAAATAAGTGATTGCAATGACAAATTATTTGAACGATAACACCGAAGTACTTGTTTCAGTGAAAAAAAATCAGATATTGTTGTTGACGATCCGTTCCGCATTAATATCTTTGTTTTTTGTGCCCGCACTTGCGATGGCTCAGTTGGATTCAGTCAAAACACTGAATGCCATCTTATCAATATTGAATTATGACAGCGATAACTTACCGCAGCCAGAGCCTGCCCAGTTTATGTGGCCTCCTGAGCATACAACTGAGGGGCACGGTCAATGCCAATTAACCAACCCTCAGGCGGCTAATTGTACGTTCTTAATTACACCGGACAGTTTTTCCGGCCGCGTACTTGTTAAGAGCGATAGGGCTCTTTCCCCGTTGGATGGAAGCCCAAATAGAACCGTTGGGCCCGGTGACAAAGTTTGTGTGGCACCGGGTTATTACAAGTCGACGATCATTCACCGAATCGCGGGCACGGAAGCGGAACCCATTACGATCACTAACTGCGGTGGTCAAGCCGTGTTCAGAGATGAAGTCCCAGTCAGTGAGTCTCGTCATATAAAATTATTAGGTAACGGCCATGATGGTACTTTATATGGCTTTAAAATCATGGGCACATTAGAAGAGGAAGCCCAGTTCATAGCAAAATACGGCGCTGGGTTCCAAACTAATAGCCAGCCAGCGCTGGATATCGGAGAGCTAAGCCGCAATATCGAAATAGCATGGATGGAAATATCAAACCCACGTGGCCCTCGTGCCCCCGGTATTCACTTTGTAACCAAAACATTGACGGACACAGAAGGCAACCTCATTGTTCAATACGATCTAGAACACCCTGACCGAGTTTTTGTTCAAACTGGCACGCACATTCATCATAACTACATCCATAATTCACTAGAAGCTGAAGGCATGTACGTGGGGCGCTTTGGTTGTGATCAAGAAGCGTTTGATGCGGGCTTTGCGTTAGAGGACACCCAAATTCACGATAACATCGTGACACACATCGGTGGAGATGGCATTCAAGTTGGGTGCGCGCGTGCAAATACTAATATCTACAACAACTATGTCCATAATGTGGGGTATAACCCTTTCAATAATCGTGGTCACACTAAAGGCGTGCAACTTGGGCAGGGCACCAGTGGTCATTTATATAATAATTATATAGACCGCGGCGCCTCAGACTGTGTTTGGGCGGCCGGCGGGCCAAGCGACGATGACAGCAGTGTCTCCCTTTGGATTTACAACAACGTATTTAGAAATTGCGAGCAAGCGATTGGAATTACCCGAGATGCCCGAGACACAGTGGATGCCGATCAAACGATTGAGGTTTATAATAACACGGTGGTTAGCATGAGAAGCGCACACTATTTCGTGTCTTATGCTCTTTATAATGACATTAAAATAAACACAATCAATAACTTGTATGTTGATCAGCAAGCTGATTTTCAACGCTTTGTTCAAGGCCCAACACCTAATAATTTCTCTGAAAGTCATCAATTCATCAGTGTGGGCTCGGTAAGTTTGCACTTTGTTGACGCCAACGCTGGAAATTACGGTCTTACAAAAGCGTCGCCGGTGATCGATATTGGGACTCCGTTGCCGCTGTTGCCCATTTCTGATTTAACTGGAAAGGCTAGAGACTCTCTCTACGACGTTGGTGCGTTTGAATACAGAGATTAGAGTGGCGACCTATCTCCCGACCGCCATTAATACGCTTGTTCAGAGCGTATTAATTCTGATTTAGGGTATTGATTAGATGACGATACACGGGCATCTCTTCGAAGTTTGCCTCAAAAATGCAGCAAAACTTGACGTGGCCACTATAGCTAGGTCTATGCCCTGAGACATTTGCACTAAAGACAGATTGATCGGTTAAAATAGAAGTTCACCCGTGGTGCATTCAGGAGATAACGATTTTCAAATTGTTGATGTTGTTCCCATTGCGTTTATTAACCCATTGAATGATGGTTAATGCCGTTACCTTCGAGATCATTCGAGTGACAAAGCCTCTAAATGATTTGGCATAATTTCGTCGAATCATAAATTGATCACATAACTGGGAAAACAAGGTTTCGATTCGTTTTCTTGCTGACTAAATGACCGAGAAAACGGCTTGGGATTTAATTGATTTTTACGGACAGGCGTTGCCAGTACAATCGAATTATTGTCGAATAGATCTTGCTGGTATTGGCGACTTAAATAACCTCGATCACCAATTAAAACGTAGTTTGAAAACTGAGTCTTAAGATCATTCAAGTAATGGATGTCATGCACAGAAGCCTGAGTAATGTCAAAGGCTTTAAACACTCCGCTTGTAGTGCACACCTCGTGTAACTTGTAACCAAAATAATGTGTTTTTTGCGCGAGCAAATTTGCAAACTTCGACGTGCATGCTGTCAATAATACGATACTCGCTAACGGCCGCAATCTGATGAGCTATTGCCTATCTGAAATCTTCAATTTTAAAGGCCAGAGAACGTCGCCTCCGATTGTAAACAGACCTTTCAATCATCGGCTTTAATTGCTCGGGAATTTGCTTGAATAAATAACGTTCAGAATCGATGCCTAACGCTTCAGCAGCCAAGTTTAAGGCAATCAATTGTTGGTCAGTTAGCTTGGGTAAACGTACTTGATTTAAGAAATTGTCGTTTAGTTAAAGTTCGTGCAGCTATGTGTGTATTCTAGTATAACTACGAAGTAAGTTGCTAATACCATTGGAGTTTCTAGCGAAAAAACGATGATGAACCTTCTTGGTTAATGAGCAACTTGCTTCTCAATTTAATCTATCAAATCCTAAATGCACCACGGGTAAGTTCTTCAATTTAAGATGTGGTTTTCAAATGAGTAGCTTCTTCAAAGAGACCCTTAAAGCACGGCTTTACCAAAACAAAGCTAAATATCCCTTACTGAAGTTAGACGATTTGCTGGATTGGCAATAAATTACGCCGAGCACGGGCACGATCACGCGGTGACCGGCGCGGCAATAGTGGATACGCCCCATTGAAAATGTTTAAAGCAGTATTACTGGGGTAATGGCATAGCTTAAGTGATCCTGAGTTAGAGCACGCGCTCGCGGTAAGAGCGGATTTTCTCGTCTTTTGTGATTTTGATGATATGGAATTACCTGACCATTCGACGCTTTGCCGCTATCGCCAATGACTGATGAAAGGTGATTTATTGAAGCGGTTGATGAGCGAGATTAACGGTCAACTAGAACAACAAAACCTGAAGATTAGTAATGCAAACCTCGCCGTTGCCGATGCTAGCATCATAGAGTCAATAGGAGCGCCAAGTGTCGGCTTTCATGAACATTGCGGGGGTGACATGAATGCCTTCAAGGTATCCTTCTTCATCACTGCTGGCATGAAGCTTGTAACCCAGATAAAAGTGACCTGCTTTCTTAACCCATTTGGCTTCTTTATCTTTACTGACAGGCGTTGACGTTACATCACCATTCTCTTCAACATCCATTGCCTTACGTTTGGGCGCTCCTATTGACTCTATGATGCTGGTATCGACAACGGCGAGGTTTGCATTACTAATCTTCAGGTTTTGTGTAAGCGCCAAGTAACCGACACCCTAGCGCATTAAGAAGATCATGATTATGTTTCTGACTTTAATCAGGAGCA
>CANMNN010000053.1 GCA_947499305.1 uncultured Arenicella sp. | reverse complement strand
AATATTAATAACTGAAACATTAGCGACTCCATCGAGAGATGCCCCATTGATTAGGGCCGGACGAAACCCGCATCTCAAAGGCGTGAATTTTTAGCTCATCAAGGTGAGCTTTATCCTGAGTCATTAGCTCTAAAAAGTAGCTCGATAACGATTCAATCGTGACATTCTTTATTGGTAATAATATGGTGTCGGTCTTAAGCAGCGGCTGAGTTCTATCGTCGTGTTTTATATAGTAGAACTCTTCATCTTCGCTAATATCCAAATGAGGCGATTGCTCTGCAATAAGTGTGTACTCGTCATACCGAGCGCACAAATCTTTAAGAATTTTCTTATAGATCGCGTAGTCAAAGCAAAGGCCGTCGTCACCAATTTCGCCAGTTATTTCGACCGCAATACGCCAATTGTGTCCATGTAAACGCTCGCGATTAGTTGCCGAAAAAATAGTGAAATGAGCCGCTGAAAAGTGCAGATAGGACTTTTCGATCTCGATAGAAGCTAGGTTCATAGTATGAATGTCTACTTTAAAGGCTAAAATTTATGTTTTAATGTTGGCTCACCAGATAGTAAAGGATTTTACCGAGGGAACCATGAAATTTTTGATCCAGAGGCTAATTGCTCTAGTTATTTTTTTCTCAACCGCTGCGCCTACAGCTTTCGCCGAGGAAGTGAGTTTTGATCTACTCGCATCATCTCCGGCCGGCAGTTGGCAGTTGCGTGAGGACTCTGATACCAATCATAAAGGCAAACAAACTATATCTGTGATCAAAACGTCTATTCTCGGAAGCGAGGTTCGCGACGGCAAAACGTACCATTGGATCGAAATGGGCATGGATACCTTCAAGGTTAATAAGAAGGGAAAGCGTAAACCAAAGGGCAAGCGTTTGGTTGTAAAGTCTTTGATTGCCGAAGAGGTGCTTAGAGGAGAGTCTGCCAATGTTATGCAGAATTTACGTGGCTTTGGTGAAGAAGTGATTATTCAAAACGGCAAGAAAGACAAACCTATGCGTATAAACAATAGTGGTAGTTTGATTGGCAATATGATGAATAGCATGGGGGCAGAGATTCGGTATGAATTCTCGAGCATCGGCCCGGAAACAATTGAAACCGCGGTGGGGCCTCTAAAGTCAGAAAAAATAAGTGGCAAAGGTGTCGTAGATATGAAGGTGGTGTTTAAGAAGATACATGTAGAGAGCGACAACACTATGTGGATATCAACACAAATACCATTCGGTATCATCAAGCAAGAAGGCACCACGGTGACCAATGGAAAAAGCAGCACTCAAAATTCTCAATTATTGGAGTTTGGAATGTCGGGCGCCGTCAGTGAAATCACTAAAGATGTTGAAGACATGCCTGATCTAGGTGGTTTTCTAGGCGGCTAGTAATTGCCGCGTAAAATAGGTCTAGATTAAGTCCGCGCTGACTTGTTTTTTCAAGCAGTTCTATATCATTCAACGCATCTATAACTTCGTGCTTAGCAGCAAGTTGCTAAGCATGCCCCTACTTCACATACCATGGCATCAAAAAACTACTCGGTACTTCTCAAGCTCGGCGACTACTTACTTAACTACAAAAGTACTCTGGTTGCGGCAAGCTGCGCCTTAATATTTACAGCAGGCGTCACTCTGGCTATGGGGCAAGGGGTGAGGTTACTCATCGACGATGGTTTTGTCGCTGGGTCAATTGATAAACTTAACAGCGCGGCGATGTTTATCGTAGGCATTGCAGTGCTAATGGCCATCGGCACTTATACGCGCTTTTATTTGGTTTCATGGTTAGGAGAGCGCGTTTCGGCTGACATTCGCCAAAGCGTTTTCGATCACTTAATTAGCCTTCACCCTAGCTACTTTGAAGAAAATCGAAGTGGCGAGATCATGTCTCGTCTAACCACGGATACCACACTGCTGCAGAGCGTTATAGGCTCATCGGCCTCGATGGCGTTGAGGTCTTTTCTAACCTTTATCGGCGGTTTAATTCTACTCTTGATCACCAATTTAAAGCTCACTTTGTTCGTGTTGGCTGGCGTACCAATTGTGTTAATTCCAATTATGCTCTATGGCCGACGAGTTCGATCATTATCGCGTAAAAGCCAAGATACCATCGCCGATGTTGGTAGCCATGCAGGGGAAATCATTCAACAAATAAAAACGGTGCAAAGTTACACTCAAGAAGAGAACGAACGCAAAGCTTTTGCTGGCCACGTTGAAGGCGCATTTAATATTGCGCGTAGCCGAATAAAGCAACGTGCCATGTTGATCGCTGTGGTTATTTCATTAATATTTAGCGCTATTGCGGCCATGCTTTGGGTTGGCGGTAACGACGTGATAAGCGGTGTAATGACCGGCGGTGAACTCGGAGCATTTGTATTTTACGCCATTGTAGTTGCAGGTTCTGTCGCGACAATCTCGGAAGTTATTGGAGAGGTACAGCGTGCTGCAGGAGCAGCGGAACGCCTATTAGAACTGCTTGCTATCGAGAGTTTGATTGCCGCGCCCGACACACCAACAACCATCTGTGAAACTAGCTCGAAAATCGAGTTTAAAGATGTCACTTTTCACTATCCGTCTCGCCCAGACACAGCCGCGTTAACAGACTTGAACCTAACAGTCGATGAAGGCATGTCACTCGCTCTAGTCGGGCCATCCGGCGCCGGAAAATCAACCGTATTCGAGCTACTCCAGCGCTTCTATGACACTGAACAGGGGCAGGTATTACTCGGCAATATCGATGTACGCCAACTTAAACCTCAAGATCTGCGTTCGCAATTAGCGGTTGTTGCTCAGCAGCCAACGTTATTCAGTGGCGATGTGATGCATAACATTCGTTATGGCAAGCCTGAGGCCAACGAGCATGAGGTTATTGCCGCTGCAAAAGCCGCTAATGCTCATGAGTTCATTGAACAACTGCCCGACGGCTATCACAGCTTTCTCGGCGAGCAGGGAGTAAGGCTTTCAGGGGGCCAGAGGCAGCGTTTGGCAATTGCTCGGGCAATTCTTAAGGATCCGAAGGTTCTGCTGCTCGATGAAGCAACTTCTGCACTCGATGCTGAAAGCGAGCACAGAGTTCAACTTGCTCTAGAGAATTTAATGAAAGGCCGTACTACTGTGATTATTGCCCACCGCTTAGCAACCATTCGCAATGCTGACTCGATTGCAGTACTTGAAGGTGGGCAACTTGTAGCGCAGGGAACACACGAGCAATTACTCGATTCATCGCCACTATATAAACGCTTATCTGAGCTGCAGTTTCAAGAAAGAACTAGCTCTGGCAATTAACACACAAGTTGAAGAGGTAGACCCTAGTCTGGCAGCACTTTGATATACGGCTTAACAACAACGTTTTGATAAACGCCATTTAATTGATATGGGTCAGCATCAGCCCAAGCTTGTGCTGTGCCAAGTGAGTCGAATTCTGCGACGACCAAGCTTCCGGTGAAACCCGCTTGGCTTGGCTCTGCCGAATCATCGGCTGGATGAGGCCCTGCAATCAAAAGCCTACCCTCAACGTTCAATTGCGTTAAACGCTCTATGTGCGCAGGGCGATGAATTTTGCGCAACGGCAGACTGTTCTCAACGTCTTGGCTTATAATCGCGTACCACATTGGCCTTTATCTCTTTGAGCTAAAATAACAAATTAGTGTAATAAACCAGAATTCACGGTTTGCGACTCTTCAACACGCTCTACCTGAATATCACGATAACGCTCGATACCGGCTTCGACCATTGATTGTGCGATGTCAATTTTGTCCATCGGCATCAAGTCTTCTACTTTGTCGGATATGGTAATTACCACCAACGGCTCATCAGGATTATCGGAATTACGCAATGCAATATCGCCATTGGCGAGCTGAACTAATTCGATTCTTGATTCGTTTTGGCTTTCTGACATGTCTATTCTCTAAGTACTTATCGAGGGTTTTAGCAAAATCGGATTCACTACACTCATTGGCAATGGTTTATAGTGTTTCGCACTAATAAAAACAAGCCACTAGGGCAACTAAAGTATGAAATTTTGGAAAAAGTGTGTTTTAGCGCTGTTATTGCTCACCATAACATTTGCCATCTATCTTTTGCTAAACATACGCAGCCTAAGCGTAGAGCAATTAAGTGAAGACGTGCACATTATTCGCGGTATCGGGGGCAACACCACAGTGCTCAACACCGACGCTGGCACCGTGGTTATTGATAGCATGACCTTTAAGATGCAAGGCTCACTCATTCGAGAAAAGGCTGAGGAGTTAACAGGCAAAGAAGTCGTGCTCTTGGTCAATACGCACTACCACCTCGATCATACTCACGGCAACCCGGGCTTCAGGGCCGGCACTCAAGTTGTCGCGACCGAGCGCACGCTGTCTCACCTTAAAGCGTTAGACCCCGAACACTGGAATGGCGAAGCCGCTAAGCTATTACCCAATGATACTTTCACCGACCGTAAACAATTCAACCTCGGTAATAAAACAGTTACGCTAATTCACCCCGGCGATGGGCACACCGACGGCGACCTTGTTGTGATTTTCGAAGAAGATAAAACACTTGTAACGGGCGACCTTTTCTTTAATTTTCACTACCCAAATATCGACTTAGAAGCGGGAGGTTCAGTGGCAAGCTGGCCTCAGACACTCGACAATGTTTTAACTTTAGATTTCGACGCCGTGATACCCGGCCATGGTGATACCACGAACCGCCAAGGCTTAATCGACTTTCAAACCATGATGCGAGAGCTGGGTGAGACTGCAAAAAACGCTATTGCAGCCAAACCAGAGATAAGTCTTAAGGAATTTCTCGAAGTTCAATCTGTTAAATTTGACGCCGATAAAGGTTATCTCCCAATAAAATTTGCGGGAATATCTCTTGGCCTTAATCGTGAGTTTGTATTGACCCGAGCATGGCAAGAACAAACTGGTAACTTTGAACTATTAAACAGCCCGATTACGCAAACAGAGTAAGTAAAGATGAGCAATAAAATTAAAGCCGTTTTCTTCGATTTAGACGAAACACTTATCGAGAACAAAATTCCTGTGCGCGATTTGTTCGCGCGGATGTATTTCGATTTTGAAGAAAAGCTAGGACAAGAAAATAAAGAGATTTTCTTTAGCTCTTTAAGAGAAAACGCTGCAAATTTATGGAGCACTATGTTCGAGGTTGAGCTCGCGCCGGAGCAACAGTTTGTCAACTGCTTTGCCGAATGTGTAAGCGCTACTGGCGCAGCTAAGGGCAGTGCTGCCACTGCCATCGGTCAGAACATGTTTGATCACTACGAGGGTTTAAGCTCTAACAATGTTGTATTTCATGATGGGGCTATCGAGACCCTTGCAGAGCTTAGAGATCAAGGAATCATCACTGGCTTAATCACCAATGGCATGGAACAAATTCAACTTGGAAAGATACATAAGCTTGGTATTCATGAACTGGTTGATCACGTCACAGTGAGCGCCCAAGCTCGAGCTCATAAGCCGTTTGCTCCCGTGTTCGAGCTTGCGCTCTCACGCGCACAAGTTGACGCGCAGCACGCAGTCCAAATAGGTGACCACGCTACCAACGATGTTGCAGGCGCTATCCGAGCAGGCCTAGGTGGTATCTATTACAACCCAGGGAGACTCGACCTTGAAAACTCATTTGCAGACTTAAATGAAACGCCTACACACCATATCCAACACTTATCGGAAGTACTTAGGATAGTAGCCTAGTACTTAAACGCGATCACTTTCGAGTTTGAATCGAATTAAAAAGCCTGCGAACGGTGAAGTTCTTTGCAAAAGCTGCCAACACAACAATCAGTGAAATCACAAAGGCAGCACCCGAGGGGATATCGACGCCAAACATAGGGTAGACCCAAAGTTGAATTAACACAGTGATGAGATAGCCGGTAACAACGCTTACCGCGCTTTCCAACAGGCTCATTTTTCTAGACTGGCCGTCACTCATAGCGTTCAATTCAAACTTTTTATTATTCAGGGTAAGCTTTAAAACTTCGTGCCTTAAGTCCGTTGGCAAGCCAGATAGCTTGCTCGGCAACAAAGATATTTGCTTGTGGTGAGATCGGTGGCGCTTGATCCAAAGAGCCTGCCGGTATCACCAAGCTTGTGCCAGATTTGTTCACGTGCGGTAGGCCTGAACCACATCTCGAGCAAAAGGTTTTTGAAAACGCCCGACTCGGGTGCTCAAAGTGCGTCAGTATGTCTTCGCCGAGCAACCATTCAATATCTTCAGGCTTAGCGATCATATTTGCGGCAAAGCTCGAGCCAGTGACTTTTTGGCACTGTTTGCAATGACAAAAGTAAAACTCGGTCGGAGCCTGATTAATCTGATACTTCACGGAGCCGCATAAACACCCGCCGGCCAATTCTGAGCTTTCTTGCATATTTACCACCCGTCCTTTGCTTGAAATTTGGCATCGAACACAGCTTGAATCTTATCGACAAACGCTTTTTTGGCAGCTTGATTTTTAGAGTCAATTTGACTTACTTGCACGAGGATATTCATTAACGAGCGAGCTTTGTCTTCATCGAATTGATCAAGCGAAGCACTTAACACCTTATCTGGCTTAGCAATTGCATCTTCGCCGTCACCAAACAAATAGATGCTCGACATTAAAAGATCAGACGCCTCTTTTTCTGTTTTATGAAACTCACTTTGAAACAAGCCAAGCAAATGGGTTTTCTCTTCTGAGCTTAAATCACCATCAATTTTTGCCGTGGTAGTAGCCAGTAGAGCCGCTGCCTCTAACGGTGCATACAATGAAAATATAGGATTACCCTGATATTTATTACGCCAAGCTCGACGGCGTCTCCAAGCAAAAGGGTTGAGCCAACCGATATCAATCCCGGCGTCAGAGAGTCGCTTAAA
>CANMNN010000052.1 GCA_947499305.1 uncultured Arenicella sp. | reverse complement strand
GGTATTAAGTTAAGGAGCGAGATACTAAAGTTTTGATCTAATGTGTTAATGAATTCATTAATACCCTGCTGACTCCCCGCTGAAGGTGCGCCATTAAGGCCAATAAAAAAGAAAAGAGCTAAAGTTATTGCAAAACTCGGTAGCGACACCCATGCCATATGGCGAATGTGATCAAACAAATCGCTACCGGCAATCGATGGAGCAAGATTAGTGGTTTCAGAAAGCGGAGACATTTTGTCACCAAAGTAAGCGCCAGATACGATCGCTCCGGCGGTTATATCGGCGGAGAGTGAAAAACCTTGAGACACTCCGATGAGTGCTACTCCAATGGTTGCAGCGGTGGTCCAAGAGCTTCCAATGCAAATCGCTACCAGTGCACATATCAGGCAGCTTAGTACATAAAAATAGCTAGGCGATAGAAGCTTTAGGCCGTAGTACAGCAGACTAGGAACAGCGCCAGAGAGCATAAAACTACCAATCAAGGCGCCGATAGATAAAAATATTAAAATCGGCCCAGCCGTTTTAGACGATGATGCGACAATGCTGCGCTCAATTTGCTCCCAGCTAAGCCCGTTCTTCAAGCCGATTAACGCAGCAAAAAAACCAATTACCATCATCGCAACTTGAGTTGCACCGCCCAGAGAATCGCTGCCGAATATCGCAATCACTCCGCCCATTAAACCTAATAGAATAGAAGCGACTAAGAGTGTGTCGAATGTGCCTAACGGCGTTACATCAGCATTAGATGAAGTCAGTGGATTACCCTATTTCGATTTGTATTAACAACTTAGCCTATTCGCTTCAATTATAGTTACTTCAATTACAATAGCCCTTCGAGCATACACTAGAAGTCTCGATTAACTTCACGCGCACAATTATGGCCTGGCGCTCCAGTAACCCCTCCTCCTGGGTGAGTTCCGGCACCGCACATATACAAACCTTTAATAGGAGACCGATAGTTACCGTGGCCAAGCAACGGCCGCGTACTAAACATTTGATCAAGACTCATATTGCCATGCATGATGTCACCCTTAGTGAGACCAAAGGTTCGCTCCAAATCAAGTGGGCTTAATACTTGCCTACCAAGTACTGATTGCTTAAATCCCGGGGCGTATTTTTCAACCTGGTCAATAATTAAGTCCGCCGCCGTTTCGCGATGAGCGTCCCAATCAACATCAGGATCAAACTGCTGACAAAAAAGACTTGCGACGTGCTGCCCTTTTGGCGCTAGTGTGGCATCTAAAGTTGACGGAATCAGCATTTCAACAATTGGTGCTTTCGACCAACCAAGCTCTTGCGAGTCTCGATACGCTTGATCAATATAGGCCGACGTTGCGCCAATCACTATGCCACCTGTTAGATGGTCTGAAGTAGCTCGTTGTTGCGTCTCCAAGCATGTAAATTTAGGTAGCTCACTAAGAGCTACATTCATGCGGAATGTACCTGAGCCATTTTTGTAAACCCTCATTCTTCTTGCAAAGTCTTCAGGCAAGTCTTTGCTCTCAACAAGATTGTTATACAACAAGGCAGGGTTTAAGTTTGACACGACCACCTTAGCCTCTAGCGTCTCGCCGCTCTCGAGTTGCACACCATACACTTGCCCGTCTCGAACCAAAACCTTACTCACTGCTGCGTCTGTGTCTATTTGCACTCCCTTTGATGTCGCAGACTTAGACATCGCCTGCGTGATCGCACCCATGCCACCAATAGCATGACCCCACACGCCTTTCTCACCATTCACCTCTCCAAACGCGTGATGCATCAAGACATAGGCCGAGCCAGGCGTTTTAGTGTCGGCATAATTGCCGACTATGCCATCAAACGCAAACGCGCCTTTTACAAATTCATTTTCAAAATACAAATCCAAGAAGTCAGAGACGCTTTTAGTAAAGATATCGAGCACTATGCGCTCATCCTCAAGCGGCAATTTACGTAAGCGATTACCAAATTTAGCCGCCTTAAAAATATCCATCAATCCACCACCAACATTCGGGGGTGTCTCCAATAAAAAATCTCGGATAAGATCCGCGACCAACCCCGTATCGCGAAAATACCGTTCTAAGGCGCGGGCATCATTTTCTGAGAAGCGAGCGACCTCAGCTTTCAAATTATCTGACCCGACAACAAAGGCTAAGAAGTCATTGTTCTCATGAGGCCAAAAATTATTCACCTTTCGATGCACTATTTCTAAACCATTTTTGTGCAGCTCTAGATCAGCAATAATTTTAGGGTTAAGCAAACTCACGGTATAAGAGGCAACTGAGTTACGAAAACCAGGATGAAATTCTTCAGTGACAGCCGCGCCGCCGACAATACTTCGACGCTCTAAAATGCGCACTGTTTTACCGGCCATAGCAAGATAGTTGGCACACACTAGCCCGTTGTGCCCCCCACCTATGACAATTGCATCTAGCATCTTGCTTCCCTAGAAATAGTAAATTTGATTCTTGACGAGTATTTAACAGTCGATCAATACTGTCAATGTTATCGATTCAGCCAACTCATTTATGACCAAAACAACCTCAGACCGAATAGGCCAACTGGTCAAAAGCCAAAAGTTTGGTTTTTCTCTCGAGCAGGCGTTTTACAAAGACCCTGAGATATACCAGGCTGAACTGAGTCAAATATTCTCCACGCACTGGCTATATGCAGGCCACACCTCACAAATACCAAACGTTGGTAATTACGTCACATTAGACATTGCTGTTGAATCGATCATTATCGTTCGCACCGCGAATGGCCACATCAAAGCTCATATAAATGTATGTCGGCATCGTGGTTCAAGATTATGCCTCGAGCCATCTGGTTCAGCCAAGATGCTCACTTGCCCGTATCACGCATGGAGTTACAGCTTAGAGGGAGAACTCATTTCGGCACGCAATATGCCCTCTGACTTTGAACGCACGAGTAACGGCTTGCACCCAGTCAACATTGAACTTATTGGTGGGTTTATTTTCATCTGTTTAAACCAAGCTCCTCCGAGCCTCGTATCGCTTCGAAGGGACTTAAAAAGCATCACCACTCTGTTTGGCCTAAACGACCTGAAATTAGCTCAGCAAAAATCGTACACAGTTCCCGCGAATTGGAAACTGGCCGTTGAGAATTACCAAGAGTGCTATCACTGCGCACCATCGCATCAAGAATTCGCTCGAATTCATGTTATGGGGAAATCGCCCGAGGTCTTCCAAAAAGTAAAAACAGAGTATTTCTTAGCCAATCAAGGTAACCCTAAATTCATAGAATTCAATCGCTACTTCGATCTCGCTGAAGATGGCCAAGAAGGATACCAGTATGATAGAAATCCATTAACACCCGGGGCGCTCAGCGGCAGTATGGATGGTGAGGCCGTTGCGCCATTGCTCGGGTCATTACAAGCTTACGACGGTGGCGCATCAGAGCTAATGATTGGGCCACTAAGCTTTTTCTTAATCTATGACGATCATGTGCTTTGTTACCGCTTCTTACCGACATCAGTAGAAGAGTGTGTTTGTCAGGTGAGTTGGTTTGTCAACCAATCGGCCATCGAAGGCAACGACTATCATTTAGAACAGCTTACTTGGCTTTGGGATCTAACCACAAAAGCCGATAAATCGATTATAGCTAACAACCAAAAAGGCGTTAACTCACGTTATTATGAACCAGGGAGGTTGTCGGAAATGGAAGCGTTTCAACAGAGCTTTTTAAACTGGTACTTAAAGGCTTTAGTAGCTTAGTCGCAGCACGCGTTCGAATGAATGTATTCATCGAGTTTGTGTTTTAGATTTCACCTTCCTTGTAATGAGAGTGCAGGTATATGAAGTCAGAAAAATGAGTCACCCTGTACGCATAATTTCTGCTTTAGTTCTTGGTAGTGCTCATAGTTGCTATACCCAGCATAACCTTGACTAGGTTTACTGATACCTATTGGTATATTACTAAATCTTTTTTCTGAACAAAGAATTGAAGTTAGAAAAATCAGTCTATGCCAACAATATTTAAGCCCACGTTTATCTTAGCTTTCCTTTCTAAGCCGCGACTCAAAAAAAAGCCAGTTACAAATCTAGCAACTGGCTTTTTAACATCTAAAACATTAATAATGTCTAATTTTCTGATGTTAGTCTAGAGATCTAAATTCTCCTCCAACATTTTGATACGAAGAAGAATCTCCATCGGTATTGTTTAAACGAATCGTTCTTTGAAATTCAAGCCCTTTCTTTTGCTCCTCAATAGACAACGGTGTTTCATAGTCTGAATTTGAAGTTTGACTCGCTATGGGGCCGGAGAATACCCCCACGTCAACCCCACTGCCATTAAACTCGGCTACGAAAAGGTATCGCGTACCGTTCTGGAAAGCAAAATTAAACCCCCCAGAGAGTGGTCCGCACCCAGGTGAACTAAGAGAGTACGCAAAGCTTTTATTGCCTGCAGTGGACGCAACTTCGCTGCTTTGCGGAGCAGCAACAGCACACGACTGGGCCGTAGACGCTAGGCTTTGACTACCTTGAGATACACGAAATGTTGCAGATGATGACGAACAACACACCTCATTGACTACACTCCATCTAGGGCTCACAACAACTGGAGGAGGAGGGGGGGTTGCATTTGCTAAAGCAGCGAGAACAGGCACTGTAAGCAGTAGCAGGTCATCGTCGTCATCAGAAAGCTCTGTATCTCTTATCGTTAATGTCGATGAGCTTGAGCCAGATATGGTCGCGGAGCCTGTAACGTTCGATAATATCAAACCGACGGTTTCACCGAGCTGTTCATCAAATTCATCAAAAACTATAGGTATCGTTACCGTCTTCACACCAGACTCGCCATCGGCCCAACTCAAAGTTTGGTTTGTCACCGTGTAATCAATATTCGCTGAGGCCGTTCCACCAGAGGTACTTACCAAAACGGAACTAGCGCCCTCAAACCCACCTGAGCGTTGCACTGATATGCGTGCAGGTCCTCTATTTTCTAATACAGTGTAACCACTGGAGGTAAAGCTGATCTCTCCAGGGCCACTCGCCACACTCCAACCTATATCTCTTAGCAATTGGATCGTTGATCTGTCATCTGAGGTGGGTGTAGCACTTGGCTCCATTAGTTCGTCTGGAGACAACGACGTATCCCAGTGTGATACCGATGAGCCTTGTTCGTACGGGTTAGGTGCATACATGCGAATGCTGCCGTTGGTGCGACTTACCGACGCATTCAAGTGGGAACTATTGTTGTTCGCGTTAGAGCCATTCCACGTAAGGTCAGGCCCATTAATTGCCGATGCTGCACGTTGGGCATCCGTCATTGACGTCCAAGCTCTGCCTGTTTCCTGGTCATACAAATTAACCATATAAGCGTCGTTGAAATTGCTGAAACGCTCTCCCGATGCCGATACAAGGCTAAGGAAGCCAATACCATGGCCTATTTCATGCAAGACGGTATCGAATAAACTTATCGTACCTGATGGCGCCGGGCTATCTATTCCTAACCACCAGTTTGTTCCATCCAAACAATTATTATTATTATCAATGTCGCTATTAAATGTCGCGCTGATGTCATTGCTAGTAGAATCTTGATCTGCGCCAGTTATGCTGTTTGCAACCGCTTCTACGTACCATGTGTTCGACAATGGCGCACTCGGAAAATCCCTGAATACCGCATTTGGGCCAGCAGAGCCTAATGTCGCCCTATTAGGCTCACAAAATAGAGGGTCGAAATTGATTTGCACACGGATTGTTACCGTACTGTTAATCCTTTGCTCCCAATAGTCCGCCGCCGCTTGAAACACATTTAATCGTTGCTGACCAAGAGTGCTACCGGTATTGCCAGTTTGATTTGGAAAAGGTGCTTCATTGCTGTTAAAGCCTTCGTTTGCACTATCACTATTAACTAGAACAACGTTGGTTGCATGCACTTGAGGCGCGGTGCATAAAATTAATATTAGAGCCAGAAAGTTTAAAAACCGACTTTTGAGTAAGGGGGTGATGTATTTCATTATTTTTCGTCGCATTCAGTGGTTGGTTCGGCTGATATATCATCAACATGCTTAGTCTCAAGCTTTCCATCACAATTGATAGTGGCTACTAGATTTGTGCGAAACCGTCCATTTAGCTTGGCGCCTACAGTCCCATTTTCATAGTTTGTGTACTTAACGGGAGGCAGTTCCTGCTGAGTCGTTTGTTGACGACTAAATTGATCTGCATTGCTTTGCGAGCGCAGTTCGCCAGTTTGTGGATCTATTGTGGCAGTGCGGCCCGCATTAGCCGGCAAATCTTGCTTTGCTTTCTCGCTTGCATCAACCGCCACCTTCTCTGTAGCTGTTGCGCTTGACTCTTCATTGCTGAAAGAATTTGATATCAAAAACACTGAAGCTGAAATAAGCCCCAACCCTAGGATTTTTCTATTCATTGTTTAACCTTTTTATCTGGTTTATTCGTTGTCAATTGTCAATTGTCAATCCGGAACTGGTATTTGCCGAGTAGAGACTACGGAGTTTAGGTCGATTGCCAAACACTTTCAGCACGTCTAGATCTTAATATTCCTTTAATCAAGCACATTTATAGGCAGAATTTGTTCCACCCGCATCACTTTGAAAGCAATCAGGCATAAAATACGGCTTACAACTATACTTAAAACCAATGCGTTATTGGCCGCCAATCTTAACGCGTACGACCGGTTCGAACTATACTTTTTTCGAAATTAATCACATTGCATAGCCAATAACCTGTTTTCAGAACAGTAAAATCAAAGAATATTTGACGTACGTCAATTTTTTACACATTGCTACTCGCTTCATTTTTCAGGAACGCCAACGAGATTGAGAGAATTTAATGCTGGCTATCCACCAAACCTACAAAAACATAACAACCTCAAAGAAAGTCGCTATACATTGTCCTACGAGAAAACTAATTGCTTCAAATAGAGTTCAGAAAATGGAGGCGTGAGGATAATGTTAGGCAGTTTGAAAGGATGGCCGCGTATCAAATTAACTCCAATATATTCATAAACTAATAATTAGGCCGCGCCTATAATGCCTTAACGACCACAGCTAATCTCGATATAGCTTTTTATGTACCCAATCAGAACTTGGGAGTGACAATTTATAGCGAATGGCCAGCCCCCTAACAATGAACGTTAAACTAAAACCGAAAGCCAGTGCTAGTTCACTAGACAAACCCAGTCTCAAAAGTGCATAGGCTACACTGCAACCTATAAGAGCGGCAATCGCGTAAATATCTTCTTTGAGTAGTAATGGTGGGCCGCCACATACGACGTCACGAATCAAGCCCCCGGCGGTGGCAGTTATGGTGCCCATAGCTACTACGGTAATAAAGCCATGGCCAAGTTCAAACGCTTTAAACATGCCGAGCATCGCAAACAGTGACAGGCCAAACGCGTCAGCCCATACCAGTAGCCGCACGCGTGTCCACGACTTATAAACTACCGCTGCGACACCACCGAGCAGAGCAATGCAAATAACCCAAGAGTCATGCAGCCAGAACACGGGAACATCCAACAACACATCTCGCAAGGTTCCGCCACCAACAGCAGGTAGCAGACTCACCACTAAGATGC
>CANMNN010000051.1 GCA_947499305.1 uncultured Arenicella sp. | reverse complement strand
TAGGTTTAGGTTTAGGTTTAGGTTTAGGTTTAGGTTTAGGTTTAGGTTTAGGTTTAGGTTTAGGTTTAGGTTTAGGTAGTATTTTGTATATTCGATGCGGAGCTATTCATAGTGAATACTCGGAATAATGCTAAAAGCAAAAACTGCCCTATAGCTTATCCATAAACGGTTCAAAACATCGTGTTACTGTTTTTGGGTTTTTCTGGGACAGCCTGACCCACGCCCCAGTGTTCTACGATAAACCCGCCTTCCATACGAAAGATATGCATAAGAGCAGCGCCTCTGGATTCTGGGGTGCGCTTCGCGTGAAGGTGCAACCAAACCATATCTCCTTCGGAAGCACTTCGTTTAATCGACATCGAAAGTTTTGGATACTCTTTGTATCGGCCTTTAAATAAATTGAATAAGCCCTCGCGGCCGCCACTTATATGAGGTGAGTGCTCCACAAAATTCTCGGCATAACATTTCTTACGCAGTATATCGATTCTTTGTGACGGTTTAAGATCGTTCCTATCTTCGAGTATTTCCATACAGTAAATGGCTTTAGCTAGGTTTTCTTTCTCTGAAGGGCTATGTAACTTTTCATCGGCCAAACTCACGAAGGAATAGGACAGACCGACCGATACCGCAAAGATTAAGCCGAGGGGTTTTTGAGTATTCATATAAAACGTCCTTTATAGATAGATATATTTTCGATCAACATCTCACAGGATAAGGCGCAAGGCTCAGACCAGAAGCTTTGCTAGCGAGCAAGTTGTAGCGCGGTATACGGAAACGATTGGGATATGAGTTATGAAATACATCGCTTTCCTTTTATAGCTAATAACTATAACCTGTAGTCCCTCGTTTTGTCATTTGTCCTTGATAGCTGGCTGAGCGCTCAAACTTTGAGACGGCCAAATGACAAACCTGCGTTTATGCTACCAAACCATTGAGTTCGGAAAAACAGATATTCACCTTTGCACGCTTAGGAATAAGCAAGAATTTCATGACCCTCTGGGTATCGCTGGAGAACTCGGAATTTCTTCGGCTGCTTGGCCTATTTTTGGGGTTATTTGGCCCTCAAGTTTAGTTTTGGCGCACCATGTCTCTAACTATAATATTGGCATTAAACGCGTTCTAGAGATTGGGTGTGGTACGGCTCTAAGTAGTTTGCTACTCAATAAGCGGCACATAGATATTACGGCAACTGATTATCATCCAGATGTCGAGGCCTTTCTAACTAGAAATTCTAAACTGAATGGCGACGCGCTTATTCCTTTTGAAAGAACTGGCTGGGGAGATAACAACGACAACTTAGGTCGCTTTGATTTAATTATTGGTAGCGACCTATTGTACGAGGACGAGCATGTCGAATTACTTTCAAATTTCATTCAACAACACTCAAAGCCAGAATGTGAAGTGATAATTGTAGACCCAGGCCGAGGAAGAAAAAATAAGTTAGCGAAAAAACTGTTTAAGATTGGTTACACATCTACGTTCTTTAAGCCCGAGAATACAGATTATTTAGACAGCAGTTTTAAAGGTTATATTCTAAAGTTTGTACGTGGCGAATAGTCATTTAACTCGTTTAAAAATGTGATGGGGTCTAATGTAAGGTTCAAACGGCTATCGGGTTTTTAGAGTTTTTGGTAAGTTAGGAAACCCTGCCACAAAATCACTTCACTAAAAAATGCATTGCCAAACGAAAAACTGGAGTGCTTATTCTTAGCAACTAAAATAGAAAGGTCCAAATCGTTTTACTTTGCTTTACTAAAGACGAATGAGTTTCAATTCTCACCACCCCCTCATATTCCTTCATGAACACGTGCTCAGATCTAAAGTAAAACCAATTGGAGATGATGTCTAGAGTAAAAGAATGTATTCTAAATTAGGCGTTCGGCAACCTAATAAATTTTCTCAGCCATATTGAATGAACGTCTCTAATGGGGGCTGATGTAAGCATTTTTTCAATATAGAAAGTGTTTACTGAAGACAGAGAAGTCGCTTCAATTACCTATTAGGTAGGTCAACCGCCAACACAGCAGACAATTGAAAACAGGCGTTTTGAAATCGTAATAGAAAACGCATAAACCTTCGGAACTGAGTAGAAAGAGTAATAACTAATGAAACCATCTAACTTTATACTTATTACAGTCCTAATTTTTGCTCCACCATCAAAAGCAGCAGAACTAAAAAAATGGAAAGACGAGAATGGAAAAACTCACTACGGCTCACAACCGCCTGCATCTGCAAAAACAACAAACCTCGAGAATCAAGTTTCAGTTATTAGGCCCGCCATACAAAAAACACGTGTGATTTTATATTCCACGTCGTGGTGCGGCTACTGTAAAAGAGCCCGCTCTTTTATGAGACAAAAGAATATTAGCTTTGATGAATACGATATCGAAAAAAGTGCGGTCGCAAAACGAGCGTATGAGCAAGCTGGTGGTAAAGGTGTGCCACTGCTAGTTCATGGCGAAAAATCATTACAGGGTTTTTCTAAAGAAAATTACCAGCGTTTTTTCAAATTATGAAAATAGTGATTAACTACTTGTATATAACGATTAACTGGCCTTCGACAACTTCACTTTTTTGATAAGAGGAACAAATTAGGCCCCGCACTCTCGCATTGCCAAAGGTCGTGAGCACCTAAAGATTTATTCAGTCATCTTTAGAGTTCAAAAAGTTCACGACAGCCGGCAATTGAGAACTTGAGCTCAGACTACCAATATTGACCTTATATCTATTATTAACAATGACGGTTGGAACACTTTGAATCTTTTGCTTGATCGCTTCGGCATTCATTTTTCGAATCATTGCGTCGGCCGAAAATGAGCTCAAGTGCGCTCTGATCACTTTAGTGTCATGGCCCAAGGCTTCGAAGAACGCCACAATTTCATCGACACTGCCAAAAGTATTTCGCTCACCATGAATACGCTTAAAAATTGCATCTTTATGCTCACTAGCCTTTAGCAACTTCATTAAAACAAATGCTTTCTGGGATTGCTTTGCGTTGCGACCACCAAAGGGCATGTGTAGTCGCTGAACGCTAAGCTCAGGCTGCATTACTAGCGCATCAACGCCGGGCTCTAATACGTAGCAACCAGGACAGCTAAAAGAAAAGTATTCCACTACTTCATTCTTAACAGGCCCGTCTGAACTTACATGGCTCTCAATAACCGTATAATGCGTGCCTTCTTCAAAGACTTGAGCATGCGCGACGCTGGCGATGAATGCCGGCGCTAAAAGCAAAAATAATTTGAATAATGTTATCGAATTATTTATAGAATTTATTTGGCTATAGTGGTTCATTACTCACCTTCTTCGAGTTCAAATTTTCAAGAGTTTGCAGTAAGCGATCAGGGCTTACATAGCCAACTTGTAAATCACCGTTTGGCAGCACGAATGTCGGCGTTGAATTTACATTTAGTACTCTGGCGAGCTCAATATGTTGGCTCAATTGGTTTGAATCACAAGCGATATACAAGAGGTCATGATTCTGCATTGCCTTCGTGATAGCTGATGCTGGATCATCTGAACATAGGGCGCTTTGGGTTTTATCGTAAGACACCGAACTAACGGCACCTCTTGGCAACATTACGTAGTTCACTGAGATACCCTGCTCATTGAGCACCGGTACCGCTTGGTGCAATTTACGACAATAGGGGCAATTGATTGCCGTAAATACCGTAACGCTAAACCTCTCCTTTTCAGTGCTTGGATATCGAATAAATAGATCTTTCGACTTGCTGTTCAACAAGCCTTTTCTTACTTGTCTTTCACGCTCAGCAACGATATCAACTTTCCTAAGAGTGTCGTAAATAGGGCCTGCAAACACATATCGACCGTCGTGCGATACGTAAACATATTCGGAGTCTACATCAACTCTCTTAAGGTGATCATCGTAGCCAAATATCCGGATCGTTTTATTAGCAAAAACGGTTTCTAACTTCTCCTTAAGACGACTATTTGATTCAGCAAAAGAAGATGCTGAAGACATAACTCCGAGCAAAGTAAAAAAGAAAAATCGGTTCACGGCAAAGCACCTCACGTTTACGGTGAGCTCAGTGTCGCGTAAAGAAATACCTAAACCATACTCAAATTATCTAAAAGTATCTAAAATCACATTCAATTCAATAGCTTATGAAATTTTAGATTGCATCGATTGACGGTAAGCAAGCCATTGCAGCTCATTGTCAGGTGAACAAGACGATGTTTGCTTTGACTCTAGCTTGAGCTGCTCACATTGAGCCTCATAGCTTTTCGCTTCATTTGAACTCAAAGTCTGTTGATTACTATCCATATCGCTTTGGGCAACTTCAGTTGCAGCCAAGGACACGCCCAGCTCCGCCGCTAATGAATCAACACGTTCTGTAAGAACATCAACCGAACACTGCGCAACAACTCCCGACTGACTCGACTCATGGGCGTACTTTAAGGCATCAATAAAACGGCCTTGCTTCTGTCGAATGCGACTAAGTAAATCCGTCGCGGTGACTTTGTTGTAGGAATCGAGATTCGGCTTCTTTAACAGCTGTTGCAGGTATTGAGAAGACTCTTGCGATTTATTTTGCTGTAACAAAGCCTCAGCCAAAAACAAACTCGACTCAACAGAGTCAGGGTTCTCGATCAACGCAAACTTAAACCACTCAACCGCTTGTTGACTCTCGCCAGAATCCATTGCGACCACACCTTTCGAGAACGCACTTATTGCAGGCATTTGCATAGCTCTAATCTGTTGAGAGTCGCTTGTCGTTAAAAAATAGCTTGAACCTAAACTAGCTAATGCTAATAGGACGCTAGCAGCAAATTTGAATGTCCCAAACTGCTTTGGGGAAACAATCGCGGTGTTTATATTCCATTGATAGCCTTGATTTGGCAGAGTGCGAATATAGTTGGCTTTAAAGGGAGCCTTTCTTAACTCACTTACCAGCTGAAACAGTAAATGGTCTCGAGCATAAGTCGTGCCCCAAATAGTGGAAAAAATCTCCGCCTTTGAGACCACTCGATCTCTGTTTGCAATCAATAGCCCCAGTAGTTGAAGCACTTTAGGTCTAAGTGAAACCACTTCTCCTTTGCATTTCAGTTGAAAACGCTCTGAATCGAAGATGAAATTATCAAACTGCAGATGTGCCATTTACTTGTCCCGACGTGTTTGGCCTAAAACAATAGCATATATATCATAAGTATCCACAGTATCACGGGGCACTCCAGCAACTCAATTGATGCCCCCGCTAAAGTAACGCTACGCCTAAGTAAAAACTTTGACGCATCAGCGTCGTTTTAGCTCGAGTGATATTCTTGCTATTTAAAAATAGTCTTAAAATAAGCGCCGGAGCTTCGAACAACTTTGCAAGCAGTGCATGCGGTAAAGCAATCGCTCCAAGCCCACCGCCGTCTTGTCGACACATGAGAATATCAAAAGAAACCAGCTAAGCAATTCCTTTATAACTTTAGTCATATCACGCTTTCCAGCAAGCGAAGTGAATGGCAACGTTTGATTATGTTAACGACTTTTTACATAAAGCCATAATTTTTAAGACTAGGGAATATTTGAGTTACAACCGTGATGATACCGACCAACAAAATATAAACTAGTAATTCATATTTTGGATGCATTAAATCTCCATTGATATTATCTCTGCCTCCAGGTAAGCGCACAGACCAATTTATTAAAAGATTAAATACGCACCCTGCTAATGAAAAGACCAAGGCTAAAATAAATGGTGCTTTAAAGAACCATGAACCTAGCAAGGCAAAAACTACGGAGAGAACTATTGGAACCAGAATACTGGACAGATTTATTTTTTTAAGCACGGTTAAAGCCTGTAAAACCGGCGCTGCGTTTATGCTACGCCTTTGTTAACTTGCTAACATACTCGCTTTTAATCTTTTTCGCATCCTTAAAACCCAAATAGCGGCGAAGTCAAAGTGAGTAACAAAGAATGAGGCTAAACGTAGCCCTTCCCTCTTTAACTTGCCCAAGTATCAAACACTAAAATGCGGAATTTTATTCGACTCTTTAAGAGTTTTTGCTTAATTTTTTACTTGCTTGAAAACTGCGTCCTTCTCATGCCAGCGCTGATTCAACCAGTCTTCAACATTATCAAGCTCGGCTAATGTAAAGTGCTCAACCGTGATTCGAATTCGGCGTGGATTGCCATGCAGACATCGCCAAATATTTGGCTTCTCAACTCCGTAGTCGATCGTAATGTCAACGAGTGGCGTTGTTGGATCCGTATTGGTTTTGATAACCCGCAGACCGCCCGCTCTCGGTTTAAGCAAATTTTGGTAGGGCGATTGTTGGGATTCATGTTTATCTCGAGTAAAACGCGTGCCCTCGGGAAATATAAGCAACGCTCCTTGTTTGCCATGCGCCTTGGTGGTTTTCTCGATAATCGAGAAATCAGCTTTCTGAGCACCACCCTTTTTACTTCGGTTTAGGCGAGGAAAATTTAAAACCAAACAGATCCAACCAATGATCGGCACCCAGACTAATTCTTGTTTAACTAAGAATTTGAGCATGGGCCCACGGCGAGAAATCACATCTTGAACCAAGGGAATATCAAACCAAGACTGATGGTTACAGATGACAACCGGTGCAGCATGCGAGTTCGGCTCACCGATGACGATAAGCTCAATTCCCACGACCCGCTGCATCCAAAAGCTATCAACACGAACGCACCAGCGATACAGGTGATCTACAATTAAAAAACAAGCGCGGGATACAAATGTAAACGGTAGTAGCAGATTAATGACTGCGAGAGGAAAAAGTACGCAAAGACCAATCAGTAAATTGGCCATTACCCAAAGTAACGAAATAATACTGACGACTTGACGAGCGAGCGTTTTAATAATGATTGTTCCCAAGTTAGTGAATTTACTTCATTAGAAGATGATGAAAGTGAAGTTTACCCTGAAGTAGTCAAAATCTGAGTGACTAGCGTTAACCTCATTCTTCAGACTTTATACACTTTAATCAAATTTTCGGATTGTCAAAAACAAGGCCTAACACAAACGCTCTCGCGAGCTTCTTTGACTATTCCCGACTTGCCGATATTGTGCCTGTTAAAGTGACTGTTACTGCTGAACCTCGGATATCACAATCCACTGTCTCAGTATTGCTACCGTTGGCCGAACCTCTAGACAAATTCACTGTGATTTGAATCAAAATAGTGCACGTCACTTCACCATTATTCTCCATACTCATGGTTGATGAAGTATCTCCAAAAACGAATGAGTTATTTTCAACTGGCCAAGAAACAAGGGTTGTCTCTCTATTTGATGTGAAGCTTACAACCGTATCATTTTGAATCACAAAACTTATATCAAGCGAACCAGTAAAGGCATCTAGATTTGCTTCAGCATTACCACTTTGAGTTAAGGTCAAAGTTCCTTTGTATTCCCCATCATTGGAATCAGCCATACCTCCACCGCTAGATGAAGAGCCTCCGCCGCATGCACCTAAAAAGATGAGTAGACTCAAAAGTATCGTAAGCGCCAAGTAACCGACACCCTTGCAATTCACCCGTGCGGGTGAGGCGGGCTGAGTTAACTTTGCGTACTATTA
>CANMNN010000050.1 GCA_947499305.1 uncultured Arenicella sp. | reverse complement strand
GCCTTGAACGCCCGCTAAACGGCGAGAGTACCAAGTGTTGTCTTTAGCCAACTGCGCTTTGATCGTTTTAAACAAGGCTACTTCTTCTTCGCTGCCTGGATTGTCCAATACAGAAATGTCTTTCTCAGCTTTAGCGCCCAAGATCAACAACATGGTTGCATCGCCACCATCGTCAAGAATCATGTTCGGGCCAGTATCGCCTTCCCAAGACATGATACGGTGCGTGTAATCCCAATATTCATCTAGCGTTTCGCCTTTAATAGCGAACACCGGAATGTTTTGCGCAGCAATCGCAGCAGCAGCGTGATCTTGAGTAGAGAAAATGTTGCAAGACGCCCAACGGACTTCTGCGCCAAGCGCAACTAGCGTTTCGATCAATACAGCCGTTTGGATTGTCATGTGCAACGAGCCAGTGATCTTGGCGCCTTTTAGAGGCTGCGCAGCACGGAACTCTTCACGAATAGAAACCAAACCAGGCATTTCTGTTTCGGCAATGGCGATTTCTTTGCGACCGAAGTCAGCAAGGTTGATGTCAGCGACGTGGTAGTCGTTAAATTCTGGGATAGATGGATTAGCACTCATCTTTCATCTCCGCTTTAAATAGTTAAAAGGTGTTTGAAAAATGAGCGTCGTTGCATTTTAAATCTGCTTAAGCCTGACGAGGAAGGCCCTCGTTGCAACGCTCCTTAAGCAATATGGCGGGATTATAGACACGCATTTGGTGAAATTCCAGTGTGTAAATGAAAACTAATTACAATTTAGTACTTAAAAGCCTCTATCTAAGCTTCTGTCCAAACAGCAAATTCATTGCCACTTGGTTCTTCAAAGTGAAAGCGGCTGCCTCCTGGAAAGGAGAAAATTGGCTTTACGATTTTACCACCGGCTGCTTCAACCTTATTTAGTGTCGCCTGAAGGTCATCACTGTAAAAAACCGCTAAAGCGGCGCCTTGGTTTGATTTACTCGATAGCTCAGCGAGATAAAAGCCACCACCACCGTGCAAACCCTGCTCGGCGAATGCGGTGTATTCGGGACCATAATCGGTGAATTCCCAGCCAAATGCCGCTCTAAAAAAAGCTTTGGTAGCCTGCAAATCTGAGCTTGGGTATTCCAAATAGTCTATTTTTCCATGCCGCATTTAATTCTAAACTCCTAATATATAAAGGTTTAATCACGTTGCGAGCAATTCTAACAAACGTCCTGTGCAGCCTTGTCACCTGAAATGCGTTAGTCTAAGCTAATGTTTATGTCGAATTACTTTACTTCAATAAGATTCAGTGTACGGCTATTCCTAATTTTTGGCTACTCGCTGATTTCAGCCTGCACAACTACGCCAAGCGTCGATAAGCAAGACCCATTCATAACGACCATCATCAATTATGAGTCTACTCTTGGAGACAACCATCCAGATTCATTTGAAAGCGTATTCTTTTTGCCCGACTCTCTGCGTAAAAAAATTCGACGCGATTTCACCGACAAAAACAAGCACACCAATGCCAGCGACCTTGCGTATTGGCTCATGTCTCCAGATGGCCGCAACTTAGACTATCAATTAGAAGCAAACCTGAAACCGGCAGATGCTTATTACCAACGTCGTGGAAATTGTCTCACCTTTACATTGCTTGTACTCGAATTAGCAGAAGAGCTAGGTATCGAGATGCAAGTCAACCAAGTTGACTTGCCTGACATTTGGGGGCAAAACGATGAAAACGACCTTATTTTATACAGGCATGTGAACGCGATTTTTAAGAGCCCAAGAAATACGCAAATATTTGATTTAGCGCTAGAAGATTACAAACCAGGTTTTCCTCAACGGCTAATAAGCAAACGCCAAGCGACAGCGCTCCTTTTTAGCAATATTGGCATTGAACATCTGAAATCTGGCAATGCGTCTAGCGCCCTTCATTACCTAAGTCTATCAGCCTCAATATTCCCGCAAAACCCAGACATGTGGGTAAACCTTGGAGCTGCATACAAATATATAGGGTCTTACGATCAAGCTGAGAAAGTCTACCTCCAAGCACTGATGGGCCGAGATGAAAACGGCTTAGCTGCAAGCAACTTGGAGCGTTTATACCGCCAACAAGGCAAAACAGCTCTGGCCGACCGTTTCGAAAAGAAGGCCTCAAAAGCTCGCAATCGAAACCCTTATATACACTTTAAAAAAGCACAGAACTTATTCGACGAAAAGAACTACGCTAAGGCCGCTAAATCAATTAAGCGTGCCATAAAGTTGCACGATCAAGACCCGGAATTTTATGAACTAAGTGGCCGAATCAAGTTAGTGCGCAACAAGATTATGGCAGCACTCAAAGACCTTGAAACCGCGCACAATTTATCTCAAACAGCCGAAGAACGTGGTCGCTATGCAGGTAAGGTAAAGCGGGTAGTAGCTAAGGTCAAAGCCATTCAGCTTGAGAAAGAAGAGCAGGCGCGACGCAACGACCGCACTCGAAATGTGCGTGTCTACGGGCCCGGCGTCGATTACTCCCAATAAACTTTATAGGGTTGTCATAAATAACTAGAACGATCAATGTTTAACTAATAAGCCGAATAACGGGCGACACCATCAGACCCTATTTGCATAACCACTTCGTTGCGATGCATTAAATAATTTAAGTGCGCTAACGTTTCGCCAGTAGCCAGCAACGTCTCTATGGTATTCAACTCTCGATCGAACAATATCGCTCGTGCCTCGACTGGCGAAATAGGCGCGTCAACCGATAAGCGCAAGCGATTTAACTGCGCATGGTGATCGTCGATTAATTGATGCATTCGAGCTGGGTTGCCGCGAAAGGGCTCTTGATGGGCAGGCAGCATTAGTGTGTCTTCGGGCAATTCGTCTATAAGTTTTTGACACGAATCAAGCCAATCTCCTAAGGGGTCTTTGTCGCGATTTGAAGGATAAACACTAACATTAGACGAAATACGAGCAATCGACTGATCTCCAGACAACATGGTATTGAGCTCAGAGTTAAACAAACACGCATGCTCTGGCGAATGACCGTTACCACTGATTACTCTCCATTGACGCTGATCAATGTCAATTAGATCACCGTCTTTTATAAACTGACACTGCTCTCGCTGCACACGACTCGCTGCCGGCTTGTCGTCACTGACCATGAAGCCAACGAATTTCTCTACCATACTTTGGGGATATCCCATCTCAGTAACAAAGGCTGTTGCCTGAGCACTAAATTGCGCTTTGTCACGACTGATAATGTTGGCGTAATGACTGTACTCTCCCTCGGAGATAAGAATCGAGCACTGGCACTTATGCGCCAACCATGCGGCCAAACCAATATGATCTGGGTGAAAATGCGTGACTATTATTTTATTAACCGACTCAGGAGCCATAAAACCATCAAACACTTGCTCCCAGACATCTTTACAAACTTGGGCGTCATAGCCGGTATCAACAATTGTCCAACCATCGCCGTCTCTGAGAATCCATAAGTTTATATGGTCTAACGCTATAGGCAGCGGCATACGCAACCAATAAACGCCATCAACAACCTCAAACGGCTGACCTGGCTCTGGGCTCCAACGCATCTCAAACGGATAGTCTAATTCTGGGCGCGGGGCAAATTCTGTCGATAAATGGCTCATAAAACAATCTAGGCTCAGTAAGGCAAACTTCTTTACAGATCAGCATAACCATCGCGCGCGTTGCGGTCTGTGACATGAAATGCGTTTAAATCGGCATTTTTTATTGCCCATATTTGGCAATTCTCTATATTGCACCGAGAAAAAATTGCTGTTTAAATAAACAGTGTTTATTATTGTACAAATTTCAAATTAGCGTGGTGTAAATAATGAACATGATGGCACTTAGTAACGATTTTAGTGAATCAGAGCAAACGCTCAATTTAAATGAGCTGTGCGTTCAACACCCTACCGCCACTTATTTTGTGCGAGCGAGTGGAGACTCGATGATCGACGCAGGGATCCATTGCGATGATGTTTTAGTGGTGGACCGATCTATTACAGCACGCGATGGCGACATTGTGGTCGCTAATCTTGATCACTCCTTCACTGTTAAGAAACTTGAGTTATCACCGACAATTCGTTTGCTACCAATGAACAAAGCTGACAGCGACCATCAACCTCAAGAAATTGATCAAGAATCAGTTTTCGATGTCTTCGGTGTCGTAACTTTCGTTGTGCACGCTATTCGCTAGCAACTTAATTGTCGGAATATAAGCTATGTTCGCTCACGTATACTGTCCCGATTTGTTAATTCAATGCGAACATCTGTTTCGCCCTGAACTTAAGTCGCAACCTCTGATAGTTTACGAGTCGATTACGCACCAAGGTAGTGAACTTATAAAGCTTCTAGCCTGCTCTCCACAAGCGCGAGAGCTAGGCTTTAAAATGGGTCTAGGCTCAGAGCAACTAGGCCAATTAATTAAACAGCATTCCAGCACTCAAGAATCTCAAACACTGGTTAAATGTTTACCGAATAGAGAGCTTTATGCTGACCTCTCTAAACGACTATTTAGCTCACTTGAAATGCTCGCGCCATCTGTGACACCAGTTGCTGGCGATGAGGCCTATCTCGACCTTACTAACCTCAAGCGCCTAACACACTCCTCTCAAAAGGTTAAAGGGTCGCCTGAAGACCTAGACCTGGAAACCGGTAAACAACAACTTCAAGACTTCACCTACGAGCTCCGTAATTCAATTGAACAATGGCTTGGATTGGAAATACTTATTGGAGTTGGCGCAACAAAAACCCTCGCGTATCTCGGCTGCATGGCGGCTGAGCATGATTGCAATCATCGGCCTATCAATCCAAGCTACGGCAAGCGAGATGAACACCGCGGTATCACGATATTAACAGATAGCGAGTTTAGTCAATCGGTTCTCGCTAAATTCTCGACTTCTAGAATCAGAGGTATAGGCTCTAAAACACTTAATAAGCTAAGCACGTTGGGTATACATAATGCGCTTGAACTTAGCCAAGCATCCAGCCAGCAGATTGGCAAACGTTGCTCAGTACTGGTGGAGCACCTCGCCATTGAGCTGGCCGGACTGACATCACAACTAACATCGGAACGAGTTGTGGAGAACCAGTTCGATTCAAAGCAACTTAGAACAAGCCAAACTCTATCAGATGCGGCTAAAACTAAGCGGGCGGATAAGTTAATGGGCTACGAAATACAAGAAAGTCTCGCAAACTACGCCAAGGCTCACTTGAAGGCCCATACCAAAGGCCATGGCAAAAACAGCATCGCTAATTCCTTGCTACGCGTAGTAGTAGCGATGCTGCTTAACGCTCACAAAGAGTTGATAGAACGGCAACTTATTTGCCATGAAATTGAAATCATTCTAGAGAGAACCGATATGCACGCTCAGGGAGAAATCTTTGTTGATAACAAATCTATCTCGCTTGCAGAACCAATCGAATCACTCGGCCCGATTAAGACTCTATGTCGTCAAATTTTCGAAAACATGTTCAGAGACAAGACACACTATCACTCTATCGGCTTAACTCTAAAATGCCTAGATCAATACAAAGCAAAGCAGGTTAGCCTATTCGAGGAGGCAATGGAGACTGAAAAGTTATTACATCTGGATAAAAACGACCAATCATTTAAGCTGATACAACGTTATTGTGAGCTCCACGATATGTCGAAGCAGCGAAAAAGCCCTCACAAGCAAAGCGGATTGCCAAAGTCTCCGTCATACACAAGCCAATGGCACGAGCTATTGCGAGTAAACTAGTACGCTTATCGCTCACGATTAACCCAGGCGATGTTTTTTCATAAGCATCTAAGAAGCATGTCTTATATAAGTATAAGTGCTTATTACTTTCGATTCGTAGGCTGAAGGAGTATAGTCGCGAGGATATTCGGGGCTCTATGCCCTGCGCTTTTCTTCAATGTATTGTGCTTGCATTTGAGGCTTTTGCTCTAATGTACGAAGTTAAGCGATTACCTAAGCAATTTATGGGATTTTACCATGTACAAATATGATGCGGTCGATAAGGCCATTGTTTCAGATCGAGTAGAGCAGTTTCGGGGCCAGGTATCTCGACACCTCGCTGGAGACCTAAGTGCAGCCGATCTTGCACCACTGCGCTTGCGTAACGGCTTGTACATGCAAATTCATGCACACATGTTGCGCGTCTCAATCCCCTATGGTTTGGTTAGCTCTGAACAAATGCGCGCGCTAGCACAAGTGTCTCGCCAATACGACAAAGGCTATGGGCACTTCACAACTCGCCAAAATATTCAATTCAACTGGCCTGAGTTAGCCGACGTGCCAGATATATTGAAAGACCTATCAAATGTTGAAATGCACGCGATCCAAACTAGCGGCAATTGCATACGTAACATTTCCTCGGATCAGTACGCGGGCGTTGCTACCGATGAAATCATTGACCCTAGGCCGTACTGCGAAATTATTCGTCAATGGTCGACCTTGCACCCTGAGTTCTACTGGCTACCTCGCAAATTCAAAATCGCCGTAACCGGTGCGACTGAAGATCGTGCTGCCGTTAAATTCCATGACATCGGCTTAGAAGTCGTTTACAACGACAATAACGAGGTCGGCTTTCGTGTCTACGTTGGCGGTGGTTTAGGCCGTACGCCAGTGATCGGCAAGGTGATTAAGGACTTCTTACCTCGTGAAGATATTTTGTCTTATTGTGAAGCCATATTACGTGTGTATAACTTGCATGGCCGTCGTGACAACAAATACAAAGCACGTATCAAAATTTTAGTGAACGCCATGGGTATTGACGATTTCAGAGATGAAGTCGAAGCAGAATGGCAACACTTCAAAGACGGTGAGCTAAAACTCCACGATATCGACTTTGAAACAATGCAAGCTTTCTTTCCTAAACCGGCCTACGAGGAACTCACTTCTGGTGACGACCGCGTAGCTAAGTGGCGCAGCTTAGATAGTCGCTTCAAAGCTTGGTACGACAACAACACGGTTGATCATGTAGAGCCGGGCTATCGTATTGTTAACGTATCTTTGAAAGAGCATGGCGTTGCTCCTGGCGATGCTACCGATGAACAGATGGACGCGATTGCAAACATCGCTGAGAAATACTCATTCGGTGAAATACGAGTAACCCATGAGCAAAACTTGGTGCTTGCGGATATTCGCGAACAGGACTTGTTGGAAGTTTGGAAAGAGCTTGACCAAGTACGCTTAGCGACACCAAATATTGGATCTGTGAACGATATGATTTGCTGCCCGGGCTTAGACTTTTGCTCTTTGGCAAACGCGAGCTCAATTTCAGTTGCTAAGCAGATCAATGAAAAGTTTGACGACTTTGAAGAACTCTATGACATCGGCGAAGTTAAACTAAAAATGTCAGGTTGCATGAACGCATGTGGACACCACCATGTTGGTCATATCGGTATTCTGGGCGTCGATAAGAAAGGCGAAGAATGGTACCAACTGACCGTTGGTGGCGATGCGTCGAACGACGCTGCCTTGGGTACGCACCTCGGTAAAGCGATAGCCAAAGACAAGGTCGGCGATGCTATTGGCGATATCCTAGACGTGTATAAAGACCTACGCAGTGATGACGAGCGCTTATTAGACACCTTTCGCCGTGTTGGTATCGACCCATTTAAAGAAAAAGTATATTCGGAGGAAGCGTAATGTCTGCTACTAAAACCGTTGCCAACCGCGCAATCAAAGCAAGAGCTAAAGCGACCCCCGACCGTATTCAAAAAGACATTATTAGCGCCAAAGCTATTATTGACCAAAAAATAGTCGACAACGCGATTCATCATGTTGCTGAAACTGAAGAGCTCACAATTGCTGACCTCCCTGAAGGCGACATCAGCGTGCCAATGAACATGTGGCTTGATCATAAAGCTGAATTACAAGCTCGTGATAGCTTAGTAGCTGTGCAGATTGCCGCTGATGAGTTCCCTGAAGATTTTGTGGAGGAGTACGCTGAAATCTCACATATTGTGCTACCAATGGTGGCACATATTGATGGTCGCTCTTACTCTCATGCTTTCAAATTGCGCACCCGCTTTAATTATGACGGCGAGATTCGCGCAATTGGTGATGTTAAGTACGATCAGCTAGGCTTTTTAACTCGCTCTGGCTGTAATGCGTTTGAATTGCCCGAAAGCGAGAGCTTAGAGGTAGCTTTAAACGCATTCAGTGAAATGAGCGATGTATATCAGCCATCGGCGGATGGTGCACCATTGATTTTTTCACGCAGACGCACCGTTCACTAAATTGCGTAAGGCTAATACCACATAAAAATATGCACATTACCTTTGTAAAAAAAATCCTTAGTTCCGGCGAGCTCTGCAAAAAGTGTCGTGAAGTAAGTGAACGGCTAGAAGCAGATGGTCTGATCGCGCTAATTAATCACATCGCGATTGCTGACGAACGTGACCCTGAGTCCGAAGGCATGAAGCTAGCTCGTCAG
>CANMNN010000049.1 GCA_947499305.1 uncultured Arenicella sp. | reverse complement strand
AAGGTCAAACTTATCGTATCACTCGAAACACTTGGCCGCTAGTCGCGCTTCATTCCGTCGTCGATCTATTACGTCAGTCTTTATAGTTTAGCTTGCCAATAGGCAACGTCGACCCATTGTCCAAACTTATATCCAACTTCACTAAAGTGAGCCACCTTGCTCATACCAAACTTTTCATGCAAGGCGATACTGGCTTCGTTTGGTAAAGAGATACCGCCTAATACCACGTGTATGTTTTTCGCTTTCAAGCGTTTAAACAGCTCAGAGTAAAGCTTGCTTCCTAAGCCTAGCCCGGTTGCTTCTCGGCTTAAATACACAGTAACCTCGACCGAATGACGATAAGCACAGCGCCCTTTCCATTTGCTCGCATAGGCGAAACCACCGACCAAGCCCTCATGCTCTATCACCAACCAAGGCAACTCAGCGTCATCTGCCTCGCCGAAGCGTTCGAGCATATCATCAGGTTCGAGTGTCTTTTCTTCAAATGTCACCGCGGTGTTTATCACATAGTAGTTATAAATATCGGCAACGGCCTTTGCGTCATTGTCGTTTACTAGTCGAATCATAGTTTTTCTGTAGAAGGTTTTAGATACACCTTTAATTTTGGCATTTTTGCTTTAGCGTTTATCGAGACTAGGCATTTCAACTAGCATTTTTTTATCGTTTGAAAAGGCGCCGAAGATTCGAAGATGCTCTTGTTTTGAGCAAGTATCGCTTCGTTGATCGTAATCGGAAATCCAATTCAACAACATTTCAAGGTTAGCGTCTTGTTCTTCTTTTGAAGCATATTTATGCGGCTCCCACGGGCGTCTTTTGGCGTTGACAATGCATTGCTCTGAGCTCAAGTTTAAAAATATCAGCTGATTCGCATATTCACTTACCGCTTCGACCAAGTCTCCGTAGCAGCCTTCGATTACCCAATTAGAATTTGACACTAAAAACGATTGAATATCCCGCATAGATTCTGAAATTAGTCTTCGCTGAGGTGTAGCATCGGTCGAGACCATAGGTTGCCAAGCTACAGAATCCAAATCAAGATGAGCTAGGTTCTTAGTTTGCGATAGGTACCTCGCGTAACTCGATTTTCCCGACGCAGAATTCCCAAAAATCACGATTTTATTTATCGGCATTCTTAACCACTCTTTCAGACCTATTTAGTAGTCAGTTTACTTTAAAAGCAAACTAGATGACGCAAGGAATTTCCCTGCTCCCTCGACGGTTTCATAATGACCAGATTTTGCCCTAAGCTATCAATGAAAACTCAGAATTTGAGCCCCCTTCATCAAATCTTATTCTAGTGATCGACACCTGAATTCCTGAGTTGTTCCTACAATAGGTCAATGAAGACGCACGTTATTGTTGTTGGTGTTGACACAGAATTTTATATACTTTTCAGTAGTAGATAACTACTCTGAAATCTCTATTGCATCGGCCATAATCTCAAGATTTTTTAACAAGTATTTTTTGTCTCCGGAGATACTTGTAGCGAATAACATAAAAGCAGTATCACCCCTCCCAATTGTCGTAAAAAGTTGCGTCCTAAGTTCACCTTCTTCTCTATACTCGACTAAGCGGTGTCTAATTGTATGCTTGTCTTTTCTATCATAGGCTTTCTGCTCATCAACCTTAACATCTGAATTTTTAGGGTCCGACTTAATACTATCTAAAAGCATACCCCATTCTTTGTAACCACGATACCGAGGCTCCCAGTGAAGCGGAACTACAAAGAAATCGGGCTCATCTCCTTTCCACCCGAAAATAAGATCGCGTTCGAAACCAAGGTGTGCTCCAGACTGATAGGTAATATCGAGAGTTTCTGATGGAGAAAAGCGCAACTTAGGCATTAACTCCCATTCTTCAGCGCAAGCAGTAGCGCAGAAAATAAGAGCAGAAAAAAATGTAAGAAATTTAATAGGTTTCATTGTCTTGGGGAGGGGAAAATTTGAGGAAGATGAGCATAGTCTAACGTTTTTGCGAAACAAATTTGTTAGAACATGCATCATATTTGTTAGGCGACACGCCACATTTATCGAACGACTACTTTGATTATTTCAAAGAAAAGTTTAGATCTCACTAACTGCCTATAGTTACGAGGAAACACTCCTCCTCTTTGGTTGGTCAACTATTTGTGATTATGGAACACCATAACCATTAGCCGCCACCCAAATTCGATACCATTGTTCTTGGCTCAACTTCAATTTCAATGCTTCGATCGCGGCTTGTACGCGCGCGATGTTTCCACTGCCGACAATCGCTACTGGCTTGCTGGGCAATGCCATACTCCAAGCGTATAACGCTTGATCGATAGCTACGTCCGCACCAAGCTCTTCGGCAACTTGCTCGAGTGTTTTATTCAAACGAACGACTTGCTCTGATGATTCGCTAAAAATACGACCGCCCGCCAAACACGACCATGCCATAGGGCGTACTCTGTTCTGATGCAAGACGTCCAAGCTGCCGTCGGTGGTCACTCCCATATTTAAGGGATTTATCTCGACTTGATTTGTTACTAATGGCGCGTCTAAGCGCGACTGTAATAATGCAAACTGGGAGGCGGTAAAATTTGATACTCCAAAATGCTGTACCTTGCCTGACTGTTTTAATGAGTCAAAACACTTGGCAATCTCGTCTACGTCCATCAACCAATCAGGTCGATGGATCAACAGCACGTCAAGGCTCTCTATTCCTAAGCGCCTGAGTGACGTCTCAACAGAGCCAGTGATCGCGACAGGAGTGCTGTCATAGTGATTAACATGGCGCTCGCCAGTAACCAGCTCGATACCACACTTTGAAACGATTTCAATTTGATCACGAATAGTAGGGTCTAATGCTAAGGCTTGACCAAAGAGTTCTTCACAACTCGGGTTACCGCCGTAAACATGCGCATGGTCAACAGTAGTTACCCCTAGCTCGACATGTTGTTTTAGAAAGCTTAGGTGTTCTTGGGCTGATCGATTCCAGTCGCCCATGCGCCAGTAGCCTTGAACAATTTCTGAAAATTCTGGGCCTTTAGGCGCCATGCTAACCTTATTGACTGTCATTGTTTTACCTAGGTGTATTCTAAAAACGCGCTGAGCATATTCTAAATGAAGTATTAATGTATGCGCGCCGACTCCCAACTAAGCATAAACGCGCGAGAGATTTTTTCGCAAAGAGAAGGCAAAATGGCGCACAGCTAAGGAGTGTACTGCAGTACATGACGAGACGAGCATCATTTCAAGGCACGATTCGTTGAAAGCGAAAGGCTCATTCCAAAATAGTGCCCGCGCCAACAACTAAACGTTAAAACGAAAATGCACTACATCACCATCCTGCATAATGTAGTCTTTCCCTTCTAAACGAAAGCGCCCTGCTTCTTTAGCACCTTGCTCTCCGTTATATTTGTCGTAGTCTTCGAATGCGGTTGTTTCTGAACGAATAAAGCCACGCTCAAAATCGGTATGAATCACACCTGCAGCTTGCGGCGCGGTATAACCTTTGCGGATTGTCCAAGCTCGCACTTCGGTTTTACCCGCAGTGAAGTAAGTTTGTAAACCTAATAGCTCATAGCCAGCTCGAATCACTCGATCTAAACCGGGTTCTTCTTGGCCAATTTCGCTCAGAAATTCTACTTTTTCGTCGTCATCGAGCTCGGCAATTTCAGCTTCGATTGACGCACAAATCACCACTACGCCAGCACCTTCAGACTCTGCAATTGCGTTCACCGTGTCTAGGTGAGGATTGTTTTCAAAGCCCTCTTCATCGACATTAGCTATGTACATGGTTGGCTTGGCCGTCATCAAACAAAGATGCTTGATTTTATCAAGGTCATCTTTTTCTAAACCCATTGAACGAACTGGTTCGCCGGTATCTAGGTGGACGTGAATCTTCTCTAGCAACTCCTTGAGTTTGATTTGATCTTTATCGCCGGACTTCGAGCGCTTAGCTGCGCGATCAATTGCTTTTTCTACGGTTTCCATATCAGCTAAACCTAGCTCAGTATGGATCACATCGATATCAGACTTAGGGTCAACCTTGCCTGCAACATGAATTACATTTTCGTCGTTAAAACAGCGCACTACATGTGCGATAGCATCAGTTTCACGAATGTTTGCTAGAAATTGATTGCCTAGTCCCTCGCCTTTTGAGGCACCTTCAACCAAACCCGCTATATCAACAAACTCCATCGTTGCGGGTATCGTTTTGGCAGGCTCAGCCAATTCTGTTAGACGTGCCAAGCGAGGGTCTGGCACTTCAACCATGCCGACATTTGGCTCGATAGTACAAAATGGATAATTCTCAGCTTGAATACCTGAGTTCGTCAACGCGTTAAAAAGAGTTGATTTACCTACGTTTGGTAGGCCTACGATGCCACATTTAAATCCCATTTCTATACCTTTATTACTAGCGTTTATTTGGCTAGGTTTGTGTGTAATTCGTTCATCGCACGCGGGTAGTCTCCACGCACAATTGAGTCGATAACGCGCAGTGATTCTGCAATTGCATTATCTATATCGTTTTGGTCGGCTTTGTTGGCTGGTTTTAAAACATAGCCCGATACATCACGTCCAACACCCGGGTGACCAATGCCGATTCTTAAACGTGCAAAGTCTTTAGTTGCACACTTTTGAATGATATCGCGCAGGCCGTTGTTACCGCCGTGACCACCATTGAGTTTTAGCCGAGCGACGCCGGCATCTAAATCAAGTTCGTCGTGCGCCACTAATACTTCAGACATCTCGATTTTATAATAATTGATCGCGGCATTAACGGCTTTGCCGCTCAAGTTCATGAAGGTGTCGGGCGCCAGCAAGCGCACCTCTTGATCGGCGATCATCAATTTAGTGCTACGACCAAAACAATGCTTGTCGGCTTTCAAGCTAACACCGAAATGCTGGCAGAGATGCTCTAAAAACAAAAACCCGGCATTGTGCCGGGTTTTTGCATACTTCTCGCCCGGATTGCCGAGACCGACAATCAGTTTAACTGGCGATTCGCTCATAAAAATTACTCAGCAGAGTCGCCTTCAGCCGCAGCGGCATCTTTAGCCTCAGCCGCAGCCGCTTCTTCTTCAAGAGCTGCCGCGCTAGGACCTTTCAATGCAAGTACAGAAGCAACAGGCTGTTCCATATCATCTTCAGAGTAACTTGCTGAAAGCTCTACATCTTTCGGCATAGTGATTTGACTAAGTTGAACTGAATCACCAGTAGACAATGCAGACACGTCAACTTCAACGTATTCAGGTAGGTTAACACCCAAGCATGTCACGTCTACAGACGTCATATTGTGAGTCATTACGCCGTTTTCAGTTTTAACGCCTGGGCACTCTTCTTCACCTTTGAAGTGCAAAGGAACGGTCATAGTGATCGTGTCTTTACGACTTACACGCTGGAAGTCCATGTGCATGATTTGTTGCTTATACGGGTGCATTTGCACTTCACGCAATACTGCGCGTTGCAAATCGTCACCAACTTTAATTTGAAGTAAGGCCGAATGGAAAGCTTCAACTTCTACTTGTAGGATCATCTTGTTGTGATCCATCAATAGATATTGCTCATCTTCTCCACCGCCATAGACTACTACTGGGACTTGACCATTGCGTCGCGCACGACGGCTGGCTGCTGTTCCAGAACCAGTTCTTACTTCAGCTTCTACTATAAAATTAGCACTCATTTTAAATATCTCTTAAATGAATTGTTTTAACGGAACGCCCTCTAGTTTTGAGTCACGGCCGTCGTTTCCATCACAAACTGGCCTAAACCAACATGTGTTCAAAAATGTATCAGTTGATACGTCTTAAACGTTATCTTCGTCAACAAATAACGAACTGATCGAATCACTTACTGTGATACGTCGGATCGATTCTCCCAACAAGTGAGCAACCGACAATTGTCGAATTTTGCTACTTGCTGCTGCGGCGTCTGACAATGGAATCGTATTGGTTACAACGACTTCGTCCATTGTTGACGCGTTAATTCTATTCACCGCTTCACCCGACAATACTGGGTGAATCGCGTAGGCGCGCACTGCAACCGCACCTTGCTCTTTCAAAGCATCGGCCGCTTTACACAGAGTGTTCGCGGTATCTACCATGTCATCGATAAGTACGCAGCTTCGGCCTTTAACATCACCGATAATGTTCATCACCTTTGCCACATTCGCTTTCGGGCGACGTTTATCGATAATCGCTAGGTCGACGCCTAAGCGCTTGGCTAAGGCTCGAGCACGAACCACACCACCGATATCCGGCGACACAACGATCAAATTTTCTTTATCTAGTTTATCTAGATCATCCAACAACACTGGCGAGCCATAAATGTTGTCAGTAGGTATATCAAAAAAACCTTGAATTTGGTCTGCATGCAGATCCATAGTCAAGACTCGATCAGCACCTGCGGTGCTAACCATTGAGGCAATCAACTTGGCGCTGATTGGCACTCGAGAGTTACGCGGGCGCCGATCTTGGCGCGCATAACCGTAATACGGCATTACCGCGGTAATACGATGTGCTGATGAACGCTTACACGCATCGATCATCAACAATAGTTCGATCAAGTTTTTGTGGCTTGGAGCGCATGTAGGCTGGATGATAAACACATCGCGGCCACGCACATTTTCTTGAATTTCAACGGTAATTTCACCGTCGCTAAATTGTTCAACCCGTGCTTTACCCATCGGCAGCTTTAAATAGTCAACTATCTTCGCTGATAGATCGGGGTTTGCGTTGCCTGAAAAAACAAGCAGATTCTCAATTGCCACTATTGCCTCGCGTTGTCGACTCAAGCCGACATTAAAATTTCAAGGTAAATCAAAAACCAGATCAACAATTCACTGCATATACATCTCAACTGCAGAACGCTTTGCCTCATACCGTATAAAGCAAAACTGCTGACCAAAAACGTATAAAACCCAAAAGACTATCGCCATTTCAGGGATCAAATAAAGTGGTTAAGGAAGGCCGCGTAACATGAATTGTGACGCTAAAACGGCGCTAAATGAATGGCTGGGGCGGAAGGATTCGAACCTTCGAATGCCGGAATCAAAATCCGGTGCGTTAGGCCACTTCGCCACGCCCCATTCTCATTTTCATATATCGCAATTCTATGGCTTTCCTTGCCGCGCCTAAAGCTGAATTCGATAACGGATTCGGATTTTAACGCTATTGAAATATAGTGCAAGTATTATTGCTACTCTATCATCAATAAAGGGTGTTTATTTAGCCCTTTGGCAACAAAACCAACTGAATATGATGGTCGCTTTGCCAGTATTTCTAAGCCCTGTTGCTGATCTTGCAGTGGCATAAATACCGAACCACCAGACCCGCTCATACGGGGCTTACCGTACTGACTAAGCCACTCAATAAGGCTATTAACTTGCGGGTATTCGGCCCTAACAATCGCTTCAAGTTGGTTTTCACCAAAATTTGAATCGATGCCTTTCTCGAGAGCGCGTATTTTCTTCATCTCGGGGGCTGCTGTCAAATGTTTATTGGTAAAAATTTGTGCTGTTGGGACATTAATTTGTGGGTTTAAAACCACAAACCACGGTTCGTCTAAATCTATGGGCATTAGTTGCTCGCCAACGCCTTCAGCCCACGCCGACTGCCCCATGACGAACACCGGCACATCGGCCCCGAGGCTTAATCCTAACTCCGCCAATTGTTGACGACTCAAACCAATACTCCAAAGTTGATTCAAGGCAATTAACACCGTTGCCGCATCAGAACTTCCACCACCTAAGCCGCCACCCATAGGCAAGCGTTTAACCATATCTATTTCTACCCCAGATTCCGGCGCTGCATGCTGTTTGAGCAAGTGAGCCGCGCGCAAACACAAGTCAGCCTCTTCACTAAAGCCTAAATCATAGCGGCGAGTGACAGCGCCGGATGTATTGACGCTAAAAAACAAGTCATCACAATAGTCTAGGAACTGAAACGCGGTTTGAAGATTGTGGTAGCCATCGGCACGTTTGCCGACAATATGCAGGAACAAGTTTATTTTAGCCGGCGCCGGCCAAGTTTTACGGTTTGACGTTTGAGACATTTGTTCTAGTTAAGGTTTGTGCGGCTGCTTCATGCTTTTCGTGATCAGCTTAACAATGATAGTTCCACCCTTTTCGCTTTCGCCGGCAAGCAGAACTCGGCTGGCGGTGATTTTACGTGGCATAAACTCGCCTGAATAATCGCGATAGGCGGAATATTCGATGCGCCAACCCAGTTGCTCGAGAATCGCCAAATGTTGATCTTCACCCAATTGATAACGAAATGGAGCGGCGCTAGAAGGCATTGAAAACAACCATGCACTCAACGCATCAACCGGAATCGGCCAGCCAACAATGCGGTTAAGCAGTTGCTCTGCGCTATCACCATAATGTGCGCGACCTTTTTGGTCGAAAAGAACAGCGCCATTCTCATCAAATTGCATGCGTACCGCACCAACACCAAGCGGGCCGAACAGGCGGACTTCGTTGTCTGGAGCAGTTTCCAGAGTTTGATTGTATTGCCAAACTAAGTTCGCTTGCTCTCTTAACATCGGGGTAGTCAGCCCAATTTTCGCGGCGTACCTCCAACTTTGGACTTGGCTGCGGCGCGTAGAGTGTTCAGTAAAGTAAGCTGCATCACTGAGCCACACGCCTGGTTCGGGTTCACTTGGTTTTAGCTGATGTTGGCAAGCACTGATAAAAACTAAGCTCGCTATTGTGAGAAGTGCGCGAGCACGCCTATTTGAAAATCGTAAAGGAAGCATGAACGCCTGTTGGACCCTAAATAGACTCTGTCTGCGATCGAGCCAAGCTTACGTCATTTGCATCGCGGTTAAACTCAGCGGG
>CANMNN010000048.1 GCA_947499305.1 uncultured Arenicella sp. | reverse complement strand
AACAAGTTCAAAAACGAAAGCGCGCACTGTGTGCGCTCGGACGGCGGGAAGACCCGCCGCCCGTTTTAAAGGCGTTAGGTTTATTCTTAGTGGTAGGGCAGAGATAGAGTCCTTAGATGAATTCTTTTCTTAAAGAAATCACGGCTACCTCTATCATACCTCTAGTTCGTATGGCTCAGGGGCAGGCATAAAACTTGTGGTTTAGTTTTGGCGGGCGTTTAACAAACTCACTGGCAACGCAAGCTGCTCAGAGCATCCGTTCAAAAGAGTATTGTTCGCGTTTATAGGTAACTTGATATATCTTTAGCTAATCACTTCGTAGCAAATTGAGAGGGACATCAAATTGAATCAAAACCTAACAAGTTCAAAAACGAATATGTCTGCTGCGCAGACACGGACGCCGCACAAGATGCGGCGCCCGTTTTAAAGGCGTTATATTTATTAGGTATTAGATGAATTGAATTCCGAGCTGCGTATAGAAATCTTAAAAGAACATGTTAAGAAAGTAGTTTTTGTAATTGCTGTCTTTCTTGGCTTAGTTATCTTTGGTTTTCTTAGTCTTCCCTCTACAGATAAGCCCGTAAGTGTTTTTGGCACAGTCAGTAGCCTCCGAGGCTCGGAAGGTGACGGCGTTCGGCTGTATCTTGATATAAAGTTAGACAATGGACAAAAGGTACTCGTACCTATCCCAGCTAGAAGGGGGTACTATCGGCAAGGTGAAAGAGTTCGCCTTGATAGAAGGGCTTCAAATGTTTTGGGTGGTTCAGAATACACATTCGGTCAATATGTTTCTAAAAGCAAAATATAACAAGTTCAAAAACGTAAGCGCGCACTATGTGCGCACGGACGGCGGGAAGACCCGCCGCCCGTTTTAAAGGCGTTATATTTGTCCTAAGTAGATCATGCAAAAAATAGATATCAGTATTACAAGGGATAGTGTTTGTATGGGAGATGATTGCTTAGCTCCTCATCGGATAGAGTTTTCAATTCTAGAAGATTCAAATTTGGAAGAAATTTTTCAAATTCTGAAAGATAAAAGCTATTTGGCCTCGGTCAGCGGTACCACGCATTCATGGACAGCGAATGTTTTTGACAAACCAGTTGCTGTATTCAATGGTAACTCTGAAATTGGCTGCTTGAAATCGGGACTTTCTGAACAATTAAGAAGTCACGCAATTGAAGGCAAAATGAAAATACATTTTGAGTATCATGCAAAGAAAATATAACAAGTTCAAAAACGAATGCGCGGCAAGCCGCACGGACGCGCTATTCGCGCGCCCGTTTTAAAGGCGTTAGGCACACGGAGGATAAGTGTTTAGAATCTTAACCATTTCGTTGCTATCTTTTATTTGCGTCGTACCATTTTTAGCGTTATTCCATCGCTTCATGGGTTTAGATGACGGTATTGCCGGCTATCTATCATTCTTCTTTGCATGGTTAGTTTTGCCAATCTTTCTTTTTCGTGTTTGGAAAGAAAAAATCGATCCCATGGTAATCCCCATTGATCCTGAAGATCCAATAATGGCTTCACATATAGATTTAGCCGTTCGCAATATTGATAAACTTTATTTAGCATTGGATGAAGGTAAATTAGAAGCCTTTGTGAAATTTCCATACAACTTTGATAGAACTGGAGAGCATATATGGGGGCTAGCCCATCAAGCTAAAGGTGATTCTATTGTTGTCTCGCTTGAATCTTCACCCATAAGCGAAATACCTGAAGAGATGTATCAAAGGATGGCAATTGCGAAAGAAAAGATAGAAGATTGGACTCTGGTAGATTCAAAAGGAAATATACAGGGCGGTTATACTATTTTGGCTCATGCCAAAATTTATGAACGTGATTATGGTACGTTACCGAAAGAGTATGCAGAACACTTGGCTATGTATACAGATTTCTCTTGGCCAGAAAATAGCAATGCCTAACAAGTTCAAAAACGTAAGCGCGCACTGTGTGCGCTCGGACGGCGGGAAGACCCGCCGCCCGTTTTAAAGGCGTTATGTGTAGATGATAGATTTCATTCAGATAGTTTGGGTTGCAGCACCAATAATAATTTTCACTATATGCAACTTTTATTCTAAAGAGGCCAGGTGGTGCAGTTCAAGATCATTATTAGTCTGCTTAGCAGTATGCATTTCTTTCGGATTAATACTAAGTCCTAAGGTATTCTGTTCTAGTCTTTGTAGTGGCTATATGGGCACAGTATTTGCGGCGCTCACACTGAATTTATTAGCCTTTGGTGTGCTGTTAATCTGTAACTATCTTTTCTATAAAATAAAGCATGAAGATAGAAAGCACACATAACAAGTTCAAAAACGAATGCACGCACTGCGTGCGCACGGACGCGCTATTCGCGCGCCCGTTTTAAAGGCGTTAGGTTTACTCAGATATGTCCAGTCAAATACCGATAAATTACGTTCTAATAGATTATGAGAATGTTCAGCCCAAAAATCTCGAAATATTGGCACAATACCCATTTGAAATATTAGTCTTCGTCGGAAGCAGTCAGACTAAAGTTTCAATAAGTCTCGCTGTAGAAATGCAAAAACTGGGTTCACGTGCTCGTTATATTCAAATTTCAGGTAATGGGTCAAATGCCTTAGATTTTCATATCGCTTTTTATATTGGCCAGCTAGCCGAGAAAGAGCCAGGTAGTTATTTCCATATAATCTCTAAAGATACCGGTTTTGATCCACTTATTAGTCATCTCAAGTATCAAAAAATTAGAGTAATGAGAGAAACAGATTTAGCAGAAATTCCTTTGCTACGAATTTCAAATACAACTAATAGCGAAGAACAAATATCAGCTATTGTTAAAAACTTAATTGGTCGCGGTCAATCTAGACCGAGAAAGCTAAATACTCTTTCAAATACTATAAACTCTTTGTTTAGCGAAAAGCTAAATAGTAAAGAAATGGAATTGATTTTGAAAAAGCTAAAAGATAAAAAATATATTTCGGTAAATGACAGTAATGTTTCGTATAAATTACCAAACAAAACCTAACAAGTTCAAAAACTGCCACACACTTCGTGTGTTCGGACGCGCAGAAGACGCGCGCCCGTTTTAAAGGCGTTATATACAAATGATGAAAATTTCTTCTTTAGCTATTGTTTCCTTTCTAATGTTATTTTCTACAACAACATATGCTTGCGACTATCCAAGTGTTGAAAAAAATTCTGAGATTTCTTATGTAGAAGAAATTAATGAAAATGGCATTAAACTTTATAATATTAAAGTCGTTTTACCATTGAAAATTGATGGTTGGGCTCTATCTCAAGTTCGATACCATCAAGGGAACGATTTAATTCGACTTAGCGGATCCAATTCTTATAAATTACGTGGTCCTTCTGAATACTCAATTTTTTATCTAACACTAGGCGTAGAATCCGCAACGAACAGCCATCTTTCTATTATTTACCGGCCTCCAGGAACCTCACCAATGGAACACCCAGTTTGTCTATTAGTAGAAGAGCTTGAGTATGGCATATAACAAGTTCAAAAACGTAAGTGCGCTCGGACGGCGGGAAGACCCGCCGCCCGTTTTAAAGGCGTTAAGTGTATGAAGCAGTTCTTATTTTTCACACTACTAATTTTTCTAACATACGGAACAGAAGCGGAAGCACAGATGAACGAAGATGAAGCGCAGAAAATTTGGGAAGAATATCATTCGAGGGTATTAAGCCGAAGGATTTATGAGGCCGAAGAAATCATTCAAGATATAGCCAAGAACAGTGATGCTGAAGAGAATGAAATGATATTGGATTTCAAATTTTTTTCTGATCTTAACGGGAAGCCTGAGTCACTCGTTAAGCAACTCAGCGAAAATTATGAAATGAGCATTGGTCCTAAAGATGAAAAAGGTTATACCTCTATAATCGGTACAACTCGACCTTATTCAATAGAACTTTCCGCAGGAAATATTCGAGATTGGGTAGAGTTTATGCACGGAGTTGCTTTGTCTTACGGTGCTATTTTTAATAGCTGGAAATTAACACTACCAACAATCGAAAAGACATATTTAAGTGAAACAATAGAAACCCCATATGATTAGAAAAACACTTAACAAGTTCAAAAACGTAAACGCGCACTGCGTGCGCTCGGACGGCGGGAAGACCCGCCGCCCGTTTTAAAGGCGTTAAGTGTATTGTGGCTAAAGCAACATCTTACAAGGTTATAGAACTCTTCGAAAAGCACCGGAAGAAACCCGGAGCTGATTTCGATGATTCTCATTTTTTTGACTATTTGATATGTAAACCAAAAAACATCGGAGCTTTCAGAGATAGCTTTTCTGGTCTCTGGCGATTTAATCGTCTTTGGGACGACCTCCAATTAGAATTTGGTATTTGCTTTTCTCTGAAAGACAGAGAGAAGAATTACTCTCTTTCAGATTTTTGTTCAAGAATTGAACAATTAAAGGAATCTAAAAGATCTTCAATATCGTCTTTGATAAATCGTGAAAAAGTAGAATTTGAATGGAATCTCTTTATCTCAGCAAATATTTTAGTTCTATCAGTGGCTACACTATTAACAATTGTCAGCAGCGTTTTCGTTTCTGCTTCAGCCTGGTTGCTAGTAGCGTTTTTAAACTATGTGTTTATATCTATTCATATTTCAGAAAAGAAATATGTAAAGAAACTAAAAGACAAATTGCTTAATGAAAAAAACAATTAACAAGTTCAAAAACGAATATGCCAGCGAGCTGGCACGGACGCCGCATAAGACGCGGCACCCGTTTTAAAGGCGTTAGTCGCGCAGTTGCTATATCAGAGATATTTGGTTACCTTATTTCTAAATGAACATCGGAACGTACAAATTGAGTTCGGAGAAAAGGACAAACATGAATTCTAATCTGCATGCCAGCCAAATTTTTTTCAAACATCGGCGGCAGAGAGAAAGTTATTCAGTGCTGCAATATGGGGCTTCGTTATGAAACAACCTTCGCACTCTCATTTCGTGGTTTCAATTAGTAGTGGTTTCGTTGCTGGCAAGTGGGGCGCAGAGAATCTGCTGGCAACTAACAAGGCAAAACACTGCCATTCGCTACGCTCACTCGGACGCCCACTCCGCGGGCGCCCGTGTTCACGGCGTTAGGCATATAGGTTGTATAGAGTGACATCAAGCAAAAAGTATTTACCTTTCGTTCAAGTATTCTTGGTATCAGCAGCTCTTTTCATATGTCTTTTAGCATTAATTGCACCAATAGCCTTGCTAAATGCAGGTCTAAGCTTGGTCAAATGGCCAGAAGTCTACGGAATGCTAATCGTTTTAGGGGCGATTATGTTCTCAACTGCAATCTCAGCTGCGTGGATATATTGCGAATTACGCGTAATTGAGGTCCCTATAGTCATCGCGGCTATTATATTTGGCCTGGCGTGTACAACTATTTTTTTCTTGCTTATAGTCTTGTTTATGTGGTTAACGCAAGGCAGCTCTGTGCTAGGTACTTTTGATATCGGAGCATTAAAAAATATAGCACCAATCTATTTAATATTTGGTCCGCTTTTCTGTGGCATTTATTGGGGTGCTACTCTAAATGCCTAACAAGTTCAAAAACGTAAGCGCGCACTGTGTGCGCTCGGACGGCGGGAAGACCCGCCGCCCGTTTTAAAGGCGTTAGGTTTATTCTTGTTACGAGTAAGCGAGATCGAGTTCTTTCATGAATTCTTTTCTTGCAGATTATCGGGCTACCTCAGCCATACCTCTAGTTCGTATGGCTCAGCGGCAGCCATAAAATCTGTGGTTTAGTTTGGGCGGGCGTTTAACAAATTCGCCGGCAACGCTAGCTACTCAGAGCATCCGTTCAAAAGAGTATTGTTCGCGTTTATAGGTAACTTGATATATCTTTAGCAAATCACTTCGTAGCATATTGAGATGGACATCAAAATGAATCAAAACCTAACAAGTTCAAAAACGGTTATTCGCTGCGCTCATTCGGACGGCGGGAAGACCCGCCGCCCGTTTTAAAGGCGTTATGTGGCTTAAAATTATCGAGCACCCTCAATTATATTGGGGAGTGTTAGCCATCGGCATTGCCCTGTGCGCGAGTGCATTATTTTTGACAAAACGAAAAATTAAATTTCTGCGCCTGAGCATCGTTACCAACGGAAGAGTGATTTCTAATGATTATCGTGGTGATGTTTGGTATCCCACAATAGAGTTTTTAGACTTTGACGATGAACCAATTCAATTTTCCTGTGTAGGTTCTGGGCCAAATAAAGCTTATGAAGTAGGAGACGTCGTATCAATTAGATATGATTCTGAAACGCCTAGTAGTGCACATATAGACAAATTCTGGAGAGTTTGGTTCGATATAATTATTTGTTGGGCTTTGGGTTTAGCTTGGTGCTGGGCGGCATTAAGAAACTTATGAAACACCAACACATAACAAGAAGCAAAAGTACGCCTACTGCGGGACGCGCAGAAAACGCGCGCCCCTTTGCTGGGCGTTATGTGTATTGATAATTCGGAAACCTGAGATATGGAAAGAAAGTTCGCTATTTGTTCAATCGTATTTGCTGTCCTACATTTCGCAGGTGAAACCGTTTGGCATTTTAAGTTCGGGCAATTTCTACCTATGCTTATTGTTGATTATATTGCTGTCTCACTATTGGTTTACGGTGGCGTTAAAACAATAGGTTCTGAAAACTACATAGGCCTTCTTTGTGGTGCATGGGGCTTCGAATTTTGTCTAAATTACAGAACACTATTCGGCCGTGTAGATAAACTGGTCTCTGGCGTAGGTCACGGCAACCCAGCGATAGACACAACTGCTTATGTACTGGCTGTTTTACTTGTAGGTTCTGTAATAATGTTTCTAATAAGTATTGTCCTAACAAATAAAAATGCTAAAAACACATAACAAGTTCAAAAACGAAAGCGCGCACTATGTGCGCTCGGACGGCGGGAAGACCCGCCGCCCGTTTTAAAGGCGTTATGTTTATTAGGTTATGTATCCTTATCATTTAGATATTTCAAATAATGGTTTTTTATATGAATTAGGTGATGGCCGCTTCCAGCTAATGAATGGGGCAGAGCCTGAGCAAATAATGATAGGCTACGGATATATTTTTGTAGAAAACGAACTTGCTACAACCTTAGAAAACTTGGACGTAGAACGAATTAAATTCTTCCCTGCAATTCTTTTTGACAGAAGCAAAATGAAGGAATTATCGACTCATTCCAAAATGGTGGTAAACCACCATTTTGATTCAGACCAAATAAAGGATCTAGATATTGTTGGAAAGCAATTTCTGCTAATGAGTAACCAATATCTATTTGTTTCACCAGAGCTCAAAGATATATTACAAGAAGTGGTGCCAAAACTTACATATCCTAAAGGTTTAAGTCGTTTTGCATAAAAACATAACAAGTTCAAAAACTACCATTCGCTACGCTCACTCGGACGCGCTAGTCACGCGCCCGTTTTAAAGGCGTTAGGTGTATTTTGAAATTCGAGTGTAAGAAATGCGGCAACGTTCTAACTAAAGAGGTTGTAAGTAACCCTGTTAATATCGAGTTAAATCAGAGTGATGGGGTTGATCTCTTACCAAAAGGGTTTACGGTAAACAATTCCGGTTGGGGTAATGAGCAATGGGTTATAAATCTTTGCGACAATAAAAATATGGTACGTACTGACGATCCGTCTAGGCTAAACGGTTGTTGTGGTGCGGATGGTTGTGATGGCATGAATTTGGTATGCAATAACTGTAGCAACTACGTTGCTACAGAAAGGTCAGATTGCTGGATGCCCTGGCATATAATATTGAGTAATGAAGAAACGTCTAAGAACACCTAACAAGAAGCAAAACTCTGCCTGCGGCAGCTCGGACGCGTTTTCAACGCGCCCGTTTGCTGGGCGTTATATTTACACGAAGCTATAATGAATCCTAAAGACATTAGTCCTGTTGATTGGTACTTAGTTTTTGCACTTTTAAAGTTTGTGCCCGATGATGAACTTACGCATACTTTAGAGTATGAACATTTATGGGAAAATACATATTTACTTAAAGCAAGCCATCCTACGGTCGCTTATGATCGAGGATTAAAGATTGCTAAAAAAGATGAAGAGTCTATCGAATTTAAAGGAAAGAAGGGTGCGTGGGTATTAGCAGGAATAAAACAGGTACTACCTATTTATGAAGATGTGAAAGATGGCGCTGAATTGTTTTGGACAGATTTAGGTAAGAAAAAGAAATCTGAAACAAATGACAAAGTAATAACAAGAGAACAATTCGTTTCGAGTTTAAATGAAAAAATATAACAAGTTCAAAAACGTAAGCGCGCACTGTGTGCGCTCGGACGGCGGGAAGACCCGCCGCCCGTTTTAAAGGCGTTAGATTTACTTAGCATGTACACCTATCGAAAAATATATTTATTTTGGTTAGTGGTGTTTTTGTCGCCGGCTTTAGCTATGGCTAATTTTGCATACTTTCCAGATTATCTAACTAAGTTTGTTGCAGCAGTCGCGGTTATATTCAACTTACTAACAACTGTATTTATTTGCGACCTTTTAGATATGGGGCACGGAGAAAATTATTTTGCTTTTTGTGGGCCTGATATAGCTTATACAAAGACATTGACCAATATCATAATATACATCCTTCCGTCACTTTACTTCGTTTACAAACTGTGGAAAACAAGGATAAAAAAATCTAAATGGAAGTCTTTCTAAAACTGAAATGAAATCTAACAAGTTCAAAAACGTCAACGCGCACTGTGTGCGCTCGGACGGCGGGAAGACCCGCCGCCCGTTTTAAAGGCGTTAGGTTTATTCCTATTTCGGGACGGCGAGACCGATCTATCATGAATTCTTTTCTTAATGAGCAAGCGGCTACCTCCACCATACCTCTAATTCGTCTAGTTCAGTGGCAGCTATAAAATTTGTGGTTTAGTTTGGGCGGATGTTTAACAAGGTCACGGGCAACGAAAGCTATTCATAGCTTCCGTTCTAGAGAGTATTGTTCGCGTTTGTTGGCTAATTGATATATCTTTGGTTTATCACTTCGTAGCAATTTGAGAGGGACATCGAATGAATCAAAACCTAACAAGTTCAAAA
>CANMNN010000047.1 GCA_947499305.1 uncultured Arenicella sp. | reverse complement strand
ATCGCATTCTTATCGAGAGCCGAATTTCGCTCCAGGCGAATTCGACATGCTTGCATCCCTGCAAACAAAAAAAGCGAGGCTAATGCCTCGCTTTCTTAAAACACTTGGAAGCGCTTGCTTATTCAGCAACAACTTTCACGTTAACCGTGAAGCTTACTTCTGAGTGTACTGAAACAGCTACTTCGTAGTCGCCAATCGCTTTGATTGGGCCTTCTGGTAGTTGGATTTCAGATTTAGTCATTTCTAGGCCTTTGGCGCTGAATGCTTCGGCAATTTCCACCAAACCAACAGAACCAAAAAGCTTGCCTTCGTCACTAGCGCGGCTAGCGATTTCAACAGACTGACCTGACAACTCGTTTGAACGACCTTGAGCTGCTTGAAGTTTGTCAGCAGAAGCTTTTTCAAGCTCTACACGACGCTCTTCGAAAGCCGCTCTGTTAGCTTCAGTAGCAACCGTAGCCAAACCTTGTGGTACAAGATAGTTACGCGCGTAACCAGGCTTAACGTTTACAAGATCGCCTAGATTGCCTAGGTTTACGATTTTTTCCAATAGGATTACTTGCATGATGTTCTCCTATTTGTGACCGTCAGTGTACGGAAGCAAAGCAAGGTAACGAGCATTCTTAATCGCAGAAGCAAGTTGACGTTGAAAACGTGCAGCTGTGCCAGTGTTACGACTAGGAATGATCTTGCCAGACTCAGATACAAATGATTTCAAAGTCGCTAGATCTTTGTAATCGATATGAGTTGCGCCTTCTGCCGTAAAACGACAAAAGCGACGACGCATTTGACGAAAACCGCCGCGTCTCTTTTTAGGTGCATTGCGTTTCATTACTCAGCCTCCTCTGTTGATGTTTCTTCGGCTTCAGCTTCAACAACTGGAGCAGCAGCGGCTTCGGCAGCGGCCTTAGCAGCTTTCTCTTCAGCAGCTTTCGCCTCTGCTTCGGCTTCAGCAGCACGGGCTGCATCACGCTCTTCGTCACGAACACGTTCAGCTTCAACTTCTTTCATCATGATTGATGGCTCAGTCTCAGCTTTCTTCATCTTCAACACTAGGTTGCGGATGATTGCGTCGTTAAAACGGAATAGGTTCTCAATTTCGTCCAATGTTTCTTGGCTTACTTCAACATTCATCATGATGTAGTGAGCTTTGTGGATTTTGTTGATTGGGTAAGCTAACTGGCGGCGACCCCAGTCTTCATAGCGATGAACGGTTCCACCGCCCTGCTCGATAACGCCTTTATAGCGATCGGCCATTGCGGTGACCTGCTCGCTTTGATCTGGATGTACCAGATAAGTAATTTCGTAATGTCTCATTGAGAGCTCCTCACGGTTAAAAAGTTTCCCCATATGATTAAGCATGCTTATATGAGTGAAACAAGGAGTTCGGCTAGCCAGGAATAAACGCAAAATCACGCTTAAACCCTTATACAGCCTTTGTTTTCGCAGAAACCTAGATGAATAAAATTCACATAGATGTACAGCGAAGCGAGAGTCTATAGCAAAGACATCTAAAACTAAAGAGTAAGCCTGCCAAAAACATCGTAAAATAGTGGTCAAACACAGCTTCAAAAACCTTGCTAAATATCAATTAATCTAGGATTTAGCGGGCATTAATGAACAACATACATGACCGCAAGAGGTAAACGCCATGAAATATCAACTCGCCAGTACTGTCTCACTCACTGAGGTTGATGATGAAGCCGTATTACTCGATCTCAGCTCAGGAGCCTATTACGGTTTAAATCACGTTGGCGCGCTATTGATTTCTCACCTTCAAAACCAACACACTGTGGAATATGCAAGTGCCGAGATAGCCGAACATTATCAAACACCGCACGCCACTGTTAGCGAAGATATTAAGATACTGGTGGAACAATTGCTCGAGCAAAAGTTAATCGTTTTGATCGAAGGCTAATTTAAGCTTAAAAACCAATCTTAGCGGACCAATGACTATTCGTGTAAAAAACAAACCAATAGGAGTCAGTATAGAAACCCTCGCAGGTTTGCTCACTGGAAAAACATTATTTGAAGATGTCGCTGGCTTAAGTGACCAAGACTTGCTCAACGCGCTCGATTATCACGGCATCACACTTCTTGCTGCTGATCTAAATGAGATACCACTATCACTCAAACCTCTGCTTAAACAGCGCAGAGCAATGGCGATCGCAAACGAATTGATCAAGCAAGCCGCTATGGTCCAGCTCTTTAACGCCTTCACTGCAGCAGGGATAGACTCAATAATGTTCAAGGGCAGCGCGCTAGCCTATTCAGTCTATAAAAAGCCAAGCTTACGCCCTCGAAGTGATACCGACATTTTGATTTCTTCAAAAGACAAAGCCCACTTCGATCGAGTGTTCGCGGAGCAAGGGTTCAATAAGCTTTTCGCAATCGAAGGTGAGTTCGTATCACACCAAAGCACCTATGGCAAACATTTGCTCGGCGAGACTTACTTAAACATCGATGTTCATTGGCAAATAAATAACCGTCAAATGTTCGCACAAACCTTCAGTGCTGAGGGTTTAAGGAATACGTGTAAAAAAATAGACCAATTTGGCGATGTAAAACTATCTAGACCAATAGAAATTCCCAGTATCGTAAACAGCTTGTTGATCGCAGCTATTCACAGAGCTGGCCACCACAACAAAGAAGATCGCTTAGCGTGGTTTTATGATATTCACTTATTGGCAAGCAGCTTAAGTGACTCTCAATGGCTAGAGTTAACTGATTCAGCGACTGAAAAGAAAATCGCAGGCATCACGGCAGATGCGCTCTTGACTAGCCAACGGTACTTCACTAGTGATTTGAATGCGCGAGCCATTGATGCGCTACAGAAAGTCCAAGGAGAGCCTAGCCGCATTTTCTTACAAACGGAGTTGTCTGAACGACACTACTTTTGGGCGGACCTAAAAAGCTTAAAAAGCACGTCTGAAAAACTAAGATTTCTTCAGGAAACCCTATTTCCTTCTCCGCGCTATATTCGCAAGCAAATGGGGACCCGCTCGGCATTGCTCGGTTACGCTAAACGGTTTATCCGTGGCATAAAACGAGTTTAGACCTGCATTATTTATGTGCGAGAGCTCAAAGAGCGTTCAGGTATTCCACAATAGACTCGCGAAGATCAGGCAATTGCTCTAAATCTCGAGGATAACTAACTTCTACCACAGGCACGCTTGACGATACATGTCTTGCGAAAGAAGCATGCGTTTGTAAATTCCGATCGTCGAATAGCTTGGCCGCAACGGTATGCCGAATAATCTGAAGCATTGCGTCAATCCTCGGCAACAGCGAAAACTCGATGTTAGTAGTGATCTTAGGCGTCAAACGAATCAAGTAATCTAAAGAACCCGCTAACTGAGGGAAGTTTTCTACCACCATATTTTCTAGCTTTAACTGTGGGAACGCTGGGATTACGACAGGTCGCTCTCCACCACTAAAACTAAATGGCATGATGTCATCACTGACTTGATTCCAATTATCTCCAGCGTGTGCTGACAGCGTTGATTTGCCAACGCCCGACTCCGCCATAATACCAATTCGGCCAACTTTGGTGTCCACACAACCAGCGTGCAAGCAATACACATCAAATTGAGCCAGCAGCAGTACCAAAGCTGGGCCTGTAACCACTTCGAAATTAAGCCCTGTACCTAGAGGCTCGTCGTTCAAAATGTGGATATGAGAACCTTCAAAATCAACTAAACAAGTTGGAACGGTGTCAACATTAAGCTGGCCTAAGCGGCCACGGCGCCGATAGGCTACAGTTCGCAAGCGTCCTTCAAAATAGGCCTGGCCTCGATAATGAGCAACCGCCCCCTCTCGGCTTGGTAATGCTGGTTCTTCATAGGCGTCAAGCAAGGCTGAAAACTCAGATGAAGCCGGCCCTTCTGCGAATACACTTAGACCGCTAATTTCACTCTGGCTGACCAGAACTTGGCCCGCCACAGAGTAATGAATTGCAGCTTGGTGGCTATTTTGTGCTCGGCTAGTTATACGGATCACGGTTCATACTGGTCATTTGAATAATTTCCATAACCAGCTTACACCAGAAGCAGTAACTTTAGAATCACGCTCAGCGCAGTCTCTCGATATTGCACCAACTGTTGTACATCTCCTGAAAGGTGTCGAAATAGAAATGCCTCTGGAGATAAGAAACTGCACGTCATACAATTGCTTCAGTCGACGAGCCCGAAAGAGTAGGACTCGCTGAAATCAACTTATAACAACAATCTGCCTGAGACAGCACAGCACCATGGCTACAATATTAGAGCGATACCAAAACCTCAGTCGTTACCCGGGCGGTAAATTCATATTTGCTAAATTAGTTGGTCTATCTGCCCCTTTCTTCAGTAAGATACATCCAATATTTGTAGATCTAAGGCCGGCGTATTGCGAAACCCAAATAAAAGATCGTCGCAGCGTGCGTAATCATCTCGGGACGATCAATGCCGGCGCACTTTGCTCAATGGCTGAAATGACCGGCGGTTTAGCACTTGATACAATTGTGCCGAACTCAATGCGATGGATCCCCAAAACCATGACCGTTCAATATATAGCTAAAGCAACTGGAACCATTACCGCGATCAGTGAACTCGACCCTAAGATAGTCACCGACATCAGCGATGGTGGCGATGTGGTGATACCAATCGTTGTTTCTAACACTGCCGGACAAACATGTTTCACCGCCGATATCACATTTTACGTAAGCCATAAACCAGCAAAAAAATGAGCTCAGAAAACAAAAGTACACCACAAGAAAAAATAAACTGGGCCATTCTGGCTCCAGGGAAAATCGCCAAAAAATTTGCTACAGCACTCAATGGAGTAAAAGATGCACATCTGTATTCGGTGGCTAGCCGAAATTCAGAGCGCGCAGAAGCATTTGCTGAAGAGTTTGGGTTTGAAACTTTCGCACATGATTATCACGCCCTAAGCCGTGATCCTAAGGTAGACGTAATTTATATTGCATCACCACATACATTTCATGTAGAGCAATCAATCGCCTGCTTAGAGGCAGGTAAAGCAGTTTTATGCGAAAAACCAATGAGTATAAACGCGCGAGATGCCCAACGAGTTTTCGATGCGGCGAATGCTAATAACGCTTTTTACATGGAGGCTGTTTGGACCCGTTTTATGCCGTCGCTCGATAAAGTTCGCGACTTGATAGTCGGTGGCGCGATCGGAGAAATTCAAACCGCTCAGGCAAGCTTCGGTATTGATGTGCCGTTTGATGAAACTCATCGCTTATACGACAAATCACTTGCCGGCGGCGCACTTCTAGACGTAGGCATATACACCGTCACATTTGCGCAATGGCTAATGCAAACTATGCCGGAGAAGATCACCGCCAACGCGGTAATCGGTAAAACAGGCGTCGATCAACGCACTTCCATTTCGCTGCGTTACCCTAAAGGGCAATTAATCACGCTCAATTCAGCCGTCGATTCGCGTAGTAATCATGAAGCATGGATATTTGGCAGTAAGGGGCGCATTCGCATGGCATCGTTTTGGCAATGCCAAGAAATCATGCTTGAAACAGAGCAGGGACAAACTCTGATACCTGTGCCACATAGAATTAACGGATACGAAGGCGAGATTGAAGAAACTAACCGTTGTTTACGTGAAGGTAAAATTCAGAGTGCGATACACCCTTGGTCTGAAAGCTTAAACGTGATGCAAATAATGGATGCCGCTAGGGAACAAATCGGTTTGCGCTATTCTGAAGACGGCTAGTATGCGTTTATTTCTTCCGAAAAGAGCGCTTAATCGGCTGTAAATTTACCTCATCAACAACTACCGAGCGCGGTTGTAGCAATGCTGCGCTAACCGCATCGGCCACCGCGCTAGCGGGAATCACGAACTCCTCACCCTCCTGTGGTTCAAAGTTCAAGGTGTCGAAAAACTCACTATCGACAGGACCAGGGTTGATCAACATAACGCGAATATCACTATTAGAACAATCTGCGCGCAGGCTTTGAGCTAAGCCTCGGATAGCAAATTTAGTAGCACAATATACCGAGCCCGCTTTAGCACCCTGAAGGCCAGACTCACTGCCGATTAAAACAATATCGCCTGAGCCTCTTTGCTTCATTAGGGGTAAAAAGTGCTTAATCAAAAATAGATTGCTCACCAAATTGGTATCCACTAGTTTGCGAACCTGCTGATGGGAAAACTGCTCTAAGCCCCCGAATTGACCATAGCCAGCGTTTAGCACGAGCACATCGGGTATCGCCCCTATTTGTTTGAGAGCAACTGGCAGAGCATCGAGATCAGAAAGATCAATCGAGTGGCGATGCATCTGCTCAAAGTCAGTTCGACTAAAATCGCGAGCAACGCCATCAAGCTCATAACCTTGGTTCGCCAAGCTGCGCGCAATGGCGAGACCTATACCCGAACTTGCACCTGTAATTAATGCGTGCTTTGTACTCATTGAGCCTCTCCCTCAAACGATGAGTACGCAAACAGCTTATCGCCACTGATATGGCGCTCACACATTGCACCAACATTGGCCAAAACTTCGTCTTCAATTGATTTTCTATAGGTAATCATGCCGCTTTTGTCACTCAAGCCGGCACTGAATAACCAATGCTCCGGATAGAGTTTATGCATGCTTTTATAGAAGCCTTTTGGTAACCGAAAACCTCCGAGCGTAACGCTATCGATCGCATTTGCATCAAGAACATTAAATACTTGTTCAACCGTTTTTTGATAATCATCGACGTAATTCTGATGCCAAACGATTGGGTCAAACCTTAAACCTAAGCGCCAACCTTTATCTTGCAGCTTAAGCAATGCCTCAAGGCGCTTAGCAAAACTAGGGGCGCCTACTTCAACTTCCGAAGCTATGCTCTCAGGGCTCAAGCTATAGGCAATGACAACGTTATCTTGTGCTGACCGCTGCAAGAGCGAGCGAATTTGGGTGCTCTTAGTTCTCAGCTCTAAAACTGAGTTCGAAACACCTTTAAACGCATCAATAAAATAGTCAGCAAAATTGGTAACGGGCTCGTAAGCTAGGCTGTCGCAATCATAGCCACTGAAAAACCAAGCGGGTTTATCGTCATTCTCGTGCTCTAGTGCGGTGTCTCTAATATCGCTCATAAAGTCTTCGTAATTAACAAATACCAAATAGTTTGCCGAGCGCAACATACCTTGAAGAAAACAATAGCGGCAATCATAAACGCAGTTAAGCATGTGCGAAAAATAGTAGTGCGCGCCGCCGCCGGTTTCATACTGAGCTGGTGTTGGCATTACTTTTTTGTTTTGCTTCGCTGCCAACACTAGGGCTGGGTTGTTTTTTTGCAATCTGAAATTTTGCGAGTGAGAATTAAATACTTCTCCGTAATGCTCAATATATACTCGCTTAGCTTTCGGGTAGCGACCCGCAATCTTGGCTGTGCGCGCGTGATCGGCTACTTGTTGTTCGATGTAGAGAGTATCAACCATTTTTCGCGCCACCATATTCAGCCAGCACAGGTGCTGTTTGGTTAATTTGAAGGTCAAGCTGAGCAAGAACATCACGTATGGTTTTGTAATCGCTAAATTGGCCTTCTGAAATATCCGCATGCAACTCTAAGACTGCTGCCCTGGCGAGCAGACGATTGAGTTGTTGCTGCTGACTATGCGAGCGACGCAAATGTGCTAACTCCAGTCGAATATCGTCAAGTTGAGGTTTTTGTGCCAGAGTGATTAAAGAGTTGATTAGCTTATCAACAGGGTCGGTATGAGGTTGCATCAGAGCTGTGATTTTCGCGGCATTAAGGCCTTCAACGCTGTTTTCTTGATTGTCTGAAACAACCTTTAGAGACGCTACGAGCTCGCTGTCTGAAAACATACATGCAGACCTATAAAACGCCAGCCCCTCCATGTCGACCATCGCTCCTTCAGGGTAAGTCGATGTTGGCGCATTTACACTCAACAAAGCCTCGCTTTGATTCTTGCAAGCTGCTGTTAATGGAGGGTAATAGTGCTTCAAATCATTTGCATCAATAAACGCATGTACGCGCACTAATTCGCCAAGTGCTCGCTCAGCATGACCTGCTATTCCGAGGTTTAACCAAACTCGACGTACATGCCTACTAACACCTGCGAGCCACCCTACTGCCGTAGACATAGCCAACGCCCCAATTCCGGTAACAACGATTTCAATATCTACACCTTCGCGTGCGTACAGCTCAAACGGCGTATTTGCCACCTTTTTCAGTTTATACAGATCAACCCAAGGTTTAGCCTCGCAATTGAGCGCAACCATAATACTGATTATCGGCCCCTTTTGCGCAGTCTTAGCCGCAGAACTCATTAGGAAAACCTCGCAATTGATTCTTCACATCGCCTAACAAGATCGGAATTTTCATGTTTGATTGCACCTTTATGCAGTATCCGCAATTTTTTTAACAGCATGTTTTTGGCGGCATCTCGATCAGAGTTATCCAAACTTTGGATGGGATCGGATAGTAGTTTTTCCAATGCTATCACGCGAAACCGATCCATTCCCCAATACCGCTTAGACAACTGATCTTCATGCCCACCGTATTTATTGATGCATGCCTTATCGACATAAGCCACCTCGTACCGACTGGTAATGCGCAACCACAGATCATAGTCTTCGCAAGCTGGTAGGTTTACATCAAATACGCCAATGCTCTCAAATACATCTCGTTGAATCACGATAGATGATGGTGACATGGCGCATAAGGGCAAACAACGCTTGAAGATCCAGCCTCCAGCCTTTTGGTGTTTAGTCATCTGATTAACCCGCACACCATTGCGTATCCAGATCTCTTGGGTATGACACACTTTCAAGCTACTTTGCTGGAGAAGATGAAACTGCGCGCTTAGTTTATGCGGCAACCACTCATCATCAGAATCTAAAAGCGCAATCCATTCGCCCGTAGCATAATTCAAGCCCGCGTTTCGCGCAGCGCTAACGCCTGCATTCGCCTGTTCAACGAGCTTAACCGTTGTAAACGATTCCCGAATATAGTCGACGCTGCCATCACTCGATCCATCATCAACGACAATAAGCTCCCAATCGTTTCGACCGTGTAAATAACATTGAGCAAGCACTGAGCGAATCGCTGCGCCAATGGTTGCGCGTCGATTGAAGTTCGGGATAATAATCGATAAATGCATCAGCAAATTATAACGCCATCGCTTAAGTCGCGGGCGCATGAAATAGTCTGTGCGTTGTTTATTTAACAAAAAACTGTGCAACCGCTGTTGCAAATACACCAACAACAAAGAATAAATTGGCATATTTCGTTAATTGTCAGTTAAAGCACTATTATTCTGAGCCTCGAGCGCTATTCTTTACCCATGAAAACGTAAATGAGTATTTCTTTTCATAACTCTCTCTTCTTTTTGTTAATTTTACGCCGCTTTTTAAAGCGGCGTTTTTTTT
>CANMNN010000046.1 GCA_947499305.1 uncultured Arenicella sp. | reverse complement strand
CTTTTTTAGCCACTTTTTTAGAAGCTGCTTTTTTGCTCACCTTTTTGGTAACTTTTTTAGCAGCCTTCTTAGCTACTTTCTTAGTCGCCTTCTTTGTGACCTTTTTGGCTACTTTTTTAGCAACCTTCTTTGAGGCTTTTTTGGCAGCGGCTGCTGTCGTTGTCTTTTTTACTTCTGCCTTCTTAGCAACTTTTTTTGCTTTCTTTTTTGACTTGGCTGCGGCCATTTGATCCTCTCTCTGATATTGAGACTGGTTGTGGTATTCAGCGCGACAACAATTGTCATCGCTAAGTTATTCTCAAGTGAGTTCTACAGTCAAAAACTATTTATCAAAAAACTTCTGACTTAAATCGGAATTATCAAATTCGATAACTATAAAAATTGAACTCAAACAATACTTTTAATACAAACAAGTGGGTTCAACTATAGTTAAGCAACGCTAAATGTCAAGTAAAGCCCCTGCGGTTAGTGCATAGCGAGATTAGCTCGGTATAATAGCCGGCTGTTTACGAACTCTTTTATAGCTATCTAATGTCTGAATTTTTATTCTCTTATGGTCTTTTTATCGCCAAAATCGTCACAGGCCTCATTGCACTTGTTTTCGCCGTTGCCATAGTAAGTGGGAGTCGAAAAAAAGAGGAGGCATCAAGCTTAAAAGTAACTAGCTTGAACGACAAGTACCGCGAACTTAAAGATACGATTACTCAATCGATCCTTGACAAAAAAGAATATAAAGCCCTTTTAAAGGAGAGAGAAAAAAGCGCTAAGAAGGACAAGAAAACGGCTAGGGTCAGTGCTGTGAGGCCTAAGTTATTTGTTCTTGATTTTGAAGGCGATATCCACGCCTCAGAGGTTGAGACTATGCGTGACGAGATCACCGCTATGCTGTCAGTTGCCGAACCTCAAGATGAAGTGTTTATGAAGTTAGACAACTCCGGAGGTGTTGTGCATGAACACGGTTTGGCGGCTTCGCAATTGCAAAGGATTAAAGATGCGAAACTTAATTTCACCGTGTCTGTTGATAAGGTGGCGGCTAGTGGAGGTTATATGATGGCTTGTGTCGCTGATAAGATTGTCGCGGCTCCATTCGCTATAGTTGGGTCGATCGGGGTGTTAGCTCAGCTACCTAACTTTAATAGACTGCTTGATAAAGTAGGTGTTGATTGGGAGCAGCATACCGCTGGTGAGTATAAGCGCACAGTAACGATGTTCGGTGAGAACGGTGAAAAGGAACGCGAAAAGCTTAAGCTTGAGTTACAAGAAACTCACGATCTTTTTAGAGATTTTGTTTCCGAAAATCGAGCAAAGTTGGATATCGATAAAGTTTCTACAGGCGAGCATTGGTACGGAAAACAAGCTCTCGAGCTAAACTTAGTTGATGAGTTGATTACCAGCGATGAATACTTGGTTAAGGCGCTTGAGGAGTTTGATATCTACGAGATCAGCATAGAAGTAAAACAAGGCTTGCAAGATAAATTACTTGGGGGTTTTTTCTCAGGTGCAACTAAAGCGGCAAGCGGGTTGGCGAATATGGACAATAAGTCTAAATACAACTAGGCATTCTCTTGATTATGCTGCTTTTCAGTTCCGAGTTGCTGGACTAGCTTTTACAGGTGACTTAGTGTTGAGGGAGTGAGTTGGTTAGGCTCGCTTGTATTGATTCGCTAGTAGTTCTTTGCCTCTTAGGAGAAAGTTTCTACGAGGCAATTGTCTTTCATGTAAAAATTAATAAGGTTAGGTATGTCTGACTCAATTGATAAGCACAGAAAATCGAAAAACATCAACACCATTTTGGATCGTGGCGCACAAGACGAGCAAAGTTCCCGCCGAGCAAAGCGCATAGCGCAACATCAGCATTGGATGCGAGTAATGATGGAAGGGCAGGCGACACCCGATTTGAAGTATCAAAAACCTAAGGTGTAGATTTTTTAAGGCCGCTGATGTAGTTGCCGAAAAAACGATGTCATTGTCTTGGCCCTGCTCTGTGATCAAATCACCGGCGGTGAGTGTCCATTTTCAAGTCCGCGTGTATTTGACGTCTCGACTGTATAATCTCGTTAGGTGCTCTTGTAAGTTCGCATTAGGGATATCTAATTAGGATCACTTTTTTTATTGCGTGCATGGTAACTTACTTCCGTTCTCGCAGTTTGGCTATTGGTACATACAGGGCGTCATTTATATATGAGAACTCTAACTCTGACTCGTTGACGGGTGACCTTCACCTTGATTTTGATGGGAGCGTATTTGCACTCAAATGGAGACTGTTATCAGCTAAGTTTGGCATAAATGAGACAATTTTATTCAGTGCGTTAAGGCTAGGTTAAGAAAGCTTTAGTAAACTGTTAACTTCAATTACTACCCTGTGCGCTAGGCTATACTCTAGCGATATAAAAAAAGGTAAATACTCTCATGTCTGATTCAAAACGTATTCTTGCAAAGCCTCGAACGGCTCTGCTAATTCTCGGCTCTTTTGCGCTAAGCGCATGCACCACAATTAACCCGTACACAAATGAGACCCAAACAAGTAAAGCCACTTATGGTGCCGGAGTAGGGGCCTTAGCAGGTGCTGTTATTGGATTGATTAGTGGTGACGATAGTCGTGAGCGTCGTAAACGTGCACTGCTAGGAGCTGGCCTTGGCGCGATTGCTGGTGGCTCAGTTGGTTACTATATGGACGTGCAGGAAGCAAAATTACGTCAACAATTGTCGGGTACAGGAGTTAGTGTTACGCGGCAGGGTAATAATCTGATTCTGAATATGCCATCGAACATCACGTTTGGTGTTGATAGTGCGAACATTAGTGGCGATTTTTATGATGTCCTAAACTCGGTTAATCTGGTTGTTAAGGAATATGATAAGACCTTAATCGAAGTGATGGGGCATACTGATAGCACAGGCTCAAGCGGTCATAATCTGGCCTTGTCTCAGCGACGTGCGGGTTCGGTAGCACAGTACTTTCGCAGTCGAGGAGTAGAGCAGCTAAGGCTTGCTACCTACGGCCATGGTGAAGATTATCCCGTAGCGTCAAACGCTAGCGAGCAAGGCCGTGCGCTAAACCGTCGTGTTGAGATTGTTTTGGTGCCTATTACCGGTTAGAAAAATTTGTTGAAAGCAACAATTGCGAAACAGGTTCCAGTTAAACAGAGGCTGAACATCACAGCAGCAGAGGCTAAATCTTTAGCACGCCCTGCGAGTTCGTGATGTTCTAGTCCAACACGATCTACGGTGGCCTCGATGGCCGAGTTGAGTAGCTCAACGATTAGCACGATAACTACCAAAATGCACAGCAGCATTTTTTGACTTAGATCCTCTCCTATCCATATCCCTAGTGGTAGAAAAATAAAGGCTAGTCCGAGCTCTTGTCGAAAAGCGCTCTCATGCTCAAATGCGGCACGGAGTCCCTTAATGGAGCAGTTAAAGGCCTTCCATGCTCGTGCGAATCCGGTTCCGTTATTTAATGGGTGGTTCATAGGTATGCGCCTTAGTTTGATCAAACAGTGCGCATATTTTACTGTATTTGTTCGGCTTTCACAGAACGCGAGTTCGACTAATTGCATTGAGAGCTATTGTGAGAGTAGTAATTGCTCACTGATTTCTTTAAAGGCGACTCTATAGCAATTTTATTTCTGGAACGGCGAAGCCAGCTTGCCTTCCCCGTTCCATATCTTGATTCTAATTCATTTATGCTTGAGTCATATGGTAGAACGCGATTTTGTTGCCGTCGAGGTCTCTTACATAGGCACCGTAGAAGAATGGTAAGCGTTGGCCTGGTGCTCCTTCGCAAGTTGCTCCCAGTTCGATTGCTTTATTGTAAAGCGCTTCAGCGCCTTCAGGAGAGCCGCCCGGGATGGCGATCATTTGGCCATTACCCGTGCTTTGTTCGCCCTTATCGGCCGGGGTGCAGATTGCCAGCATTGCGCCGCCTGCATCTGTGCCATAAAACTTGATGTGCTCTAGGCCCATCAATTGTTTGCCGCCAATTGGTCCAAGAAGCGCATCGTAGAATGCTGCTGCTTTTTCTAAGTCTTTAGTTCCGATCGTAGTATATCCAAGCATGTTTTTACCTTTATTGTGAGGATTAATTTGTCAAGACCGGATAAGCCTAGTGTAGCGCGCAAAAAATTGCCTTTATCGGGTCTTCATTTTTATCAAACCGACGTTGTCGATCTCATGGATTAAACTTTATCTATCTACTGGTAGATAGTCAAGTCTCTATAAGCAGAGTTTTTACTCATTATCGAATTAAAAATTAGCAGGATCCTAAAGAGAGAATAAGTACTCTTATAGTCCTGGCGCTTGCCATTTTCCGTCGCTGTCAAAGTCTACATAGATAGGGTTGGAATAGGCATATGGCGTCAAATCGGGATAGACTGCTTGGTATTCTTGAGTCGCAGGTCCACTGATTTCTACTGTCACAAATGAATCCTTATCAAAAGACAACGGAACCAATAGCGTGTGTGAATTTCCCGGGTTTAGCTTATATTGATCAACAGTTAGCCCGTTAATCTGAACCTTAATTTGGTCTACAGCAATCCAACTTGCTGAATCAACTCTTAGGCTTAACTGACCGCGTGGCCCTTGAAAGGTGCCGCCCATCTGAGCGCCCGAAAGTGAAATGTTTAAAAGAGGTCCAGTGGTGCCGTAGGCATTGCCCGACTTTAGCGAACTAATAAATTCACTTTGATTGAAATCGATCACCGAGTCATTTTTCATTGCAACCATTGTGCGTGGAACAGCTACTTGTTCGCTGGCCGTGTGTGAGTCGCTATTGGCTGTAGCAACGATACGCTCACCTTGTTTGAGTAGAGATAACCAGTCTTTGCGCAAGGCCTGGATTCGCTCTTGATTGTGTTCACCGCCAGGATTAATTACCTCGAATAGATCGATATCAATATCTCTCACTCCTGTATGTTCTTGCGGTTCTATTAAGGAGTTGTTGGGGTGGCTATGCAGGGGCTCATTTGGGTTATAAGGGTGATTCGCGGCGCCCATGTGATCGAAAAAATTGCCATCTTCAGCGAGTTCTTCCCAATTGCTGGGCAGCTCACCACTCAACGCTAGAGTTAAACGAGCGTGGTTAAGTTGAACTAAAATATCGCTACCCTGTTGTTGTTTTATTTCATGAATGATTTCTCGCCAGCGTTTGTCTTCGTGGTTTACCATGCCGCGACGGTATTCCAATGGACTAGGTGAATAGGGAAAAAAGTTAGCATGACCGCCAGTGAACGTATTTTTATCAGTTGGAAGAAGGCTGGTAACCTCGGCAGCTGCAATTGATACAATCTTGTCTTCGACACCAAGCTCCTCAATTCGCGGTTGGTAGTCCACAGGAACGTCGTGTTCGCTTGATACCATTACCTCACCGTGCTCCGCGACAAAAGTGCGTACACGCTCTACCTCTGAAAATGCATTATCAAAGCTGATACCCGAATGCACATGTAGGTCGCTGGCGATGAAGTCGGGGCTGCTAATGGCTCGCTTTGGTATATCTATTTTTAAGCTTTGTTGGCTACTAGGCTCAACAACGATTGATGTTCTCTCCAAACTAAATTCGGGTCCTTTAGTGGCGTACACCGTGTACTTCCCGGCTGGAATTTCAACATAAGTTTGGTCGCTCGATACACCCGCTAGAAAAACATTTGATACGGCTTTGGCAAAGTGAACGCCGTCATCTTCCGTCACTGAAAAGTCAGTTAGCTGATCGGTGAAGTGGGGGTTTGAAGTACCTTCAACGCCGACGAATACTAAGCGCATCGCGTGCCCGGTGGGCAAATCCACGCGTGCTGCTTTTGGGAGTATTAATGGTTCGATCGACAAGGCCGTCAAAGGCCGTTTTGCCTGAGTTGGTTCGGTGATAACTATCTTACGCTCAATGCTACGCTTGGCACTAGCCTTGGCTGATAGAGTGTAGTTACCCGCGGGAGCTCGAAAACTATAATTTCCCTGTTCATCGGTGCGTACATGCGTATAGGGTGTTTCACCGTCTATCAATACATGTACCGCAGCTACCTCGGGATCGAATTTAGAGCTTTTAGGATTCCTTTTACTAACAACTCGGCCCGAGACCTGTGCTTGGCCCTCAAAAATTTGATCCGTAATAGACGCTACATCGCCACGCTTGCCTACGTAAATGACTTCTTGGGTTTCGATCACTGTATCGTCGTTCATCGACAATAGTGGAAACTGAGGCAACTGAAGCCAACCGATTTTTTGACCATCGCCGATGTAAAAAGTATCAGTGAGAACTAGCATGGCATTCGAAGAATCGTCGGCCAACATAAAGCGCGGAAGTTGTGTTCGTTCACCGTTGTCAATGCGTATGGCAGACTTTAATTGCCAGCCGTAGGCAATGCCAACTTCGGCGTCACTTGGGCTAAGCGTAATAATTGTGTCGGCGTCGCGGGCCGCAACTCTCATCGCACCAACGCCGCGAGAGACAAAATCTTCAGCTTTAAAGCCATTGCTCTTGCTTAAATTTTCACTATTTAGCACGAACGCTTCGAGCGAATGGTAGTTGAAATTCAATGATGAGAAAAAATTAAACGAGTCGCCGCCCTGTTGTCGTAAGCGTTTCGAAATATGAACTTGGGTAGGTTGGTCCGAGCTCAAGGAGTAGCGTGTAACGATGTTGGCGCCATCCTGTGAACCGCGAACGATCACGGTGGCTCGTTTCTCGTCATGCTCAATGGAAACTTGATTTGCATCAAGTGGGCGACGGCGACTACCTTGAAGTAGGTCGTGCGTTGCTGAGAAGTGATCGTCGGCACGACCGCAAAAGCCTAGATCAACGAGTGAGCCGCCTTTGGTTGAAAACTGACCTTCGTGGTCAACATCCGACACGATCCCACACAAAGTTCCGTTAGTGAAAAACCAATCATTAATTCCGCCTATTGCATCAGGCCCCTTGCTTATGAGGGCTTGGGCATTTTCTTTAGTAATTTGCGTGGCAAATACGGGCACCTGAGCTTGGGCGGTACCAAGCCATAGGAGTTTGATGGCTGCTCCGATAAGCAAGGTATTAGAGAAAGAGAGCTTGATTTTTGGTCGTGCCATGGTGCTATGTAACTAGTCAGTATTTCTGACTGTTTAGTATAGGGCAAACGATGTGAGGTCGCGCGTCGTGTGCGCGACCTCAATTAATCAGTTTCGGTGCGTTCTATCTCGCCAATCGAGCCCGAGCAATTAACTCGTCTCAGGCTTCTTAGGTCTCAGGTGAGTCGCTGTTCGTTTTGGTGATTAAGCTACGATTTCTTAGATTAAAATCGTGCAAAATTCGCGCGGCCTCGGTGTGATAAACCTGATTCCAATGTTCATCCTCACCAGGCAATGGATTGTCCTTGCGTGTATCTTCAGTAACTGCTTCAAGGCCAAGAGATGCGCGGTATTCATTTAGGTTGGCCAATGATTCAGCTTCCAGTTTATCTCGCTCAGCTTGGCGCTCAGCGAGATTGAGCGACAGTCTCTTAATGTTTTTGTTTGCCATCACGCGCTCCGAGTTTTTTCTCAGATATTCAAACGCCGCTGATTTATCCGAGCGTCGCAAATGATTACTAAGCAGGCTCGAGAGTAAATTTTGATCAAACGAGCCGGGGAGGTACTTTGCTGGCTCGGTGGTAGACCAAGGCAAAGCGTTGTCGTATGAGCGTTCACCAAATTCAACATCTTCTTCTCCGGAGTTTAAGGTTAAATCTGGAACCACTCCCTTGTGTTGCGTGGAGCTGCCACTAATTCGAAAAAATTGCGCGTTAGTAAACTTGATCTTACTCTTGCGATCACTGTTCCGGTCTCGCAGTGATTTAGGATATTGAACAGTTCCTTTGCCAAAAGAGCGCTCGCCAACGATCAGCGCGCGCCCATAATCCTGTAGTGCGCCAGCGAATATTTCTGATGCTGAAGCGCTATAGCGATCTATTAGCACCACCAGAGGACCATCATAGGCTACTCGGCTATCACGGTCGCGATGCACCTGACGTTGATTTGGCCGTGAACCAACCACTTGAACAACAGGGCCTTTATCGATAAACAGCCCCGTAAGACTGACCGCTTCGTTTAAGTATCCGCCACCGTTACCGCGTAGATCTAATACCAGACCTTCAGAATCGGACTTTTTAACCTCTTCTAATAATTTGGCCACATCGTGCGTTGTCGCCACAAGCTCTTCTTTGGTATTGCGAATTTGATCGGCGTTGGAGTAGAACGACGGTATGCTAATCACAGAATAATTATGCACGTTCTCACCATCAGGCAATTCTACTTGGCTAAGCTGAGCCGCTTGATCGTCTAGTTTAATTAGATCGCGAACAAGTTCCAATCGCTCTGGAGGTGATCCTGGCGCTTTGTCGCTTGATAGTACATCTAGGCGTACTTTCGTACCTAGATCGCCCCGGATCATTTGCACAACGTCCATTAAACGCCAACCGATCACGTTGATCATCTCTTCGTCTTCTTGGCCAACTGCGACAATTTTATCTTCGGCTTTTATTGCGTTGCTCTTCTCGGCTGGACCACCTGTAATGATGCGATTGACGACTGTATAGTCCTCACCTGTGGTGAGCGCAGCGCCAATCCCTGTGAGTTGTAAAGACATGCTGATTTCGAAGTTTTCAGCCGTGACGTGGGACATGTAGGTCGTGTGTGGGCCATGGTCCCGAGTAAACGAGTTCATGAACCACTCGAATACTTCGTCTGACTTTAATTGAAAAATCACATCGCGTTGTCGCTTGTAACGGCGTTTGAGATTGTCTCTAACTTCCTCAATCTCAGTTTTAGCCATGATTTGCTGTAAAGTGTCATTCTTGATGCGCTTACGCCATTTAGCCTCCACGGCCTTTGTGTCTGGAGCCCAAGTGTAGGTATCTCGATCAATATTTATCGATTCATCGGCACTAAAATCGAAGTCAGTATCGATAATGCCCATTATGTATTCGGTTCGCTCGCTTAAACGTTGGCGATAGAGTTTGAAAATATCGAAGGCAATTTCAACGTCGCGCTTTTTGATTAGGTCATCGAGTTTGGTCCTGTATTTTTCAAAACCGTCCATGTCAGCTTGAGTAAAGTAGACTTTATTCGGGTCGAGTACTTTAATGTAAGAGTCGAACACTCTTGACGAGTAGGCGTCATCCAGTTCTTTCGGAGAATAATGATGGAACTGAAGATAAAACAGAGTGCTATGTAGATCATAGCTGAGGTTTTTGTCCATTGTGAGCTCAGCATCAGAAACTGGCTGCACGTCTGCCCAGGATTTATCAGCCGTTAAGAGCGCACTGCCTAGGGTAATTGTAAAGCTAAGCCCGGTGATGGCTGCGAGTTTGCCGAGCGGCAGATTTAAAATTTTTGTGAACATAAACATCAAATAATTTGGCCCTTGGTTAATCATGCCATTATAGGCGTACGGTGTGTAGACGAACGACCTTGTATTTCTAAACGGTAATCAGCAACATTTAAAGTTGCTGTTTTTAGACTACGCGGCCTGCGTTACAATGTCCACAGACCTACACCGTACTATCGTTGAAAATAAAGCATTACCTACCTAGAGATCATCATGGAATCAGAATTATTGCAATTAATCGTTATTTTTGTTGTTGGGCTTGTCTGCGGCGCCCTGATTATGTTGCTTTGGAACAAGCTCAGCAGTGGTTCAGCATCGCCAGCTGGCCTAAAGCAGGAATACCAAGACTATCAAGATAAAGTGGAAGCGCACTTCGAAGAAACGTCGAAAAAATTTCAAGACATGACCGAGCAATACCAAGACTTGTATAAGCACTTGTCTGTTGGTGCCACATCATTGTGCCGACCTGATAGCGTTGCCGCAGCCTTGGCCGACGAATCACAATCCCAAGTAAAGCTAGAGAATAAAGAAACTAACGCTGTCGTTGAAGCAAGCGAGTCAGATCAAGCTGACGAAGGGCCAGACACAAGAGAGCAACAGAAAGAAGCATCAGAGCCCGTACTAGAAGAAGCGGCGAAGGGCCAAGATCCTGAAGAAGGAGCCGCTGATAACGCAAAGGCTGAGGTTAAGTCTTAAGCTGACCGGCGGTTCGATGTTAACTTAGGGCCCGCTAAACAATCTGTGCCCTAAGTGTTTTAGGGCACAGCAATTATGTTGTTGGTTTGTGCTAAGCGCCAGCGCTTAGCTGAGTTATAAATTTGGCTATGCCGTCCATAAGCATTTGAATCGCGATGGCGACAAGTATCATGCCCATGAGTCGCTCAATTGCTATTAACCCCCGGTTACGCAAAACCTTTGCGAGAGGCCCCGCACTCATCAGAATAACTCCTGACACTGCCCATGCAGCGAGTAAAGCGATAAGCCATTCAGCCCAGCGTTGAGGCTCGTTATTCATTATCAAAATTAAGGTCGCGAGTGTTGACGGCCCAGCGATATACGGAATTGCTAGTGGGACGATAAAAGGCTCTTCTTCGAGAACTTTATGTGATGAATTGTCTGGCGGAAAAATCATTTTTAACGCAATCAAGAATAAAATAACACCGCCTGTTACTTTCAAAGCAGGCTCAGATATATGTAGGGCCGACAGAAAAGCTTGGCCTGAGAACAAAAAGATAACCATTACCAACAAGGCAATAAGCAACTCGCGAATGATCACTTTCACGCGCCGAGAAGGTTCAACGCTCTTAAGTGCGGTAAGAAATAGCGGAATATTCCCGAGAGGGTCCATTACCAAGAATAAGAGTAGTGCTGCAGAGATTAAGGTCATGACTTTTTTGGTTTTGTTGTGGTTTAACTGCGCGGCTGATGCAATTTAGCGGACTTCGAAACTAAAAAAGCCTCTACCAAGTTACCACTCAGTAGAGGCTCGCTTAGTCTAAAAGACTGCCACTACTTTGTTATTGCCAACCGCACTGACGGCCTTCGTTTTGTTCTTTTAGGTAAGCATTCAGTGGAGCGAAATAATCGATAATTGCGCTTCCATCCATTTTGCGTTGACCTGTCAAAGCTTGCATTGCCTCAGGCCAAGGCTTGCTCTGACCCATGGTTAACATGTCTCCTAGTGCTTTACCTGCGTCTTTGTTGTTGTAGATCGAACATTCATGTAGAGGGCCTTCATGGCCAGCCTTTTCGCACAAAGCTTTGTGAAATTGGAACTGCATGATGAACGATAAAAAGTAACGAGTGTAAGGTGTGTTGCCTGGAATGTGATACTTCGCGCCTGCATCAAAATCAGCTTCAGTGCGTTCAACACCAGGTGCAATGCCTTGATATTCGTTGCGCAGAGCCCACCAGCCTTTGTTGTAATCTTCGGGCGCGATCTCACCAGAGAAAACCTTCCAGCGCCACTCGTCGATCATTTTGCCAAACGGTAAGAAAGCAATTTTCTCAAGAGCTAGTTTCATCTGCTTGTTTAAAGTCGCTTCTTCGCTCTCGACGACTTCGTCAATTAAGCCTTTCTCTTTCAGGTAGCTAGGCGTCATCGATAACACAATAGTGTCGCCAATCGCTTCATGGAAGCCGTCATGTGCGCCGCCTTTGAAAGTCGAAGGTTGATCTTTGTACATCAAATAATAGTAGATATGACCTAACTCGTGATGCAAAGTGCTAAGTTGTTCCTCGTTAACTTCAACACATTGTTTGATACGAGGGTCATTGCCATTGTCCATATCCCAAGCACTTGCATGGCAAACCACATTTCGGTCACGTGGCTTTTTGATCATTGAGTTTTTATAAAAGCTCTCTGGCAGAGACGGTAAGCCTAGCGAGGTAAAAAAGCCCTCGGCGGTTTGCGTCATTTTAAGCTCATCGTAGCCTTGATCTTTTAGCGATGCGGTAACGTCCAATGACGCAACTCCTTTATATGGCTCCATGATTGGGTAGATGTTGTCCCAAGTTTGAGACCACATGTTGCCAAGTAGGTGTGCTGGAATTGGACCATCTTGAGGTACTTTATCCTCGCCGTATTGTTCGCCAAGTTTGGCGCGTACATGACAATGCAGTTCGTCATAAAAAGGTTTTACCTGGTCCCATAGTCGACGCGCCTCGGTGGTGAACTCGGCCGGGCTCATATCATAATTTGACTTCCAGGCATCAGCCAAGTCTTCAAAACCGGAGTCTTTAGCGCCTTGGTTGCCAAGCTCTACAAAGCGTTGGTAGGTTTCGCGATAAGCTGGCGAGACCGTGCGCCAGCCTTGCCAAACGTCGAGTAGCTCATCGTAATCTCGTGAGCTTGCGAGTACGGCTTCAAGTTCTTGCAGCTCGCGGCATTCGCCTTTTTCGTTACAGTAACTACCTGCACCGTACTTGCCTTCCATTTCGGTCAATACTGCGGCAAGTTCTGCCTGGAGTTTTGGGTCATTTGGTGCCGGTGCTGAAGAGCCTCGCAACATCAGCTCGATTGCGCGAGCTGTGGTTTCGTCCATATCAGTGCCTTTGAACTT
>CANMNN010000045.1 GCA_947499305.1 uncultured Arenicella sp. | reverse complement strand
TCTCTCACCGTCGTATTCGAAAACACGACAGCGAATGACAAAACTGAGCTTTTACAATCATTCTCTGACCAAGCGATTCTGATTAAAAATTCAGCTGATCAATCGATGATTTTCGACCACAAAAACCGAGCGATTCTCAATATCGACAGTCAAAGCCAAACCAAAACGGTAATTCCGGCTGACTTACTAAATGATTTCCAAGGTTTTGGACTTGGTGATAACAGGGCCTTACAAAAAAATGATGCTCCGGATCGTCGTTTTGAAAAAACGGGTAAATCCAAAAAGATTCTAAACCGCACCGCGCACGAATGGAGATTTGAAGACGGCCAAGATTCCGGTTCGGTTTGGTTCGCTGACCTGAACGGTTTTGACTATCTAAAGGCAAGCAAAAAAATGCTTGAGACATTTGGGCCAAAAAATCAGAACGTACTTGGTGCTTCATTTTCGGAGCGAACGAAGAATATGCCATCAGGATTTCCGCTGGAGTCAACTATTTACCAAAACGGAAAAGAGACGAATCGAATGAAAGTAATTTCTATCGATACAAGCAATAAGAGAGTCGATTTAGAGGCTTACCAAACTCAAGGAATGATGCCTAGCTCTTAGACAGAACCAACTTTGACATAGCAACAACCCTTTTATCAGCGAACTTCAATTCAGGTGAAGCCTCCCTTTCCGGTGAAGCCTCCTTTTTTGGCTCAAGCTTAGTGGAACGATTAACTAACTAACATTTTTTGATCTTTAGATAGGAATAAACCAGCATGAAAAATTACACATTTACTTTACTACTAAGCGCTTTAACTCTCAGCGCATGCGCTGTGGCGACCGGCGATTCTGCAAGCCTTTCAGCTTGCGAAATATCCAGTATCAAAAAAATTGCAAAACATTTTAATACTGAGCCTTCGCAAATTTCTCAAACTTCGCCCTATGAAAGCCGCAACGGCTTAACCACTACGTGTCAATGGGACTTTGTAAAAGCAAACGGAACTAGTGCTTCGGTACACCTTCGCAAGGAAGAAAGAAACCCAAAAGTTACGAATCCAGATTTTTTTAAAAGCAATATTGACTACATCATACGACAAGGTCGGAAGATAGCTGGCCAAACAATCAAGTACCAAGCTGCCGAGATACAAGGCTTGCCAGCGGGTGCTTCGACAGAAATTTATGGGAATAAATACACCAAATCGATCGACTATATGTGGCAAGTGAAAGAAAAACGCAGATACACGTTAAGCCTATCCAACACTCAGGGCGAGACGGCTAAAGTCAAGGCACCCTCCTTAAAAGACTTAGAAGATATCGCACCGTTATTTGATTTTTAATCACAATATTCGAACACAACAAGGCCAGTATCTAGGGGTATCTTCATGTACAAAAAGCTAACTAAATGGATGACGACATTTGTTTTAACTTGCTATGTCTCTGTGGGGATATCTTGTGAGATCAAAGGCGGCGAAAGAGCACTTCAACCTGGTTCTTGGATTCAAGTGGTTAATTCTGGGTTCGACGTGGATACCCCAGACTCGCTACTTTGGGCAATGTTTGATTTCGGCGATGATCAGACAGTTGTACCAGCATTCCTAGTTCCAAAATCAGGCTTTGAATTTGTGGTTCCACCTACTATGTACAAACCGTGGGAAGACAAAGCAATAAAGTCTTTATGGATTACGAACGGTGAGGTTGGTTGTGAAATTAAAGGATTAACCCATAGAGCGATGGAGCAAAACCCAAGGCTGCTTCAGCACCTAATTGGTCTGACTGGCAATAACTACGCCGCTCTGTCAGCAGATATGGGCTTTTCCCAAGACGAAATCAATCAAGCTGTATTAAATACAGCCTCAGTTCAGCAAAATCCTGTGTTGGCCTATTCTGCAAGTTTGTTTCATCTTTTACCTTACTTTAAAGAGCTTTATCGAGAGAGACAAAGTTCCAAAGAAATTGCTTTAGCGTTAGATGTCATGGATGCCTACATTGCCAGCACCGGAATTCTCGATAGGCTCGAAGAGTTAGACAAGATAAACCAAGAATTCATAGAGGAAGCAAATACCGCTGGCCAACTTTTTTCGGAAAGGCACCTTTTATTTGCCTCTGCGAATAGAGTAAACCCTCTTTATGATTACTCTAACCTAAAGACAATTACTCGACCGATAGAAACCAATTGGGCAGAACCAAAATCAGCCAATGAGCTTGCAATGCAAATGCGCAAACAATATCGAGCTTCCTTAGCAAACAGCACGCACAAAAATTTAGAGAAAGGAATCTTTAACCCAAACTCACTTACAGGGCTAAAGACATCGGTATTAAGAGACAGCGCCGGAACCGTTCTTGGGTTGGGCGGATTGCTTGCAAGCCAAGCTGGTGGTGCAGCGGGCAAACCGATAGCATTTGGTTATTCAATGGCGGCCCACCATCTGTTTATGCAAGCTTTTGGAGACAAATTAGTTGATGGACTCTATCCCAGCAAATTTGAATCGATTTCTGTGCAAGGCGGCCCTTGGCGAATCTATACACAAAAGCGGCCAAAGCGCACCACCGTTAACAAGATCATGGTGACAACCTCGGCAAAGGGCCTGAATATGGCGCAATTGCTCGTTGATATAATCAATAACTTCTTTCCTTATGGGAAGGCCATCGGAAGTGCTGGCGCAAAGTTAAGCGCTAAAGTTAGGTCCGCCGCACTGAAAAAAGTAGGCCCAAAACTAGGAAGTCGCTTCTCACAATTACGAAGCCAATCTATCAAATCCCAGCGTGAGGCCTTGAGTAGCGTGGCTGAAGGTACGGAAGCGTTGGGAAAACAAGTTCTATCACAACAAATAGGTGATGCTAAATTTGACGGACCTCTTAGCGCATTCAAAATATCGAAGTTTAATTTGCCACCGATCAATATCCTGGAAAAAGGTTTCTACCATGCTGCTCTAGATACGAAAAGTACCCTTTTGCCAAGTTTTACAAACCAACCAACATTGCTTTTCTACGATGCTAAAAAAGCAGGCGATGCCGTACTCACATACCGCCCTATGCCGGGTCTTTGGGGAAACAATGAGATTTCTGGAACTCAATTAATCCAAGTCGATCCAGATGATTTATGGGTCTCACCGTCTACACAAACTATTTTACCTGGCCAACTCTTCAGCGTTACCGTAACGCATTCGCGAGGCGATACCCGCGCTTCCGACGTTGATTTAGATATAACGCTTAGTGATGGATTTAAAGTCTCTGATTTAAGCGAGCCACTATTAGCTGTAAAAAACGGCACTCCGATTGTAAGTTGGGTAGTGACAATCCAGTCACCTAGCGATAAAGGGAAATTTTCCGGCACTATTTTAGTTAAGCGATTTAGTGCTCCGAATCAACAAGCAAAAGCAAGAGTTGACGCACCTCAGATATATCCTCGACCGTTTTGCGTGGATCAAAGTACGGTCACGCAATTTAACTTGGTCGACGAAAACAACGCGTCTTTTTCCGAAATCTCTTGGGAAAGTAGCCCTTTAGGAAGAATTTCAAAAAATGGAAGTTTTACGTCAGGAGACATAAAAGGAAATTCAATCATTACCGCAAAAACAACAGATGGCGTATTGGTAGATGAACTCGAGCTGACGGTTGGTTGCAGTTGCTACTGGAGGCTCGACCTAGATGGAATGCAAGACCAAGGAAAAATCATCAGCTCCGGTGGTGCTAATGTTGGCCCAGTTTCCACCTTTTTAGTCAATTTTATTGATGCCGAGAAATTGGTCCCCGCGATTACTGGACAAGGAACGCTTAAATCACCCTCGACTGTCTCGGTGACGGTTCAAAAAGGAGAAACAAGTTATCTATCTGGGCTGCCCGTCAATACAAATATTCTGTCCGGTGTACAAGGCCGTCAATGCGTTACTCCGTCGAACCGTTTGCTTGATTGGTCTATCCACAACGATCGATGGTTAAGTGCAAACATTATCGGTTCAGCCGCCAATCATCAAGAGCTGGGCTCTGCGTGTATAAAAAATGTGGTGCCGTTTTCACTTCAATTCATGCTAGACATAGCGGGCTCTGTGGAAAAAAACGAGCCAGAAAATGCCGATATTGAATCGTTGTTTGGGGCGCTCTTGGGTGGACTTAACACCGAATCAGGGTGTCTTGCCATACAGGAAAGCAATTAGAGGGCGCAACTTATGAGAGTGAACAATATGAAAAATTTAGTATTAAGCTGTTTAGTGATTGTTTTGTTGATGTGTGAACAAGTTGTGTCAGCGAAAGATGCATCCAACCACAACCATGATCGCGAAAAAATCATGGTTGTGTTGGACGCATCTGGATCAATGTGGGGTCAAATAAATGGCACAACAAAAATTGAATTAGTGAGAGAAGCCTATGGAGCACTGGTGAAAGATTGGCAGGCCAAGCCTATCGACGCTGGCTTGATCGCGTATGGCCATCGTAGAAAAGGCGATTGTCAGGATATCGAAGTACTTTCGGAGCCGATGCCTGTCGATGCCATTTCACTGAGTGAAATCGTTTATCGGCTTACGCCCAAAGGCAAGACACCACTCGGTGATGCTGTGCGCCTTGCGGCTAAAAAGCTCAATTTTGTGGAACAAAAAGCCACGGTCATTTTGCTTAGCGATGGCGTGGAAACGTGTGGCATTGACTCCTGCCAATTGGGGCTTGAGCTCGAAGAAGCTGGAATAGACTTTACCACCCATGTGATTGGTCTGGATATTAAAACCAATCAAGAGCGACAACAGCTACGGTGCTTAGCCGATAATACCGGTGGCCAGTATATCGACGCTAAAAATGCAGAAGATCTAAGTGATGCTCTCGGGTCAAATTCATCCCTTCAGCCAGAGGCTCAAGTAAAAAGCACGTTAGAAATTGTTGGCTTAAAAGCTGACCTAGGAGAGCCCTCTGAGAATACAACATGGTTGATAAGTAACCGTAAAGGCTTATCGATGGAAGTAATCACCTCGACATCGGAGATTAAACTAAATGATCATCTTCCCGACCTCGACGAAGGGCATTACATTGTTAAAGCGTCTTCCAGCGTCTACTCCGGCCTCGCCGAATTTATCTACCCTGCAGAGGAACAGGTAATCTATCTAAAGTTAGAAAGGGATGTTCCATTAACTACTATTAGGGTGCCTCCATCCGTTCCTGCTGGAGCAGAGTTCAATGTAGGGTGGAGTGGCCCCCGTGGCAAGACAGATGCCGTGGCTATTGTTGAGACAAATAAAGACTTTGAATCTCACGTGGGGCAATCAGATCTGGGAGTAGACAATCAAGTTTCGTTAATTGCGCCTAAGAAAGCAGGTGAATACGAGGTTATTTATGTGTTTGATGCGTATGGCAAATCGAGAGTTGATGCAAGAGTATCCATTCTAGTTACTCCTAGTTCAGTAACGCTTGAGCCTGTTGGGAAAATTATGGCCGGAAAAAAATTCAGTGTCATTTGGCAAGGCCCAGGTGCCGAGGGTGACATGATCGCAATTGGCCCGCGAACGCAGGGCACCGATGACTATAGTTCATTGACTTGGTTAAATGAAAACAATCAAGTCACGCTCGATGCCCCGAGCACAGCAGGCGAATACGAACTTCGGTACTTCAACCAGAACTACGAATTATTTGTCGCTGTCCCGGTAGTGGTATCGCAATAGCCTGATCGGTAAAGGTCGCTTACTTTTCATCTGAATAGTTTGGAGTATTTTGCAAAACAACTTTTACACCTGACTTTCGCCATATTCCAAAACAGCAAAACTAACCATGTTTAAACAAACGTTATATCACCCTCTAATCACCTTTGTCGCGATCATTAAAAAGACGGGTGTGATCGCTCTTATTTCTCTAAGCCTCATGGCTTTGGGAAGCGTAAGCTTTGCCAGCCCCAATAACACTGAAACACCACAGTTGGCCTGGTTGCCGGCTATTTACGATTTGCTTTTTACCGCCAACGATCCTGGCGATAACCCTTCCGAAGTTACTCTTAGACTACGTGGCCAAGCAGGTGCCTCTAAAGTCAGCTTAACCTGGGATGCGGTGCCAGATGCGGATAGCTATGAGGTATTTTATGCAACCGAAAGTTTTGGGGATCCCGTAGCAGACGTGAGTAACTTTGAAGGCTTAGCAAATTCGCAGCGAGTCACTAATATTGTTAGTGATAGCTTAGAACTCTCCGACTTAACTAACTTTACTATCTACTACTTCGTATTAAGAGCCAGGGTTAATGGGGTGGCAACCGAGCCATCAAGCGAGTTTTTACTTATTCCCGAAATTCTGCAAAACGACACTGGGCAGTTAAAGGCGGGTATTCAGTTAGATGGCTTCCCTGGGGCGGGGATCGCCGCCGGCTGCTTTTTGGGTCCAGTGCTAAGTCAACAAGATTGTAGCCATGGCCGAGATGTCACCGACTTTGATAATAGCGATGGGTTTAGGGGGTTCAGTTTTACTAAGCTAGCGGCTAATGGTGATGTGCTGCCATCAGACGCCATGACTTGGTCGTGCGTGCAAGACAACGTTACCGGTTTGGTTTGGGAAGTTAAAAGCAACAACGGTGGATTGCATGATACAAGTGCCACCTATCGCTGGGGAGGCAAAACGACACGAGGCCTCGGATATGGAACGTATTATGCTGATTGGAATACGCTGGTCGATGGCAGCAACTTGCAAAGCTATTGTGGCTTCAACGATTGGCGCATACCAACTCCAAAGGAACTGCTAAGCCTGATGTCTGAGCAGCCTAATCAAGACAACGATTTATCATTGCCATTAATTGACACAAACTATTTTCCTAACACCCAAGCTGGTGCTCTCAGCGACGCGGCATGTTACTGGTCCAACACTGCGTATGCCTCTGACTTTAGAAATGAGGGCTTAGAAGATGCTTTGTGTTGGAGAGTGAATGGTCTTCTAGAAAACGAATCTCGGGATAATCCCAGTTACGTTCGTTTAGTGAGAGGCGGGCTATGAATCTCTTTGTTAGTTTCTCCGACTACTTCTATCCGTCAAAAGCCAAGAGTTATTTTTTTAGTTTAAAGCGAGCTAACAGAATGCGATCTAAGCAAATTTTAGTTTTTATCATGCTGTGGGTTTTTGCTGATTTGGCAACAGCTCAGAGAGAACTTTGCCGCGGTGGCTCAGATATTCCGGCCAGCACCCCGACCAATCAATTTATTGTTAATGGAGACGGTACGGTAATCGATCGTAAAACCGGATTAATGTGGAAACAGTGCACCGAAGGTCTGTCTGGATCTAACTGTAATACTGGTCAGGCTCGACACATACCCTGGGATGAGGCACTGCAAGCTGCAGAGGACTCGACTACCGCTGGCCATATCGATTGGAGATTGCCAACGTATAAAGAACTCTACTCTTTGGTTGAGCATCAGTGCTATCAACCGGCCATCAATCAGACTATTTTTCCAGAAAATACACGTTTAGCCGACGATTTTTATGATCCATTCTATTGGTCTTCAACCGTTGAAGATGAATTTTTTGGGCGAGGTGTTGATTTTGCAACCGGAACTCTATCCAGCATAAATCGAGGTTTTGCCTTTGCTTATGTGCGCCTTGTTCGCTCAGGCGTTACTCCTCAGCCGCTGATTTCCTATCAGGCTTTCAGGAATAAATTCATGCCGCTTTCCAAGCACGAAAAGTGTCAAAATTGTCACGAAATGAGTAGGAATAACGAAACATTTGGACGCCACGTCAGAGAGGGGAGATTTACGGTAAGTGTCGACTTGTTTGACGACCGGGTTTGTGCAAGTTGCCATAGCTCAGCAACGGGTTTTGCCGATCATTGGCGCGCACCCACAGGCGCTAGAGGCGTGGTGACTCAAGACACTATGCTAATTTCATCTACAAACTCTACGGATGGCTGTGCATTGGTAAATCGGCTCAGGGATCCGCTACATCACTTAACGCATGACGAGCTTATACTTTGGGCTGTTGAACAGATTCCTGAGATCACGGTAGACGAATGGCTATCGCTGATCGAACTCATGCGTAAACCGAATACAAATACGTTTAATTGCTCGCCCTAAAGGTTAAAGCATCTTTCGATGCTCATCGTTACTAAAAATTTAAAAGGTCTTTAGTAATCATTGGACACCTGCATTCTGTTTATTCGGAGTGGCAGTGCCACTAACAATGCAAAGTGGGTGTCCGGCTTTACTGCTCTTTAGGGCGCAAGAACGTGGTCAGGTCTTGCCTTTTGCCCTTCAAAACCGACTAGGGCAAAAGGCAAGACTTGGCCCTATATGTATATACAACTATTTCATCTCCTTTCATGATGCAAAATTTTTAATAGTAATGCTATGTATCTGCCAGTGCTAATTTTATAGCGTTATTGAAAACATCATCTAAATGAACGTTGAGAAAGATTAGGGTCAGAAAAAAATTAGGAACGTAACTATGGCCCGCATTACTAAGCAGAACCTCCGAGTTGATTTAACTCGAGAAAGTAGAAAACGTGTTAGCTTTGGTCTAAATATATAACGTCAAAGAAAAACATAGAGGCTCAATAATGAAAATGATACTTATCTTCTTTTTGCTAGTAACGGCATTCACGAGTTATGCAAAGGAGTTTGAGCAGGGCAGAGTCATTACTGAGTTACCTCAAGTTTTATCATTTAAAGAAAGAGTAGAGCCGTTAAATCGCCTTGTAATTGACCGGCTAGACAATTTGCTTCCAAAATTGATGGATGAAGTAGATTTGGATATGTGGTTGGTGATTAACCGAGAATACGGTGAAGACAAACTGTTTTATACATTGGTGCCACAGCCCACTTTTGCCGCCCGTAGAACGACAATTCTTGTGTTTGCAAAGAAGGAAGACGGATCTATTGAGCGTTTCAGTGTCAGTCGATACGCCATTGCTGATGTTTATCCAACCGTGTGGGAGGGCGGAACGTCTGAAGAGCAATGGAAAAAGCTAGCCGACGTTATCGCAGAACGAGACCCCGAAAAGATTGGTATCAACATCAGTGAAGATTCGGCACTTTCCGATGGGTTGAGTGTTGGCTTACACCGCAAGCTTCTTAACTTTCTGCCTGACACCTACAAAAGTCGATTGGTGAGTGCTGAGGATTTAGTAGTAAGGTGGTTAGAGACCAGAAGCGAGAATGAACTAAATGTCTACCCGCAAATTGTCACGATAGCCAGAGGCGTTATTGCTGAAGCGTTTTCGAACAAGGTAATCACTCCAGGTGTTACAACCACTGATGATATAGCCTGGTACCTTAGAGAACGATTTGAAGAACTACAGCTTAGACCATGGTTCCAGCCCTATGTGAACATTCAACGCAAAGGTGACAAAACAAGTAAAGGTGATGTTTTTATGGGGGAGTATGGTCGCACAGTGTTACCTGGAGACGTTCTGCATACCGATGTCGGCATTTGTTACTTCAACATGTGTACTGATACGCAGGAGATGGCTTACGTTCTAAATATGGATGAAACAGATGCACCTAAAGGGTTAAAAAAAGCGCTCGCCGTCGGTAATCGTTGGCAGGATATACTAACTGGGAATTTCAAAACTGGTCTGAAAGGCAACCAAATTCTTGCAAACACGATTAAGCAGAGTGAGTCAGCGGGCATTAAAAGCAGCACGTACACGCATCCAATCGGCTTTGTTGGGCACGCAAGTGGCCCAACAATTGGCATGTGGGATAATCAAGGCCCAACACCGGTCCAAGGCGATTGGAAACTGTATGCAAATACGGCTTATGCGATAGAAGGAAACATTACGATTCAGGTGCCAGAGTGGAACGACCAATGGCTGCAAATCAAATTAGAGCAAAGCGCCGTATTTGATGGCAAAAAAGTGTGGTATCTCGCTGGCCGACAAACTCAATGGCATTTAGTTAGGTAAAAATAATATTTGGACACCCATAAGAAGAAAAAGACTGAAGGTAGGAATATGATCGATAAACATTACTCCAAACGTAATCACCAAGAATCAAAATCTGAACCATGACTGAAAAGTGGGTGTCCCAGCTCTGTTTTGCAGCTCTGTCTTGATTTGATAGACTTGGGGCAGTCGTTTAACTTGTAACCAATATCAGGTGGTTTTGATTCCACATAATTGTAAAGTGAGACCTTTCTGAGAGTATCTCGGTTGTTTTACTAGATAGTGATAACTCTGATCAGAGTCCAATAAAGTTAATCCCTACACAAGGCCATACCCACACTAACTGTTAACCATTATTTAGCTCATGAAAAATCAAATTCTTTTTCTACTTTCAAGCCTTTTCATTGTCGTCAACGTAAGCGCAGAACAGATCGAGATCGAAGTTCCAAATGGTTGGGTAGCAAGCGAGTCAGGCATAACTAAGGGCAATTCTGAATTAACTATTGGTGCTGTTCTGAATGTAGGAGAAATGAGTGAACTCGACTATATGAGTAAGTTGGCGGAGCGTCCGGTCGGTGAATTCGAGATTGCGTCTGTTGGTGAGATAAAAGATGGTGAGACTGTTGTACAAGTGACTCGCGAGCTAAAGGGGAGTGGTAAAACAAAACGTTCGATTTTGTTTATCTGCAAAAAGGGCAAAAACAAGCACCGCCTACTTGAGCTGTTCACTGATGATGTCTTTGCGGTAATTTCTGGAGGAAAAGCTGCGATAGGTTTTTGCAATCAATAGTTAGCACAAAATAACTAGCGGGGTCAGGTCTTGCCCTTGCCTTTCAAGAATCGATCAGGGTAAAAGGCAAAACTTGAACCTATCAGTGCTAGCGAGACCTTTGAGCAGGGCAGTGATTCAAACTTCATACATTCCACATATAAACCACAAATCATCCTATTAAAGTTTAAGGCTCTATAACAAAGGAACATTTAGTGGGCTGACTTAACGATGGATATAATATTTGGTTTGATTGGGTTGATTATCATGCTGGCGATTGGTGCTGGTGTGATTCTATTGGTGGTTTTTCTGGCGCGGAAAATGGGTGTGTTGAGTCAGCGAAAATCGACAGGCGGCGACGCGTTAGCGAATAACGATTTCAATCTTGGTGGTTGGTTAAAGCAGTCAATAGTCTGGCGCTTTGCCGTGGTGGCTGTGCTGATCGCGCTTATGACTATACCCATGGCGATGGTGAGCGATGTTATTAGGGAGCGTAGCGAGCTCTACTATGCTGTGCAAAGTGATGTGGCTGCAACTTGGGGTAAGCGTCAGCAAATTAAAGGGCCATCGCTACTAATTCCTTACACAGAGCGCTTTGATTCGGTCGAAGTTTTGACCGATAAAGATGGCAACGAACGTAAGAAAAACAAAACAGTGTATCGAAAACGCACTGCCATTTTGCTTCCCGAAGACTTAAATTTGGACGTAAAACTATTGAGTGATACGCGTACTCGAGGTATCTATGACGCCTTGGTTTATACCGCAGGCATCAAAATCAGTGGCGCATTTAAACGCCCGAGCTTGAGCGGCCTATCGAATAATATTGACGAAATTCATTGGAACCGAGCCTGGTTTTCTGTGGGCCTATCGGATACCCAAGCTATTAACAAAGTCTCTGAACTGAGGTGGAACAATACACTTGCCGATTTTGAGCCTGGAACAAAAATTACCAATCTAGTGAATAGCGGTTTTCATGCACCTTTGGATTTACGTGAGCTAAATACCGATGTCTATGAATTCGAGCTCGATATTAACGTCAATGGTAGCCAAGGTTTTTACTTTACACCATTCGGAAAAATCACCAATATTCAAATAGATTCCGATTGGCCACACCCGAGCTTTCAGGGCAACGTGTTACCTGATTCGCATAACATCAATGCCGAGGGTTTTAATGCCAAGTGGGCGGTGCCGCATTTGGCTAGAAATTATCCACAGCTATGGACCCTAGAAGTAGATGAATTCGACATAAATGAATTCAGCGCGGGCGTTAACTTGTTTGAATCAGTATCGTTGTATTCGCAGATAACTCGAGCGATAAAATACGGCGTACTATTTCTGGTGCTTACCTATCTTACTTTTTTGCTTTTTGAAATGGGCATAGGCCAACGGTTGCACATTGTTCAGTATGGCGTGATTGGTTTGGCTTTATCCATTTTTTATCTAACCTTACTTTCGATGGCCGAGCACGCAGGCTTCTTGAAAGCATATCTGAGTGCCGCCGCTATCATCATTAGTATGATCGGCGTTTACGTGCTAGCGGCGCTGCGCAGTATTAAACGTGCCGGCATCATTACGGTTTTATTGATTAGCCTATACGGTTTGTTGTACACAATGCTGCGATTGGAAGACTATGCCTTACTTGCGGGTACAAGTTTACTGTTGATCGTCTTGGCAGCGATGATGTACTTAACTCGTAATGTCGGAAAACCACAGCAGAACTTGGAAACTTGAGTTCTGCGTGCTAAAAGGCAAAGTAAGATAAATTGTAGATAGATCCGACACCCATAATTTGCTGCAATCCAAAGTGGGTGTCTCGCTTTCCTGCTGTGTTGTCTGATGCAGAATGCGTAGGAGGATAGAAAATTATCATTGCGCACTGTGAGAAAAATAAAAGCAGAGGCGGCCACGGTTAATGACTCCCCTATCCGGTATTTTTCCATTTTCGAGCGATGTTCAAGAAAGACTCGAGCGCTTCTGAGTTGCGCCTCTATCCCGATTAGGGTTGGGGTAGTCACAAGTATGGTGATGACTATACCCAAGCCCAGCAGTATATAGATAGGCATCGAGGCAAAGCCGGGTGCGATGCATGAGAAACTAAGTTCTTTTTGAAACTACCGATATCTAATAACGGATTGCCAAGTCAGATAGGCGCCGTCAAGTCAGAGAGCTTAAAAGAAAGTTGCGAAACAAGTTTTATTGATAACCTTGGGCAAAATAAATATGTTTCGGCCTTTGTTAAAGGCACGGTGGTTGAATCAGACCTATTTTTATTCATCGATTTTTAGTAAAGAATTAAATTGGGTCATAGCTCTATTTAACGGCGTCATCTTAACGGCGTCATCGAGAATTGCATATGTAACCCGAAAATGCGCCTTTTTAAAACAAGGCGCATTTTTGGGTTACCATTCCTTTTTTGATTTCCTGTAACTATTTAGGTTAACTATGAATATGCCCAAGTTTGAATTCAAGGTGATACTTTGTAAGCGCCAAGTAACCGACACCCT
>CANMNN010000044.1 GCA_947499305.1 uncultured Arenicella sp. | reverse complement strand
AAAATGAATGTTGAGCTAATTGCACCTATCGCGATGGAAGAAGGTCTTCGTTTTGCTATTCGTGAAGGCGGCCGTACTGTTGGTGCAGGCGTTGTAGCGAAAATTAATAGCTAAATAGGGTTTGCGGTATCACTCTGGTTTTTTCGGAGTGATGCCTGTCTTCTCCTTCAGTTTTGACGAATTTTCGACTGAACTGATAAAAAGCGTAGTTTATTTATTAAAAGTCCCCGATTTTCCATACAGGGCTAGATAAACTCGGTGCGCTAATGTATATTAGCGCACCTTTTTGCGTATATAGAGTCTATAAAGATCATCTAATTCGCTGATTTTCAAGCAATTTTTAGTTTAGGCCAGTAGCTCAATTGGCAGAGCGACGGTCTCCAAAACCGTAGGTTGGGGGTTCGATTCCCTCCTGGCCTGCCACTAAATTGAAATTGACTGGAAGTATTGGTTGAATTTAGGTGGTTTGGTCATATTTTCTTTAGTGGTCGTAGCGTTGTCGTTTTATGCGAATGCTCGATAATAAAGTGTAAATAAGACGAACAAATATAAAGAGAAAAATTGATGATAGATAAAGTCAAATTAGCCCTCGCTGTACTCATTATGGGTGCAGGCGTTTATGGCTACTACCAGCTGCCAACTTTGATGGGCCAAGAAGTGTCTATTTTGTTGCGTGTTGGCTTATTGTTGGTTTCTCTAGTGGTGGCAATTGGTATTGCTGCTACTTCAGCTCAAGGTGCGGCTTTGATAGAGTTCTCGAAAGGCTCTCGTACCGAGCTTCGTAAAATGGTCTGGCCCACGCGCCAAGAAACCATTCAAACAACCATGATTGTTTTAGTGATGGTTGTAATTGTCGCGATCTTCTTATGGTTGATCGATATGGCCGTGTTTGAAGTGATCTATGACCTGCTTTTAGGCGTAGATAGCTAGTTTCTTCGAAACACTAATTAATTTAACCAAGGTATAAGCAATGTCAGATGACTCGGTTTTAGGGCAAGATCCAGCAGATTTAGGTTTAGAGGCGACTGCTGAAAAGCCAAAAATGCGTTGGTATGTTGTTCAGGCTTTCTCAAATTATGAGAAGCGCGTAAAGCTTACCCTTGAAGAGGCGATAGGTCGCCTTGGCATGGAAGACTATTTCGGCGAGATTTTAGTTCCAACCGAAGAAGTTGTTGAAATGAAAGCAGGCCAAAAACGCACCAGTGAGCGTAAGTTTTATCCTGGTTACGTTTTGGTACAAATGGTTATGAATGATGAGAGTTGGCACTTAGTTAAGAGCACTCCACGTGTGTCAGGATTTATCGGTGGTAAGGCTTCTGACCCAACACCGCTAACCGATCGAGAAGCGATGGAAATTCTCCAGCGTGTTCAAGATGGTACCGATGCTCCTCGACACAAGTTTTCTTTCGAGCCAGGAGAGTTGGTGCGAGTCACTGAAGGTCCTTTTGCTGATTTTAACGGCACAGTAGAAGATGTTAACTATGAAAAGTCGAAGTTGCGTGTAGCAGTTTCTATTTTTGGTCGATCAACTCCAGTTGAATTGGATTTTGGTCAAGTAGAAAAAGGCTAATTCTGAGCTGATAAGCAGCGCTTACTCTTCGCTGCGATTCATTTTAAGTGTTCGCGTACTTAATACGCGCCGCGCTTAAACCTAAATCGCGCCTCGATTAAGCTCAACTTCTCAACCTGGAATGCTTGTTTAGTAATTGCATTCGATATTGTGACGGATGCAGCTAAACGAAAATCTTATGGGAGATTCGTTTAGTAGAATTAGAAAGATCCACTTAAGTTTGGTGGTTAGTTGAAATCGGGGAGTTTTTCGGAACGCTTGTACCCAAACAAAGGTTTTATTTAAAACCTCGGAGTAAAAAATGGCTAAGAAAGTCGATGCTTTGATTAAGCTTCAAGTGCCCGCTGGCGGCGCTAACCCAAGTCCTCCTGTTGGTCCTGCTCTAGGTCAGCACGGTGTAAATATCATGGAATTCTGTAAAGCGTTCAACGCCGCAACTGGTGAGATGGAAAAAGGTTTGCCTGTTCCTGTCGTGATCACTGTGTACGCTGATAAGAGTTTTACATACATTATGAAAACTCCGCCTGCTTCAATTTTATTGAAGAAAGCAGCGGGTATTCAAAAAGGTTCTGGTGTTCCTCATACTAACAAAGTTGGTAAAGTGACCCGTGCTCAATTGGAAGAAATTGCCAATACAAAAATGGCTGACCTTAATGCTTACGATCTAGATCAAGCGGTAAAAATTATTGCCGGTTCTGCACGTAGCATGGGTATTGAGACTGAAGAGGTTTAATCATGGCGAACAAAAGATACAACGCTGCTTCTGAGAAAGTAGAGGCAGACAAGTTCTACCCGTTGACCGAGGCATTCGCGCTTGCGAAAGAAACTGCTTCTGCGAAGTTCGACGAGAGTGTAGATGTTGCGATCAACCTAGGCGTTGATGCGAAGAAATCAGACCAAGCTGTACGTGGTGCAACTGTGCTCCCAAAAGGTACAGGTAAAACAGTACGTGTTGCTGTATTCACCGACGGTGATAACGTAGAGAAAGCTAAAGAAGCCGGAGCCGATATTGTCGGTATGGATGATCTTGCTGCTCAAGTTAAAGCTGGCGAGATGGATTTCGATATCGTAATTGCTAGTCCAGACGCAATGCGCGTTGTTGGTCAATTGGGCCAAATCTTAGGTCCACGTGGCTTAATGCCAAATCCCAAAACGGGTACTGTGTCAGCGGACGTTGCTACGGCTGTTAGAAACGCTAAAGCGGGTCAGGTTCAATTTCGTATTGATAAGGCTGGCATCATCCATAGCACTATTGGTAAAGCATCTTTCTCTGCAGAAGATCTGCATGAGAACTTTTTGGCTCTTCTTGGCGCGTTGCATAAAGCAAAGCCGTCGACAGCAAAGGGTCAGTACTTTAAACGAGTAGCAGTGTCCACCACAATGGGGCCTGGTATTCGCGTTGATCGTCAGACATTACCGCAGTTCTAAACTGTAGCTAATTAAGACTTTCGACAATGGGTGTCCTTCGGTGTTGTTTGCTGAAGGGCGTGTCAAAGACCGTAGGTGTTTCTCAAGTTGTTCGCTTTTCGCCCACAAGGCAGAAGGTTTCACTCTTGAAAAGCTTAATAATTTTTCCTACGTAGATGGTTTCCCGAAAATACAGTTTTTCATTTGTTTGTAATACTGAATTTAGGGTGCCAAAACTGGAGGTAGCTCTGATATGAGCCTAAATCTTGATCAAAAGAAACAGGTCGTTGAAGACGTCTCTGCCGTAGTCGGTAACGCACAAGCAACTGTTGTTGCTGAGTATCGTGGTATGACTGTAGAACAAATGAAAGTTCTACGTCGCGAAGCTCATGACAATGGTGTGTACTTAAGAGTTGTGAAAAACACACTTTTACGTCGCGCTGTGCAAGAAACCGATCACGCATGTTTGGACGACATTTTGGTTGGTCCTTTAGCTTTCGCTGCATCTGAAGATCCAGTGGCAGTGGCTAAAGTGCTTAACAAATATGCCAAAGAATATGACGCGCTGGAAATTAAAGCAGGCTCTATGCAGGGCAAGCTTTTATCAGAAGGCGAAATCAAAGCACTAGCGCAACTTCCGAGTCGCGATGAGTTGTTGGCGAAACTAATGGGCACTATGCAAGCGCCTGTTGCTAAGTTCGTTCAAACACTTAACGAGGTTCCAACTAAGTTCGTACGTGGTTTGGCTGCAGTAAGAGACGCGAAAGAAGCCTGATTCTTGGCTTTAAACGATTCGTTTCAAACCAGTTTTTACATTTTAATTTTTTGAACCTTCGGGTTCTGTTTAGAGGTTTTACAAATGAGTAAACAAGATATCTTAGACGCTATCGCGTCAATGTCAGTACTTGAGCTTTCTGAGTTAATCACAGAAATGGAAGATAAATTCGGCGTATCTGCTGCAGCGGCTGCTGTTGCTGTTGCGGCTCCTGCTGGTGGCGAAGCTGCTGCTGCAGAAGAGAAAGACGAGTTCGACGTAGTTCTAGCAGGTTTCGGTGACAACAAAGTTGCTGTAATTAAAGCTGTTCGTGGCGCAACTGGCCTTGGCTTGAAAGAAGCCAAAGAAATGGTAGAAAGCGCTCCTGCAACTTTGAAAGAAGCTGTAGCGAAAGGCGAAGCTGAAGAGCTTAAGAAAACTCTAGAAGAAGCTGGCGCTTCAATTGAGTTGAAATAAGAGATTGATTTCTTTTATTCAGTTGGTGATGACTTGTCATTACCAACACCGCTTAAGCGGAAATTAGTACTGAGGCTGATCGGTTATACCGGTCGGCCTTAGTCCGCTTCTGAACAGAGCTAAAATCATAACTAGGTTTGGCGCGTTCAGTTTACTAAAGACAGAATTATTCGGAGCTATCATAAATGACGGTTAGCTCCCAGAATGTACAACACGGCTTGTAAAAATAGAGGTTATCCATGGGCTACTCTTTTACCGAAAAGAAGCGTTTACGTAAGAGTTTTTCAAAGCGTCCTGAAGGCGTTTTACCAATTCCTTACTTACTACAGACTCAGTTAGAGTCATATCGCAAGTTTCTACAAGCGGATGCTGACCCAGATGGTCGCGTCGAAAAGGGCTTACAAGCTGCTTTCAAATCAGTTTTCCCAATCGAAAGCTTCAACGGTAGCGCAGCGCTAGAGTTCGTTAGCTATCGTCTTGGTACGCCAGCGTTTGATGTTCGCGAATGTCAACAGCGTGGGTTAATCTTCGCAGCGCCATTGCGCGTGAAGATGCGTTTGGTGATTTACAATAAAGAAGAAGGTAAATCGACCGGCGCGAAAGCGATCAAAGAAGTCAAAGAGCAAGAAGTTTATCTAGGCGATATGCCGTTGATGACCGATAACGGTACTTTCGTGATTAACGGCACCGAGCGTGTTGTAGTTGCGCAATTGCACCGTTCGCCAGGTGTGTTCTTCGATCATGACCGTGGTAAGACTCACTCTTCAGGCAAATTATTATTCTCATCTCGAGTAATCCCTTACCGTGGCTCATGGTTGGATTTCGAGTTTGATCCAAAAGATTTATTATTTATCCGTATTGATCGTCGCCGAAAGCTTGCTGCGACTATCCTTTTGCGTGCCTTGGGTTACACGACTCAAGAGATTCTAGAGATGTTCTTCAATAACGATACATTTAATGTGTCGGCGAAGGAAATATCTCTTGATCTAGTGCCTGCGCGTTTGCGTGGTGAGCAACTTGCTTTCGATCTTGTTAACAAGAAAGGTGAGGTATTGGTTGAAGCGGGTCGTCGCATTACGGCTCGTCACATTCGCCAAATGGAAGAAGCTAAGCTTAAGTCGATTGTTGTGCCAGCAGAGTACTTCATTGGTCGCACCTTAGCGAAAGACATTGCCGACACTGAAACCGGTGAATTGATAGCCGAAGCGAATCAAGTGGTTACTGCCGAGCTAATCGAAGAGTTTATTGAAAAAGGTCTAAAGAAAGTTGAAGTTATTTACACTAATGACTTGGACGAAGGCCCTTACGTGTCGGAGACTCTGCGTACTGACCCAACTAACAGTGAGTTGGAAGCGCAAGTAGAGATCTATCGCATGATGCGCCCAGGTGAGCCACCTACGAAAGAGGCTGCACAAGGTCTGTTCGCAAACATGTTTTTCAATCCCGACCGTTATGACTTGTCGACTGTTGGTCGCATGAAGTTTAACCGTCGTTTGAATCGCGAAGAAGATACTGGCGAAGGTATTTTGAGCAAAGAAGACATCATTGAAGTGATGAAAACTTTGATCGATCTTAAAAACGGTAAAGGCGATATCGATGATATTGATAACCTTGGTAACCGTCGTGTTCGTTCAGTAGGTGAGTTGGTAGAAAACCAATTTCGCGTTGGTCTAGTACGTGTTGAGCGTGCGGTACGTGAGCGTTTGACTTTGGCAGAAGCTGAAGGCCTAACACCACAAGATCTAATTAACGCTAAGCCGGTTTCTGCGGTTGTGAAAGAGTTCTTTGGCTCAAGCCAATTATCTCAATTCATGGACCAAACTAACCCGCTTTCAGAAGTAACTCACAAGCGTCGTGTTTCAGCCTTAGGCCCTGGTGGTTTAACGCGTGAACGTGCTGGTTTTGAAGTACGTGACGTACACCCGACTCACTACGGTCGTGTTTGCCCGATTGAAACTCCAGAGGGTCCAAACATTGGTTTGATCAACTCTCTAGCAGTTTATGCTCGTACTAACGATTACGGTTTCTTAGAGACTCCGTACTTGAAAGTTGTTAACGGCAAAATGACTGACGAAGTTCACTACTTGTCAGCAATCGAAGAGCGCTTATACATCATTGCTCAGGCGAATGCTGAAGTAGATGGCAAAGGTAAGCTAACCGATGAGTTGGTTAACTGTCGTCATCAAAATGAGTTCTCGCTAGCAACGCCTGACCAAGTTCAGTACATCGACGTAGCGCCATCGCAAATTGTATCAGTGGCGGCATCATTGATTCCGTTCCTAGAGCACGATGATGCGAACCGCGCATTGATGGGCTCGAATATGCAACGTCAAGCCGTGCCTACTATCCGCAGCGAAAAGCCGCTGGTAGGTACTGGTATGGAGCGCACAGTGGCAGTTGACTCTGGCGTAGCGCTAACAGCAAAACGTGGTGGTAAAGTAGAGTCTGTTGACGCGGCTCGCATTGTTGTTCGTGTACACGAAGACGAAGCGGCTGATGGTGATTCAGGTGTAGACATCTATAACTTAACTAAGTACACCCGCTCTAACCAAAATACTAATATTAACCAACGTCCTCTAGTGCGCAACGGTGATACCATTGCTCGTGGTGATGTTTTGGCTGATGGCCCGTCTACCGACATGGGCGAGTTGGCTTTGGGTCGCAATGTATTAATGGCGTTCATGCCTTGGAATGGTTACAACTTTGAGGATTCAATCCTCATATCTGAAAACTTAGTTAAAGACGACGTTTATACAACGATTCACATTGAAGAACTTACCTGTGTTGCTCGCGATACTAAGTTGGGCTCTGAAGAAGTTACGCGTGATATTCCAAATGTTGGTGAGCATGCGCTAGGTCGTTTAGACGAAGCCGGTATTGTTTACGTTGGTGCTGAAGTTAAAGGCGGCGATATCTTAGTTGGTAAAGTTACACCTAAAGGCGAAACGCAACTAACTCCAGAAGAGAAGTTGCTTCGTGCAATCTTCGGTGAAAAAGCGTCGGACGTAAAAGATACTTCGCTACGTGTTCCTTCATCAATGAAAGGTACAGTAATCGATGTGCAAGTTTTCACTCGTGACGGCGTCGAGAAAGATACTCGAGCGCTCGCTAACGAAGAATCAGAACTGGCTAGCATTCGTAAAGACTTGAACGAGCAGTTCCGAATCGTTGAAGAAGATACTTATGCGCGTATCGAAGCATTACTTAAGAACAAAGAAGTTGTTAAAGCGCCGGGTTTGAATAAAGGCCAAAAAGTAACAGCATCTTATCTTGAAGAAACTGATCGTACTAAATGGTTTGAGGTCAGCCTAACTAACGCGGATGCCGCTGACAAATTGGAGCAGTTGCAAGACTCTCTAGCTCAACAACGTACTTACTTTGATGAGTTGTTTGACGAGAAGCGCGGCAAGTTAGAAGCAGGCGATGATCTTGCGCCTGGCGTTTTGAAAATGGTTAAAGTATTCGTTGCTGTAAAGCGTCGTTTACAACCAGGTGACAAAATGGCCGGTCGTCACGGTAACAAAGGTGTTATCTCTAAGATCGTTCCAGTTGAGGACATGCCATTCCAGGAAGATGGCACTACCGTTGATATCTTGTTGAACCCGCTAGGCGTTCCGTCACGTATGAACGTTGGTCAGGTATTGGAAGTGCATTTAGGTTGGGCTGCGGCTGGCCTTGGTAAGAAGATTGACGAGATGCTTCGTCAACAAAAATCTGCTAAACAGGTTCGAGAGTTCTTAGGCAAGGTTTACAACACTAACGGCAAGTCTGAAGATCTTAAAGAATTCAACGATGACGAAATCATCGAGATGGCGGGCAACCTTCGTGGTGGTGTGCCAATGGCGACACCAGTATTCGATGGTGCAGCTGAGAGTGAAATTAAAGATCTGCTTGAACTGGCTGACCTTCCACGCACTGGTCAAACTACCTTGTTTGACGGTCGTACTGGCGAAAAATTTGATCGCCCAGTAACGGTTGGTTACATGTATATCTTGAAGTTGAACCACTTGATTGACGACAAGATGCACGCACGTTCAACAGGCCCTTACAGCTTGATTACGCAACAACCATTGGGTGGTAAAGCTCAATTTGGTGGTCAGCGTTTTGGTGAGATGGAGGTGTGGGCTTTAGAAGCTTACGGTGCTGCATACACCTTGCAAGAAATGTTAACGGTTAAGTCCGATGACGTGAGCGGTCGTACAAAAATGTACGAAAACATTGTTAAAGGTAACTATCAGGTTGAAGCAAACATGCCTGAGTCTTTCAACGTACTTGTAAAAGAGATCAGGTCTTTAGGCTTGAATATCGAACTACAAGAAGATCAACAAGACTAAGTTACTGACCAAATATTTGAGGATTAAACAATGCAAGATTTATTAAATCTCTTTAAACAGCCGAACGTTGTAAATGATGACTTCGATTCAATTCGAGTTAGCATCGCGTCGCCTGAAAAAATTCGTTCATGGTCTTTCGGTGAAGTTAAAAAACCTGAAACCATCAACTACCGTACTTTCAAGCCTGAGCGTGACGGTCTATTTTGTGCCAAATTGTTCGGCCCAATTTCAGACTACGAATGTTTGTGTGGAAAGTACAAACGTCTTAAGCATCGCGGCGTAATCTGCGAAAAGTGTGGTGTTGAAGTCACGCTAGCGAAAGTACGTCGTGAGCGCATGGGTCACATTGACCTAGCGTGTCCGGTTGCGCACATCTGGTTCTTGAAATCATTGCCATCGCGTTTGGGTCTAATGCTCGACATGACGGTTCGTGAAATCGAACGTGTGCTGTACTTCGAAGCCTACATCGTGATTGACGCTGGCATGACGCCATTGGAGTCTAAAACTCTAATGACTGAAGAAGCCTATCTAGATGCAGTCGAGTCTCACGGTGATGAGTTCAAAGCCGGCATGGGCGCAGAAGCAATCAAAGAGCTTTTAAAAGACGTTAACATCGACAAAGAAGTTGTGCGTTTGCGCGACGAGCTTGGTGGTACTACGTCAGAAACTAAGATCAAGAACATCACAAAGCGTCTAAAAGTATTGGAGGCTTTCCAGTCTTCGGGCAATGACCCTATGTGGATGATCATGGAAGTCCTGCCGGTTCTTCCACCTGATCTACGCCCGCTAGTTGCTCTAGACGGTGGCCGTTTTGCGACGTCTGACTTAAATGATTTGTATCGTCGAGTAATCAACCGTAATAACCGTTTGCGTCGCCTTCTAGATTTGAACGCACCAGACATCATTGTACGTAACGAAAAACGTATGTTGCAAGAGTCGGTTGATGCGCTACTAGATAACGGTCGTCGTGGTAAAGCGATTACTGGTGCTAACAAGCGTCAATTGAAATCACTTGCCGATATGATTAAAGGTAAGCAAGGTCGTTTCCGTCAAAACTTACTTGGTAAGCGTGTTGACTACTCTGGTCGTTCAGTGATCGTAGTAGGCCCAACGCTTAAATTGCACCAATGTGGTCTGCCTAAGAAAATGGGTCTTGAGCTATTCAAACCGTTCATTTTCAACAAGTTAGAGTTACGTGGTTTGGCAACTACCATTAAACAAGCTAAGAAATTAGTAGAAGCTGAAACACCTGATGTTTGGGATATTCTTGACGAAGTAATTCGTGAGCATCCGATCATGTTGAACCGCGCACCAACACTTCACCGTTTGGGTATCCAGGCGTTTGAGCCAGTGTTGATTGAAGGTAAAGCGATTCAGTTGCATCCGCTTGTATGTACAGCTTACAACGCTGACTTTGACGGTGACCAAATGGCGGTACACGTACCGTTGTCGCTTGAAGCGCAGCTTGAAGCTCGAACTTTGATGATGTCGACTAACAACATCTTATCTCCTGCGAACGGTGAGCCAATTATCGTGCCTTCGCAAGATATCGTGTTGGGCTTGTACTACATGACTCGCGAGATGATTAATGTACAAGGCGAAGGCAAAGTGTTCTACAACGTCGATGAAGTTCGTCGTGCGTATGACGCAGACCAAGTTGCTTTGCACGCGAAAGTCAAAGTACGTATTGAAGAAACATTGATTGACGAAGAAACCGGCGAGCGTTCTGATCACAACGACATTCATGACACGACTGTTGGTCGCGCATTATTGTCTGAGATCTTGCCAAAGGGCATGGCGTTTGCTGCGATCAATCAAAAAATGAAAAAGAAAACCATCTCTGAAACTATCAACTTGTGCTACCGCACAGTGGGTATGAAGGAGACTGTTATCTTTGCTGACCAATTGATGTACACAGGTTTTCGCCAAGCGGCGCTTGCCGGTATTTCAATCGGTGTGGACGACATGGTTGTTCCACAAGAGAAGCACGACATTGTTGACGAAGCAGAGTCTGAAGTTAAGCATATCCAAGAACAGTTCTCATCAGGTCTATTGACTGATGGTGAGCGTTACAACAAAGTTGTTGATATCTGGACGCGTACTTCTGAAAACATCGCTAACAAAATGATGGAAAACCTAGGTTCAGACGAAGTGGTCGACGCCGAAGGTGAAAAGGTAGATCAAGAGTCTTTCAACTCGATTTACATGATGGCCGACTCGGGCGCTCGTGGTTCACACGCACAGATTCGTCAGCTATCAGGTATGCGTGGGTTGATGGCTAAGCCAGATGGTTCGATTATCGAAACGCCTATTACGGCCAACTTCCGTGAAGGGCTGAACGTATCTCACTACTTTATTTCGACTCACGGCGCACGTAAAGGCTTGGCGGATACGGCATTGAAAACAGCGAACTCGGGTTACCTAACTCGTCGTTTGGTTGATGTATGTCAAGACTTGGTTGTTACTGATGAAGATTGCGGCACAACTAACGGCGTTAAGCGTAAGGCTCTAGTGCAAGGTGGTGATGTTGTAATCCCACTGGTTGACCGAATCTTGGGTCGTACTGCTGTTGAAGATGTAATGTCGAATATTGACGACTCAGTAGTAGTTCCTGCTGGCGAGATGATCGACGAGAAATACTTCGAGCTTATTGAAGCTAACAACATCGATGAAGTACTTGTTCGTTCAGCTGTAACCTGTGACACGCGTTACGGTATCTGTTCTAAGTGTTACGGTCGCGACCTAGCTCGTGGCCATCTAGTTAACCGTGGTGAAGCTGTTGGTGTAATTGCAGCGCAATCTATTGGTGAGCCTGGAACACAGTTGACCATGCGTACATTCCACATTGGTGGTGCGGCAACAGCCGGTGCGTCAGTATCGAACATTGAAGTGAACAACAGCGGTAGCATCAAGTTGGAGAACCTACGTTCAGTAGTGAACTCTGATAAGAAACAAGTTGTGGTTGCGCGCTCTGGTGAGCTGATCGTGCAAGATCAAAACGGTTCTGATCGGGAGCGCTATAAGCTTCCATACGGTGCGGTACTTCAAGTGAATGATGGTGATGCAGTAGAAGCTGGCGCAATTGTTGCCAACTGGGATCCGCATACACACCCAATCATCACCGAGGTGGACGGTAAGATTAAGTTCTCTGAAATGACTGATGGCATGACAGTGACTAAGCAAACCGATGATCTAACCGGTGTGACATCATACGAAGTGGTTGATCCAGCCGAGCGTCGTGGTTCTGCTCGTGACTTGAAGCCAACAATTGAGTTGGTGGATGCGAAGGGTAAGCAAATCATGATCGCTGGCACCGACGTGCCAGCGCGCTACTCGCTACAAGCGGGTGCGATCGTAACGGTTGAAGATGGTCAAAAGGTAGGTGTTGGTGACGTACTAGCACGTATCCCGCAAGAGTCATCTAAGACCCGCGATATTACCGGTGGTCTGCCACGTGTAGCTGAGTTGTTTGAAGCACGTAAACCAAAAGATGCTGCCATTATGGCAACCTCTGGTGGTGTAATTTCATTTGGTAAAGAGACTAAAGGCAAACAGCGTTTGGTTATCACTGACACCAATGGCGAGTCGCACGAAACCTTAATCTTGAAAGGTCGCACCATCAACGTATTTGAAGGTGAGACTGTAGAGAAGGGTGAGATCGTGGTAGATGGTTCTCCAGTAGCTGAAGACATTCTTGCGCTGAAAGGCAAAGAAGCGTTAACTGATTACATCGTAGACGAAGTACAAGATGTATATCGCCTGCAAGGTGTAACCATTAATGACAAGCACATTGAAGTAATTGTGCGTCAGATGCTACGTAAGGTGAAGATCACTAACCCCGGCGAAACTAAGTTATTGCCAGGTGAGCAGATCGAACGTACCCGTTGGTTGGAAACCAATGAAGCGGCAGAGAAAGAAGAGCTAGTGAAAGCGCAAGCTGAGCCAGTGCTTCTCGGTATCACGAAAGCTTCGTTGACTACTGAGTCATTCATCTCAGCGGCCTCCTTCCAAGAGACAACTCGTGTGCTAACAGAGGCCTCTATAGCGGGCAAGGTTGATCATTTGCGTGGCTTGAAAGAGAACGTAGTAGTGGGTCGATTGATTCCAGCTGGTACTGGTCTCGCGTATCACGAAGACCGAGTGCGTCGTCGTCGCGAATCAGATGAAAAAGAAGCCGAGTTGGCTGCACTTTTGAGTCAAGAAACAGCAGACGCTGAAGCGGCTTTTGACGCATACGAAGACACTGATGAGACTGCTGTAGCTGAATAAGCTGAATAAGCTGAGCTAGCTTTTAAGTAGTCGAAGGAGAGCCCTATAATGATAGTTATAGGGCTCTTTTTTATTTCGCTTTAACGGTTGTAAATCGAAAGTTAAAGCGGTGTTAAAAAGCGTCGCATCTAGTTGCTTCTACCGGTCTATTAGAGGTGAAAAAATTAGCTTGAAGTTACCTAAGTTTTAACTTGCTGGATAATATGAGGCTTTGCCGATAGAGATGTTCTGGTTATAACACTCATGCCTCAGTCTTATTGCGATATGGCTCCGCAGAATGTCCCGTAAATAGGGGCTTTGGAGCCTTTTTATGCATCTTTGTAATTACTTGAAATAAAGTTTCAGAAAAGAGTTGACGGCACCCCTAATATCGGTAAAATGCGCCCACCTCGAGAGACAAACTCAAGCGTTCGCAAGAAGGCAAAAGTTGGTCTCAAAACACTGAGAAAATTAATTTCAAAAAGTTGTTGACGAGGTAAGCTAGAAGCGTATAATTCGCTTCCCGTTGAGGAGCTAAGAGATTAGCAAAATCAACACCGCTCTTTTAAAAATTGAACCAAACAATTTGTGTGGACGTTTTCTTAAATGAATAGGTTACACAAAACTGGTAAAC
>CANMNN010000043.1 GCA_947499305.1 uncultured Arenicella sp. | reverse complement strand
AGGGTGTCGGTTACTTGGCGCTTACTGTATAGATAGCATTATGATGTTTATTTCTGACCTTTAACGTATCGCCATCTACAATCACTCCTGTAATGAGCTTAGGCTTTGATTTAGAATAATATCGCGTTTTATTCTCACTAATCTCCATGCCTGCAGATTCTACTATTTTTGTGATTTTAGACGCGAAATGGGGGGTAACTGACTCTCCAGAAAAGGTCATATCATCAACAAATAACGTAAACCTAATATCATTAGCATCACAAAGGGCTTGTATGCTCTGAAACATTCGGATATTCGACCAATAAGATAATGGCATACTCAACCTACTACCAGTTGGAAGCCGGCCTTTGTAGCAGCAGAGTTCGGCTAAAATGCCTGCCACGTCATCCGCGCAATTCATTGTTTCTTTAAAAAATGTGAATATTGAACTTTGTGAAACAGAAGGGTAGAACCGCCTCAAGTCCATAGTTAAAGCCGGGTGGTGGCCAAGATGAGCTTTAGCGTTAGATAAGTTCGATTTTCCTTTTATTCCAGAGTGTAAATGCTCAGAAACCTTGATTCGACAAAGGAGACTCGCCACTCTTGTATGCAACAAATCCAACTTAAATTTGGGAGCCTGTATTTCTCGAAACTTTTCACCCTGCTCTAAATCAAACACACTATAAGCACCAGCTTCCAATTTAATTTTAGATATTGAAGCTTCAAGCACTTTCTCGAGCCAACCCTTAGTAGATATATTGTATAAGGCAGAGTCTTTAAGCTCGTAGCATTTCTTCGCCGTGTATATTTTGGGTTTCTTCCTCACTCAACTAAGCTATCTTCTTACCAGCATTCATCCATTCCATTATCTGGATAATTTTCCCAGCGCAAACACTACGAAACCCTTCTGAAAATTTATTCTTTCCAATATTTTCAGAAAACAAAAGTAACGATGAATGAGGAACATCAAATATCTCAGCATATTTATTCAAAATATCCATAGATACTGATTTATGGCCTGATTCAATTTCAGATAAATATGAACGTGAAATCTCTAACTTTTTTGCTAAGTCAGCTTGTTTTATCTGATGAAATATACGTATTTGTTTAAGGGCTACATTAAGCATAGTAAATTCTCGGGGTTAAACATATAAGAAACACTCAACGCTAAGACTCACCCTGGCCAAAAATATCAAGCAGCTTGAAAATTATACGCAATAAAAATATTAAAACTTTTATTACTTTCCAAGAAAACTTTTTAGGCTTTCGATGTTTCTTACCGTTGAGCGTTCGCCAATAGTTGCTTCTACATAAAAAATCAATTATGCGCATAAAATTTACCTCTAGGTTATAGCTTCCCGAACTGGAAAGCTTTCTCGCTCAACCTAAAAGTATTGAGAGTTATTGGCGATAAAACTCATACGTGGAGCGCCTTTGTCGCTCAAGGCGCTCCATTGCATGGCAATGATTGTCGGTGATACGAAGGTCAAGGACAAATGTACCTGCAAAGGAGGTAGGGACTATAAAGCCCCCTCAAGGCCTAAGCCTCAGTGCTAACTACTACGAGAAAATCTCTCTTTTAAGCAACAAATATATAGTATCTCACATGTCGCCCTGAGTCAACATTATGTCTACAATGAATTATATTAATTCATCAAGTCATAAATCAAACCACCTACGGTAAGAGCCGGTTTTCGTCCGCGACGCAGCCAATTACTGCAGACATTTTTTTATCAATTAGTTTAACCATCTTATGAACCGCCTGACGAGAGATGCTCAGATGTCGACCGATTTCACTAATACTTTGGCCATCTTCTTTCAATGCATAGATTTCTTTTCGCCTCGGAGTGTCCAAACCAGAGCGAATTAAATAGTAAATTATCTTTCTAATTTCAGTAACTCCAACTGAATAGCCCTTTTCTCGTGCTGCGTTCACATACCAACTAGCATCTGGGTGATAATTCGAAAGCTCACGCTTGGTTAAACTCGCATATTCACGATCGAACGATTTAATATAACGTCGATCACGAACATAGTTATGAAAGTTTCCTGTGCGGTCATGGTGATAGCAGTATTTAGTTTGTATCCTATTTACTGTTCCATACCGACTCTCATCGATATCACCACTCGTATAATTTAGTGGCCTCCAGCAAAGTGCGCAGTGCCTATTTTTGGGCTGTATATGCTTCTTAGTTCTAGCCTTACTCTTACTCGGCACCCTTTCCAAATTTAAGGACTCACGGCCATCTGAACACCATAAAACAAGGGTCTGAAGTAGCATTTTCAATGAATCTAGGGCCGCGATATAAGCCGAGTTTCTCTCGAAACCATTCTTAATGATATTCCCTATAAATTCAGCCCAATAGTTGAGAGAGAACGTGATTCTCCTGTGTGGAGTTAAGCCAATATAATAGTCCTGCTGACCCGCAGATAGAAACCTCGGGTATTTGAGCTTGGATGGTGTTAGTACTCCCTTGTACATACTAACTTCATAACGTTCCTCCAATTCAGTAAAAGCAACGTCTAAATGGCTTCTCATCAATGAAAACACTGAGTAACGCCTGGAAAGCAATGTGTAACTTGGTGTCTCATTTAGCTTTTCAATAAACACTTCAATTGCTTTTTCAAAACGCTTATCGCACCCATCGAAAACAATCTCATCCAATAGTATTTCTCGCCTTCTCATCCACTAAATCATAAGTTTTCAACACTAAAAATGTCAACCTAATTTATATACATTAATGACCCATAAAGAGATCCATCAACTAGTAATCTATCGTTATTAAGGCAAAGGCACATAACGTGATATGCCAGACAAATTCTCAATTATTAGTTGGAGGCAAGATGAGTACGACACTAGAGTTTTTACAGGAAAGCTATGGCCCATTAATGTCGATGGAAGCGTTAGCCAAGACATTTGACCGATCACGTGAAGGCTTAAGAGTTTGCCTTTCATCGCAATCAGACTTTTCAGTTGCGATCAACTCAGCGAAAAAGAAGTGCGGGCGACGCGTATATTTTCGCACAGAGGTTATAGCCGAGATTATCGATGACGGTGATTTCTAATAGTTATCAGCTAATACATATCAACTAACAACTATTACTTAATAACTATGATAATTCTAATCGGATGTAATAAGGGCGGTGCAGGAAAAACAACCACTGCCACAAATATTGCTGTAGGGCTTGCATCAGCTGGAGCGGACATATGCTTGGTAGATGCCGACCCTCAACGCTCTGCTGCCCGATGGCACCAAGATAGAGAGGAAAACGATGTTGAACCAAAGCTAACGCTTGTTGAGAAGTTAGAAAACATTAGTAGCACCTTAGAATCTTTGCGCCCACGGTTCGATCACGTGATCGTTGATGTTGCCGGCAGAAACTCTCGTGAGCTAATTACGGGCGGAGCAGTCGCTGATCTAATCGTCGCACCACACCAAGCTTCTCAACTAGATCTAGACACCATGGAGGAGCTTGAATTTCAAACATCAAGGTTACGAACGATGAACCCGTCCCTAAATGTTTTAATTTACCAAGCAATGGCTAGCACCAACCCCTTAGTGCGAGATACCGAACGATCTGAATTTTTAGATTATGTTTCTGAACTAGAAGGCTTCAAATCGCTTCAAAGCGTCGGCTATTTTAGAAAAGCATATCGTGACGCAATACCTGACGGTAGATCTGTTCTAGAGACAGAGAATCAGTCTGCGGCAAATGAAATTAACAGTCTAATAGCTGAGGTTATTGATTATGGCCATTAAGAAGCGCTCAACGCTTGCCAATCAAGCTGACACACTAGCAGATCAAATAGCTGATAAACCATACGGAAAACACAACAAGAGCGAGCGTATTGTAGGTGACGAGTACATAACAACATCGATATCCATACCTCAGTCAATGCTTCAACAGCTTGAAGATTTAGCATTGATCAACAAACGCTCAATGAATGGACCAAAGAACGTTTCAGCGTTGATTCGCTCTGCTGTAACTACCTATTTTGCTAAGGGCTAATCAGCATGAGCTTCAAAAATAAAATTAATCACAAAATAAATAAATTCAGCCCAAGGATTTTCGAAAGATCCCCTTATGAGCGCGACCAGATTGCTTATGTTCCAAAGTTTATGAGCCAGATGGCTTTACCAAAAAAACTAGAGGGAATTAGCGAGCATACGCGCATTATCAACGGCCATAAATGCACTACATTGAGCCCACCATCAATTGGTCTTCCTGGCGGAAGCTTATCTCGAAAAATTCTAATACAGCTAAACACTCTCGCCAAACTACAAAAGTCTCAAGAAATTGAGATTGGCTCGACATATGCAAAGTTCATGCGATGGATGGGCTTGTACCCAAGTGGAGGCAATACAGGGAACATCATTAAGTTTAAAGAGCACTTTATACGCTGTATCAACTGCGTAATTCACTATGAATCGACGGTAGGAAAAACCACAGACTATTCAATAATCACAGTTATTAATAAAGCTCGGATTCACACTCACTCAGATTGGCAGTGGTCGCCTGAAATCACTTTAAGCGACTCGTTCTATGAACAGTCTCAAAACTCTGCACCTACGGACTTAGGAGCCCTCATTTGCCTAAGCCCTGGCACCTTGAGAATGGACATATTTAACTTTCTTGTATTTCGTTTATTTTACCTGAAGAAAGAAACCTTAATTCCTTGGAAAGAGCTATACGCGATGTTTGCATCGCCTAATATCCCTTCGAACGTCTTTAGGCAGAATTTTATAATTGCACTAAAGCAAGCTCAAACGTTTTACCAAGATGCCAAGGTTCATACGACAAAACGAGGCCTCATACTCATGCCTTCAAGAATGCTAATTCAGCCGAGGACAAAGTTATAAACATATCCCCATTAACATCATTCTAATAACTGTAAATATTAGTATTTTACTAGCAATATAGTTGAAGAAATAAACTTTATAAAACAATAGATTAGATATAAATTTGTAGTACACAATGCGTACAAATAATTCTAGTAGACGTAATTTACCGAAGTTTTGTAGTGCACTACACGTAAAAATAAATCGTGCGATGCGTGGATAAAGATACTTATCAACAACAGAATAAAAACTACTGCTATACAGTTGAAAGTAATAGATAATAGTTATTAGGCATTGCTAAAAACATCAAGTGTCTAAGTACAAAGTCCTAACTTAGTTAGGCGGCAGTCAGCCCTCTATGGGCTGCATCGAGATACCTCGATTTTGCTTTTTTTTGGAGAATATTATGAATACACACGAACCCGTGGAGATCCTTAGAAGCAAAATTTAAGAAAAAATACATCGTTTCTATGTCTCCGTTTCAACTAACTATGGAAACGAAACGATGTATAACCAACTTTCAATTTTCACTATTGCGATAGCTACATTAGCAGCGCCTAAAATAGCGAATAGCGCACATCTTCAATACTATTCGGCATACGAATATCTCTCACAAACCAAAACCCATTATTTAGCGGTCGGCATACGAACGAAGTTTCGTAATGTATCGTTAGAAATATCGAATGGGATAAAAAAGGCTCAAAGGGATGACAGAGAAGCCAACCAATTCAGCAACGGCACTCAACTCGGCATTCATGTTTACCCCTTTCACGGGCCTGAAAGCCCATCTAGGTTCGTTATATCCGCGATACACCTGAGTGACCTCTTCAGAGGCAAACCGTTCAACGACAAAGAAGAGCCTGTAGACCACTTCCTTGGTGCCGGCTACTCCATCCTGCGTGACCATTACGAAATCGACCTTCTTTTCGGTAAGGAGTCTCACGACTGCTCGCTTGATAGAGACTGCAATTACTCAAATCAATTCAAAGCGACTATTCGCTATATCTTCTAACGAGGCAAATCATGACTATCAAAACATCAATTTTAATCATATTCATTTTTCTAGTTGGATGTTCAGCGGAAACGAAAAAGTCCGATATCCAACGATCACACAATCTCGTAAACCAGGTAAATGGAAGTGTGAAGCTCATGGAGGCTGAACAAGAGCTAATCAGTGACGCGCCCTATTCGTTCTATGCTTATCAGAACTTACGTCATGACGCTCGATCCTATTTGGTTTCAAACCTTAAGCAGTCAGGTGAGGCAAGGAACTATTTAATTGGAGATGGGTTCTTCCTAATCGATAAAGATTATGTACATAGATCATCAAGAGCCGAGCTCGTAAAAACTCTCATCAAAATCACTCAAAATAGCGACGAAAAGCAGAGGTATAGCAATGGCTAACGTCAATAATGAATCGTTTCTTGAGCGTATAAAAGCCGAACTGAATGTGCCTAAGAACTATCGCTCTAGATTACGCGCTCAATTTAAACGATATGAAAACACAAAATCCCCTGAGGAACTAAAAGAGCACATCTTGGCTGACTGGAAAGGACATGCCGATGAGCTCGAGAATTATTGGAAAGCCGCCGACTCGATTCGTAACGATTTCATGGGAGATCTGATGCAAAAACGCCTTTCCCTCGAATTGCAAATTCAAGACAGAGAACAGGTCAATAATTTTCTATTTGGCTTAACTCGAGAAGCCTGCAAATTACTATTTCATGATCGACGAATAGCCGCTTTGAAAGAGTACATATCACTTGGTGTTAACCCAGATCAAGCTTCGGAAATGATTATGGATAGCGACCGCAGCTATGACAGCCAAGCTATCGAAAAGCACATCACACAGGAGTTCAAGAAATGGAAAAAACAAGATTATTAATACTAAACTACGCTAGAACTATGCGGACAAGCGACAGCCATCAGGATGGAGTGCGTCAGGCCAAGAGCAAGCACACTCGAAGAGTGTCAGCGTTGCTTGCGGAGAGTCGTCCAGACTCAGAGATGGGGGAGCCGAATGAAAAAAAATCGCCCCAGCGATTTAAGCATCCCAATGCTGATTTTTTCTTTTGGGGGCAAAGCCCCGCACGTCTAAGCCAGCGTGACCACCCTATTTTTAGAAACGAAGTGCCAAAATGGGGTGGTCACGCTTGCGTGACGTGCGCGGGTGAATTGATTGCTGAGGAGCGCGTCCAGCGCGAACGAAGCATTCAAGAGGGCTTGCCCTTGTTGCAGTGGAGCGTCCAGCGTAACGGAAACATATCAAGGACATGCAACCAGATAGGCAACCAGACATGAGTACGAAAAATCAACAGATGCCAACACATCAAGAACGCATTGAAATGGCACAGAACTTTATCGATACGATCATTCCTATAACTGCTCTCTCATCTGGATACATCGACATCGAAACCACGGTGTTTATAAGCGGGTATACAAGAGAAGGAGCTAAGCGCGGACTATCTAGATTGACTCGCCAAGGGTTCATGCATGAGTACAAAGTTCCGAACATGACCGGCCAACAAATCAATATATATGGTCTTACTAGAGAGGGTTGGGATTACGCTGACATTGATCGCGCTAATTGGACAAAGCAACGATACCGAGCAAATACCAGAACACATGAAATGACCATTCTAAAACTGGCTCACCTCAACGACCCTAAGACATTCTATCGAGCAAAGAACATAGGCGGCAAGCATCTAAAAAGCGGTGGCTTTTCTGGTGGGCGCTACCCTGACTTAATGGATGAGAATGGCTCTGCGATAGAGATTGAACTAACCATGAAGTCGTCTCGACGATATGTCGGAATACTCCACAATTATCACAAGAACAAAACTAAGTCCGTGTGGTTTACCCCAGAAAAAATCGCACACCGGTTAGCTCGAATTTTCGGTGAAATCTGCGAATCGAAGAAATATCTTAAACCGGAAATAGCTTCATTCGATGAAAGTTTGAGCTTAACAAGAGTTGAATACTCATCGATTAAGGAACGTATCAAGGGCTATACCTCTCTTGAACAAATCGCAAACATTACTGAGCTATCGACTCTATTAGAGCTCTATCGAGTCAACACAGACTTAACTGAATATAAATACAAACCAGGCATCGGTTCTAAATCGAAAAAAGGAATGGTTTTAAGTCTACCCAACGGTTTGAGTATCGTAGCGAAACTACTTGATGAGAATACGAAAACAATAACAGAACTATATTGGCAGGGAGAAACTCCTGATCACATATTCAAACCTTAAGGGGCAACTCATGAATACGATTTTTACAGCATTTCTAATGTTCGCGGTTACTCTCCCACTGTTACTTGCACTCAAAATATGGACCGTGACAGAAGAGCATAAAGCAATAATTGCTCAAGCATTAAGAGTAACTAGCGGGTTTGTAATGCTGGTTCTTCTAGGTGCCGGCCTTGCTCTATTTTTTGAAGCTACAAACGGCAAAGTGGGCGTTTTTCACGCGCTGCTCTTGTTGGTAGGTTTCTTCATACTTAGTTTCGAATCAGCCGCAATGTTAGTCGCTTTTGGCGTTCTATTCTTATTCGGGACTATATTCACAAGCGGCTCTCTAGATGTAATGGGAACTATCAGCATCACTATTGGCTTCGTGCTAGGTTGCTTGGCTTACAACAAATTGGATGACCCGTTTGTAAAGTTAATCGACAAGTACCTCAACATCCAAAAAGACAAGGATGGCTTAACCGACATTAGAACTCTAAAGCAAAACCAAATAGAGCAATACGACCTCCAAGAGCAATTAGAACCGGAATCGATATTTCTAGGTATGGGCGAAGAAAGTCAGCCTGTAAAAATCGACTACGAAAAGTTCAAAGAAACTAACTTCCAAATCATTGGTTATCCTGGAGCCGGTAAAGGCGTCTTCGCTCAAATGGTTCTTAGCCAGCTCAAGAACCGCATAGCGGTTTTTGATCCGAAGAACGACAAATACCTAACAGCGATGTTTGCGAATAATTCAAATTGCCAATTCATTTGGTTGAACAGCGACGTACCGCAAGTCAGCATATTCGAAGGTGCTACTGAACTAGAAATAATCAACGCCTTAATCGAAGCCTTATCGATGAAAGAGAAAGGCACAGACTCAGACGTTTATACACTTGAAGAGCAAGAGATAATCCGAAAGGTCGTAAGTGAAGGAAGTCGTAGCTTCGATTCATGGTTGGAACTTGCCGAAAGTGAGCATTCGCGCTCTAGAAAGGTAATTGCAAGGTTTCAAGCTCTAACTCGATATGGCTGCATAAAAGGTTCGGAGTCGATAGTAGATAAGCTTGAAAAAGGAAACCTCTACATAATCTTTGACGAAAGCGACGAAACCCAAAAAATAATCGCACGTCTCATATTTGCACGCCTTTGCCAGGTAAAACGAGCTAATCAATTTTCAGAGCAACTAACTCTTTTCTGCGATGAGTTTATTCACCTGGTAAATAAATCATCGGTTAACGCACTTGGCTTATTACGAAGCCACATGATGAACTTCATAATCGCACATCAGTCTTTAGGCGACTTTGAAGCAAATTTTCCTGACGTTGAAAGCAAAGAGGCTCTACAAAGAACGCTTGATAATACCCAAGTAAAGGTTGTCTATAAACAACTAGCCGAAGCCAAGTATTGGTCAGAAATGACCGGCACTAAGCTCTATGAAGAGGTTGTAAAAGACGAAGCATCCATTGGTATAAGGCAAAAATTTGGAGGCGTTACAGGTAAGACTAGAATCGAGCAAAAAGAACTAATCGATATAAACGAGTTTCAAAGCTTAAGGAAAAACGTAGCTGTAATAATTGGCCATGATCTTCCAAGAAAAATTTTAACTACAGTACCTATGTTTGATACTTCAGCGAACGCACCAAAGCCAACAAGAGCTATTACTGAACAGCATGATATACCTGAGATAGTAGACCTAGCCTAGCTTGCGCACTCCGTTTGCTTACTGCCAAAGGGAGATGATTAAAAATCAATCACCCTTTGGCCAGTGTGAATTCCAAGGAAGTTGAGTCTAAAGCGTAGTGCAGGAGGCACTACAAGAGCCGCAAAGCGGCGGTAACGGGACAAACATCAACTGACTAATATTTCTATACTAGCAAACCGTTCCAATCCTATTCGAAGCTAACATTCCACCATAATAACTGCGCTGCGTAGCAGCTCTAGATTAGAAAATTGAGCTAAGACTTATAAGTTTCAAAGTCCTTAATATAGTTATTGTAGGCTGATAACAGCTGTCTTCCATACATGATATTTTTCGACCAAAAAATTATTTTCACAAGCCACTTACGTTTAAACAATTTTTTCCTAAATTCATAGCCAAACACTCGATTATTGAACCCTCGGTGTATAAGTCTTATTTCCAACTCTTTTATCTCACTCTCAATAAATCTAAAATTGAACACCTCTCCCCATAGCTCAACGTCTCCTTTCTCCCACCCTAATGCTTCTTCAAGCCGATCAAACGGGCTAAAAAATTCTGGAGAAACCCCAATCAAATCAACAGCATCACCTCCGGCATCGTAAAGCTCATCAATTTTCACAACGATATCATCGTATGGAGTAAGTACGGAATTCCCTCGAAATATCAGATTTCTAAATGGAATGCTTGGCAGAGCTGTTTTGACCGGTATATTTGTTATGCCGTACAAGTGAAAATTGTCCTGATAACAAATTTTTTCATTTTTAGCTGAAACACTTAATGCTATTTTTGAAAATTCGTACCCCTTATCCGCCTTCAACCAAAGCATTGGCATCAATAATTTTTCACCTAGATAATAGGGTCTCCATAGAACTCTATACTTTATTCCCGGGTATAGTTCATCTGGACGGCTCCAAAACATTTCTCGGTGTAAGTGATGCGCTGTAGATATTTGATACGCTTTACGAAAAAAAAGTCGCTCAATACTGTTGAATAATGATTTAAACAACACCTTTAAGAGTCCAATAATTCCGCTTGCAGGAATATCCATAAAAGTCGTCCTTCAAGTAATAATATATTGAATATAACTTTAAGATAGGGCCATAATCTTAGAATTAAATTCTGTTACTTTCGTATACATTTCAAAAAGATCCATCTAGACCAAGATTTATTGATCCAAGGATAAATATAGGAATGAAAATACTGTTCCGCAGTATTAATGGAGTAATTCATTTGACTGAAACTAATTAGTAAAGCGGAGTGAGCATTTTGGCTAATAAACCCAAAGTATCGATCAAAAACTTAATATTTACGGGCGGTAATTCTTTCCAACTAAATGAAAATGAAAAGGTTATTTTAGTAGGCCCAAACAATAGCGGTAAGTCTTTGTCACTAAGAGAAATCTTAGCTATATGCAGTCAAGGAACCACTAACACTACAATGGCAATCAGAGATCTTGCACTTGAAAAGATCGGAACAATGGACAGCCTTAAAGATTTTTTGGACGTTGAAGCTGATTTCGTGCATCCCCAATATAGGTATAAAAATTGGTCTTTACATGTAAACCACATCCAATTTTGGGATAGAGATTACATAACTGGCACTTTAGCTAGCGGATTCATTAAAAATATTACAGCTAACGATCGTCTGTCAATTTGTGAACAACAACCGAGCACAGGACCTTCAGACCAAAAAACAATGCCACAACATGTCTTGTACGATGATAGTGCGTTAATGACAACTATCAGCGAGCTATTTAGAGATGCATTCGGTAAAGGCTTGATGTTTGACTTTCGCGGTGGCAATAAGCTACCTATACACGTAGGAGACATAAACCAAAGTGAAGGCTCTATCGATAGAGTCGGAGACGAATACGTCACTCAAGTCAGACAAAATCCTCTTTTGAACGAGCAAGGTGATGGAATGAGGAGCTATGCTGGAATTCTCTTTGAGGCAATCGTTAATGATTTAGACATAACCCTTATAGATGAACCAGAAGCATTCTTACATCCGCCACAAATGAGAAAACTAGGTGAAACACTAACTTCAAATGTAGAAGGACAGCTGTTTATAGCCACACACAGCAGCGACATCCTTAGAGGCTGTTTAGAAGGAACGCAAGGCGGGGTACGAATTTTAAGAATCAGCAGGGAAGGAGATTCGAATATAGTCAGAGAAGCATCAGGTCAAACAATTAAGAACTTGTGGGAAAAGCCTGAGCTGAGATACTCTAACGCACTTGATGGCATCTTCCATGAACAGACCGTCATATGCGAAGACGACAGTGACTGTAGGTTAATAAATTCTATTGCTGACCACCTCGACACCCATTCTCCAACAAAGTTTTTAGATACAGCATATGTTCCAACAGGAGGTAAGCATGGAGTTCCTAAGATCGCACAAATCCTTCGTAAAATGGGTGTGCCTGTAAAAGCGATTTTAGATTTCGATTTCTTATCAGAATCAGACCTAGTTAAAAAAACAGTCATTTCTTTTGGGGGAGACTGGGACGAAATTTATCCGTTATGGAATCGTGTAGATGCTGCTGTTAGGCAAGGCAACAGGGCGAAAACTATTCCTGAGATTAAAGAAAATATCCGAAAAATAATCGATGAATCTGATGAAGGAAGTTTGCCACGAGGGGATATTAACGAAGCTTTAAAACAAGGAAAAGAATGGAATATTGTTAAAAAACATGGGGAACAAGGCATACCTAACGGGCAGGCGCGAACTGAATATAGCTCACTTCAGGAGAAGCTTGAAAGTATCGGCATTTATCTAGTTCCAGTTGGTGAGATAGAAAATTTCTATCCTAAAATAGGAGGTCATGGACCCAAATTTGTTACAAATCTACTATCTACAATTTCTCTTGATGACACAGAGCTTTCGACACTTCGTGAATTTGTAAAAAAGGTGCACAATGGTTCGCATAGTATCTTACAGCCCAATGAAATCGTAGAAGACCTACCAATTTGAGTACCCAATTAAATTTTGCGAATAATTCATTAATTCAATCTATTTAATACCTCGTGAGGTTTATGACCCTATTACGGAACCTCTAAATAAAACACCAATAAAAGTTAGGCCAGAAAGTACTCCGATTGATATATTTTTGGCAGTGACCTCACGCTTATTAAAAAAGTGTATTGAGGAAAATAATGATAAAGAAAGAACTGCATTAATTGCCACACCAATTATCAAGAGGAATGCTTCAGGAATGCCTAGAGTACTAATGAAAACACTTATAGAAATAGCTAAGCTCACCGCAGCTAATGTAAGGATGAAGTTAGACACTGGGTACTTAAAATATAACTCAATTTTGGTGTGATCAATTCTCGCATAAGACAAAAGAGCGCTAAGAAAACATACCACTATAATAATAATCGAGAAAATATTAAGTGACTTAATTGCTTCATGCTCCGTCATTAAGTCGGAAACATGCTGAGGTAAAATTTTTCCGTATAAATATACGTCCATGCCATAGACCCTCACTACTATCCCAAGAATCGTCATGACGACAAGAAAGCTAAAAAAGGTATATTTTATTTCTTTATAGTTCATTCATATTCCTAATATCAATAACTTAATTTTTAAGTATAGAGGCATCGAGTTAAAGATGTCAGGCCTCATCAAACCCAATTTGATTTAAGCTTTAAATTGTGTAAGCGCCAAGTAACCGACACCCT
>CANMNN010000042.1 GCA_947499305.1 uncultured Arenicella sp. | reverse complement strand
GCCAAAGCGTAAGCAAGCCTGTTGGTTTTAGTTTGGAAGGCAAACTGAGGTACCTCGGATAGCTGCAACCTTCGCTCCTAGGCGATACGACTAAAGCCACAACTTCAAAGCGAGTACCGGAGACGGTATTCGCTTTTTTATTACCTCTATGAGAAACGACTGCATTCTACTATTTTCATTCAGGTATGCAGCGATGAACGATGAAAGGCGACGTAGATGCGTGCACATGTGGGCTGACACTAGGTCAATTGAGGGAGTATTGTCGAGATAAAGCCTAGTCGATCATTATAAACTAATGCTACAAGGCAAAATTTAACGCTGTAATCTTTAAGCGCGACTTTGAAAGTACGCATGCGAAGCATCATCATTAGCGGCCAACAAGCCCAAATAATCATCCATTGATGCAAAACTCGATTGTGAACTTGCAATTGAACTTAGATCGCAGCTAATTAGCTTACGTAGCCAAACGACACCCGCTTCGGTCATGAACTGAGTGATAAGCTCGCGAGTTTCTAGTTTGCAAGTCTTGTAGTAAAGCACAATCAACCTATTGCCTAGCTCATTAGCTGGAACGTTTAACTGTTTACCAGTGTATGTGCTTTCTATTCGACGAATTGAGTGTAGCGCGTCAACCATGGTTTCGCTCAAGATCATAATTCCCCTCTTCTCTGGTGTGTGATGGATCACATAATGAGAGTCAGCGATGGCCTGATAGCCGTAGGGTTCGAAGCATCTCTGTGATCACAGTTATCATCGCTTAGTGCGAACGCTACTTCAAACTCCTGCGCAACAAAACAGGTAAACAATTGTAACCCTAGTTACTCGAGTAACAATTGAAGGATAGGCGCAATATTAAATGAGCTTGAGCCGCGATTCGGCATCGGTATTTGAGCCAATAAGGAGCTTGAGGTAATTTCGTTCAGCCTTGCGCTCGGATGAATATTATCAAAAAACACAAAGCGGTCGAAACGAGTGCCGAGCAGGCATTCAGAGTCAAATCGAAAGCCATCAATTTGAAAACAACCTATCTCAGTTCTCGTGAATCCAAAAGAAGGCGCATTGTTAAGAACACGCTCGAATTCAGAAAACAGATCGAAAACACTAAGACTAGTGTTTGGCTTTTGCGACCAAGCTTGAAGCATAGTAACGAGTTTCCGATTGTACTCCTGAACGTATAACCTAGCTCTAGCGGAAATATCTGGGTCACTTGATCTACGCGCAATAGTTTCAGGAATAGCACCGATATCAGCGACATTGGGTACTAAAAAGTTGCGGGCGCCAGCTTGATATAAGCGATCAAACTGAGCATCCAGAGTGGCAATAATTGCGTCTATTCGGTTACTCGCCTCCGTAGCAGATCTAAGTGACCGAACATCTCGCAAATCATTGCCTCCCATCATAATGAAAAACAGCGCATCGGATACACCGCGAGGCTGAACGTTTTCGCGAGCTAAAAAAGCCGATATTTGAGAGCTTAAATCTTCGGTATCGGAACCAAGAATATTGCCACCCGATATGGCGAAGCTATCTCCGCCGTTAGACGTGGTTACATGACGCGATGCCAATGCCTGAAACCCAAGATCGGCCGCTAGATAATCGACCAAGACCGGCCCATTAGATATACGGTTGTCGAAAAAAGGGAATGGAAAGTCAACAGTCACCGACGCCAGATTGCCGGTGTCAGAGAGACTGTCTCCAAATACAATCAAACGCTCAAAGTCTTGAGCCAAGACCTGAGGAGCATGGCTCAACGCAATTATGAGCGGCAAAAGTAAGACAACCGCTATTTTTTTGTAGGCAGCACTTATCAGCAAAACAGACCTCACTTAATTACAATTGCTCGGCAACTCAACTCTGCCGTTAACGGCTTTTGCCATTGATAACACTTTATAGAATTGACCCAATTGATTCTCACATTCATTTAATAACTGACGTATCTCCTCAACGCGCTCGCGATAAGTTGATATTGAACCAAATTTAGCATTATTTATACTCGTCTCAAACCAAGATTGGTACCATGCATTACCCTTCCATTGCTGACGAACGAGGTTGGCATGATCTACTTTTAGTTGTTCGAAAATATCATGCTTCAACCTTCTCATAGACTCCACACTTTGACCGCTTTGGTACAATAAGCCCAGCTTCCCTTTTGCTCGATTCAACAGCTCATAAAAATCAGCTTGTATTGCTAAGCTCCTTCTATACGCAAGTAGTTTTTCGGAGTTCTCAACGGGCTCGGTAAGCTTTAGCCATCGCTCCACACCAATCTCAGCGACCAAAGACGCAAAAGCTTCATTGAAATCGCTATCACCCCTTATATAAAGGCGCTGATGCGCCATTTCATGAAAAAGGGTTTCGGCAAACTGAGCCTCTCCGTGGCGCATCATAGATGGCAAGAGCGGGTCAGAAAACCAACCTAAGGTCGAATACGCCGACGCTCCGTTGACAACGACGTCAAGCCCATTCTCTTGTAATGAATCAGCATACTCGCGTGCTGCTTCCAATTTGAAATAGCCTCGATAGGACGCACAGCCAATAACGAGATAACACCATTGCTTTGCTTTGAGTGAAAACTCGGGCGCCGCGACAACGGTCCAAACTGGATATTCTCTATCAAGTTCTACATAGCTATCGTAACTTTTCGTATTTGGAAGTAACAGTTCTTCAATCGCGAACTGCTTTAACTCTTTTGAGAGCTCTAGTTTTGAGCGCAACTCGGTTTTCGAGCTCTCAATCAGCTTGTCGACAGGTTTACGCGCCATCATCAGCTTACTATGCCCGATTACGCTTTGCGAATAGTATTGAACACTGCCACAAGCACTAAGAAATAACGCACATACAGCAAACGCAAATAGTTTGAGGTAAGGAAGTTTCAAAGCGTTCTGTTTGGCCACGTTCACGACCTTAAGTCTAAACCGTGCGAGCCTTGGTTTAAATAGTTTAAGTCAATCATCGAAGAACGTAAAAGATGACGGTCGGGGCAATATCTAACTAAGGCTTTAGGGTTAAAAAAAATGACCGCGAACACGTCGCAGCCATTTTCATTAAACATCATGTAAAGTCAAAGCTTCAGGTTTTTTTCCTATCAGAGCCTTTACGCTCATTGCCTTTGCGTTTAGCGTAATCAGATTTGCCTGCTTTGGATGACCCACGGTCACGCTTTTTAGAATTATATGATTTCTTTTTTGCGCCACTGGGATTATACGCGCCGCCACCATTGCTACTGCGCTCGCCAGAATGGTTACTAGAACCTGATGCCGGTGCTTTACCGTCAAATACAGCAATCTCTAGCGGTCTACCCGCTACGCGCGCACGTCTCAGGATGCCCATCACTTCCTTCGGCATATCGGCTGGCAAATCTACGGTTGAGTAGTCTTCACGTATTTCAATTTCACCAATGTATTTACTTTCCAGTTCAGCTTCATTTGCAATTGCGCCGACGATATTGCCAGGCTTGACCTGATTGCGACGACCAACGTCTAAACGAAAACGCTGCATCGCAACATCAGGGTAGTCTTTCAGTGGAGTGGCATCTTTTGCGGGTACTGGCTTGTCCTCATGGCTGCGTTCGCGGCGATCTCCACGCTCGCGTCTATCACCACGGCCACGCTCGCGATCATCACGGTCAAAGCCGCTGCTATGCGTACTTTTCGCTTCACGAGCCATCGCGGCTTCATCAAGTACTAGAGAGCTATCGCCCTGCGCCATAAACGCAGCAGCAGCGGCAATTTGCTCGCTACTTACTTCATGTTCCTTTTGCATCTCGGTGATCATTTGAGAAAAGAAGTCGAGGTTCTCGTTCTTCATAGTCTCTAAAATACTTTCTTTAAAACGGCCAACTCGCGAGCGGTTGATATCAGCAATACTCGGCAGATCCATTGGCTCAATTGGCTGCTTAGTAGCGCGTTCGATGGAAAACAACATGCGTTTCTCACGAGGAGCGACAAACAAAATTGCCTTACCTGAACGCCCTGCTCGGCCGGTTCGACCAATACGGTGAATATAGCTTTCCGTGTCGTGCGGTACGTCGTAATTTATTACATGGCTAATTCGCTCGACGTCCAAACCACGCGCAACAACGTCGGTAGCGATCAATATATCAAGTTTGGCTTTGCGTAAGCGATCGATAATTTTCTCGCGATTAGCTTGCGGTATATCACCGTTCAAGGCGTCGCTTCTAAAGCCGCGTGCTGATAGCTTATCGGCTAACTCAACCGTTGCATTCTTGGTGCGAACGAAAACGATAACGCCTTCAGTGTCTTCGCTTTCTAGAATTCGAGTGATCGCATCGAGCTTGTGCACACCACGAACAATCCAATAACGCTGTGAAATATTCGCCCCTGTTGCGGTTTTACTGGCGATTTTAATGTGAACTGGGTCTTGCAAATGCTGGTCAGCAACACGCTTTACTTCGCGCGGCATAGTGGCCGAAAACAAAGCGATCTGGCGTTCTGGTGGCGACTGTTCAAGCACCCATTTAACATCATCGATAAAGCCCATGCGTAGCATTTCATCTGCTTCGTCGAGTACCAATGCGTTCAAACCATCGAGCGACAAAGTTTTACGGCGCATATGATCCATCACGCGTCCTGGCGTACCCACAACAACTTGGGCGCCTCGGCTAAGTTGTTTTAACTGAATAGTGTATGACTGGCCGCCATAGATTGGCAGCACGTTAACACCTTTAAGGTGCTTTGCATATTGCTGGCACGCCTCGGCAACTTGAATCGCCAACTCACGAGTCGGTGCCAGAATCAGTAATTGCGGAGCGCGATTATTCGGATCGATATTGGCCAATAAAGGCAAAGCGAAGGCCGCGGTTTTACCCGTGCCGGTTTGCGCTTGACCCAGAAGATCGCGGCCTTCAAGAAGTGCCGGAATTGCTTCAGCTTGAATCGGTGATGGTTGCTCATAACCTTGCTCAATAACAGCCTTTTGAATAGGCTCAGGCAGGTTTAAATCAGCAAACATAATAGGGGAAGAATCAGAATTATCTGACATAACAGAGCTCCAGCGCTTTAGCCACCAGGTTCTTTACCCGAACCATAGCCTGCTAAGCGACAATAAATTAGACGTGTTACGGGCTCTGTTGCACTCGTTTTCTCTTTTATTTGAGTGTTCACAAAAAACACTCAGAGAATTAACGTCCAATCGGGCCCTAAAATGAGCCGCGCGCGCAAGCTAACCCTTAGATCAACTCAAGCGAATAATGGCTCGCATAATCGCGGTTTTTCATCAATGAAGATGATCCTCTCAAACCGCGCCTCAAAACCGTGTCGTAAATGACTAGATTTCAGAGTTGCGCGAGTATACATACTACTCACTCGCTTAGCGAATCAATATGCAAAGTAAATGCAAAGCAGTGTCAAAAAAAGGGGCTTAGCTCCAGAACGAGCGACTAGGGCGGTTACAGCGGATCAATAACTGCTTTTCTAACGCTCCCTCACGGATATAAGCAAATTTGTGATACTCGGCACTATTCGCAACATCCTTAAAAGCCTGCCAGCTAGGGTACTCTACAAAAAATAACAAGTCGGCGTCGAACTCTCCTATGAGTTCTCGGTCGGGTACAAAGCTTTTCAATTTTCGGCCGCCGACTTCGGTAATTAGCGGAGCCACCGAGCGCATATATTCGCGATATCGGATTTCACCGCCGTCCTGTTTGAACCATACAGCATTGAGCATATAAACTCGCTCTCTACTAGAGGAACTCTTTCGTGTTTGGTCTATTGTTGTTTCACTGCTCAATTGTTGTGATTCAGGCACTTCACCACCCTTCCATTTTCTACGTATTACATTCTCAGACGTGTTTACACGCGCCGAGATTAAACAACATCTTGTTCCGTTTAGCCGTTGGGCTGCATGAACATATACTATTGATCCAGAACTAGACGATACTGCTGTTGGTCGAATTCGATCAAATCGCCAGCATTTAGCTTGCAACGTTTACGCATTTCGACCTCACCGTTAACGCTCACTAAACCCTCGGCGACAACCATTTTGGCCTCTCCTCCGGTTGCTACTAAACCTTCGAACTTCAACACTTTATAGAGTTCTACTGGTTCCTTGTTAATCAATACATCTTGCATAGGTAAAATAGTACCAACCAATTAACGTAATGTCTGCAAAGCAGAATTTGTCAGTTGGTGTTTGATAATAAAAGTTGGGTGACAAAAAAAGACCCTAGCAAGATAACTTGCTAGGGTCAGGTATCTTAGTGCTGAAACTACTTAGATACATATTTCCGATTTCAATTAGACACGCTCGATCACCGTGGTGATACCTTGGCCTAAACCGATGCACATTGTCGAGATACCCACATTCATATCACGCTGTTCCATTACTGTCAGCAATGAACCAGAGATGCGCGTCCCTGAACAACCAAACGGATGACCGAGGGCGATAGCGCCACCATGGACGTTTACTTTGTCGTCCATGTCATCGAGCAGGTCTAAATCTTTTAATACTGGCAATGACTGTGCAGCGAAAGCTTCATTTAGCTCCACGTAATCCACATCGTCAATAGTCATATCAAGTTGATCTAACGCCTTTTCAGTTGAAGGAACTGGCCCATAACCCATGATCGACGGATCAACACCAGCAAGAGTCGTGGCACGAATCACGCCTTTCACTTCTAAACCAAGGTCATTCGCACGTTCCGCTGACATGATTAACATGGCCGATGCGCCGTCAGTAACTTGTGATGAAGAACCTGCCGTTACTGTGCCACCTTTTGGATTGAACACAGGTCTGAGTGCCGCGAGGCCTTCGACGGTCGTGTCTTCACGAATGGTTTCATCTTGAGTCACCATGAATGGTGTCCCGTTTGGGCGATGCCCCATTACTGGAATTATCTCTTTATCGAATTTGCCTTCAGCACGAGCCTTAGCCGCTAGCTTATGTGAGCGTGCAGAAAACTCATCCATGTCTTGACGTTTAATGCCATGCATCATCGCCAACATTTCAGCAGTCATGCCCATGCTGCCCGCAGCTTTGGCTGCGTACAAGCCGAGCTCTGGATTCGGATCAACACCTTTATTCATATCGATGTGCCCCATGTGCTCAACGCCGCCTACTAAGTAGACGTCGCCAATACCGGCCATGATGTTTGCTGCAGCTGTGTGCATAGCCGACATCGAAGAGCCACATAAACGATTTACCGTTTGCGCAGGCACTGTGTGCGGTAAACCGGCTAATAAACCGACAAAGCGCGCTAAGTTAACACCCTGCTCGTCACGCTGCATTACACAACCCCAGATCAAATCATCGATTTCTTCTGGGTCAAGCGCTTCATTTCGGGCCAATAGGCCCTTGATGACTTCGGCGCTGAGTTCATCAGCACGAGTGTGTCGAAAACAACCGTTTTTTGAACGGCCCATTGGGGTACGCGCGAAATCTACAATAACCGCGTCTCTTGGATTAATACTCATAATAATTACCTATGTCTGATCGCTGAGTTAGAAGTTGTAGTATTTCTTGCCTGAAGCCGCCATTTCGCGCTGCGCTTCAGTGGCGTCGTACAACTTACCGAGGTCTTTGTATTTGTCGCTCATAGCAACAAATTCTTCAATACCGATAGTATCGATCCATTTGAAAAGACCACCACGGAATGGAGGGAAGCCAACACCATACACCAATGCCATATCGGCTTCGGCTGGTGACTCAACGATTTTTTCTTCTAAACAACGCGCAAGCTCTGTTGCCATTGGAACCATCATTCGAGCGATGATTTCTTCAGCTTCGAACTCTTTACGCTCAGCCGTTATCGGCGCTAGCAATTCGTAACTCGCTTCATCAGCGACCTTCTTCATACGGCCTTTCTTGTCTTTTTCATACTTGTAGAAACCGACGCCGTTCTTCTGACCTAAACGATCCGCTTCGTACATCGCGTCGCCAGCCGTTTTATACGTGCCAACCATGCGATCAGGGAAACCTTCTGCCATAACCGCTTGGCCGTGATGACCAGTGTCCATGCCAACAACATCCATTAGGTAAGCTGGGCCCATTGGCCAACCAAACTTTTCCATAACCTTGTCAACTTGCTGGAAGTCAGCGCCATCGCGTAATAAGTCCATGAAGCCAGCGAAGTATGGGAACAAGACTCGATTAACTAAAAAGCCAGGGCAATCGTTCACAACGATCGCCTTCTTGCCCATTTTGTTAGCATAAGCAACAGTTCGAGCAATCGCTGTATCTGACGTTTTCTCACCGCGGATTACTTCTACCAATGGCATTTTATGCACTGGGTTAAAGAAGTGCATACCACAGAAATTCTCAGGGCGCTCTAGCGCTTCAGCCAAGTAAGTAATTGAAATCGTTGAAGTGTTCGAGGCGATGATCGCATCTTCATTGACATGCTTTTCAACGTCGGCCAAAACCATATGTTTAACTTTAGGGTTCTCAACAACCGCTTCTACCACGATATCTACGCTATCAAAGTTATCGTATGAAAGCGTTGGATCAATGTCAGCCAAAATGCTACCCATTTTCTCAACTTTCATACGACCGCGATTAACTTGCTTTGACAACAAGCCATTCGCTTCATCCAAGCCAAGGTCCAAGCCAGCTTGGTTGATGTCTTTCATCTTGATTGGAGTGCCTTTCAAGGCCGATTGGTATGCAATACCACCACCCATGATGCCTGCGCCTAAAACCGCAGCGCGCTCAACTTTCTTGTCGGCTTGCTTTTCCCAACCCTTGGCTTTCTTACCAATCAGTTGGTCGGCTAAGAAGATACCAATTAACGAAGAGGCTGTATCTGTACCCGCCATCTTCACGAATGCTTCAGCTTCGATTTTAAGCGCATCGTCACGATACTTACCTGCGGCATGCTGCATTGCTGAAATAGCCGCTACTGGCGAAGGATAATTTGGGCCAGCTGTGCCAGCAACAAACGCTTTAGATGTTTCAAAAACCATCATCGACTCAGTTTCATTGAGTTTCAATGGCTCAGTTTTTTGATCACGACGGGCTTCGTAATCCATTTTGCCGTCGATGGCGTCTTGCAATACTGCAAGTGCCGCGTCACGTAGATCTTCTGGAGCGACAACACCATCAACAACACCTGCTTTTAGCGCGGCGTCTGGGCGTTGTTCCTTACCGGATGCAATCCAATCAATCGCTGTGTCTGCGCCCGCAATACGCGGTAAGCGAACCGTGCCACCCCAGCCAGGAAGTAAGCCAAGCTTGGTTTCCGGTAGGCCAATTTTGGCTGCGCTGCTCATTACTCGAAAGTCACACGCTAAGCATAGCTCTAAGCCACCGCCCATTGCGTAACCGTTTATCGCGACAACCGTTGGGAAATCAAATTCTTCAATGATATTGAAGTTTTCATTGTTACCGCCTAGCTGGTCATCAGCCGTGTGGCCGCCAGCGGCAAACATAGGAATAAATTCAGTAATGTCTGCACCAACGATAAAAACCGGCTTCGCGCTGGTAATCAGCAAACCTTTTACATCATCTGCATCGTCAAGCAAGTCAACGGCTTCTTCAAGCTCTTTAACTGTCTTAGAATCAAATTTATTAACTGACTCGCCCTGCAAGTCAAAGATCATTTCGGCGATGCCATCATCAAGCATCTTTACCGAGAGTGCGCTACCGTTGTACATCTCGTGGGCTCCGTTCTCTGTTTGGTTGGAAATGAAATTAGAGCATAAGCGCCCTAATTTAAGATGGCAGTATTATCAGGTATTTCGCGTGAGAAACCCATTATAAATCGTTAAACAATCACTGCTATTGATCAGCTGAATAGTGAGCTATTGTCCACTTTCCGTTAAAATCTGTGCAAAACTTCTCAAAACTTAAAATAAAACAGACCATAAAGCATGGTCATTAAGAACGATTTACTAGGACCATCTCCGACGCTCATTGCTTTACTCTTTATTGTTTTTTCAAAAACTATGAACTCTATAGAATGAATCAACAGCAGCATTACAGCTACGGTCTTGAGTACCAGACCGGCCGGATTTGGGATAAACCCCAAGGCGGCGACCATGCAGAGGACCCAAAATATTAATATAATTTTTTTAATCATAGATATCTCGCAACACGGAAAAGCGCCAGAGTGAAACACTCAACTCTGGCGCTTTTTTACTTAGCTAAGGAAGCTAGCGATATTCCTCCCTGATCACTAGTCAACAACAACTACAGAGCCAGACATGTAGTCGTGCCACCCCTTTTTCTTGGGATTAAATGCGACCCAAATAACTCCAATAAACAAGACAATAAGAGAGATGATGTAGCCGATATAACGAATAATCGCTTTAGACAGATTTAAATGTTCGCCTGAAACTTCGTCAATTACGCGCAAACCGAGCATACGCTTGCCCGGCGTACCACCATATTTCATCCAGAGCACAATGGTAAATACAAAGGGAAATACATAGCTGATCAGAACATGCGCTGTTCCTTGAACTAAATCTTCGCTGACAAACGCATCAACACCATATATTCCGTAGAGCAGCGGCCCCGTAATAATCAGGATAATAATCGAGTCAATAATTGTGGCTAATACACGTATCCAGAATCCTGCATAACGTCGAGATTCTGTCACTCTTCCCCCGAGGTCTGCTTGCGGCGCGCTATATGGGCTGTTTTGATTGATATCATTCATATTGTTTCCCTTTTTGAATGTTAGTTGGTAGAACTTTTAGTATACGAAGCTGAGGCTAAAATAGCGAATCGGCCTCGTGATTTAGTAACCATGCTTTTCGCTCGGTACCTGAAGCATAGCCCGTTAGCTTTCCGTTTGCGCCAATTACTCGATGACACGGCACAACTATAGTTAACGGGTTCTTACCATTCGCCAAACCGACTGCACGCATTCCTTTCGGGTTACCAATCTGCTTGGCAATGTCACCGTATGAGCATGTTTGGCCATGGGGAATCGAACTCAATGCTGACCATACTTGCTGTTGAAAGTCAGTGCCTTCTGCTCCGAGCGGCAAGTCAAACTCTTTGAGCTCTCCTTCAAAATATTCAGTTAATTGTCGAATGGTTTCAGTCGTTAGTTTATTCCGACTAACTCGGCCTGTCTGTTCGACAAAATGGATCGATTTAATCGCTGTCTCGCTGGTAGTAATTTCCATTACTCCAAGTGGCGAATCAAAATGATCTTGATATAAATCGCTATCATCAGTCTTCATAATTGGTTCCACATTTGAAAGGTCAAGTAACTTCGCCATGGTTGAGTTTGCTCTAGGTCCGGCTCGCGCCCTACGGCTTTAATCGCGTTCTTAATGCCCGCATCGCCCGCCAACCAAATATCCGGATCTTTGCTGGCTCTGAGTTTTACGTAATTGACGGTCCAAGGGCCAATGCCTTTGATCTCGAGCCAATCATTAATCTGCTCAGGATAGGGGTGCTCGATAAAATGGTATGCCAATCGTCGAATTGTATCCTTGCGCGACTGAGGCATACGAAAAAAATCTAACGGGTCATCAACAACGTCTTGAGGTCTGGGGAAATAACGTCGCTGCATGCCGCTCTTAAATTCGACCTCATCCCCGAGATTTTCCAACATAGTAGTTACCAAGGTATTGGCCGCAGCAACAGAAACTTGCTGCCCTAAGATGGCACGTACGCCGGCTTCGAAAGCGCCCCATATACCTGGGATTCGCAAGCCCTCCTGATACTCAATTGAACCTCCAACACAAGAGATCAAGTGCTTATCAATTTCGTAAATGGGGGCATCTAAATCAAATAGCAATCGAATCTTTTGTACGATCGCTGATAAATATTGATATTCATTCAAGTGCAAGGAAAGCGCAATTTGATTACTCTGCGCTAGGTGCTCTGCGGTAAAGTATCCTCGCGTAGTTCGGTATTCAATTGTACGACTATAACTCTGTCGTCCAGTCGATTCACTGATCCACTCTAGGCTCTCGATGACGCGTCGTTTCAGGAACTCAAATAGCGAGTTCCATGCAAAAGGCGGCCTATAATTTAGTTTAAGCACTAGACCTTTCTCTTTTGGAGTTCGCCGAGCCCTAATATCACTTGGCGTCAGCTTTAACAGATCTTTGATTGCTTCGTTGAATCGGCGCACGCTATTAAAGCCCGCAGCGTAGGCAACGTCCTGCATCGCCAAGTCAGAATTATGCAGCAATTGCTTAGCAAATAAACACTGTTGATAAATAGCGTATTGCTTCGGAGATGTGCCCAAATTAGCTTGAAACAACTCTCTCAAATAACGCGCTGATATCCCCAAACGGAGTGCTAAATCATCAACTGATTGCTCTTGCAAGGCGCCAGCCTGAATTAACCCCAATGCACGCTGAAAACTGGTTTCGGAACCAAGCCAAGCCGATGACTGTGGAGCGCTGTCCGGTCGACATCGCAGGCATGGACGAAAGCCAGCTTGTGCAGCGGATATCGCTGAAGAATAATACTCAACGTTTTTTTCCAGCGGAGGATTCGCTGGACATATTGGCCGACAATAAATCCCAGTTGATTTGACCGCGGTAAAAAAAACACCGTCAAAGCGTGCATCTCTGGCCTTACGCGCACGTGAGTAGCTCTTGGCTAAAGGTTTGTCTTGAACAGCACTCATAGTTGCATTCTAATGCAGCGAAAAGCAAAACCTAGCGGTTTTCGGAAGTTGATGTGAAAATCAAACGCTGGCTCTTATTTCAGCTGGCGTAGCAATCGAACGCCCTGAGCTTTCAATCAGCTCCACTGCTTGCTGCACAAGCTCACGGTTGCTGAAGTGACAGCCAAAAGGCGCATCTTCTAAACCAACTCTTACATGCGCGCCAAGTTCCAGCGCCAATGGAATAATATGTTCTACATTGGCATCTAAACCCGAAACCATCCATGGCGCATCTGGCGCAACGCTGGCTAAATGTTCAGCATAGAAACGTAAAGCCATTTCCGATGGCGCCATACCAAACAGCAAATTATCTGAAAACATAATTCGATAGATCGGAGTTTGCACGCCGTTTACCGAATCAGCCAAAGCTTTACCTAGGCGGGCAAAACCAGGTTCATACACCGCATACGCAGGTCGCCAGTTATCCTCGACGGATAGTTCTAGTAGTGCGCGAATATGTTGATCGGGATTAGCATACAAAAAGCCATCAGTTTTCGTCGCAATTTGCGAAGTATGAGTAATATTAACACTACCCGGATCTACTACGCCCCACTCTAGCAAGCCACGCCTAGCCAAGTCTTTAACGGGCTCGAGTCGCTCTTCTAACACCGGACTCAGGCCGAGAGTTGGGTAGACAATAGCATCACACTGCTGACGAATTCCTTCAATAACCAAGGCATAGCGATCAGCGTTTTCGAAAGGCTTGCCGTCGTCATCGTAAACATGCAAATGAATGATCGAGGCGCCGGCTTTTGCGCAGGCCACGCCGTCGGCGATGATTGCCTCAGGCGTGATCGGGATATTCGGCTGGTATGCTAAGCCTGCGCCACCATTGAGTGCGACTTCTAACCAAACAGGTTCTGTGTTCATCTGATAAAACTATAAATCTTTATAAGAATCATCCTCACGGTCAACCAAGCGCTGCATTGCCGCGAACTCTAACTCACCAGCGGCCTGACCGCCCATACTGGCCATTTGAAGCTTTAATAATTGCTCAGTTTTCTCGGCGATCTCAACGGAGACTGGCACAATCGGGCGACCCGTTTGATCAACTGAAACTTGAATTTCACAGGAACGTTGTAGAGCCACCATATTGAAAAACATCTCAGCAATGGTACGACCGCAAGACAGCAAACCGTGACTACGGAGAATAAGTAGATTTTTGGTACCCAAACTCGCAATTAAGTCTTCTTTTTCACCCTCAACAACGGTGATACCTTGAAAGTCATGATATGCAACTTGATTGTGTAACAACACCGAATAAAAATTATCGATTCGTAAGCCCTCTTGCTGACATGCCACGGTCATGCCAGCGGTAGAATGAATATGGCCGATACAGTGCGCATCCTCGCGGGCGCCATGAATCGCACTGTGAATTAGCATGCCGGCGGGGTTCACCGGATAATCGGTCTCTTCAACAATGTCCCCATTGATATCTACCTTAACCAAGTTAGATGCAGTAACTTCTTTATAGTGCAAGCCATACGGGTTGATTAAAAAGTGACCATCTGAACCTGGCACCTTTACGGTGATATGGTTATAGATCATTTCACTCCAACCCATGTAATCAAAAATTCGATAACATGCGGCTAATTTAATACGGATATCTTTTTCGGCTTGATTCATTGCATTCTCCTACGAGGGCGATTGGGCTGTTTATTTTCGAACTAATATCAAAGTTCTTGTTATTAAAACAAGTATAAACCGCGGCAGTGAAAAACCAAGTTATTACCGAACGGGGAAGTGTGACAAATTAGTCAGTTTTATCGGTAACGATATACAACAGTGGCCCAAACGAACCCAAGACTAAGGTTAGAACTACAAACGGAATTGGGTTTCGACCCTTACTCTTCGCCTCAGGAATAAGCCAAGTTAGACACAAAACACAGGCGATAACTAAGTCGACAAACACCTGCCAACCAGCAGGACTATGACGATGGTAATCAAAGATTCCAACGTAGCCCACTTTATAGACGGCGTACGCGCTGAGTATTGAAAACGGTAGTAAAAGAATTATAGCGATGGTTTTCCTTGCCTGATAGATATTAGAAGTCTTGATGTTAGTCATGTAGATCACCTTTAAACTGAAGTGTTAGAAGAGCTTTCTATTTTGCGACTAAAACTCCTGGCTCAGCAATGACGTCTGAGGTAATTGAAACTAGCCAAATAACAAGGTTTACTAGCGCACTAATGGAGAATACGCGATGAACATGCAACACAGTCAATTCACAGAAAGCCTGCGCGAATGGCGAAAACACAAAAAAATGTCTCAGTTAGACCTCGCTCTTGCGGCCGATGTTTCGCAGCGCCACCTTAGCTGGCTCGAAACTGGTAGAAGTCAGCCAAGTCGAGAAATGGTAGTAAAACTGTCAGAGGCAATGGATATTCCATTGAGAGAACGCAATTCAATCTTGAACGCGGCTGGTTTTGCAAAACTCTATAGCGAACGAGAGCTCGACGACCCAGCTATGAAACCGGTGAAAAACATTCTTACTGAAATGTTGGTACATCACGAACCCTATCCAGCGTTTGTACTAGACAAACAATGGAATATTAAAATGCAAAATAATGCAGCGAACCTCTTGTTTGAAATAGGCGGGCCGATTGCTCACGTGTGGGATGCAATTGACGATGGCGGAAGCAAAAACATCGCCTTACTAACAATTCACCCAAATGGCTTGCGACAATTCATAAGTAATTGGGACGAAATTTCGGGGCCTTTTCTTCGCCGCCTCAAAAAGGAAGCGTTAGAATCAGGCGACAAGGAGGTAATTGCGCGTTATGAACAGCTTGCTCAATACGCAAATCAAGAATACGACGAACGCCTAGGCGAACCATTCTTGCCCATGCTGCCTATTGAGCTAGAGCTAGGTGAACTCAAGTTGAGTCTTTGCTCAGTTATCTCTACATTCGGGACTGCTCAAGACATCACTACCGACGAACTAAGAATTGAAACTTTTTATCCTGCTAATGAGCAAACGGCAAAATTTTTTAAGGAATGAGCTTTAATTTGAGTACAACTATTTTGGCAAGCGCTATTATGTTGTCTTCTTGTTGATATATACGTGTTCAGGTAATACGTTCGAAACGCCTTTGAACTTAGCGTTTCATGGAGATATCTCTTAGCTCATAAAAATCAATAACAAAGATATCGCCTGGTAAACCATGAAATAAGCAAGCGCATAAATCGTTTCAAGAGCCAAGCCTTACTTGATAATAAAGCCATGGTTTCGTGTATTTAATAAGTCGATCAAAGCTGAGTTCAAAATAATAGGCAAGTGCACGTAGATAGGCTCTAGGGGGGGGCTGACCGATATTGAGCGCACATAATCTTTTAGCAAAAAACCAAAGCACCTTTTACTTGGCAAATCTACAATGCCCATGTAACTTCTCTACCAAACCAATTAAAAAGATCTTACTGATGAAAATACTAGCTTTACTACTAATCGTTTTTAGCAATGTTGCTTTTGCAGCTCCTGATGTTGACCGATATGGGGAGTTGCCCAAAGTACAAAAAATGACGATTTCGCCAAACGGTCAGAAGATTGCCTTTCGCTTGGTCACGCCTGAGCGTGACCTAATTTCAGTGATCTCAGTGGACCCGTTAAAGGCGATCTCGAGCTTCGGCGTATCTGACGTCAAACCTAGAAACCTTAGCTTCATTGATAATAACAATCTACTTATGAGTATCGCAGCGATGACCAGCGTACCAGGGTTTAAAGGCGAATTTGAAATGTCAGTTGGAACTACCTACGACATTTCAAAAAAGAAGTATCGCCAATTATTGGTGCCTGGTAAGAATGATGTTTACGCGGGCCAATCAAGCCTAGATCAAGTTGTTGGCGTTTCGCCTGATGGCAAATCATTGTACATTCCGGCTTTTTCGGGTGAGCCTTTTTTTTCTCAAGGCCAACAAATTGACCCACCTATGTCTCTATTTAAGGCCAAAATCAATGGTTCTGGCAGACCTAGAATCCATAAACGCGGTCGTGGTCATGCTCTGGATTATTTTGTCGGCGAAACAGGTGAAGTGTTAGCCAAAGAAGTTTTCGACAAGGCTAAGCAAAAGCATAGCATCGTGGCGTACCATGGCAAAAAGGAAGTGGTAGTTTTCTCAGATGACACGCCGTATATCACCAAAGACTTCATCGGCGTAAGTATTGATGAAAACTACCTTTTCATGTTGGACTTTAATACAGACACTAATCGCTCGGCGGTTTATAAGCTAGCTCTCAAAGATGGCGAATTAACGGGGCCATTGTTGGAGAAAGATGACGCTGACATAGTGGGCTTTATAACGGATAAGCAACGAAAGCTATTGGGTGTTCGTTACTCTGGCTTCAATCCAAGTTATAACTTTTTCGATGCTGATTTAGATACTCGAGTAAAGGCAATCTTGAGCAAGTTTCCGTCTCATTCAGTGTGGATAGAAGAAGTGTCTCCTGACCGCGAACACGTTCTCGTCCGTGTTGAGGGGTCGCAATCGGTAGGAGATTATTTTTTATACTCCAAAGGTAAAAATACAGTATTTATCACAAGCGCGCGCTCGAATGTTTCAGATAAAGACATTCACCCTATTACATCGCTTACGTTCAAAGCACGTGACGGAATGAAAATCCCCACCCTTGTAACCATTCCTCGAGACAGCGTTGATAACATGAAGAACTTGCCTGCCGTAGTAATGCCGCATGGCGGTCCCAGCTCATATGATTCGATTGGTTTTGATTATATGGCGCAAGCTTTGGCCGAACAGGGGTATGTTGTTATCCAGCCTCAATTTCGTGGCTCAATAGGCTTTGGTGCAGAACATCAGGCTGCAGGCTATGGCGAATGGGGGCGAAAAGCCTTATTCGATTTGAGCGATGCGGTCGGCTTTTTTAGTGAACAAGGCATCATTGATCGTCAGCGCGTTTGTATTGCCGGAGCGAGCTATGGCGGTTACTCTGCATTGGCAGGTGGCGCTTTCGATCCAGACCTCTATAAATGTGTTGTCGCAATTAACGGTATTGGCAATCTACCCGCCTTCTTAAGTCGAATACGAAATGAAGGCGGCCACAAAAGCTCTTCTCTCGCATTTTGGCAAGCTCAAATTCTCGGTTTTGATAAAGCAGACAAAAATATCGCGAAACAGCGCTCGCCTGAAATGGCCGCACAGTCGTTTAT
>CANMNN010000041.1 GCA_947499305.1 uncultured Arenicella sp. | reverse complement strand
ATCATAAGCGACTGTAACTTCACTAGGGCGATTAGAGTGCTTAACTCTATGCAACCATCCTGAAGATATTATTTCTGGTGAAGAATAGTACAAGCCAAATAAACAAACTCCTTTTTCTGAGGTCGTCGCTTTCTGGCGAGGCAGCAAGGCAGCTCGAAGGCTTTCACTATCGGCTTTCCTTAGTCGACCGGTCCTATTTTGAAGACCCCAACTCCAAAGATGAACAGGAATGCTTGGCAAATCAGTTGGCATATCCTCACTACGATCATATTTCTCCATGGGGTCGACAAAGTTATGCATAATTATTGAAGACATAATTATTTCTGTAAACTCTGAAACAGTAAGCTTTCCATCTAACCAATAATTTTTACCGCCTCTCTTCTTTGTAGTGGTACCTGAAACGACACCTGGCGCAAAAGGCTTAAATTCAGCTTGTAATGAAAGAAAGTTTCTCTCAACTATACCTTTTGCGTCACCTCGATAAGGAGGAGTATTTTCAATGCGTACCGAAAAACCCGACTCCAGTCCCTCAATTTGGTGCCCTAATAACTCACCACGATCAGCGAGAAGTGCATCAGGCAGACCAGGCGAAGGCCAATCCATATTCTGCAACTCATCTGGAAACGAAGACAGTAACTCCGTTTTTTCGGACATTGCAATATGGAGAGATTGAATAGCAGCTATGTAAGAAGGGTTCTCAAAGCCAATATACCAACCAAGGATAAACCGAGAAAATACATCGATCACAATATAGAGAATAGGTCTACCTACAGGTTGATTTCGGTCAATATCTGATACCAGAATAATATCAGCGATCGTCGCATCTATTTCATAACGAGATCCTGGACCAAGAGCATGCATCGTTGCGGTACTCGAGAGCGGCCTCACATCTTTCTTATAATGCAGGTCAGCAGTTTTCTTAAGATTTTTCTCTGTAAACAGATACTCTCTATCGTAAAAATATTTTAGCTGCCATTTGGTTGGTTTTTCTGACTCAGGTGTTTCTGGAAAGTATTGGCCATAGAGTAACTTCAACTTGCGATGGGCAAAAGCCAATGAAAATTCGCTTTTGCTTAGTAAATATTTATCGATTACGATCCTAAATAGCCGTTCAGTGGCTTCATCAACGACGGCACCCACGCCTTCAGTGTGAATTCTTGGCCGACCCAGTTTTTTACCTTTCGCCTGACGGCGCTTACCTTTTCCACCAGAATTCCGATAATCCGGCAGCAACGCGTTAGCCGTTTGCCCTCTTTGCCAGTACTGCCTTGCAATGCGGTACAAGTATGGCTTAGATATCTCCTTCGATTTCAAAATCGTGTTGAAGATTTTCGCTCTCACTTTCGAAATATGAAAATCAGGTTCATCAATCAAAGGCTTTAAAATTCTAAAATTTTTATCCCGTATTTGTAGAGCTTTCGAGCCATGCTCAGGAAGTTCATTCAATAAATAAGCATATGGATCCGCTACTCTAATCAGCTTCTCGTCCACGACTAGCTGCTCCAACGAATTTAATGATTCTATAGCTGGAAATGCTTTTAAATCACCTAACTCTATCCATACAATATCATTCCCCGCTGTTTTAAGGACTCTATATGTGGCGCCATCAAGACTCAGAACTTCATTAACTTGATACACGGAACACCTCTACCACTGTATTAAACGACTCAGATACTAAGTCTACGCAACGCAAGCTTATAAAAGGCACGGTTATATCAAAATGGAAATATCGCCTAGCCAACAATAGTCGCAATTGGAATAAGCTCTCGCCAAGCTCTAGGCTATAACTGGCATCCAGTTGCTTGCAGAGATCAATAATAGTTAATTGCGGATTTTCAGCTACTCTCTTTAAATACAACTCGAATAGCCTTAACTCTTCTTCCAATTCAAGCTCATTGCCCTGCAAACTATAGAGCCACTCAATATTTTTAAAAACAACCTTAGGTATTTCTTTTTCCGTTACAAGATACCAAGGAGTTTGTTTCTCTAACCAGAATCGACGCTCAATCTCCAGTTTCTCAATCGTTCTAGTATCTTCCAGGCTAGAGCTGTGTTTCACCTGTAATGCGAATAAAGCATTGTTGTTGTCACTTGTAGATACAACAAAATCACTACTCATTAATTGAGATACACCCTGTACGCTCGGATGCCGAACGCCCGCATCCTCGCAAAGCCTTTTGGTTATTGATAGATCTAGTGGGAATTGTTCTCTTATATCTGTAGAAGATTCGCGCCATTGCAGTAGAAGGAAAGTTGCAAGCTCCAAATCAGATAATAAATGGTGAGTTCTATGAGTTAAATGACCGAATACTCGATGCGAGCGACCTTCAGATGGAACATCTCTAACTGTGAGCCAAGGTTTATAATTCGCGCCAAGGCCTCTTCCACGTCCCTCTTTAATCCAGCGAGCATTCTTTGCTTCTGAATTGATATACCGTCTTTTCGCCATAAACAAGCCACCCCATACGTTTCAATACAGGATAGCTCACAAATGTCCAGTTAACAACTCTATTATTCTGTTAACTACTTTATTACTTTGTTAACAACTTTATTACTCTCCCACAAATACGTAGATTTAGTAACTTTTAGTTATTCAACAGTAACCGATTTCGCCAAGTTACGCGGCTTATCGATGTCAGTGCCCTTAAGCAAAGCAACATGATATGACAATAGCTGAAGCGGGATCGTGTAAATCACAGGTGCAATATAGTTGTTCACCGGAGCCACTTTCAATACCATAGTTTCATCGTCAGACTCTAGGCCCGAATTCGCATCGGCGAATACATAAAGCTTACCGCCTCGTGCACGGACTTCTTCAAGGTTCGACTTTAGCTTTTCAAGCAGTTCATCATTGGGTGCCACGGCAACGACAGGCATGTCTTCGTCGATCAAAGCTAATGGGCCGTGTTTTAATTCGCCCGCAGCATAAGCTTCAGCATGAATATAGGAAATTTCTTTGAGCTTTAAAGCACCTTCAACCGCGATCGGATAATGCGCACCTCGACCTAAGAACAAAGTATGATGTTTGTCCGCAAAGTGTTTCGACATTGCAATAATGTCGTCTTCTAAATCCAAAGCATTTTCAATCTGCTGAGGCAGCGTTCTGAGTTCTTGCACTATCTCAGCTTCCATTGAATCGCTAGTACGTCCATCGCCGATGCGGCGGCGACGCAAGCAAATGGCGAGCATCAACAAGGTAACCAATTGTGTGGTAAAAGCCTTAGTGGACGCTACTCCAATTTCTCGACCCGCATGCGTAAAAATGGTTAGGTCACTTGCTCGAACTAGAGAGCTTTCAGGTACATTACAAATACAAAGTGTGTTCGTGTAGCCGAGTGTTTTCGCCATTTCCAGAGCGGCCATCGTGTCTAAGGTTTCGCCCGATTGCGAAATTGTGACAAACAAAGTGCCTTCATTGACCACGTGCTTGCGGTAACGGTATTCACTGGCAATTTCTACATCACACTTAATCCCGAACTCTTCGAACCAGTATCGCGCAACACTCGCCGCGTTGTAGCTAGTGCCACAGGCAATAATTTTGATTTCTTTGGTTTTGTCAAAGATCTCGCGCGCACTATCGCCAAACGGCAGTTCTAATACACTATCAGCGCCTAAACGGCCTTCAAGGGTCTCAGTAATGGCGCGAGTTTGCTCGTGAATTTCTTTTTTCATGTAGTGAGAAAAGCCACCGAGTTCGGTTTCTTCGTCACTTAGTGTGCTAATTAGCACTTCTCGCTCAACGGCCGCTCCAGTTTGATCGAAGATCTCAACTGAATCACTGGTAATTTTCGCAATATCGCCGTCTTCCAATACCATGTATTTTTGCGACACAGGTATAAGTGCCGACATATCTGAAGCAATAAAATTTTCACTGTCGCCCAGGCCAATCAATAGCGGTGACCCGCTTCTAGCGGCGATCAATAAGTCGGGCTCTTGCTTTGAAACAACGCCTAAACCATAAGCGCCATCCAGCTCTTTCACTGTTGTTTTCACGGCTTCAAGAAGCCCCATGCCTTTCTGCATGTGCCAATCAATTTGATGGACGATTACTTCTGTATCGGTCTCCGAGCTAAACGGAAAGCCTTGCTCTTTTTGCAGCGCCCTTAGTTCGTTGTGATTTTCAATAATACCGTTATGTACCACCGCTACTTGCGATGAGCTGGTATGCGGATGCGCATTATTTTCAGCGGGACGGCCATGCGTTGCCCAGCGAGTATGAGCAACGCCTGTCATGCCAGATACAGACTCGCATATACCTTCAAGGCTAGCCACACGGCCGACACTTCGACGCAGGTCTAATTCATTATGAGAGTCTACAACCGCCAAACCGGCTGAGTCGTAACCTCGATATTCAAGCCGTTTAAGGCCATCGATTAACGTTGGGATGATATCACGGTTAGCAACCGCGCCTACAATTCCACACATGGTGTTTCCTTAAATACTAAAATTGTCTAGCTAGCGTGCCTTAGTCGGTCGCTTCCAGCCATCAATTTGCCTTTGTTTACCTCGGCTAATCGCAAGCTTGTTCGCCTCGACCGTTGCCGTAATCGTTGAACCTGCACCAATGGTCGCGCCGTCTTTAATCTCTACGGGTGCGACCAATTGGCTATCAGAGCCAACAAATACATCTTTACCGATGGTTGTTTTATGTTTATTGGCGCCGTCGTAGTTACAGGTGATAACGCCTGCGCCAATATTCGTATTGCTGCCAACCGTTGCGTCGCCAACATAACTTAAATGATTTACTTTTGCGCCTTCATCTAACTGCGCATTTTTAGTTTCGACAAAATTGCCGATTTTGACGTCTTGCGCCAACTTAGTTCCGGGGCGCAGTCTTGCGAAGGGGCCAACATTGACACCCGAGTCGAGTTCAGAATGCTCGATCACGGTATTCGGGTGCACCGTTACATTATCGGCCAAAACACTTTCGCTGATAACGCAATTTGGTGCTATATAAACGCCAGAGCCGATCTTTGTTGGGCCTTGAATGACCACATTTACATCAATAATCGTATCTTGATCTATTTCTACGTCACCTCGGATATCTAGCCTGTGCGGGTCTAACACCGTCACACCCGCCTCCATTAGGCGAACCGCTTGAGCATGCTGATATAAGCACTCAACTTCAGCCAATTGTACGCGGCTATTGATGCCATTAACCTCCGAATTTTCCTGCGGATGCAATGTGGCAATTGGGTTGCCTGCCTTGTACGCGAGAGACACAACGTCAGTTAGATAAAACTCTTTTTGGGCATTATTATTGTCAATCTGTTGTAGCCAATCACCGAGCTGCTGCCGATGCGCGCAGATAATACCTGAGTTAATCTCTTGAATTCTTTGTTGTTCAGCACTGGCGTCTTTTTGCTCAACGATGCCCGTGACCACATTAGTATGATCTCGAGTGATGCGCCCTAAACCAAAAGGATTCTCAACAATCGCCGTCAACAAGGCCAGTGGCGACGAGCACATAGACTCGACCATCGCACTAAGTGTTATCGCCTTGATCAACGGAACATCAGCCGTCAGCATCAACACGGCAGCGTTACTAGGTATCGCCGGCAGGGCTTGCGATACGGCATGACCAGTACCAAGCTGTTCGACTTGCTCTACCCAATTAAACCGATCAACACTCGGGTGTGATTCAAATGCCTCGATAACCTGATCCTTGCCGTGCCCGACCACTACATGAATCTGCGCCGGCTTGAGCTCCAAAGAGCTATCGATTACATGCCCTAGTAGACTTTTACCAGCTACTTGATGCAATACCTTTGGCTGGCTCGAGCGCATACGACTGCCTTTTCCAGCAGCGAGAATAACGATATGCAGAGGTTTTTGCGCCATATTAATGAATCAGATTGAAGAGTGAAGTTTGTTAAACATTTGATTCTATCAAACACTGCGTGTTCTAACGAGGTAAAAACACTCTGCAAGACTATAAGCAGAGCAGCGAGGTATCACTAAGCGCGCTATAATCGCGCAATGACGAACTCAGCAACATCCCCAAAGATAGCCTACACCTTAGGCGAACCTGCAGGTATCGGCCCCGAATTAATATTACAGCTAGCGCAACATTCAGCGCTAGATGACATTATTGTCATAGGTGATCATCGCTTACTTGAGATGAGAGCCAATAAACTAGGCCTCGATTTTCCTAAGAATTTACCCGTATTACATACACCCATTGCCAACACCGATTGCTGCGGAGTAGCCGACACAGCCAACGTTAGTGGTGTCATGTCAATGCTAAACAGAGCCATCGATGGCTGCATGAATGGTGAATTCGCAGCCATGGTTACCGGCCCGCTGCATAAAGGCGTCATTAACGATTCAGGCGTAGCCTTCTCCGGGCATACAGAGTATTTAGCCGAACGCACAGGTGGTGCTAAGCCGGTGATGCTATTGGCGACATCCTGTTTGCGTGTGGCACTGGTAACAACCCATTTGCCGCTTAAAGATGTAAGCACTGCGATCACTGAAGAATTGGTAATCGAGATATGCCAGATTGTTGATCAGGACCTGAAGGCCAAATACGGCATCAAGCGCCCTAAATTGCTAGTTTGCGGTTTAAATCCACATGCAGGTGAGGGCGGACATCTTGGCATGGAAGAAATCGATGTGATTATCCCAGCGCTAGAACAGCTGAGGTCGCAAGGCATAGATGTTGTTGGACCGCTTCCCGCTGACACGCTCTTCACACCTAAGTATTTAGAAACAGCTGACGTAGCGATCGCGATGTATCACGATCAAGGTTTACCAGTACTGAAATCTCAGGGCTTTGGTAGCGCCGCCAATATTACCCTGGGCCTACCGATTATTCGCACATCGGTTGATCATGGTACTGCTTTTGACCTCGCGGGCTCGGGTTTGGCAGATACAGGCAGTCTATTAACCGCTATCGAAGTAGCTCGAGACATGGCATTTCAAAAACACAGCAGAGAACACCAGTAATGACAAATTTCGCAGCACCTCGTAAGTCACTTGGCCAAAATTTTCTGCAAGACCCCAATATCATCAATAAGATAGTTGCTGGCTTAGGCATTAAAGCTAGCGACACAGTTGTTGAAATTGGCCCCGGACGAGGCGCACTGACTGAATTGATCATTGGACAAGCGGGGCATACGCATTTAATAGAGTTCGACCGAGACCTTATCGAGTACTGGAATCAACGCGCTGAAACGATAAACAACCTGACCGTGCATGGCGTTGATGTGATGCAGTTTGACCTGCAAGACATCATCAAAACCAGCGACACTAAGATTAAGGTCATCGGCAACCTGCCTTACAACATATCGAGCCCTGTGCTGTTTCATCTAATGCACTATGCTGAGTTCATTGAACATCAAGTGGTAATGCTGCAAAAAGAGGTTGTAGAACGTATGGCCTCAGAGTCTGGCAACAAACAATACGGCCGACTTTCTGTAATGCTGCAACAACGTTATCAAATCGAAAACCTATTCAAAGTACCGCCAACGGCCTTTTTTCCGCCACCAAAAGTCGACTCGGCAATTGCACGCTTAACACCATTGCTTGATATTCCTCATCCAGTGAGCGACCAAAGTGACTTTGAAAAAATAGTCAAACAAGCCTTCAGCATGCGCCGTAAAACACTCAGAAACACATTAAAAGGAGCGCTTGGGTCTGAGCAAATTGAATCACTTGGAATTAACCCTAGCGCACGTGCGGAAACCTTGAACGTTGCCGACTTCGCGGCTTTGAGCAACATTTACTCTGAGATCAAGCAAACTGACTAAAAATTGATTGTAAATTCGTAACAAGAGCGTCAAATGGGCTTGAATTGGCCTAGGCTTTGACCTATATTCGCTCGCCCTGAGTAATGAATTCGCGCCAAATCACGAATTCGATCTCTAATAATAGGAGAAAATCATGAAAGCAGACATCCATCCAGCATACAGCGAAATTAAAGTAACCTGCGCATGCGGAAACACATTCAACACAGGCTCAACGTTAGGCAAAGACCTACATGTAGAGATCTGTTCTGATTGCCACCCATTCTACACCGGCAAACAGAAAGTAATGGACACTGAAGGCCGCGTTGGTCGCTTCAAGAACCGTTACGGCAAAAAATAAGTCTTTGATCAAAAAGACTTTACGAAAAAGGCGCTTAATAGCGCCTTTTTTAATGCCCGATCAATACGAATTAATTCCGCTATAGCGCTTTAAAGCGTTTTTGGAATTCTGCGCTTACTGGCAAACGCTCAGCACGGTCCTTCAGGCTCAAACGCCACGCCCCGAGTTCATTGCGCTTAACCGCGTGGATAGCGCTTGCGGCAACAATAGTGCTGCGATGCACCTTCCAAAACTGCTCGCCATCTAAACGACTCACCAGCTCTTTGAGCGACATACGAATAACCGCTTCGGAATCGCCAGTGACAACTTTGGTGTATTTTTGATCGGATTGAAAATACAAGATGTCATCCACCGAGATCATTCGCACGCTATCTCCAGCACTGGCAGTGACCCATTTAATGGTGTCGGCTTGCGGCGTTAACTGCCCCTGTAATTGGCTAATCAAGTTTTCGAGGTTTTGCGGCTGCTGAGTTTCCAAGCGCTGCTGTAACCGCTCAATTGTGCCAACTAAGCGCTTTGACTCAATAGGCTTCAATAGATAATCAACGGCGCCCGATTCAAATGCCTTCACCGCATACTGGTCATACGCGGTGGTAAACACGATAAAAGCCTGGTCGCCAATGGCTTTGGCAACCTCAAGGCCTGACTTATTTGGCATTCGGATGTCCAGAAACACGACGTCGGGCTTAAGATGTTTTACCGCATCGATAGCGCTAGCACCATCGGCGCAACTGGCAACAATCGTCGCCTCCGGCCAATTCCTTTGCAGTTCTCGTTCAAATGATTGCCTGAGAGGTAACTCGTCTTCAGCAATAATAATTTTAACTGTCGCTTTCTCGCTCTGCTGCATAGTCTATTTTAGAAAATCTGTAATTTTAATGCTGGCTGTGACCTCACCAGCCTCATCAGCGGAAAGATTTAGCTTTGCTGATCCACCATACAGTACCGCAAGCTGCTCCTTAATATTCGCCAAACCTAAACCTGATGAACTGCCTTTACTATGGTGGCTCAAGCCAACCCCTGTATCGGTGACACCAATCAATAGATCCCGGCCTTCAAGAGCGGCCGAGATCTTCACCGTGCCACCTGATGTGCTAGGTTCAATACCATGCTTAATGGCGTTTTCAACTAACGATGTTATCACTAAAGGAGGGAACACATGCCCTGCAACGTCTGGTGCTACGTTGATTGAATAGCTCAGGCGATCGCCCAGGCGCAGCTTCATAACTTCTAAGTATTTATCGCAAAGCTCAATTTGCTGACCTAGTGTTACTGTTTGAACTCGGTTATCGTCATCGAAACGAGGTATTGAAGCCCGTAAATAGTCCACCAAGTTATCGATCGTTTTCTCAGCGAGCTCTGGCTTATCTCGTATAACGCTTTTAACTGAGGCTAAGGAGTTAAATAGAAAATGCGGTTCGATCTGCGCCTGTAACATGCTGAGCTTCGCCTGAGCTTGATGCTTCTCGGCCTTAGCCTCACTCAACTCTCGCTGAGCGAAATAAGCGCGCAACTGCGACGGCTCACGCCAATATCGAATAAAGGCAATACCGGCACTGAGCCAAAAGTACAATGAAAACGCCGTGATGAGGTTAACCATAGCCAATGGCACATTGTCTAATGACACTTTGCTAGCTTCAGCTATCAGTTCTTTTTGAGAACTATTTTCGGCAAATGCTCGCTCGATCTCACCTGAACTCCATGCATCGAACATTGTTGTTAAGCCTAAGCTAATCAGAAAAGCGATGGTGATCACCACCTTCTGCTTTTGACCAACGTCGACGATCGTGCGCACCAATGTCATTAGAGTAGCGCCAGTTAAAGCCATACCTCCGACGCCAATAAAGAAAATTATGGTGGTAGTCACGGCAACGCTTTTATCATCGAAATCGATAAGCATGCCGATGCCAGTCATAATTGTGAGCATCATAACGCCAAGACCAAAAATTAATGCTCGTCCGCGCCACCATGCCCAACCAAACACCGGGTAATGCTGATACCCCCATCGCCATTTACTTTCATATGGCAGGGCCTGGTTTAAGCCATTTTGTCGCGAGCTCATTGCTTTTCTCCTCGTAATATTTGGCCACCCTGCTTCAGCGTTAAAGCTGTAATAGCGCCAGAAGGGTCGCGATGGAAGACAAAGTAGGCGCCAACATCGTCGCGACTAAACTCGTCGGCTTTGACCGGCGTCACAACAAGTGGCGACTGGCCCGACCCTTGAATCGTAAGCTCTCCGTCTGCACTAGCAACGCTCAAGCTAAAACTTGGTACTAGCGGATACACGCCAACATAATCATCCAATAATTCCGGCGACAAATCGAAGCTAACTTGCCGCTCGCCAACTCGCTCCGCTAACATCACCGCCCCACCTTGTAGCCACTCAAAACTCCAACCTTTTGAGTTTTGAACAGGGCGTAAGAGTGCATCGAAGCTTTTCGGATAAAAGTCACCATGATCATCATAAGCCAGCACAAAGGAGCTCTGACCAGACGCCTGAGCGACAAGGTTTCCATCCTTCTGCGATAAAGTCATTGTCATGCCAGCATCAATTAAACGATACTCGCCAACAAGATCTTCCAACACCTGTTTGGGCGCACTCTTCTCTCTTCTAGCTCTAGGCAACGGGAGCTCCGAGTCCAGTGCGTGTAATGCTATCGCACCTAAGCCTCCAAGACTGGTTAACGATGTGTCGGCTAACACTACTACCGCCTGTTTAGCAGACGTATCGATCGCAATCAAAGATGAAAACCCTCCTGTGCCGCCTTCATGCATGACCAAGTCGCGACCAGCGACACTAGTCCGAAACCAGTTCATCCCGATCGACTGACCCGATACTGACATAAGTTCTTGATGTGTTTTACTGAGCAGCGAAGTGGCCTCGCTCGGGTAAGCACCAAGATTAGCATTTGCATAACGAACCATATCATTCATCGATGAACGAATACCGCCAACACCGTGCAGATTTTTGGCAAAATCCCAATGAGGCACCTCATCGCCGGTTTGCGAATGCCCCTTTGCTAAAACCTGATCTTTAGAGGACCTAGCTGTCACTGAGTTACTCATCTCCAAGGGGGCGAACACATATTTGTCCAGCAGTTGATCAAGGCTCTTACCAGATTTATTAGACATTCCTAGCGACAACAGCATCATCGCATAGTTAGAATATTCGAATTGACTACCCGGCGCGCGGTTGAGACGAACGTCAGCTAGTGAGGCGAGAAGCTTCTTAGAACTCAACTTAGCATAGGGATTAAGTGGGTCCGCGTCTTCCATATTGCTCGGTAACGCGGGAAGGCCGCTTGTGTGTGTGACCACATGCTTTAAAGTGATTTCTTTAGAATTAAACCTGGGCACTTTCACGCCAGGCAGCATCGACTCCAAGGTATCGTCAAGCGACAAATCTTCATCGCGAATTAGCCCCGCAAGCACAACAGATGCCATGGTTTTGGAGATTGAGCCAATTTCAAACAAGGTATCGAAGTCGAAAATTCGGGAAGACGTGCTGGCTTCGTCGGCACAAAGCGCTACCTTTTGAACGCTACCGGGCTTATCGACACCAATCAGTGCAAGCTGCATACAAACTCCAGTACGATCACCTTGAATCGCCGGAATCAGTCGCTCGTATAAGCTATTTTCATCAATGACAGATGCCATAACTGGGCCTCCAAAACTCGCGGCAATTAGCCCGATACCTATATAGAGTTTAAAAAAAATATGCCAATTCCTGCGGTTACTTTGATTACTTACTGCATTCATACGCTGCTCCAGTCATTCGAGAATTAAAGCTATGTAAACGGTCTTCAGCCAAATGCGCACATCTGTTTAAAGACCCTTGAGCTATCACAATAACGATCTAGTGTTTTTTTAGTTAAGGTTTGCGATAAACGGCCGAAATTGGCGATTAAATGCTGTTTTCTCGGATTTAGCTTAGCACTTGCAATAAAGTCGGCAGTTTTTTGGTCACTTAAGCTTGAATATGATGCTAATGGCATTAGGTCCAACCTTAGAGTTATAAAATTTGATGGTATTAACAGAAATTAAATTTATTAGCACTCTCACATATCGAGTGCTAATATTGTCTGGTAAATACGTTATCAATGATTGATGACTGCTAAACAAAGCTTCGCGAGCGCCTATATTAGGGCTCATTTTTTGAAGCAACAGGAGAAATAACTTATGGCTGCTAACCCAGTATCGTTACACCCAGACGCTAATTTGGCGGGCTTTCTAAAAGCCGCTAACTCAGCACCCGTATTAAGTGCCGAGCACGAAGCTCGTCTTGCACGACAGTTTCGTGATCATGAAGATGTCGATGCGGCACGAGAACTTGTTCTTTCGCAATTACGACATGTAGTACACGTCGCCAAAGGCTTTACAGGCTACGGCCTACCCGTTGCTGACCTTGTCCAAGAAGGGAACATCGGCCTAATGAAAGCGGTAAAGAATTTTGACCCTGACCGTGGCATACGCCTAGTATCGTATGCGGTTCATTGGATCAAAGCTGAAATTTACGAATATGTTCTTAAGAATTGGAAGATCGTAAAAGTTGCGACTACAAAAGCGCAACGTAAATTATTTTTTAATTTGCGCAAGAGCCGAAAGTCACTTAGCGCGATGACCGAGAGCGAAACCCAAGACCTTGCCAGTAATCTTGACGTTCCTGTGAAAACAGTTCGAGAAATGGAGCAACGCATGACCAGCACTGACGTTGCCTTTGATGGCGCCGACAGTGATGACGACGATTTCGTCACAAGCCCTTCAGGCTATCTGCCAGACATGCGCTACAACCCCGAAGAACTGGTTATGAAAACAGAGACCAGCGATAACAATCGTGATGCTCTGTATGATGCAATTGCTGATTTAGATGAGCGGAGCAAAGATATTTTACAACGCCGCTGGTTATCTGACTCTAAAGCAACATTACATGAACTCGCTGCTGAGTATGGCGTCTCTGCTGAACGTATTCGTCAGATCGAAAAGCGCGCAATGCAAAAGATGAAAGGTCAATTAGCTGAGTAGTTAGCTATTTCACATACAGTCTTTGGGCAGGGAAAGCTTCCACTCATTGGCACGGTCTATAAATGACCAAGATAAGGCTCTTACCTATTGGAAAGAGCCTTTTTTATTGGATGCCGCTTATTTGGTTACAAACCAAACGGTATACTTAATAATGTAAATAATAAGAAACGAACTTTCTAAGGAATTTCAACTATGAGTAATTATGATTTAGTCGTCATCGGTGGCGGCTCTGGTGGTGTCCGGGCCGCTCGCATCGCCGCAGGCCATGGCGCTAAAGTCGCGATTTGTGAAGAATTTCGCTATGGCGGCACCTGCGTTATTCGCGGTTGCGTACCAAAGAAAATGATGGTTTACGCTTCTCACTTTCATGAAGATTTTGAAGATAGCCGGCACTATGGCTGGAACACCTCAGTTGATAGTTTCGACTGGTCGCGCTTGATAGAAAACAAAGACAAGGAAATTGATCGGTTAAACGGTATTTATGAAAACCTGCTCAGCAATGCAGGTGTGGAAATTCTATACGGTACAGCGAGTCTTGTAGACGCCAACACAGTGCAACTGACCAATGAAAACGAACAAGCTGAGCAGCAGCTTAAAGCCGATAAAATTCTGATTGCGACTGGTGGCACACCCTACTACCCAAATGTGCCTGGCATTGAACATGCAATAAGCTCAAACGAAGTTTTTCACCTAGAGAGTCAACCAAATTCTGCAATTGTTGTAGGCGGCGGTTACATCGCGGTTGAGTTTGCAGGTATTTTTAACGGCATTGGCACTGACACCACTTTGCTGTACCGAGGCGAGCAAATCTTGCGCGGCTTTGACAACGATATTCGCAATCATTTATCGTCTGAGATCGTGAAAAAAGGAATCGATTTGCGTCTAGAAACCAATATTGAAAAAATAGAATTAGACAGTGATGGTCGTAAAATAGTCACACTTACTGACGGTACCAGCAAAACGGTAGACTGTGTTTTGTACGCCACCGGTCGCAAGCCCAATGTTGAGGCGCTGAATCTAAACAATGCTGGCGTGACGCTTGGCGCGAAGGGCGAAATACCGGTCGATAAGTACTCACGAACAAACGTTGAGAATATATTTGCCGTGGGTGACGTAACTGACCGAATAGCCCTAACTCCGGTTGCAACAATGGAAGGGCATGCCTTTGCGGATACGTTCTTTGGTAATAACGAACGCTTTGCTGACCATAGCAACGTACCGTCAGCGGTGTTTTCGCAACCGCCTGTTGGCTCCGTTGGCTTGAGTGAAGAACATGCCCGTGAACAATTCGCTAATGTTGACACCTATACATCTGAGTTCAAAATTCTAAAGCACACGCTAACCGACAATACTGAGCGCACAATGATGAAACTGATTGTCGATGCCGACTCAGACAAAGTTATTGGCGCGCACATGGTCGGGCCTGACGCCGCAGAAATTATGCAAGGCATTGCTATCGCGATTAAAGCCGGAGCTACCAAAGCAGATTTTAACTCGACTGTTGGGATCCACCCGAGTACTGCTGAAGAGTTCTGTACGATGCGAACAAAAGATTCTTAATAATTTAACCAACGTAGAAAATCATCATGGCGCGATACAGAGAAGGCGAAATACCCAAGGAGCAACTTGCGGTTCATTCGAGTGACGACATGTTGCTACTCACCGCTGTGCTGGGTTTTCTAATTGGTATCGCTATTACCTATCTTGGTCGCAAGGGCCGGCAAATGTGGATGTGGGTTTGGGGTATTGGCTTAATTATTTGCAGTATCTATTTAGGCCTGTCGATGACGATGGGCTTAAAGCTATTCGGTAGTTTTTAGTGCTTAAGACTTAGGGTCAAAATAACAGTCTAGGTCAGCTTCTTTAGATTTTGCACTGAGTGATACAATGCATCGGTCAGGGTTTGCCGATGCTCATGCTGTTTTAGCTGAGCCCATGGCATTGGCTCGCCAATAGCCACATCTACACTTGAACCAAACTTATTAATCGCTTCGTGCATCAATAAGCCTGTCCGTAAAGAAGCTGCGATATGTGATGCCACGTGGAATTTTCTACTATTACGACCGTGGAAATAAATTGGCACTACTGTTGCCTTCGATTTTTTGATCAATTTAGCGGCAAAGGTAGTCCACGGCGCGTCTTTAACAGAGCCAAAACCGAATTTTCCTGCTGTCGATACCATTCCCGAAGGAAATAGCAACAAAGGAACATTACTCTCCAAAGCGCCTAGCGCGAGTTGCTTAGTGCGAATATTGGTTTTCATCGCTGCTTTAGTTTGGTTGAAATCAACTGGTAAAAAATAGGGCGCTAAGTCGACATCCTGGCAAAGGATGGAGTGCAACAAAATTCTCATATCGCCACGCATACGCGCCGCTATGTCACACAATACCATCCCGTCTACGATACCAAAGGGGTGATTCGCTAAAAAGACGAGTGGACCTTCGACGGCTATTTCACTAGGCAGCACACCTCGATAATTCACCTTGATGTTACTGGCCGCTATCGCATCACCAAAAAACTCCTCAATGCTAAATGGCTTATCCTTTAGATCGCGATAGACCGACTCCAATTTATCGCGACCCATCATCAGCTCAAGTCTATTGATAATGAACTTAGTTATACGACCATCGTCCGGCTGTACATAAGAGAGACTCGGATTCTCGGCCACATAGCTTTGAAACTGCGGATCAACTTCTGGTTGCGGCATTTAACTCCCCCCACCAAGCAAAAATTTTGCCTACTCGCTAATGCCGTGCGCTAAAAACATAAAAGCGTACTCTTCGGCATAGTCTTTCAAGCGCCCATATCGACCGCTATTAGAGAAATGACCGGCGCCCATATTGATTCGCATCACCGTTAAATTATCGTCAGTCTTTAGCTCGCGCATACGGGCCGTCCACTTTGCCGGCTCCCAATAAGTAACCCTGGGATCGTTAATACCGCCACTGACAAACATCGGTGGATATTCACGCTCTTCGATATTGTCATACGGCGAATAGCTTTCGATCAAAGCATAATCTTCTGCGCTTTCAATCGGGTTACCCCATTCTTTCCACTCCGGCGGTGTTAACGGTAGTGATGCGTCTAGCATGGTATTGAGCACATCAACGAAGGGCACGCCTAAGTTAACCGAACGCCAGAGCTCAGGTGCCTGAATAACCGCAGCGCCCATTAGTTCGCCCCCGGCGCTTCGACCAGAAATTGAAATATTACCCGCAGCAACGTATTTTTCATCAACTAAATACTTAGCCACATCAACAAAATCGTTAAAGGTGTTGTTACGCTTTTTAAGCTTGCCATCAAGATACCAGTTGTAACCCATCATTGCGCCACCGCGAACATGTGCAACAGCGTAAACAAAACCTCGGTCAAGTGCGCTTAAGCGCCCACTTGAAAAACCAGGCTCAATGGTTGCTGCGTAAGCGCCATAACCATAAAGCCACATTGGTTGACTCGCATCTTGCTTCATACCCTTTTTATAAACCAAGGATACCGGCACCTTCACTCCATCACGAACGGTGGCCATTACGCGCTTAGTTTCGTACTGACTTTTATCGTAGCCAGACGGAATTTTTTTGACCTTGCGGGTAGTTAGTTCTTTGCTTTCAAGGTCGTAATCGTAAACTGTACTGGGCGTAATCATTGACTCGTAGCCAAGCCGCACAAAGTCCTGAGCAAACTCTAAATTAACTCCCAGATCGGCGGTAAACAGCGCTTCAGGGAAACTTACCTCATGCGAATTACCTTCATAATCTCGAATATGGATTTTCTCCAAACCGAGATCACGCGACTTAATCACCATGAAGTCTTTAAATGTTTGCAGGCCCAATAGATAAGATTCGTCGGAGCCTTCTATGATAGTTTTCCAATTCTCTTGCACCGGATTTTCATCACTCACGGTGACCAAGCGAAAGTTCTTATGGGTATCGTTGGCCATGATGTAGAACTCACCATGCGCATGATCAATACGTTGTGTAAATCCATCGTCGCGACTAACAATTTGCTGTGGCTCGCCACTGAAATCAGCTGGTAAGACATAGGTTTCTTGAAGCTCGCCCTGCGACGACACAATCAATACAAACTCCTCACTGCTGGTTTTACCAAAGCCAATGAAGAAGCCATCGTCTTCCTCATGGTAGATGGTTATATCGCTCGCTTGCTCAGTGCCAATACGGTGTAGATTAATATTTTTAGCGAGCCAACGGTCTTTTTCCAACAAGCTGTACATGAGCGTTGAACCATCGGCGCTGTACTCGATCTCACCTTGAACATCGTTGAGTACGTCATCCAGATACTCACCCGTTTGCAGATCTTTTATTCTCACTTGATAGCGCTCATCGCCCGCCGTATCAAAGGAATACGCTAGATAGCGATTATCGGGGCTAATCTCCCAATCGCCGATAACGAAGTAGTCATTCCCTTCAGCCAGCGCAGTTTCATCAAGAAAGACAGCCTCTTCGCCTGTGGATAGATTCTTGCGGCTGCGTGTGCGGTACTCTTCCCCGGGGCGAAAAAACCAACGATATTCGTAGCCATTAGAGATGTAGGGCACCGATGTCTCTTCTTCATCTGTACGGCCTTTAAACTCTTCAAAAATAGTGTCGACCAACGCTTTGTTTGGCGCTAGAAATTTTTGATAGTATGCGTTCTCTTTTTCTAGATAATCGATAATATTTTTATCGTCCACCGTTGGATACCCTTGGTCTTTTAGCCAGTGATAGGGGTCACTCAACGTTTTACCGTGATAGCTCTGCTCATAATCGATCTTTTGAGCAACGGGTGCTACAGAATCTAGCTGCTTTAAACGAGAGAATTCGGCTTCCGACATAGTAGGTGTTTGGGTTTGTGTGCATCCGACTATAGCCAGAGCTGAAATCATTAGAGTGAAAGTTAGGCGCATAATTTTGGACGTGTTTAAATTAGGCTTAAAAGAATAGGGGCTGAAG
>CANMNN010000040.1 GCA_947499305.1 uncultured Arenicella sp. | reverse complement strand
CAATGATAGGTCTGCCGTGATCGCTGAAGTAAAAAAGGCGAGCCCAAGCAAAGGCATTATTCGCGCTGACTTTAAGCCGGCGCATATTGCCGAAAGTTATCAAAAGCATGGAGCCAGTTGCCTGTCGGTATTAACCGATGAAGAATTTTTCAAAGGCAGTGCTGCGTACTTCGCAGCTGTGAGAGAGGCTTGCACTTTGCCGATGCTACGCAAGGACTTCATGCTTGACGACTATCAAGTGTACGAAGCCAAAGCCATGCAGGCTGATTGCATTCTACTCATCGTAGCGGCGCTCGAAGATGGTTTAATGCAAGATTTAGCGGGTCGAGCGCAGGAGCTTGATATGGACGTTTTAGTCGAAGTGCATAATCAAACTGAGTTAGAGCGTGGCCTACGGTTAAAGATGCCAATGATCGGCATTAATAACCGAAATTTGCGTGATTTCAGCACCTCACTAAACACCACAATTGATTTGTTAGACTCAATTCCTGATGGCGTTGTGGTAGTCACTGAAAGTGGAATACATACTGAAGACGACATTGCTTTAATGCGTGAACATCAAGTAAATAGTTTTTTGGTTGGTGAGGCATTTATGCGTGCTGAAGAACCAGGTCAACGGCTCGCCGAGTTGTTTTTTTAGACGTACTTAAAGCGTTATAAATTTTAGGGAGTACATCCGAATGAAAGTTAGTGTTGCACTAGAGCAAAATGTAAATTTTAAGGGCACGTCTGGCACCGGACACAACATTATGATGGATGGTCCAGAAGAGTTCGGTGGCGAGAATTTGGGCGCTCGGCCTATGGAAACCATGTTGATCGGTATGGGCGGCTGCGCCTCGTTTGACGTCGTGCACATTTTACGCAAACGGCGTTTGACAGTAGACAGCTGCGTTGCTGATATCGAAGCCGAACGCGCCGACACTGAGCCAAAAGTGTTCACTAAAATCCATTTGCATTTTAAAGTCAGTGGTGAAAAATTAACCGAGAAGGCCGTTGGTTTGGCAGTACAGCAATCGGCTGAAAAATATTGTTCGGCCTCAATCATGCTTGGTAAAACGGCCGATATCACACATTCATTTGAGATTTTATAATGAGCTTACCTAGACCTCAGCATGCTGGCATGCGACACGTGGCATTAAATGTATTGGATCTCGGCTTAGTTGAGTCGTTCTATGTTGATTTACTTGGTTTTGAAGTTGAGTGGAGACCTGACGTCGATAACGTTTATTTGTGCAGTGGCAATGACAATTTAGCACTGCATAAAGTTGACGACACTGGCGAGAAAGCACAAGCTTTGGCGCATACAGGCATTATTGTTGATCAAATCGATCAAGTTGATCAGTGGTATGAGTTCTTGCTTGAGAATGGCGTTAAGATGATCAATCAGGCTAAGACTCATCGGGATGGCGCTAGAAGTTTTTATTGCTGTGATCCTGAAAACGTAGTGGTGCAGGTCATTTATCATCCGCCTTTGTCGAAGGGGTAGTGAAAGGTTTTTACTTGAGACTTTTTTGCTCCATCCTGAGCAGCACACAAAACCCAAGCTTGCCTTGCAAGACCGAAGGGCGAGCAGTATCAAATCGCGCCTAAAGGCGTAACGGAGTTACGACAGCGCTGTGTTTCTTTGCTTCGTTTCTTTGCACAAGCAAAGAAATGACGGCCCGCCACGGCAGTGGCAATGTCTGTAAGCATTGGGTCTTAGCGCTTTGATAGGCTGGGAAGCTTAAAATGAAGGTAAATCGGATTTATATGCGGAGTTCCTTTCTAGATTGCAACTCGCCGTTGCGGGCGTTCATTTTTTTGACGCAAAAAAACGGAACCAAAAAAAACAGCGCTGTCGTAACTTCGTTACGCCTTTAGGCGCATAGCGCTCGGCTCGCCCTTCGGTCTTGCCTGAAGTGGGTCAGCTTTTTGACTTAGCCAATCTGATGGAACAAATCTAGTTCGATATCCGCCTCAAAAACTCTGCAATCAACATCACATCCCGCTACAATACTCGCTTTCAGCCCGATTAAACTCGGGCAAATTCTATTCAATTTAAGCGACTAGCATGCAACACGAGTACAGCCCCAAAGACATCGAAAGTAGCGTTCAAGCTCACTGGGAAAAAACACAAATCTTCAAAGCTATTGAAGACAGCGATAAAGAGAAATTTTATTGCCTCGAAATGTTTCCCTACCCATCGGGTAAGCTGCATATGGGTCATGTTCGCAACTATACGATTGGCGATGTAATTAGCCGATATCAACGTATGTTGGGCAAAAACGTATTGCACCCAATTGGTTGGGATGCCTTTGGCCTACCTGCTGAAAACGCAGCGATTCAAAATAAAACCGCTCCAGCTCCTTGGACTGACGACAATATCGCCGACATGCGTGGCCAGTTGAAACGTCTTGGTTTTAGTTATGACTGGAGTCGTGAACTAGCAACGTGTAAGCCTGAGTACTACAAGTGGGAGCAATGGTTCTTCACTAAGTTGTACGAGCGTGGCTTGGTTTACAAAAAAGAATCAGAAGTAAACTGGGATCCAATCGATCAAACTGTACTAGCCAATGAGCAGGTAATTGATGGGCGCGGTTGGCGCTCTGGCGCTTTGGTAGAAAAGAAGAAAATTCCACAGTGGTTTATTAAGATTACCGATTATGCCGAAGAATTGTTGTCTGGCTTGGATGACCTTGACGGCTGGCCTGATTCGGTTAAAACCATGCAGCGAAATTGGATTGGTAAATCCGTTGGTGCCGAGGTTGAATTTGCGGTTGAAGGCAATGAAAACTTGAGCGTGTTTACTACTCGCCCAGACACCATTATGGGTGTGACTTATTTGGCCGTTGCCGCTGAGCACCCCTTAGCGATCCAAGCTTCGAGCAGCAATGAAGAAGTTGCTAAGTTCCGCAAAGAATGTGCCCAAAGCTCCACGGCTGAAGCTGATATGGAAACCATGGAGAAGCGCGGCATTAGTCTTGGCATTAACGCTACGCACCCGATTACCGGCGAGAGAGTGCCAGTTTGGTGCGCTAATTTTGTACTGATGACCTACGGTACCGGTGCGGTTATGGCAGTGCCAGCGCATGATCAGCGAGATTATGAGTTTGCATCTAAATACGGCATTGATATCAAGCCAGTAATCTACCCGACGGTCGGGGAGTTGGATATCAGTGAGCAAGCGTCGATCGACTATGGAATTTTAAAAAATTCAGGAGAGTTTGACGGACAAACCTCTGATGAAGCGAAAGTGAGTATCACTCAGTGGCTTGAAGATAAGCAGCTGGGTAAGCAGCAGATCAATTATCGTTTGCGCGATTGGGGCGTGTCTCGTCAACGCTATTGGGGCTGTCCAATTCCGTTCATCTATGATGCTGATGGCAACGCTACGCCAGCGACTGAGTTCCCTGTGGAATTGCCAATAGACGTCGTGATGGATGGTGTAGGCTCACCCATTAAGAAAATGAACTCGTTTATCGATACGGTTCACCCTGTAACAGGCGAGCCAGCTACACGAGAAACCGACACTTTCGATACCTTTTTTGAGTCATCTTGGTATTACGCACGTTATTGCTGCCCTGGTTTAGACACGGCTATGCTCGATGAGCGCGCTGATTATTGGTTACCTGTTGACCAGTATATTGGCGGCATTGAGCACGCAGTGATGCATTTATTGTATGCGCGCTTTTTTCACAAATTGATGCGTGACGTTGGCTTGATCGACTCTGATGAGCCGTTTAAAAATCTGTTAACGCAAGGCATGGTGACCGCTGAAACCTATTTTCGAATTGATAGCGACGGCAAGCGCTCTTTCTTTAACCCTAAGGACGTTCAAGTTGAGCTTGACGACCAAGGTAAGCCAACTGGCGCAAGCTTGATTGCCGATGGCGAGCCAGTGGAAATTGGCGGCGTCGAAAAAATGTCGAAGTCGAAGAATAATGGCGTCGACCCTCAGAGCATGATCGATAAATACGGTGCTGACACTGTGCGCCTATTCACCATGTTCGCCGCGCCACCTGAGCAATCTTTGGAGTGGAACGACGATGCTATCGCTGGCGGATCGCGCTTTTTGCGCCGTGTTTGGAATTTGTTTGATAAGCACAGTGATCGATTGCAAGAGACTAAGCTCGCACCAATTTCTGGTTTAGATCAAGCGCCTGGGGCTGCCAAAGCTCTACGCTTAACCACACACACGATTGTTCAGCGAGTGCTTTTCGATTTTGACCGCCAGCAATTCAACACGGTTGTTGCGGCCGCGATGGAATTAACTAATGCGGCGGAAAAAGCCGACTGGTCTGCGATGGGCGAAACAGCTAAGGCAGTCTGCTCTGAGGTTTGTTATGTGTTGGTGAAGATTTTAGCGCCAATTACGCCGCACTTGTCTGAGCATTTATGGTCGCTTTACGGCACTGAGCAAAGCTTGGAAGACAGCGGCTGGATCTCGGTCGACGAATCAGCTTTGGTCAAAGACGAAATTACCTATGTCGTCCAAGTTAACGGTAAATTGCGCGCCAAGCTTGATATTGCAGCCTCGGCCAGCAAAGAAGAGGTTGAAGCTTTGGCTATGGCTGATGAGAATGTGCAGCGCTTTTTAGAGGGCGTAACGGTACGCAAGGTTATCGTGGTACCCAATAAGTTGGTCAATGTTGTAGCGAACTAAGAGCGGTTACGATTTAAATATTGTCACGAATTAACTGCGCAAGACCGCGCGCTTAGGCTAAAATCGAGATGATAATGAACAAGAAAGGTCCAAAAATGGTCAACAACGTGATGCGTACAGCGCTTTTATTACTTTTAACAATTTCACTTACTGCTTGTGGTTTTCATTTGCGCGGCAATATTCCATTGTCGGATAGTGTTAAGAATATGTATTTGAGTGCGCCAGAAGGCTCGTTTAAAGACCAACTGGAAGATGTGCTGACTCGTGCTGGCGCACAGTTGACGTCAAGCCCCGCTGGTGCCGATGTTGTTTTGGTTGTGACCAAGGCAGATAGCCGTCGCACGATTGGAACCCTTGATGATCAAGGTAAGGCGAATAGCTACAACCTGCGTTTCAATGTTAAATATATTTTAAATGACTCTGAAGGCACGGCTATTCGGCCTTCAAAAACCTTGGTTGAGTCAAGGCGCTATAATTTTGACCCAAGAACGGTGGTTGAAACTGAAGCAGAAGAAGCTGAGTTGCAAGAAAGCATGGAGCAAGACGTGTCGCTGCGTATTGTGCGCCAGCTCTCAACCGTTACTGATTTCACTGCTAAGTAAGTTAGCGCAGGCGTATTGTGCGAATCAAGCTTGAGGACGTCGCTCAACGATTGAAAGCGTGTGGGCCTAATTCGAATAGTCCTCTGCCCAAAATCATTTTGCTTAACGGCAATGAACCTTTATTGGTAGAAGAGGCGCTTGACGGCGTACGACTGGCTCTAAAGCATCACGGGTTTACCGAGCGCTTAAAGTATCAGCTTGAAGCGGGCTTTGATTGGGGGCAAATTACCGGCGCAGGCCAAGCCATGTCGCTATTTGCCGAACGTAGGATAATTGAATTTCGGGTCCCGAAAACGCTAGGCACCGCTGGCACTAAAGCGATTACCGAGTTTTGTCAAAACCCACCTGAAGACGATGTGCTGGTGATGATGATGCCGGCGCTTGATAAACGTCAGCGCTCAGCAAAGTGGCTCAAAGCAATCGAATCTATCGGCTGGGTAGTTGATGGCTTTGACGTGAGTTTGCAGCAATTTCCCGCGTGGTTAAAAAAGCGCCTTCAAAGCCGATCTCTTCGAGTAGAGGCAGGTGTTGTGGAAATGATGACTGATCAGCTTGAAGGTAATGTAATGGCCGCTGCGCAAGAGGTAGATAAGCTGCAAGTGTTAGCGAGCGATGGCGCTGTAACATTAAAACTCGTGAGTGACAGTTTGGCTGATCAGGCACGTTTTGATGTTTATGCTTTGACGGATGCCTGTTTACTCGGTGATTTTAATCGAGTGTTGCGGATAAAAAGTCGATTACAATCTGAGGGTGTTGAGCCGGTTATTGTTGTTTGGGCTTTGGTGCGCGAGATTAGAGCTTTTGCCGCCATGGCATCGGCAATAGAGCAAGGTCAAAATAAGAGCATGCTCTTTAAACAAAATCGAATTTGGTCTAAACGAGAGCCGGCGGCCAACGCCGCCTTGCGCAGATTGCCTGCGAGTCTTTGGTATGACTTGCTGGAGCAAGCTGCGCACCTTGATCAAACTGTGAAGGGGCAGCGCTATTCAGAGATTGGGTCGCTTTGGTTTCAAATAGAACAATTATGCTGTCGACTGTGTGGAATACAGTTGGCGAGCACCGTTGCTAGTTAAACTTTTTCTTGGACAAGACATAGCTGGCTCACTTTGAGGCAGAAAATGCATTAAATACGTGAATAATTTAATAGATCAATCGTCGGGCGTTCAACAGTACATGCTTAGCCTTGGTGAGCGTGCACGATACGCTAGCCGCCAGATGGCAAGCGCCAGTCGTGGTGGTAAAGATACCGCGTTATTAGCCATTGCCAGTAAACTGGAGGCATCGGTAGAACAGCTAATTGAGGCCAATGCCAAAGACTTAGTGGCTGGGAAAGCTCGCGGTCTAGATGCCGCATTGCTTGATCGCTTGGAGCTTAATGCCAAAGGCGTTGCTGCTATGGCCGAGGGCTGTCGTCAAGTTGCTGGGCTTGCTGACCCGGTCGGAGAGGTCTCTGACATGAGTTATCGCCCATCTGGTATTCAGGTTGGTAAGATGCGTGTACCTCTTGGCGTGATCGGTATTATCTACGAGTCGCGACCTAATGTGACAGTAGATGCTGCAATTCTATGTTTGAAATCAGGCAACGCAACTATCCTTCGGGGTGGATCCGAAGCCATTCATTCTAATATGGCTATCGCTCAATGCATTGCTGAAGGCTTGGCTGAAGCAGGATTGCCCGCCGACGCGGTACAAGTTGTTGAAACGGTTGATCGAGCTGCGGTAGGCAAACTGATTACCATGCCAGATTTTGTTGACGTGATCATCCCCCGCGGCGGTAAAGGCTTGATCGAACGCATTACTCGCGACGCGAGCGTGCCGGTGATTAAACACTTGGACGGAATTTGCCACGTCTACATTGACGATGACGCCGATTTGCAGAAGGCGTTTGATATCGCGTTGAATGCCAAGACGCATCGATATGGTGTGTGTAACGCGATGGAAACGCTCTTAGTGCATCAAAATGTGGCAAAGGAGATACTGCCTAGATTGTGTGAGGCTTATGCTGAACGTGAGGTCGAGTTACGAGGGTGTGAGCGCAGTATTGCCAATGCTGGTGATAACGTAGAAATGCTAAAAGCGACTGATGAAGACTGGGCAACAGAGTATTTAGCGCCAGTTTTGGCCATCCGAATTGTTGACGATTACGAGCAAGCGGTTCAGCACATCAGCGACTATAGTTCGGGCCATACTGAAAGTATCGTCACTGAAAACTACACAAAAGGCCGTCGTTTTATTCAACAGGTAGATTCGAGCTCGGTCATCATTAATGCGTCAACCCGTTTTGCTGATGGCTTTGAATACGGGCTAGGCGCTGAAATTGGGATCAGTACCGATAAATTGCATGCTCGTGGCCCGGTCGGTTTAGAGGGTTTGACCTCGCAAAAATACATTGTTTTTGGTGATGGTCATATCCGCACCTAAATCGATTGCTATATTCGGCGGCACCTTTGATCCTATTCATCGGGGGCATTTGAATTCGGTTAAACTGCTTGAAGCTAAGCTCAACTTCGATGCCATTCATTGGGTGTTGAGTGCTCGACCGCCACATAAAGATCAGACCTCGGCCTCAATCGTGGAGCGCTTTGAGATGATGCAATTGGCACTGGCCGATTTTGCCAATCAAGTTGCCGACGATACCGAAATTAAGAGGCATGCTGAGTCCTATACCGTTGATACCGTCGAGACCTTTAAAGCACGTTTTAGCCAAGCCAAGTTGACCGTTATTATTGGTGGCGATAGCTTACTCAGTCTACCTAAGTGGCATCGATACCCCGAGCTGGTTGAAATGGTTAATTGGGTTGTTATGAATCGGCCCGGCTATGAGCTTGATTTAGTCGATGAGCTCCAGCAACGACTTGTCGCTGAGGCCGCCGACTTATCTACATACAAGGGCGGTAAAATATGGGTCTTTGAAGATAGCCAATTCGACGTGTCGTCGACTGCTCTGAGAGCCGAACTGCAAGCATTTGCAGAAGATCCGAAAATAAGTCCTAAATTGAGCAAAGAATTCCTTCCTGAAGCTGTTTTTACCTATATTCAGCAGCGGCATCTGTATAAAATAGCGGCAATTGAATCTGGACCAACTATTTCTCGTACGACGATTTCCCAAACGAATATGAAACCTGAACAAATTAAAGACCAAGTGGTCGATGCCCTCGAAGACGTTAAAGGCGTTGATATTCGTGTAATCGATATTGCCGATATTTCTGACTTTGCCGACTACATGCTAGTGGTGAGTGGTACATCTGATACTCACGTTAAAGCCTTGGCGCGGAGCGCGTCCGATAAGCTTCGTAGTCAAGGTGTTATCCCATTGAATGAAGATGGCGCAGACGTTGGTGAATGGGTTTTGGTGGATTTTGGCGATGTTGTCTTGCATGTTATGCGCCCGGAAGTACGTGAATACTACGATCTAGAGAAACTCTGGGACGAAGACGTACGAGCGTTAATGAAAAAGCATCGCGAAGAACAGGAAAGTTCTTAACCGTTTAGGTTTGTTTCTACTTTCCGTTGTCGACTCTTTTTCGCTTTTTTATAGGGAGCGTTCTGCTTTTAGCTCATGCGTATTAAGCTGTTAGCCGTTGGCACTCGAATGCCTAAATGGGTTGAGCAAGGCTATTCTGAGTATGCTCAAAGAATGCCAAAGTTGTGCCAGCTGGAGCTAATCGAGATCGCCGCGAAAAAACGCGGTAAAAATGCCGATACTGCGCGTATTTTGCGTGACGAAGCTCAAGCATTGCAAGCCGCAATACCCAAAGGCACGCTAACCATTGCACTTGATCGCAAGGGCAAGCATATTGACACTGAAGAGCTTGCCCGCAATCTTCAAAACTGGGTTGATGAAAGCCAAGATGTGGCCATTTTGATCGGTGGTCCGGAGGGAATAGACCCAAACTACTTAACCCAAATTCAACGCAAGTGGTCTCTCTCGGCCATGACCTTCGCGCACCCTGTTGTGCGAGTTATGTTGGCCGAGCAGTTGTATCGCGCATGGAGCATTAATGCGAATTTACCCTACCATCGTGGAGACTGACTCGTGGAGCGCCAATAGTGTCCGATAATTTAAATCAAGCATTAGCTGAAATACAGTTGGTGCTTGCATCTGGCTCGCCTCGTAGGCAGGAAATGTTGACGCAAATGGGTGTCGATTTCTTGGTACACGTAACCGACACTGATGAAAGTCGAAAAGACGGCGAAGCCCCAGAAGACTTTGTAACCCGCTTAGCCCGAGACAAAGCTAAAGCTGCGATTCAGGGTATGGAGCTTCCTTCTGGCGACCCGATTGCGATTCTTGCGGCTGACACAATCGTCGTTCAAGGAGATTTCGTTTATGGCAAACCTAAAGATTTTGAGCATGCCCAGCAGGTTTGGCACAGCTTAAGTGCTAATAAACATCAAGTAATGACCGCTGTGTGTTTGCTTTATCAAGGTAGAACAAATGTGCGCCTTGGTATCACAGAAGTTGAATTTGGCCGAATTACGGCTGACCAAATGCAGCGCTACTGGAAAACAGGCGAACCGCTTGATAAAGCTGGTGCCTATGCTATTCAGGGTTATGCTTCAGCTTGGGTTAAGCTTATCAATGGTAGTTATAGTAATGTGGTCGGCTTGCCGCTCCGAGAGGTAAATGAATTATTGGCCATGATTGACAAGAACTGGTTGTAAACTACGTGATAGTGTTTACAAACTTAAATTTATTAGTAATTTACTTCAAAGCGATATTTTCAAAAAGTGGCATCTAAAGACGAAATTTTGATCAACGTAACGCCCCGAGAAACTCGCGTGGCAGTGGTCGAGAATGGTCGATTGCAAGAGCTGCATTTAGAGCGCACTCTGTCACGAGGGATTGTTGGAAATATCTTTAAGGGTAAGGTCGTGCGCGTATTGCCGGGCATGCAAGCCGCGTTCGTCGATATTGGCTTAGAAAAAAATGGCTTCTTACATGCTGCCGACATTGCCCGTAACGACCCGGCTTTCGCAGGCAGGCCGATGCGAGATGTGCCACCCATTCAAGAATTGGTGCACGAAGGAAAAAGCGTTTATGTACAGGTTCTTAAAGACCCTATTGGCTCCAAAGGCGCTCGACTGACTATGGAGCTGAGTATGCCATCGCGCAATTTGGTGTACCTCCCTAATGGTTTCGATATAGGTATTTCTCAGAAAATTGAGAGCGCTGAAGAGCGGCAGAGACTGCATGACTTGGTCGCCGCGCAAATAGAGAAGCATGGTCTAAAAGGGGGCTTTATTATTCGCACTTTAGCCGAATCGGCTAGTGATGAAGATATTGCCAATGATATGTTGTTTCAGGAGCGGCTGTGGGGTTATGTCAGCAGCGCCATGAAGGACGCGGCGCCTGCGACACTTATTCATGAAGATGTGCCCTTATCGCTGCGCACCATGCGCGACTTAGTTCATGATGACTTGGAAAAAATTCGTATTGATTCGCGTGAGAGCTTTGATAAAGCGCGCGAGTTCGCCGCTGATTTCATGCCAGAGTTGATCGACAAGCTTGAGTATTACCCTGGGGAACAGCCTCTGTTTGGCCTTTATTCGATCGAGCAGGAAATCGAAAGCGCAATGCATCGAAAAGTGATGCTCAAGTCAGGTGGCGATATGATCATTGATCAAACCGAGGCTATGACTACTATCGATGTCAATACTGGCTCTTACGTTGGTCGGAGAAATCACGAAGAAACTCTATTTAAAACAAATTTGGAAGCAGCAACTGAAATAGCCCATCAGCTGCGGCTGAGAAATCTTGGTGGCATTATCATTGTTGACTTTATCGACATGCAAAGCGCCAAGCACAAAAAACAAGTTTTGAGTGCTATGAATAGCGCTATTGCTAGAGACCGTGTTAAGACTAATGTCACCGATATCTCTCCACTTGGCTTGGTTGAAATTACTCGTAAACGTACTCGAGAGAGTCTTGAGCAAGTGATGTGCGAAACGTGTGCTGTTTGCAGTGGACGAGGCACAATTAAAACAGTCCACACGGTGTGTTACGAGATTTTACGAGAAATATTGAGAGAAGATCGACAATACAAAGCACAAGCCTACACTATTGTTGCCGCGCAAAACGTGGTCGACTTACTGCTAGATGAGGAGGCGAGTAGTTTGGCCGACTTGCAGGAATTTATTGATAGGCCGATCAGTTTACAGGCTGACCCTTATTACCAACAACAGCAGTACGACATCGCCTTAGCATGAAGTTACTGTTAAAAATAATTTTTGGTTTTTCGCTTATCTATGTCCTCTTTTGGGGAAGTGTGGCGATGTATTTTAGCTATGCCGATCGTTATAAAGCATCGGTTGAGACACACCTTAGCCGAGTGTTTGATAGGCCCGTGAGTATTGGCAAACTCGAGACCGTTTGGCAAGGTTTTTCGCCGACCATAAAAGTTCAAAATTTGAAGGTGGCTGGGGATACTTCGGGGCGAGATGCGCTTGCTTTTGAATCTCTGTCTGCTGTTGTTAGCCCAACCTCTTTGCTTACCCTTTGGCCGAGATTTACTGAGTTTACGATCGAAAAGCCAATGCTCGAAATTGTCGCATTAGATGACAATCGTTTAAGTATTGGCGGGATTAATGTCGGTGGTAAGCGTCGCAAAGCAGCTGTGAATCAGAGAGTGGTTTCTTGGTTACTTGATCATCAGAATGTGCGATGGGTTGATGGGCAAATTCATTGGGTGCCGGTACAAGGTCAACTTAATCGATATCAAAATATAAATATAGATTTTTCTCGAGCAGATGAAAGGCGACAACTGATTGCGTCGGTAACCACACCAAAGGGCCCACTGGCCTTTACCGCAAAGACCAATGGAGATTTGATATCCGATGCTCAATGGGATGCATCATTGCAGGTTGAGGGTGAAAGTGGCCAGCAGTTACTTACACCCGATGAATTTTCGGTAGTGGTTGAAAATGGCCAGGGCAAGCTGCTGTTGAAAACCCTAGACGTTGAGCAAATTAGAGACTTCATCAAGCTTACGGGTCTGGCGGGTGAAGCTGGGTGGTTGCTCGACGCAAAGTTAACAGGTCGTTTGCACGACGTTAATTTAGATTTTTCTGGTCCATTATTAAGTATCAATGATTGGTCGCTTGACGCGGCTGCATCAGATATTGGGTTTGAGTCAATCGGCCGTGCCCCTGCAATGAACAATCTGAGTGGCGAACTAAGCGCTAATAAAGACAGCGGGAACTTTTTATTTTCCACTCGAGACTCAGAATTTAGCTGGTCTCGCTGGTACCAAAATAGTTTCCCAATTACTCATGCAATGGGCGAATTTAGCTGGCAAATTGGTACTAATGGCGCCATTGATATCGCTGTTAAGAATGCTGAATTTGAAGATGCTAATGCGCGTATTTCAAATGTGCACGCCAAGATTTCGGTTAATACTGGCACTCGAAAAGTGAGCAGCTTTGGCGACCTATTTAAAGTTGAATCAGTCAGCGAGCTGAATTACAACGAAGTTGGCGAATTAGTAGCCTCGTCCGACCCTAGTTCGGGGCAAGCACCAATCAATATAGATGCTCATGCCGAGTTTGAGGTTCTCGATATGAGCAAGCTGGCCGGCTATATTCCTAATAGCCCGAAGCTTGATAACTTTCGAAACTGGTCTAGCAATGCCTTTTTATCTGGCAAAGTTAGCGATGGGGTCGTTACTTACAAAGGCGAAGTCTCAGCAGATGCTTTTGCGAATGGTAAAGCGAGCCTCGACGCGACAGCAAACTATGCCAATGTGACAGTAGACTATGCCCCGGCACAAGATTGGCCGCCCGCTACTCGTGGTTTAGGCTCAGCGACTGTTAAGAATGAATTACTCACTATTTCTCCATCGGAGATTTGGCTAAACGGAGACCCATTAACCGATGCTCACTTGCAGATCAGCAAGTTGTTTCAACGAGACCGCACTTTAACCGTGCGTGGCAAAACGACAACATCGCTTGTTAAGGGTATGGATTTCTTATTTAAGGGCCCATTAATCAAGCCTGAAAATCGTTCGGTAGAATTGCCAATAATCCCCAAAAATGGCTGGGTTGATATCAGCACTAATGTAGATATGGTGCTGAATGATGTAGTCAATACTAAGGTCTATGGTACAGCTCAAGTACGTGATGGCTATGGTGAGTTACCTGAAGGCGTGCCTGTTAGCGATATTAACGCTTCAATCGATTTTACCGAACGCAAAGTCGAATCAAGCAATGTACGTGCCGTTTTCCTTGGTGGCGAAACACGGGGCAGAGTGGTGACGGTTAAAGAAGCGCAACCGCCGGTTGTCAAATTGATTGCTAATGGTGCCGCTAGAACTGAGGCTTTGAAACCTTGGATCGGTGAACACTTGCTTACCTGGTTTAATGGTGTTGCTCCTTGGGAAGGTTCAATTTTGTTTGAAGATGATCGAGTTGAAATACAAGGTCAGTCAAACTTAGAGGGCATTACAGTTAGCGCGCCGGCACCGCTGTTAAAAAGACCTGAAGAGCAAGCCAAACTGGAGCTCGAGATGGTGTTTGGTAACGCTTCGGAAGAGCAATCATTATCGGTGACTTACAACGATACAATGAGCGCTCGTTTCCGTTCAAACCTGCCGCAACAAGACCTGATTTCGGGAGATTCAGAAGCGGTGTTAAGTGCATCGGGAATAGCCTCGGGCACTTCGAAAACAGCCTTGAGCGCTTCGAAGACAGCCTTGAGCGTAGCAGCTAAGTCGCCGTCTTTGTTTGATAATTCGATGATTAGTATCGGCGGCGATATTAATGCTGTCTTGAAGCCTGGCATTAATCTTAATACTGAATATGACAATATTAATCTAGATGATTGGCTAAGTGCGGTTATTGATCTTGCGTCGTTTGAGCCTGAGCAACCCGCGGGCAATGATGACTTTTTAGATGCTATGCGCTCGATCAATATTGAATCGGCTAACCCGACTCTGATTGGGAGGGAGTTTGGGCCAATCAAGATGTCTGCCGTATCGGTTGATGGTTTGCATTGGATTGGTACGATTGATGGCGAGAATATAAGTGGCACGATGCAAATGCAGCCTCGCGCTGACGTTTCAAATTACGGCTTTAAGCTTTCGCATTTGGTGATCGGCGAAGACCCAAGCTTAGGTGCCGAACCAGAGCCTATTGATTATAGTTTGGCGCCGAGTGACTTTCCGTCTATCAACCTAAACGTCGATGCTCTGCGAATTGCGGGCAAGAACCTGGGCTCACTTTCGCTAAGTGCTCGGCCTGATATAGATCGCTGGTTAGTTGATGATTTCACCCTAACGCATAACGGTATTCGCACCACCGCTAATGGTAATTGGGTCAATAATAAGCAAGAGGGTTCGATCACTAAAATTGAATTTAATACCATTATTGACGAAGCCGAAGGTGCGTTTAATGAGATGGATTTTGACGGGGTTATCAAGCGCGGAAACGGCACGGTTACCGGTATGCTACGCTGGATCGGTGCGCCGCACGAATTCGACTATGGCCGCTTAAACGGCGACTTCGATGCCTTTATCAAAGACGGCGAATTAGTTCAAATAGAGCCGGGCGGGGGTAAATTAGTCGGCCTGCTAAATTTTAACGCAATTGCTCGTCGCCTAATCTTTGATTTTCGGGATGTCTTTGCATCGGGTTTGAAATTCGATCGTATGCGCTATGCCGGAGCATTGGCTGATGGCGAGGCAATTCTAAGTGAAGCTTTTGTGCTGTCGCCCGCCGCATTTATTCAAATGGAAGGCAAGATAGACCTTAATAAGGAATTGGTTGATCTCGAAGTGCATGTGTCACCGGAGTTAGGCGGAAATCTGGCCTTGTTAAGTGCTTTAGCCAACCCCGCTGCCGGAGCGTTTGTATTTATAACGCAACGCATCTTCAAAGATGAAATGCGTAATGCCAATTTCAAGAGCTATAGAGCCCGTGGCACATGGGAAGATTTTGAAATGGTCGATTTAGACGGTGATGACGTCGAAGGTTCTGAATTGGCTCAAGCTGATCTTACTCAAGAGCTAGCTCATAGCGCTAAAGTTAGCCCTGAGTCTTCAGAGCAAGTAGAGTCATCAGACGACAAAATGCAATTGCAAGAGAGCGACCCGAAGCACAATCAAACCGCTAGTGACACCCCGCCTGAAAATTAGTCACTAAGTAGCTCTTGCTTTAACGGCTTTTGTGCCGATATTTGTTATTATTGCCGGCTAAATCTTTTTCAAGCGATACCTTTTTTGTTTAGCAAAACTCTGGATGTTTGTAATAAAACTATGAATCAAGACCATCTTTCCATTGCCCAAGCTACTTTGCTTGAGCCGAGCGGCTTGTCCGACGCGCATTTGCAGCAATTGATGCAGAAGCTAACTAATGTTGATGGCAGCGATTTTGCCGACCTTTATTTCCAGTACTCTAAACATGAAAGTTGGTCGTTGGATGAAGGTCAAGTCAAAACGGGTAGCTTTAATATTGACCAAGGTGTTGGCCTTCGCTCAATTGTTGGTGAGAAAACCGCGTTTGCTTACAGTGAAGATCTGAATGCGCCAGCAATTTTAGCCGCTGCAGATGTAGTGTCAGCAATTGGCCGACAAGGTCAAAATGTCACGAGTCGCGATATTTGGCGCCCACAAAAAATCAAGCCGCTTTATTCTGAGCTAGACCCAGTAGCGGCGCTAGATGACGCCAGTAAGGTTGCTATTTTGGAGCAGGCCGATCGCGCAGCACGCGACCATGATTCACGAGTTAAAGAGGTAATGGCAAGTCTATCAGGGGTCTATGAAGTGGTGCTAATTGTCACTAGTGATGGTCGTCAAATTCCAGATGTGCGCCCATTGGTTCGCCTTAATGTATCGGTGATTGTTGAGCAAAATGGTAAACGTGAGCGAGGCTCAATGGGAGGCGGTGGACGTCATGGTTTTGATTATTTCGATACCGCGATGATCGAGCACTACTCACACGAAGCTGTTCGCCAAGCATTAGTGAGCCTCGAGGCAATTGATTCTCCTGCGGGTACTATGGAAGTAGTGCTAGGCAACGGCTGGCCTGGCATTTTACTGCATGAGGCTGTTGGGCACGGCTTAGAAGGTGACTTTAATCGTAAAGGCACCTCGGCGTTCTCTGGGCGTATTGGTGAGAAGGTCGCCAGTGAGCTTTGCACCGTGGTCGATGATGGCACCATTGCCAACCGACGCGGTTCACTGAGTGTTGACGACGAAGGCAACCAAACCAAAGATACTGTGCTCATTGAGAACGGTATCCTAAAGGGCTACATGCAAGACGAGCATAACGCTCGTTTAATGGGCATGGATGTAACCGGCAATGGTCGACGCGAATCGTTCGCGCACTTGCCAATGCCGCGCATGACCAATACCTATATGCACGCAGGCCAGCATGATCCAGAGGAGATTATTAAGAGTGTTAAAAATGGCCTCTACGCAGTCAACTTTGGCGGCGGCCAAGTAGACATCACCTCTGGTAAGTTTGTTTTTTCATCGAGCGAGGCCTATCTAATTGAAGACGGTAAAATAACTGCGCCTGTAAAAGGGGCTACCTTGATCGGTAATGGCCCCGATGCCATGCAAACCATTAGCATGGTTGGCAATGATATGAGCCTCGACTCCGGCGTAGGTGTCTGCGGTAAAGATGGTCAAAGTGTGCCTGTTGGCGTTGGCCAGCCCACCTTGAAAATGGATGCCTTGACGGTAGGCGGAGTACAGTTATGAACCAAGTTAAAGCGATGAGCCAGACTGGGCTAGATCTAAGCAAAGCCGCCGAGTTTGCTATTGACTACGCTAGAAAGCAAGGCGTTGATCAATCAGAGTTATCGTTGCATCAAGGTACCGGTATTTCTATCACGGCACGCCAGCAAGAGCTGGAAACCGTTGAAAAGCATAATGATGCGCAATTAGTCGTAAGTGTATACAAAGATAGTAAAACAGGTTCAGCAAGTAGTGCTGATATGAGCGAACAAGGCATCAAAAGCACTGTCGATGCAGCGATATCGATTGCTCGCTATACCGGCGCCGATGATTGCTTTGGATTGGCTGATGCGCATTCCATGGCCAGCAAGGCCCTCGATCTTGATTTGTATCATGAGTGGCAGGCGAATGAAGCCGAGATGCTCGATATCGCGATGCGCTGTGAGCAAGCCGCGATCGAGCACAGCAAGCAGATCACAAACTCTGAAGGCGCCTCAGTTAATACCTACTCCGGCTCCGCGGTTTACGCCAACTCTCACGGCTTTTTGAGCGAAGGTTTAGGCAGCCAACATAGTGTTTCGTGTTCGGTTATCGGCTCAAACGAAAGCGGAATGCAGCGAGACTATTGGTACGATAGCAATCGCAATGCGGCGAAATTAGACTCGGCCGAAGACATTGGTCACGTTGCTGCCAAACGCACCTTGGCAAGATTAGGTGCTCGCCAAATTCCATCTTGTGAAGCAACAGTGATGTATGACTCGGGCGTTGCCAAGAGCCTGATCAGTCATTTTATCGGAGCCATCAAAGGTGGTGCTATCTACAAAAAAGCTAGCTTCATGCTCGACAAGGTTGGCAGTGATGTTTTGCCTGATTTTGTCACTATAGCTGAGAACCCGCATAAACTTGGCGCATCCGGAAGTGCTTGGCATGATGGTGAAGGTGTTGAGACGCCAGAGTATCGTGCAATTGTTGATTCTGGTCGTTTGCAAGGCTATGTTCTTGGGTCGTATACCGCACGCAAACTTGGTTTGGAGTCAACAGCAAACGCTGGTGGCGTACGCAACATAAGCGTGAGCAATACGGGTCAAAGTACTGCACAACTACTGCAAGAAATGGGGTCAGGGTTACTGGTTACTGAGTTAATTGGATCAGGCATCAATATGGTTACCGGCGATTATTCACGTGGTGCCGCTGGCTTTTGGGTTGAGAACGGAGAAATACAATATCCCGTTGAAGAGATCACGGTGGCCGGAAATTTACTGGATATGTATCAGAATATCGTTGCCATTGGCGATGACTACGATATGCGTGGTAGTACAGAATGTGGATCTATCGTAATCGAAAATATGACGATTGCCGGCAGTTAGCGGTATAATGCGCGGCGATTTACCGGCTGTTAATTTGACATTTGTTAATTATTGTTTGATGAGGCCGGCTTAAATCTCCAAATAGACCCATGTATCGACCCATTAATAAGTCTCTGAATACGTAAAATGCCAATCTATCAATATCAATGCACCGATTGTGGCCACGCATTAGAAGCGTTGCAGAAAATCAGCGACCCTAAGTTAGAGCAATGCCCTTCTTGTCATAAATCTACATTGAAAAAGCAGGTAACAGCGGCAGCATTCAAATTAAAGGGTACCGGCTGGTACGAAACTGATTTCAAAAATTCAGGTAAAAAGTCTGCTGAAACGAAACCAAGCACCTCGAGTTCTGAAGAGTAGTTTAGTTTGATGGCTCGAATAAGACGTTATTTTGTAGCTGGCTTATTGGTCTGGTTGCCGATTGTGGCCACTGGCGTTGTGCTGTCGTTCTCAATTCAGTTAATCGACCGTAGCTTGTTGCTTTTGCCGCCATCACTGCGGCCAGAAAATTTAATTGGTTTTAAGATCCCAGGCCTTGGTGTGATCTTAACTTTGTTGCTGGTGCTGGTTACAGGTTTGATCGTAGCTAATTTTTTTGGTCGCAAATTGGTTGACGCATGGGAGTCGCTTTTAT
>CANMNN010000039.1 GCA_947499305.1 uncultured Arenicella sp. | reverse complement strand
AATCGCCCGCAGAGACTACGATGTAATCATAGATGCTACCTCTACTAATAAAAGCGAACTAATTAGTTTACTGGCACGTAAAACTCCTATAAAAATTGGGCGCGAGAAAAAACGACGAGGTTTTGCCTACACTCATAGAATTCCGAAAAGCCAATTAACTGGTAATAAAGTAGAACAACGTTTAGCTCTACTTGAGCCTCTTAAGGCGCTTGGGCACACCTTTGTTGAGCGTATCAATATGCAAGTGCATATAACTGCGAAAGAGCGTTACGCCATTCGAGAACAACTGGCACGACAAGGCGTTGATATGAAGAAGAAAATGATTGGTGTTTGTATTAGCGCAAGGCTTAGCCAAAAAAAATGGTGCCGCGCCCAAATGCAAAAAACGATTCAACACTGTCTAGATAAAGACGATACGCAGGTAATATTACTAGCGGGGCTTCCCCACGAGCAGAAAGATGCAAAGATAGTTCATGACTCGATGGACAGACCTGAGAATTTGTACCACAGTTTCAACATCACCTCATTACGTTCCTTAGCTGGCTTGATTTCCTATTGCGATATCTTTATTGGTAATGAAGGCGGCCCAAGACACATTGCCGAAGCGCTTGGGCTTCCCACGGCAGCCGTATTTGCACCGTGTACGCGAATGAGTGAATGGATGCCGACAAATAACGCTATGCATCAAGGGCTGGAGTGGCAATCAATACCTCATAACGAAGCACTGCCTAGCGACTTCGAAGAAATTGGCGACTCGGCGTACTTCAAACTCTATAACAGCATTAAAGCTGAGCATTTCACTCCGCTGGTAGACTCTGTTCTATCCCAAGCTTATTCAGACAAAGCGTCAGCGGCTTAGGTTCAGGGCCAGCTTAATATTTTTCATTACTTAACTCCGATATAAGTTGCGGTGGTGTCTTTCCGTCCTTTCCCATGACCGAGTTCTTCATTCACTCGCCGAGCAGCTTTATACCAGCGCGCACATTGTTCGGCATTCAAACTAGAATAGCTTGGGCCGCCCGCCAACGGAGCTTTAATGCCTCGGCTAAGTTCAAAGAATTTAGCTTGCGCCCAGTGATGCCTAAGGCCATGTCCATTGATTCCAAGAGATGTGCTTTTTGTCTGTACTTGATTTCTATAAGTTCTAAATTTCTGTCCTTTCGGAATCAGAGACTTTTCGTCATGCTCCAACTGATGAACTTCAATTCGTGCCAATAAATTACGCTGCTCATCGTCCACTACTTCTATCACTCGTGGGCGCCCTCCTTTGCACCATGAACCTTTTAAACGGATGTATTTATCTGACTTCTTAGTTGCATAGTCATATTGAAATTTACATGCTTCCTCCTCACGTAAGCCAAACTTAAACTTTAGCTCGTTAATTAATCGCATCCTCGGGTTCAATTTATCAAGATGTTCTTTCAATAATAGTGTGGCCTTGTTGCACCCATAATTTGGGTCGTTTTTCCTTAGCCCTATTCCAAGATCCTTGTTTTTAGGGATTTGATCGCGCCTACCAAGCTTGCCTGCCAACCAGCGAACAAAAACCATTTTGTTGGCAATTGTTCGATGAGTGTTCCCTAGCTTTAGCCAACGGTTAACCAAACGATGAACTTCCTTTTTGCCTAGTTTATGAACATCCCAGCGTTTCGAGTAACCGAGCTCTCTTAGCTGGCTCACCATTTTCATCAAAAAGCGATGGCGGTCTTTCTGATAATCGGGGTTGCCATCTCGATTGTATTTGAGAATTTGCTTAATTTGGTAGTCAGTTTTATGTCGTTCAGCCATAGTTCCTCCATTGGCATTTCTCATAGAGAAATGACCATCATCAAGTTTAAATTTTCGAGGTTAATGAAAATAACTCGCAAATTTACTAAGTCAGGAACCGAGTAAACATTAAAGCGAAACCACACAATTGAAAATCAAAAGTGCTTCTTTGAACTATCTCTTACTTTATTTAGTGCGCATTTTTAGAACCTCCTGCGCTGTTAGAAAAAAATGAATAACACCCAAGAGAAACGTTCGACACACTGCTCGCGCAAGTGGTCGAAATAGTCTCGGGTACCACTTAAAATTAACAGTGTTTGAATTAAATGAAATATGGCCATTAACCATAAATCTAGGCAAATTAAAGGTAACTAATGCAAACTAAATTGCTATAGCAACCTATGTTTTTTTGCCTTGCTTGGATAAATGCAAAGCCACATGAACTGCGGACATTGCGGTGAATATGAGTCAATAAAACGAAGCTCTATTAACGACAATATTCTTGGTAAATTAAATCGCGCGAATGCGCGTAAATTGAAATGGATAAATCCGATTTAACTGCCTCTCAATCGGTAATGGCAGATGTAAAAAACTTCCTGTCACAATCATAGTAGCTCGTATGCCACTAATAGTAAACCTTTGCGCGGAGTCTGACGCCCGTCACTTACCTACGGTAACGTGTGACCACGGTCAGTCGCCTCGAGGCAACGCCCTTGTCACCCGCCCTTCGGTAAGAGACGGGCTCTTGTGTTTATTTTAGGTCTTACTGTATAAAATCAGAGCCCATAACGAAAGACAAAGCGTCATTCATGCCCATCTGACTTCTAACATTAGACTTCTATTTATAATTGACTAGTAAGTAACTGAGTAAATTCTTTACTTCTTACTAATACTTTTCCGCAGTATAAAAACTGCTTTAAAGATATTGCTCTAAACCTTATCCTAATAGCTGAGAAGTTAATTCGTTGTACAGTACAAAAACACATGGGAACGGTTTCATATGGATCACACTCACATAGTTCATGCCAACGACTTATCACGGTATGCGGACACTCGCGACAGCCAAGAAGTAATTCCCGAACTTATATACCATCTAGTAAGACAATCGATTCCTGATGCTACAACCTGCAGGATCCCTTACGGAGAAGCCATAAACCAACCAGGGATGGATGGTCTAGTCGAATCTAAAATCCGATATTTCCAATTTGTACCCGAAGGTAGGTCATATTGGGAGATTGGAACCAGCAATAGCCCTCAAACCAAAGCAACGACCGATTTTAGAAAAAGAAACGAGGTTATTCCTGAAAGAGACCGAGCAAACTTATCATTTGTGTTTGTCACTCCTCGATCGTCAGGAAGTCAAGGCTGGGGGGAGCCTGAGCAAACTCAATGGATTGCCCGGCGCTCGGATCTGGCTTGGAAAGAAATTCGAATTATAGATGGTGTTAAATTGGCTGATTGGTTGAGAGAGTTTCCCTCTATTGGACGATGGATGGCAAAAAAGATGGGACTTACTCAGAGCTTGCGTGGAATGGTGACACCTGCTGAGCACTGGGACTTAATCTCAGCTGGGGAGGTAAACGACCCAAAGCTCCCTCCTCAGTTATTCACAAAATCTAGAGATGCAGCTTGTTCAGCAATAGAAGCACTGTTCAATAATGAATCACAAAGATTACTTCTTTTTTCGGAAAGCGAGGACGACGTCGACGATTTTGTTTCTGCCTTTTTATCAACTCTTGACTCAGAAAAATCAGAAGAATATTCCAATCGGTGCCTGTTCATTAGCGATGAAGATGCTTGGATATCTGTTTCCGAACTTCGCCAGCGCCATGTTTTGGTAGCCAGCTCACGGTTGGGGCTGGACTCAGAAAGACAAAATTTACAAGCCATCGCAACTCAAAGAGGTCATAGCGTTATCATTCCGATCTGCGGAGCTTGGTCTCACGATCAGCCTCAAATCATCAAGCTCGGTAGCCCAACAGAATCGGAGATTGAAACAGTGCTTAAAGATGCTAATTTTCCTGATATCCGATCTCGAGAACTAGCAGGTATTGGGGGAGACAGGTTATCAGCATTGAGACGGCATTTTCTAGGCTTAGGCACATTGCCTCCATATGCAACTTGGAATGTGGCGCGCCAGCTCGGTCAGGCGGGCTTAATAGGACAATGGAACGCAAATAACCCTTCAGATGTCGCTGCACTAGGAGAAATGCTGGGAAAAGACTACGGGGAGTGGATCGAGGGACTAAGAAGTGAAACTCTGCGCTCGGACTCTCCCCTTATTCAATCAAATGAGCAATGGAGAATAGTAACCCGAAGCGAAGCATGGAGTTCTCTAGGACACCATATAACTGACGAAGATCTTGACCGATTTCATACAGCAGCCGTTTCAGTTCTTAGTGAACATGATCCGAAATTAGAACTTCCTGAGGATCAACGCTATACAGCCAGTATTACTGGAAACGTACTAAAACACTCTGAGCTAATTAGAAAAGGTTTCGCTGAAACGCTTGCGCTAATAGGTAGTCGCCAGCAGGCGCTATCTTCGTGCTCTACAGGCAAAGCCGAAACTACTGCCATCACCTCGATTCGCTCTCTATTAGACGGTGTTCCCTGGCAAAGATGGGCGAGTTTAAACTCAATGCTCCCTTTACTAGCAGAAGCTGCGCCTAATGAGTTTTTAAACGCAGTAGAATCTGCGCTTATTAATCCAACCGATACCCCGTTTCATGAACTCTTTGCTCAAGAGGGAACAAATAGCATTGGCGGACAGACTTATATAAGCGGCCTGCTTTGGGCGCTAGAGGGTCTCGCGTGGCACCCTGACTATCTATCTAGAGTAGCTATAGTACTCGCAGATCTAGCTTCTATAGATCCCGGTGGGAATTGGGGAAACCGTCCATCTAATTCGCTAACAGATATATTTCTTCCTTGGCATATCCAAACCACCGCATCGTTCGACCAACGAAAGGCCGCGATTAATTCTATTATTAGAGAGCAACCAGATGTGGGTTGGTCTCTATTGATTTCATTGATGCCACATAGCCATGGAACAACGAGTGGGTGCCATCGCCCCGTATGGCGGGAGTTCATACCCAGCGAATGGCAGGATGGTACTACTTTACAGGGCGAGTATTGGAAACAGATTACAATGCTAACTGAGCTTGCTGCGGACATAGCTAAACAAGATACCAAAAAGCTTATCAAACTTTTAAATAGATTAGACGATCTTCCAAAACCAGCTCACGATAGCCTTTTAGACCATTTAGCTTCCGAGTCAGTTTTAAGTATGTCCAAAAATGAACTGCTACCTATATGGGAGCACCTCGAGACATTAGCAAGAAAACACAGAAGGCACCAAGATGCTGCATGGTCTTTGCCTATCGAGGCTGTCCGTCGAATAGAAGAGGTCGCTAAAGCCCTTGCGCCAGGCGAACTACAATATAAGCATCGACACCTATTCATTAACAAGAGTGTTGATTTATACGATGAAGCTGATAATTTTGAGGAGCAGCGTATACGCCTCAGCGATGCTCGCCAAGAAGCTATTCGCCAAATACTAGGTAACGAAAACATAGATGCGGTCATGGCTTTCGCTGAAAGCGTTGCCTCTCCATATGAGGTAGGCCTTGCTTTAGGTAATATAGCCGTTGAAGGTTTAGATAATTTAATTCTTCCAAAATTCATCAATAATGAAACAGATACAGTAAAACGCGTTGTTTCTGGTTTCGTATGGGCTAAATATTGGAAGCTTAACGTTGATTGGGCCGATGGGATTCTTCAACAAAAATGGTCCCGTGAAGAAAAGGCTATCTATCTAATGCACTTACCATTCGACGAGGAGGTATGGCGGAGAGTTGGTATACATCTAGAGGGCAATAGCGAGCTTTTATATTGGGAAAATGTTGACGTTAATCCCTATTGGACCGACGGAGACTTATCACCTGCTATCGAAAAGCTTATCGAATACAATCGCTCAAGCGCTGCGGTCGCATGTGTTGCTCGAGAGGTTGAACGTAATTCCAAAGTTGCCCCTGAGCTAGCGTCACAAGCTTTGTTAACAGTTCTAGAGAACAGCGCTGAAATAACGAAGCTTGACGCACACCAAACAGTTGATGTGATTAAGTACCTCCAAGACTGCGGAACCGTAGATCAGGAAGTACTATTCCAGATTGAATGGAACTTTCTATCATTACTAGACCAATTTTCAGAAGGCTCGCCGATAACTTTGGAGAAACGTCTCGCGTCAGATCCATCATTTTTTGCTGACGCGATTAAAATCGTTTTTCGTTCTAGTATCGAAAGTGAGAATGAAGCTGATCCGCTCACTCAAGAGAATCAAAATTTATCAAGAAATACTTATAAACTACTTGGCGAATGGAAGCGCTGCCCGGGTGTTCAAGATGACGGCTCGTTCGATGCGGATGAGTTCAATGAATGGACAAACGAAGCGCGTAGAATAACCGAAGAGTCAGGTCATGCTGGAGTAGCTCAAATTCAAATGGGGCACGTATTGACGCACGCTCCTTCTGGCACAGAAGGTCTTTGGATTCATGAGGCGGTAGCCTCAGTATTGAACTTTAGGGATACGGGTAAAATGAGGTCAGGATTCACAAATGAGCTGTTTAATAGCCGAGGAGTTTATTGGTCATCTAAAGGGGAAGCTGAGCGTGAACTCGCTAAGGTGAATCGAGAGAAAGCAGATGAACTTGACTCCAGAGGTTTCACCAGATTTGCAACAGCAATGCGCGAATTTGCGGATGGTTACATTAGAGAAGCTGAGCACGCAATAGAGCGCGAACAACACTAAAGTCATCTTTGCTGTTGTTCCGGGTACTTAGCCAATTGCTACTCATACGATAATTGAAAGCCATATTCGCAATAACTCTTAATTTAGAACCGACCGAGGTTACTTTCTCTCTTTATCCAAAGTAGCGAGTCTTCAGAATTAAAGTATCTAGCACCATAGCCTTTTGTTAGAAGTTGGTCAGGAAGTAAATAGTCATATTTATCGATGTCCTTTTCTACAATATGCTGAGCTAAATCGGTATTGGAGGGTATACCAGATCGAACTGCACTGACTAGACAATCTTTAATAGCACAAACCTCTGTATCAGATATTTCAATTACACCGGCATATGAGCTTGCTTTAAAGCCACAGTAATTGAGAAAAATGGTAAGAGTATTTACAATTTTGTCACCCATCCAGGGAATCACGTAGACGTATTTAGAGTGCTTAAAAACACTTGTGTTAGCTAAATCGAAATCTCTAAAAACACGTAAACCCTCTGAAAAAAGAAGCTTAGCGTCACTATCCATAAATTCTATGCGGGAGTCAGCGTGGGATATTCGATGATCTCCCTCGGCATATATTTTAAACATTTCTTGTCGCACTCTATCGTGCACACCTATTCCGCCACCGCCAAATTTTGGAGGCCGACCTCCTAGAGCGGAGACTACATGTATTGATTTTCTCTCAGCGTCAATCTCCTCTACTTTCCAGCGACGTCCACCAAACACAATAGACTGACCGACTAATAGAGCCGAATCAACAGGTAATGTTCCTATTGTTTTACTCCCTACGACGACTCGATACTCCTCTGGAGTCTTGAATACAGCATAGAATGAATAATGGCTGACAAGCTTTTCGCCCTCGAGACCTAACACAATTTCACCACTTGAAAGCTGTGAGATTAAACGGCTTTCTCCCATGTGTTTAAGCAAGGCTTTGTAATTTTTTATCTCCACTAAATCAAACGGCCCTGAGACGCATAGAAGTTGCCATAGCTGGTCGGCTCGCACACCACCCCATTGAGCAACTACGGCTAGAATCTGATGAACTAATGTAGAAAAATGCGGTAATGTTCTATCCGCTGGCTCAAACCATTTTTCTCCTAACAAGAGATGAGTCATCGCTATTGTTTGAAGCAACTCAACTCTAAGCATATCTATCACATTAGAATCGTGTGATAACTCATTTTCGGTTATGTACATTCTAAGGATGGCTGGATCCCCGCGACGTCCAGACCTTCCTAACCTTTGCCTCAAACTTGAAACTGAATGCGGCGCTGTTACTTGACAAACGGATTTAACTTTTCCAATATCAATGCCAAGCTCCAATGTCATTGTGCATATAGCAGTTGTAGGTAATCGCTCTTTTTGCAACCTAGACTCTAAATCACTTCTAAGCTCTTTAGACAGCGACCCGTGGTGTGGAAAGAATTCGTTCTCAGATAAATGTTTTTTTTTGCCGAGGTCGCTCAACATAACTGCAAAGTGTTCGCACCTCTGACGGCTATTTGCAAAGACTAGATGGGAGTCACCTCTAAGCGTTTCAAATAGATCCTGAGCTACTTGCTGATCGGCGGGTAGCTCCGTATTAAAATATTCGTCTTCGCTCGAATCTTCAACGGGCGGGCGGTTTACATAACCGCGCAATTGAAACTTCAAAGATGAACCAGTTCCCTCCCCGCGAATTAGCGTGCACTCAACACTCTTGTTCGGCCGCAAAGCTTGCATAACTCCGTCCATATCCCCTAATGTAGCACTTAGGGCAATTCTCGGAATTGGTGTGTCATGACGGTCTAACAGACCTTCAAGGCGATGCATTAGAGATTGAAGTTGGTGGCCTCTCTCTGTACCTATAAATGCGTGGTACTCGTCTATAACAATATATTGAAGAGGCTCAAAGGCAGTCCTTACCCAACCCGGTTCCCGTACCAATAGAGATTCTAGAGATTCAGGTGTTATCAGAACGATTCCATTTGGGTCTCTTTTTGCCTTCGTTTTTTCCGCCCGAGAACTATCGCCATGCCATGCTGTGACGCGCATACCAAGCATATCGGAAAGACCTTCCAAACGCCGACATTGATCATTGATCAGAGCTTTCAGAGGGCTTATGTACAAAACACTGAAACCTTCATCATTGCCAACACAAGCGCTGCACGCAGGTAGAAACGCGGCCTCAGTTTTTCCTGCTGCCGTTGACGCACTAATCACGACATCGACATTTTGAGAAAGAATAGGCTTGATCGCCTCTTTTTGAATGTCTCTGAGATCGTCCCAGCCTTGCTTATAGACCCATTTTTGTACGGTTGGGTGTAGCAGTTCGAATACAGAACCCATTCTACAAAGTAAAGCTCGCTAGGTCGTCGTCAGCTTCCTTAGTTAACTCAGGCATATCGCTGATTCTCTCATGACGAATATCTAGTGATTCAATCATATCTCTCCAGGAAATGGTCTCATTTTGATCTATAACAGCCAATAAATCGGCAAACGCCTTAATTGTGTTTCGGGGAGTTCTGAAGTAAGCATCACCAATTTTATTGCTACAATGAGACAGGAATGCCTCAAGTGCTTCATCGGGAACTAAGTACCTTTCGGGATCGCCAGAAGCGTAAACGTGACGAATATTTTCTAACAATATATAAAGTTCTTCTGGGGTTAAATTCGCCAAATGTAGTGAAGGCGATGAATAATCTATAACCCCAGCCTTTTGCGCGAAACTGTTTTCTGCAAGTCGTGACTGGAGAGCTTCGTAGCTATACAAACCTCGACGTGGATCTAAAAGAAACTCAGGTGTTCCACCAAGGAGGAAACCAAGATACGAAACGCCACCCTGCAAACAGTCATTTAGAATGCGTAAAATTTGCTCATAGTTTGAGGTACGTGCCTGAGTACTACTCAACTTATATAGATTTACCATCTCATCTAAATTTACGATCAACCCTGAATAGCCTGCTTGCCTTACGAGCAAGCTCATGAGCTTTAAATTATCGTAAAACGATGCATCCGAAATGATAGTCCTAACACCCAGCGCTTGGCGCGCATCAGTCTTAGTAGCAAACTCCGCCCTTAACCATCTAATAGCATTGGATTTCATCACGTCATCGTCTGTTTCATAACCACGCCAATACGCTTCAATCACTTTGGCGAAATCATATCCTCCGACATAATCGGAAAGCGAAGCAAGCCTACTCTGAATTACCGACTCCACGGGTTCTCCCGACTGATCCGATTGCTGTCGAGCAAGCGTTACGAACTTTTCAACAACGCTAGTAAGAGCATTACCTTCGGGCTTATTTCGAGTTGCTAAGTTTCTCATCAATTCTGAGTAGAGGTTTCTAGCCTGGCCAGCGGATGCATGTACTCGACGATCTGGAGACAAGTCGGCATTAACCGTGACCAGCTTTTTCTCCAGCGCAATAGTTCTAATTACACTCAGAAAAAACGTCTTACCGGCCCCGTAATCCCCGATAATCAACCTAAAGGTAGCGCCTCCAGCAGCCACTCTGTCGATGTCGCTAACAAGTGCCTCGACCTCTTTTGCTCGACCAACTTGAATATGCTGAATACCAACCTTGGGAGTCACACCAGCCTTCAAAGACTGAATGATCGAGTCACGCTCTCTGGGGCGAAGTTTCTTATTTGACATACTTATATTTCCTAAAGGGCGTTAATTTCATTTACTATTTCCAGGTCGACAAATATAGGATCGCCATTCTCGATGATCGGAGCATCAACGAGTTCAAATGCCCAATCATTAATTACTTCGAGGGCACCATCCATCATCAAATTCAGATCCTTGCAACACTGTTGAATATCTTTGTCCGGCCACTGTTCCTGAGAAATAAGTTTTTCATAGAGGCTTCTATGTGCATTATCTAAGCCACTGGCAGCATTATCAATATCAGAGCTTTCTTGTTCTTGACTGTTTTCAACTAATTCCTCCTCAGTAAATATCGCTTCAAGAACTGACTGCACCTCTTTCGTTTCAGTTTGGCGGCGCTTCAGAAATTCTCTATCGAGCTTAAACCCAACCGAAGATTCATCGCTATAGGTTTTTCCTATCTTGGAGGTATTTTCTCTCAAAGAAGTCGTATTACTCGATTTCAAATTATGAAGATCAGTAGTAACAAGCGCCTTGTCCAAACCAAGCTGAGAATATAGTTTTTCCAGTTGAACAATTTCCTGAGGCTGAACTTTGCCATCAGCGAGAGCCACACCTACTACTATCTCACTTATCGCAGTCCTTTCTGGGCTGGCAAGCTTTGATAGCAAGGTCTTGATACCGACCATATTCGGCGGTGTCTTTAGTCTCCATTTAAGGTACGCACCTAAAGAATCCTTTTCAATATTACTAATGTCGCGATTATCAGAAATTAAGTTGCTTAGCGTTTCTGATTCTTCTATTGCTACATGCTCATCCGCAACTGCAACCATAGCTCCTAAGCGAACAATCGTTTTAATCTGGTGAAAATTTGAAGAAGGTAAAAAATCTCTTCCATGCCCCTTCCTAAAGATAACAAGCTCTCCACTTAGTTCAGGCTTTTCACCATGAAACCGAATATCAGGGGCAATACCAAATCCAGCTGACTCGGCTAGGGTAGAGATTTGTATAGCTTCCTTCTTGTTAATTTTCAGCAGTTCATCTTCACCAATAATCTTCAAGAATTCACTAACTTCCAATACACCATCTGCATTTTCAGACTGTTGCATTAGCCAACTTTTCAACTCATCAAATACTTTATTTGGAACAGTTTCAGCCAAATCCTTGGGCAACAGAGCATGAGCTTCAATAGAGTTAGAACTATTACCTTTACGACCCAAATATCTGCTGTAAGACTCAAGCTCGTCCGTACAGCTCTCAGCAATAGTCATGAGCTTTTTTACTGGTCCTTTAAGAAAGCTAGGATCGGGAAGATCCGACTCTACACCTCGATACCCCATCATTGTAGGGCTTGCAGGGTGGTAATCTAATACTAGCTTAGTCTTATTTTCCTTAACCTTGATTCCCTCTCCATATCTTGCTTCGTACCTAAGTTTAAAAAGAGTTTTAAATTCCTTTTCGCAACGACGAGCAGGCGTTCTTAAACTAAAATCAGGGTGAGAGCTGACCCAAGTATGTGCGAGCCCCGAGTTAATCGCATCACCAGCGCGAACGGCGTTTGACAACTGATACTTAAAAAGCGAAGTAAACCCTTTTCCCGCTGATATTAGTTCTTCTGAAAAAGACTCTAATTGGTTCGGGAAAAACTTAACTGTCGCATGAGAAATAAGGCTATTAGAATAATTTTTAAATGAACGGTTGTAACCATATTTGTCCCTCAATCTAATCAGCTCAGTTATTAGTAACTTTATCTCTTCCTCCTCTAGACTTTGCTCAACAACATCGATTAGCAATCTTCTTTCGATGCCATAAAAATAAAGAAAAACATAACCAATGTAGACTCCTGATTGAGCCCTGTCGCTGGCTAACCAGTCTAGATAAGCGGTTCGACACCTTGGGGAGATTTCAGAATAGCTCGGCCAATACCCCATGAGTTCGCCGCTATAGTCTGGGGACTTTTGATCTGCTTTTAGCGTAGGGTCGATTAGAGACGCTTCTCTCCAACCATCCATTCCTTTTAAAACCCCACCAACGTAGACAAACCCTCTCGATATTGTTTTACCTTGAATTGAAACGCCGTCGCCAGGTTGAACCCATCGAGCGGGTTCTTTATTTTTAGACTTGGTTTGTCGTTCACTCGAAGTCGTAATTCTAATCCCTAGATCATCCAAGGATCTCGCTGTTCCCGAATGACGATTAGCCCCGTACTCTCTAGATAAATGGTCTCGATTTTTATTCTCAAATGATTGCTTTTTATCAAGCGAGGACCTCGAACTAGGTCTAGTTGCATAGCCCCATATGGCTAGACCAATCAATCCTATAAAAAACCATTCCATTTATTATCCCCCTACTCATAATTTTAACAGTCGACCTAAATTTATCTCTATATCTGATCTGACGCGCTTCGCTTGTCGGCTCTTCCAAAACGGATAATTAAAATTATTCGCTTTGGTGAGCTTTAATTTTTAAATATTAATGTTCAAATGTAATCTTTAAATGTGTACCCGTGGCTTCGGCCACCCGCAATAGCGTCTTAACCGTGGTATTCTGATCACCCGACTCAATGCGAGCGACCAGCGATTGCTTGGCATCCATTCGGTCAGCCAATTCTTCCTGAGTTAAACCGGCAATAGCACGCGCCTCGATTACGGCCGAAGCTAATTCAAACTCATCTGCCATACCTTCATAAGTGGCTTTGAACTCAGGGTCTTTCAACAACTGTTTTTTCAGATCGGCTACGTTACTCATCAGCCACCTCTTTCGCTCGTTTGAGCACTAGGCTTGGAGCGCTCGTTTAACAGCTTCAGGCTCTTTTGATAACACGGTCAACAATACTTTAGACGCACCCGTTGGTGAACGCCTACCCTGCTCCCAGTCTTGCAAGGTGCGTTTGCTTAGGCCAAACTGTTGAGCGAACTGAATTTGTGTCATCTTCATACTGGCACGGATTGCCGACACATCAATGTCATTCGGGACATGAGCAACACTGCCATTATCTTTGCCTTGTGCAAACTCAAGCGCCTCTAATGCGCCTTTAATCATGCTTTCGCCTACTTCGCTCATGGTTATACCTCTTTATTCATGGTTGAGACTCTTATTTCTCATAGTTATCAACTAACAATTTTAAAATCTTCTTAAACGTGTTTCTCTCGCCCTGCGTAAGATTCACCTTCTGGTTTTTAGCAAATGCCGTTAACAAGAACACTGGCATAGATTCACCCGAGAAAAAATAAATCACTCGGTAGCCGCCGCTCTTGCCTTCACCAGGTCTAGCCACTCTTACTTTTCGAGCGCCGCCAGTTCCAGCAATTTCATCGCCAAGCATTGGGTTATCCGCCAACAAATCAATAATGTGTGCTAATTCAACTGCTGAGAGTTTAAGTTCTTTGGCCGCTCTCTTAAACTCTGGTGTTTCAACAACTGTTTGCATAAGCCGAATTATACGGCATTGCCGTATAATTGCAACTTCGCATAGATTTCAGACAGCGCGGCACACGATGTGCCGTAAGAGCGCTTTAGCGCATCAACGGGACTAAACTGTTTCTGAACGAACGCTCTATTCTCTGAATTCAAACTAGGCGTGATCAAACGCACCAAACCATCATTGTGATCAACTGGCCGTGAAACGGCCTTAAGCTTTGGTCGCCACATAGTCTCTCCTTACACATCCTTAATCATGCTTACGAGGTCTTCGTTTCTTAAATGCGTATACCGTTTAAGCATCTGCATAGACCTATGACCTGTGATGGACGAAACCTGTTGATCTGAAAGCCCTGCTTCTACGAACCGGCTGGTTGCTTCATGCCGAAGGTCGTGAAATCTTAGGTTGGTGATGCTAGCTCGCTCTAATGCGAGATCCCAAACTCGGCCTGATTGATACGGTCTTCGTTTGCCATCTCTACCAGGGTTTCCATAAAAGAGTAAATCTGTGTCGTCTGGCCGGATTGGGAAATCTAAGACTTCTTTTATCGTGGCGTATGCTTTGTCCGAGAGCGGAACTGTTCGAACCTCGTTATTCTTAGTATCAGACAAAAAGAGCGTGCGCTTTGAAAGATTAACTTGGCTGGCGGTAAGGCTGGCAATTTCTCCATGACGCATTGCCGTGTAGAGAGCTAATCTGACCATCCAACCTAAAAATGGATTACTGTGCTCGTCACACGCAGCTAATAACCTTGCTTCTTCCTCTACATCAAGTCTTCGGTCTCGTGCTTTACCGGGAGTTGGTTTTCGAACATTAGTAACGGGGTTTACAACAATACCCATGCCCCATTCTCTGATTGCCGTTGTGTATAGATGGCTTAGCAATGCAAGTTCTCGTCGAACAGTATTATTACTCTTACCATCGGCCAAGAGCTTATCTCTATGCTTGGCAATAGTGTCAGATGTTAATGACGCTAAGCTGTATTTACCGAGCGCATCTCTAACAATTCTAATTCGGCTTTTTTCGCGGTCAAACGTTGACGCCTTTTTAGTAGGGGATATTTCTTTTTGATATCGGTCTAGGGCAGCTGCAACGCTAAGCTTCTCAGAGTCGTTGCGTGGCACATAAATTCCTCTAATGATTTCGTCTTCGGTGGTGCGCGCCCAGTCTTCGGCGTCTCGCCTTATGCGAAACGTCTTAATAACTGTGGGCCATCCTTTGCGCCGAATTAGGGCTTTCCATGACCCCGAATCAGTCTTCGTAATCGTCGCCACTCTTTACCTCTATTGGTACCTCTGCATCTGAGCAGTGTACCGTCAGTGTACCGGAGAGTGCTTTTTTGTCAAACTGGAGCGGGAAACGAGATTCGAACTCGCGACCCCAACCTTGGCAAGGTTGTGCTCTACCACTGAGCTATTCCCGCATAGAATAAGGCTTTTAACGATATTTAGGTTGATGCCAAACATGTGGAAATGAATGGTGCCCGGGGCCGGACTTGAACCGGCACGGTATTGCTACCGACGGATTTTAAGTCCGTTGCGTCTACCAATTTCGCCACCCGGGCCAACCGAGTAAATATGTTGCTGGGATTGGTTCCCTTGTCTTTGGCCAATTTTAGTGCGATGAGCTACTGTCAACCACAACGTCACCCGGGCCAAGCGAGTAAATATGTTGTTGGGATTAGTTCCCTGTCATGGCTTCAATAGCCTGAGCCTTGCACAATGCATGACCGAAAATCATCTAACTTACTCCATCATAAATAATGGAGGCTCGAGCCGGAGTCGAACCGGCGTCCACGGCTTTGCAGGCCGCTGCATAACCACTCTGCCATCGAGCCGCTAGACTTGCTATTTTACCTTTATTCGAAAAAAAACAAAGCTAAAATTATTCTCAAACAAAAACGGGAAAAGTATGAACTTTTCCCGTTTTCGGTATTCTGGAGCGGGAAACGAGATTCGAACTCGCGACCCCAACCTTGGCAAGGTTGTGCTCTACCACTGAGCTATTCCCGCTTGAGTGGGCGCTATTATATGCAGTTAGAAAGATGAGTCAATCATTGTTTTAACTTTTTTCGAAATAGTTATTGCGCCACTTTCTAGTCGGCTTTTACTGCTTTATAAGCGGCATTTAAATAGATAGTCATCGACCAAATAGTCAACACGCCAGCGATATACAATAGCAATTCCCCAATTATCAATGTTGGTAAGAAAAGTAAGTCATGTTGAAACAAGAGGCAGCCAATTGATGTCATTTGTATGCCTGTTTTAAACTTACCTACATTTGATACCGCCACATTCGCCCTCTGACCCAGCTCAGCCATCCATTCACGCAATGCTGAAACGGTTATTTCACGACCAATAATCACCATCACGGTAATACTGAAAGCCGACTCCCACAATAAATTATCGAGTAGAGATTTATCCGTTGCTACTAAGATAAGCATAATAGCGACCAGAAGCTTGTCGGCAACGGGGTCGAGAAACGCACCGATTTTGCTCGTTTGATTCCACTTGCGAGCAAGATAGCCATCTAATCCATCACTGATGCCGGCCAGCGCAAATAAAATGCCTGCTAACCAATAATCGTATTTCCAACCAGAATAATAAGCAAGCACGATTAGTGGGATCGCAGCAATACGAAAGAACGTTAAGCAATTTGGGATGGTTAGCTGCATGCCTTATAGGGAATATTTGGGAGTCTAATTTAACGCTCGATTTTAGCACCAAAGCCTTAACAAATGACAACCTGACACTAAATTTATAGCACTTACTTCTTTAAGTAATGGTAAATTTTCTCAGCTAAGTCAGCATTAATGCCATTGACCTTATTCAAATCCTTAACACCAGCTTGCTGAATGCCCTGTAAACCACCAAAATGTTTTAACAACGCTTGGCGGCGCTTAGCTCCAATGCCTGGTATTTCTTGCAATACAGACTGGGTTTGAGCTTTTCCGCGTCGCGCCCTATGCCCCGTAATTGCAAAACGATGTGCCTCATCTCGAATTTGCTGCACAAGATGCATTGCCGGAGAATTTGCGGCGAGTTTAATACCCACTGATTGACCCTCTACAAACAAAGTCTCGAGACCGGGTTTTCGGCCCTCCCCTTTGGCGACACCAACTAATAGCACCTCTGTAATTTGTAATTCATGCATGATTTCAGCAGCCGACGATAACTGCCCTTTACCCCCGTCGATTAACAAAATGTCTGGCAGCTTACCTTCTTCTTTTAGCACACGCTTATAGCGACGTTGAATTGCCTGACGCATCGCTGCATAGTCATCGCCTGGAGTTATATTTGTGATGTTGTAGCGTCGGTAGTCTTGCTTGGTGATGCCTTGCTCAGTAAATACCACGCAACTGGCAACAGTTTGCTCGCCCATGGTGTGGCTTATGTCAAAACACTCAATTCGATTCAAGGTCTCGTTTAATTGAAATACATCGCTTAAAGCTTGAAGTCTCTTTTGCACGCTTTGCGCTTCAGACATATGGCGCTTAACACGCTCAGTTACATTTAGTTGCGCCATATCGAGCCAATCTCGACGATGCCCTCTAACTGAATTCGTGATAACAACTTTGCGCTCAGACTGGGCGGTAAGCCAGCTTTCTAAATCAGACTGTTCATCGAGCTTAACGCCGATAATAATTTCCTTGGGCGCTGGTCGTCGATGGTAATACTGAGCGATAAACGCGGCCAGTATTTCAGATTCGCTAAACTCCAAAGGCACAGTTGGATAATGCCCGTTACTGCCACTATGACGCCCGCCTCGAATAAACGTAACTTCTACACAGACTTTGCCGTGCAAGCTAGCCACTGTGATTATGTCTATGTCACTATGTCCCGAGGTGATCGACTGATGCGATTGCACGCGACGCAATGCGTTAATACGGTCTCGCCAACCGGCAGCTTCTTCAAACTTTAAATTTTTTGAAGCCGTTTCCATGTTTCTCTGCAGCATCGTGTTTAAACGCTCGTCTTTGCCTTGCAAAAACATCGCCGCAAGTTCGATGTCCTTAGCGTAGTTTTCTTCACTCACTAGGCCAACGCATGGGCCGCTGCATCGCTTTATTTGATACTGCAAACACGGACGCGAACGATTACTAAAAAACACATCGTCACATTGGCGCACAGGTAAAACCTTTTGCAGTAATGATAGCGTTTCTCGAATAGCCGTTACACCAGGGTATGGACCAAAGTATTTACCGGGCGCACTTCTATCGCCGCGGTAAAAACTCAAACGTGGAAACTCGTGCGAGTCATCAATATGAATAAACGGGTAGCTTTTGCTGTCCCGCAATAAAATGTTGTAGCGAGGCTTATGATCTTTAATAAGGTTAGACTCAAGGATCAATGCTTCGTTTTCAGTAAAGGTGACAGTTACCTGAACATCAATTACCTTTTGCATCATCGCGGCGGTTTTAACCGACAAGCCAGTACTTCGAAAGTAGCTAGACAGGCGATTCTTAAGGTTCTTAGCCTTACCTACATAGAGCAAATTGCCTTCGGCATCGAACATTTGATAGATGCCTGGCCCTTGGCCTACGTTTTTCAAAAATGTTTTGTGGTCGAAAGACACGGTTATTGTCGTGGCATATGCATTAAGGTAAACAATGGATCTATTATAGCGCTTCTAAGCTAGCCAATTGACGCTGGATTCACCTATACTTGCTTTCCTTTAAAATTATTCCATCAGAACCATGGCAAAAATATCTGCAAATGAAATCCGTCTCGGCGGCCTAATTGAACATCAAGGCAACTTATGGCGTGTGCTCAAGAAAAGCCATGTAAAGCCCGGTAAAGGCGGCGCATTCGTGCAATGCGAACTTAAAGACATCATCAATGGTACCAAGCTGAATGAGCGTTTTCGTTCAACTGATAAAGTCGAGAAACCTCATGTGGAGCCTCGTAAAATGCAATACCTCTATGCTGAAGGAGATTCGCATATCTTTATGGATAACGAAACTTATGACCAAATGAGCTTAAGCGCAGACGATATTAGCGAGCAAATTGGTTATTTATTGCCGAATACTGAAGTACAGATTAACTTCTATGACGAAACGCCAATCGGTCTAGAGCTACCAGCGAATGTAATATTGGAGGTTACCGATACTGAAGGCGTTGTAAAAGGACAAACCGCCGCAAGTGGCGGTAAACCAGCAGAGCTCGAAACAGGCATTCGTATCACAGTGCCAACTTTCGTCAACATTGGCGAAAAAGTAAAGGTAAACACCGAAACTGGTGAATATGTGGAGCGAGCTTAAATGCACAACGTTTTATGTTAATAGGGCTAACAGCTAGCACTAAAACTTAACGCCCAAACTGAGCGCCTTGAAATTCTATGATTTCAGGCGCTTTTTTAATTGCGTCTAAGTTGCTGTACACTCAAATAAGATTAATTGAAGTGAGGCAAATAGATAGTGGAAAATATTACAGCTCGAAACGTCATGCGACGCCCTGACGTAGCGCTTCGCCGACTTATGACCATCGACAAAGTCAGCGACCATTTAACTAAACACGGTCTACCTGGAGCTCCAGTGGTTAATAAGCTGGGGGAGCTCATTGGTTATGTATCAGAGTACGATTGCCTTAAACAGCTTATGCAGAGCAGCTACTACTGCGACAACGCTTCGCTTGTAGAAGATGTAATGAGCACCAAGCTAATCATGAGCCGGGCCGACATCGCTTTAATCGATTTAGCCTCGATAATGAACTCTGAAAAAGTTAATGTTATGCCGATTGTCGAAGATGGCAAGCTAATTGGAGCGGTCTCTCGCGGTGACGTAATGAGAGCACTGGTAAAAGATATGGAATCTTGTAAGGTTCCTGTCTAGGCATCCTAGGAAAGCGTTGTTTGAACTAAACATGAGAACCTTCAAATAAATGGCGTCCCAGAGAGGATTCGAACCTCCGACCTGCCGCTTAGGAGGCGGCTGCTCTATCCAGCTGAGCTACTGGGACATCAAGGTTAGGCATTCTCTTCGAATCACTCGATAAGATCAAGTCGACCTTTGGGTCGACAGCGGCTGCTTATACTCACCTCATCCATGAGGTTCGCCCTGACGGGCTACCTGCGGTAGTGCAATTTCATTCCCGATGAAATTGTCCAGCTGAGCTACTGGGACATCAAGGTTAGGCATTCTCTTCGAATCACTCGATAAGATCAAGTCGACCTTTGGGTCGACAGCGGCTGCTTATACTCACCTCATCCATGAGGTTCGCCCTGACGGGCTACCTGCGGTAGTGCAATTTCATTCCCGATGAAATTGTCCAGCTGAGCTACTGGGACATCAAGGTTAGGCATTCTCTTCGAATCACTCGATAAGATCAAGTCGACCTTTGGGTCGACAGCGGCTGCTT
>CANMNN010000038.1 GCA_947499305.1 uncultured Arenicella sp. | reverse complement strand
ACGACTTTGAATCCGCCGCGATGACTACCGCCGAGTCAGCGGCGGAGCAGATTATAAATGCCGTAGTTAATAATAAACGCAGGCTTGTAATTGGCAAAGATGCAAAAGTACTTGATTGGACACAACGTTTGCTCCCAAATCATTATCAACGAGTATTCAAATGGTTTATGGATAGAGAGTTAGCAAAGCGAAGTTAAGCTTCACCATTCGGGGTTCGAACTTCCTAAGTTGCACGCTGGCAGCGCCCATTGCATCGGTGCATTCTTGATCGTTAAGGCTGGCTTTAAACGTAGAGCAGGCCCCCAAGGGGTTTGTTCTTGAATTTCGGAATAATGTTCGGCTGAAGGCTTAATTTCGGCTGAAGGCTTAATTTCGGCTGAAGGCTCTTTACCCGCTGAGGGCTCGGAAATTAACAGCTCGGCGGTTCGTGCGAGTGAGAGCTGCGCATTACTTATCTTATTTTTCACCCTAGCCTCAGTGACAGCTTTTATCGCAGCAGCCGCCATTAAATAGCCAGTCGCGTGGTCTAGAGCTTGCACTGGCAGCGGCGTCGGCACATTGCGCCTCGCCCACTTCATGCCTTGGTGCGCAATGCCGCAACTCATCTGAACCAAACTATCAAAACCTCTCCGCGTCGCCCACGGGCCGCCCCATCCATAAGCATCTAATGAAACTTCAATAAGACTAGGAGCAATTTGTTGACGAACTTCCAATCCATAACCAAGTTGTTCCAAAGCGTCAGCTCGATAGCCATGTACTAACATATCCGCGTTCGCCAACAGGCCTTCAAACAGTTCGCGACCATGCTCTGACTTCAAATCTAATCTTGCACAACGTTTACCCAAACTAATATCAGGAACCACATTAGGTTCTTCCCACAATAGCGGATCTATTCTTAGAACATCTGCACCAAAGCCTGCCAGCGTTCTGGTGCAAACAGGACCAGCTAATACTCGAGTTAAATCCAACACCCTCAAACCATTCAGCGGCCTGGCCGAAGTAGCACTCCATTGCCTCATTGCTTGTTTTCGCGAAGCTTGCCAGGATATAAGCGGCTCTTGTTGCACCGCAATGCCTTGAGGATGTACTAACCACTCTTCTCTGGAGCGCATTGCTGCGGCAACGCCTCCGGCGTCAACTATTTGACCTTCAAGATCATCACTATTCCACTCTCTCACAGCCGATTCAACGCTCTCGCGCGAGGCCTTACAATCCAAAACCGACAGCGCCGCAGCTTTATGATGATCCAGATTAGTATGTAGTTTTATCCAACCATCTTTAGTTTCGTAGTCACCGGCGACGGCATCCCATACTGGTGGCATATTCCATTGAACTGGGCGAATAGAGTGTGCAAACCAAAGTGATGATAACGTTTGATCTACTTCCACAGAAGGCGCACTTGCACGCATACCGGTAGTCTTTAGTAGCTCAGAAATAGCACAGCCAACCGCAGCGATGCTTGATGAAGCTAACGATGAAACCGAGTAGTAAGATTGAAACTGAAATGAATTGCTAAGCTCGACATTTTGATCGAGCTCTAAAGAAGTAAATATTTCAGCGAATTTCATAAAGATTCCTTGGCGTTATCACAACTGGTGAAAATCACTAGCATCAGATTCACTAAAAGTAACTCGGCGCGTTACCTGCTTTCCACTTGATATTACAGCCAATGCTAGGCACCTGATTATCATTAACAGGCAAGCCCGATTTTACCGCAGCTAAAGCTGCCGACAGATCATCGGCTGTGACAGGCTCACCATTACCGGGTCTAGAACTATCCATCTGGCCTCGATATTGCAAGGCATGACCTGCATCGAATATAAAGAAATCCGGCGTGCAGGCCGCACCGTAAGCTTTAGCCACAGATTGACTTTCATCATACAAGTAAGGAAATTCAAAGCCGTAATTTTGCGCAAATAGAGCCATGGCCTCCGGACCATCTTGCGGATAGTTTTCGACATCATTTGAACTGATTGCCACCACTGCGAACCCGTCTCGCACAGCTTGATTGCCCACCTCAGTCAAACGTTCAGCAATGTGGACTACAAACGGGCAGTGATTACAGATAAACATCACAAGCAGCGGCTGACCGGCCAAGTTGGACAAAGAAACGTTCTGCTTAGAACGTATATCCGGCAAGCTGAAATTTGCTGCTATGGAACCAATTGCTTGCATAGTTGATTGTACTGCGACCATTTAGAGACTCGTTCGGTTTTATCTAATTGTTATTATTAAGCGATTACTAGAGAGCCTAATCTTGGTCCTGATGACCTAAGCTCTGCTTCATTTTTTTTGCGTTTTCTGGACTCAAATTTCGTTTCTCCATATCGGTCAAATAAGCACGCTCCGATTCATTAAGAACGTTCATCGGCCAATCTAGTAAATCATGCAAGTTAGCTAGCATGCGCAAACTCAAGCCCCATAAAATTTGCTCTTTTTCTTGATTGAGCATTACAGCGGGCATGCTTAGAGCTGGGTCTTTAGGGTGACGGTAATCGAAAGCCTTACTTCTATCATCAAGCGTACTCATTGGCAGCCAAACCATATCGGCGACCTCATGGTTGGCAACCAAATCCAGTGGTCGTTCGGGCTTAAAAACAAAGCAAGCGATATGCACACTAAATACATCATTCGCCTTTAGACCATACATATCATCAAGGCGGCCTAGATAATCTTTCTCGCGCAAGTCCGCACCAACCTCTTCAAAGGCCTCGCGAATTGCGGCTGCTTTTGAATCTACATCTGAAGTTTCAATTTTTCCACCTGGAAAAGACATTTGCCCAGACCATGGATCATTCTCATGCTTCGCACGCTGCATCATCAATAGTTCAGTGCCTTGCTCCCCATCTCGCAATATAATCGCTACAGCAGCTTTGATAATACTAGGCTCTGGCCGAATAATCGCCTGATACTCGCGGATACGCTCTATTTCTGCGGGGCCAATTAACATGAATAGGTACTTTGATTTATAGTCATTAAATCAATTATGCCCCAAGGCGCATAAGTGTTCTAGAATACTCATCTCGCAACTCATTAATATTGATCCATGAGCTTATTAACTGACTCAGTCGCCACTGCGACCAGAAGTATTCAAGACAAATACCCTACTCCGATTGACTGCGCAATAATCCTTGGCAGTGGCTTGTCAGACCTAAGTTTAGACGGATATCAAAGCCAGTGCCTAATTGAGTACAAGGACATTAATGGCTTACCAATTGCTACCGCGCCCAGCCACAAAGGCGAGATCAATATTGTTAGCAATGGCAGCAAAACAATCGCACTTTGTGCCGGTCGCCACCATTTGTACGAAGGTTATAGCGCTCAACAAGTCACAACCTTGAGTTACGTTTTATCGCAAGTGGGCTGTAAGGAGCTCATCATTACTAATGCGGCAGGTGCGCTCAACCCAGAATTTCTTCCCGGCGACGTGATGATTATTACCGACCATATTAACCATACAGGCCACAACCCTGTGGTGGGTCAAGATGATTCATTTGGGGTGATGTTTCCTGATATGTCAAAGGCCTATGAGCCCGACCGAGCAAAGCAAGCACTCGACGCAGCAAACGCACAAAATGTTCGCTGCCATCAAGGAATCTACATTGGTGTGCTAGGGCCATCACTCGAAACTTCTGCCGAGCGTCGGATGATGCGCAATTTCGGCGCCGACGCTGTAGGGATGTCTACAGTGCTCGAATGCATCGCCGCCAACCATAGCGGGATGAACGTTCTCGGCCTATCGGCAATAACTAACTTGGCTCTCGGCGACGAAGACCAACAGCCAGACACGATTGAGGAGGTACTCGAAAACGCCGCAATTGCAGGACAAGGAATGAAAAAGATTTTGAACGAAATACTTAGCTAAACACTAGAGAACGAGCAATAGAAACTCAGAGCAAGCATCAATGGGATAATTGATTACGCATTCGGAGAATTAGCCGAGAGCCAAAACCGCTCGGATAAACAGCCTTGAGCCAAAGGGCGCTAAAGTCGCCCGAATAAACAGTATTACCAGCTAAGGTCAGTTCCCAATAAAAACCCTGATGTTGAGCCAAGCTCTTCTACTACTGGATCTTGCAGATCTAAACTAAATACACGATACCCCGCTTTCAAGGACCAAGACGGGAGAGGCTTGTACAACAAACCCGCTTCAATTTCATACCCGGTTGCATCTGAATTTTGAATTTCATCTTCCAACTCAGGGAAATATGAGGTCAATCCGTAAACCTGAAAGCTACTGAAGACATTGTAGCGCCCGCTCAACGACAATTTTGGCCCACTCGCCTCAAGCTGAGAATCGATATCAAGCTGCTGCCAACCTAAGCCCAGCTCTAAATTAGACTTATCCTGGCTACCGAACACTCGATGCTTAACGTCGAAGTTCAGAAATTTGCTGTCTTGAGGTAAACCGAACACATCGTTGTTATCGTTTTGCAACAACTTGGCACTAACGCCCCAGTTATTGCTCCAGATTTCGCTTTTACCAAGAAAGGAATCGTATTGACCATCTCCGAATACAGACACATTAACGTCGTCAGAAAGCCACATTAGGTTAGGCTTTGGGTCTAAGGGGTCGGCATCGATTTGAGCGGAGGCACTACTAATGAACACAAGAGATGAAGCCATTAAGGACACAAGCAGCAGAAAGGAACTCGGGAACCGAGCAACTTTGAAACTGTTGAGCGATACGCCACTTCGATTGAACCGGCATTGCTCTTGATTCTTTTGAACCCTTGCAATATTCATTTTTTCTCTTCGCTTACTTATTATTCTAATCTGAGCTGTTTACCGCTTGGTCTTATTGCCAATTGTTGAGGTGCTGCTCTGTTACACTCTTCATTGAGCCTAACTGTTTTAATTGCCCTTAGTATAGACCTAAATTGTGTCGGTTTTGTGGCAATTTTACGGCAAAAACAAAAATTTAATGTTTGAAAACCGCGATTTAGCGAACATTTTGAAATGAAAACCACATTAGAACGCGTTCGGATCGATAAGTGGCTATGGGCCGCCAGATTCTACAAAACTAGACAATTAGCCATTAAAGCGCTGAAAAATAGTCAAATTGGCTTACGAAAGCAAAACCTCAAGCCTGCAACCAATATTAGTGCTGGAGACATTTTGACAATCAAACGCGGAATGCACGAAATGGAAATAGAAGTACTTGAATTGAGTGAGCAGCGCGGGCCAGCAAAAATTGCACAAAAACTTTATCGTGAAACCTGCTCCAGCATCGAAGCAAATCGACTATTAAGAGAGCAGCTTGCGGCACAACCAAAAATTGAAATAGACAGACGCAAACCAGACAAGCGCGGCGTTCGATCGCACCGTGCGGTAAAAAGAGGAGAATAACCCCTCCCCAAGCGTCTGCTACCTGGAATCCTAATTGGAATAGAATTATCTAGCGCTCAGGCATCTCCGACATTGCCGCATCGATTTCGTTTCGTAATTGCGCATAGCTAGTCGCCACAGGGAACTGCGGAAATTCATCAATTACATTCTGTGGAGGGCAAAAAAGAACACCTTGCTCGGCCTCGCCTAACATAGTCGTATCATTATACGAATCGCCCGCGGCGACCACATTGAAATTCAGCTCATGCAAGCGCTTTACCGTTTCGCGCTTGTGGTCTGCTTTGCGAAGTTTGTAATTATTGATCCGGCCTTCATCATCAATTACTAGCTCGTGACAAAAGATCGTAGGCCAACTCAGTTGACGCATCATCGGCTCTGCGAACTCTTGAAACGTATCTGACAAAATAATCAATTGATAGTCAGCGCGTAGTTGATCACTGAAATCTTTTGCGCCATCAAGAGGACTTAAGGTGTCGATAACGTCCTGAATATCCTGAATTCGAAAGTCGTGCTTGGCACAAAGATCGAGTCGAAAACGCATGAGTTCATCGTAGTCGGGAATGTCGCGCGTAGTCGCCTTCAGCTCTTCTACGCCGACTTTTTCGGCAAAGTTAATCCAAATTTCGGGGATAAGAACGCCTTCAAGATCTAAGCAAACAATATTCATTTTTCTTCTGGTGTGATAATGCAGAGCGCGAACAATATCGCCATGACTGTTTCGTTTCAAGCGCTTTTAAGTCAAGGGCTAACGTGCAAGAATCCGCGCATGAAATCGATCCCGCTCAGTCTTTACATTCATGTGCCTTGGTGCGAGAAAAAGTGCCCTTATTGCGACTTCAATTCGCACATGGCTCGAACGGCAGTCAACGAGGCCGCCTATGTGGCGGAGCTGCTTGCCGACTTAGACAACGACATCGCTCATTTTGGCGGCACGATCACCGAGCGTGATATTCAAACCGTGTTTATCGGCGGTGGCACACCCTCCTTATTTAAGGCCCAGAGCTACCAGCAATTATTTGATGGATTACGCCAACGGCTTAACTTTGCTAATAATGCGGAAGTCACTCTAGAAGCCAATCCCGGCAGTAGCGAGGCAGAAAAATTTAGAGGTTTTTGGGAAGCAGGCATTAATCGTTTGTCGATTGGCGTACAAAGCTTTAATCAAACACACTTAAATTCGCTAGGGCGGGTTCATAATTCACAAGAAGCGATCAATGCAGCGAGCTTTGCCCGAGAAGCAGGCTTTAGCAATTTCAATTTGGACTTAATGTTTGGCCTGCCATCGCAAAACCTTGAGCAAAGCTTGGCAGATGTAAAGAGAGCACTAGCCTTATCGCCTAGCCACCTATCTTGCTATCAACTCACGATCGAGCCCAATACCCTGTTTCACGCCAAACCGCCGATCACGCCCGACGATGAATCTCTATGGGACATGCAAGAGCAATTACAAGCAGAGCTAGCGAAACACAACTATCAACAATATGAGGTGTCGGCTTATGCGCAAGCGAATAAACGCTGCCAGCACAACCTCAATTATTGGCAGTTTGGCGACTACTTAGGTATCGGCGCAGGAGCGCATGGCAAAATCACTTTGCAGAACGGCAAAATCTATCGTCAATGGAAGATCAAACACCCAAACACCTATATTGACCGAAACATAAAAATTGGCGGGCTTGATCGAGTTGAAGCACAACAAATTCCCTTTGAATTCATGATGAATGCTCTGAGACTTAACTGCGGCTTTGAAGTCGAAACATTTCGCGCTCGCACCGGTCTCGAACTAAGCTCCATCGAATCACTGCTCAGCGAACATCAAAGCAAAGGGCTGATTATGGTAAACGAGAAAAGGATAAGCCCGACAGAATTGGGCCACAACATGGTCAACAGCATGCTTGAAGACTACTTAGCACTCGGAGATTAACGATAACGGCAGGGTTCGTTCTAATAAATCATTACCCTTAGCGCAAGAACTCTTCCATTCAGTTAATTTCAAGCTAAGGTAAAGACATATTTATCAACTTAAGCGCACCAAATGAAAATAGCCCTGGCCCTTGTAGCAACTCTCTTTTCAATCTCAATACACGCAAAAAGCGTTACAGACCTATTGCCGCCAGAAGGCTTTCAAAGAACGAACAACGCATCTGGCAGCTATGGAGATTATCTAAGGTCTTTGCCAATCAGATCAGACAACAAAATAGCGCTCTGGACTGGCGCACATTTGCCGAACAACACTTACAGCACTCTTGCTGTTCTCGATTTACCACTATTGTTCAATGAAAATCTCGAGCAATGCGCTGACTTCAGCATGCGCCTATGGGGCGACTACCTTAAGCAGAGCAAGAAACTGAACGAGCTCGCCCTCTACGATTTTTACGGCAACAAAAAGCCGTTCTCCAAGTCTGGTCGATCCTACCTAGGCTATCTACGCTGGCATATGGCGTACTCAAACTCCTACTCTATTAAGCTAGGAGCCAAACCTGTACGCCTGCTAAGCGATCTACAAGCCGGAGACATGTTTGTGCAAAATCAGGGCAACGAAGGCATCGGACATGTCTCAGTCGTTATCGATCAAGCTGAAAATGAGTTTGGCCATAAACTTTATCTAGTCGGCTATAGCTTTATGCCAGCCCAGCAATTCCATATCGAAAAAGCAAGCGAGGAGCATGGCATTGACGGTTGGTTTACAGCTGATGGCTATGAGCGTTTCGCTAAAGAACAATTTGGCTTCTTCGGCGAACCCATTGTGATGCAATTTGAGCGACATTTCGATTAGCAATCAGGTCATAAACGCCGCTCTATATGCGGCAATGAGACTAAGGCAAACTCACCTTACCACCTATGTTGTCATAGCGAATACCGCCCGACGTATCTTTAGCCACTGTAAAGTCACCAACAACATCCGTCACGTCGATCGCGCCACTGCTATCACGCTTCACTAACACATCTCCACCGATGTTCTTTGCGTCAATGCCGCCTGAACTGTCTACTCTCACGACCAAGTCATTGAGAACATTCTTAACGTCGATGGCACCGGAGCTGTCGGTGACAGCCACACCGCCTCTCACATCTTTGATCGTTAGTGCGCCAGAAGAGTCGGTAACGTCGACGTCTCCCGCGATGTCCTTGATTGTCAGCTCGCCCGATGAATCGACCATAACCAGAGACAACAAACCCTCAAGTTGAGCTGCACCACTGCTGTCAGAAACGTCCATTGCTACCGAATCGGGCACAGTCAGGGTTAAATTAATCGAGGCACTCTGCCATGACTTCTTACGAAAGCCGCCTTGGCTGAAACGAGTTTCGATTTCTAAGGTGTCGCCGGACATCTCATCACTAACGCTCATTTGTTCAAGCTGTTCTTTTGAGTCAGAGCATAAACGCGCATCAATCGAGATACTGTCGCGCTTTGCACCAACTATCTTTAGAGTCCCTGCGCCTGCGGCCACTTTCAATAGAGATGCATCGCCCAAGGAAACTTCTCGGTTAACATCTCGAGAGTGCTCGCAATCTCCACCCCAAGCCGCAATTGAATACGACGGCGTAGCCAAATCAAGGCTTACCGACACAACAATAAGCAATACGATAAAACTGATAATTTTCATGGTTTCAAACTCCTATTTATTAACTCACATCAACTTAGATGCACTTTTTCCGATTTTGGATTACCAAAAAATCAACTTTTTCATAATTCTTTAGCAGAACACGTGATAACCTCGCGCCATGCTATGGATTAAATCACTACACATCATTTCAGTAATTTGCTGGATGGCCGGAATTTTCTACATGCCTCGCCTATTCGTCTACCACGCCATGTCAGAAGACACGGTTAGCAAAGAGCGATTCAAGGTAATGCAACGAAAGCTGTATCACGGCATTATGACGCCTGCAATGGCGGCATCATTAGTGTTTGGCTTTTGGTTGATGGCCGCCTGGAAAATTAATACCGGCTGGATGCACGCCAAATTGCTTCTGGTTGCCGTTTTAGTGGTTTATCACCTCTGGTGCGGCAAGACAATGAAGCGCTTCGCGAATGACGACATTCCACATGGACATGTATTTTATCGCTGGCTCAACGAAGCGCCGGTCTTTCTATTGGTCGGCATTGTTATTTTGGTTGTAGTTAAGCCTTTTTGAGCCAGTCTTTAAGCATACTGACAGAATCAAAGAGAACCACGGACCCCATGGTCAACTTCATACACGCCACAGCGTAAAGATATACGCTTGGCGCGGCAAAGTAGATAGGGTAAGTGAAGACCGCTAGTGCAATTATTAGAACAACTAACGTCACTATGCACTCCCATCGCGAAACACTTTCAGCTTTCACTACCCGAGCAGTAAGGCTATTAACTTTAAAAGACATAATTCTCTCCTTTATTCAGAAAGTCGACGACTTCCTTCGTCGACCAAACAAACTTTATTAATTCCCGTGATGGGCGCTCTTATTCTTCAAGCATCAATCGCTGAGCAAGTACGCGACTACTTCTTGACGATTCGACATTGCACGTAGCGCCGACTTAAAGACTTTGATTTTTTCATAATGTTCACCAAAACGGCGCTCATACAATTCCTCAAGCACCTCAGAGGATTCTTCCTCACGAACACCTCGCTGCCAATGATCGGTAAAAATATCGGCCAACTTGTTCGCTAAGCCCTTCTCTTTAAGCAAAGCCCATTCACCTTTATCCAACCAAACCGCATTGATACTAGGGCTCAAGTCTAGGCGATGCTCTGTATCAGCCGCGATACGGTATTTTGTCATCAAGGTGCCGCTTAGAGGGCAAAGCATTGCACGCGATGTATCTTCAGCAACAACGTCAACTTTCGCCTCGATGCTTAAGTCTACTTCTGGGTTTAGCTCTTGCCAGCGCATGAAGTCGCCAAGCAATATAAGGTCGCCGCCACAGTTTGAACACGAATGACACGCGAACAGACCTTCAAAGTAACTTTGTTCAAGAATTCCGTTTTTACAAGAAGAACATTTCATAACAGCTCCATTTTATAAGTTTTAGTTCGTAGACAATCGTAGCACAAAATCTCACATGTAACAATTCTTGACAAACTTACATGTAATGGATTATAGTGTTTTACATGACGAAAAAATCATCAGCAGAATACCAGCGAGAATACCGTAAACGCTTACGCGAACTAGGCTTGGTAAAGAAAGAGGTTTGGGTGCTTCCGGAAAACGGCAAACTACTTACAGCCTACGAAAAAGACTTACGCAAACCGCAAGAACACACCGAAACTGAATTTCAGGTAAATGTAAAAGACATTGGTACAGGAGGAACTAATATGAACGACAACGCAGCACATAGATGGACGACAGAGAGCCTTTTTAACGCCTTAAAAGAACGGCCTGCGTTTAACAATACCAGCTGCTCGATAGAAATCATCGACGGCCTAGATTCAACCATTGTTATCTCAATGCACCACTATGGTGACTTGCCGATTTTCTTGACCGCCGGCGGCGATCAAATCTTGGCCGAGGCGGTTTTGTTTTCATTAAAGGACGTCGCCGACACAGCAAAATTTAACGAGTATGTACTCAGAACACATAAGTTCTTGCCACTCTCAACTATTAGTCTTGAAACAGATATAGACCATGGCGACTACTACTATATGTTCGGCGCGCTAAGCGCCTCATCAAGCATTAACGAAATTGTGCTTGAAGTGGAAACCTTGGCTGAAAATACCATTCAGGCAACCGAGGCCTTTCAATCCTTCTTGAAGAAATAAGCTACACGAATACCTTGCCAGGAACGGCAGCTAACCCGCAAATTAGCCCCTAGAATCAACTTCTCAAGGGCTAAAGCAACAAACAATTGGAGTTACCCATGAATATTTGGTCAAAAATGATTACCGCTCTTCGAGGCGGCGTAAACGAAGCCGGTGAAGCAATTATCGATGCTCAAGCATTGCGAATTCTTGACCAAGAAATTAGAGATGCCTCAGAGGAACTGAATAAGTCTAAGGATGGGCTGGCGTCTTTGATCGCGCAACAAAAACTAGCTGAAGAAAAGGCCAGTGATTTGAAAGCCGAAATCAAAAAGAATGAAGGTTTCATTCTTGCAGCGTTAGAGAAAAAAGACGAAGAGCTTGCTAGCGAACTAGCAGCAAGAGTAGCGAACTTCGAAAATAACTTGGAGACCGAAACCGAGTCAGCCAAGAACTTTAAAGCGCAAGCTGAGACTCTTCGAAACTCAATTCGCACGGCTGAGCATCAGATTAAACAATTAAAGCAACAAACCGAGACAGTTAAGGCCACCGAAGCGGTTCAACGCGCGCAAAAGGTTGTTGCCGAACGCCATAATGGTAGCAACTCAAAACTGAGAACAGCGCTCGATTCGCTTGACCGAATTCAAGAGAACCAAAAGCTCGCCTCAGCCAAGATGAGCGCTGCGGCTGAGTTAGCCGCTGATTCAACCGAGACATCACTCGATCAGAAACTACGTGATGCAGGGATTACCGGTAGCAACAGCGGTGACGATGTTTTGGCTCGAATGAAGGCGAAGGCCAAGAAGAAATAATTTAGTTCTTTGATTTACAGATCCCCGTCCTTAACCAGCGGGGGTCTACGACAAAGAACCTGAGCCCAAAAGCCACAAAAAAACCAGCACAAGACAAACATCACTTGATACTATTCAAGCAGGAAAACGATCGAAAATCGTAATAGTAAAACGCGGCTGGGAACGCCGATATAAAAGCAGCACAAAAGCTGAAGATAACAACAATCAACGGAGCCATAGATGTTCGCCGTCTTTTTTCATGAAAGTATGAATCCATTTCACCAAACGGTAACCTCGTTTCCGACGGTGATTTATACAGTGTTGCTTATTATCTGCGCCTTGTATTGGGTTATTGCGGTTCTCGGCTTGGTAGATCTCGAAGTACTCGACATAGACATGGATGGAGACATTGATGCCGCCGATTCTATAGAAGCACAAACCGGGATTGCTGGTGTTCTCTTTAAGCTTGGTTTGAATGGTGTGCCGCTCACTATTGTACTAACCATTATCGCTATCGTTGGCTGGATACTCTGTTACTACTCAATTTACTTTGGTGCCGCACTTATTCCAGATTTTTGGCCAATAGAATTGGCCTATGAACTCGTAATATTAGTTGTTGTAACATTCGCAACAGTCATGCTAACAGCTCAAATCATCAAACCAATCCGCTCGCTTTTTAGCAAGCTCGAAGCAGATGAGACAAAACACATTTTGGGTCAAGTTGTGATCGTAAGATCTGGCGTAGTAAACAAATATCGCGGCGAAGCACTAATGAACGATGGTGGCGCGGGTTTACTACTTCAAATTCGAGCAACCGGAGACGATGAATTTGTAAAAGGCGATGAAGTCGTCGTAATCGAGCAAAATAAAGAACGAAACCTATTTCGTGTAATCGCAAAATCTGAATTTAGCGATTAGCACACACTTAATTTTAAATTTTAACGATAAAAAGGAGTTAAATAATGGCTGACTTATCAGGGTACATGCCCCTAATCATTGTTTTAGGAGTCGCACTATTTGTCATATTCGGTTTGCCGATTATGCTCAAGAAGTTCTACAACAAAGTAGAACAAGGAACTGCGCTAATCATTAATACCACGCGCTCTAAACCTAAAGTGACCTTTACCGGCGGCTGGGTATTCCCAATTATCCATATGAAAGAATTGATGAAGATCTCATTGATTACCTTGGAAGTGGATCGTCGCGGCAAAGACGGATTGATTTGCCAAGACAATATGCGCGCAGACATCACAGTTGCCTTCTATCTGCGAGTAAACGAAACAGAAGAAGACGTGCTACGTGTTGCTAAAGCAGTCGGTACTCAGCGCGCCTCGGACACTCAAGCAGTTTACACATTGTTTGCCGCTAAGTTCTCTGAAGCACTGAAAACAGTAGGAAAAACACTAGAATTCGAACAACTATTTGAAGATCGCCAACGCTTTCGAGACGCGATTGTTGATGCTATCGGCAGCGACTTAAATGGGTACTCTCTTGAAGACGTAGCAATTGACTATCTAGAGCAAACCCCTAAGTCTGCACTAGACCCTAACAACATTCTCGACTCACAAGGCATCAAAAAAATTACCGAGTTGACCGCGTCACAAAACATTCAAACCAATATCTTCGAAAAAGACGAAGAGTTGGCTATTAAGAAAAAGAACGTTGAAGCTCGCGAAGCAATGCTCGAGCTTGAGCGCCAACAAGCCGATGCCGAAGCCAAGCAAGCGCGCGAAGTCGCTACCGTTGTCGCCCGTGAAGAAGCTGAAACACTGAAAATTCAAGAAGAAGAACGTTTAAAAGCTGAGACAGCGTCGATTGAAGTGGTTCGTGACTTAGCGATTCAGACCGAGAATCAACAACGTGAAATCGAGATCGCTAATGAGAATCGCCAACGTGCAGTTGCAATCGAAACAGAAAAAGTCGAGCGCACCAAGCGCATGGAACGCGTACACAGTGACCGTGAAGTTGAACTCACTAGTATTGAAGCCGAAAAAGATGTTGAGCGCGAGAAGAAGAACATCGCCGACATTATTCGCGAGCGAGTAGCGGTAGATAAAACCGTTGCTATCGAAGAAGAGAAGATCAACGAAGTACGAGAAGTATCTGAAGCCGACCGTGCTAAGCAAGTGCAAGTTAAGGCAGCTGAAGGAGACGCTGAAGAGAAGAAGGTTCGTGAAGTTAAAGCCGCCGAAGCAGCGGAGTTAGCCGCCAAGCACAAAGCCGTTGAAGTAACCACAATGGCCGAAGCCAACTTAGAAGCGTCAGAGAAAGATGCTGCCGCCAAGATCAAACTGGCAGAGGGCGTGCGCCATGAAGAGGCAGCGAGTGGTTTAGCCGAGGCAGAAGTTGTCCGCGCCACTGGTGAATCAGAAGCCAAAGTGGTTCTTGAAAAAGGCCAAGCCGAAGCGCGTATCGCTCGTGAGAAAGGCATAGCCGAAGCGGATGTTGTTCGCTTACAGGGTGAATCAGAAGCTGATGCGCAATTGAAAGTGGGCAGCTCGAAAGCCGATGTCACCTTAGCTCAATTCAAAGCAGAAGCCGAAGGCTTAACCGAGAAATTCGAAGCGATGAACGCAATGAGCGAAGATGCACGTTCGCACGAAGAATTCCGCATGACGCTAGAAACAGCATTGAAAGAAACCCTAGCCTCTATTGAAGCAGGCAAGGAGATCTCTAAAGAAAACGCTGAAGTATTAGCCACTGCGCTTCGTGAAGCGAAGATCGACATTGTAGGCGGTGAAGAGCACTTCTTCGACACTTTTGCTAAGTCATTGTCGATGGGTAAAGCGATTGACGGCTTGACTAACAAGAGTGACACGATTCAATCATTGCTAGGCCAGTTGTCGAACTTTATCCCAAAAGCCGACGATAACAACAAATCGTAAGCTAGCTTCAAACCAATGGCCTGAACGGTATTGCAGCTCAATCGCTGTAATACCGCAGACCCAGTTCGCAAGATCGAGACCCTAGGAACAGATATCATGAACGACGCAAATGATCATATTCAGATGGCACTCAAGTCAATTGAAGGATTTGCTAACAACGGCAAACTTGACGCCCATGAGTTGCAAGAAATTATCGACATCGCCGAGCGCGATGGTGTGATCGATCAAGACGAAATCAGAGTGTTTCGCAGCATTATTTCGCGCATTGACCCAAGCGAGGTCGATGATGCTATGCGCCAGAAACTCACCGAGATTTTGACCAAGGTAGCTAAGCAGTAATTATTAGCCAAAACCGGTCAAGATAACTCACTAAGGACAGACAAAATTTATGCCTCAAAACGAAACCAACGAGCAGAGTAAAATTGTTGATTCAGCGGTAGCCGAAGCCGGCGCTTATGACATTATTCGCAAGCGTTTAGACGAGCAAGGAACTCGCCTAAAGAAGCTCGCACAAACACTTAATGAAAATCGCCTCGCCGAATTCGGTGGTGTGCAGATGCAAGCGATTGGTCGTACCCGTATTCGCACCGAAAACAACTGCGTAGCACGCGATATCGTGCAAGTTGGCAGCACTCTTCTGTTTGGTTATAACGTTTTCATTGGCCTTAAAAAAGAAACTAAGATCGAGGATGTATTTGCAACACTCAGCCTACGAGAAACCGACGACGGCTTCGAGCTAAAACCAGCTGACATCAGCAATACCTTTTTAAGTGACTCGCGTTTTAAGGGCGACTTTGACGAACTCTATCGTTATTACAAGGAGTCGCGCCTGGTAAAACTCACCACCAAGGACGGCAAACTGCTTGCAGGCTTTCAAGTCGGTGAGCGTGCTGACGATTTACGGGTTTTTCGCTGGTCCATTTCAGCTGATGGTAAAGACATTACCTACATTGATAATCGCGGTGAACGTGACATTCAGCTTCCCAATCAATATGATTTTGAATGGATAGAATGCAGCCGCGATGACTTTGTGCACGGCAAACATCCGCACGTAAACATTGTCGATAAGGTGTTTGTAGAAACTATTGGCGGCGACCTAACGGTTAAAATTGAAGACAATACAGAAGACGGGTATGGCATTTACTCTGAGCCAGTCGAAGAAGCGAATCAATCGCTTGATGATGCCAATGTATCTTATGCAGTTGTAGGCGATTTAATTTTACTCGCCATCAAACCGTACAAAGAAGAAACCACGCGCTACTTAGTTTTCAATACACTAACGCAGGATGTACAGCGCATTGATGCCATTGGCCAATCGTGTGTCCAATTACCTGAAGATCACGGCATTATTTTCCCCGGCGGCGTTTACCTACAAACCGGAGAAACCAAGTCGTTCCCAGACGAAGTTGACGGCTTGCAATTCAAACGTGCGATTCGCTCGCCAAATGGCGAAGACGTGCTCTATGTATTTTATGAGCCTATAGAGGGCCGCTTTGCGCTGTTCAGCTACAACTTAATCACCAAGGGCCTGCAAAACCCTATTTACAGCAATGGCTACGCACTTAGAGATGACGGCAAACTGGTTGTTTTTTCAGCCGAGCATGAGCCAACGCGCGTTCACCCTATGCAAGTTTGGCAAACCTCTTACATTAGTGCGGAATTCGCCAGCCAGCAACCTGAAAGCACTACAGAGCTAGGTAAAATTGGCAACTCTGAACTAGTTCGCGGCGTATCTGACTTATATTCAATTCATGCTTTAATCGCCAACACCGAAGTGTCTATGCGACATTACGAAGAGCTCAATGGCGCCAGCAGACGCATTTTCGACACGCACTATTGGTTAGACAACCCAAGTAATGACGAAATAGCCGGCACACTTCGTGAAGTGTCAAGCACGGCAGAATTGGTTATTGATGAGTTCGAGAAAGTTCAGAGTATTCAGCAACAATCCACCCAGGCTCTAAGTGAGGCGAAATCGCAGCAACGCAAACTGTTGAGTAATGTCGCCACCACCACATGGGAAAACGCTGCGCAATTTGTTGCCTCTATTGCCGAGATCCGCAAGCAACGCGGCCACATCGCTACGATCAAAAGCTATCGCTATATCAACGTTGAAGAGCTTGAAGCGCTTGATACTGAATTAGTTGTAACTGAGGCCAGTTTGGGCGAGCAAACGGTTGAGTTTTTAGCTGACGAAACCGCGCTCGACTCCTACACCGAAAAGACCACTGAGATCACACAAGCAATCGACCAAGCCAGTACCAATGCTCAGATTCGCCCTCTCCTTGAGAGCATTGTTGAAACAACCGGGCAACTGGATTTACTCTCAGAGTTAATAACCACACTTAAGATTGAGGACACCACAGTACGCACTCGTATTGTCGACACAATCTCTGAAGTGTATGCCAAGCTTAACCAGACAAAGGCACGTGGCTCACAAAAACAAAAAGGTCTTGGCTCAGAAGAAGCCATCGCTCAGTTCTCGGCTCAATTTAAACTTTTCTCACAGAGCATCACCAATGCCCTCGGAGTTGCTGACACTCCAGAAAAATGCGATGAGCAATTGGCCAAGCTATTAGTTCAGCTGGAAGATCTTGAAAGTCAGTTCAGCGACTATGATCAATTCTTAGCCGACATCATGGACAAGCGCGAGGAGATTTACGAATCATTCGAAGCGCATAAACAAAGCTTGATGGAAGCGCGCCAACGCCGCGCGCAGACACTTAGCGACTCAGCTGACCGTATTTTAAAGAGCATCGAAAAGCGCTCATTAAAACTGAGTGACAGCGACGAACTGAATACCTACTTCGCGTCTGACACATTGGTGTTAAAGACCAATGAGCTGATCGAACAACTGCGCAAGCTGGACGCCGAGGTTGCTGCCGACGATGTTCATGCGCGATTTAAAGCTCTGCGCGAGCAATCGGTTCGATCACTAAGAGACAAGAATGATATTTACGAAGATGGCGGCAAGGTCATTAAGCTTGGCCCTAAGCACAAGTTTAGTGTTAATCAGCAAGAGCTAGACTTAACTATTATTCCGCGCAATGACGAATTGTTCTTTCACCTAATCGGCACCGACTACTACGAACCTGTAGTCGATGACACACTGCAGGGCTCGAAACACTATTGGTCGATGTCCCTTGAGTCGGAAACACCCGAACTCTATCGCGGCGAATATCTGGCCTATTTAGTAATTTGCGCAGCTCAGCAAGAGCGCGAAGACTTGAGCATGACAAGGCTAAAAGCTGCTGCAAAAGAGATTGAAGAATTAACCAAGTTAGTTCGTGACTTTTCTACGCCCTATTACAAACACGGCTATCAAAAAGGCATACACGACAGTGATGCCGCGATGATCATCCGAGCAGCACTGCCAGTGATGGCCTCGGCAGATCTGTTAATGTTTGAACCCTTTGCGCGCGGTTTAGCATCGCTATTTTGGACCAATTTAGCTGATAAAAAATTGATCGACAACTGGCAGCAACGCGCGATTTCGGCAACCGCTCTGAGCAAGCTTTTTGCTGATAACAAAGCCGAAGATTTACTCGCAATAGAAATTAGCGAATCGATCGAACAGTTCACCAAAGATCACCCAATTAACGCGCAAGCAAACCGCATCAAGCGCGCAGCTGAATACTTGGTGCAGCAGCTGAGCAGAGATTCTAAACAGTTTGTGCAAAGTCGTTACGCACGCGATTTGGTCGCTGATTTTAATCGCGCCCTAGACACTGAGGCGCGGGATCAGTTTAACTCGTCACTCGACGCACTCAAATCACAGCCCGATCAACAATGGGCATTGGCTCACGCATGGTTAGAAGCGGCGGTTTATCGCAAAGAGCTTACAGACTTAGAACGTTACATTCCTGAAGCCGCGGCCAATTTAATTGGTGGGCTAGAGCTTGTTGCAAACGACGCGAAGCTTGAACTCAGCATTGAGAACTTGTTGGGCGAGCACCCAATGATTGAACAGCAGACTCTTAGCTTAAGCCTGGACGAATATTGGTTGCGCATGCAGTACCATGAGCAAATCACGCTGCCCGAATATCATCATTACTTAACGCTGCGCTCTGAGACAATGAAGCATGAGCGAAATCAGCTAAAACTCGAATCGTTCAAAGCAAAGCCACTCAGTTCATTTGTCAGAAACCGCTTAGTAAACGAGTCTTACCTGCCCTTAATCGGTGACAACCTTGCCAAGCAAATGGGCACAGTTGGCGAAAACAAGCGTACCGACTTGATGGGCTTATTGATGATGATATCGCCCCCTGGCTACGGCAAAACAACTTTAATGGAGTACGTGGCTAATAGGCTTGGCTTAATCTTCATGAAGATCAACTGCCCAGCCTTGGGTCACGATGTGACCTCACTCGACCCTGAGCAAGCGCCAAACTCAACGGCCAAGCAAGAGCTAGAGAAGATCAATTTGAGCTTCGAGATGGGCAATAATGTAATGCTGTATCTTGATGACATTCAGCATACGCACCCTGAGTTTCTACAAAAATACATTTCATTATGCGACGGTACTCGACGCATTGAAGGAGTATGGCGTGGTGAAACCAAAACTTACGACATGCGCGGCAAAAAGTTCTGCGTGGTCATGGCTGGCAACCCTTACACTGAATCGGGTGAAGTCTTCAAAGTGCCCGATATGCTTGCCAACCGTGCCGACATTTACAACCTAGGCGATATCTTAGGTGGCATGGAAGAAATTTTCGCCCTAAGTTACGTGGAAAACTCACTGACCTCCAACCCTGTATTAGCTCCGCTGGCTACCCGCGACATGCAAGACGTTTACAAGCTGGTCGCCATGGCACAAGGTGAGAACGTTGCGACCACTGAATTAAGCCATCAATACAGCGGTGCAGAACTCAACGAAATCGTTGGTGTTTTGCAGAAAATGTTCGTCATTCAAGAATTAATTCTAAAAGTGAATCAACAATACATAGCCTCGGCCGCGCAAGCCGACCGCTATCGCACGGAGCCACCGTTTAAGCTTCAAGGCAGCTATCGCAATATGAATAAAATGGCCGAGAAGGTCTCTTCAGTCATGAATCAAGATGAGTTGATGCAGTTGATCGAAGACCACTATCAAGGCGAGTCACAACTGCTGACTAATGGCACCGAAGAGAACTTACTCAAGCTTGCTGAATTACGCGGGAACATGAGTGACCAACAGCAAGCACGTTGGATGCAAATCAAAGATGATTTCTCACGCAACAAAGCCATGGGCGGTGAAGACGCCGACGGCAGCGTGAAAATTGCCAACCAAATGATCGACTTAGTCGAGCAGGTTAAAAGTATTAAATCCTCATTCGAAGGCTCGAATAATGCCGCACTTGAACGCCTAGAAAGCCAAAACGCATTCGATAGTAAACTCGCAAAAGCACAACAACAGCATCAGTCAAAAAATGCAGAAGCTTTACTTATTGCATTACAAAAGATAAGTGAGTCACTTGGTGAGCCAGCCGACACAGTGGTGGAAATCGTAAATCAGCCTTCAAGTAAAATTGGCGACACTCTCGAAGTACTCGCCGATTCAATTGAAAATAGCATCAAACCATTGATCCTCAGCATGGAGAAGAAAATGGATATCGATTTGCGCACGCTTGAAAATATTAACGACCTAGGCAAACGAATCGACGCAATTAAAGTAGCGGCAACTAAAGTCACACGAACGACCAAGAAGAGTGTGTCGAAGAAGCGGAGTAAAGAAATCGATGCTGAGAAGGGTAGCGCTGATAGTAAACGGTTTTAGCAAGCAAAGCGCAATTGAACTACAATGAGCAAAAAGATTCTCAGAAATTCTTATGTCAACTCTTGAAACACTAGGCGCTTTATTTTTAATAGTAGTTATTATCGGTGTCTACTTCGCTTGGAAGCTGTATCGCGCAGCAACTGCATACAAGCGAACCGAGTTTGTTAAAGCCATGTCGGTTCTCCCTGAACTAGACTTAGACCTTGATTCATCGGCAAGATCTGACTGGATTAACCTTGATCAACTCGATTTTCAAGAAGAGCACCTACGCAACAAAGGTGCTGATCACGTTGGGTATTTTAGTCATTCTAGTGACGGTGTCGAGATTCATATTTCACTATGGAATTATAAGCAGCGTGCGATTGCCACGCTCTATGAAACTGAAGAGGAGCAAGCCTCAGGGCAAGCTTCATTTTTCTATGAATTGATCGCTCGGCTTAAAAATGGCAGCATTTGCGTAAGCTCAAACATGCATGCGGCACTGAATAGTCGACCTTCAAACCATGCAATGCATCTCAGCCAAGTACCTTGCGTGACTAAATTCTTCAGAACCCTGAAGTCTAATGCGCCAACCGACGTTGAGTTCATAAAAATAAAAGACGCCAAAGAGTTTTTCTATGATGTATATACCGATACAACCGAATGGGCGTGGCGAGAGGAACAAATCAGGAGCGATAAAACACAGCAAGCACTCATAGATTTAAAGGTGAAACCCAGTGAAGAACTAATGCAGCAGTTGATAGAGTTAGGGCATAGCAATACTGTTGACGTTTATACAGAAAAGGCCAGAAAGCGATTTGCCAGACACTCATCTATGAACCTTGAACGATGGGAATCAATACGTGACGAGCTTGTCTTTATTCATCAAAAAATGAAACTACAAGACCTGCGCGACGCCATTTGGGATTTAAGTGATCAGTTGTCTGATGAGCAAGAAGATCTGTTGGATAGATTAGAGGCGGAGGAGGTTACAAAGCAAAGCTACGACGCATTAAACGTTTTTAAGTCTCTATTATCTAAGTTAGATATTCGCGCGCGCCGTGTCGCAACAATGAGCAGCCCAATACAGAGCGAGGTTTACTTGCCACGATCACTTAAAGAGTAAGGTCGATTTTATTTTTTAAATGACGGGCCATTTAGTTATCAGAACATAATTCCCACACTAGCCCGCACAGTGTTTCTTAATTGTTCCTCACTCGAGGTTTAAATACCATGCTCAAGACGGAAAGCTTAGGCCGCAAGAGCACATTACTTATCCGAGATTTCTAAAGCTATTCTTTCAGGCCACTCACAATACTGTTTTTGGGTTGGGGAGTAAGATATCTCAGCTTAACCGCTTCCGCGAGGCGCCGTCGACACATATTGATTCGTCACGCTTTTCCAAAGTGTTTCGAGTTCAACCATTAGGCTTTTGAAACTCTCTGATTCGGCAGCTAACCTTGCTCGATCGATAGCGTTACGCTTATTCCATGTGCTCGCGCGCTGCTGTTCCCGCTTGGTTGCTTCAGCAACGCCGTATATGTAGCCGGTTCTCACATCAATCAAAGCCGCCGAGGTTGTAGCAGATACGAAGGCTTTCTTATTCGGCAGAAACCCTAATGTAATCGCAGTAAGTGGTCCTAAGGGTGTGTCTTGGACATCAAATGAAGTATCGATTGAATAGACCAAAACCATGTCGGCTTTAAGCCTAGCAGAGGCTAGACGAAGGTCTTTTATAGAACTTAAGTGTTTGGGTAGTAACAATCGATTAAGCGGGGCGACAGCGGCAACTTTTTCTAAGGCAGCAAATTTCTCAAAGTCGGCTTCTTTTTCAACATCACGAGTTGTAACAACACTATACCGGCCTGAGCCAAAACCTTGATTGGTTCTAGAAACATACCCAGACGCTTGCACTCGAGCAACAGCGACTCTCGCTGGAAATGGGCTAGCAGGCTCAACGCTGAACAAATCACTAATATCAGCGTCACCGATCGATGAAATGTTCACGCCCGCCGACGGAGTCGTATAAGTCGCACAACCCTGAAGCAGCAATACGCCCAATACCAGCAAGCTTGTTAAAGATTTTTTGTTCATTTTAATCCCCTGTTTTTCGATGTGCTGCCGAGGTTCGACAATTCCAATAAGCCAATTCTGCCGATGCTAGCGCGACGATAAATGGTGAGGCGCTTTCTCACAGCACCGTAACTCAGAGACTAGATTTGGTAATCTATTGGCAATAGAAGGCTTCGAGATGGGCCCAAATAGCCCATCCGTTTTCAAACTAATACAGTTGTTGATGCGAGCTAAAGACCGATCCTTGGCCTATTTGACGGAATGATGTGCGCTCGCTTGGTAACACATCACAATCCAATAATCTAACTCGGTATATCTTAAAAGGGCTGCGGAAATTGTTTAATTACACCAGAAATTTGCTCAAGAACTTCGTTCGATAAAGCAACGTCATACGCATCGATATCTTCTTTTAGTTGCTCCATCGAGGTAGCCCCTATAATCGTCGAAGTGACGCCACATAATTGATAAACCCAAGCTAAAGATAATTGCACAAGGCTCAGATTATTGGCATCAGCGACGGCTTGATAAGCAGCAATCGCTTCGTGTGTTAGCGTGGTATCTCGAAAAATGCCATTGCGTTGTACCATGGTCCAACGACAGCCTGCTGGCTTAGCGCCATTGGCATACTTTCCCGACAATGCTCCACCAGCAATCGGCGACCACGGAAGGTAGGCAACGTCGTTGAATACACAATTCTCGATCAAGTACGGCCAGTCTTTCAAGTGCAATAAGCTAAACTCGTTTTGAATAGACACCATCTTCGGTAGATCGTGTTGCTCCGCTAAACGAAGATACTCGCTGATGCCCCACGGCGTGTCGTCAGATAGGCCGATATGGCGAACCTTGCCTTCTTTAACCGCATTACCAAGCGCCTTCAGAGTATCGAGCATCGCGGCTCGCTCTTGCTCAACATTTGTTTTAGAGGGATCAACTCGGCCAGGCCAATGCTTCGAAAAATGAGGTGTTAAACGATTCGGCCAATGCAATTGGTACAAGTCGATATAATCCGTTTTCAAACGCGCAAGAGAGTCGTCAATCGCTTGCTTCACGGCCGGCCCATTAATGGGCCCTCCTCCTCGTACCCACGGCACACCGCCGCCGGCAATTTTACTGGCGAGCACAATGTCGTCGCGCTTAGAGGGGTTGGCTTCAATCCAATTACCAATAATGGTTTCGGTGGCGCCATAGGTTTCTTTGCTCGGCGGCACCGAATACATTTCAGCGGTATCGATAAAGTTAATGCCGCGCTCAAGCGCATAGTCGATTTGCTCATGCCCTTCGGCTTGAGTGTTTTGCTCGCCCCATGTCATGCTGCCTAAACACACTTCGCTTACTTGCAGGTCACTGCTACCTAATTGTACTTTTTTCATCTTGAATATCGTTTGTTTATGCGCTCGCCGCGTATGGCCAGGCAATTAATTGCTTTAATAACGGGAAGTATACTGCGAGTTTTATCGGTCGCGCGTCAACCTGTGAAAATAAAAAGCCATACTTTTCTAATTGCGCTTTATGACGACTGCGCACTTGCTCGGCCGCAAACTCAGCAACGTCGCCCTGATCATGCGCGGTACTCTTGTAGTCAACAATCCATCGAACTCCCTGGTGATCAACAAATGTTCGATCAAGCCGATAATTATTGACCGCGCCATTTTCAAGCGTCGATAGAGTAAACTCATTGTTAGACTCTGGGTAATCATGGAATAAGAAGTGGGCCTCAGTTTGCGACTGAATGTTTTCAACTGCAGTAGAAAGGCGATTGAGTGCGTAGTTGAGCATGGTATTAGGCACTCGCAGACTCGATAATTCGGCACGCCACTGTTTTTGCAAACTGTCATCTATACGAATATCAAGAACTCTCGAGCCATTAAACTGCAACCAATCATGCAAGACAATGCCCACACCAGTGGCCACCTCGGTAGCCCATTGATACTCGATTTGCGCATCGTCATCGGGCACTTTAAGCGCGCTATTTAGCTGCTGACTAACCTGCCAGTTGACCTCTTGAGCGTAGTCCACTTCAAAGTCCGACGACAATCTCAGCAGCGTTTGCGATAGATCAGATTGCAATTGCACATTCTCTGGAGCCTCAAGTGAGTAATCGAAATGCCGCTCTAAAACATCCCAAACCGTATTCAGCAGGGTTCCTTTTGATGGTGCGCTGGGGAAGTCGCCGCTTTTAGCGGGTTTTGCACGAGCAATGAGAACCAGCTTTTTTTCAGCTCGTGTTGTTGCCACGTACATTAATCGTACTGCCTCATTAAGGCTGCGTTTTGCATCTAAGTGTCGCAAATATTGATAGTGTAAGCTATCGCTGCTTTGGTCGGTAAAGGGCGCTAACAACAACTCCGATCCGCCATTGGAATTCTGCGCCTCGGCCCACATCAACACTTCTTTATCAGCACTGCGTGAAGCACTATTTAAACTAGGCAAAATCACAGTGTGATATTGCAAACCTTTAGACTTATGCATGGTTGATACAACTAGCTTAGGCTCACTACCATCGGCTTCAGTTTGCGGTTGCGCATATAAACCTTGTAAAGCTTTGTCGAGCTCGCGCAATGATGGCAAATCAGCACCACGCTCAAGTTCGGCAACAAGAGCAAAGACGGTTTCAATATCGCGCTTACTCGCGCCGAACAAGGTGTGTTCGCCACCTAAACCAAACCATGTCCATTTAGCCAAGCTTGATAAAGCTACTTGTTGACGTTGCTCGACCGAGGCACTCATAACACGCACAAAGCGCTCCAGACGCATCCTAGAATCTTGGTCGATCTCATTCAGATTTGCAGCACATAATTGTGACCAAACAGTTGCATCTTGACGACCAACCAACGTCTTAATGTCCGTTAGTTTTAAGCCACACCAAGGGCCTCTGAGCAACGATAGCCAGGCAACACGATCGTCCATTCGCGCAATCGCTTTGCACAAAGTCAACACATCGATCACGGCTTGCAGATCGGCCAATGGCTGAATATCAATGCCGCTATAGCGAATACCTGCTCGCTCCAGCTTAGGCAGCAAGGCGTTAAGTTGAGCGCGCGTTCTAACCAAAATAGCGACCTGATCGTTTTTGCATTGCAGGCTTTCAATAGCCTTTGTTGCGGCACTAAGAAGCAGCTCTGCTTCTTGGTCTTTATCATGCGCTAAAAAATACTGACATGGGTTTTCATCATCGTTTTTCGAGCAACTAGCCGGAGCATATCGAATAGCGCCCGACAGCACGTTATCCTTCGCCGGGAAACTTCGCTCGAAGGTTTGATTGAACCAATCGACCAAACTCTTATTGGAACGAAAATTCTCAGTTAGCCTGAGAGCTTCAATTTCTACATCTGGGAAAATTTGAGTATTAAGGTTATCGGTAACTTGCAAAAACAAACTGACGTCGGCTTCTCGAAACCGATAAATCGATTGCATAGGATCGCCCACCAAGAACAGTGTTTTGTTGGCCGAGTGATCATCCCAGCCTGCGGTTAGCTTTTTTAATAAATCAATTTGCCCATGCGACGTGTCTTGAAACTCGTCGACCAAAATATGATGCAAGTGGGCATCCATTCTAAGACCGAGATCCGTTGGGTTTTCGAGCTCTCTCAATGCCAAGTTGGCGCGCTGAGTTACTTCACTATGGTCACATTCGCCGCTTGATCTAAATTTCAGTTGAAGCAGCGCTGCGAGTGACTTGAGCACCTTTTCGAGCGCGAGCATTTGCTGCCAATCGGCGTCATCAAACTTACTTTCTGGTAGCACTTGAATGTCGCAAAGTGCCCCGGCTAGAACAATGTCTCCTTCGAACAAAGCTAGTAATTCGCGCATGCGAATTGTCTCCGGAGATTTGGCAATAAAGCCGAGATTTTTTGTGACGGTTTTACGTAACTTCCCGCTGGTAAGAAGCATGTGAGCTAAGCCATGCCAGTGATCTGCATTTAAAGTATCACCAGCTTGATACTGCTCGAATGCCGATAATAGTGTGCCGCTCCCCAAAAGGTTTCCGGCGGCATAGCTCGCTAAGTCGCACAGTTCGCCTAGGGTGTCTTCACTCAGTAAATCAGTCATCAAATCAAGTTGATCGGAAATCACGTTTTGCCACGCTTGCTCAAGCTCGCTACGCAACGAACTCAAATCACCTTGCAGGAGGTGGCGTAACCATTGATCGCGCTTGGCCAACATCGAAGTGAAAAGCTGCCGCGCCTTGCTGTAGTTAAAATCTAGCTCAGACATCACCGTGGTTAGGTACGGTGCAATTGACGATTGATCGTCGAGTAACTCATTAAACAATTGCTCAACCGCCGCAGCGTAGTGCAATTCAGCATTGTCAGTTGTACGTGGGCGGTCGCCTAAACGGCTGAGCCACGGCATGCTCGCGGTAAGTTTGGCGCAGAATGCGTCGATGGTTAAAATTTGCAGCTGATGCGGTGCGTCTAACAGACACCAATTGTGCTTCCGGTCTTGCTCGAGAACTTTCGCCGCAAGTTCGATACCTTGTTGCTCAAAGGAATCCTCGCTGCGCTCGCCTCGCTCTGCAAATACAATTAGCTCCAATAAGCGCTCGCGCATTTCTGACGTGGCCTTACGCGTGAACGTAATGGATAAAACTTGCTGTGGCTTTTCCACTGTAGCCAGCAGAGTCAGCATTCGATAAACCAGCAGGCCCGTTTTACCTGAGCCGGCTGGGGCTTGCACAATAAACGAGCGCTGCGGGTCAAGCGCGGTACGGCGAGCGTCTAAGTCGCCAATCATGATACCGCCTCGTCGTTCTCAAGTTTGCTCGCGTCACGAAGCTGCGACACTCGGCACATTGATTGCAAGTCGCAATACTGGCAAGTATTTTCATCTATTGGGTTCACACAGGCTTCGCCGGCAAGAAAATCCTTGGCTAGTTGTTCGAATATTTCGGGCCATGACTTTCGGTTTTCTACCCAATCGGCTTCATAGCCAGCGCTGTAGCGTGAGGGCTTTCGAAAGATATCCTGTTCGGAAAGTTCGATGTATTTGGGGTCAAGAGCTTTGACCTGAGCGAAGGCAATGCCCGACACTGATTTGTTTTTAACCTTATCTAAAGCCAAAGCATACAATGGCATTTGAGGGTTGCGTATACGTTCACCGGTCCAATCCTTGCGGTTAACAGCGCCGGTTTTGTAATCGATAATAACCGTACGGCCATCGTCCGTAATATCCAATCGGTCAATGATGTATTTGTATCGAATGCCAGCGAGCTCTGCTTCTCGCGGCTCTTCTCTCTCAATAACTGAGAAATTATTTGGGCGCTTATCTTCTTGAAGTAACCAATCAAATAACAAAGTCAGTAAGCGGCGCTTTTCGTGCTTAAGTAAGCTAAGTTTGTCGCTATTGAGCTTGAATGCGCTTTGTTCAAAGCATTGTTCAATCAATTCAGAGATTAGCTCTCGCCGCGCACTCTCATTCATCTCGCTGAGCACTGCCTTGGTCTGTAGACGCTCCCATAACTTATCAAGCAATAGATGCACTACATTGCCTCGGTCCAAACCGTCTAGACCAAACTCTGTTTCGTCCTCGCTTAAAAAACCGAGTTGATGCGTTGCAAATGCCTTAAAGGCGCAATTAGATTGATTTTCAAAGATCTTAGAACCACCTTTGGCGCGTCCGGGCTCTAACCAAGGTGTGCCTTGTGTGTCTCGGTATTGTTCTAGGGGAACTAAGCTAGGTGTTAGGCTTTTACTGAGCTCGTCAAAATTGCTATCTGTGACAAAACTCGCTGAGCGAAATAGCGCGCTCGCTTGCAAGGAATTTTCGGCATTTTTATCACTCGCCTTGGCGTAGCTAATGCGCCTATGAGTTGCACACGAAAGCAAGCTAGTCATAACCCGCTTTGCTTGCAAAAAGTATGACTCTGCCGACGCCTCGGGGTGATTAACGTCAATCAAGAAACGCTTCGAAATAAAAGCATCTCCTAGACCAGGAGCGGGATAATCTTGATTCATTCCAGTGACGATGCAGGTATCAACTTCGCGGCCTACCGCTTCGAACAAGCCGCTAATCTGTATGGGAGAATCGACACTCTTAGACTGAAAGACGGTATTACGAGCCATGGTCTGTAATAGTTCCAACGCTCGATTCAAACCCGCTCTTGATTGAACCGTCGTTAATGCTGCAAATTCTTCAAGTAAGGCTTTCCAGCGTATTTCTAATTGGTATTGCACACTGTCTAAACGCTGCCCTTGTGGAGCAGTTCGCCATTGCCATAGGCTTAACCAATCAGCGAAGCACTGTGCCCACTCAGTGAAGCTCAAGGCGGCATAATCTGAACTTCGTTTAGCGCTCGCTAGCTGTGCTTGAAAGCCTTGGCGTTGCTCGACTAAATACTCGAGCACTTGCTGAAAATTACCCTCGATCGATAGGTCCCGTTGAGCGAGGTACTCTAAGCTTTGAGCATAGAGTGAAGGAACTTGATCAAACGAAAACGTATGTATTCGTTGACGCTTAAGCCATTGTTCAAAAAGTCTTGCCTGTTCACGATGTTCACCACAAAGGCCCAGAAAACGATTGCGCAATATAAAACCGATATCAACCGTATTGCTTCGGTTTTTAAGTAGCATTAAGACGCTGATGGCCGCCTCAATAGCTGGCAAATCAGTCATCGTTCGGCCTAAGCTAAAGGCATACACCGAACTATTTTGTTGCATACTCAGCGGTGATGCTGACGGGTAGAAAACTTCGCGTGCTAGCTCTTCAACTTGGGTCTGACGCTGCGCCAAATCAGGGATAACCAAGCTCACTTTATGGTTTGCATCTAACTCAACGCGGTCACGCGCATGCATCAAGGCTGCGCGAATTTCATCGTCGATTTGAGCGTACTCAAGGCAGCGCTCGCTTTTGGTTGGTCTTTGCGGCTGTGATGATTGATAATCAAGACCCGCATTGATAAAAATCTCGAAATACTGTTTTTGTGCCGCGTTGAGTATGTCAAAGGAGAGCAAGTGAACTCCATTGAAGGGGTGCTCGACCTCGATATTTTCTCGACCCAACTCCAAAAGTCGACTAAGCAAAAGCTGTTCATCGACCAGCCCTCTCTTGTCCAATATTGCTTGATAGGCATTGGCCCAAGCCAAAAACTGCTCGGTATCGGCAACGTGGTCTTGTGCCAGGACCTTCGCGCTGATTTGCCAATCATGTAAGAGCTTCCAGCTACGTTGAACCGCTCGCGTGGTTTGCTGAACATTGAGTAAACTCAACTCAGTCTCCTTGCGACGCGATACCTCGATCACCTGTGTCCATAATAATGAGGCTTGTTGCGAGCTGATCAAGCTATGACTGCCGAAGGCGTTTGCTATGGCGCTTCGATTGAGTTGCCATAACAAACGCAAATAATCAGACCAAACGATAATGGTGGGCGATAGCCAAACAGTTTGGCCAGCATCTAAAAACTGTCGTGCAACACGCTCGCTTAAATCATTCGCTAAACTGCGCGTTGGCACCAACGCAGCGTATTTTGGGTCAAGCTCACTAAGCCACTCATAAGTCGCAGACATCAACCATTCCTTGCCCTAATATAGGAAAACCATTTAGGCGATACAGTATCAGCTAAACGTCATCGGATCTTGCTCTTTTACATCTGCTAATAAAGGGCTATTTTCCGCTCGCTCAAACGCTTGATCAATAGCCGTTGAACGTTGTTGAGTCACCTGCCGCTGCGCAGGATGAGTAAAGATATAAAGCTCTTTAGCGTTTAACGCTTCGACAACTCTTTGACCGACAATTTCAGGTGCAATACCGTTTTCAACCAGTTCTTGCGCGGCATTATGTTTGGGAGCCGATTTAGGGTCAGGTGTGCGCTCAAGATCACGATGCTCCTCTTGGCGGTTTCTATGCGATAGATGTATTCTCGTCTTTACAAAGGCTGGGCAAAGCGCAGCTACATGAATGTTGTGCTTCGAGAGCTCGACATTCCATGACTCAGACATGCCAACAACGGCAACTTTAGTGGCGGTGTACGCACCAGCATAGGGCACACCTATCATGCCAGCCATTGATGCCACATTAACCATCCATCCGCCCTCACCGTGTTGTTTAATTAACGGAACTATTGCTTCAGCACCGAACAACACGCCCTTTAGGTTGACGTCGATAACCCATTGCCAATCTTTATGGTTGGTCGCCTCAATTGGGCCAGGAGCCGATGCCACACCAGCATTATTAACGAGCATGTGAACCTTGCCAAACCTCTCAACAGCAAGCTTCGCAATATTCGCCCAGCTTGTTGGTGAAGTTACATCCATTTCAACAGCTAATACTGGAACGCCTTGCGCTTCTAACTTGGCTTGAGCTTCTTTAAGTTGCGCCGCATCAATATCACCTAAAACGATGTTCATGCCTTGCTCACCCATTGCCTGAGCTACTGCAAAACCAATGCCTTCTGCGCCGCCGCTTATCACAGCCGT
>CANMNN010000037.1 GCA_947499305.1 uncultured Arenicella sp. | reverse complement strand
GCTGCAGTTTCAATGATCGTAAATGGTTTCTGTAAAGACGTATTCCGTGAACTGCCAATGGAGTTTGCAGTTGAAGCTCAGAAACTATTAGAAGTATCACTAGAAGGTGCCGTCGGCTAAGCGTCAAACGATAACCTACGTCAAAATTATAAAGCGCCTGCGGCGTGTTTAAGGCCTGAAGGGCCGAGCAAGCAAAGACAGAAGTAGCGCCCGCAGCGTGACTGAGGCTCAGAGAGCCGAGAAATATAAATAGCAGAGAAACACAATGTTAAAAGTTACAAACCTACACGCCAGCGTCGATGGCAAAGCAATTCTTAATGGCATTAACTTAGAAGTTAAGCCAGGCGAAGTACATGCCATCATGGGCCCTAACGGCTCAGGCAAGAGCACACTATCGAATGTAATTTCAGGTCGTGACGGATACGAAGTAACCGAGGGCAGTATCGAGTATTTGGGCAAAGACTTGCTAGAACTTGAAGCCGAAGAACGCGCCTGCGAGGGCATTTTCTTGGCCTTTCAATACCCTGTTGAAATCCCAGGAGTTAGCAACATGGCCATGCTTAAAGCAGCGATGAATTCAATTCGTAAATACCATGAACAAGAAGAAATCAAAGCGGGAGAATTCTTAAAACTGATTCGCGAAAAGGCTGATCTTGTCGAGATGAAGCAAGAATTCCTAAAGCGTTCGGTTAACGAAGGCTTTTCAGGTGGCGAGAAGAAGCGCAACGAAATTCTTCAAATGGCAATGCTTGAGCCAAAACTAGCACTACTTGACGAAACTGATTCAGGCCTAGACATCGACGCGCTGAAAATCGTGTCAAACGGGGTTAACGCATTACGCTCACCAGAGCGCTCAATGGTGTTGGTAACGCATTATCAACGCTTGCTTGACTACATTGTGCCCGACTACGTTCATGTACTGGCTAACGGTAAAATTGTTAAATCTGGCGACAAATCATTAGCCTTAGAGCTCGAAGCCAAAGGCTATAGCTGGATTGAAGGTCTGAGCGAGGCGAGCTAAATGATTACCGCAAACGAAACCCAAAGCTGGTTAGACTCGCACGGCAAGTTATCGTTGCCAGGCAGTGAACTGACCTGGCTTAGTAGCCAGCGCAGCGCCGCACTCGAACACTTTGAGAGTGTGGGCCTACCTGGTGTACGTGATGAAGATTGGCGTTATACCAACCTTCGCGCACTGAAAAGCAACGACTATCAGCTGACTAGCCAATCGAGCTTATCAATTGAATTGGCGCCCACCGACAACCCGCGTTTAGTGTTTGTTGATGGCCTACTTGATAAGAAAGCATCCACTGGTATCAGCGATAACATCACTCGCTTACAAGACTCCTTTAGCCAAGTAGAAAACGAGTTTGGTTCTACACTACCAAAGAACCAGCACGGCTTTACCGCGCTAAACACAGCCTATGCCCAGGACGGCTATGTATTGAATTTAGACGCAGGGCAAGTGTTGGACCGCGTTTTAGAAATAGTATTCGTATCGCAAAGCGCTGACACAGTAAGCCATACCCGCAACTTAATCATCGCTGGCGCGAACAGCCAATGCACCATCGTTGAACGCCATATCGGCGCAGACGGCATCGTGTATTTGAGTAACATCGTTACTGAAATCATTGCCGGTGATAATGCCCATGTCGATCACTACAAGATTCAACAAGAATCAAATGACGCCTTTCACATGGGCGGCGTGTTTATCAACCAAGCCAAAAGCTCAAACGTTAAAAACCATAACATCGCCTTAAGTGGTTTGGTTACGCGTAACGACATTGCCACCAATTTATTGGGTCAAGGCGCGCACATGGAAATGAACGGCTTGGTGGTCGGCCAAGGTCGTCAGCATATCGATAACCACACTGAAGTGAATCACGCCGTGCCAAATTGCACCAGTGACGAATACTACAAAACGGTTTTAGACGATCATTCTCGAAGCGTGTTTCGTGGACGCATTATCGTAGCCGAAGACGCACAGCTGACCAACGCTGACCAGCAAAATAATAATCTTTTGTTATCAGCTAATGCAGAAGCCGATTGCAAGCCTCAGCTTGAAATCTACGCTGACGATGTTAAGTGTTCGCATGGCGCCACGGTTGGTCAGCTCGACCCAGTTTCGTTGTTCTATTTAAAGTCTCGCGGCATCAACGAGGCGTCGGCCAATGCTCTACTCACCTTCGCTTTCGCCAATGAAGTAATCGAGCGAATTAATGTTGAGAGTGTGCGTCAAGAGTTGACGCATTTAATCGCCGGTGAACTATTAAGTGGCTTGGAAGAGCTGGTATAAGCTCATTTGAGAGGTAAATATGACGATCGCAGCAGCAAATTTCTCGACTAAAGCGAGTCCCGAAACGTTTGATATCGAACGTATTCGCGCCGATTTCCCGATTCTCGATCAACAAATCTCGGGGCAGCAATTAGCGTATTTAGACAATGGCGCGTCAACGCAAAAACCACGCCAAGTTATCGACGTTATCAAAGAGTTTTACGAAAACGATAACTCAAATGTACATCGCGGAATCCACACGCTTAGTCAACGTGCGACTGACCGTTTCGAAGCAGCCCGTAAAACCGTTCAACACTTCATTAATGCGCAAAGCGAGACCGAAATCATTTTCACTCGCGGCACTACTGAAGCCATCAATTTGGTGGCACAAAGTTTCGTGCGTGATTCATTTAATGAGGGTGATGAGATTCTAATCTCGGCTATGGAGCACCACTCAAACATTGTGCCTTGGCAAATGCTCGAGCAACAAATCGGCGTTAAACTGAAAGTCATCCCGATTAATGATAAGGGAGAATTGCTGTATGAAGAGTTTGAGAAGCTGCTAAGCGCGAAAACCAAATTACTTGCCATTACTCAACTATCAAACGCGCTCGGCACTATCACGCCATTAAAGAAAATGATTGACGCGGCACATACTGTCGGCGCCAAAGTTTTGGTAGACGGTGCGCAAGCAATTGCGCACACGCACGTTGACGTACAAGCACTAGATTGTGATTTCTACGCCTTCTCTGGCCATAAGATTTTCTCGCCTACTGGTATCGGAGTATTGTACGGCAAACGTGACCTGCTTGACGCTATGCCGCCTTATCAAGGCGGTGGTGACATGATCAAGGTAGTCAGCTTTTCAGGCACCGTGTTCAATGAGCTACCATATAAATTTGAAGCCGGTACTCCGAACATTGCAGGCGCGATTGGCTTAGCCGCAGGCTTGGACTATGTCAGTGAAATCGGCATTGATGCCATTGCCGAATACGAACACGAACTACTCGAATACGCCACCGAGAAAATGCTCGAAGTTGATGGCTTACGTATTATTGGCACCGCTGCCGAGAAAGCCAGCATTTTGTCTTTTGAGATCGACGACGTACACGCATCGGATTTAGGCACACTGCTTGATTCACAGGGCGTTGCCATTCGAGTCGGCCATCATTGCGCCATGCCCGTGATGGAATTCTTTGGCGTTAGCGCTACTACTCGTGCCTCATTGGCGTTCTATAACAATAAGGCCGATATCGACGCCTTAGTGACGGCGGTTAACCGCGCCGTTAACATGCTGAAATAATTTCAGTGCCAATTCAACTAACAGCCTAGCCGAATAACAGCTTAATCGTTTTAAAAAAGGTAACCGTGATGAGCGATACTCTTACTCCCTATATTGTCCCCGCCGAAAAAAGCGATGACACCCCCGCGGCGCCAAAAGGCCCACGCACACCAGAAGAGCTTGGCCCCGATATTATCGAAGCCTTACGTACCGTTTACGACCCTGAGATCCCGGTCAACATATACGACCTAGGCTTGATCTACGACTTCAAAGTAGACGACAATTTTTTCGTCGACGTTAGTATGACGCTCACTGCGCCAGGTTGCCCGGTTGCCGAGACATTCCCTGGCTTCGTTGAAAACGCGGTTAAGAGTGTGGTCGGCGTATCAGATGCGCGTGTAGAACTCACCTTTGAACCGCCTTGGACTATGGCTAATATGTCAGAAGAAGCCAAACTTGAGTTAGGCATGATCTAACGATGGACAAGCCACAAATGATTCAGGTGCTTGAAGACGCCAAACTTGCTCATGATGCCGGCGACTTCGTCAACGCACTTAAATTCTACGAATATTTTTTTGATCACTCATTAGACGATGATCCTTATGCATTTTATGGAGCACGTTTATCGCATTGCTTAAACGGTTGGGGCGAATTGGCCGAAGTATTTCCAGGTGCAAAAAACCGCTTGGATGCTAAAAAGCGTGAAGTATTGGAAATTTATTTAGAAGGGCGTGACCCTGAGCGGTTTCACGATTACCTTACTATTTGCCGAGTACTGGGGGTTGAGAGCGATGCCCTAGAGCAGTTCTTAGCGTTACATCACAGCGAGCCCAAATCAGCCGCCAAGCTCAGCAAATTCTTATGGAACGACTTAATTAATGCCGAACAATGGGATGTTTGTAGCTCACTAATGGAGCAAGCACCACAAAAAATGGATGAGTTGTTTGCCGTGTATGATGAAGCTTCGCGCCTCAAAGAGTTCGACCCCTCATTTGACAACCCGCGCTTTGAACAACATATTGTAGATACCTTATTAGGTGATGTTCAGAAGGTAGTAATGGTGTTGCGCTACGCGGATCGAAGCGACGACATCGCGGTAATTCAACGCCAATTTTACCAAGGTGTTGAAAGTCGAGATCATTCTGAACTAAGTAAACAAGTGCATGCCAAAGCGTCGTTTTTATTCGCGGGCCATTAAACCAAAACCAAGAGAACACCAAAATGACTAACATTAGCGACAGCACTGTAAATGGCCTCTACTATAGACAGTGGCAGGCAGAAAACAGTAAAGCAGTAGTGATGTTAGTTCATGGTTTAGGCGAACATTGCCAACGGTATGAACATCTAGCTGCGCATCTTAACGATGCAGGCTATTCTCTGAGCTCGATGGACCTACCTTGCCATGGAAAGTCTGAAGGCCCACGCGGTCATATTGATAGCTTTGATGTTTATCAAGATGCCGCTCTTGAGCTTTATAAGCGAACTCAAGAAAATCACCCCAATCAACCGGTATTTCTTTTAGGGCACAGCATGGGCGGTTTGATTGCTACTCGATTGCTACTAAGCCACCAAGATAAGTTTCAAGGCGCTTTGCTCTCAGGTGCCGCAATTCAAAGTCCGCAAGAACCACCTTCTTGGCAAGTAGCTCTTATTAAAGGCATCGCGAAACTTTTTCCTAAAGCTAAAATGATCGCGCTTGACGCCTCGGCTGTCAGCCGTGACCCGAAGGTAGTTGAAAAATACATGAACGACCCACTGATCAGTCACGAGAAACTATCAGCACAGTTTTTGGTCAGCATGACAAATACTATGGAGCAGTGCAAAAATGACGCTGGCGATATTAGTCTGCCACTCAAGGTTATGCATGGCTCAGCCGATGTAATGACCGCACCCGAAGGTTCGCAACTTCTGTACCATGCGGTTTCGTCCAAGGATAAAGAAATCACCTTATATGAAGGCCTTTTTCACGAAATATTTAACGAGCCAGAGGGCGAGAGTATTTTCGCTGAAATGGTGGCTTGGATGGATCAGCGACTTTAATATCTCAAGAGTAAATAGCCAGCACAGCACCCGCAGGATCGCGAATTACATAGTATGTTTCGCCTCCCATAGAGGTAGGCCCTTTGATAATTGCACCACCTAGAACCTCTACCTTCTGGGCACTCTCATCAGCGTTATACACGCGTACATACATTAGCCACTGTGGCGGTAAATCGGCGTTGACTCCACGCGAGTGACAGACGCCTGCAATTGTGTCACCACTCTCTAAGTTCATATTGAAATCGTCATAGTCGCCCATCGATACGGCTTGTTTTTGCCAACCTACGACGTCTGCATAAAAGTCACTGACTCCCACCGCGTCCTCCACCGTGAGATCTCGCCACTCAATAGCACCAATACTCTTTTTGATGTCGCTCATAAATGTCACCTCGTTTTCGATTGAGTGTAGCATTACATCACAGCCACATTGTTTTGCTAACATTGAACAATGGTCGAACTCAACATAAATAATTCTCAAACGAGAATAGTAATCACTGCCAATCGATCGATGTCGTGGGATACCAACAAAAAGATCTTGGCATTCATGTTCATATTCAACATGGTTATCGCGCTAAGCTGGACGGCTATGGGCGCTTGGATGGTTTTACCTTTTGCAGGCCTTGAGATTTTACTCGTTGGCATTGGCATGTATTACGTTTCATGGAAACTAAGTTTCAAAGAAATTTTACTGTTTGATGCTGAGTCGCTGATTGTCCAAAAGGGCGTCTACTACCCAAAACAAGAATGGCATTGGGGTGCAGGCCAAACCACGCTAATAAAGCGTCCGAGCAAATATCGCATGTCGGCGCCAACCCTGTTTCTTGAACACCAAAATCAACGGATTGAAATCGGTCAGGCATTAAACCGCAGTGAAAAAAAGCAATTGCGCGAACACTTAGTCAACTTAGGTTTAACAATGCAAGTGATCCAGGCGCAGTGAAACTCATCACGCTAGTTGCCTCGTTTGCGGTTCTGGGTGCCTGCTCTGAACCACTCAATCATGCAGACGATTACCTGAGCCGACTCGAGAATGTACTCGATCGTGACGCCGACAGGTCATTATCCACTGGCCTCCATGTGAGCTTTCCAGATCAGAAAAAATTGGAGATTTCGCCGCCTGTATTTGAACTAAGCATCAAGGAGTTCCTCGGGATGCGTCAATGTCGGCTGCACACAATTGTTGCTCAGAGAAATAGCCAGCTTGGCAAGGTCGCCACCGATTCTCAACGGCTCTTTAATGATCTAGAAATCTTGTCGCTAGGGCCAACGTGTATAGAAAAACTCGGCGACTCCACACTCGCGAACAAACTCTCGAGTTTTATCGCTAAAAAAGAAGCCTACCTCAATACTGCTGCATGGCAGGCCATCCTTGCATCGCAAGAACACCGAAGTTTCTGGCACGACAAACGCCTTTCTAAAGACTACCCAAATGATCTAGCGCTCAAACTCACTAAAGAACTACTTGTGTTAAGCGGTTTCCTTGCGGCAATACAAAACGGAGAACGCCACTTTACAAAGCAAGATCAAAGTGAGATAGAAAGAGCGCTCGGGCAACTCCGCCTTGGCGACGGTGGTCACTTACTAGCCGAATTCGTTAAGCTGAGCGGCAGCCTAGAGCGAGCTAATTCAGTGATACAAAAACGGCTAGATTCACCGCTGTGCCACAAACAGCAAGTGTCTCAACAGGCCAAGTATTTTAGCAATGTGGTAAACCAATATTTTATCGGAAAAGTTCAGGCGCGCTCAGTCAAGCTTGAACAGAGGGCTCGAGTATTGATGCCCCTGATCAGCGACATAGAAAAGCACGTGTTAGCCTATTCCACACCAGAATATCGTAGTTGGGCACAAGCCCGAGACAAACAATTCAAGATTGGCCGAGCGGCTACACTTAAACACGCTAGATTGATCCAGGAACTCTATCAGCAATGTGGACTTAGCCCTGGCGTGCCCAAAGACTAAGTGCCTTCAGCTGGATAGGGTGCCTTCAGCTGGATGGGAGCCTTCAGCTGGATGGGAGCCTTGAGCTTGAATTAAACAACAGGCTGCGTGAACCAAGAGACCCTTAGCGAAGTCTATGGAAAAGCCCTTAGCAGGTTTTGTTAAAGAGCCGTTAGCGAGCTCTCTTAAAAAGCTGCACCATTAAAAAGCCCATCAAAGCCCCACCCAAATGGGAAAAATGCGCAATATTGCTGCCGAAGATCGAGAAACCGGTCATGCCGGCAATGAGATCAATAAGTAACAAAACGAGCAATACATGTTTTGCCGCTACAAGCGTGGGAATGAATATAAACGAAAATTTAAAGTCAGGAAAATTGAGAACAAACGCTGTCATTAAACCATAAACCACTCCCGAGGCTCCTATAGACGCGCCCCAATAAGGTCCCAAAAAAAGATAGTCTACGAACAGCGAAATAATAGCCGCACCCACTCCACAAGCAATATAGAAAATAACAAAACGAGTTTCCCCCCACTGATATTCTAAAGCCCGCCCCAAAAACCATATAGCAACTAGGTTAGAGGCTAGATGAATATAATCTCTGTGCAAAAATAGGTGTGTTAAAAACTGCCAGGGTTTGAAGCGCGAATCCTCAAAATAATAGAGTTCGAAGCCAGTGTGTGCATTAGCAAACAAGCCTTGCTGAACGCCAAAGAAAATCAATAGCTGAATCAAAATAAGGCGGCTAGTCATATTCTGCAGGAGTTCTTTAAAATCTGGCATGGTGAAATAGGCTAGCTAAATGGTGAGAGTTTACTCTAAATTTATTTTTTATATTCTAAGTCCATCATAGCAAAATCAGTAGCTATACTAAGTATTCTAAATGGATAGATAAGTAAACCCCAGAACCCAATGCAGAACCTAACCATATCCGACGGCAAAAACTTAAGCGTTACGCTTAGCGACTACGGAGCTCGTATTATCGCGATTGATTTTAAGGGCGAGTCTCTCGCACTTGGCTACGACACCAAGGAGAAGTATCTTGCCGACCAATTTTACTTAGGTGCAAGTATTGGGCCGATCACCAATCGTATTGCTCATGGCAAGTTATCTATTCACGAGCAAGAGTTTCAAATGCCCTGTAATGAGGGGAAACACACACTCCACAGCGGCGGCGTTGGCTTTGATAAACTCATTTGGCAACTAAAATATCAACAGAGCAATAGTCTTTGCTACGAGTTAGATTTTGACTTAGAAACCGTTGGTTTAGCTGGGAAACTCAACGTGCTAGCCAGATATGCCGCACATAACGGGGCATTAAGCATTAGCTACACTTCACAATGTGACACTGACACCTATATTAATTTGACCAATCACGTTTACCTAAACCTCAATGGCAATGGAAATAGCGGTGGCGATGTTTTAAATCATCGTTTTAATCTACTAGCCGATTCTTTCGTAGACGTTGACAGAGAGAGTATTCCGAACGGTAAAACCATAGGGCTTAAATCTCCATTCAAATACTCACTAAGCACTCCAAGCTTAAGTCAGCTCGACGGAGCTTGTGATCATCACTTTAATGCGAAGCCTTCACCTGAGAGTAAAAAGCGCGAGATCTTCAACTGTATTTCGCCTAGCAGCTCGATATCACTGAGTGTTTTGAGCAACTCGCCCGGGTTTCAATTCTATACCGGTCGCTTTCTGTCTGAACCGTTCGCTGGATCAGCAGGCTTTTGCGTTGAAACTCAACTCGCACCTGACGCAATTAATCAAACTAATTTCGAATCACCATTATTACTCGCAAATGAGGTTCGAGAGCAAGTCACCGAATATCACTTTAGCTAGCGCCTTCTAATTTTTGATAAAAATCAATTTAATTCAAACACATATTGCTATTGAACTGCGCTCACTAAATCTCCTTAGAACTATGTTGTAATAGTCCAGTATTTGATATTTATGGCACAATAAAATCTGTTACTTTAATGAATCAAGCGACAGACTTTTCAAGCTCGCAAGGTCTTTATTGGTGACACCTTAAAATCGCACTTAACCCTTCGTAAAACATGACTCGTACACTAAACGCCATTCTTAGCCTAGCGGCTGCCGTATTGCTTCTTTCAAGCGACGCGAGCGCTCAGTTTTGGGGCAAAAAAAAGGTCGACTTACTACCCGAAACCGAGGCATTTGGCCTGACGGCGCTCGTCGACGACGCCGAACTGCGTATTCAATGGAGCATTGCGGATGACTATTACATGTACCGCGATCAGTTTGGAGTCTCATCCAAAACACCCGGCCTAGAGCTCGGGAGTGCGGTCTACCCTAAAGGTGTTATCGAGCAGGACCCTGAATTTGGAGAAGTTGAAGTATACTTTTACAACGTTGAAATAGTAGTACCAATTGCAAGCCTACCCTCAACCGGCGATGAGCTTGAACTTGAAGTGCTTGGTCAAGGATGCAACAAACCAGTCGGTGTTTGCTATCCACCACAGATACGCAAGCTAAAAATACCGTTCACCCCAAATTCAGGTCTCAGCCAGACCAAAACATCTCAAGAAACTAGCACTTCGACCGATACAGGGTTTTCGGCAGCTAATAGCGCAGATCTCAATAAGAGTTTTTGGACATTTATCATTGGCGCATTTGTCGTCGGAATACTATTAAGCTTCACCCCATGCGTACTGCCGATGATTCCCATTCTTATGGCTATTATTGCTGGACAAGAGAAACCTGGACGTATGACATCTGGCTTTCTGGCGCTCTCATATTCAGCAGGGCACATCTTTGTTTATGCTATTGCTGGCTGGGTAATAGCTCTAGGCGGTGGGCAAATTCAAGCCTATTTTCAAAACCCCTATATGATCGGATCGCTGTGCATTATTTTAGTCGTACTGGCGATCTCTTTATTTGGCGCGTTTAAAATTCAGCTACCTGCGTCAATACAAACAAAGCTCAACAACGCTAGTTACAGTAGCCGTTCACTTTTTATTACCTCATTTGCACTCGGCGCAATCTCTAGCCTAATTATCGGTGCTTGCGTATCACCGTTGTTAATCGGTGTTGTGGCCGGTGTTGCAGCCACTGGCGACCCAGTGTTAGGCGCAATGGTGATGGGAGGATTGGCACTCGGCATGGACACCTTACTGATCGCATTGGGATTTGGAGCTGGTTGGTTATTACCCAAAGCTGGCGCATGGATGAATCATGTTCAAGTGATTTTAGGTTTTATGGTTCTTGCCGCGGCAATTTTTATTGCAAGCTTTATCGACTTAGTGCCGGTACTCTATTTCTGGTCAGGATTGTTTATTTGGTTTGCATACTATTTATTATCGATGGCAAGCTCGATCACTTCTGACGTTGTCAAAACACTAGTCAAAGCGTTCAGCACGATGCTGCTTATATGGGGCGCACTCGCTTTAATCGGCGCATTCAACGGAGGTAAAGATTTTACTCGACCATTGGCCTCAGTAAGTTTCGGTGGTTCAGCCAGCAGCACAGCCGTTGAAAAAATGCCGTTCAATGTGATCACAACGGTCTCTGAAGCACAAAGCTTGTTAGAATCGGCCAAAGCTAACGGCAAACCAGTGTTGGTAGACTTCTATGCTGACTGGTGCATTGACTGTAAGCGCATGGATCGAACCACGTTTATGGCATCGAGTGTTCATCAAGCACTAAACGACTGGATACTGATCAAAGCAGACGTAACCGACACCAACGACAATAGCGAAGCTTTAAAGCGCTACTTCGATGTATTCGGCCCACCGGCAACCCTTTTTATTAAGGCCGATGGCTCCGAACATCAAAACTTACGCCAATATGGCTACATGCAAGAAAGCGATTTTCTTGCCTTGCTGGATCAAGCCAAGCCATAAGATCTAAGCCCGATTATTTTCAACGAACCTATCCACTTGAACCATTAAGAGTACCTAAAATAAAGTGAGCAGCCAAAATAAAGTTTTAGTATCGTTTATAGCGGTTGTCGCCTTCGTTGTAGGCTTCGCCATGAATACCTCTCGCCCTGATGTTGTGTCACAAGCATCGGCATTATTAACCGCCGAACTTGAAACCAGTAACCCAAACACAGGAGAGAGCGGCGTCAGCACAGTCCAAGAAAATTTGAGCACGCTAACCCTGGTGAATTTTTGGGCCACTTGGTGCAGCCCGTGCCGTCAGGAGATGCCTCTCTTCGAGGCTATGACAAGATTGCACGGAGCCAACGGCTTTGGTGTTGTCGGTGTCGCCATAGATAACCCTTCAACGTCACAACCATTTCTAGACGAGATGGACATTCGCTACCCCATTCTATACGCCGAAAGAACCGGTATGGAATTAATGAGCCTAAGTGGCAATGAGCAAGGTCTGCTGCCCTACTCTTTATTGATCGACGATAATGGCCAAGTTATTGATCAAGTTTTGGGCAAAATTGATGAGACGAAAATAAACGCTTGGATAAATGAGCATCTATAGCTCATTAGCTTTCTAAGCCCTGACGAACCTCCAACAGTGGGACGCCTAGCCCCCATCTTACTACTCTAGCTTTTTCACGTTAGGAATGCCCGTTCGGCAAAGGTATACTTAAGCCTACAGAAAACTTTAGTATTACTCTCGAGCAACTACCATGAGCTGGATTCAAGCGACTTTTGTTATTGACGCAGTTGACGTCGACCGCCTATCAGACATGTTAGAGGGCTTTTTGGCTCAGGCGATTACGTCTGAGAATGCCGGCGAAGACGAATTCTATGAAGTGGCCTTTCCTGGCCGCCCTGACTGGCAAAAGGTAAAGCTCACGGCTCTGTTTAACGACACCGTTGAACTCGAGCCAATCGTAGACTTTGTATCAAACCAATTCGCCAGCTCTAGCGCAACAGAAGTACCGGTAGAAATTAGCAAGTTGGTCGACCAAGACTGGGAACGCGTATGGCTTAGCTCATTCAAGCCAATTCAAGTGGGGACCAACCTTTGGGTTTGCCCTAGTTGGTGCGAACCAACAGATCCGAACGCCCGCAACATTGTTCTCGACCCAGGTTTGGCATTTGGCACAGGCACGCATGCAACCACTAATATGTGCTTACATTGGCTTGCTGAGAGGCAACTCAATAAGCAACGCGTGCTCGACTATGGCAGCGGCTCTGGTATTTTGGCGATTGCAGCACTCATGAGTGGTGCAAGTCACGCCGATGCCGTTGATATTGACCCTTTAGCCGTAGACGCTTGCAATGAAAATGCCACCCGAAATGGGGTTTCTAAGAAAATGGGGGCTTATTTACCCTCACAACTACCCGAAACCCCGTCGGCAAGTTACAACTTGGTAATTGCCAATATTTTGGCCGAAGTGATTATTGAGTTACGCGACACTTTATTGCACCATTTAGCAGCCGACGGCGAACTACTTTTAACTGGTATTCTGAGTACTCAAGCAGATAAAGTTAAGGCAGCTTTTGGAAATGAATACGTGTTTAACCAGCACGATCAAGAGCAGTGGTGCTTACTCAGCGCACGCCGGCAATAGACTCTAAAATCGTGACACGCAAAACCAACTGAACGAAACACAATGGCCCTACACAACACTCAATGCCCACACTGCTTCACGACGTACGTGATTAGTGATGAGCAATTGCGCGTGTCCGAAGGCATGGTACGTTGTGGTTCCTGTCGCGAACGCTTTGAGGCACGGCTAATCGATTTGAATGCCGAAGCGCCTAGATTCGACCCACGAGAAACCTTCATAGAGCCGCTAACGGAAGAACGCAACGCGGAGCGTGAGCGCGCCGAGCAACAAGCGATTCGTGATCAGGCTAGGCTTGAGGAAAAAGCGCGCCAAGCTAAAATTGAGCAAGAGCGGCTTTACTCGGCATCAAAGCTTAAAACAGAAGACATAGATTTAGATTTTGATTCGCGAGTTCTCTCCGTTGACAAACTGCTCGAAAACATAAAAGCCAAAGAAAAACGTGACGCCGAAGAAGCTGAGCAACGTGCTGCATTTGAAGCGGCGGCTGAAAATATAGACTTCGAAAAACTGGCCCGTGAAAGAGCTGAAAAAATTGAAAAAGAAGAACTTGAGAAAAAGGTTAAGCTGATTGGCTATAAATCAAATAGTAGCGAACAAGCCGAATTAGACCTGCCATCTTCGGGAACGCCACTAACTGAAAGTAAAACGTCCACTGACTCAAAAGCGCTTGAAGAGACCGCGCCTTTCTCTGAAGAAAAGCCTGTGATTAAAGATCAAGTCAGCAAAGAAAGTTTGATTGAACAAGTCGACTCTTTAGTCGACGACAAACTAAATAGCGTAAAACAAGCATCGGCCCTCAATAAAAAGCCTCAAGACGAGCCGATAGCTGAACCCTTCGAACTTGATCGAAAGGCGAAACACAAGCGAAGCTTTGGCGCTCGACTCGGCTCATTGTTACTTGCTCTCGCATTACTAGTGCTCGCTCTGTTATTGCTTATCGCGATGATCTACCAACTATGGCTGCGACAAATTATCGTCTTAGATGAGCAGTCGAGTGTTCAAAAAGCGGCAAAAAAACAAGTCTCGCAATTCGCTACTCCAATCATCGAAGAACTTTACAACTACGACGTAGTACTGCCAAGTAGACGAAACCTTAGTCAACTTGAGCTAGCTTCAGCGCGCACCGAAGCTCACCCAACTCGACCATCAACAATATTGCTGCGCATTAGCATTATTAATCACGCCACTATTGAACAGCCGCTACCATGGCTCGAGATGTCACTTAGTGATGCTGAAGGGAAATTGGTTTCACGGCGCAGCTTGTCACCTCGAGACTACGTTTATCAAAATGCAACCAATAATTTGATAGGCGCGCGTGAGCTCAAAAAAGTAACCATTGAATTACTCTCGTTTCCAAAACAAGCTACAGGCTACGAGCTAAAAATTTTAAACAAGTAAAATTAGACGCTGTGTCGAATTGCTTAAAAAAGTAGCAATTTCTTTCGATTCGATCTTTACCCATTTAGACTGCTTGACGTATCATCTGTCGCCCCTAAACGACTAAAGAGTCGAAACGCGATTGACTGCTCATTGCTATGCAAATTGGACAATACACATTAGCCAATAATGTCCTAGCCGCGCCAATGGCCGGAGTGACCGATAAACCTTATCGCAAAGTATGTCGCGAGCATGGCGCTGGCCTCGTCGTTTCAGAAATGGTCACCAGCCAACTCAACCTTAAGAACACAACCAAGAGTAAATTTCGCTTAGACCTTAAAGGTGAAATCGAGCCAGTAATGGTTCAAATTGTCGGCACCGAGCCTGCGCAACTTGCCGAAGCAGCGCGATTTAATGTGACTAATGGTGCACAAATAATCGACATCAACATGGGTTGCCCAGCCAAGAAGGTATGTAAGAAAGCCGCCGGTTCTGCCTTACTGGCGAACGAGCCCTTGGTTGCAGAGATTTTGCAAACCGTTGTTGCCTCTGTTGATGTTCCTGTAACGGTTAAAATCCGAACGGGTACAACGCCTGAAACCCGCAACGCCGTTACCATTGCGAAGATCGCAGAAGATGCTGGAGTAAGTGCGATCAGTGTTCATGGCCGAACTCGGGAGTGCAAGTTTGTGGGCCAAGTTGAGTACGACACCATCGCCCAAGTAAAACAAAATGTGTCAATCCCAGTGATCGCTAACGGCGACGTAGACTCTCCCGAGTCAGCCGCGAGAGTGCTTGCGCACACTCGGGCTGATGCCATTATGATCGGCCGCGCAGCACAAGGCCAACCCTGGCTCTTTCAGCAAGTTGCCGACTACTTAGTCGATGGACACTATTCTGCAATACCCGATGCAAGCGATCGCGCGTCAACGATTATTAATCACATTGCTAACATTCATCAGTTCTACGGTGAAGGGCTAGGTTTGCGCTTAGCTCGAAAGCACATTAAATGGTATTTAGCCCATTGGCCAAGTGAGATAAATGTGGAGCTAAGGTCACACATATCGACGTGTGAAGACGCTAGCGAGCAGCGAGAATTGCTAAGCCACTTTCTTAGACAAAGCTGTCTACAACTCGCCGCCTAATTAGACCTACAACAAAAATTACCCAAATGAAGAGATGACTAAATCAGACCCACTCGCCGATTGTGTTACACACTCGATCGAACAATATTTCGAAGATCTTAATGGCGAAATGCCAAATAATTTGCATAACTTTTTCATTAATGAGGTTGAAAAACCGTTTCTTGAAGTTGTTATGAGCAAGGTTAATGGCAACCAATCCCGGGCCGCCGACATTCTTGGCATTAATCGCAACACTCTGCGCAAAAAACTTAAAACTTATAACCTCGGCTAACAAGTTTCAACTTATACAACCAACCATTATTTACTGAGCGACAACCTCAAAAGGTAATCACATGACCGACCATTCCTCTGCCAGACGCAGAGTTCAACCGCTTCGCGCGCTGCTTAGCGTTTCAGACAAAACCGGCATCTTAGAATTCGCCCGAGGCTTACACGCCGCAGGTGTTGAAATTCTATCTACTGGCGGTACCGCAAAGCTACTCGCAAATGAAGGCGTTCCCGTTATCGAAGTATCATCTTACACAGGCTTTCCTGAGATGATGGATGGCCGAGTGAAAACACTGCATCCAAAAGTACACGGCGGCATTCTAGGTCGGCGCGGCACCGATGATGAGGTTATGGCCGAGCATGGGATTAATCAAATTGACATGGTTGTTGTCAACCTCTATCCGTTTCAACAAACGGTGGCCGACCCAAATTGTGACTTAGCCACAGCGATAGAGAACATCGATATTGGCGGACCGACCATGGTGCGCTCAGCAGCTAAAAACCATAAAGACGTGGCAATTGTTGTCGACGCCAGCGATTATGCCAGCTTGCTCGCCGAAATTAACGATGGCGGTTTGTCGTATCAAACGCGCTTCAAATTAGCCACCAAGGCGTTTGAACATACGGCGCAATACGACGGCGCGATCGCAAACCATTTAGGCCGCATTCAAGAAGACGAAAGCAAAGCCGACTTTGCGCAAACATTTAATGTGCAATTCAAACACAAACAAACCATGCGCTACGGGGAAAACCCGCATCAAAAAGCCGCATTCTACGTTGAAGACAACGCTCCTATAGGTATTTCTTCAGCAACACAATTGCAAGGTAAAGAGCTCTCTTACAATAACATTGCTGACACTGACGCGGCGCTAGAGTGCGTTAAGCAATTCGATGGAGCGCCAGCTTGCGTAATCGTTAAGCATGCAAACCCTTGTGGTGTTGCCGTTGCCGGCACTCAACTAGAAGCGTATCAAAAAGCCTTCGCTACCGACCCGGAGTCAGCTTTTGGTGGCATTATTGCGTTCAATCAAGAACTCGACGAAGAAACTGCCAGCCTGATTGTCGATAAACAGTTTGTTGAAGTAATTATTGCGCCATCCGTCTCTGATGCGGCCAAAGCCGCTGTTGCGACTAAAAAGAACGTTCGCTTGTTAGTCTGTGGCGAATGGGATGAAAACGCACACAACGAGTATGAATATAAACGCGTAAACGGTGGCCTCTTATTACAACAAAACGACTTAGAACTTACAGAGAAGCTTGAGGTTGTTACCAAGGTTCAACCTACCGCGCAGCAAATGGCAGACCTATTGTTCGCATGGAAAGTCGCTAAGTTCGTAAAGTCCAACGCGATTATCTACGCTAACAATAATATGACGATTGGTGTCGGCGCGGGGCAAATGAGCCGTGTAAACTCAGCGCGCATCGCAGGCATTAAGGCGGAGCACGCTGAGCTTGAGGTTAAGGGTTCGGTAATGGCATCAGACGCGTTCTTTCCGTTTAGGGACGGTATCGAAAACGCCGCAGCCGCAGGCATTAGCGCGGTAATTCAGCCAGGTGGATCAATGCGTGATGATGAAGTAATTGCCGCCGCTGATGAAGCCGGGATGGCCATGGTATTCACAGGCATGCGTCACTTTCGCCATTAACTCTTAGTTCTAGTAGTCAACAAGACTTAGACCAATGAAAAAAGCTATCACCATCCTTTTTGCTTTAGCGCTGATTGGGTGGTGGTTTAGCGAACCCGGTACAATTGACCTTCCTGCGGGTGCTTTCGCCCCTGATGAACCACTCCAGAAAAGCATCAAAGGCTCGCGTAATTTTGATTTAAAGGGTTATCGAATTACTCCACTTGCTAGCTTTAAACTAGACGCCAAAATTCTTGCTAAGAAGCGGTATCGACTCGATCGTGAAGCTGAATTAGCACCCTACGATTTAGCACTTGGATGGGGTGTAATGTCCGATCAGTCAGTGGTCGACACTCTCAAAATTAGACAGGCGAACCGATGGTACATGTACTCAGGTGAATACGACAAAGTGCCATATTCGTTCGACATCATCGCACGTAGCAGCGCTAATATGCACATTGTTCCGGCCAACGATACTATTGAAAAACAGCTCGCGAAATTAAGTGCGGGATCGATCGTCGGCCTCAGTGGCAAGCTGATTTCGGCCTCGCATAGTGATGGCTATCAATGGAAGAGCTCGTTGACCCGTGATGATAAAGGCGGGGGAGCGTGTGAGCTGTTTTACCTTGAATCTATTCGTGTTATCAGAGAATAGAAGGCTTGGAAGGTTCGTTTTGTTTACTGAGTTTGATAATGAGGCTTCTAATATCTCAACATTTGAGCCCCATTAGGTCACTAGTAACTTGAGCCCTACCACCCCTAAAAATATCGCTGCCGTACGATCAAAACTTTTTTTCGCGCGTTGATACACATTGCGAGTTCGATTTGTAGACAAACTAATCGCCACAATCGCATACCAAGAAAAATCTATTACGAAGGCGATTATCGCCACCAATAGTGTAGTATTAGCTGGCGGTTCAGCTGGCACAAATGCAGCAAAAATACCGGCGATTACGAGCGCCGTTTTCGGGTTACTAGTCTGCGTAACTAAACCGAGTAAAAATGACTTAAATACACTCCCTTTTTTAGCGCTAGCGTCGCTACCTTGAATATCCAGAGCCTGCGTTGCTCCGCCCCAAATTCGATACGCTAGATAGAGTAGATACGCTCCACCTAGAAGTTTAAAGGCTATAAATGCACTGGGTACTTTTTCGAGTAATGTCGTTACGCCAAAACTAGCCAGCACTGCGAAAAGAGCAACGCCTAAACCAGTGCCAAGCGCGGTTGCAATGCCGTGCGCTCGAGATTTCGCCAGCGCGCTTTGAGCCACAACTAAAAAGCTCGGCCCAGGGCTCATTGCACCAATAAATAGAACGCCAGCAATGGCGATCAAAAATGAATATTCAGTCATATCAGGGAGTCCTACATTTAGCGCTGCTTTATTGTTTTTCTTGCCACACTATATCAAGGATCAATCCAAACCCAATCAAATTATGAAACCCTCTAATACGTATCAACTCGGCAGGTTCAAGCTTTCCCTACTTTTACTCCTTCTCGTATTCCTGTCAGTCGCGGCATACGGTCTGTTTCAACTCTCCCGAAGCACCGAGTTTCAATTATTTGGAAAACTCGTCGATCAAGTAGACACCAAACAAAAAGTGGTGGCGCTTACTTTCGACGATGGACCAACAACTCTCGGCACAAAACCTACTCTAGAAATTCTCAAACAGCATGACGTCAAAGGCACATTCTTCCTGAACGGTCAGGGCGTGATGGCAAGGCCAAAGATCGTTAAACAACTGATAGAGGACGGCCATGAACTTGGCAATCATAGCTATTCACATGCTCGAATGATATTTATGAGCTATACAAAAGTGGCAGACGAAGTAGAACGTACAACTAGGGCGATTCGCCAATTGGGCTACCAAGCGGAAATACACTTTCGCCCTCCTTATGGCAAAAAACTTTGGATGCTCCCCTACTATCTCAATAAAAACAAAATCACGACGATTATGTGGGACGTGGCTCCTGAACATTTTTCGAAAGTAAAAGATTCACCAGAGGTAATTAGCCAACGCACCCTGAATTCAGTTAAACCTGGTTCGATTATTCTACTTCATCCAAAGTACGGCGATGGGGCAACATTAGAAGCTTTACCTGAAATTATTATGCAGTTAAAAAATCGCGGCTACAGATTTGTTACAGTGAGCGAATTACTCTCAATTTCAGCAAAATCGGCCGCAAAAACCTAGACTCCTCACGTGCCCGTGATACACTCGCGCTGCTTTAGATGTTTGGCGACAAACACTCAAGCACCCAGGGGGCGGCTAAACCTGATTAGCCTGAGATTTGTTTAGTTTGCTTACATTGTAAACAGGAACATAAACCCCATGAACCTGATCCGGTTAACACCGGCGTAGGGATGGGACACATCACACCATTCTCGCCTTGCCGGGTCTTTTTATAGTCACTCTTTTACAAAAGAGAGAAGAAAAGAGACCAATATGAAAATCTTAACCAAACACAGCTTGCTTTCACTCAGCCTTATTGGCGCGTGTTTATCCACTGCTATTTCTGCAACTGCTCAACAACTTGAAGAAGTTGTCGTAACAGCCGAGTTACTTGAGACCAACGCGTTGCGCTTACCAAACAGCGTAACCGTAATCGACAATGCATTAGTTGAAGAGCGCAATGCCCAACATCTTGAAGACCTACTCGGCTTAGCGCCAAATGTTAACTTCGCCTCGGGCGCCTCGCGTGGCCGTTTTATTCAAATTCGTGGTATTGGCGAGCGCAGCGAATTTCAAGCACCAATCATTAACTCGGTTGGCTTATTGGTGGACGGAATTGACCTTACAGGTATTGCGACCGCTGCAAGCAGCTTAGATGTTCAACAAGTTGAAGTATTACGCGGCCCACAAGGCACACTTTATGGTGCCAACGCTTTGGCAGGCTTGATTAACATTGTATCGAATCGCCCTACCGACGAGTTTTATGGACGCGTTACCGCTGGTTTTGAAGACTTTGGTGGCCGCGAAATCAGCGGCGTTATCAGCGGCCCAACATCCGATGATTCGGGTTATCGTTTGGCGGTAAAACATTACGAAAGCGACGGCTTTACCCAAGCCACATTCTTAGGTCGGGATGACACGAACAACATCGACGAAACAACCGCCAGAGCAAGCTATACAGCCCAAGTAAACGATGCGCTAGCTTTGGACTTCACACTTTTTGTCGCCGATATAGACAATGGCTATGATGCCTTTAGCTTGTCAAACACTCGCCAAACGGATACCGACCAACCAGGTTTTGACCGTCAAGACACCACAGCACTGGCAATTAAAACAAGCTACGACATTGCAGAAACGCTTAATCTCGAGGCCTCATTGAGCCTTGCTAATTCCGATCTTGAATATGCCTACGATGAAGATTGGAGCAATTTGTCTATTTGCGAGAACACTGCTTGTGACAGCGATGTACTAGGCTTTGATTTGTTCTACTCGTCGTTCGATCAATACACTCGTGAAAACGATAACACCACTCTAGATGTTCGATTAATCTCGAATGCATCAGACTCTGTTAATTGGGTTGCCGGTATTTACTACCGCGATCAAACCACCGACCTTGAACGGACCTATACCTTCGCCAGTGATTTCACCAGCGCCCTTGATACTACAAACGCCGCCGTTTATGGCCAAGCCGATTTTGCTCTTAATGATCGATGGTCATTAACTACTGGATTACGTTTAGAGCGCCGTGAGGTCGAATATTCAGATATTAGTGGCGCGAGCGCATCACCAGAGGAAAGCCTGTGGGGTGGCCGAGTAGCACTTGAATATCAAGCAGATAGTGGCGCATTTTACTACGGACTAATCTCTCGAGGTTACAAACCAGGTGGCTTCAATCTCGAAGGCACACTAAGCGCTGACGAGAGAGAATTTGATACCGAAACCATGCTCAACTATGAGCTCGGTATTAAGCAAACTTACCTAGACGGAGCGTTGCGTTTACAAGCGTCGGCGTTCTACCAAGACCGCGACGATGTGCAGGTAAATCAGTCAATCGTTCGCTCTTTAGCAAGCGGTGTTATCGGCGGTGTTTGCCCATGCAGCTTCACCGATTTCACCGAGAATGCTGCCAGCGGTACCAACCGCGGAATTGAAATTGAGATCGATTGGGCGGCAAGTGATCGTGCTACTGTATTTGCGAAAGTAGGTTTACTTGATACCGAGTTCGACAACTTCTTAAGTTTCGACCACATTCAAGCGGATAGAGACAATGGTGTGCCGTTTGATCTAAATGGTCGCGATCAAGCTCAAGCACCAAGCTACACCGCAGTAGTTGGTGGTAGTTTAGCCTTAACGCCGGCCATCTCGCTAAGCGGTTCTATTGAAGCGAAAGATGATTTCTTGTTCTCAAACAGCCATGAAAACCGATCAGACGCCTACGAATTATTAAACATGGAGTTAGCTTATCAAGCCGACAATTGGCGTGTTGCTTTGTATGGCAAAAACTTGACCGACGAGTTAGTAAAGACGCGTGGTTTCGGTACTTTTGGCAACGACCCTCGGCAATTTTATAGCTTAGACGAGTACAACCAATTCGGCGCACCACGTGTTGTTGGTGTTCGCGGCAGTGTTGAATTCTAATTGAGTTGTCTAGGCAGCGAATAATATCGTGTGCCTAGACAAATTTATCTCATTGAGCAACCCTCATTAAGCTACTCTCTCGCTAAGCTACTACTAAGGAGGCATAGATGAATTTATCCGTTGAACTAAGCATGTACCCATTACAAGATGGCTACAAACCTAAAATCAAAGACTTTCTTGAAATGCTTAATAGCCGTGCTGACGAGGTAGAAATTCGTACCTCTAATATGAGCACGCGTATATTTGGCCACTTTGATACCGTTAATGCGCTACTTAATGATTGCATGAAAGAGTCGATGCAACGCTACGGTAAGATCGTGTTCGTCTGTAAGTATTTACAAGGTGACGCTCGCGAACTATCGGGCTATGAATAATACCGCTCTAAATAACAGAAGTTAGCACAGCAGAATTAATAACATCAAATGAGTGAATTCCTAAACGCTGTAATAGAAGCCTGGGCAGCCACTAGCTATACTGAAATCGTGGCAGTTGTTTTTGGCTTGATCTACATAATTCTCGCTGCCAAAGAAAACATCTGGTGTTGGCCGGCTGGCTTTATCGGAACAGGTACGAGTATTTACCTATTCTGGGATGGTAGCTTATACATGGAGTCAGCCCTGAACGTTTACTACTTACTAATGGCGATCTTCGGTTGGTGGCAATGGCAATATGGCAGTGCCACCAAAACAGCGCTCAAGATTCGCTCACTAGTATTGAAAGAACACCTAATTATTTTGGTTTTAATCACTGCCCTAAGCTTAATTAGCGGGTACTTTTTAAGTACCAAAACCGATGCGGCACTACCATATCTTGATTCCTTTACAACTTGGTCGGCGGTAATAACCACTTGGATGGTTGCACGAAAGATTCTCGAGAACTGGTTGTACTGGATAGCCATTAATTGTGCATCTATTTATCTATATCTAGAGCGAGGCTTCGCGCTCTACGCCGTATTGTTCGCACTCTACGTCGTCATCGCATTTTTCGGATACCGACAGTGGCGCTATACTGTACGCCATGCTAATTGATGCACTGGAAAATTGGGCTGAGTTCGGACTAGCAGAAAAACCTACTCTGCTTAAAGAATTTAATGGTGGGCTTAATCATCGTTGTGGTTTGATTAAAGTAGGCAACCAGCAGTACGTCACTAAGCTTTTTCAGCACTCATTCAACCAAAGCATCCGTGCAGAGCACCTTGCTTGCGAAGCGGGCATAGCCCCACGAATATTCAGTGCAACCAACAACGTAATGGTTTCAAAATACATTAGCGATTCAGGCTATAGTAACGAGCGTCTCGTTGAGCTTTGTCAGGCGATTAAAAGAACCCATAAAATCAGCCATGAAGGTTCAGAACTTTTTAATCTCAAACAAGTACTAAACCGCTACATAAAGAATGCACCCGATAGCTTGTTAACTTGGCACACACTCTTAACACCGCTTATTGCTGAATTTAGCCAAGACCCCACTCCACCAGTGTTTTCTCATAACGATTTGGTCAAAGAAAACTGTTTATTCGATAGGCAACAAGCGTGGCTAATCGATTGGGAGTTTGCTCAGTTAAATAACCCTTGGTTCGACCTTGGTTCGATTATGCTTTACTTTGAACTCAACTCATCGCAAGCCAATCAGTTATTCGAACACTACTTTGGACACACAGAGTTTGACGCCTTAAGCCGTATTTCACAGTTAGCACAATTGTGTGTGCTTTGGTGTGATTTACTTTGGCAAATTTCTAAACACGGGCATGGATACATTGCCGAAGCGCGGGAGCGCTTTGATGACTTAGCCAAGCGCGCTAAACGGCTCGACGTAGAGCTCAGTTAGCCCTTCAGGTGCCTTAGTTTTTCAGGCGTCTTAGTTTTTCAGGCGCCTTAGTTTTTCGGGCGTCTTAGGCGCACCAAACCTTCTTGCGAAGTAGACGCAACCAAACTGCCAGTTTCGTCATATATCCGTCCCAGAGCTAAACCACGGGAGTTGCCAGTGGATTGACTTCGGCACTCATAGAAAAGCCAATCATCAACTCTGAAATCACGATGAAACCAGATAGCATGATCAAGCGATGCCATCATTAGTTTTTCACGGTGCTCATTCTTAGACAATTGATGTAGGTCGTGTGGAACCAAGGTCGATTGCAATAAACCCATGTCTGAAATATAAGCCAACACCGAATGATGGCAAGCGGGGTCGTCTGGCAATGGATGTTTGGTTTTCATCCAAAACTGAATGGTGTCTTCTCGTGTGACTTTATCACTCGGTATGTAATGCACGTCGAAGTACTCAGATTGAAAATGTCGATCTGCAGGTACATCACTTGCCAAGGCTGACTTAAGCTCCTCTTTCGGTGGTACCCAAGCTCGATAATGATCAAGCCCCTGCTCAGTTTTCTGAAAAGACGCCGATAAATGAAAGATCTGACGGCCATGTTGAATAGCCACAACTCGTCGAGATGAAAAACTACCGCCATCTAAACTGCGGTCTACCTCATAGATAATCGGCGCATCAACATCACCACGTAGAAGAAAGTAAGCATGTGCTGAATGAATATTGCGCCCAGCTTCAACTGTGTTATATGCCGCCTTAATCGCTTGGCCTAACACCTGACCACCAAATACTTGACCAGTTTTAAAGTCACGACTCTGACCTCTAAAAAGATTTAGATCCAATGCCTCGCAATTGAGAAAATCGATTAGCTGATTCATTGTGTTTGAAACCCTGCGTCGTTAGCGGCTTGCTCAAAGTCTACGCAAGCTTCAGTATTAGGTCGGCCTTTTGTGGCCAACAATTCGCCGCACTCCTGTACCACAATTGAGTCTACACAAGCCTCGGCTTTATCACGTAAGCCAGCTTCAGCAAACTGTGCATCATAACGCGCAGCCATGGTATCGCACTGGCTGTTGATCATATGTAGAACTAAGTCTTTCATTTGCTCAGGAACCTGATTTGCAGCGATTTCGCCTAAGGCGCATTCGCGAATTTTTTCACACATTTTCTCAGTGTGTTCACTGGCCAGCACTGGTCTATTGGTTGGTAACAGTACCAACCATATTACTAATGCTTGTATAAAAGCTAGACTTCTCATAAACGGATACTCAGTCAATTATTTTTCGCTATTAGCTATTATAAGCTAAACATCGTAGCCAAGTACTGGGGCCAACCAACGCTCGGTACTAATAAGGTCCATGCCCTTACGATCAGCGTAGTCTAAAACTTGGTCTTGCTGAATACGAGTGACCGAGAAATAACGCGCTTCTGGATGTGCAAAATACCAGCCACTTACCGCTGCTGTCGGTAACATGGCAAAGCTCTCGGTAATAGTTAAACCAGCATTCTCACCAGGCTCTAACATCTCCCAGAGAGTGGCTTTTTCAGTGTGGTCTGGGCACGCAGGGTAACCAGGAGCGGGCCGGATGCCTCGATACTTTTCTCGTATTAAGGCGTCGTTATCCAAGTTTTCATCGACCTCGTATGCCCAAAACTCCTTTCGTACGCGCTCATGCATGTGCTCTGCAAACGCTTCAGCAAGTCTATCGGCCAGCACTTTGAGCATAATAGACTGATAATCGTCATGCTGAGCTTCGAATTCGGCAATTTTTTCATCGATTTTATGACCTGTTGTAACCGCGAAACCACCTATGTAATCAGCTTTATCCGACTCTTTTGGCGCAATAAAGTCGGATAAACAATAATTCGGTTGATTGCCCTTTTTAAGATCTTGTTGACGCAAGTGATGCAATGTTTTAAACACCTCAGTACGGTTTTCGTCAGTATAAACTTCGATATCGTCGCCAACCGCATTTGCAGGAAAGAAGCCTATCACGCCGCGCGCTTCCAGCCACTTTTCATCAATGAGTTGCTTCAACATTGATTGACCGTCCGCGAATAGCTTTTTCGCTTCAACACCCACTACATCATCTTCGAGAATACGCGGGTAGCGCCCTGCTAGTTCCCACGCGCTGAAAAATGGCGTCCAATCAATTCGCTCAACCAAGTTTTCTAAGTCATAGTCATCGAACGTTTTCAGACCCAAAAATGTTGGCCTCTGAGCAGTGAAATCAGACCAATCTATTTGTTTTTTGTTGGCGCGTGCTTTTTCGATCTCAGCGGTCTTATGCACCTTGCCATGCTTTGCGCGCTCAACCCGAATGCGTTCATATTCATCGCGAACTTCGGTGACAAAGCTGCCCTTGTTATCTTTCGACAACAGGTTTTGTGCTACGCCAACTGCTCTTGATGCATCCGGCACGTGAACCACTTGGTCTTTTAGTAAATTGGGTTCGATCTTTAAAGCGGTATGTACTTTCGAGGTAGTTGCGCCGCCAATCATTAAGGGCATTTCGATACCTTGGCGCTCCATCTCTTTGGCCATGTGTACCATTTCGTCAAGCGATGGAGTGATCAGGCCAGACAACCCAATCAGGTCACATTTATTAGCGACCGCTTCTTTAAGAATGGTTTCGGCAGGCACCATAACACCAAGATCAACGACTTCGTAGTTGTTACATTGCAGTACAACACCCACAATATTTTTGCCAATATCGTGCACGTCACCCTTTACTGTTGCCATCAAAATTCGGCCGTTGGTATCGCCCTCTTCTTTTTCTTCTTCAATGTACGGCATTAAGAACGCGACGGCCTTTTTCATTACCCTCGCTGATTTGACAACCTGAGGTAAGAACATTTTGCCTGAGCCAAATAAATCACCGACCACGTTCATACCATCCATCAACGGGCCTTCGATCACATGAAGCGGCTTCTCGGCAGCAAGCCGAGCTTCATTGGTATCGTCTTCAATAAACTCGGTAATACCCTTAACTAATGCATGCTCGAGCCGCTTGTTAACTTCCCAAGTACGCCATTCTAAATCTTGTTTGCTTTCAGCTTGCTTACCGTCACCGCGATAATCATTAGCAATCGCCAATAGGTCTTCGGTGGCATCGGGGTTGGTGTTAAGTACAACCGCTTCAACTTTTTCGCGCAACTCTTCCGGCAGATCGGCGTATATCGCTAATTGCCCTGCATTAACAATACCCATGTCCATACCAGCATTAATAGCGTGATATAAAAACACTGAGTGAATTGCTTCACGCACAGGGTTATTACCCCGAAAAGAGAACGAGACATTTGATACACCGCCAGACACTTTGGCGTGGGGCAAGGTACGCTTAATCTCACGCGTAGCTTCGATAAAGTCGACCGCGTAATTATTGTGTTCATCAATACCGGTCGCGATAGCAAATATATTCGGGTCGAAAATAATGTCTTCTGGTGGGAAACCCACCTTTTCAGTTAACACTTTATAAGCGCGAGTACAGATTTCTATTTTTCGCTCTTTTGTATCGGCTTGGCCTTCTTCGTCAAACGCCATGACAACAACGGCAGCGCCGTAACGCATGACCAGTTTGGCTTGATTAATAAAGTTCTCTTCTCCCTCTTTAAGCGAAATAGAGTTAACAATGCCCTTGCCTTGAATGCACTTTAAGCCCGCTTCAATAACCTCCCATTTAGAGGAGTCAATCATTACCGGTACTCGAGAAATATCTGGCTCAGAGGCCATCAAGTTCAGATAGGTAACCATCACCGCTTCGGCGTCGATCAAGCCTTCATCCATGTTGACATCGATAATCTGAGCACCCGCTTCCACTTGCTGACGTGCGACTTCTAATGCGGCTTCATAATCTTCTTCTTTGATCAGCTTTTTAAAACGCGCAGAACCAGTTACATTGGTTCGCTCGCCAACGTTAACGAAAAGAGTTTCGTCATTAATATTAAATGGCTCTAAGCCTGAAAGGCGCATATTTACTTGCTTTGTCATTTTACACTCTTGGTGTTTTTATTACTTCTGGCGCGTCATACTCGCTAAAACGAGGCTTTTGGATAAACCGAACGAGGCTATAAAGCTAAACCGCTCGAGGCTATTAAAGCTAAACCGCTCGAGGCTCACTTTTAGCGACTGCATCGGCAATCGCTCGAATATGGTCCGGTGACGATCCACAACAACCCCCAACAATATTTAAAAAACCACTATCGGCCCATTCTCGAATATGGTCTGCCATTTCTTCTGGCGTTAAATCGTACTCGCCCAACTCATTTGGCAAGCCAGCATTCGGGTGAGCTGAGACACATACCTCAGATACTCGCGACAGCTCTTGCACGTATTGACGCAAATCATCAGGTCCCAAGGCACAGTTCAGTCCAATACTGACTGGCTTAGCATGACGCAAACTATTGTAAAACGCTTCGGTAACTTGGCCGGTTAGCGTTCTACCAGAGGCATCAGTGATGGTGCCCGACAACATGATTGGTAACTCTACTTGATCTTCATCGAATACAGTTTTTACAGCGAAAACGGCAGCCTTAGCATTCAAAGTATCGAAGATGGTTTCAATCAAAATGATGTCAGCGCCACCTTCAATCAAGCCGCGAGTGGCTAAAGAATAGTCTTCAACTAATTCATCAAAACTAATCGCTCTGGCGCCCGGATCATTAACGTCTACTGATACGGATGCAGTCTTTTGGTTTGGACCAAGCACGCCGGCCACAAATCGGGGCTTATCGGCCGTGCTGTAATCATCAGCACATTTGCGCGCCAACTTGGCGGCCTCGACGTTCAACTCGTAAGCATAGTCTTGTAAGTTGTAGCGCACTAAGTCGCTTGGCGTGGCATTAAAATTGTTAGTTTCAATAATGTCGGCGCCAGCTTCGAGATATTCTTTATGAATACCAGCGATGATCTCTGGCTGAGAAAGCACCAATAGATCATTCATACCTTTGAGAGGCGACTCCCAGTCAGCGAAACGCTCACCGCGATAGTCTTCTTCTTCGAGTTTATGGCGCTGGATCATGGTGCCCATAGCGCCGTCTAACACTAAGATGCGCTCACTCATTAAGCTCGTTAACTGCTCTTGCTTGTTCACTGTAGATGCCTACTTAGTTTGCTAATTGGTTTGCTCAAAGCCGATCAACTTACAGATATCCTGCACTGGCTCAGTTTTATTCAGGGTGTAAAAATGTAAGCCAGGCACACCGTTATCGAGCAAGTCGAAACACAAGTGTGTTACCACATCGAGTCCAAAGGCTTTAAGTGACAATTCATCATGCTGGTACTGCTCTAATCGAGCACGTATCCAGCGCGGTATTTCAGCACCACAAGCATCTGAAAAACGAGTTAATGTCGCGTAGTTTGTGATCGGCATAATCCCGGGAACAATCGGTGCGCTAATGCCCGCTCTTTGGACTTCATCAATAAAAGAGAAATAGCTATCTGCGTTATAGAAATATTGAGTGATCGCAGAGTTAGCACCCGCATCAAACTTTCGCTTGAGGTACTGAATGTCATTCGATGGACTGGTTGATTCAGGGTGAAAATCTGGATAAGCGGCGACCTCTAAATGCAAGTCATCGCCAAATTCATCCCGTACGAACTGCACTAGTTGCTCTGCGTACTTAAAATGACCGCGCTCAACCATGCCGCCGGGAAGGTCACCACGCAACACAACAAGTCGTTTTACGCCAAGTTCTAAGTAGCCTTGAATGATAGATTTGATATCGTCGCGAGAGGTGCCGACTCCAGTTAAGTGAGGAGCCGTAGAGCTACCGGTTGCGAGCATGTTTTTAACAGCGTCGAATGTACCGTCTTGAGTACTGCCACCAGCACCATAGGTAACTGAGACGAAATGTGGTTCAAAGCGCATTAACTCGGCATGCACTGCCATCAAGTTTTCAGAGCCCTCTACAGATCGAGGTGGGAAGAACTCAAAACTGAGTTCAGGTGTGGTGTTCATTATTTAGTCCTAGTGGTTAGGGTCAGACAAGAAAAAGCAAAGCAGCGAGTGTATAGACACTTCATTCTGCAACGACTCAATCAATTGTCGATATAGAACGCAAATCGAGTAGCTAGATGGGGTTCTGCACCCGAAAAAATACGACAACTACCTATCTATGCGTACTCGGTCAGCCCCTCAGATAAAACCTAATGAGCTGCCCAAAACGAAGGAGTAGATCACCCCTGCTCTCACTTCAAAGTACACAAATTCATTTTAGATCAGAGGGATTTTGCTTGAATCGAGGCGTGATAGTACACAGGCGAGGCACTTACATGAAGTACCTAACGAGCCGAGCACTATCACACCGAAGAGTCAGGCAAAAAGCCGCGCTCCAAAACGAATTTTAGTAGCGATAGTGATCTTGCTTGTACGGGCCTTCTACTGGCACATTGATATAGTCTGCTTGATCTTGGCTCAATGTGGTCAACTTGGCACCAACACGATCTAAGTGTAAACGTGCTACTTTTTCATCTAAGTGCTTAGGCAAAATGTAAACGTCGTTTTGGTACTCATCGCCTTTCGTCCAAAGCTCGATTTGCGCAAGCGTTTGATTGGTGAACGACGCTGACATAACAAAGCTCGGATGGCCTGTTGCACAGCCAAGGTTTACCAAGCGGCCTTGTGCTAGCAATGTGATGCGCTTGCCATCTGGGAAGATTACGTGATCCACTTGGTCCTTAATATTTTCCCACTCACAATCAGCCAATGACGCTACGTCAATTTCGTTGTCAAAGTGGCCAATATTACAAACGATTGCTTGATCTTTCATCGCGTCCATATGCTCACGACGAATAATGTTGTAGTTACCGGTAGTGGTTACGAAGATATCGGCGTCTGCCATTGCATCTTCTAAAGTAACAACTTGGTAGCCTTCCATAGCCGCTTGCAATGCACAGATTGGGTCGATTTCAGTAACTTTTACGATAGCACCTAGGCCGCGTAGAGAAGCGGCTGAACCTTTACCAACGTCGCCAAAGCCACAAACAACGGCTGTTTTACCAGCAATCATTGTGTCAGTTGCACGTTTGATTGAGTCAACCAAAGACTCACGACAACCGTATAAGTTATCGAACTTAGATTTTGTAACAGAGTCGTTAACGTTGAT
>CANMNN010000036.1 GCA_947499305.1 uncultured Arenicella sp. | reverse complement strand
ATTTGCTCCTGATTAAAGTCAGAAACATAATCATGATCTTCTTAATGCGCTAGGGTGTCGGTTACTTGGCGCTTACATAAAAAGTGGCAGAGCTGAATTACTATTTCCCTCCTATCTGGGATAAACTCAATCAAACCACATATATCCTTCTGGAGCTCTCAATGACAAGAACGTCTGCCACTAAATTAGCATCGGTAATGCTTATCTCATTGGCACTAAGCGCATGCGCTGGGTCCAGGCTTCGATTTCCAGACTACAATGAAACCGTAAAGTCGCAGCCCACTATTTCGACAGTTGTAGATGTGTTTATGTATCGAGATATTAAAGGCGATGAATATGGCTATAACGAACAGGTTAATAAAAAGGCTATTGAAGAGGCGTTGAACCAGTTAGATGTTTTTTTTCGCGAACGTGGTTTTCAAGTGCAATCGCTCGCCTCTCTTAATGGTTTGAGCTATGAGCGTAAACAAGAAAAAGGTTACGTAGTGTCTGAAGACTGGGAGAGTACTGGGGTCAAGTATCCTGAGCTTGCTTTAAATCGACCTGAGCTACCTTGGTTGACCAGCGAAAATCGAGATTTCTTAATTTCGCTTAAACAAACTGCACGGGAGATCAATGCTAGAAGGAAGCGAGACCAAAAATACGCAGAATCAATAGTGCTGGAAAAAGCAGCGGCTGAAGGAATTGAAAATAAGCTGCCATTTAGTAAGCTGGTATTTGATGATCTATTGTTGAGCGAATCTGAATCAGATATCGTTTTATTTGTGCTGGTTGAAGGGCGATACCAAAAACTTGGAAAGTACCTAAGCACAGGAGCGGCTACAACTTTGGCTGCTAGCGCTTTGACTGGTGGGCTTTTTTTAACGGCACCGCCCGGGTCATACACACAAGTTGATGTTGTCGCATTCAATAAAAACACTAAAAATATTCTATGGCATGGCAAAGCCGTTGGAGAGGGCCGAAAGGCCATCTCGAACGGAATCAAGAAGGCAATGCACGAATACCCCTATAGCAATGGTGACAGTCCTAGACAACGTGAAGCCAAGCGATTGAAGAAACTCGTTAAGGAGCAATCTTAATTTATTGCGGTCAGAGTGAAATTTTTTCCACGAGCCTAAGAGGGATTTAGACACGCTCGGCTGCTTTCCAGGCATGAATCATTACCTTATCTTTCCTTTGAATTATTATGAAACCATTCCGCTGGAACTTAACCAAGCAAGAACAACTCGGCGATTTATTGGATGGTCATCGAGCGGCGTCTTACGCGGGTTTCTTCGATGAATTACAAGAATGCGCTGCAAAGATAGCAGTTGCCGCTAAGCCATTCGATTTTGTGTTTGTAGGCCGGTCGCCTGAAAGCATTTATGATTTCCTCACCGGGGCTTTTGAAGGAACTTCGTATGAAAAAAAGTTGATTCATTTGAATATCTCAAATCGCTTTGAGAGTATTAATCAAATCAAGGGAGAGATGGCTTTCAATTTTGAAGGACTGAAATCTCATTTTAAAGAACTGAATTTATCGCCTAGTGATATTGTGCATCACGATTCTGGGGTGTGCTTTATTGACTTAGTTTATTCCGGTGGTACCTACGAGCAGTTGTTCTCTTTTCTTCAAGACTGGTGCAAGGAGGAGAAAGAAGACTTTAATGCCATGAAGAAAAAGATGCGCTTTTTAGGCATAACCTCACGCACGAAAAATAGCCCCAACACCTGGCGTTGGCAACAGCATGCCGATTGGGTAAAAGCTCACCCGCAGGTCTCGGTTAAGAACGTTTCAGTGTGTCCGTACTTTTGGAGCTATTTGGGTGATCATCAAGACAAGGTAGAGAAACCTAACACGCCTGAAAAATGGGGGAGCGATTCTTTGTTTCTTCCGCCAAGAGACGAGAAGAACTTAAGAGCTCTGCGGTTGGCGTTTGACATCTATTCATTCGGCAAAGAACAACAGACTCACTTTTTGAAATTAAAGGCAAAGTAAATGAACGACAATTGGCTTAAAGAGCACTTCACTTTCCATGAGAATTTACCTCGGCCAAATTGGGAGAATATCTATAAACATGCTGACGAACATTTCGGTAAGGAAGACCAGAATTCTCTCTGGTCAAACGTTGCTCGACAATGGATGCATGAGTTATCGGCGAGCTTACCTAAAGGGTATAAGCAAACCGAGACAAGCGACTTCATTCTTTTGAGTGACCAAACACAGCGTTATAATAAAACGTTCTCGCGCTACTTGGAGAAATGCCGACGCCACTTGCTTTCAACTTTGAGTGGTATTGCGAATGATGAGGGTTATGGTAAGCACGTAGTCATTATATTTGGTGACATCGATCGCTACTACGATTACGTGAGCTACTACGGGCCGCAAGAAGGCACCTATGGTTTAAGTTCTGGCATGTACCTGAATTACGGTTATGGACACTTCGTGTTTCCAAACACCGACCTAGATAACGCCGAGCCGATTGCCGCGCATGAAATGACGCACGCATTGCTTAGTCATCTGCAATTACCCACCTGGGTAGATGAAGGCTTGGCAGTAAATATGGAGGCCGCGATTTGCGGTTATCCTTCTCCGCCATTGAACCACCACATGTTTGCTAAGCACCAAGCATTTTGGGGCGAAGACGAGATGCAAGAATTTTGGAGAGGCGAATCATTTTCTCGGCCTGATAAAGGGCAAGAATTGAGTTATCAGTTAGCGCGAATTCTGGTGACTAACCTGGCTGAGAATTATGACGCCTTTGTAGAGTTTGCTAATACGGCCGAACGTAAAGATAGCGGTGAGGCAGCAATAGAAGATATATTTGATATTAGCCTTGGTGACATGATTGCTAATTTTTTGGGCGAAGGCGAATGGTGGCCGAAGCCTGAAACTTGGAAGGTATAGCGGAGTTAGAGATAAATTTGATTAACTTCGTTACTTAGTCAATATCATATTTCATATCGAGCTGCACCTCCGCCCCTTTATCTGAGAACTCTTGGTTCAGGTTATCTGGCAGCTCACTAACAGCGACCATGCCCCAATCTTTTCCCCAAGATTTAAGGTCAGGTTCAATATGATTATCTGAAAGTGTAGATAGAACCTCTTCGTACAGACAAAGGTCTTCTACGACAATCATAAAATTTTGGTTTTTCTTATCGTTCAATTTAAAGCTTTCTCAAACGGCGGCGACTGTACTGACAACATTGATTAAGCCGGTACCTTGGCAGTTGTGGTTTATGCCTAATCCCGTTGTGTTGTTTCGAATTTTGTCAAAAACATCGTTGTAGTTCAACGTTGGATCTTTAGATAGCATAAGCGCCGCCAGCCCTGATATCTGTGGGCAGGCTCCGCTTGTGCCCCAGCCGTTTGGCAATACCCTTATAGAATCGCCATAAACAATTAAGCCGTTCCTGGGAGTAGGCGCAGTTACGTCGGGCTTTTGCTCGGTATTAGGTTGACCAAAGTACTGGCCGGGCCCACGGCTTGAGTAATACCACATATTGAGATCAAGATCGCAAGTTGCTACCGCCAATAAATCGTCTCTACCTTTATGCATCCAGATTGAGTTCGGATTGCAACTAGTTGGTGAGCCACCAGCCAGTTTGTGATTGTTTCCCGCTGAGTACACAAGTGTGATCCCTGTATTGACAGCATCAGAAAGTACGCGCATGAGTGTTGTGTTGGGTACCGCAGTAGGGGCTGATCCTGATCGTATTCCGTAACTATTTGACGCGACTAATCTCCTTTCGCTCGTCGAATTAAAGTTGATTAAGTATTGATAAATTGCGATCAGTTCACTTGTATAGAAAGCTGTTTTACAGGCGATCAACCCTGCGTTTGGAGCGATACCATTTACCTGGCCGCCGTTTGATTTAGTGCCTGCTGCAATTGCAGCACACATGGAGCCATGGCCACGCTGGTCTGTCCATGCATTGTCATTGGGCCGCGCCCAGCCTCCGCGTCGTTTCGATAGTGGAAACTCAGGCCTAGAGCCTGAAATTCCGGTGTCTACTATCGCGATGTCAACATTGTCCCCACGATAGCCTTCCTCCCACGCTTCGCCTGCATAGACCAAGTTAAGAACATCATCCATTGTGCCTGCCACGTCCGCTTCTGAAACAAAGAGTTCTTCGTCAAATAATTCAGAATCTTCGATTTCGTATTGAAAGTCTTCGACTATCTCCGCGTTGTAAAGGGTTCTATATAATGCAAATGGGTCGTCAGTAATTAGTCCATCGTCGGCTATCAATACGTTCTCTACAGTAGCTTGTTCGCTAGGTTGATCACCTTCGAAAGTTTGGTTCAAGGTAACTTCTGTGGTGTCTAGCTCAAGCGCAAAAAAGTTTCGCTCTGAACTTTCTAAAAGTTTTTCCTTACCACCGGGCATTTCAATTGCTTGCGCAGCTGTATAGCTATCATTGTCTGGAAATTGAACAATGAAGCGTTTTTTCTCTGGCTTGTCGTATTGGATCGTCTTTTGCATTTCTGAACCCTCGTTTAGTGGCTTGAGTATCAGTTAGGTGATCACAGAGTTCGCTTTCTCTCACTTGAGTTAACAGAAGGTGTTTAACTAAATGGAAAAGGTATAACTTTATAGACAAGAATTTTTAAGTAACTGTGAGAGATTATTTTGTTCGCGACACTTAATGGGTAAGACAACAATTTAACCTTAGAGCTTGTTATGAATAAACTATCAATCGCCCTGATTTTCTTGACCCTAACTATTAGCGGCTGTACGAGTATTAAATCCAGCTATCTAGGCACCGCTAGGGACGAAGGTGGTTTGGTGTATCACATGCCTAAAAGAGATCTAATCGTGGAGATCGCGGTTGTCGATACTGCTACTGTAAGCTTTGCAGCTAGAAAGGCAGCTCTATATAAGAAGCGATCAGAGTTGTTAGCCCTTAGAAAAGACGTTCCTAATAAACGCTACTTAGCTCCGATAGATAAAGAAATTTCGGTCGTAGATAAGAACATTCTACAATTAAACGCACCAGCGCCTGTATCCGGACCGCTAACGCCGCCTCGGTTTCGAGCGGCTATTAGCTCGATTGAAGTGAGTGATGCTTATCCTGACACCGCAAAAAGTTTCTCGGTTCATCCTGGTCTTAATCACTTTGGGAAAAATACATTAGATATTGGAATTACCAATAAAGGACTTCTAAGTACGGCTAAGTCGAAAAACGAAAGCCAGTTTAGCGATGCAATTACTAACTTGGCTAGTAGTGCAGGTGCCTTGTCAGTGGAGAGTATTTTACCTCAAGCCCCGGCAGCTGCAGCTACAGACGTTTGTAGTACTGTAGGAACACATCAATTGCGCTTTCGTTTTGAAGGTGACTTCACTTGGAGTAAACCAAAAGGGTCGTCAAACTCGTACGAAACGGCTACAAAATCTATTACATGCGCTGGCAACAAGTTCGATTTAACATTAGACAAACTTTGGGATAAAAGTGCGCGAAACGGGCCAAACTGTAAATTGCTTGATGTAAATCAGAAACCGTTAACGTCTACAGGTGACAACGACTGCGCCGACATGGCGGGCTTGTTTTATCGGCAACCTCTACCTTATTCAATAGTTGCGAAAGATAGTGGCGGCAAGGCTGTGACCACTACAGTTTATTCGCCGTCTGAAGCCCCCATTAATATGTTGCCAATAAAACGTAGCTTCTTTGCGGACAGTGAAACTGATTTTGTTTTTGTTGACGGCGTTCCCACAAAGTATACCGAGGTATCAGAGGGAGAGGCAGTATCCTTTTTGAAGATACCCGCAGATGTAATTAGCGCCTATTTTTCAGCGATTGGCTCTACTTTCGACGCATTAAAATCGACAGACAACTCAGAAATAGACTCTTTAAAGAAGGGGTTAGAGCTAGAGTTATTCAAGTTGAAACTAGATGCTTGCGAGAGCGCTATCGATCAGAACGATCAGGATCGACTTGAATCATTAGAGTGTTAGCTTCAAAGCATTATTCTTTATTTCACTAAATTTTCGAAAATTTTATTTTTGGATTAAGCCTGAGGAGGGCTCATGAGTTCATTCGTTACTATACAAAGTTTTGGCACGCTTGTTGGCTGCGTCGCAACTGTTGTTGTGCTGGTTAATACAACTCGGCATGTATTTAATTGGGGCCCTCGCTGGTTCGGCTTATTAAGTTCGATAATTGTTTCAGCTGTTGCTTTTTCAATATCAAAAAGTGAACTTTCAGGGCCAATAGCATACATGCTCGTGGTGTTAAATGGTTGCCTGATCTACACATCCGCATTTGGCATTCAAAATACTGTAGTCAGCCCCGGGGGACAGCCAAATGATGGGCCGGTGGTTCCTGGTCCAGAAATTCTTGACGAAGCAAATCTTACGTTTCAAAGTAAATGGTAAGCATTGGGCAGGCTTTGGTGATCGTCTGGGTCCGGACGATCAAGGAGCTATATTGCAATGGAACAATACTACTGGACACCGACTCTTTACACTCTTTAGATAATCGGGCTCACCGAAAACTCAAGTAAATAGCCGCACTTCGGACTCAGAGTAAAATTAAGGATGTCGCTTGGTCGGGTGAGGGCGAGCTGCAATAGTTTAATAAGAAGGCGTCACGTGCAACACCTCTGTGAATCGTGAAACTAAAGTGCCTAATGGTCACCAAGCGTGTAAACCATTTAGTTAAAACATGCGTCTTACTTTAAAGAATCCACCATTTTCTATTCATTATGAAATCAAAAGGCACCCTGTTTTTTGGGCCATTGCTACTCCTAATGGCTACCCAAACAGCATCAGCTGCTCAATTATCTGAAGGTGAGGTAATTGATATTCTACAAAAGATACCGCCATTAATTGAGAAGCATCATGTAGATGATCTTCGAGCACAAACTATTGCTGCTTCATTCGCAGATTTAACCCAGTCTGGAAAATACAAAGCGATTACCAAAGCAAAAATGCTGGCTGACGTAGTATCGCAAGACCTAAAGGAAATAAGCTCTGATGGCCATTTATATCTAAGCTACAACGATGCAACGGCACTGAACTCCGAAGAGGAGAGCGATGAGAAAAATTGGCAGGCTGTTGAACGTACTTCTGAAATAAATCTGAACTATGGCTTTAAGAGAATAGAAGTTTTAGAAAAGAATGTAGGGTACCTAAAGATTGTGGAATGGATGCACCCCAAAAGATCACTCTCTACTGCAGTCGCGGCAATGAAGTTGATAGAGAACACCAATGGTTTGATCATTGATATTAGAGGTAATGGTGGTGGCTACCCTGGGATAATGGAGTATATCTTGAACCATTATTTTCAAGGCCCGCCGCGCTTACTGTCTACTACCCATTACTCAGGCGGAGAAACCTTGCCGCACACTAAATACACATCAGATTTGATTCAAGGCAAATTGATGGTCGGTAAACCACTATATATTTTGGTCGATAACGGAACAGGCTCGGCATCCGAATATTTCGCTTATACATTACAGAGCTTTGGCAAGGCTACGATTGTTGGTAGCAACACCGCTGGCGCGGCAAATATGAACAGTTATTATTCTTTAGGTAACAACTTTAGGCTTTCTATATCAACAGCTAGCCCGATCAATGCAAAGACAGGGAGCAATTGGGAGCTAACGGGTATCACGCCTGATATTGTAGCGACGGAGAAAGATGCTTTGACTTTAGCGCTTGAGCATTTTAGTGAGTAGGTTTGCAATAATTGAGGTCAGAATAAAATTAAGGATCTAATCGCCGTGATATGCAAGCGATAGATGGAACACTATAAGAGGTAGTAATGTCGAGCCGACATGGTGTCTTACATTGCTTGCTAGGGTGACGAGTTTGAGAGCTCCTCACTCCCTTTATCTAAGGCTGAGTGAGTGCGAATTGCAACGGCAGGCGAACTATCGAGCACTTGTTAAAGTGCATGTCTCAGATAAGCTAAACCTGAGTTACGTAAAGCAACAAATTCAGGTTTGGCTTTAGGGGTCGATACTTTTATTGGTCAGCTAGAGGCTTTGTCGTGCAGACGTTTACGAGCAAGACAGGCTGGTTGCCCTGGAGTAGATAGTTAAACGGCGATGGCTCCGTAATTTTACTCTGCCCTGATTTTTACCCAAGATTAATCAACGACTGGGGTGCCTCTATACATTCTGGTTTTGGTCTGCTCCTTATTGGCCAAGCCAGCATATGAATCTTTCTTTGCAGTAGCAGCGCTGCTTTGGGCTGCTGAGTCGAGGTGTTGAGCATTGCCGCTATTTGTATCGATGCGCAACTCGGCTAGTAATTTCTCGAACAGAGCCGTTAATTTCTCACTGCGGTGATTACGCATTGCCTTTGCGATCGACTTTGGCAACAAAGGGTCTCGTAACATTAAACCCTTGCCATCGAGTGTTTTAAGTTCACGAGAAAATTGTGAACATAACACCAAAGAACGATTCGTAAACTCACTAAGTTTTACTGTGGCTATTAACTTTATACCCGCATGCTCACTCATTTTAACCAACCCCCGATTAATAATTTTGAAGTAACAAAAAGGTTGAGCTCTACTCCAATAGATTACCCGACAACCTTTTACCATTGCGGGGGATTATCCAAGAGTTTGTTCTAATCACAACGCCATTACATGCGATTTCACAGAAGTTTATGTTCCAAGGTGGCAATTTCATTGATAGAAATTTTTATATTGAGAGGGAGTGGCGTTATGTGCCTAGACTGTCATCAGAAGTTAATAATTTGATCTCTAAGCTGTTAACAGTTGAGCAGGTTAGTCTGACTTTTAAACGCGATCTAATTTATTCGAAACAATAAGCTGAATGCTAAGAAGGTAGAGCCCACTATCATGCTTATTCCCAACACCAGCCTATTAGCTAGGTTCCGATCAATGGTGGTATTAGCACGAGAAAGACAATTGTCTAATATGGCAAAAGGGCTACCTTGCTTGTGGCTAGCTGAGTATTCAGTTGGTCGATATTGCTTTTTAAAATATTTGAGTTAAGCTATGCGCAACCGCTGATTTAATGGCAACTTGCGAGCGGTATAAAAATTCAGCTAAAGCGTTCACCCTATGGTCCCGCTGTTGCCTTGGTTATTCTTATCAAGGGTCAGACAATGCAAGTCTCTACAATTCATAACGACACTCTAGTTACGGGTGTTGTTCTTAAAAGCACGCCATTTTTTATTGAAGTGGCAATTACTTCTCCTTTTTCTAAACTGTTCATGAGCCGAAACTTACCTGCTTGCTTTCGCAAACATTCAGAGCGCAAGGGCAAACAATTAGAGAGCGAGTATTTGTCGCTATTGGTAGAGCTCTATGAGATCGCAAATAGCTCTCTGAATAAACAATAATATTAGACTTAAGTTTCTAAGAATCATAAGCTCGCAATTGTCTAATTGTGGGCAATAAGTCTTTTGTTAATTTGCTCTTGGAGCCAGTGTAAATCAGAAGGGCGGTGTTAGAATTGACTTATACCATGAACCTAATACACCTAAATTCAAGGGCAAGAGCGCATGCGTAAAGAGGGGAAAATAGTTTTTTGGAACCAAGAAAAAGGGTTTGGTTTTCTCGAGCCGTCTGCTGGTGGTAAACAAGTGTTCGCGCACATTACCTCTTTTAAGAGCAAGGGCAGCACGCCAACCATAGGGCGTGACGTGAGCTTTCAGTTAGCCAAAGATAAAAATGGGCGAATGTGTGCAGTTAAGGTGTTATACGCAGGTGAGAAGGTCGCACCCATGCGAGCTGGCTCTAAGAAATCTGCATCACTTTGGCTAATTCCAATTTATTTCATTCTATTGTTTTTGTCTGTTGAATTGACCAAATTGCCGATAATTGTATTGCTGTGGCAAGTTGCAATAAGTGTTGTTGCTTATGTGGTGTATGCGTGGGATAAGTCGTCAGCTCAAAATAATCGGTGGCGTACTTCAGAGTCGACATTACACCTTCTTTCCTTAGTGGGTGGTTGGCCGGGTGCGTTGTTAGCGCAACAGTTTCTACGACATAAGAGTAAGAAACAGTCTTTTCGTTTTGTGTTTTGGGTGACTGTGTTATTAAGCCTAGCGGCGGTTGTGTGGCTGCATACCAGCGAGGGTAAGAATTTTCTAGACCCTATTTCTCGCAAATTAGTTAGCCTACAAATACGCTGATTTACAGCCCCAAATGTTCTTCAGCTCGTTGCTGGCTGCGAGATTGATCGATGTTGCTTATTTCAAATCGTTCGGCAACTTCTTTGATTATTCGAACCTCGTTGTCATCAATGTTGTCGTCTGAAAAAGCCAGTATCCAAAGATATTTAAGTAAGGTTTTGCGGCTTTGATAGCTCCAATTCTCTTTAACCAGCGTTAAGATATCTTCGTTTTTATTGCTGCTGGAGTCTGGCTCATTAGCTAGTTTGAAAACCTCTTCGAGCTCGCTTTGACTTAACCTGAAGTCTTTTCTTAGAATCTCGCTCATGTGCAAGAGCTCTATCATTTTTGCCGTGCCGTCGCTGCGAATAAATCGAAAGAGTAACATCGCTACAATGACACTCTGTTTTCTATTGTCGACCTTGTTGATTGATTCTGATATTTTTTCTCGAGCCATTTTTATCAAATAATTGTGAGCAGAATTAGATCAATTCATATTAATTTCAAAGGGTCGAGCCTAAGCTGGACCGATATCAATAGGGTAGCAAACCTCGCTAAGCAGCGATAACCAGAATAGCATGAAGTTAAAAATGGATAGAGCCCAATAGAGTCAAAAAGCGACATAGACTAAAAGGCAATTATTGTGCATCTAATCTATGAGTAATTAGGCGAATAGTGAAGTTAGATTGCTTCGAGAGTTAATTCAGAAACCATCAATTATTCGTTAATCTAAAATCGCTCGGAGACATTCCTTCGATGGCTAAAAACTCCTTATTAAAGTTAGACTTGGTGCGAAAGCCTGCTTCTAGCATGACGTCGGTAATGCTCTTGCCAGTAGAAGTTAGAAGAAGGCGTTTAGCTTCTTTCACGCGCAATCGGTTCATACGCTTTGAGAAACTTTCACCGTGTACATGGTTTATAGCTTGCGAGAGTTGACGCTGCGGTACGTTCAAAAATGAAGCCAAACTTTTAAGTGATACACCTTCTTGTGCGTAACACTTTTCTTGGTCTACCAAACGATCAAACTTCTTTACTAGGTCTCTAAGATTTTTATCTTCAGGTGATTGGGGTGAAGGCCGATAAGCTGTTCGCTCAAAGCCGGTGAGCCAATCAAGTGGCGACGGCTTTTGCAGTGCGCTTAATAGCGTGAAACTGAGCATGGTCAACTTAGAGAGCAAGCCCATCAATAAGCCAATAGATTGCTTAACTTGCTTTCCCTGGCTCAACTCGTACAAAATGAATAGCTCGTTTGCGCAAGACAAAGCGAGAATCGCCATGCAAGAAACTAGCCATAAAAAAACGATGTTTTGATGTGTGCCGTAACGTGAAAACTGCGCTCTACCTTTTGTCATTCGCAGTGCCAAGGCGACTGTATATGCTGCAAAGCTCATCACAATCATCAGGTCAGGGTCGACCCAGAATTGTCTGAAGAGCATTTCAACTAAGCAGAAAGCAGCTGGTAAAAAATGCAGGCTTGACCTAGCGGTTAAACGATACGATGAGTGGGCCACACTTTGAAAATAGAGAAACAATAGAGGCCCAAGAGCTAAGGCCAGCGAAGGTAGTAGAATAGACCAAGTGCCTCGTCCAAACTCTATGACCATGCTCATCAAGCTTGCCTGAAATGCCATCACCAGAAAGAGGGTGCCAAGTAATTTGGCAGGCATGGGGTTGCTTGGGCGCGATCGCAATAAGTGCACACCCATCAATAGGCATGCGAAGGCGCTTAACCACGCCAGAATCTGCATCATCATCGACATCTTTTAATGCTAGCAAGTGCTGAGCGGTCTTTCCAAACTTTTTCCAGACCTCAAACGCGTTTTGGGTCGCCTTGAATGTCGTTCTGTCTGAGTATTGGCACAACAGAACAGCAAACTAGGCAATTAGAAAAATGAAAAAGACAATAATGGTGTTACTGAGCGTATTCGCTTCGATGATTTCTGAAATCAGTTTTTCGGCACAACTCGAAGGCGATCTTGTAATTCGCAATGTGAATGTTATCGCTACTCAAACGATGACCATTAAACCAAATATGGATGTGCTCATTCGTGGAGAGCGCATTGTAAAAACGGGTCACAAACTTGAGGTAAAGGCAAAGCAGACGCTCGATGGTGATGGCCGCTATTTATCGCCAGGCTTAATCGACAGCCATACTCATTTGAGCGGTGTTCCTGGGATGACCTTTCAACAAATGCAGAAAAATGGTGACGTGGTAAAGCAGGCGATGCGGCAGATACCGCGAAGTTATTTGTATCATGGTTTCACAACCGTGGTCGACTTACATGCTGACGCAGAATCGATCAAGCGCTGGAATGCTCAAGAGACTCGGCCTGAGGCTCACTTTTGTGGCGCCGCGCCGATAATTGACGGCTACCCAATGAGTTTTATGCCGAAGTCTATAAGATATAAATTCACGCCTTATTTTATAGTTGAAGAACATAGTGCGCACGTAGACATAGACGCATCGGCGCACACACCTAAAGCGGTGGTCACTAGAATGCGTGAGCAGGGTGCGGTGTGTGTGAAAACGCATTATGAAACTGGCTTTTCGGGCAAGGAGAATTTACCTGTGCCTTCAGCGCAACTCATACAAAACCTCGTATCAGAAGCGCACGATCAAGGCTTGAGGGTCGTGTTACATGCGAACTCTCAAACGGCTCAAGATTTTGGGTTACAAACCGGTGTGGATGCGTTTGTACATGGCATGTGGCATTGGAGCGGCGATCAACAAGATAAACTAAGCAAATCGATTAAAACGTTGATCAAACGGTCGACAGCTAACAAGCTGAGCTTACAGCCGACGTTCCAAGTGCTCTACGGCGAACGAGACCTTCATAACCCAGATTATCTAAGCCAAGCCGAGTTGAGCAAGGTACTGCCAAAAGCGCTAATCGATTGGTACGCCAGTGAAGACGGTCAATCGTTTAGAGCCAGAATGAGCTCGCTACCCTTCGTTAAAACACACCTATCAGATAAGGGCTGGGAGGCAATTGATGCGGCCGCAATTAATCGTCTTGAATTGTATTTTAGTGAGTGGCTAGAACAACGCGGGAGCCTTCTCTTTGGTAGCGATACCCCGAGTGATTTAACCTTTGCTAACCCGCCAGGCTTAAACGGCCGAATTGAAATGAAGCACTGGCAAAAGGCAGGAGTGTCACCGACTCAATTGCTGGCCGCAGCGACAATTAACAACGCTACTTTTTTCAATCTCTTTGATGACATAGGCAGCGTTGATGAAGGTAAGCGCGCAGACTTACTGCTGCTGTCCAAGAACCCTTTGCAGAGCATTGATGCTTTCGATCATATTGAAACCGTTTTCACTAAAGGAAAGATGATTGACCGTAGTTCTCTTCTTGCTGAGCGTTTAGAGGAGAAGTGAGACCTTGAATTAGTCAGAGCGTTCCCAAAGCCTACTTTGGGAACGCTTTCAATACTTCTCGGGTAAGGTCCCAGCGATTGAAGCCTTGCTTACCAAAATCTAAGCCACGGCGCACAATGACAAGTTCTTGAGACGGTACGACAATCACATATTGTCCGCGATTGCCGGCCGTGGAGTACGCATCTTCAGGCACATCTTTTCGATTGCTTGGCACTAACCACCATTGAGCGCCATAGTCATTGTTGCGCACATCAGAAGCCGGTGCTGGAGTGATACTAAAGTCGATCCAGTTTTGTGAAATCAGTTGTTCACCATTCCATTTGCCGCCTTGTTGATACAGGAGCCCGAAGCGAGCCAAGTCACGAGCATTGGTGTAGACCTGGCTACTCAAAATAAAGTCTCCAAAACGATCCATGCTCATTAAGGTATTGTGCATGCCGATTTTGTGCAGGAGTTCTCGGTAACCGAATTGGTGATAGTCATCGCCTAAGACTTTGCGCATGGCGTGAACGGCCAGCAATGTGTCGTAGTTTTCATAGTCCCAAAACTCGCCAGGCTCTCTTACCAAACCTCGACGACGAGCGCCTACCGATGAGCTGGCGCCTGCCCAATAAGACAGCCCAGAGCCAGTCGCATACTCCATACCGAAGCTATCTACAGGGTAAAGGCCGCTAGACATGTTTAGCAGGTGGCGTAGTGTAATCTCATCTCTAGGGTCTTGCTGGTCGGCCGCAAGTTGGGGCAACCATTCGATATCCAGCGGCTCATCTAAATCTAACTCGCCTTTTTCAACTAGCATGCCAATAAAGCTGGCGGCAATACTCTTGGCTGTTGACCATGTTCGAGTTTTAGTCTGCTGAGTAATGCCCGCTGCATAACGTTCATGAACGAGCTTGCCTTTATGTACGACTAGTAAGCTCAGCGTATCTTGCTCTGGTGTATCTCGATTAAATGCCCACTCCGATGCGGCTTTGAGCGCTTGGGCGTCGATGCTTGAGTCTAGCGTTTGTTTTTCTATTCGATCGCCTTGCGGCCAGTCGGTTTCAGCTGCTGCCGGCTTGGGTTTGGAAAGAGCCACTTTGGGCAATAAGTCAATATCCTCAATGGTTTGGTTAGGCGCCATCACCACGCAGCCAACGCCTTCTCTAAATGCGGCGGTGATCCGTGTGCCATCATGTTTGCCGCCTACCGAGACGGAGCGCGTATTAACATCAACGGAATAGTTGCCCGATTTAGCATTGCCAACCGGGTTCTTGAGGTAGGCGAGCTCTTGATCAAACACTTGGTCTATCGTTCGGTTGGATGTGAACAGGCCATTGCAAGTTAGAACCGACTGTACGCCGTTACGAATCATGTTTCGATTGTCAGAAAAATAATCGAACTCAGAGGTTTGCGCTTGTTGCGCGAGTGCGCTTGTGGCCGAGCATAAAACCAATAAACACAGGCCGCTTAGGCCGGCAGATCTAGATACATTAATGCGCATTAGTTCTGGCCTTTGTAAGTAATGCGATAAATCACTCCAGCATGATCATCAGACACCAATAGCGAGCCATCTGGTAGTTGCAGAAGATCTGTTGGGCGCCCCCAATAGCCTTCATCTTGTAGCCAGCCTGACGCAAACAAAGTGTGCTTCTTTGGAGAATTGCCGTCTAACTCGACAAAGCTAATGTAATAACCGGCGGGCTCAGACTTATTCCAAGAACCGTGATGTGGAATTAAGATGTTGTTCTTATACGATGAAGGAAACATCTCCCCGGTATAAAACTTCATTCCAAGGGGCGCGGTATGCGGAGGCAGTTCGAGGGCTGCGTGTGTGAACTTTTCGCTTGGCGCTGTAAACACGTTATCTCGGTGGCCTTTTCCATACTCGTAAGGAAAACCAAAGTGCTGCCCTTCCTGGCTCACACGATTAAGCTCTTCGGGAGGCATATCATCTGACCACAGGTCACGCCCATTATCAGTAAACCATAGTTCTTTAGTTTCAGGGTGCCAATCAAAACCTACCGTGTTACGAACACCGCGCGCGACAACACGCTTGTCGCTGCCATTAGCCTTAATACTTGTAATGACAGAATATTGTTCATCGGCTTCGCAGATATTGCATGGCGCGCCGACGGGTAAGTAGAGTCGGTCATCGGGGCCGAAGCCAATGTATTTCCAGCCATGATGAATGTCAGAAGGGTAACTGTCGTTAACGATCACAGGCTCAGGTAACTTGCTTAGCGAGTTATCGATATCGTCGTACCTTAATACACGATTAGGCTCAGCAACATAAAGAGAGCCGTTACGTACAGCTACGCCGTTAGGCATAAATAAATCTGACGCTAGCTCTATAACTTGGTCTGCTTTGAAATCGCTATCTTTATCAACAACGGCATAGATACTGCCCAAGCGCTTGGTACTTTCTCTACGTCCACGCGTGCCAACGTAAACAATACCTTCGTCGCTCAGAGCCATAGATCTTGCGCCAGGCACATCATCGGCAAAAACACTGATGCTGAACCCTTTTGGCAGTTCGATTTGCTTTAAGTATTCTGGCTTGAAGCCTCCCTCAATGGCGGTTGTATTAACCAAAACAGGGTTTTGGTCTTCTACTACTTTAGGGGCTTCTAGTGCAGTAGCTTCTGTAACAGCTAAAGAGAAAGAGACTATGAGTGCGCTAACAATATAGCCAAAACCAGAAAAAACAGATGGGGGAAACGTATAATTTTTCATCGCAATCAATATTATTTGAATTAGTGTTTGTTCGGATCCAAGGTAAAACACTACAGCCTTTTAATGAGCATCGCTTGAATCAATACCGAAAGTATAACGTACAAGATGCGCGCCCTATGTTCATGGTAAAAAGGGGAGCTTCTTAGCAGCGTTCACAACAGAAAAAACATTCGCTAATAGTCGCCAATGACAGCGGTTAACTGCTACGGTAGTATCAATGCGAATGAATTTGAGCACTATCGCGCAAGGTTAACGATGACAATACGAGCTATTGTAGAAACCTCGAAACAACATTTGATCGACCAGCTTCTGCATGCGAGCTTGAAACTGTTAACGGTTGTAGTTTGGCTGAGCACTCTTTTGTTCGGGCTGTATATCTTGGCGTTTTACGTGTCGTCATACACGGTTGATCCTGAGAGTTGGAATCAAAGCCTCGCCGGTTTGTATGTGCATGGTGGCACCTTAGCAAATAACAGTATTGGTCTACATTTCTTTGCAGGTGGCGTGATCCTTATATTGGGATGTATTCAGTTGTTACCACTGGTGCGTAAGCGAGCCCCTGGCGTGCATCGCATGAGCGGTCGAGTCTATCTATTGTCCTGCTTAGTGGCCGCAATTGGTGGCCTATTATTTATTGCGATACGAGGTACCGTAGGCGGGCTGGTAATGGACATCGGGTTTGCCCTGTATGGCGCTTTGATGTTTATCTGCTCAGTACAAACATATCGCTATGCGAGGCGGCGTGAATTCGCAAACCATCGAGCTTGGGCGCTTAGACTGTTTGCGCTTGCGATTGGGTCATGGCTGTATCGAATGGAATATGGGCTCTGGTTTATGACAACGGATGCTATTGGGCACCAACAAGACTTTAGTGGTTGGTTTGATAAGATTATGGCGTTTTTTTTCTACGTGCCGAACTTGTTGCTGGTTGAATTTATTTTACGCTCTAAGCGTTCAAGACAATCAGCTAAGCTTAAAGGGTTATTAACGATCTCATTTTTTGCGGCAGCATCATTGGTGATGATCGGTACTTGGGCATTTTGGGATTTGTTTTGGGCTAAACCAATACTGAATTTTTTTCGACTGTCTTAAGCTGAGGACAACATAGAAAAAGATAAATAGACGGCCGAATAAAGCCACCAACCTTGAAATTATTCCACCATGGGAAATTCCCAACTGCCATCAATGACCTCTTTCTTTGGCCGATACATTCTAACGACATAGTTCCAGCCATCAGTTATGGGTAAATAATTTGATTGAGTCTCGTCTCCACCAAAACGAATGGTGTAAGATCCATCGACATTTGGAACCGCCGTTAGGTTATTGATGCTATAAAGTTCGCGCTGATTTTTTTCAAAATACCCATCTCGATTGTATACGCTAACAGACCAGAACCCATCGACTGGCACATCTTGAACCTTGAGTGAATACTCGCCGATCGGTAAGTTAGGTTGAACATTTTGATAAATAGCATCAGCATCGGGTAAGCCTCCCCAGCCGTATGCAGTCGCTAGTAAATGACGCACCGCATCTACCTCGCCCTTTTGTCCAAAGCAGTACCTTGCGTCGGGTAAGGCATCGGCAAGCGACAACAATGTTTTAGTAACATCTTTAAGGCTCTGGGCATCAAAGTTGGCTGATACGTAAGGTGTATCACTCTGGCTATTGACCTTAAGCTTGTCTTGCAACTCATGTGCTTTTACCCAGTCTTGAGGATCAGACGCATCTACTAAGACTCGCGCCAGCAGCAGCACATAGGGAGTATCAAATTTCGCCATGCTAAGCTTGTGTTCGCCCGGCTTATAATAGGTTCGATTAGTGTAATGGTCTTGGTTAATTACCTGCACTGAAAGGTAGCGACCATCAGAGTCAGGTAGGGTGAACGACGCCCCCTCACTGATGTTTACAAGCGCGTAGCTGTAAAGAGTATCTCGATTAACTCGGCGTGAGCCTTGCGGTTTTTCAGTAATCGGAACCAGAGAGCGGTTATGTAACCAGTTGTTAAAACTAGTGCCTCTTGATAATACGCGATCAAAATGCACACTGGATTTGGCATTAACATAATTCAGCACATTTACGTTAATAGACTGTTCGGCGTAGGCGGCCGAATTGAGGAGTAGTGCGCAGAGGAGTAAGCTAAGCTGCTGAGCTCTTTGGTAAACTGCTCTAGTAAACATGTTTTTGCCTCAACAATGGGTTGCTCAAAAAAACGTTGAACGTGATACACAAGATGATTCTAGGTACGTCCACTCTACCATTGCAAAGAATGTAATAGAAACACTAAAAAAGGGAGTAGATCTTATCCTTATCCATTTGGCTTGTTAGATAGATATGAATTTCACATCAAAGCAATCGACTACCGACAGTTCAGTCTTTTTTATCAATCGTGATTTCAAGCGTTTGTGTATTACCCGCAAACCACTTTTGCACGTACACGGTTCCCATAATTGGAGCCTTACCTTCCTCAGGCACTTCTTTGTAACGCACACTGTTTTTGGTTTCTTTTTCTAAGATGAATTTTACGGTGGTTTGCGACATGCCTTTTCTCTGACGGTGTGAATTATTTAATGCTTTAATGAAAGCAGTGTGACTCAGTGGTCGTTAGCCAGCAGGCTAGAGCAACTAGCCTGCTCTCAACTTTAGAAGGGCGCCAATATCAAGCTCTCCATCATACTGAATAAAGTTGGGTTCTTTTTTCTCGATGGCAACTATCGACATGCGATCGGCCAGTTCATTGCCTTCTACACCAACATGCCCGTTTACATGCAGTACTTGTATGTCGTTCTTTATCTGTTGATGCAGGGTGAACATTTCTTTAATTAGCTCAAGATTTTTAATTTCACCGCCGGGCTTTTTCCAACCCTTTTTCTGCCAATTAACCGCCCATTGAGTAACGCACTGAATGGAATATTTAGAATCACAGAAAATACCGACTGATTTGCCTTCGCTAGCCTCACCTTTAGCCATGATCAATGCTTGATGAAGTGCATTTAGCTCGGCTGTGTTGTTGGTGCCATTGGGGTTGTATAAGCCATACCATAGCTCTTCTGCGATATCATTTCGATACACCGCAATGCCCGAGCCGGCTTTGCCGGGGTTAGGGTCACAGCCGCCATCGGTAAATATTTTAGTGTTTAGTGGCATGGCGGCTATTTCATCAGCCGTGTAGGTTTTTACCCCTTGCTTAGACACCTTCTTTTTTGCGGCCGTACTGGCTGATCTATTGCTTGTTGGAGCTTTTGTGCCAGCAAACGCGGCCTCGGCTTCGGCCTGTGTTTTGAATGACTTGTACTTCGCGCCAGCAAAGCCGTCTACTTGTTTTTTGCAGGTATCCCAATCGGTGAAAATGCCGGTTTGTCGGCCTTGCCATACGACGTAAAACTTCTTAGCCATTGTTGCTCCCAGTTCAGTTGGATTGGAATCATATCGTAATGCAGTGGGTTCGCCTATCTTCGAATAAGGCCGTTTGCCTTAGTGATCAAGAACTCTTGTTTTGCTGCTTTTTAGTTTGCCGGTTTACATACCAAGCTAATGCTTTATCGACAATGCTTGTCGGTGCCGTTTCGTTGGTGTCAGCCGCTTGAGCTGATAGGTCTATCGATCCGCCACCGGCACGGTAAAGTTCTGAGTACATTTCTAACACCTTGTTTTTAACCATGCCGCGCAAGGGTACATGAGCCATCATTCCATAAGTTGCGGCGCCGCCTTGTTTGGCGAGCTCTGGGTTTGCCTTCACAGTTTCTACGGCCTGCTTAAGGTCGGCTAGGTATTGATCTACTACTTTAAGATGTTGGGCGGTTACCATGGCGTGCAGGCCGTCTGGCTTTTGATTTTTGTTAACCTTCCAGCCCATCAGATCCATTTGGTCACCAACCGCAAAAATATTTACCGCGGTGTCGCGCGATTGATATGCGAATAGCGGGCCTTGTGGTGTGCCCATAATTTCAAGTTCTGGAATGCCGGTGATTCCTTTCTTTAATTTGTTAACGGCTTGGATTGTCTCATCGGCTAGCTTTTTGTAACCATCAATGCCGAAATATTGCAATGCGGCCCAAGCGCCCGCATAAGCGCCTCCTGGGCGAGTACCTAATAAGGCGGACGAGGCAAACACGCCGCCTGACCAGTCTGGCTGCACAAACATTTGATACCGCAAGTAGTTTAGATTGCGATAGGTAATGGTGCTGGCGCCTTTGGCAGCGTAGCCGTATTTATGAATGTCGGCTGAAATGGACGTGACGCCGGGTACACGATAATCCCACTTAGGCAGGGTCTCTCCGTTCATCTCCAAAAAGGGTAAAATAAAGCCGCCTACGCATGCATCTACATGCAGGGGAATATTTTTTTCTTGCGCGATCTCGCCCATGGCTTCAATTGGGTCGATGGTTCCATGAGGGTACTCAGGCGCGCTGGCTAAAATCATAACCGTGTTTCGGTTAATCATCTTCTTGAGTTTTTTAAGATCGGGCACTAGATTGTTATCAAGCGGTACCTGTCGAATCTTAACGCCGAAGTAATCGCTGGCCTTATACCAGGCTACGTGCGCTGTTTCGGGAATGATCATTTCAGGCTTTTTGACGCGGCGTTTATCTTTGGCCATGTCGCGATATGTCTTAACCGCCAATAAGCAGCTTTCAGTGCCACCAGACGTCACTACGCCGCACACTTCATCGGTGCCATTAAGAATGCTGGCGGTGGCGCCGATAATGTCATTCTCCATTTTCTTAAGGCTCTTAAACGCGGTGGGGTTCAGGCCGTTTTCAGATGAGTATTTGAAGTATGAATCCTTTAGCAGTTGCTGATGTGTTTCATCAATGTAGTAAACTAGGCTCCATACCTTGCCATTTTTATATTCAGGATCGTCAGACTTAAACGCGTCTAATTGAGAGAGTATTTCTTCTTGGTCTACTCCTGACTGCGGCATTGGTTTGTGGTGTAAGTGTGTCATATGGGGCTCGTTATGAGTTTCAATTCAGCAAGAATTTTGGTGGGCTAAAATCAATTTAGGCTTTGTAAGAATAGGGCCAAACTGATGCCAAGATAGTTACCAAGTGCAAAGCCTATGATCCCGGTAGTCATGCCACTGAGCAAGGCGTTTGGGTTGTTTAACGCCTTAACCATCATCGGCACAAAGGGAGGTGAGCAAATAGCGCTTACGGATGTCACCATAAACGTATCGCTATCAACCTTGGTCAGTTTGCATAGCAGAGCATGCAAAATTACGCTGCCGGTGACCGCGCCAAATAAGAAAACCGCGATGATGATGTTAAAGTCGGCGAGCGTTGTTAAATCAGCGGTAGAGGCAATCACTAAGCAAAAAACTAAAATCAAATACATACCCATTTTGTAGGCAAGCTTTAGTGAGCGTACGCGCGCATGCAGTGAAAACAAAATGCCAAAACTAGTTAAAAGCATAATGGTAATGGCTGCAGTCGACTCTAAATTGAACAACGCTTTACTTGTTTCTGCTCCGGCTATCGAAAGACCAAGTGCAAGAACTGACAGGGCAAGCACCTTTCCAACTTGGCTTAGATTGGACGACTTTAGCAGCGGTGAATAATCTTCATTGTAGGTTCCCAGTTTGTCGGCAGCGGCATTAGTTTGGCTATCAAACTCAATGGGTGCTGGTAATAGCCACCGGAAAAGTGGAATGGCAAGCGTGAGCATGAATAATAAGTATATCGAGCCCAATAGCGTATCAACGCTATGAAACACTAGGTATAAATCGTTAGGAATATCTAAACCACTTTTAATCGCCGCTAGGTTGGGCGTGCCGCCGGTGTAAACACCAACCGACATGGCGGCTAAGTGGCTACTTTGAACGGCGTTATCGTCGGCGGTTAGAAAGTATAGGGTAGAGGCAATAGCTACTACTGATGTCGTCGCAAAGACCAAACTGAGTAAGGCTTTTGCGGCCATCGCTGACCACTCTTTAATATTTAGCGTGAACAGCAGCATGGGTAATGCGAGTGCAATGGTTGCTTCAGAAAGCGAAGTTTGCACTTGTTCCACAGAGCCTGGAATAAGCCCTGCGTTGCCAAGCGCTAAACCAACGGCGTAACATAAAACGATAGCGCCTATTCTTTTTGCCCAACGTTGTTTTTCAACAAGCCAGAGCAATGCGGCTGGCAGTAGTAAAAACAAAATGGTGTAAACAATTAGCATCACGAATGATTCTATAGCAAGAACGTGAATAAGTTTAAGAATCAGAGCCTAATTAATGGTGCTTCAATAGTGTTCTATGACTTTGCATATTCGTGTAGCGGATGCCCTAACTGCCATCGTCGCCAGATTACATAAATTGCAAATGCCCAGTCGGTGATCATTAAGAAGAATGGGTACATCAGTGATTCCCAAGTGGGGTTTGGAACAGCGAACAGCATAAGAAAATAGCGTAATCCGGCGAAACCATAAGATATGGGCGGTTCGGTTTGTGGCTTGTGATAGGACTTGCGAATGGTCGGCCAATAGGTGAGTAGGTCTATGGCGATAATGACGATCAACGCTAACACAGGGTTCTGAGTTGTGTGCCATATCGGTATGGCGAGTGCGCAAGTGAATAGCGCGGCGAAATCACTTTTATGATAATCACGTTCGCCAATAAAGAATGCTAATAAGGCGATTAGTAAACAGGTAACTGACACAAAGGCTAAGGCCCAGACTGATGGCCCCCCGTTTAAACTAAATTGGGCGACCGTGCCAATACCCGTCACGGTGCCCCACAACAGCCAAGAGAATGCGTGCGGCTTAGTTTTACCTTGATAAATTGTATGGAAGTAGGTGGCGTAGCGCACGCTAGCTACGAACACCGCGGCGATAGCGAAGGCTAAATGTTGGTCGAGCATAAATTAGGTGTAGCTAAGTAAATTGGCTTATCTCATGATTAACGACGCCCAATGACTTTGCTTAGAGCCATTGGGCCGTATTTTCAATTAACACAGTTTAGTTCTTAGAGCTGCCCAGTTTCGATCATTTTAAACAATTGCTGGGTCGCTACTAGATGACTAGTAAGAATATCCTCATTGTTGAACACCTCTAGCTTAATCTCGGGTATGACACCGATGCCCTCCCAAAGCTTATCGTTAGAATCCAAGTAGGTCATATTTGATAGGCCAACTTCCCAGCCGTTTGCGAGAGTTTTGTCGAGGATGTCTGACAAGGCTCCGCGAGTGGTGGTGCCAACATGCGTCACGTTTGGCAGGGCCTTCATCGCCATCGTAAACGTTTCTGCCGCGCTGACCGTATGGTCGCTGGTGTAGACTATTACCTTACCTAGGTACGGAGCCGAGCTCGGATTCGTGAAGTACTCCTGCGGTGCTTCAGTAGAGCCAAGTGTACTATGAGAATATAGTTTGAGTTTCTTGTCCGTAAAGAAGTTCGCAATGGCTCTGCCGACTTCGTCATGACCGCCGCTGTTGGTAGTTAAATCAATCACGATGTTTGGTTTATTACCAATTTCACTAAGAATGTTAACCATGGCTTTATTCACCGCCTCGATCTCATTTGATAAGGAGCCGTCTTCGCTAAAGCCAAACATATTGCGCAGTTTTATGTAGCCTATATTATTAACACTACCCCATAGTATTAGATTATTTGCGCTGTAGTTTGCTTCGCCATTTAGTAATTCATCAACCTTACCGAGCGTACCTTTGTACCACGCCTTGCCGAACTCACTTCGGGTCTTAATCTTTGATTGTTGGCTAAAAGCTCTGTCTAAGGCTGGCTTTAACACTTTTGAGTCGCCATAGCTGATCTGCTCCAATTCACCATCCAATGTGGCATTGATGTATAAGTGTCCGTCATTAAGCCCCACCATCATTTCAGACAAAATCTCAAATAATTCACGGTCACTCGTTTGAGGACGTATCTTTAATTTGGCTTGTTCGACGCGGGTTTCCCAATTTACTCCGTATACGTCAAAAAATGCATAGTGTTCTTGCATCATGGTTGCAAATTGATCGACCACCACGGCTGGGCTGTTCTTTATTGTTTGATTGCACCGGCTTGGTAATTTATCCAATCGATTAAAGTAGTAGAGCTTTGAATTAGCCGACTGGCCCAAACCAATTTTGGTATTTGAAACAGCTTCAAAATGGGTAAGGAGCTGAGCGATTTCCTTAGAGCTGGCATCCTGTTTTACACAGTATTTTGAATCTATATCGTAAAGCGCGAACTCGCCGTCGACAATATCAACAATGTAGCCATAACCAGACGACTCCCAAGTTCCCCAATACGGCTGTTCAACAGACAGTAATTGTGTTTCCTTACATCCGCTGAGTATTAATAAAATTAGCGACAATGAGAATAATTTTTTAAGCATAATATGCACCGAGTTGATTAATATGAGTGCAGAGTAGGGTGATTTAACGATTGAATCGTCCGATCCTGTTGGATAGGTCTTTTTAGGAGGTTTTTTTGGGCTTTGATGCGGACATCGTCGGTATTATCTATGCGGTTCTAGGCGTTAACCTATTTTTAGTGGTGTGGGCGCTGGTCGAGCGACATGAGACACCGCATAAATATTTGTTTGTTTTATACCTAAGTAACCTGGTATCTGTTGTAGATGATATTTATGAACTCTCTGAATGGTGGCGCTTCGCGCCGCAGTTCTACAACGTTTATCTTCCAAGTTGTTTTGTACTGGCCCCGGCCATTTATCTTTATATTCGCAGCCTCGTCTCCCCAGAAACACGCGGTCGCTTTGAGCTATTTTCAAAGCATTGGTTAGGGTTTGCTGTGTCGACAGTTCTTTGTCTTCCTTACTTTTTGCTCGATGCCGACATAAAGCTGGAACGCTTGCTGGCACCTTCGGGCTCGCTAGAGCATCTGGGTATTGTGACTATTGGCCCGTTTGTTAGTTTGCTATTGCTTGTGCCGTTTAGCTTGTTCTACCTGATTATTAGCTTGCGTGAAATCTATCGCAATAATGTTCGTATTAAAGCGTTTTTCTCTGATGTTGAAGATAAAACGCTGTCTTGGGTGCGTTGGTCGATTGTTATTTTTGCTTTGATTTTGATCTTCGGAGCCCTGCAATTGTTCATGCCGAACAGCATTACCGATGGCAAGGTTTGGCAAACCATTTACTCCTTGTTTGGTTATAGCTGGCTATTGATTATCGGAGTGATGGCAATCAAACAAAAGTCGATACAAATCGACGAGCGTTTAAATGTGGAGTGTTTCGAAGTCGGCCTAGACAATCATCGTGACGCGACAAACGATCAAGATAAGGCGCAGAAAAAGTACAAAAACGCACAACTCTCCGACAGTGAAACGCAAGATATATCTGAGAAGCTAGTAGGTGCGATGAAGGGTGAGCAGCTCTTTAAAACGCCAGGCCTAACCTTAAGAGACCTATCTGACCTACTCGGCATCAGCCAAAACAAAGCGTCGCAAGTATTAAACAACCACTTGAACATCGGCTTTTACGATTTTGTTAATTCTTGGCGCGTTGCTCAAGCAAAATTACTGATCGGTAGTGAGCCTAAATCACTCATTGAAATTGCATATGAGGTGGGTTTCAATTCAAAGTCGACGTTTAACGCTGCGTTTAAAAAGCACGCAGGCCAAACGCCAAGCCAATACAAAAAATCGAACCAAAGTTAGAAAGAGAACCTTTTCTAACAAAACGATTTAGGGTCAACTGGCTGCCTATTTGCGGTGAGTTTGTTTATTTCGAGAAACTCTGTTCTGCCCTATCGCAGGCCAGTTCTCTATTTTGCCTTCTCTATTTCACCGTTGATGATCGCTGTTGCACAGTGCGTCAAAAACTCGCTTGGGAGAGGCTTTTCTTTTGTATTCGTCATAACTGAAACACCTTGCGCGCCTTTAAACTTGCCTCGGGCAAGGTATTCACACGACGACCAATCACTACTAATTGTAAAACCGGGAATTCCTTGCACCATATAAGGGATGCTCATAATAATATTACCCTTCCTTGACTCATTGAAAGCGCGCGATATACCCGTGAGCTCAATTACGGCTGTAAACTCTGGAGAATATGTTTCTTCCATTACCGTTACATTCGCGGCGATAACACTCATCGGCGGGACTGGTATTTTTGAACTAAAACTCCACTGTTGTTCTACAGTCTCGGATTGACCTTGAGTGCTGGAAAAATTAAGTTCGATACTTGCTTCAACTTTGCCTTCCGTAACGAGTGGCAAACCTACGGAGCCTGATACTTTAGCTCCAACCTTAATCCCTTCAGTAACCGACCAATGAAAGGTTGCCGCCGTTTTTTTGCTTGTTTGGATCGTTTGTTCTTGGGTTGCGTTGGTATCATTTACAAAATGAAACGTGCCGATTATGTTGGGAGTTTTAACAGGCTCAAAGCTCGAATACTTAATTGTATGCACCTTAACTATAATCTCTGAATTATCGATATCTCCAAGTTTGTCTCCTGGAGCAACATAACGATGCCATTCTCTATCCCAAAACGCTTTTGTTATTTGATCAATATCAACAAGACTCATATCTAATTCCTTTTGTTAGTTTAAGCTTGACTCTAACACGCTCTATCCTCAAGTGTTGGTTTATCTATTTGCACTGTTACGCTCACGTTCTCATGCTAAGTGGTGCGGTTAAAACCCGGGAAACCATGATAGTTAGTACTAGTTGGGGCAGAGTAAAGTGTCAAATTGCGTGTTGGTATCAATATTGCTGGAATAGTAGGTCGTCTCTAAAACTTCATGCGTTAGTTCGCAGGCTTCTGCCAAAATATTCAATAACTTCGAGCAGTGCATCATGGGTTGGGTGACCTGCTTCATCGACAAAGTCTTGCGTTAGAACCGAATGATGTCTACCCGGCAATGTGCGAAACTGAAGGCGCTCGTCACCGTCATTGAATGTGCTGTTTAAGCGTTTAAACTTGCTGGCTTTGCACATCCAGTCGCCTTCAAAGCGGTAGACTTTGATGGGCTCGTTGTTATCTATGTTGGTCTTAATTTCGGCGACGTCGGTGTCACTCATGTGAAGCGCTGAGGGGTCATTAAAAGGCATTGACGGCTGAGAAGATACGGCCGCAAGTACACTGTCGTCGGCCATCAGAGAGATGGCGAAGTTGCCAGTTAAGCACATCCCGATTACGCCTACGCCTTGAGGCGCATTTGAGTTTTGGGTCGCATTGCCGTCGCGAAGTGAACGGCAAAGTGCTTTTAGCCAGTCGACAATTGGGCTGGATTTATTTTTTTCAAACAAGCTGAACTCTTTTCGTAAACAAAACACGCGCAACAGATTACGGCCCACTTGGGTCTTTCCGATTGGCCCGAAAAGGTGTGGCATTACAACCTCAAAGCCAGCGTCTATTAACTTGTCAGCTAAGCGCAGTGTTGATTGGCCAATGCCCGGCAGCTCTTGAATAATAACTACGGATGGCCCTTGGCCTCGAGTGTAAACGTCGTGGATTATTGTATGGCCATTTTGTGTCTCGGCTGAGAAGCTTGCTTTTTTGAACTGATCTATTTGGGTTGGCATGGTGAACCACAGGTAGCTCTGATGTGTATCTAAGATCAGTATACTTGTCGACCTCAGCTGCGCAAAGTCTAGGCCTACAACGAGACCATAATTCTAGAGAAGCCACGGCGGTGTTGGAGAACTACAGCTTGTTAAATACCAGGTTCAAACAGGTTGAATTAGTCTACTGCCACTTATTCATTTAGTAACTGCATTAACAATGACGGCTCAACAAATATACCTAGTTGTGAGTTGCCAGTCATTTGCACTGCTTTCATTCCAGACTTTTCTTTGGTGTAAGCGTCGATAGCTTCCCACATGAAGACATCGTTGTGTTCCCCATGTAAGAACACCAGTTCATGTTTTTGAGCTGCGGCTTCGATCGTCTCTTTCCAGTCGCTCGCCCATAGACAAACGTCATCAACCAATTGTTTTATATCTTCGAAGCTATAGCGGATCATGTCACGAGTGATGTTATAGAACTCTTTGCTGCTTCTCACTCGTTTAAGATCAGATGGGCTGCCTTTGAAAAAATAGTTCACGATCCTTTGTTGCCCTGCCTCCGACTCATGAAAGTCTTTGGCTACCATTTTGTGAGGCGTGAGTAAAATAGTAGGGAACAAACGAGCAGGTAAAAACGTGCGGCGAACGCTTGGTGACATTTTTAGAAAATCTGTTGGTAACTTTAAAGGTACACCAGTATCAGCTAAAACAATTTTCTTGATATGTGCTGGATAACTATTCGCGAACTCAAGTGCATACACTCCACCTGAGTAAATACCGAGGACACTGATTTGGTCAATACCCTCTGCGTCTAAAACCGCTTTAAAGTCTTTTGCTGCGAGCTTGGGCTTATAACTATAGTTTCTTGACGACGACTGTCCAGACCCAGGTTTATAGGGAATAATAAATCGTAGTCCAGCGTCAACGGCAGCTTGTCTGAATCGGTCCGTCATCTCAGGCGGTACGGTTGGTTGAACGGACAATACTGGCAACCCACTTTTATGGCCAAAAACTGCGTAGGAAAGTTGATGCCCTTCACTCGAGCGGCAAGTTAAAATCTCGACGTCAATATCAGGTATGTACTGCTTCTCTGAATTTTGATTACTTGAGTCACTACTCTTTTCGACGTCGAGTATTTGGCCCAAATTAGTGATCATACTAATAAGCTGAGTTTGCGACGATGTGCCTGTTTTTTCAAATACTTGCGATAGTTGCGTGCGCACCGTTCTGATTGACCGTTGACGTTCTTCAGCAATCGAGCTTAGTGCTTTGTTTTGATGTAGAGCACGTGCTATTTCAACTTCGGATTCTGTTAGTCCGTAGGTATTAGACAGCATGCGACCTAGCCCGGCGTACCATCTAGGCTGAGCGATTCGTAAAATGAATAATAGCTCCTTAGATTTGCCGTCTCCGGTAGAGAACTCAACCGGATGAAGTACTGCGATTACAATGTTTGACTCCCCTGGCTCGCCAATTTCAAGTGATACTAAGATGGGGTCAATGTAGCCTAGCGAATTGGCTCGCATTGATAGCGCACGTTTGGAATCAAATGGAGGCAAAATGACGGCAGCGACATCTGAATCAAGTTCTATAGGCCATATTTCGCCTGCTCGCTGATTTCGAGCAACGAGTCTATAAGACTGATTCAATAGCACTGCCGGAAATGGTTGGCGATCGACAAATGCTTGTTTTTCTTCGGCCATGCTTGGCTGTTTCACCACTACCAACGAGCTTGCTTGCTCAAAATGGTTTATCAGTAAGGGCTGCCAGAGCGCAGCTTCTTCTGGGTGGTCTTCCAATACATGCTCTGCATAAGTATCCCATGCTGTGAAAAAGTCTAGCATGTTGGTGTTGTCGACCACCGTAGAATACAGCTTCGCGATTACCTCGTTAGCCGGGTGCAGTTTTGGAGGCTTGTTAGAATCAGACATGGTTTGAGTATATCGTTAATAGCCGTTTTTCTTGGCAATCTCGTGAAACATTTTGGCGATAGGTTCAGGCACTGATTTATCAGAGTAAATATTTGGCATAGTAAATTTGATTAATACATTGTTATCCAAAATCACTCCGATACCTCCAATAATCTTCGTGCCTGGTAAATACCAGCCGCCGCCTCCAAGCGCGTAAAAGACCCTATCTTCAACCTTGTACTCGCTATAGGACGATCGGTTCTCTTTAAACCAGTCTTTAAAAGTGTCGGCCTTTTCTTGGCTTAGTTGAAGAATTTCAAATTCGAATTGCGGTTGTTGTCCATAGCCTATCGTCTCTAAGTCTTGTGCACTATTCGCTTCTGGGACTTTAACGTACTTCAGATACACCTGTGTGTCATTCATAATTGGCGGTTTAAAACTGGGCGGTAAGCCATACCCTTCGGGCAGGTCTGGAACAAACTCGGCTAATTTTCCAGCGCATGATTTAGGTGGTATTTCCATTTGCCATTTGCTGTATTTCTCAAAATTTTCCAGGCCACCTGCGCGCTCTATTGCACTAAGTCCAGACTTTGGGGCAGGAGGGCATTTACTACTAGCTCTTACTTCATTTGTTGCAGAACCGTCACCGCCACAACTGCTTAGCGCCAGCATAGTTAACGAAATAAGCATCGCCTTAAACGCCAAGTTTAACGAACGCATGGAAGCGTCTTTGTAGTGTGTTCTCTTTTTCATCGTATTTAATATCCCTTTTTTAAATGTCGATTGATACTAACGTGTTGTTAAAAGGCTGCGCATAGGTCATTTGACGTATGACGTAGCCTCAGGCATTCACTAAAGTACTTAAAAGGGCGGTTTTGCCCAACATTTTTGATTTTTGTAGTCATGGATGTGACTGTTAATTGTTGCTATGCGCTTACGAGCGATAGTAGATGCTCTTGGTGTTTCAACTTGGCACCAGTGCATACATCAATCTTTCAACTAGAGGTTTTCTATGTTTAATAAATCAATTTTTACACTCATAGTGTCTGCTCTCATTTTAGGATCGAGTGATGCTTTCGCTGAATCACTCTGGGGAAAGCTTAAAGATCGAGTTAAAGATGAAGTCGAAAATGTAGTCTCTGGAAAGGTCGCTCGTAAGGCCGGCGATAAAGCAGGGGAAGCAACGGATGCCGTTCTAAATCCTGAAATTGAGAAGGGTGTAGATCAGCAAGCTACCGAGAATCAGAGTGCGGCAACGGTTGAAACTTCTAAAGAAGTAAAATCCCCTGTAGGCCTAAGTGGTTTCGGAGGCATGCTAAACGCGATTCAAAAAGAAGTGGATATTGAAGACAAATACTCCTTTGAACTATGGGTTAATGCCACTCAAACACATAATGGTCAGACGTCGAATCTTCAGCAATGGTTCTCTGATTCAGCATTCATGCTTAAAACTGAAACCGAGGCTGATTTAGCAGGCCGCGTCATTATGGATTTGAAAAACAAAGCCATTGTTATGCTTGATGAGAAAGCTAAGACTAAAACAGTGATGTCAACGGAGTTCATAAAAAACATGGCAAAGATGGGTGGTAACGCGCAGAAGGAAAAGGGGCAAGAAATTACCGTAAGCGATATTAAACGTACCGGTAAGACCAAAAAAATTCTTGGTTATATAACTGAGCAATGGGTTTTTAAGAGCCAAACTGAGCAAGGCGAGGTGTGGGTTGCTACCGGGATAGATTTCGATTTCATCGGTTTTAGTCAAAAATTGATGACTAATTTCAGCAATGGACAAAGTCAATCAATGTTCGACTTTTCATCTCTAAGAGAGGGGGACTATCCACTTGGTTTAGTTTTAGAGTCAATAACTAAAAGCAATGGTGAGGTTAAATCTCATTATCTTGTTAATGAGCTATCACTAAAACCTAGCGCGATTGCCTCGACAGAATACCGAACCAAGTCACTCATGGAAGGCATCTAGTTTTTATCATTGCCCTGTTAATAAGCTCAGAGCAGCGCGGATAAATAAGGCATACGTCATATGGCGTATGAATGAGCGAAGCGTGATTGCTAAGCTGACAAAAAGGAGAGCAAAATGCGAACTCAATCAATCCTACTAATTGCGCTGTTTGTTATTAGCATGCTGGGTACTTTATCGGTCAGCGCCGAAGAACAATCACAAGCTAAGTGCAATGAATATGCGCGCCCCAATATTGACTGTGTTTGTGTGGCCGGCAGAATGCAAACGTTTTGGGATAATACCGACTCAACAGCAGTAAAGCAGTTGCTTATCCAGAGATATGCATATGCGCTTGGACTCGATAATACTTTATCCATTGCTATGCGCAATTTCATGTCTGACCCGTCGGCGATGATTTCGGCGCAAATGTCATTCGACCGTTTGGGCGGTCTGCCTGAAAACATAGAGGACTTTGAACGCGGTTGTGCGATCAGCACTATGAATAAAGTCGAGCTTGTTGAGCTGATGCCCGGTTCAGCTGCGGCATCTTTTGCTGCGGCTAGAACGAAAACGGTGGGCCAAGAATATAAGCGCGAATCAATGTGTCTTGTAGCTCGCATGAGTGAGTATATGACACAGGCTGAATTACAGGCATATCACTTGTCCTTTTCGTATTATCAGGGCGATCATTCGAACGATGATACGGTTTCCCGTGCGAAGAAAATGGGCGTATCTCCCGCTAAATATCAAGCCTTAGAGAAAGCTGGTCGCGCTAAATTTGAAGAGCACCGTGAGCGCGACTCAAATTATTGTAACGCGATTACTTATGTAGAGCGTTACACAAAAGAGCGAATTGAGTCTGATCGGTTGAAAGAGATGGCTCGATTTAGTGATATAGCCAACGCCAAAACGCCGATTAAAGCAGGCGCTGGATCGCTGAACGGGAGAGAGAGTGGTAATAATTCGAAAGCCGACTACTTGATGCAGAATGTTTGCCAACGCCAAGGAAAATCAGAAGGCGAATGCGAATGTGTAATGACTGATTTTACTCAAAAGGTAGTACAGCGGAGTTCTCGCCCTGAAGTCGCGTTAGCTTGGGTGGTAATGCGCAATAGCGCTGATATTGATAGCACTGAATTATTACAGCTGACGCAGCAACTCAATCGACAAGATCAAAAAGAGGCCGCACAGTTGTTTATGAGCACTTTGGATGTGGGAGAAAAGTGTAATGACGTTCGCACAAAGAGCATTGATCTTGAGGGTGACCCTAGAGCGCGAATGATGAAAATTTGCTTAGCCGACATGGAAGACGAAACCATTTGTAATTGCGTTGTCGATAAAATGCAAGGCCAGCTAAACCAAGATGATTTTGAACTTGTAGTAGATCTCAGGGATGCTGATTTTCAAGGCGCCGAAGACCCTTTAGAAAAGGTTGCTTCAGATCGAGGATTGAGCCGAGAGCAGATTGATCGAGCGCTGGGGGGCAATAAAAGCTTGATTGGAGGAATGATGAGTATGGATGTTCTTTCCTGCGTCGGTAACCTTCCCGATCTGGGGCAATTTCAAGGCCTTCAAGGTCAATAGTGATTGTGCTCAGACTTCGTAGAAGAGCCCGATTTTTCGGAGCATGCTTGTTGCTCTGTATTGCTTCTAGCATTGCTCAAGCTGAATCGTTTGTCTACATTGGCGCTGACCCATCGAGCGCCAAAGGCGACTTCATGAACACCAGCGATGCGACAATCGATGGAGAACCATTTTGGCAAGTAATGGAACAATACATTGGTCGCGAAGGTGCATGTCAAAACCCTTCGATTGAGGCGACCAATCTTGTTGGTGACGTGAAGTCTGGTCAGGTAGTAACTCAATACCAGATAGGGATTCTTCTTAATGGGCTTAATAAAAGTAAAAACTGGCTTGAATCAAAAACATTATGGCCGCTGAAAAGTCACAACGTTATTCCCCAAGACCCTCGAGCACCAAAACTAGTGCCGATCTTTTGCTCTCTCAATGCGGCACCTGTCGACAACCCGGTCACAGATATATTGACTACCAAGGGTTTTGACGGCGCGAGTTCGTATCTGATTGTAAATGGTCAATTACCGGAGTCGGGCTACTATTCAAACAGAATGCTATCAATGGTGGCCGTTAGAGCACTTATGAAACTGCTGGCGTTCGACACCCTACAAGACGTGTTGACCAGTGGTAGCGTTCACCTATTTGGTAAAGGTAGTAGTGACGCAGACCAAGCTCTAAATTTAAGACATCTACGTCAAATCGCAAACTCATTGTTTAATTCGATGACCTTCGGTATTGCCGAAGAACAGTATGGCTATGGGCCGAATGTGATTGATAATCTAGTACATCGCGAATCGAAAGCGGTGGAAAGAAATTTCTTTCATTTAGCGGGAGATTACACCGAGCCTTTTTACTCAAGCCCGCACTGGGCAGAAAGTAACCGAACGTCTGCGGCTTTTTGGAATTTTCTTTTCGATGGATATCTGACCGTTGGATACGACTCAGCTGATGATCTAATTTACGCATTATCGACAAGCCAGAACCAATTAAAAGCGCTCGATAAGTTTATTGATGATCATGATGGAGAGTTTCATAAAGGGCTAATTCATGCGCTACCAAATTTTGCAGCGGTGGTTTCGAAGTTTGGCTACTATCGTAATTATAAATACAGCCAAAACTGGATTCAGCGGCTTTGGGGGGAATGCGATATCGTGACACTGAGCGAGAATCAAACAGTGTCAAAAACGAGTATTACACTTAAACCCTATACCTCTAAGTGCATTAAGCTTAACTTTCAACCAGGTAAGAAAAAGCTGTTCGATGCTCATATTCAGATTGATACTGGCGATGACAAAGTTGATGGTGTCGAGCTTTCTAGTTCTCAAATTCAGGCCAGTGAAGTCGAAAGGGTTAAAAAGAGTGGCCGGTGCTATTCGCATTTAGGATTTCAAACCGGAAAAAATAAAGCGAAGGTCGAGAAGCGCGGTTTGGGGGCGACTGCAACTTGTTTGCTTGCGTTTGGGCAAGGTAGAGAGCCAGGGAGTGGCCTTTTAAAACGCTATTTTTATTTGAATGGTGAGAAGGGTGATACAACAAATATTAGAGCGGCTCAGTTTGTTCTTATGATTTCGTATGTTCCTAAAGACCCTAAGCCTTTCAACGAGGTTGACGAAAGTACGATCAGCACTCGTGTGATTTTCTCAGTTGATTCAGCGTCTATCGAATCTAAGGTGGTGGATGAGAAAAGTATTACTTCTTCGTTTGGTTCTAAAAACGGCAGTACCCCGATAACACCAGCCGCGACAGACAAAACCGATCAATTTGATGAGTCAGTCATAGAAGGTAAATCTACCGCAGTAGATCCGGCTTATCTAAAGAGTGCGTCAAAGTTTTCTGATAATAGCCTTGGACTTCAGGATGATTTTAACACTGCCATAGAATACAAGTTTCAGAACCCAAATATCATTAGTTCAAAGTCTACTGGTGAGTTTGAAGTAATACCTGTGTTTCAAAAAGAAGGCTATCTTGCTATCCCCAGTGATCGGGAAACAAGCAAAATAAATATCATTAAGCACGATAAAGACACCCTCTATTTTGAGGCCGATGCTCATATCTGCATGGTTAAGGTCGAAGAGTTAATGCCCTCGATGCATCAGCGTCATTTTGATATTTGCGAGCAAGGTGAGCAGCATCAGATTAAATCTATCGTTACCATCCCATTCCCTGATCAGTTTAGATCTAGTACGCGCATTGAGTGGGAAGAGACTGACAACTATCAAGCCAGCCGCGCCATTCGCCTGAACCGGATAAAGCAAGCGTTTGCTGTTAACGGGTTGTCAGGGGTTGGTGCAGGGGTTGTGCCAAGCAATGACGCCCGCCAATCTGTAGATCAATCTGGTGAGGCTCCGGCGCTATATCCATGCGCTCTTTTTCAAGCTTCGGGAGCCTGTGATTGCTCATGCGATGTTAAGAGATGCGTGCTTGATTCGTCTGAACTTAGAGAGTCGGCGCAAGGGCTGGCGTGTCGTTTAAGTTGTGGGAAAAAATGGAAACGATGCGCTGCACAATGAATATTTACTCTAATCAAAATAGAAGGGTTTCAATGCGGAAAACTCCAGTCAACGCTAAACTATTGAATTGCGTGCCAAAGCTTCGCCTCGCAAGTACCATTTTCTTGGTTTTAATGTATTTTTGTTTTTTTCCTATTGCAACGGCTTTGGCTGAGACTAAATCAATCGCGCAAGAAGATAGCATCGAGCGATTTGTAGCCTGTTCCTCAGCGGCGTTGCCAACGATGGATGGGTATGAGCTTAGGAATCATGAAGCGTTTCTCGATTTGCCAGACCCTATGGTATTTCGATCGACAGCGGCGCTAGAAGAAACCTATGTTTTAAAGTTAGTACAAGGCCGTATCAACGGGCCTCTAACAAAAACTTTCTGTCAGATAGGCGTCACTAGAATGGTCGTCGATATTGCTTACTCAGTAGAAGATGACTCGTATTCTCATATCTCTATTCGGGCTATTTACAATTGGGTAGCAGGCGATGAGCTAGCGGGTTGGCAAATTACTGAACTCGGAGAGAAATTCATATGCGCACGTGGGCGGGATCAATCGACCCAGCTGTGTTTATAAAGAAACAACTTAGTCGTTAATAATTTTACTGAGGGAATAACTATGCGCTTTTCAATTACTTTAATCATTCTATTAGTCATTTCAGCGTGTTCGCGTGCTGATGACCGTGCCTCTCGATATCTCACTATAATGGAAGCTTCGTTGAACACGACAACGTTGTTCTACTCTCGTGTTTCGCCCGAAGTCGCAAAGCTAATCAAGCCAGTGAAAATGCCACCAGAAGCAAAAGAGGTTGCAGAATGCGTTGTTGGCAAAGCCAAGGACGATGGCGTACTGGCAGCGTTTGATAAGAGCTTAGAAATGAATGAAAGTTTTCTGGAGTACATTCGACAAACTCCCACGCTGACCTTGCTTACCCTTGAAAATGACGAGCAATTTATGAAATTGCAATCGGCAATGATTTCAGATGAATTGGAGCCCCTACAAAAGCATAGCCAAGAGTGTGGTGCTATTAAAATGAATATGGGGCTAACAAAAGAAACTGGAGTGTACGAAGCGGCTAGAATGTTAAGAGAACAACCATGATCCATCTACAGGAAATCCCCTGGTTTTTCGCTTAGTTGAGTGAGACTTATCTTGGGAAGAGTTTGATACGCTTTAGTATCGATGATTAGTGGCGTTTTGTGGCGGCCTCATATTCATCATCGATACTACGCTCTTGAGAGACATGGTTCAGCCGACTATTTTCGTTAAGCGAATACTGCATCGGCCACTCCTCGACTTCAATTGATAAAAGTCATAAACAGCACTGATTAACCGTCAGGCGCGTCTTTATGCGGTAGGCCTACACGCAAGCGGCCTTCTTTGGTTTTCAATGAGAAGTCGGTTCCGGCGAACTCAGCACCGTCTTCTCCGCACAAAAAGGCAACGCCTTCTCCAACCCAATGTGGTGGTATGTGTACGTTCCAGTCTAAGTTGCTCACGGGGTTAATTTTGGCATCGCGTATTTTCTCCATCATCGGAGTCGCGACGGTACCTGGCGATAAACCAATTACCTTGATGTTAGTGTCGCTTAGTTCTTTATGCGCAACTTCGGTAAGCTTTTTGGCAGCTGCTTTTCCAGAACAATAATGGCTCCAACCTACAAGCGCGCTATTCGCCGCACCTGAACTCATATTAATGATCGTACCGCCGTTCTGATTTAACATTTTGGGAATGGCCGCACGCATCCCGTGGTAAACACCTTTGTAGTTGATATCGGCGGCTTGCCCCCAGATTTTGGGGTCGGAATCAACAAGCGTAGACAGTGGCTCGATTGTACCAGCATTGTTGATCATAAAATCGAGCCGGCCTGTTTGTTCAATAGTGAACTCGACAGCCTCGTTTACTGATACATAATCAGTGACATCGCATTTAATCGCGAAAGCTTTGAGACCGCTATTTCGAATGTCGCTAGCAGCTTGTTCAGTTTTATCGATTGTACGAGCTGCCAAGATAACGGTAGCACCATAAGAGGCTAATGTTTTTGCTGTTGCTAAACCAATGCCTTGGCTAGCGCCGATGATTAAAGCCGATTGACCTGAAAAATTTAGTGACTGCAACATTATTTGCTCTCCTCTATGAATAGTTGTGATACTAAATTCGATGCCTGCAACATAGCGTCGTTTAACAAAATCGGGTCGCCGGTTGTGCCTTCAATTTTGATTGTTCTTACGTCGTCGATGCCGAGAAACCCAAGCAGTGAGATTAGGTAAGGTTCAAGAAAATCCATGGTGGCTAAGTCACCACCGTTAGTATATCCGTTCGCGCCGTAGCTGAGCACGAGTACCGCTCTTTCAAGGGGAACCAGCCCAGTAAATGAGTCGCCATCAAATGCGAAGGTTTCATTGATGCGAACGACATGGTCGACCCACGCTTTAAGCGATGACGGCACGCCAAAGTTATAGATGGGTGCGCTGATAATAAGCGTGTTCGCGCTATTTAGTTCGGTGATCAGTTCATCTGATAAAGCAGTCGCCGCGTGGAGTTTATCCGTCATGGCGTGTGGCTCGGTGTAGAAACCAGTAATTGTGTCGTTAGAAATATGAGGTATCTCGGCACAAGATAAGTCTCGAATACGCATACCTAAAGTAGGGTCGAGCCTAAGCAGATGCTCTTGCACGGTATCGGCTAAACGTCGTGATAGTGAGTTAATTCCTCGTGGGCTGGCATCAAGTCGGAGTATGTAAGTCATGTTTTTTTGCCTATCGTTTGTAATTTGAAACGACTGTAGCTAAAGTTTAATATGCAACAAACAGGCTTGAATGCAAATTATTAATGCGAAGGTCGCA
>CANMNN010000035.1 GCA_947499305.1 uncultured Arenicella sp. | reverse complement strand
GCATATATAATCCCGCTCCACAGTGAGTCGCCGGGGTGGCGGAACTGGTAGACGCGCCGGATTCAAAATCCGGTTCCTTCGGGAGTGTCGGTTCGATTCCGACCCTCGGTACCACTGTGCAAATATCAAGCCCCTTAATTGGGGCTTTTTTGTGCCCGCTATAAAAACACCTCAGCATCCCCTACCCAAATTAAAGCATCCTTATACATCGCTGGCATACCCACAACACAGTCTTTCTTAAATCAATAAATCCTGTTCAATAGGAAATCATTTCCAGTCGCTGGGGCCACAAGCCCTAGATAGTTCACTTGCAGAACGCCAAGAGCTTTCAGAATGAATACGTATGTATCTGTAAATGCCTCTATTGAATACGTATGCATCGTCTTCTTTGTGACTTTTAATCACCTATATGATGATTTTTATAAAAAGAATACAACAACTTGGAAGGAGAGATGCTCATGCACAATGCCGTGCCGAAGCAACATGACTACAGTACAAAACTAGGTGAATTAGGACACGATAGTCTGCAAAACAGCCACAAAAAAACGCGCCCTGACATCTTTCTTATTTGCCAGTTTTTTCTTCTTTTTATAGCGACAAACCTCCCGTTCAATATCGCTTACTCACAGACAACCAGCGCAACCTCCATATGTTTTGACAATGATCAAAACTTTGATACTCCTTTTGTCTATTTTTGGAACCCTGATCCCGTTACAAATAATACCCCCGTGACCAATTGGCCCGGTCAAGCTCTGGCGTCTGTAGGCGATTTCTTCTGTTACGACTTCGGCGAGAAGCCCAATTCCCTCAACGTAATTTTTAGCAACAACGGTTCACAACAGACAGGCGACTTGCAAATGCAAGGAGGCAATCAATGTTTCTCAAACGGCAACTGGCAATCTTTGGAGAACTGCGGCCTATTACCCGATGATACAAACGATGATCAAAATAGTGACACGCAGGCCTTTACACTCTATTTCAAAAATACATCAGCTTACTCAACCCCCTTCCTCCACTATTTCGACTTAAACCCCAATTCACCTAATTCGAATTGGCCTGGCGTTGCAATGCAGGCACTTGAAGGCAACTGGTATGCTTATGAGTTTGACCAGCCAGTTGAAAACGGAGGCGCAGTCATAAGTGACAACGGAGCAAATCAAACGGCTGATCTAGTGCTAGACCGGAGCACTCCTTGTTATCAAAACGGCGAATTTGTCAGCTTAGAACAATGCGAATATAACCCTAACCCAATACTCAATTATCCTAATAGTCGTGCCATCTATTTTGTAAACACACCTGCATGGGAAAACCCTACGAGCTATTTATGGAATTCCATACCGCCTAACTCGGCACCTAACAGTAACTGGCCTGGCGACCAGATGGTCGCCTTAGGCACTCAAAATATTTATCACATCGAAATTGGTAACGAAATACAACAAGGCAACTTAATATTTAGCAACTCAGGCGAAGCTCAAACCTCGGATTTGAACTTTTCTGCTCCAAACCTTTGTTACAACGACGGCACTTGGATGACTCCAGAAGAGTGTGGAATACCGACCCAGCAAACATTGGCTGTTGGTGGCAATCGAAAAGCTAATAGGGGAACTCAACTTGCACTGACACTTCCCGATAATGACATCTCAGGAATAGCTTCCTGGTCTAGCCCAGCATGGCCTGGGACGCTCAATGGAAACTCGGTCGTCACACCCATTTTACAAACTACTGGCAGTTTTGACGTTATGGTCTCTGTTGAGAGCCAGTCGAATACCTTTACTCTAGAAGTTGTTAGCGCAATTGACGCGATACCTGAACGTCCCCTATTAGCCAAGCCACTGAATTTCCCTCTTAGTGGAAGTGTTTCTTCAGGCGATTACGAATTTGAGGAAGCGTTTCCCAATATCACCAATATGTTCTTAGCGCCTGTTCAGGTACTGAATGACGGCACTAATGATTTGATTTACGTGGTGGACAAGCCCGGCATTATTTGGAGTTTTCCAAATGACCCTAATGTAGAAGAGTCTCAAGTAGTTCAGCTGCTAGACATTCGTGAAGAGGTGCGAGACAACCATGAGCAAGGTTTTATCTCGATGGCGTTTCATCCTGAATTTACATTGAATGGCTTTGCTTACATCTACTACATTGAGGGAGAAAACGACGAACCATCTAGTGGAGGCAAGTTTGACGATGGTGTGTTGCAAAGAATTACCTTAAACAGCACAAGCGCGCCGACAAGCGTTATTGACGGCTCACGTGTAGATGTATTGCGGGTTCCTCAAGTAGGCAACGATCACAAAGGCGGGAAAATGGAGTTTCACCCAGAAAATGGATTATTTTTCATGAGCTTTGGTGATGGAGCTTATGCCGCAACAGCTGGTGACCCAGTTGACCCGACTGATCCAAGAAAGAACAATGCAGCTCAAGAAACCGACAACCTGCTAGGCACGTTCATACGTATTGAAATGCTAGCAACTCCTGTGAACGGGAGATACTACTCAGTTCCAAGCGATAACCCCTTTGTTGGAGACCCGGCAATATTGGATGAAATTTGGTCGTACGGGCATCGAAACCCTTGGCGCTGGTCTTTTCAACAAACTGCACCCTTCACTCTCTGGGAAACCGAAGTTGGACAAGCCGGTTTTGAAGAAGTAAACATTATTCAAGCAGGCAAAAACTACGGTTGGCCGATTTGTGAGGGCGAAAATCATCGGGGCCAAGCTGGAGGTGACGCGCAAATAGACCGAAGCTGTACCAATGACCTTGAAGGCCCTATCGAAGGCTATTTTCATAGCACCGGTTCAGTATCGATTATTGGTGGCGTTGTCTATAACGGAAACGCTCTTCCCGGGTTGAAGGGAAAGTTTCTTTTCGGTGACTATATAAGCAAGAACATTTGGACCCTTGAGGAAGGAGAAAATAAAGCTCTTTTAAGCGATGGCTTTCCATCAAACATTGTCTCTTTTGGCACCGATCTTTCTGGGGATGATGTCCTCGTTTCTACTTACGGCCTCGAGTTCGGCGTGTCAGGTATATACCGAATCGTTGACCGAGATGCGGCCGCCGCGGTGATACCAAGCAAGTTATCTGAAACTGGGATCTTTGCAGACATGGAAGAACAATTCCCTGTGTCCGGTGTTATTGAGTATCAGGTAAATGCCCAGCCGTGGCTTGACGGAGCTAAGCTACGCTTTTTTATCTCTATACCAAACGATGAGAGCGTCACATTCTCGCAAAATGAATTGTGGTCACTGCCTATCGGGTCAGTTTTAGTCAAACATTCAGATATCGATGTATCGCCGTCTGAGGTAAAACCATTTGAAACATCAATACTATTTCGCCAAGAAGACGGCTGGGAAGCCGCGAACTACCGTTGGAATCTGGATTCATCAGAGGCTAACCTTGTTACCACCACACAAGTTGAATCCATTACGGAATACGTCGATGGTCTGTCAGTACAAACAGACCGTACGGTAAGAGCCGGAGGAGAATGCAGCTCTTGTCATACAGGGCTCGGAGGGAAAGATCCGCGCGGCCTGAAGACCCGACAGCTAAATCGCGATTTCTTATATGGAAATATCAGTGAAAACCAATTAGATCTCTTCAACCAATTATCCTTATTTAGCCAACCAATATCGGCAGCGTCGAACTACCCTTCCTATGTTGATCCTGCCAACCTGAGCGCCGAGACCGACGAACGAGCCAGAGTATATTTAGACATCAACTGCTCCTCATGTCACGCAGGTAGCTTGATGAACTTAACTTACGGCACCGCACTTCAAGACATGGATATCATGAACCGCAGACTCGCTGGTAATCAGTTCAGGATGTTGCCGTTTGATCATACTCGAAGTGTCTTGCACTCATTTCAGGTATCTAACAATAATCGCATGCCGCGCGGCACCAATAGAACAAACCCTATAGCAGATGAGCTGTTCAAACTCTGGATTGACGCCAATGATGCAGATGTTGTGTCTCAAAGAATACAAGCATCTGTTGAGCTTAACGAGGTGCGTGCCAACTCACCTTTCAGCCTTCAATTGTTAAGGGCGTATGATAACGGGTTTGAAGAGCAAAATTTCCCAAGTTCGACTGTCATAAACTGGGCATCAAATAATACCAACGTACTCGATGTCACAGGTCTAAATACTGGCGCCATAGAAGTAACGCCTAGCTCTGCAGGGCCGGTCACTATCACGGCAACAATTGATGGCTCAGCAAGTACCATTAACCTAGATGTCGCCGGTAGCCTTCCGGCACCAACTAACTTTACTGCATCAGCTCTATCGTCTAGCTCTATCAGTTTAAACTGGAATATTGTCTCATCTGAAACCCAGCAAAACCTAAACTATCGAATCAGCCGCTCAACCGCTGCTTCTGGCCCCTTCTCCGAACTAGCCACGCTGGTGCCCGCCGAATCAAGTTACGTTGATACCGGCTTATTGTCATCAACGCGCTATTACTATCGAATCGTAGCGAGCGGTGACAATGGGTCATCTTCAGCAGTCACCACGTTCACCGACACCCTAGACGAATCAAGCGTTAATTCTCTCTCTATTGAGACGGGTTCAAATTTTGAATTACTCAATGGTGAGTCTCGCCAACTTATTGCGTTATCGCAAATTGATGATCAAGTCCTCGGAGTGACGTCCTCTGCCACCTGGCTTTCTAGCGCACCAAGTATTATCTCAGTATCACCAAATGGCCTAGTTACCGGGGGGACTCAAGCAGGAACAGCAACAATAAGCGCCGCCTTTGGTGGTGCATCTACTTCAATTAATTTGCTTAACCGCGGTTCGGGAACCTACCTGTACTTTAATAACCAAGAGAGCGACTGGCAGAATGTAAGCGCTTATGTATTCGGGACCACTAACGGAAACGAGACCCCCAGCACTGGAGCGTGGCCAGGTCAATCGATGGAAGCGTCAACGAAATATGGCGACCAATGGTTTCGGTTGCTGATTAGCAGTACCCAATTTGGGCAGCAGCAAACCGAAGTTGTTTTCAACTGTGGCAGCGCAGACTGTAAATCAAACGATCTAATCGTTAACACCGATGTGCCAGCTCAATGGTTTGATGGTGGAGAATGGAGTCAAGATGAACCCGCTCAATCCAATGCTGGAACCGGCACACAACTGATCATCAACAATGGGCGAATTACTCGTTCCGATAACAGTGAGAATCTTACCGGGCGTCTATTTGCCCCTGGGTCGATCGTGACACTAACCGCGAATGATGTTGGTGCCGGGCAACGCTTTACTCAATGGGAAGGATCCGCAACACCTTACATTGTTAACCGCAACAGCCCTACTACAACAATGCTTGTACCGTCAGCACTCTCGCTAACAATAAATGGGGTGTTCGATACAATCAGCGACGCATTCACAATCGGCCGAGATTACTATCGTTCGCCCCAACTAAGCTGCTCGGGTTGCCATGGAGTTGACGGCCAAGGCTCACCTCCGATCACAAACCTTGCCAGCAAATATACTCTAAACGAACTCACTGATTACATAGCGAATAACATGCCACTTGGTAATGCTGAAACCTGTGTAGGCGAGTGCGCATCCGAAACCGCAAAAATGTTACTTGCAGACGCGTTTAACCCGCCTCTAGGAGTCTGCGACTTCAATAGCCTGAATGACATGATTCCGCCTGATCGCAGTAATCGTCTATTAACACTTTACGAATACAACAACTCTGTGCGCGATATCCTTGGGCTGTCTACCGATGTTGATGTCACGAGTGCCAATTTGCCCGCGACAATCCCAATCAACGGTTTCAAGACCGCCGCGGACACGGTTTTTACTGATGAATACGCTCAAGGCTACGTAAATGCAGCCGGCAATGTCGCTGACCTTATTAGTAATGACCTCCTCTCCCTCACACCTGATTGCGGGAGTAATATTGAATGTGCGATTACGACCTTAGGTAAACGAGTATTCCGAAGACCTCTAAGCGCGAACGACCTAACCGAACTAACAAGTGTGTACTCAGAGTCTGGGTCTAGAGGGGTGATCGTTAGTCTGTTTTCATCACCATCGATGCTTTATAGATCTGAAGTCGGCACAGAGATAACTAGCGGGCTCAATCAAGGATATTATCAACTTGATGACTATGAGGTTGCGTCGATGTTGTCCTACACGTTTTGGGGCACAACGCCAGACAACTGGCTGATGGCGCTTGCCGACGCAGGCGAACTTACATCCGCGTCAGATATTCAATCGGCGGTAACCCAGATGATCGACGACCCACGTGCAGAAATTGCGCTTGAACGATTCATTGAAGGTTGGATGGACCTTGAAAAAGAAATAGGCACGCGCGCGCTGAGCGATGAATTAAAAGCCGATATGAAAGAAGAAACCATGCGCTTTGTTAAAGCTATTCTATTTCAAGGAGGTACTTACAACGACCTACTCACGGCCAACTATAGTTATATGACCCAACGACTGGCAAATCATTATGGCCAAGCCTGGTCTGGTAATAGCGAATGGCAGCAAATATTTTACTCAGGCGACAATGCACAGCGCCGGGGAATTTTGGGGCATGCCAGCGTATTGACAATTCAATCAGCGCAAGAGAAGACGCACCCAGTAAAACGCGGCCTATTTGTGCGCAAGAACCTAATGTGCCAAGAATTTCCACCACCGCCATTAGGGGCCGCATTAGATCCTGAATCTGACCCAACTAAGGGCGTTCGCCATCGATTCGAAGTGTCGCATGCTCAACCCGGCTGTGACGCCTGTCATCAATATATAGATGGGATCGGTTTTGGCCTAGAGTCCTATAATGCTTTCGGCCAATTTGTAAGAACCGAGTTAACTGAAAACGGAACTGAACTGCCGATCGATGACGCCGGATACATAGGCAGTCTCAATTCGGCGGAGACCTTTTTGTCGAGCAGCGACCCGGTTTTTAATTACCAAGGCCTTGATCAACTAAGCAGCTTAATCGCCAATAGCGCACATGGAAAGTCATGTTTTGCAAGACAATGGTTTCGGTACGCAAACGGTCGCCGCGAATCAGCGGATGACAGCTGTACGTTGCAAGGTTTCTCAAGCGAATTTAAAAGCCAGAATGACATCTCCCTCAAAGACTTGATCATTGAATTCACGCAGACCCCTAACTACATTTTGCGTAAGTAAAGCAACGGAGCTAATGATATGAAACTATTGAAGTTAAAGATGCAGCGTCGTTCGTTTCTGAGGAACATCGCGGCGGCAGGTCTTACAACCTCTTTTGCAGGGCAGCTAATGTCGACAAACGCATTTGCTCAAACAGCTCAAGCGAGAAGGTTTGTGTTTGTCTATTACCCTAATGGAGTGAGCCGTGGTGATTCGCGATGGCATCAATTTAATCTCGGGCCGCTAAACAGCAATAGCTTTGGCTCCAGCCCCTTGTCTCAGCTAAGCAGTAACTTTGATAAAGTAATTGGGTTTAAAAATCTAAACTTTACTGGCGCAGGCGGCAACTCAGGACACCCAGAAGCGTGCGAGACTCTATTTGCAGGCGGAAACACTGGTGAAACGTTTGATAGCTATATAGGCCGCAATATCGGAGGGCGCCTGAGAGATAATATTCATTTAGGAGTTTGGTCTAGCCGGGCAAAAAGCAAAAACCATATGCCTTTTTCGGACACCAATGGTCAGAAAATTGAAGTGCCCGATGACCCTCAGATTTTCTACAACAACAACTTATCAGCCTTTCAAAATAACGGCGGCTCTAATAACAACGAGGACCTGAGCCTGCGCCAACGTGTTGTCGAGTCTTTGCATGAAAATCTAGACGTAATGCAAGCGCAAACCCTGAATGTGCAACAACAAGGAAAACTTTTATCACACGAAGAGGCACTCGATTTTTATCAAACGGTGCTCTCGAGCAATGCATCAATCGACGGCATTGTTTCTCCGGGTATATCGATGACCGGTGACGATGAAATAGGTCATGATCTCGCGCTTGCTCAAACTAGGAATATCGCAATGGCTTTCCAAGCTGATGTGACCAATACGGCCACACTTCAACTAATGAGTGCCCAAGATGAGTCACTTAGAATTAACTACCCTAGCATTCGACAATATATGGGTGATTTTGGAAGTGGAGAAAAACTTTTCTATAACGAAACCAGAAGCCACGTTGCTTCTCACGATGAGAAGCCAACTTTCACAGCTCAAGCACACTGGTATTGCCAAGTAGTAAACAATTTAGTGAACGAGTTAAGCCTACGTGACGACCCAAAATGGGGAGGCAAATTGATAGACCATACTGTAATACTTGTTATGTCCGAAATGGGCGGAGGAAACCACCAACAAGAAAACAGCGGAACGTTTCTGGTAGCAGGAAACGCAACAGGCTTACAGACTGGTATGGGAATAGACGCGCAACAAGTAAGCTCGGCGAATTTAATGCTTGAAATAGCAAATGCATTTGGATTGAACCTAAGCAACTATGGCAATAGCAATGGTGGTATTGCCGGAGTCGCTTCTTGAATATGGCCTGCTTGTGGTATCGAATAGCACAAGGTCTGAAGCCGACGTCTATCAAAAATTTTGATCGAACAATGGACTAAGCACCCGAATGATTATTTGATTTTGAACACGCCAGGCTATTTATGGTTAAATACGCGTTCCAAACCACGAAAAACTAAACAGGCTTCGTGGGCGAAAAATCAACTTATAAAAGGCGAAACATGAGCTGGACTGTATACCTTTCGGGGGAGATCCACACAAACTGGCGAGAGCAAATAATCGCAGGCTCAGAAAGCCTAGGTCTTGATATTGTATTTACTTCTGCCGTGACCGATCATGCTGCAAGCGACGCAGCAGGCGATTGCCTTGGTGAAGAGTCTGACCAATTCTGGCGCGACCACAAATCAGCCAAAGTTAATGCGATACGAACCAAAACTTTAATTGAGCAATGCGATATCGCTGTAATCCGATTTGGAGATAAGTACAAACAATGGAATGCCGCTTTCGACGCAGGTTTTTGCACGGCTCTTGGCACTCCATATATTACGCTGCATGACCCATCAATTATCCACGCTCTAAAAGAAGTAGATGGATCAGCCATGGCATGGGCTCAAACTCCCGAGCAAGTTGTCGAAATACTCAGATATACAGCTTGTTAGATTCTAGGCCGACTGGGAAGCATTGCTTCCAGGTTTAGCACAAAGGCTTTACACGGCCGAAACGCATTAGTAAGGAACGCTTGTGAAAAAAACACTTCTATATTTTCTTTGTTGCATTGTAACTACCAACACCTACGCATTAGAGGCAGAGCCATATCAACCAATATTACTGAAAGAAGTTAAACCTCAATTCCCCAACACCATCGCATTTAAAGATAGCGCTGGCTATGTCGAGTTCAGTTACATGGTTAACGATCAAGGAGAAGTGCTTGAGCCTGCAATCTTAGTCAGCACAAACTCTATGCTGAATAAAAACGCCCTGAAGGCCATCAAAAAGATGTCCTATGAACCGTTTCCAGAACAATATGCTGGCTCTATTTTTAGAGCAAAAAAGACACTCTATTTTCAAAATCCAAAGATTCGCTTTGGGTACACGCCGCTGATAAATAAATCTCAAAGAAAAGTTAAAACGATGCTTTCGAATTCATCGGCCAGTCAGGAGAAAATACTCGCATCCCTTTTACGTGCAAAGAACAAGCACGTTAGGCTAGATATAAAGAGATATGGCCTGCAAGCCTACGCCAATGCCCTAGTTAAAACTGGGATTGTCACGCAGCATCTTCTTGAGTTTGAATACGCGGTAAGGTTTGGAACTTCCTCGGAACAAATCAAATCATTGGAACTTGCTGCTGCATACTTTGATTTGATGAATGAAGAGTTAGACGAGGCTCACAAAGCGGTCTTTAATACTGTGTTCAGTAGCTTGTTTATTTTGTACGTAAACGAAAAAAGATATGCTGATTCGTTACATGCTTACAAAATGCTGAACAGTCTCGGAACTGATACGACTCAAATGACTGCAACCGTTTCTCAGATTCTTGCGTTGAAATCAGATGAGCGACGGTTTGAAATGCATGTTGATACGAACGAAAACGGAGTGGCGCTCTACAATCCGCTAAAGAAAAATATCACTCTCACCAGCGCCTCTTCGAATTTATCCGAAGCAAAGCTCCGTTGCGAGAGGCATTTTTCAAGAATTGATTCACTTCAACTTCAGCAAACCGTCGAAATGCCAAAAGCTTGGGGGCAATGCCTAATCGAATTCACTGGCAAACCAGATAGTACGATCAAGCTGATCGAGCACTAAAACCCTGAGAGCATTGAGGTAGCAAGCGTTGATCAGGATTGTAACTGATCGCTTAATAAGGCTAAGGTCTACTCAATGAAAAACATCTATGCATTCAGATTCTGACTGGTCACATACTTTTAGATATGTGTTTTAGTAATCAAAATATCTCGCATAAATACGGTTAGCTTCCCGAATTAGGCGGTCGAAACGCTTCTTATCGCCATTATGGTGAGTTAAATCTCCAATAATTTGAAACTCGTATTTGATTGAGTTTCTATCTATGTAGGCATCGTGCTCGCCAAATTTTTTGTTGTACTCCAAAATTTGTTCAATCGCAATTAGACCTGCCAGTTGAAACTCTGGATCGTTTGTACGTAGAGCTTGAAGCGCATCAGGAAGAATATGATGCACGCGTTCGCTTAATTGCATTTTTGCTCTGAGTGCTGCCACCCTAACCGAGGTGTCAGCTTGATTGTAGATTGCCGAATCGAGTTGGTTCAAAATTTTTGCATCGCCCTTTAACACAGAATTCTGTTTTAGATGATTCAATATACTGTGCTTTACGTACGAGTTTTGTTCGTTCGTAAAAACATCCATGAGGGTATTAGCCAAGCCAAAATTAGGGTCAGCTTGATCCGCGATTAATGTCACACCATCAGCACGAACCCGCCAATTATCAGAACCAATAAAATCTCCCCCAATCTCTATCTTTTGACGGAAAGGTAGATGGTTAAAAATAGCGCTTAAGAATGCGCGCTTATCACCGTCGAGAGTAGTTAACGCCATCTGAATGTAGTGCTGACGTAGGGCATCATCATGCTGCAGGTGAGCAGCGATCTCTTGAATATGGGCCTCTAACCTTTGATAAGTCTCGTCATCAAGCTCTAAGTGTTCATCTAGCATGGAGAAGGTTGATTCACATCCCACAGAGCATTGCCTAGAGCCGACATTGAGACTGTGATTTACAAGTTGCGGCGCTTGATCTAAAAGTTGTTTAGACAGGCCAACACCGGGCTTTGTTAGTACTTCGCCACTTACCGAGATTGCCTGTAATGGGTCATCTCTATGGTTTCGGGGTTCCTCAATAGCAGCACTACCAACATCTTCTAGCGCAAGCCAAAGAACACAAACAAGCCCTAGAAGCCCGGCTAGCCCATAGACGAAAACCTTCTTAGCATTATGATTCTTAAACATAATTTGCCTTCAAAAAAATATACGGCTCCTGAGTCAAGAAGCCGTATTAGTGTTTACACAATCCCTCTAAATGGGAATTTAGTTAAACGCTTCTAGTGCGTTACATCCAAACGATAGAATGTGACGACATCGCCATCACCGCTGCTACCGCCATCGCCCAATGAGTTTTGCGTGTAAGCACCAGCTTTGAAATACATCCAGTCATTATTGAGATCATAACCACCATTAATGTCGTTCAAGTCGATTGTGACAGTGTCAATTACAGCACCGAAATCGCCTTGATAAATAGTAACGACAATATCTTCATTGATATTTTCTATCTCATAGGAGAACAGGTCGCCAAGACCTAGGCCATTGTTGCCAGGGTCTGAACTGCAAGACGTATTGCTACCCGCTAATACGTAATTAGTATCACTACCACCATTCTGTTCTGACGAGGCATAAATACAACCCCCGTCGAAACCAACACGATGCTTATAATTCAAGCGCAGAGGCTCATCATCTTTTGCATGAATTTGACCAATAACAACTCGCCCTCTTGAACTATCCGACCCTGTTGTGGTTACTTTGTTAACACGCAAAGTGGCCCTCATTTTACCTTCGCGCGCGCCCCACGACTCGTTATTATTACCAGCCTTGGTTGTCGGTTGATATCCTAGAGCCCAGTTGTTGCGGAAATCGCCATCATCGTCACCGTCATCTGTTTTACCATCCGTATCAATGCTGGTATCACTGCCACGTAACATTTCTCTCAACTCACTACGCGTTCTTGAATTGCAATTGCCGCCAGTTGTTGCACCTCCAATTTCAGAAACAAAACGCATTCCACCATCGGTATGAGTAAAAAAGTATTGTCCAGAAGCACTTGGGAAATCACTCTGCCAATCCTGCGGTTCTGTAAACTGGGTTTTACAGCTTTCTGAACTACTTCTACTTGCTGGGGTATCGAGCTTCCATTGAGATAGATCAAAATTATCCCAAGGGTCAGCATTTGGATCTAAACCAAATTCGCCTGTGCCGCCACCACCGCCGCCTCCATTGTTGTTGCCTCCACTCTTTATATCGAGCCAGTTGATATTAAAGGAGCCAGTGGGCATCGTTACCCGAAGGGTATGAGTTCCAGCGCTGAGATTACCGAGGTCTACCGTTTCAGTATAGAAATTCTGCCAATTGCCGGTGTTATTAACACCTATATTGTTAGAAACCCTTGTGCCATCAACTGAAAAGAAAAATTGACCATTCCCATTAGTTGAGGCAACGCGAGTATCTACTTGATAGCTACCACTGCTGCTAACATCAATTTCGTACTCAAGCCATTCACCGTTTGCGACCCAACCAACATTAAAGCCGCCGCCTGCATCACCAGTTGCTTGAATATCAACACCGGTAGAACGATATTGGCCACCGATGTTATTCGAAGTGGTGTCAGAGTAGTTAGTAAAGTCCTCGGCTTCAATTTTGGCCGGCACAGATACGGCCGCACTACCACCACCCCCACCACCATTGTTGCCGCCGCCGCTATTGCCGCCGCTCGAACCTGCTGTGCCATAAACTTCGAATTCGGTTACGTCCGCCCAGTCTGAGCCGTTCGACGTTGAGAAAACTTTAATTCGAACTTGGCGAGCATCAAAATCATCGACATTATAGACTTCGATACCACTTGTACTACCGCTACTGTTTGCGCGGTTTCTAATTTTGGTCCATGTGCCAGAGGTGCCTGCTCTTGCGCGAACTTCAAAGTTATAGGACCGCGAGTCGCCTCTGCCCCATGCCACGCCAATATCATCTACCCGTTGAACCGAACCCAGGTCGACAAACAGGTTCACCGTTCCATTGCCAGAATTATTATAGTTTGCGGCCCAACGTGATGCGAAAGCCGTGTTTCCGTCAATTGCGTTAGATGCCGGGTAGCTTGGGTGCGCACCGCCAAAGTCTCCAGCGCTTTGAGCGCTAAATGTTTGTGCACTCGCCGGGCTTGTTAATACAGCGAGAAGGCTCGCAACCGTGGCGAGCAAGGAAGTCTTACTTTTTTTCATTATGAAACCTTTATTAATTTGGTATAAATCCTACGATTGCAAGCTGCAAGGCGTAGAGCTAATTTGGACTACCGAACTTAATAAGGCATTTCAATGGTCTATGAGATGCAAAGAACTTGCATGAGCGATGTTTAAAATCATTTTCATGATTATATTCCTCCAGAGTTGGGTATTTTTACGCCGACTGTCTATTGTTATTTTGGCGTCAGCGCGCTGAGTTACGCTACTAGTAAACATCTGTCTTTGATTGAACGACGTTCACTATTTCTTAAATAAGCGCTGCTCTTAACGGTAGGACTGTTAGAGCTATTTTTAATAATTATCTGCACTGCATTTGCGATCTCGCCAAACAATTTAGACAATCGTCAACAAGAAATCACTCAAATATTAAATAGCAGGCGACCCAATCAGTCAAGCCAATATGTAATCTATATACACTATTTTATTGTATGACCAATAATAGATCGAATATTAGAGACAGAGAAAAATAGCCGGAAATCGTTGTATTTACTTGTCAAATACGTGTAAATCGCCATTAAATTATCAACCTGAGAGATTATCTGTATTACCAATTACGTACTTTCTCATTATAAATATTTTCTAAAAGAATCTTTATTAGAAAATACCAGGTAGAAAATGTTCAATAAAAACTATTGGTATTACCAATATAGGCGTATTTATGGGTCTGAGTGTGGGTCTGGGTTGGACACCCACTCATCAAGAGGGTCCCGGCACACAATGGTCTGGGTGGGACACCCACTTGGGGCCTCGGTGGGACACCCACTCATCCGGGGGCCCTGGAACACGCACTCATCTATTCCTTACTTCTCTAACCTATTGCACTTAACTCAATAAAATGAGAGTCTAGAAATTGAAAGGATTCAACAAACACTCGGAGAGCCAAGGATGACACTCCCAAGAAAATCACTCATATCACTCAGTGACACACCTTATTATCATTGCGTATCACGTTGTGTTCGGCGCGCCTATCTTTGCGGCCATGATCGCTATACTCAAAAAAGCTTTGAGCATCGCCGGCAGTGGCTAGAGGTAAAACTGTTAACGCTTGCAGACATCTTTGCCATTAAGCTTTGCGCCTACGCGGTAATGAGTAATCATTATCATGTGGTACTTCACGTTAGGCTCGACCTCGCCAATCAATGGAGTGAGCATGAAGTTGTGATGCGCTGGCATCAACTGTTCAACGGAACATTCATCTCTCAACAATACCTGAACGGTGAACATCTGAATCAAGCACAGTGGCAAGTTCTTCGCGCTGATATCAAAAAATGGAGGTCGAGACTCTGTGACATCTCATGGTACATGCGCATTGTCAATGAAAGCATCGCGCGACAAGCCAACAAAGAAGACAATTGCAGTGGTCGGTTTTGGGAAGGCCGCTTCAAAAGCCAAGCCTTGCTTGATGAGCGCGCGTTGTTATCCTGCATGGCCTATGTTGACTTAAATCCCATTCGAGCCCGCATGGCGGCTACACCCGAACAGTCGGCCTATACTTCGATTAGAAAGCGAATCTATGACACAGTAAATCAACGCGGCTTAGAGTCATTCGTCGGGATTAAGCAAGACTCCATCGGCATTCCTTATCGGCTCAAAGACTATATCGAGCTAGTAGATTGGACAGGCAGAATCATACGGGATGACAAGCGCGGTCACATCCAGCAATCACTACCTAAAATTCTCGATAGGCTTAGTCTTGATCAAGCTAGCTGGAAAGAACTCACCACTCAGTTCGAAGAGCACTTTCAGTCTTGGGTTAGTTCTGAGCACATTAACAAAGCACTTAGCAGATCACTGAATAACGTGCTGCCCACCTCAGTACACTTCCGCGAATAGCCTAATAGTCACCTTGGCCTGACTTATCGCCCTACGGCGAGGGAAGCCTGTGCGCGTGTATTTAACATATCAGTGATTATGCGTAGATCCCTTGAGAAAAACGAATCTAACTAGAACGAAAAGAACTTCGAATGAAACTCAACTCGCTTTGCAATTCAAAGCGAGCGCGGAATGCTCTTTTTGACCCTTTCAACGGATGGCTGTCCTAAGTTGATTCTCTCTAAGTGGACTCATATTGAGAACCAAGCACTTAATCATTATTTTCCTGAGTGAAGATAAATTTAGTTAATCAATCATCAAAATACGGCTCGCCAGATAACCAAAATAAATCATACTTTTTCTCTAAGCGTTTCAAATAAGGCTCTATGTTCGATGCGATATTTATAGCTTGAATTCCATCAACGCCATATACCTCGTGATAAAACTCTTCTGGCAACCCATGTGTTTCAATCCGGCAACCTTCAAGACCTTCTCCAACTAGGAAATCGACTTTATCTTCATCGACAATAAATGGCGCATAGATACGAATAACAAAATTACTACGACGGTCACTATCCTTTAAAGAATAAAGCAATTCTCTTTCTGCTATAAAGTTTTTCATGTCAACCTAACCTTTTTTCCAACATTGCTTATAACCCTTCGTTCCAACATTGATTATAAGCATCTTCAGCTGAAAAAATGCACTTCAATCTATCCTTACCAGTCATAGCAGCACAAGAGTTCAAAATACTTTGTCTAACAGCATCACAAACTTGATGAAGAGCCTCTTCATCACTCGACATAGCTGAACATGATCCATTGCCCTCAGCTTCGCATGCAGGTACAGCAATACTCGACGGATAGCCCAATGCGACAAGTCCCGCTGCACAAGCAGTTGCAGTAGCACTCGCAGCAGCAGCAACTGCAGAACCAGCATTTGCTGCCCCTGCACAAATCGATGGGTATAGAGAACAAAAGCCAATTGTCGGAGCTAAAACAGCATCTTCTCCCCTTGGGTCCATATACCTCAATGGGTTTCCATACACATATCCATATGTATTCAGTCCTCCTCGCAACCCAATCGGATCGCTGGTGACGTACCGCCCTGTCCCCGGATCATAGTACCGATTCCAGTTATAATACAAACCGGTTTCACTATCATAATACTGCCCCGGATAGCGGTGGTTATTCACAAATCGTTCCACCGAAATATCAGTATTGCCGAACGCCGTATATTCGGCGCTCCAAGTCACTTCGTTGCTCTGATTAACCGCCTGCTTTGGTGTCATAAGATGGTCATTAACGTAATAATGAACACCACTTTCCGCCGCGGTTTGCTCGACTAAACTTGATTGCTGTAACACTTCAACTTCCGCCAGCTCTAATCGACCTGTGCCACTCAATTGGATTCGTACGTAGCGCCCTGAGGCACTTTGCATGTCAAAATCCAGCGAGGCTCCCATAAAGTTACCCGCATGGTATTGATGCTCTACTGTTGGATCCGCAAGGAGTTGCGCTAAGGTTCTGCTTCCAAACGGTGTAGGAGACAGCATGACGTAAAAGTCTGCTAGGCTTTGAGAATATGGAGCGTTCGACTCCATACGTTGATAAACACGCACAGTGTCAATATCTCTCGCTTTAGCCAGGTCAACCTGCCACCAAGGCTGGCTCTCAACTGCTGTCAGCAAAACAGAGGCGCCGGCGAATTCAGGGTCAGCACTTCCATCGACTCCTCTATTAGCACTGCCGCCAGCATAAACTGACACCTGCTCAGCGTATCTATCTTTGGCAACATTAATTAAGTTTGGAGTGTTGCCGGTAGCGCTGCCCATAATTTGCATCTCGGCAAAGTTCAGATAATTGGTACCAGAGAGCTGTAGACGCACATACCGCCCGGTAGTGCCGCTTGTGTCGATGGTCAACGAACTACTCGCTAAGGTGCCACTGTGGTAAAAGCGAGTAACATTAGCGTTCGCAATCAATTGACTTTCGGTTTGCTGACCAAACGGCGTATCAGAGATGAACACGTTAAAATCAGCCAGTCGATCTGTGCCTGCGTCTTCACGGTTATGAATGATGATCGAGTCAATGGCGGAATCTTGCGTTAAATCCACTTGCCACCATGGCTGAGCTCGACTGGAGGTAATGCTCAACGATCCATTCGCATAGAAACCATCTGTAATACCGTCGATCGCCCGTGAAGCCACGGCACCGTTAATGGTATCAACTTGAGTGGCGACTTTGCCTAACGCTAGATTTGAAATACCTTCAGGGGTTGCATCGCCAGGCACAATAGCGGCCACACGCTCGCCATCGGCGTAAACATACTCAATTAGTGTGTTTCCTTGGCGATCACTTTCGGCAATTAAATTACCCGCGAGATCATAGTGATATACCGTTAAGTCTCCCGCTACTTCTTTTTGAGCGCGCTGCTGTTGATAATTGTATACGTACTGCCCCACTAATTGGCCGTTAAGGTGCACTTGCTCCAATCTACCTAAGTCATTGTAGGTAAAGCTTCTACCTGAGGCGTCTGACAATGTTCGCCCAGTTGCATCCAAAACAACGCTCGCGCCATTAATGCTCGCAAGTCGGTTGGTATTCGCCTCGTACGTTAACGGCGTCACTACACTTGACTGACTCAATTGCTCTCGGTTGCCATTCGCGTCGTATTGATAATCTCGAATCAAACTTCGTACGCTGTCGCTCTCGCTGGTTAAGCGATCGAGAACGTCGTATTGATAATCTCGTTCTTGACTATTATCGGCAGCATCGGCGCTGACGATGTTCCCATTGGCGTCGTAGATGTAATCACGACTGTAGCTGCCTGCAACGTGGCTTATCAAGCGACCTTGAGTGTCATATTGTTTGGTTTGTATTAGACCATTAGCGAAGCTTTGGTTTGTCCATAGACCATCAGCGCGATAATGGCGGCTGTTGATAATGTCACGAACATTGCCATCGAGGTCTACTGTCGCTAGGAGAGTCAATCGCCCAATACTATCTCGTTTACTGCCGACAGTACGCCCACTGGGGTAGCGAATACTTGTTAAACGGTTACCAGCATCGTAGGCGTATTCGGTGATGAATGTGTCGAGGAAATTTCCGTTAAAGTCACGTTCATTTCGTCTAACACGTACCACATTACCCCAAGCATCATAATCATAAAACTTTGCGCCTGAAGAGTCTAAAACACGACAAAGTCGGCCAACACTGTTTACGCAATGATTTACAAAATCATAGTTATAAATCGTTTGAAGCCTTGGTGCCGGTGTATTGGCTTTTCGCAAGCGGTTTAAGGCGTCGTATTCATAGCTTAGTGTCACGCTACGAGCATCCGTCATACTGATAACGTTACCAGCTGAATCGTGTATGTAGGTTGTTGTGCCTCGATCAGAACTGATCTCTTTTGTTTGATTGCCTAGATCATCATACTCGTAGGTCGTGACTGCGCCATTGGGCGCAGTCACTTTCGATAACTGATCGGCTACGTCATACTCGTAATCAGAATGATTCGTTAGCGCGTCAACGCTACGGGTTAAGCGGTCTAAGGCATCAAACTGATGATCAGTGCTCGGGTTTAAATTAGGATCCGTTTGTGTGCTTAAGTTGCCTACAGCATCATTGAGCATTTGGGTAACAGAGCCACCTGAATTGATGGACTCAATATAGTTACGAATGTCGTAGGTCGTAACGGTATTGCGAACTAACGTGCCATCTGGGTCTTTCACTAACTCATGCGTGCGATTACCTTTGGCGTCGTAAGTGTATTCAACTTTATTGCCCAGGTTATCGGAGATCTCGCGCAAATCATGCGCCGCGTCGTAAACGTAGTGTTGCTCTGTACCATCAGGCAATACGACCTTAGTCAATTGACCAACCTTATCGTAACCGTAAGTGGTCACTCGAGTGTCGCCTGTCTGCGATACCTGAGTAGTGCTTAGCAGCCAGCCCCGAGGGTGATACACATAATTAGTTACCACGCCATTAGGGTCTGTGCTTTGTAGTAGTCGCCCATTCGCATCGTAAGCATCATAGTTAGAAACATGGCCTAGCGCATTGGTAACACTCTGTAATTGACCGCATTGCCCACCAGTATTGCAATCATAATATGCGAGCGTTGTAACGTCAGCGACATCAGTTCGCGGACCATCAATCTCAATCACTTTACCAAACGAGTCATGTTCAAAAAAGGTGGCTCGGCTCACCGCGACACCTTGAGCATCAAAACCGTTAATCGTAACGCTTTTGATATTTAGGTTGGCGTCATAAACATTAGTCACGCTCTTCGAGCCACTATTGTAAATACTCGGTGATGTTGTCTTAGTAACTAGATCAATATCTGAGCTCACATACTCGTAGGCAGTTGTTCGAGCTTCAGAGGTGCCATACGCCTCAGTCATAGACAAGCGCTGGTTAAAGGAGTTATAAGTGTAGCTTGTTACTCGGCCCTCGGAATCAGTACGGGTCAACATGTTTCCGTTGCCATCCCAAGTTTGAGTAACACCTTTACCATCAACTTGATTAACTTTACTGGTGAGTCGTTCGGCTCCTTGTATCTGCTGAAACGTCCAGAGCTCTTGCGTGCCGGCCGCATCGGTCACCATTGTGCTAGCTGCAACCGCATTCTGAGTTACCGTAAATAGAGAGGCGGCTGTAATTACAGTGACCTTCAATGATGATAGATACCTCATTGTGCTGCCTCCGCTTGATAGTCTAAGGTAACTTTTTCTTGTCCCGCGGTATTCGTAGTTGTACCGAGCTCTGACTGTACAGCTTGACCACTCGAGTTATAAACAAAATTTGCATACCTATCGCCGTTTTCGTCAGTAATTCCGGTCAATAAATTTTGATTATTCACATCATCGTAATGATAGGATTTAACCGGGTTGTCCTCATCATCATTAGGTGTGGTATCGGGATAGACAACACTACTTAAATTACCCGTAGCATCATATTGATATAGATAAATCGCCCCTGACTGGTCTTCGACTGAGTTAATTCGGCCATCTAGGTAAGTAAAGCTTAAGCTTTGGCCATAGGTATTTGTCACCGATTGCAAATTACCATCAGGATAATAAGAATAAGTAGAAGTGCTGCCATTAGTATCAACTTCCGAAAGCAGCACACCCTCTTTATTAAAAACATCTTTCGAGCCCATCGAACTTTTTATCACGAACGTCGAAGTGGTCTCTGTAAGAATCAGCCCACTATCACTATCACCCGTCCATACATCATCAATTTTACGCCAAAGTTCTCGGCGACCGGACGACCCAACAACCTCAAGCGCGTCAATATAAACACTCAACGACCTTTGATAAGGAACACGCCACCCTACCCCTATTCCGACATCAACCAAATCTAGGCTATTGTAAACTCTCGTGAAACCAAACCCTTGCCCTGTAATATCGATTTCACGGCGAAGCTTATTGCCGGTAGCAACATTACAAGGATGTGACGTCAGACTTTGCCCCTCGCCACAACCTAGTTCCTTTGCTGGGTGCAATATTTTCGCGCAAACAGAGCCTTGAGCCACCGTTCCTTCTGGACACACACTACGAGAAAATGAGCGGGCAAAATAACCTCCCGAACCTATACCATCAGAGTTAGTCGTCAAACATAAGTCTCCACGTTCTTGAGGATTTTGAGATCTAACGTTACAAGGCCCCTCATCGGCGCTGCTGCAAGGCCAAGACGAATCAGGTCCATAACTGTTTACTAAGCACGTAAATATTTCATCGCAAAGCGCCTCTTGGCTTGGTCGATCAAACTCAACATTGGCTGTACATGACGTGTCGTCGGGGGTGCCCCACAACCTAATTTTAGAGACCGTCACTGTCGTCTGGGCATTCGCCGGAGCGAAGTAAAATAAATATAGAATCAGCGCGAGCAGAACGCTAAAATTATGTCTCTGAAAAGCCGTTTGAAAAATTCGGCTAAGTACACCGTTTAAACTAGTGCTTAGCTTCAGAGTAGATTCTGTATTACTGTTCATTTCAACATTCATGTATTTAAAAAGTGTGTCCGTTCAAAAGAGCTAGAGTATATCTCAGCTCAGTCAAAATACTAAGTTTCAGATCAAACAAAGGCTAAAGTAAACCCAAAAATCGCGCGTATCGCGTGTGATTTTAGATGGCTAAAAACTGTTCACCATTAACAACCATCATTCAGCCTACGTTATTTCTTATCAATTGAATTACTCCCGAACTAGTGACAGTGCTGATTTAGCACCAAAATAACCAATTATTCATTGTTGTAATACCCAAATTTGACCAGATGACTATAGAGAAAAATATCAATTACCTACCGCCCCGCATTCCCCAAAGCCCACATACCAAGCCACACCAACGCAACGCTTACAGAGATATAAACCCACTTTTTATTAGACGGAAATAAACCGCCGGCCGCGCCACCAAATAGCGATGCGATAAACGACCCCATGAGTACCGGTTTAATAACTGCGCCAGAAAGAACGCTAATGGATATCGCGGCTAAAGGAATGAAGCAGCCAGCGAAGCTATAGATAAATTTGCGTATGAAAGGAGTCTTTGTTTTTAGCGCAGACTCTACGCGGATATCCGACTGAGGTGGGGTGTAACGATTGTCTATCATATTAAGGTACTAGTTAAGCTCGATAGTCAGAATTGACTGAGGCACTTGAACGAAAACCTCTGGCACTAACTCAACGACAATGTATTCGAGCATTTCGCTGAAATGATCGACAAAGTTACGGGCTGAGAATATGAATAAGCTAAGAGCAAGTATTAGCTGCTTCATCATGATAGCTATATAGTAGAAGCCAGGTGTAGCTTAGTTTTCCAACAAACTAATTAAACCGTCTTCGTCGATCATTTCAATACCCAGCTCCTCGGCTTTAGCCGCTTTACTGCCGGCGTCAGTGCCGACAACAACGAGGTCCGTTTTTTTCGACACACTACCCGTGACCTTTGCGCCAAGAGCCTGCAAGCGCTTTTTAGCGTCAGAACGACTTAACTCTTGCAGCGCTCCCGTAAGAACAATAGTTTTTCCGTTCAGCGGCAATGAGTCGGGGTCAGGCAGGTCGTCAACAACGATTTCTGAGTATTCCACACCGGCGCTCAGCAAACTACCAATCACCGATTGATTGTTCACTTCACTAAAGAACAGCACAATATTTTCGGCCACAATTGGCCCTATATCAGGAAGAGACTCCAAGGTTTCAACATCAGTTTTACTCAAGGCTTCCAATGAACCAAATGTATTGGCAAGCTGTTCGGCAGTGCTCTCGCCAACCTGTGGAATACCGAGTGCAAACAGTAAGCGCGGCAGCTCTGTTTTTTTGCTGTCGCGAATTCTGTCGATTAAATTTTGTGCTGACTTTTCAGCGAAGCCTTCAAGCTCGAGTACTTGCTCGTATTCTAGTTTGAAAAGGTCGGCAACATTATTTATCAAACCCTCTTGAACGAGTGCGTCGACAATTTTCTCGCCGAGCCCGTCAATGTCCATCGCTTTGCGTGAAACGAAATGTTTGATGGCTTGCTTAACTTGAGCACTACAAATTAAACCGCCCGAACAACGAGCAATAATGCTCTCACCCTCGGCAACAACTTCTGAGTTGCATTCAGGGCAATGTGTTGGAAAGACATACTCTTGAGAATCGCCAGGGCGTTTATCTAGGTTAACAGAAACAATCTGTGGAATTACGTCGCCAGCCCTTCTGACAATTACTGTGTCCCCCACTCTTACGCCTAGTCGTTGAATCTCAGATTGATTATGAAGCGTAACGTTAGACACAGTTACGCCACCAACGAATAAAGGCTCGAGCCTCGCTACGGGCGTGATAGCACCCGTTCGGCCAACTTGCACATCAATGTCATTAACCACTGTGCTTTTTTCTTGGGCCGGAAATTTATGTGCCAATGCCCATCGAGGCGCCTTGGCGATAAAGCCGGCGGATGCCTGCCAATCGAGCCGGTCAAGTTTGTAGACAATGCCATCGATCTCATAGTCTAAATTGGCGCGTTGTTCGCTTAAACGAGAAAAATAATCGAGACACCCTTCAGCGCCTTTTACCTTTTCTAATAATGGGCAAACAGGAAAACCAAGATCAGCTAAGCGTTCTAGTGTTTGCGAGTGCGTTGTTGCGAACGACTCATCGCTGATTACCCCTAATGAATAGATGAAAATATCTAGTGGGCGAGACGCGGTTACCTTACTATCAAGCTGCCTTAAACTACCAGCGGCTGCGTTGCGAGGGTTTACGAACGGCTTTTTATCAAGCTCGGCTTGCGCTTGATTGAGTTTTGCGAAGCCTGCGTGCGACATAAACACTTCGCCACGAACCTCCAAACGATCAGGCGACCCAGCTGGTAACACTAACGGTATGCTGCGAATGGTCTTGACATTCTGAGTGATATCTTCACCGACCTTGCCATCGCCGCGCGTTGCTGCGTGTTTAAAAACACCCTTCTCATAATAAATGCTGACAGCTAACCCGTCTAACTTGGGCTCTGCGACGTAGTCAAAGACGCGTTCTTCAGCTTGACCTAATTCTTTGTGTAAACGGCGGTCAAACTCTCGAATGTCGTCATCACTAAAACCATTACTGAGCGACAGCATTGGGCGCTCGTGCTTGATCTGGCTAAACTCATCTAGGGCCGCTGAGCCAACACGTTGTGAGGGCGACTCCGGTGTTACCAATTCAGCGTACTCTGCCTCAAGCGCTAGTAGCTCTTGCATCAATTCATCGTATTCAAAGTCAGAGATGCTCGGCGCATCTTGAGTGTAATACAGTCGATTGTGGTGCTCGATTTCATTACTGAGCTCAGCATGGCGAGCGCGGGCCGTGGTGATATCTGGCATTTTTAAAATAGGTATAGAGTGCGTAAATTACAGAATGAGTGGCCTCGTTTTTTGTGAGCGCCTACGGTTAAAACAATTTCATGGCGACGGCGTCGCCAGGCGTAAAGCCGTCTTGCTGCATGCTAAAAGCAATATCAGAAACCTGCTGCATCAGCATTGAGTACGAGCGTTGAGTCATTACACGGCCGTTGCGGTCGACAACTTTGCCTTCCAACCAAGTAGCCAAACTATTCGCGTCGCGCACCATTTCTTGAAACACCATTTCGGGATCTTTAGTAGCCGGTACATTCATGTATACGACCAAATCATGAACCGGAGTTGAGGTCCCGCTCGAAATACCAAACTGCCCAGAGCCATCGGTGCAGGCTAAGCGAAACAAAACTGAGATGTTATTTTTCGAGCCAATAGTCTTCATAAAGATGCCGTTTTTGTCGGTCGACATCATTAGGTCACGCGCGCAGCTTTCAATATCGGCCATGCGAAAACCGGCTTTCGTTTTGGGCACCACATTGAGCACGGCCATGGAATCATATCGACGGCCAATTTGATCAAGCGCGAGCGCCTGCTTTAAGGCTTCGTCGATCTCCATTGAAAACTCGAATGGTGCGTCGTATACATTGGTAAACTCGAGCACCATTTGCTGAAAATCATGCAGCTCCTTTTGCGACATTGCCCCATCACGGTCGGCGAGCTGAATAGACACCCCCAGCTCGGTAAACCGCGCCGATGGCAGTTCAAACTCAATGTCGCGCCACATGTCTGTGAGCTGATTTAAGCCGTAAATATTAACCTTTCGGTGAAACTTAAAGTCATGCTTTCTAAACAAGCCAAGCAAACCCTGCTGTTCAATTGCTTCAGGGTTTTTGATTCTGGCCACTAGCTCGGTGACAACGCTAGAAGAGTCTTTATCAAGCTGTGGCTTTGGCGCTGTGTCAGCCTGGTGCACTGTAGCGGAGCGCGGCTTATTAGCGTCGTTTTTACTTGTGCCACTGGTGTTAGACACAACTTTATCTAAACTAGGTTCTTGCTTCTCAAGCTCAGCCGAAACCACTTTTTGGTTAGCCTTATTAACATCAACATCCATACTTGGAGCCTGTCTGGATACAGATGATTCAGGCTGCGTTTTAGTAGAACTAGACTGCGTTGTAGTTGATTTTCCTTTGTTAGATTCAGCCGATTTGTTTGCGGCCTTATCTAAGACTTGAGCGTCACCTGACTCTGGTGCGCTGTCTTGCGCAACGGCAGACTTTGATTTGCTTTGCTCAAGCTCGGCAAACAATGGGTCAACATAATCCTTTTTTTCAATTGGCTGAGCTTTACGCTTTTGCAAAACTGAGTAGCCAACGATCGCTAAAAATAGCAACGCGCCTACTCCGAAAAATATAAGGTACAAATCGCCCATACTACATTGCCGCCAGCTTTGCTGCTTCAGCTACATCGACCGCAACCAAACGAGAAACGCCAGGTTCTGCCATGGTCACGCCAACCAGTACGTCAGCTACTTCCATGGTGATCTTATTATGCGTAATGAACAATAGCTGAGTCTTCTCACCCAATTGCTTTAGCACACCAGCATAGCGCTCGACATTCGCGTCGTCCATCGGCGCATCAACCTCATCGAGCACGCAAAAGGGCGCCGGGTTGAGCTCGAAAAATGCGAACAATAGCGATACTGCGGTTAATGCTTTCTCACCACCCGAAAGCAGAGCGATGGTGCTGTTGCGCTTACCAGGAGGTCTCGCCATTACTCCAACGCCAGTATCGAGCATGTCGCTACCGGTAAGCTCTAAATAGGCACTACCGCCGCCAAAAAGTTTCGGGAAGAAATCTTTAAAGCCTTCGTTCAATGCATCGAATGTTTCTTTAAAACGGCTACGCGTTTCTTTATCAATTTTCGCGATTGCGGCTTCTAGTGTTGCCATCGCTTCAGTCAAGTCTGCGTGTTGTTTGTCTAAATAAACCTTGCGCTCAGAACACTCCTCATACTCGTCAATTGCCATCAGGTTCACGGCGCCAATACGATCAACCTTGCGAATCACATCATCTAGCGCGTGGGCTACTTGAACAATGTCGGCGTCTTCAGGTAATGCCTGCTGGGCAAGCAGCATTTCTTCTTCATTTTTCTGTAGCTCTTCAGAGATGGTATTGCGGCGTACCAACACCTCTTGACGTCCCATGCGAACCTGCTCGAGGCTGTCTCGCACTGTTCTAGATTTTCGATCAAAGCTCAAACGCGCTTGGTCGGCGTTTTGCATTTGGTTTTCGAAACCACTTAGGTCATTGCGAGCTTTAGAAAGATCTCGCTCAACCGCCAAACGATTTTCTAACAAACCCTGAAGTTGCTCACGCAAACCCTCGGTTGGGTCTTCATCGTTTTCAATAATCGCAGACAGTTCAGCTCGACGAGCGGCCTGCCCTTCAAGTTGTTGACTCAAACGAGCAATACTTTCGACTAAACCCGACAAGCTCGATTGAGAACGTTCTAATTCAATTTGCTTCGCTTGGCGCTCATCTCGAGCGTGGCGCTCTTGCATGCGAGCTTGCTCGAGTGCTTCTGTTAAGGAGCCTCGCTGATTAGTCAGTTCTTGACGACGTTGATCGAAGTTAATGGCTAACTCCTTAGCGTCTTCCATGCGCTTGTGAGCAATACTGACCTCGTCTTTAGCATTGGCAAGCTGATCACTAAGCTCTTGCTGCTCGAGTAATAAAGAATCTCGCTGAGCTAATAGTTCAACACTTCGCGCTTCGATAGCGCCGAGCTGGTTGTGTAAATCGGTACGCTGATGCGACTTATTGCGAAAGTCACTGCGCGCTTGCTCGCGACCAGACTCTAAAGACTTAATCGCGGCTTGATCACTCTCGGCTTGCGACTGAATCTTTTGTAAATCATGGCTGGCTAAATCAACACTGTCGGTGAGTTTCTCAATTTGGGCCTCACGTTGCAGTACTCCGCCCTCGGCTTTATCAACGCCAAACGAGGCCCAGTTAGTACCAACCCAGCAGCCTTCGCGAGTCACAATTGACTCATGGGCTGACAATTTATGGCGATTTTCTAAGGCTTCGGCCACCGTATCGACCGCATAAACACCTTGAAACCAACCATCAACTTGAACGTCACTGGCTGTTACCTTGTCGGACAAGCGATCAAGCTTCTTAGGCGGTTCATCTACGGGCGCCGAACTTTCATCAACTAACCAAACTCGACCTTCTTTGAAGTCATTTAAATCAGCTGAGAATTGCTCTAATTTTTGCACTGAGATCGCGTTAATTTGACGGCTCAATACCGTATCAACGGCTAACTCCCATCCGCTTTTAACGTTCAACTTTGACGCAAGGCGAGCATTGTCTTTTATACCGCGCATCTGAAGCCATTTATTGACCTCTTTATTATCTTCACCTAATGCCGCTGCTTGGAGCGCCTTTAGCGAATTGAGTTGCGCCGAGTCATCTTGCAGCTTGTGTCGCACAAGATTGTATCGTTCTCGGCGCTCATCTAATTCTGAGCGAAGGCCAACGATCTTTTGATCGCTATCTTGCAATGAGGTTTCGAGTTGAGCACATTCTTCGTCAATCAAGGCAACCGACTCTTTAAGTTGATTGATCTCTTCGATATTCAACTTTACGTCAATTTCTTTCAGGTTTGCTGCAACTTGTGTGCTGCGCGCCGTAAAGTGATGAATTTGACGATCTTGCTGCTCAATTTTGGCAGACTGAACTTCACGTTCTTTTTCGGGGTCAGCGGCATCCCTATTAAGCTGCTCCCACTCTTGTTGCCATGCCTGGAACTCTTCGTTGGCAACTTGAAAAGTTGAATTAGCCATTTCATAGCTTTCAGCCAAGGCTTCAACCATCGGCTCCAGCTCAATTTGAAGAGCTTCAGCTTCGGCTAAACGGGATTGATCCATCTCGAGGTGCTGTGAGGCCTCACGCTCTGAGTTCGCTAATCGCTCGAATTCTTCTTGCTGCTGCTGACGAGTAATGCGCGAGTGCTCTATTGATTGTTCCAATGCCGCGATTTCACCACCAATTCCATAGTAATCAGCTTGTACTTTGTTAAGTACTTCGGTGAGCTCAACCTGCTCTTGGCGCATCGCCTCAATTTGAGATTCTACATCGCGCTGCTCTGAAACCTGCCCCTCAAACTCAGTTTGTAAGCGCTCGAGCTCTACATCTTTCTCTTTAACCTGATCATGCAACGCCGACCACTTCATCGTCTTAAGTTGCGTGTCCAAATTACGCTGCTCTTCCTTTAATTTTTTGTAGCGCTCGGCTTCATTAGCCTGGCGTTTAAGTCGGCGTAACTGAGTTTCCAACTCGCCAACGATATCTTCAACGCGGCTTAAATTATCTCGCGTATGGCGTATACGATTCTCTGTTTCGCGACGCCGCTCCTTATACTTTGATATCCCGGCGGCTTCTTCAATTAATACTCGTAGGTCTTCAGGTTTAGACTCAACAATACGCCCAACCATGCCTTGCTCGATAATTGAGTACGAACGTGGGCCTAAGCCAGTGCCCAGAAAAATATCTTGGATATCTTTACGACGACAACGTGTTTTATTGATGAAGTACTTGGAACCGCCGTCGCGCATCAACTCGCGGCGAATCCCGATCTCGGCGAACTTGGCGTAAGAGCCTGGCGCTGAGCCATCCTTGTTGTCAAAAACCAACTCAACGTAGGCACGATTAACTGGTTTGCGAGCCGCTGAGCCGTTAAAAATAACGTCCTCCATACTATCGCCCCGCAGTGTTTTTGCCGATGATTCGCCCATAACCCAGCGAATCGCGTCGATTACGTTCGATTTACCGCACCCGTTAGGGCCTACAATGCCGATCAAGTTATTAGGCACTGACACCTTAGTTGTGTCTACAAATGACTTGAAGCCAGATAATTTAATGTGTTTTAAGCGCATTAATGGTCCTTAACCATCACTGGTCTGGCGTCTAAGCCATTGATTGTTCGGCATCTAAGCCATTGATTATAAAGCTACCTGATCTAAGTGAAAGGTCTCAAAACATGACGCAGTATTAATACCAGGCAATGGCCAAGTTAACTATCCGCGATTCACATAATGCAACCTTAACTCGTGACACTCTTTAGCTTATGCAAATACAGAGCCTTTAGCTTACGCAACTACAGAGCCTTTAGCTTATGTAAATAAAGAACTTAAGCTTAGGCAAATAGAGAGCCTCGGCAAAGCAAAACAAGAGTCTACGGCTGTCTATAAAAGTGCTTTCAGGTTTTATTAATTTAATCCCCTAGATTAAGTTAAAATCGAGGCGGAGAAAACCATTGATTTGCCCATTTGGGCATTTAATCGTCAGTATCAGAGGCTTTTCTAATACATCCGCCATTTGATTAATTCATGCTCCTAGATATCGCCAATTAAACAAGACTTATGACTAATTACAACGCTCAACTTCCTGCATCACTTAGCTTTGCTCAGGTGCAGCAGTTTAAAATTGATGGATATCTAGTTTTACCGGCTCTATTGGCTGAGAAAGAGGTGAATCGGCTGCGCGATTTAAGCCGCGAACACTCAATTAGGCGAGTAGAGCCTTTCGAACTGGAGGCGTCTGTTAACTACCCCGGCGCCCCAAGCAATGAAAATGCCGTAGGCGGTGAGACAATTCGTCGACTATTGATGGCTTACCAGCGTCATAACGACTTTGCAGATCAGGCAAAGCGGCCCGAAATAGTTAATGCAGTTAGGCAAATACTCGAATGTGAATCGGTATTACTGAACCCTAATCATCATAATTGCATTATGACCAAGCAGCCAGAATTCAGCTCCGAGACACTTTGGCATCGAGATACGCGTTATTGGAATTTTAGCGATAAGTATTTAATCAACGCATGGTTCGCACTCGGGGACGAGCAAGAACAAAACGGCGCAATGAAAATACTGCCGGGGTCGCATCGGTGGGAAGTCAAAGAACGAGCATTAGACCGGGAACAATTCTTAAAGCTCGACCACCCTGATAACCAATACCGCCTAGCGACACGGCGTCTAGTTACGTTGAACAAAGGAGATGTACTTCTATTTAGCGCACATTGCTTTCACGCAGCAGGTAAAAACATAACCGACTCGGCAAAGTATTCCCTAGTATTTACTTATCACGGAGACGGAACAATACCAATCGCTGGTACGCACTCAGCAAGTCGAGCTGAGGTTGAGTTATAGAGTCGCGATAAGGGGCTAATCGACTTTACTCAACCGAAGTTCGACGATCTTTAAACGCCGCCGCTAGTGTGCGTTGATCCATATACTCTAACTCTCCGCCAACTGGGACGCCGCGAGCAAGGCGCGTGATTTTAACATCATAGGGTGCAAGCATTTGCTGTGTATAGTCAGCCGTGGTCTCGCCCTCAGCGGTGATATTAGTAGCAATCACGACCTCTCGAATCTCACTCTCTGCTACAAGAGTATTTAGGCGCCTAAACGCCAGTTTCTCAGGCCCAATACCTTCAAGCGGAGATAGTTTGCCCATAAGCACAAAATACAGTCCCTGATAAGCACCGACTTGTTCGAGGGCTTGAAGGTCAGCTGGCGTCTCAACAACACATAGCAAACCTTGATCTCGCTTTGGGTTGACACAGATCTCACACAGTTCTGTTTCACAAAAGGTATTACAGCGTTGACAGCAAGTCACACGCGCTAGCGCATCGTTTAATGCATCAGCAATAGCCTTTGCTCCTTCACGATTTCGCTCCATTAAATGAAACGCCATACGTTGAGCATTTTTAGGGCCCACCCCAGGCAGGGCTTTTAGCGCATCTTTGAGTGCCTCAATAGCGGAGGAAGTTGCCATTTTCTAAAACGGCATCTTCATGCCGGGAATGTCTAAACCACCTGTAAGCCCGGCCATTTTTTCACTCGAAGTCTTTTCAACCTTGTGTACCGCATCATTCATTGCCGCCGCGACCAGGTCTTCTAGAATATCTTTATCGTCAATATCGCCGAGTAGCTCAGGGTCGATTTTCACACTTTTAACATCATGTCGACAGGTCATCACCAAAGACACCATGCCACCACCAGACTCACCAATGACCTCTATATTCGCAAGCTCTTCTTGAGCCTTTTTCATATTTTCCTGCATGGCCTGCGCCTGCTTCATTATGTTGCCTAAACCGCCTTTCATCATGATAATTCTCGTACTAATCTAAATTTTTTATTTGTCGGTGCTCGCTAATTACTAGAGCGTTACTGGGCATTTGGCTTAATTGATTCTTCATTAAGTGTAGCGCCGAACTCCGAAATAAACGCTTTGACTCCAGGGTCACTCTTAAACGTTTCTTTCGTTTGCTCGAATTGCTCATGCCCTAAACGGCTCAAACAATCAGCCGGCGTTTCACGATCTGATTCTTCAACATCGAGAGTGACAATAGTGTCTTTATTGGTAATCGAGCGAACCGCCTCTTGAATTGCTTCAAGACGACCCGGGCGCAGCAAATGTTCTCGGCTCGGTGATAGTGAGAGCATAATTTTTTCATCAGACAAGCGCTCACATGCACAATTCATTGCCAACTCTTTTGGAAAAGCAGCAAGATTTGTTTGCTCAACCAATTCACCCCACTCATTATTCCCAGCCAACGTGACCGCAATAATACTAGGCTGCGCGGCTTGCGATGCTGGAGCAGTTTGGGGTGCTGGAGCAGTTTGGGGTGCTGGAGCAGTTTGGGGTGCTGGAGCAGTTTGGGGTGCTGGAGCAGCTTGCGGTGCTGGAGCAGCTTGCGGTGTCGGTGCAGTTTGGGGTGCCGGTGCAGTTTGGGGTGCCGGTGCAGTTTGGGGTGCCGGTGCAGTTTGCGGGGCTGGAGCAGCTTGCGGGGTTGGAACTGCTTGGGGTGCTGGAACAGCTTGCGATGCTGGGATAACTTGCTGAGATGAGGTCGATTGAGGTTCCGCACTTGCTGGAGCATCGCTTGGATCAAACGCCAGCATTCTAAGTAGAGCCATTTCAAAGCCAACGCGCAAGTTCGGAGCCAATGGAATATCGCGCTTACTAATCAAGCCAATTTGATAAAACAACTGTAGAGTTTCGACAGAGATCTGGCCTGCCACGCGCGTGACTAAAGTGTCGTTAGCGTCGGTGGCAGCCAACGAAGCTGGTGCATGTTGCGCTAAGGAAACGTAATAAAGTTGCATGAGAACATCATCTAACGCGACCGAAAAATCCACTGCAGAGTCAGCCATATCGGCAACCACAGCCAAAGCTTGGTCTACATTGCGTTCGGCTAAAGCTCCCAGGATCGCCTCTGTATGAGCAGACTTAATGGTGCCGAGCATGCTTTCAACATCGTCGTGTTTCACCACTCCACCGCCTTGAGCAATGGCTTGGTCGAGCAAACTTAAGCCATCTCGCATACTGCCATCGGCGGCTTTTGCAATCGCATGCAACGCTGTTTGATCAAATTCAATCGCTTCCTTACCTAAGATTTTAACCAATTGGTTTTCGACTTGGTCAGGCCGCATCGCACGTAGGTTAAATTGCAGGCAACGAGATAATATCGTTACCGGAAGTTTTTGCGGGTCAGTCGTTGCGAACAAGAACTTTACGTGCTCAGGTGGTTCTTCCAACGTCTTTAACATAGCGTTAAAGCTATGTGTAGAGAGCATATGCACTTCGTCAATTAGAAAGACTTTGAATTTACCTGCTGTTGGCGCGTAATGAATGTTTTCAAGTAGCTCGCGCGTTTCGTCAACTTTAGTGCGCGATGCCGCATCGACTTCAATCAAGTCAACATAACGACCTTCGTCAATCGATACACAGGTGCCACATTGCTGACAAGGCTCGGCACTTGTACCCTGCTCGCAGTTTAAAGACTTCGCAAAAATACGCGCTAGTGTTGTTTTGCCTACTCCGCGTGTACCCGTAAAAAGAAAGGCATGATGTACACGGCCAGTATCAAGCGCGTTTGAAAGTGCCTGAACAACATGGCTTTGGCCTACAACTTCTGAGAAGGCCTTAGGGCGCCACTTTCGTGCTAATGCAAGATATGCCATAGGTTATTAATTACCAGTCTGATTAGGTCAGATCGCAGAATCGCCCAGTACAGTGAATAAGCACAGAATAGTAGGCGTCGCGTAAAGTTATTAGACTCTTATTATCTATTTAAGCCAGCTGAAAAACCAGTGCATATTTAGGAATGGAGTGCTGTTAATGCCAGTTGCGCCAAGCAACAACTAAATTAATCTTTACTTTAAGGCTTTAAACGCATAGCAGGCTTGAGCTTCTTATGAAAATTTCATTCCCTTGAAATGTAACTACTCCTCGCAGAGTGATAATGTACTTTACGAAAACAGCTTTGCGCTTTTTTGGCTGCCCAGCGTGCAGCGTTCAAAAACTAGAAAACTCTATTTTTTGAACTTTTTGAACTTAAAGAGCACAGCTTGGAGCTGGGGCGCGTTAAGGCACACGCTAAATAAAAAGTGGTGGCTAACCTGATCACAGCACCCGAATCAGCTGCTGCGGCTGCTCCCTTCCGGGCCTGACCGGGTTCACAACCTATCGCCACTGTGGAGACTAACCACCACCGAGGCGCGATTATAACCAAGCAACCTTGATACGCCTATAGTTAGGTTCATTTTTTTAACAAATAGTTGTGAGCTTTTTTAAAATCAAAGTTTGCAGCTGCTTTACCAAATTTTAGAGCGCTTTTGGTTTATCATTATTCTTAATCAACTAAGCTTACTCGAACGCTGTTATTGACGCTTTCGAGTAAGCTCGCAATCTAAGTCCTCCAAGGCAGAACCTGAATTATGAGCCCTAACTCAAACGTCTATCAAGTCAGCCAACTTACAGACGAAATGCGTCGTTTAATGGAGGTCAGCTACCCAGAAATATGGATCGAAGGCGAGCTCTCATCGTTAAGCACGCCGGCATCAGGGCACCTCTACTTCAGCTTAAAAGACGAGCGCTCACAGTTGAGATGCGCCATGTTTAAAGGCCGAGCCAGCATTAGTCGCTATCGCCCCAAAGCAGGTGATTTGGTTCGAGTACGAGCAAAAATTTCAGTTTATAGCGCGCGCGGCGATCTTCAGTGTATCGTTCAACATATTGAGGAAGCCGGTGAAGGTCTCTTACAGCGACGCTTTGAAGAGCTCAAAGCCAATTTGAATCAACAAGGTCTGTTTGACCAAATTCATAAAAAGCCGATACCGGCGTTTGCCAAACACATCGGCATTGTCACCTCGCCTTCTGGGGCTGCGGTACGTGATATTGTTAGCACGCTAAAACGGCGGTGCCCAGGAATACCCGTAACCATTTACCCTGCTGTTGTTCAAGGTGACAGCGCAGCGAACTCGATTATCAGTGCGATACGAGACGCTGTTCAGCATCAACAATGTGATGTTTTGCTAGTCAGTCGAGGCGGCGGCTCACTTGAAGATCTTTGGTGCTTCAATCATGAGCAAGTGGCACGCGAAATCTACAACTGCCCTATTCCAGTTGTAAGTGGAGTTGGTCACGAAGTAGACGTCACAATTGCAGACTTGGTTGCTGACCTTCGAGCGCCAACCCCAACAGCAGCGGCTGAATTAGTTAGCCCAAATACAGAACAGCTGCTTAACCAACTGGCGAGCTTGACTTTTCGTCTACCTCGCAGTTTTGAGCGCTTTATTCAACGTCGTGCTCAACAAGTTGATTTTTCCGGTAGGCAGCTAGTTCACCCGAGGCAACAACTAGAGCGCAATCGAAGCAAGGTTGCTCAAGCTTCGAGCCGCTTACAATCGCTTACATTATCAAGACTAAAACAACCAAAATTAGCGGCTGACAACTTAGCTAAACGCTTGGCATACCAGAACCCCAGCAAGCTTCTCAACGCCAAAACAAACGATGTATCTATAATCGGTCAGCGCTTACAAAAAGCCACCTACGCTAAGCTCACACATACTAAACGCTCAACCGAGCACATAGCCAGCCAACTCCACTTAGTAAGCCCGCTTGCAACGCTCGAGCGCGGTTTTGCCATTGCACGCGACAATAGCAATGCCATAATCAGAAGTACCGAGCAGCTTGGAGCGGGCGATACAATAGACCTTCAATTAAGCGACGGCAAACTGGCCTGCAAAGTAATAGAGACCATCGAGTGAAACATCTTTTCTTGTACGCATTAGGCTTATCGATATTGTTTTTTGGCAACGTTGATGCCAAAGACAATACCGATGACGAAAAATTCAACTTCCCTGGTGGCATTATTGAACTTCGACTTGAGAAGCAATCGGATCAAATTCCAGACATAAAGTTCGGCTTGGCAAGCCCCGTGATTATTGAATACAAGGATTATTGGCGGGTACTCATTGGGGTTGCGCTTGACGTCCTGCCAGGAGAATACGTAATGTACTACAAGCCTAACTATGACGGTGCCTCCGGGGAATATATAAGCTTGTCAGTAGAGCAGAAAGTGTACCCATTCACCAAACACCACGCGAACCAAACTAAAGAGTTAGAACGTGCGTATCAAACGCATGATTCGTTCACCGACCTAGATTATGAAAACACTCAGCAGCCGTCTCTTCCATTGAGCTTGCCAGTGGAAGGAACATGGTCCGACTACTTTGGGCATGTATTGTTTGACGATAAGACCTCTATCATGCTGACACCAAATGCACTGGTACTGCAGAGCTCCGAAGAAACGGTGATTAGATCACCTCAGAATGCAATTGTGTCTCGAGTTCGAACGAGTCAAGCTGGTGTATCGGAATTGATTCTGGATCACGGTAGAGGACTGTTTAGCATACTTTCAGGGGTCGCTAATGTAACAGTAGAAACTGGTAATGGTATTGTCGCAGGAGCGGTCTTAGGCAGACTCATAGAAGTTGATAAGCCGACCATACGACAAGCCTCCACTGAAAGGACAAAGTTGGTGTGGCAGACCGTGGTAAATGGTGCCTATGTGAACCCAATGATACTAATTCAACTGAAACCCTAAACACTCGGTAGTAGAACTTATGCCAAAGCGCTTTCGAAATGTTAAACATATTGCCGATGCTATCCGTTTCTTCAACAACAAAACATTACGTTGGAGTATGGTAGTCACGGCCGTGCTAGGTCTACTGATTTCTAATGTTAGTGCACTTGCGCAGCCCTACGAGAAATCAACGCTAAGCGACCAAAACATACGCTTTGAAACTGTGAATTTTGAAAGCCATTCGATACATGTCGCCACCTCGGGCAATCCAAACAAGCCTGGTGTACTGTTTATTCATGGCACGCCAGGCGGGTGGGATGCATTCGAAGGCTACCTCGCGAACGACAGGCTTAGACAAGATTTTTTTCTGGTTTCTGTCGATCGACCAGGCTGGGGTAAATCACATCTCGACCCTAAGAAAATAGACGGTGATTTTGAATTGCAAGCCAAGGCAATTAAATCGGTGCTCGATCACTACCCTGACAAAAAATGGACGATTATTGGACACTCACTTGGCGCCTCAATTGCTCCTAAAGTCGCACTGTATGCGCCTGGATCGGTAGACTCAATACTCCTGTTGGCGGGATCCTTAAACCCAAAACTTGGCAAACCACGCTGGTATAACTGGGCAGCGAGTACCTGGGCAATTGCCAGCCTAATTGGAGATTCAATGAAGTATTCTAATAGGGAGATAATGGGCTTGCGTAAGCAACTCAAAACCATGGATGCTGAAATAAAAGCCAGCAAGCTCGATACCGATGTGGTAATCATACAAGGCTTGAAAGACAAGCTAGTGTCACCTAAAAATCCGGCCTATGCAGCCGAACAATGGCAGGAAACCTTCACCAGTATCGAACTTATTGAGCTAAGCGATGAAGGCCATTTTCTACCGTGGCGGCAAGTACCTCTAGTGATTCAATCTATGTATAAGCTTCGTGCCTTACAATCCGAACAGACTAAGACCATAGACTAAGACCATAGACTAAGACCATAGACTAAGACCATAGTTGCACTGGCGAATAAGGGCTTGAGCCTTAAGAATTAGTTTTTACGTCTGCCGCCACCACGATACTTAACCTTATCCTTGCTTTTGCGAGAAGGTTTTTCTGGGGGCTCGTAAGGGTTTTCAGAAGTTTTAAAGCTCAAACGAACCTTAGTACCCAACATATCAAAGGCTTTCTCAAAAGTATTTGATAGATAACGCTGGTAGGTTTGTGGCAATTTGTCGAGCTGATTTCCGTGAATAATTACATGTGGCGGGTTCATCCCGCCTTGGTGGCCAAACTTAATTTTAATGCGGTAGTTTCCAACCATCGGCGGGTTACGCTTTTCCTCTGCTTCCTGAAGAATACGATTGATTCGCCCAGTACCCATGTCAGTCATCGCGCTTTCATAGAGCTTATCGACATGAGGCATGATGACATCAACGCCTTTGTTGTATTTTGCCGAGATAAAATCAATGGGAATATTGCCCATATGGCTGAATTTTCGATCGATTTGGGCGCGAACTTGCTCACGATCGTATTTGCTCATGCCGTCCCACTTATTCACTAAAATCATCAATGAGCGGCCACTACTAAACACCAAGTTAATTAAGCGATTATCTTGGTCAACAATTCCGTCGCGCGCGTCTATAACAATTGCAACAACTTGTGCGAGTTCAACTGCTCGAAGTGTTTTCATTACAGAGAAACGCTCAACACGATCATCTATTCGAGACTTCTTTCGCATGCCAGCGGTGTCTATTAACACATATTCTTTATCACCAACTTTAAACGGCACGTGAATACTGTCTCGAGTTGTGCCCGGCATATCAAACACAACAACACGCTCTTCGCCTACAAGCGTATTCACTAACGTTGATTTGCCGACATTTGGCCTACCAACAATCGCCAGCTTGGCGACACCTGCCGGGATCTCATAGTCTTCATTGCGTTCAGCCTCGCGTTTTCCTTCGGTTTCTTTCAGAACGCGGTTCATAAGGCGATTAACGCCATCGCCGTTCTTGCCAGAAATCACCGTCGGTTCATCAAGCCCCAACTGATAAAAATCAGCCGCGATCAAGCCTTTTTCTAAACCTTCGGCTTTGTTGATGCATAAATACACAGTGATGTTTGTATTTCGGCGCAACTGATCTGCTATTTCGAAGTCGACGGGAGTTGCCCCATCACGCCCATCAACGATAAAAATAACCGCGTCGCTGTCTTGCAAAGCTTGGTCAACTTGATCTTTCATCAAGCTATGAATCTCTTCGTCGTCTGATTCAATACCACCAGTATCAACGACCCAATAAGGCGAACTACCAATTCGGCCTACTCCAACCATACGATCACGCGTTACCCCTGGTCGGTCATCGACAATCGCATCTCTGCTGCGAGTTAGACGGTTATAAAGTGTTGATTTTCCGACGTTTGGGCGGCCAACAATTGAAATAATTGGCTTCGGCTCTTCAATCGTGGGAGCGGTTTCGATAATGTCTTGCTGTTCCACGATGCCTTACCTATTGAAGTTATTTAGAGGAAACTACGGGTGGG
>CANMNN010000034.1 GCA_947499305.1 uncultured Arenicella sp. | reverse complement strand
GACAATAGCGACTGTGAACCACCTGATCCCATCTCGAACTCAGAAGTGAAACCAGTTAGCGCCGATGATAGTGTGGGCTTCCCATGTGAAAGTAGGACATCGCCAGATTTATATATAGAGCCCCAGTAGAGAAATCTACTGGGGCTTTTTTTATGTTAGTTCACACTGTCAGTGTCACTGACACTGACACTGACTTCTGGATTAGGTAAAACTATTATTGTTCGCAAACCCTTGCCTTACGGGCTAAAAAATATTTATCTCGTGTAGATAGTGTTTAGCGATTGCAAGCCGCGAGCGGCGGCGACAACACCGGTTTAGATGTCCTCAGGAACATATCAATCTGGTACGGGTGTGTTAAGTCAGTATTTCTACGCATAGATTATGCCTATGTACCTAAATATTCTATATCTATTTCGGAATTTTGGGCGTATGGATTCGAGATATAAGAATAATGTTTTGAAACTTTTAGCTAGCCATGAGCATCTTAACCTTTTAAATAATCGAGATTCATTGATCTCTCATAATTAAAAGTTTATGCCAATGCGCCATATGCTCCTCGAAGCTTTATTGAAGTTGTTGCTACTTGTTTTATTAGTGCCGTCCTTTCCAGTAGTTAGTTCCGCCGACCAAAGTTCGCCTAAGTTTGCTATTCAGTCGATCTCAACGGTTGACATTCCTAAGATTGATGGAGAGCTTAGTGATTCAATTTGGAGGTCTGTTGTACCGATATCCGAATTTCACCAAACTCGTCCAGATGATCACGGCACAGCTTCTCAACGTACAGAAGTTCAAATCGTCAAGACATCAGAGACACTATATTTAGCATTTAGAGCTCACGACTCCAATGTTTCTCGATTGACGGCTAAAGGACTAATTCAAGGCGAGACTTTCTTCTCTGATGATCGCGTATCAGTCAATCTAGATACTTTTGGTGATCGGAGGAACTCATACTTCTTTCAGGTTAACCCTAATGGAATACGCCGCGAAGCTCTAGTCGGTAACGACTATTTTATTGATGATTGGGACACAATTTGGCATGCAAGTGCCAAGGTAAACCAATTAGGTTGGACTGCTGAAATGGCTATCCCATTGAAATCTATTGCATTCGATCCAAATACAGAAATATGGGGGATAAATTTTGGTCGTGAGTTACCGAGTCGCGGTGAATCTGTAGCTTGGTCTTCTATTGATCGTAATAGTGGTCCATCGGCATTTGGTTCGGTATCGGGGATGGTAGGGTTTTCCCAAGGGCATGGTCTTGAGATTACTCCATCTGTTTCAATTGGCTCGTCCTACCAAGAATCTACTGACCGACGTGAATCAATTGTTGAGCCGTCAGTTACAGGTTTTTATAACATTACTCCCAATCTTACGGCTGGCTTAACTTTGAATACCGATTTTTCAGGAACTGAGGCAGACCAGAGACAAATCAATCTTGGACGTTTTTCATTATTCTTTCCTGAAAAACGCGATTTCTTTTTACGTGATGCCAGCATTTTCGAATTTGGTGGACTTGAGACAAACGCCAGGCCTTTCTTTTCGCGGCGCGTGGGCTTGTCTGATGATGGCGACCCTCTGGATCTGGAGACAGGCATAAAGCTAACTGGGCGTTCTGGAGACTGGAATGTAGGTTCACTTTTAATCAAACAACAAACCCTTGATTCTACTGCTGACGATACACTATTTGTCGGGCGCGTAACTCGTAATGTTTTTCGTGAATCTGAAGTTGGCCTCATTACAACGGCAGGGGATCCAAACTCTGACTCAAATAATAGGTTGACAGGTATCGACTATACCTACCGCAATAGTACGGTCTTTGGCGACCAATCGTTGAGAACCAATATTTGGTATCAAGAGACAGACAGTGAAGGAGTCAACAAAGATCAATCGGCCTTCGGACTGCGTGTTTCTTATCCAAACTATAAATACAGCGGCTACCTTGATTTAAGCAGGGTTGAGGATAACTTTAACCCTGCTCTTGGTTTTGTTAACCGGACCGGTGTCGATCAAGTACGTGGTCGTTTACGCAGGCGCTTTCAACTCGAGAATAGTTACTTTGATTGGGTCGGTACCCGTGTGCAGTATTTTCGGTCTGATCGAATTGGCGGAGGAATTCAAACTGAGCGTAAACAACTTAATTTGATAGAGGGTTTCTCTGGCCAAAATGACTTTTTTACGATCTTCGCCATAGATCAGACTGAAGGTATAGAAGAGAGCTTTACCTTGCCCGGAGATCTAGAGGTCTCTCCAGGTCTTTATAACTATAAAAGATATGGTTTCTTTGCGGAGACTGGCGAACAGCGTGTATTTAGTGGGGTCTTTCTATATGGAGATGGTGACTTCTTTAATGGCGAGCGTCGATTAATTGAGACGCGTTTAAACTGGAGGCCCAATAAGCACTTTTTTGGAAGTATCTCAATTGAAAACAACGACCTCAAAATTAACGGTAAAAAGGCAAGTAACCGACTTTATACTGCAAGAGCTAACGTTGCGCTTAATAGTAAATGGGCTTGGCTTAATCTCGTGCAAGGCGATAATGTCAGCGAGAGTGTTTCGCTAAATAGTCGCTTACGCTATCAGCCGCGTCCAGATCGTGAATTCTTTTTGATCTTTGACCATAGTGTCGATCGTGCAAATCCAGATAACGATGATACTTCGCTAATCTTTAAAGCCAGCTTTAATTATCAGCTGTAGAGTTTGTTGCTGCGATAATCAATAGCGCCGACAAGCGATAGAAAGAGGGCCAAATTTAAGCCCTCTTTTTATTGGTAACCCCCTATTGGTTAAATAGCAGCAGCTAACTCAAAACCTTCTCGAATGGCACGCTTAGCATCCAATTCACCTGCTAATTTAGAACCGCCAATGAGGTGAACTTTTACACCTTGAGATTCTAAACCTGCTAATAAATCCTTGCGAGAAAGTTGACCTGCACAAACAATAACGTTGTCACATTCAATCACCTGTGGCTCACCTCCTTGAATAGTAAAGTGCAAGCCACGGTCGTCGATCTTGGTGTATTCGACTCCGCGAACCATTTGCACACTTTTCATCTTTAGTGAGGCCCGATGAATCCAGCCTGTCGTTTTCCCTAGATTCGCGCCCATTTTGCCTTCTTTGCGTTGCAACATAGTGATCTGTCTTGCGGGTGCTTCTGGGTCTGCGTGTGTATAGGCACCACGTTGCTGATAGTCGGTATCAACCCCCCATTCTTTGTTAAATAATTCAATATCTAAACTGGGAGAAACACCTTGGTGCGCTAATAGTTCTGCAACGTCAAAACCGATACCACCGGCACCGATAATTGCAACTTTCTGGCCAACTGGCTTTTCATCTTGAACAACATCGATATAAGACAATACTTTCTCGTGATCGGCACCCTCTATGTCGAGTTCACGTGGGATGATGCCAGTAGCCAAAACGACTTCATCGTAACCTGAGCTTACTAGCGCGGTTACATCGACTCCTTCGCTAAGTCGTAGGTTAACTCCAGTTTGTTTGATCTTATCGTTGAAGTATCTTAGTGTTTCGTAGAATTCTTCTTTGCCGGGTATCTTCTTAGCGATATTGAATTGACCACCAATTTCATTTGCCTTATCGAATAGATCTACAGTGTGGCCTCGTTCGGCAAGTACTGTCGCCGCAGATAATCCTGCTGGCCCGGCGCCGACTACGGCAACTCTTTTCTTGTTGGTAGCGGGGGTGAAGTTAAGCTCTGTTTCGTAACAGGCGCGAGGGTTAACTAGACAAGTGGATCGCTTTCCACCAAATGTATGATCTAAGCAAGCTTGATTACACCCAATACAGGTATTAATACTCTCGGGCTTACCTGCTGCTGCTTTGTTTATGAAGTCTGAATCAGCAAGAAACGGTCGAGCCATCGACACCATATCTGCTTCACCTTTAGCGATAAGGTCATCTGCGACCTGAGGATCGTTGATGCGATTAGTCGCGACAACTGGAATAGAAACATGATCCTGCATTCGCCCAGTAACCCAACTGAACGCCGCTCGCGGCACGCTTGTTGCAATAGTCGGTACCCGCGCTTCGTGCCAGCCGATACCGGTGTTGATAATTGTTGCTCCGGCGGCTTCAATCGCTTTCCCGAGCTGCACAACCTCGTCCCAGGTGCTGCCTTGTTCGATTAGATCGAGCATAGAGAGGCGGTAGATAATGATAAAGTCCGTGCCGACTTTTTCACGCACAGCTTTGACAATCTCAACTGGTAAGCGCATGCGGTTCTCGAATGTGCCGCCCCACTCGTCAGATCGTTGGTTCGTGTGCGTGACTAAGAATTGGTTAATGAAATAACCTTCTGAGCCCATTACTTCTACACCGTCGTAACCCGCTTGCTGAGCTAAAGCGGCCGAGTTTGCATAGTCCTTGATTGTCCTATAAACACCTTTAGTGCTCAGAGCTCTGGGTTTGAATGGTGAGATCGGTGATTTAATATTTGATGCCGAAACGCACAATGGGCTATAGCCGTAACGGCCGGCATGCAAAATCTGTAAGCAAATTTTACCGCCCTCATCATGTACCGCCTTAGTAACTTGCAGATGACGTTTGACCTCGGACTTTTTACTGAGCTTGCTACCAAATGGAGAAAGCCAGCCTTCAATATTTGGAGCAAAACCGCCAGTAACCATAAGGCCCACACCGCCACGCGCGCGTTCGGCGAAGTAGGCGGCAAGTTTCGGAAAGTCCTTTGCTTTATCTTCGAGGCCGGTATGCATCGAGCCCATTAATGCGCGGTTTTTAAGCGTGGTAAAGCCTAGGTCTAATGGCTCAAGTAAGTGTTTGTAATGTTCTGACATCTATCACCCCGTTGGCGTTTATCATAATCGTGAGATAACGCTGTTATAAATTAGTTCTAGTATTGTATGGCAGACGCCGTTTCGCGCAAGTCGTATTCACGCTATTGATGCCATAAATTGGATGAATAGCATTCGATCTTTGTAAGAAGTGGAGCGGCGCCAGTAAATTGTTTATAGTTGTGAAACAACACCCTATCGGAGTAACTCAGTGGCGCGTCATTCATACCTAATAATTCTAACGCTAATCTTTTTGGTCGCCTGTTCGGAGAGTAGTCAAACAGAGTCCCCGAATGTTGCTGATCATACCGATCTGGTTTCACCGGTGGATAAGCAAGCTATAGTTGTCGAGCAAGAAAATATAGATGAGCCGCTACAGGATCAAAACGACGAGTTTAATGAATTTAAAGAAAATTTTCTAAATAAAACATGGCAGTTCAACCCGAGCTACGGCGTTTACGTTGGCTATTACAAGTATGATGACCAATTGCGAATTCCTAACGGTGAACAACGTGCCTTGCGACGCGTATTCCTAGCAACAGAACTGCAAGCACTGAAGCAATTTGATGCCACTCTATTAAGCGCTGGAAACGCCATGGATCTGGCGATATTGGAGGGTCAAATACGATCGGAGCTTTGGCGTATTGATGTGTTTCGCAGCTATGAATGGAACCCTGCAAGTTATAACCCGGCGGGTTCGTTTGGAGTGATTTTAAATACTGACTACAAGCCGTTGGATGATCGCTTACTAGCGATTTCGAAACGTCTTGCAAGTGTACCTGAATACTATCAAGCGGCAATGTCGAACATTAAAACACCAACGTTAGAGTATTTGTCGCTGGCAATTCAGCAAAGCACTGGCGCCCTAAATATGTACGCTAAGCTTATTCCTGAAAAAGCCGATTCGTCGAACTTGGATGAAGAGCAAAAAGCTGCGCTTAACGCTAATTTGGCAGCTGCTTCTTCTGCTGTCCAAGGGTATATCGACTGGCTAAGCGCAAAGAGCGCAGAGTTGGAAGAATCTGGGGAGGCAAGGCCGTTTAGAATCGGTGCTGAGCTTTACGAACAGAAGTTTAGTTACGATATTCAATCAAGCTACAGCGCCGAAGAACTTTACAACATCGCTCTGAAAGCTAAAGATAAGTTACACGCTGAAATGATTTCAATTACCGAGGCATTGTGGCCAAAGTATTTTGAAGACCAAGCGATTCCAGAAGACAAGCTTGTTGCGGTAAAGCAGCTCATCGATCATCTATCAAAAAAGCATGTTGCTAGAGAAGAATTTGTAGACGAAATTCGTCGTCAAATGCCGATTATTCAAGCATTCATGGACGACAATCAATTGCTTGATTCAGACCCGAGTCGGCCGTTAGTGGTTCGCCTTACCCCTGAATATCAACGAGGCTTTGCTGGTGCATCGGTAAACGCACCGGGTCCTTATGATGCTACGGCAAACACGTATTACAACGTCTCGCCTCTTGATGATTACACTGAGGAACAAGCTGAAAGTTACCTGCGAGAATACAATCATTGGATACTGCAAATCTTGAATATTCATGAAGCTACGCCTGGGCACTACACTCAGTTGATGCATGCGAATAAGAGCCCGAGCAAAATTAAATCTATTTTTGGCAATGGCGCCATGATTGAAGGTTGGGCAGTCTACTCTGAACGCATGATGCTAGAGGCTGGATACGGCGATAATGAGCCCGAGATGTGGCTCATGTACAGTAAATGGAATATGCGAGTAGTGGTCAATACCATTCTCGATTACAGCGTTCATGTGTTGGGGATGGAGCGCGACGAAGCGCTTGATTTACTGATGAATCAAGCATTCCAAGAGCGAACAGAAGCTGAAGGAAAGTGGCGCCGCGTGACTATTTCACAAGTGCAACTTACCAGTTATTTCACTGGCTATTCGGAAATATATAGCTTCCGTGAAGAGCTAAAGGCTCGAATGGGAGAAGCATTTAATTTGAGAGACTTTCATAATAAGTTTTTGAGCTACGGTAGTGCACCAGTGCCCGTTATTCGTGCCGCGATGTTAGCCGATATGAGCGCAGAGCTGTCTACTGAATCAACGGTTTCTGAGCTTATTGAAACGGAGTCAGAGTCAGAATGAACTTCCTCAATATGGATTGATATAGTTGCAGCCAAAAAGGCGTTGATATCAATAAGCGCAGCTAATCTAAGCGAGCGTAGTCTGAATCGTCAAGCATCGACGCCATGATTCGTCGTAATTGGCTAGTTGAAGCTGGCTTGTGAAGTAGCAAGGCGTCAGAAGATTGCGCTTCGGCAATTCGGTCAGCTGCGGTATCTCCCGTAATAATGATCGCGGGTACATGATGCTCTAGGTGTTCGCGCATTGAGTGAATCGCCTCTCGGCCAGTTCGTCCCTCACGCAGGCGGTAGTCAACAATCATCAAGTCGACGGTCTCACCGTTTAATTGAGTAATGATTTCCTCGGCCGACTCTCCACTGATACAAGTGCTACCCCAATTTTCCATTAGCTTATGCATTGCGAGTCGCACTCGATTGTCGTCGTCTATTACGACAATGGTTGTGCCCGCAAAATTCGCATTATCTGAGTCGTGTGGTAAATCTTCAATGACTGGGGCGGTAGATCTGAGCAGCTCAAAACGGAAAACTGAACCTTGGCCAAGAACGGAGTGCACAGTAATTTCACTGTCGATTGTTTCCGCCAAACCTTGTGCAATTGCTAGGCCTAAGCCAAAGCCCTTTTGCGAGTCGCGCTCAGGGTTATCGAGTTGTTGAAACTCTCTAAACAGTTCGTCAATTTTCTCACTAGGGATACCTATACCAGTGTCCCAGACTTCTATACTCAGGTGTTTCTCGCCCCGTGCGCGGCAGCCTATCAGTAAACCTCCCGACTCCGTGTATCGAATAGCATTGGCAATAAGGTTGCGCAATATGAACTCGACAATCATCGGGTCAGAGTAGGCCGCTGCGATGGTTTCGCGGGTGCGGTAGATCAGGCGATTTTCATCTGCGATTGGCGCTAGCTCATCTTCGAGTTTGCTAAACATTGACTGAACTAAGAACGGTTTAGGCGTTGCCATAATGGCGCCCGCATCGAGTTTTGAAATGTTTAGCAGCGAATCGAGCATGCTGCGTGTTGAGTCTACGGCCGACATTATATGCGACTGAATGTCTTGTTGTTGGTTATCTAACTTGGTGCCACCAAGCGTTTCAGCTAATAATCCAAGGGCGTGTAATGGTTGTCGTAAATCGTGGCTCGCAGATGCTAAGAACACCGACTTCGCTCGGTTGGCTTCGTCTGTCTGATTCAAAGCGGCGCGAAGTTTGTTGACCAACGCATCATTCTGGAAGGCAATCTCTATTGACCGCCTAATGGTGTTCGCCATGGTGATCGCAAACCAAGTTAGGCCTAAAGCCATGCCGAAACAACCTATTGCGAGGCCAAAAAATATATTTTCCGGTCGGTGATAGAGGCTTACTACTAATACCATTAAGCTAGGGTAAGCCATAACGTAAAAGGCTGGCAACATTGGCGAAGTAAGCGTGACACACCCCGCTGCTAAACCTAGAGTCATCGCCGTGAGCGTCATAACCGATTCGTACGAGACGATCGGAATATAGTGATATATCAAATACGTGTAGTTTAAACTCGGGATAGCGACCAGTATTAGTATTTTGATCAAGTCAGCTCTGGGTGAGTTGCCAAAGGAGTGTCGACCTCGCCAAAAGATGATGCAGCAAACTGATGCTAAGAGTGCCAAACCCAATAAAATGATCATAGCATTGGAGTTTTCGGTATCAGTCGATGACCAAAATGCACCAAGCCCACAGGTTACTGTATAGAGAACTGTGCCTAACAGGTAGTTGCGTCCAGCAAGCTTAAGCTCTTGGGAGAGAATGACGTCAGAAGGGGGTTTGGGGAGCAGAAACATATGTGATTATGATTGAGCGTTTCAGAATGGTGAGCGATTAGAGGGACTCAGCATCCTATAGAAGCCGGTCTATCGCTTAATTGGTAATGCCTTCTCTTTGAGCGATCAATATTGCTTCCGATCTGTTCACGGCTCCCAGTGTTGAGAGTATGGCTGATACATGAACACGAACGGTATTCTCAGACATCTCAAGTTCTCTTGCGATTAGTTTGTTTGACATACCCTCGCAGAGATAGATCAAGACTTCGATTTGACGAGGTGTTAAGGACCCCGCTAAGCTTTTATGCGACGGCTCGCCCTCAATAGTTTTGAGGTCGTCTGGGAAGCATGTATTTCCATCAAGCACGCGAGTAATTGAGCTCACCATCTCTTCTGCTTGCGCAGCTTTATTCATAAAGCCCGCTGCGCCTAACTCTTTGGCTTTATGCATATCAGCCATTTCGCTGCTCGCTGATAGCACGATAATTGGTACCTTCGTGAATTTTTCTCTAATTGGTTTGATGCCGTCGATTCCATTTAGGCCTGGCATATGAATATCAAGCAAAATTACATCAACCCCAGATTCACAAAAATCGAACGCTTCTTTAATCGAATCCGCTTCAGATATTCCTGCCGCCTCACCTACCTGCATCAGAATCATTTTCATTCCAGTACGAAAAAGCGAGTGGTCATCAACAATCAATATGTGCTTGTTTTTCATGAGGTGTTTTACGGTATTTGTGCATGCCTTTCACTATACAGGCAAGCCCTGATCGGCTCTAGTCTATTTGTGCTACAGACACTTTCGGTAACCCTCAATAGAATATTTGTAACACGATAGATAACTAGAGTTAGAAAGTGAAACAACAATTGAAAGGCACATCCGTAGGGGAGTTTGCGCTGACTGGGGGGGCGCTTATTTTTGATGCAAATGCATCAGAAGACCTCTCGCGGACATCGGTGCGTTTCACCGAAGGTGATCATTTTGTGGTTCCGCTGAGAGTGACTCAAATACGCATATTTGCAATAGGGGCCGCCGGGGGATCGGGGAACGGCTTTGGTGTGTTGCTAAATAATAGAGGTGAGGGTGGTGTTGCGGTTTCTAATATCGATGTTTCTCCAGGTGAGTCGCTGGAGATCTTCGTCGGTAAGAAAGGCCAGGATGGCGGCTTGCCAGAGGGTGGGCATGGTGGAGGTTCGTCTTCAGGCTATGAAGGCGGTTCGGCTGCCTCAGGGAAAGCAGGCGGTGGCGGCGGTGGCGGGGGCGCCAGCGGCGCCATTCGCGTGCGAGGTGAAGAGCTACTTGTTGTTGCCGGGGGCGGTGGCGGAGGTAGTGGGGTTGGAAATGGGGGAGTGATAGGCCGTGGCGGTGCGGGAGGCTGTTTCGCGACAAATGGTCGTGGCCTCTCGCCCGGCAAGGTTCAACACGGTAATGGCACTCGAGGCGCTAATAGTCCGCTCAATTCTGATTTCGGAAGTGGCGGAGGCGGAGGCGGTCTTTACGGTGGTGGCGCGGGTTCCGCGAACGAAAAACAACAAAGCGGCGGAGGTGCTGGTGGCACGGGTACCTTGGACACGGGTTTAAGCGTCAACGGTGGTGGTCAATCCGAAGGGTTGGTTATCGTCTCATTCGATACACCGGACTCGGCATAGACTGCTTAACTAAACCTGTCTTTGGAGTTTATAGTCGTTTCTAGAATTTATAGTCCTTTGAGGAAATCTAGATAAGCTTCGCTGACCCTTGCAGGGGCCTCAACCTGCGGATAATGGCCGATGTCATCTAGTTGAGCCAAATGGTCTAAACGACATTCTAGCTCTTTATATCGATCTACAAGGTGACTACCAGAGACCGGGTCAACTGAGCCGTTTATTAAACTCAACGGTACTGGAGATCTACGTAGTGCATCTAACCAACGGCTTCGGTATTCGCGACGATCATTGATGTAGGTGATCAAATTATGAAAAACGTGCCGCCCGTCCTTATAGTTAATTAGTTCCCAAAATTCATTGAGTTGCTCGTTGCTTGGTTTGGTGTTTGAACCAAACACCTTAGAAAACGATGTACTGAATTGTTTGAGTCCCGTCAGTTTGTTCACCAATTTGCCCGCAGGGCTTAGCATTATTTTCTGTATCAATAGCGCTTGATGAGTTTCTGGAAACAAGCCACCGTTCAAAAAGCTACACGACAACCATTTGCCTTGTCCGGAACCGTCAAGTTGCCGCGCTAGCAATTCTTGAGCCACGCTGACGCCGTAGTCGTGCGCGAAAACATGATATTCCGACAACTCTAATTTTTTAACTAAAGCATCGAATAAGTCGGCTTGTTTGTGAATCGTATAGTTGCGTCGATCGGGTTTGGCTGAGAAGCCAAAGCCAAGCATGTCTAAGCAGGCGAGGGAGTAGTCTTTAGATAGGGTTTGCCAAACATCGAGAAAATCGAATGTTGATGTGGGGAAGCCATGAATCAAAAGAAGAGTTGGTCGTGTCTCATCTTGATGTTGATGTTGTACAACAAAAATCTCGTGCCTATTTAACAGATGCATTGAGCCCATTGACATCCATTGGTTTAAACGCGGGTGGTTAAATATGTGAGGGCTTTTATTCATCTTTGTTTGAGGCTCTTTGCTTGCTTGGTAGTGTGACGTTTATTCGTTTCTAAAGTGTCAATACTAGCTAGTTTGCAACAACCTGAACTTGACGTCAAGTTCAGGTTATTGCAAACTAGGCCTTCTAAGACTGTGATGCGATTGACATGAAAACACTACCAACCCAAGAAAGAGCACTGCTAAAACGGCAGGCATTATTAGATGCCGCCGTTGAAGAGTTTTCGAATACTGGCTTCGAAGTCGCGACCGCTAAATCAATAGCGGCGCTAGCAAAAGTTGCGACAGGCACGTTCTATCAGTACTTTGAGAACAAGAACGATATTTTGAGAGTCTTAGCGGCCAATCGGTTTGCCAATCTCCACGCCCATATTAAGACACTAGAACTTAAGGTCGTCGAGAACGAGCCAGACAGCACTAAGGAATCAATTCAACGTATTGAAGATAAATTTTTCAACACGCTTCTATTTGTGTATCAGTTCCATGCTCACGACCCTGAGCTGCATCAGGTATTGGAACAGCGCCGCAGCATAGATTCTAAACTTAAAATCATCATGGATGATGGTGAGAAAGTATTGCAGGATCGAGTTCTCGGCTTTGTAAAGAGTTTTAATCTTACTAACTCCGAGCAAGTTGCCGATAATTTGTTCGCCATGGCCGAGGGTTTGGTGCACAAACTGGTTTTCCACACTGACTTTGATAACAAAGTTGACGTTGAGGCCGAACAAAAAAATCAGCTGTCGCTTAAAGTCGCTGCACAAATGCTCGCAAGCTTTTTCCTCGACAAAACGCAGTCTGCGCAGCAGAGCTGATCGATTAACATAACCCAGTTAACTTTATAACCTGATTCCATCATGACACATTCATTCGACACACTGATCCAAAACGCACGTGTTTTTAACAATGGCGAGAACCCTGTAACCGAAGACATTGCAATAAAAGATGGCCACATTGTAAAGCGCGGCCAGTCGCTGGATACCAGTGACGCGAAAAACGTGGTCGACGCCACTGGTTTATGGGCAATGCCAGGTATGTTTGATATTCATACGCATTACGATCTTGAGCTTGAAGTTGCACCTGGTCTGCCAGAGTCTACCCGTCATGGTACTACTTCGGTAGTTATCTCAAATTGCAGTTTAGGTCTTGCCTTTGGCAATCAAAGAGACGGTGACATTGATCCAATTGTCGATTGCTATGCGCGTGTAGAAAACATTCCTAAGCCTGTGCTTCGAGCTTGCGCCGACAAAGTTATATGGAATACGCCAAAAGAATACATCGAGCATCTTGAGCAAATTAACTTAGGGCCGAACGTCATTACGATGATCCCTCACTCAATGTTACGTATTGAGTCTATGGGGTTCGAAGCTAGTGTCTCTCGTGATCCCACTCAAGCAGAGGTGAACGATATGAAGCGTCGCTTACGTGAGGGTTTAAGCATGGGCTACGCGGGCTTTTCGACAGACTCATTGCCGTTTCATTATTTGGCGAATCAGCCGAATTGCCATAAGACTATCCCGACCCAATTTGCCAAATACAATGAGATTAAACAGCTAACTCAAGTTGTTCGTGAAGAAGATATGTTGTGGCAAGCCACTCCGCCAAAAGACAGCCCTCTTAACGTATTAAAGATGTTCTTGCTTTCGTGTGCACGTTTGCACGGTAAGCCTCTTAAAACCACCGTTGTTGCAGCGCTGGATGTGAGTACCAATCGTAATTTGGTGAAGCTAGCACGAATTTTGGCTAATGTTTTGAACTCCAAGTTGCTAGGCGGCAAGTTTTATATGCAGGCATTGGGTGCGAGATTCAAAATTTGGTCAGATGGGGCCGTAACGCCAATTGCTGAGGAGATTCCTGAGTTACGGGCCTTGAACGAAACCGATCTAGACGACCGCGCCGCGCGAGCTAAAATTCTACGCGATCCTGAGTACATCAAAGTGTTTAGAGAAATGTGGATGAAGGGTAAGACGGGTTTTGGTATTGCTCGCCTTAAACGCATACTGCGACTTGAAGACTACGCCTTTGATCGTGATCTAACGCAGATGACAATTGACCTTTGCCCACTCGAAGAATGGCAGGGAATGACCTTTCAGCAAGCCTTTGATCGAGTATTACAAGCCCGTCGTGGTAGTGTTTCTCCAGAGTTAACAAAAGCTGAATCTGAACTTATTGATAAAGATTTCTTTTGGGTGTCTGACGAGGCTGACTTTGTATTGCAAACGCTTCGCAGTTTCGATACGCAAATCTCGTGGTTCACCATCACAGCTAATCGTGATATTAAAACCGTGCGCGAATTATTAATGGACCCTAAATTATTACCCGGTTTCAACGACAGTGGTGCGCACTTAACAAATATGGCTTTCTACGACGTAAACTTGCGTAGCTTACAGCTTGCTTCTGAAGGTGGCGAGCAAGACACCAATTATATGGTTAAACGTTTAACCAAAGATGCGGCTGACTTGTTTGGCGTTGATCGAGGTACTATTTACGAGGGCGACGTTGCTGACCTTATCTTGGTCGACCCTAAAAAGCTAGCAAGCTACGATGGTGAAAACAGCGTCGAACGTATTTTTCGTGAGGAATATCAACACCCGCAGCTGGTAAATCGCTCAAACGGTATTGTGCCGTTGGTGCTGATTAATGGTAAGTCGGCGTGGGCTAACGACAAGTTCTCAACTGATCTCGGAAAGCAGCGAATGGGTAGTTTGTTAAAACCTATCTCGAAGGTTGCCTAAACTGGCCGTTTTAGTAGTTAAGTTAATTTCATGTCTAGCTAACTAGTGTCTGTTACTAAGTTCGCTTTTAAAAACTCGTATCTAGCGAACAGTCGTGTCGTTTAGGTAATTTAGGCAGGTTAAAGATAAGGAACCGAATGTAAGCTCTAGGAGCTGTGCAAAGTTAAGCAGAGCCTTACTAGTAAATTGAAATAAAAGCCTAATATGATAGTGCCTACTGCAATTTACCTTAGGCATGTAAGTAGCTTGTAATTTCTGTCAGAAAGGCCAGTTATATTTCCGTAAGACGATACGCCTTTTTGCACAGTGATAGTAAGTAAGAAACGATGTTTCAATAGAAGAGTTTATAATTGAGATAGAACGATTCAAATCACTTTTTTCAGTCTACTTTGGGCAACATATTTACTTCGGACCAATGAATAATAAAATTTTCCTATTTCTCACGATTTCCACTTTGCTGATGAGCTGTTCTACTGCAAAGCGAGCTAATGATATTACTGAGTACAATGTAATAACTAGTGCGATTGAATCGGGCCTGCGACCGAAATATGGTGTTATTGGCGAGCCTCAAAAACAATGGACTCTGATTGATAGAATGGCACATTATAGTGTGCCTGGAGTAAGCATCGCAGTGGCTGTGGACGGTGAGTTAGTTTGGGCAAAAGCTTATGGTAAACGGTCGAAGAGCGATGGTATTGATATAAATGTCAATACTGTTTTCCAAGCTGCGTCGCTATCAAAGCCAATAGCAAGTTTGGCTGCATTGCGGTTGGTTGACCAGGGGTTAATTGACCTAGATGCCCCCGTAAACGATTATTTAAAACGCTGGAAAATACCCGAGAACGAATATACTAGAAGTAATCCGGTGACCTTGAGACACCTTTTATCGCATCGAGCTGGAACAACAGTGCATGGATATCCTGGGTATCGTGCGGATCAGAATATTCCTTCAATTGTTGATGTGTTGAATGGCTCAACGCCCGCGAACACTAAAGCCGTAATCGTAACCAGCGTACCGGGAAGTTCCTATAAATATTCAGGCGGCGGTTTCACGATCGTACAGCTACTAGTCGAAGATATCAGCGGCTTAAAATTTCGTGATTTTGTTCAAAGAGAAATATTTTCCTCCAATAGCATGGTTCGAAGCAACTATGCGTATCCTCAACCTTCGCCGAATGCCGCGACCGGTCACGTTGGCAATAATTCGGAGCCTATCCCTCAACCCGGATATGCGTATCCTGAGTTAGCAGCAGCCGGAGTTTGGACTACACCCTCCGAACTCGTACTTTTGGGAGTGGCTGTTGCAGAAGCTAGAAACTCGAAGAGTACGCTTTTGTCTGAGAAGCTGGCCAGACAACTTGTACCAAATAGTGCCGATGAAGTCGGGCTCGGGTTTGGTTTAAATGATTCTGGAGATGGCGTTGCATTTGTACACAACGGTCATAATACTGGTTACAGTGCGCGCTGGATTAATTATGCCGATGGACGAGCGAGCGTTGCCATTCTAACAAATTCAGATTCTGGAGAAGGGTTGATACGTGAAATATTGAGTGCGCTCGGCTATGCATTCGGTTGGAAGCAAGACTCCTTTGAGCAAAGGAAAACCCAAAAACTTACTCCTCAACAATATGAGCTTTTATCGGGGGAGTACGTATTTTCTCCAGATCAAAATGACCCAGCTCTCACTTTAAAACACGAAGAGGGAGGGCTTTGGATAGAAGCTGGATTCATTGAAAAAGCCGAATTTCATTCGGCTTCAGCAACCGAGTTTTTCATAGAAAAAGGGCTAAACTTTACGATTGATTGGGGTGATGCTAATAGCTCCCCTTCATTGAATATAGAGGGTGAGGTAACGCTAGTTAAAAAAACAAAGACTAAACCCGCAAAGAAAATTTGATTTCATTATAAGTTCTGCTATCAAGCGTCTAGCTTCGTTCTACCTATGCTGATAGCAGATTGTGGCTGATTTGGCCTCCACACTTTAAGCAATTTTCTTAATAATATTAGTAAGCTTTGATATTTAAGAATGAAATTTACTCAGATACTCAAAGTTGATCTAGCGTCTAAAAGTCGGCTAATACAGAGCTATTTCGGGCATGCCGCAATAGCTTTTTATAGCCGATAGAATAGCTTTCTATTAGAGTACCTTGGTATTGTTCAATTTTTGACTTCGCAGCAGGTACAAACACATCGTTGCGCATTCGAAATTTCGTTTGCGAGAACATTTCGATCAGAAGTTTAGTTGCTTGAGGGTACTTTTTATAGATATCACCGGTTTCGTTTAGAAAGAAAAGCTCTAGTGGCGAAATGCCGGTGTAATCGTTCTCTTGGTCTGAAAACAAAATTGCGTTCTTATCGTCGAGCTCTATTAATGAAATAGCTTTGAGCAAGAAATTCTTGGTTTCGGTCTCTTTGTTATAAAAGCGAATCAGCAATTCCAATTTCGGCATCGATGGTATTAAATTATCTAAAATGTAATGCCACTCGGCGCGTTTAAAACTGAGGTCGTTGCCGTTTAAGTTTACATCTATATCGAGGTAGCGTTGCTTTGCAATATAGGCTTTGCAGTCTCTTACCGGTGTGGACCTATTCTCGATAGACTGGAAAGTTTTAAGCATCTCAGATTCGTCGTCAGTGCTTATTCGGCGCACTTCTTGCAATAATAGTTCGCAGTTGTCTCCAGGCTCTAAATCTGTAACCTCGGAAAAAGCCTTGGTGCTTATAAACAGCGCAACAATGATAAGAGTTCCGAGAACTAGTTTTATGCTTTCGCTCATGACGTTTTCCCTTCGGTTATCAATTCTAGTGTGAATGATTTTCATTTTATAAATTCCCCATTAGCGAACTGCTCTTAAGTAACTTAAAAAGATATTTTCGAGAACCGAGCTGATCTCGGTCGCCGAAGCTGCCTAGACCCATCGCTTCGGAAGCCTGCGCCGATTTGACTAAGTTTTTCATCATTGTTTTACTCAGCTTTTTTCGCATCTTTAATTTAGTTGTTTTAAGTACTTTGATAAGAGCCTTAGTCGCTTTTTTGTATTTGAGTTCTTCACCGTGATAGAACTCGCCGTAAAACAGTTCTAGCGGTGTAAGACTTTGATCGATACCTGCTTCAAAGGCTAAACTTGAAATGTTGCCGGTGATATCAATAGGTATGAGCTTGTTCTCGCTATCGGCGTCAACCGATTGTGAAAAGAGCTCAAATGTACGGCTTAAATATTCAACAAACTTTTTTTCGTGGCCATCGGCAATATAGCTGTTGATGTGCTCGTAAGAGGGAACGGCCTTGTCTAAAACGATATGCCATGAATAGTCATAGCCTTCAGGCCAACCGCTCTCGATCTCAATTTTCAAAAAGGCTCTGCGACAATCTCCGAGAGTGAACTTAGGGTTGGTGACCATTTTGTGTAGCTTTAAAAGTTTTTCACTTTCTGATACGTATCTAATTTTGGAGACAAACTCCTCGCAGCTGAGTTTAGTTGGCGTTGGCTCATTTTCTTGAGCTTGAGCAAAGCTAAAGCAAGCGAGTGCCGAAGCTAATGCAATAAAACAAGTGACTCGTTTGGTCACTGAAGTAGAAGAATTAATCATTGGTATCTGCTCTCCAATTCGTCGATAGTTGTTGTCATTTTTCTATTTACTAAGGGGCCGCCCCCTTTTTTGAAGTGACCCGAGCCGGTGCCCGCAGACGTAGCAAGTCGAGATCCAAAGGCATGCACCCCAACGACTTTGTTCATGCCTTTAAGGAAATAGGGGGAACCTGAGGACCCTTTATAGTGCGAGCAGTTATCATTAATGACACCATTTTGAGCATCGGCTTGCTCGATACTACAACCCCAGTGCACGGTGAGATAATTGCCTTCTGCTAAATCACCTGAGTATCCGCCCAATATAAGCTTGCCCTTGGTACGCGGTATGATCCGTGGATGGAACCCTTTGAAAACTTCGACTGGCTTGGCTACCAGTGCGTCAACAGGGTCGCCGAGCACAATAACTGCCCAGTCATTTTCCCAATCGTTACTCACCCAGCTTCCTCGCTCACCATTGCTGTTGTAATAGGTGATGCCTTGGTAGCGTAGGTTAATTGAGATGCGTTCGAAGGTGAAACTGATCTTACTGATTGGTAAAGCCTGACCGTCGTCATCGGTAACACAATGAGAGTTTGTGAGCACCAGTCTCGGGGAAATCAGCGTTCCCGTACACCAAGAACTCACACGACCAATAGCGCGAAAGTTATCCAACAAGGGCGGCATGTAAAATCGCGTATAGTCTTGATCCAAATCTTGTTCGACGTTGGCGCGATCGGGTACGCTGTCTAGGTTTGGCGCAATTTGAAAGCCGGTGTAATCGGTGAGTCTATAAAACTGCTCAATATTGTCTAGGGTTTGTTGAGCTAACTCGGGGCTAATATCGAGTGACTTTTTATAGCCATACGCGGCGATGGCACCCATGGCAATGTTTGCCCACATTGACTTTGATTCAGCCGATTTACGCATGATTTCCTCATGTCGTTCACGCTCCCTTCGAAAGGTATTCAGAGCATCGGTATACAGTTGCGCTCCTTTTTCAACATTATCGAAATCTTCCATTTGGGTGCGAGCGTACTCAGTTCGAATGAACATTCCAGTGATGTATTTGAGGTTCTTGTAGTAAAGTTTTTTATCAGATTGTTCGTCCAAAATGGCAATGTGAGATTCTAGCTGCTCGAGACGATCATCGACCCCCCAGCGCCTATAGACGGTTTCCACCCATAATTGGCCAAAGTTATCCGCGTTTGCTAGATCATTGGCGTGTGCTGGCTGCTCTCTTGCTAAAAGAAGAACGGCCAGTATTATTAAAACACTGCTAAATGCTTTTTTCATTTTTACCCCGTTGTTGTTAACAGTTATCTAGAGTTCGTGCCTTCTTCCTAGGGCTTGAATCTAGTACTGCTAAAACAGTGCTGCTAGCGGCTTATTTCTCTCACCTCTTTGTGTTCGCGTGAATAGTGATTCAGTGAAGGGTTTTAACTTAACCACAATGCTGACTCTTTTACGTTCTTTGAAGTCGAGTAAACTGCAGCAGAGACATTTAAGCAAGTTGGTTGCACCCAGCGCTAAGCGAGTGCGATTTCGCAACAATAGTGGAATTTAGAACGAGAAAAAGGTTTGGCAGAAAAGAATCTATCCAAATAGGGGAGGCGGGGGTTTTTGGTTCACTTAAAACGGCCTCGGTGGCCTAAGTGATTCTCTCAACAAGCAGAGTTGAAAGGGTCGAAATAGTTGCGGAGGCTTTAACTCGCCTCCGCAACCAGCGTTCTAACAATTGCAGTTAAAACTCTCTTGCTTAGAACTTACCAGTAAGAGTCAATAATGCATTGATTGGCGCGCCAACAGTAACTTGGTGAGTTGAGTGAGCGTTTGGAAAATACAATTCGTCAGTCAGGTTTTCAACGTTTAGTTGTACACGTAACTTTTCAGAAATGTCGTAATACGCCGATGCATCAACACGAGTGTAGCTAGGTAAGGTCGCGCTGTTGCTGGTATTAACAAAGCTCTCGTCTTGATAAGTTGCACCAATGCCAACGCCGAAGTTACTGGCTACTTGAAAACTGTTCCACAATGAGAACGTATTCTCAGGTAGTTCACGTGGCGTGCGGCCTGTACCGGCACCCGTCGAGCTGATGATTTCGCCGTCGAGGTTACTGTAGTTTGCTGACAGAGACCAAGAATCTGTTACCTGGCCCGTTAATTGAAACTCAAAGCCTGAAATGTCTGACTCGATTACGTCTAATGTCGAAGGGTCGTTATCAGCTACTTGAGGCGAACTTTGTTCATTCTCGAACAAGGCGGCGGTTAAGCTCAAGCCTTGCGCGAAGTCCCACTTAATACCAAATTCTAAGTTGGTGAACGTGTTTGGATCTAGGGCGTTATTGCTACCGTTGATATTCGCAAATTGCTCGCCGCTGCGAGGTAGAAACGATTCGCTATAACTTGCGTAAATAGACACTTGCTCTTGTGGTTTATAAATTACACCAAAGCGAGGTGATACTTCGTCGTCTTTACGGTCACGAGTTTCGCTAGTTTCTGCATTGAAAACGTTAATGTCAAAGCTATCAAAGCGAGCGCCAACTAAGATATCTAATTGCTCTGAGACTTCGATTTGATCCTGAACGTACAATGAGTACACGTCGATATCGACACGAGTATCATCGTTTAAGTCTGAAAAAGTGAATGATGTTGTGTCGCCTGCTGCGTTAATACCGGCGCTGCCACTAAAGTTAATAGGGCGAGATACCAAAAAGTTCTCTCGGTCATCATTGCTAGTGCTAAACACAGGGTTAAAGCGAAACTGGTCCGAAGAAGTGCTGATGTATTCACCACCGATGATGAATGTGTGGCCGATATTACCAGTATCGAACTCAGATACTAGGTTGCTCGACAGGATGACATTTTGTCGCTCGGTTTCGTCCGTATAACCGTCTAGCTCAACAACATTAGGCGTTTCAGCTTGGTTGTAGCCAGACGCATAAAAGTTGTCGTAGAATTTGCTGTAGTCAGCGAAGAACGCGCTAAGGTTACCTTTAGTGGTATCAGAAAAATTATGCTGCAGGGCTGCTCGAACAATGTGCGCTTCTAATCCGGTTAAGTTGACTTGATCATTACCAAAAACAATATCTTCAAACGCTTCTACTGGGCGACCATCGCTACCCGTTGGAATACCTCGATCGATAAATCGTTCGTGATCGGCATACTCGTAAGACAAGTCTAAGGTTGTATCTTCACTCAATAAGAATCGCGCGGTAGGGTTAAAGCCAATACGGTCGCCATCGAAAAAGTCACGATGGTTCTCTAGGCTTTCGTAAGCAACGTTAATGCGAACCGCTGAAGTGTCACTAGACGAGATATTGTGGTCAAGCTCAACTCCGAAACCGCCGAAAGAATCGAGCGTGCTTTTAAACCCTGTGAACTGCTCGTCAATTTTTGCTTTTTTGCTAACACGGTTAATAACGCCGCCTGTGCCGCCACGTCCAAAGAGCAAGGCATTTGGGCCGCGCAATATTTCTACTTGTTCAACATTGTATAAGCCACGATAGTATTGAACATCATCTCGGTTACCGTCTAAATAGAAGTCGGCTGTTGAACGTACACCGCGAAATACCACTGAGTCACGATGACCCTCACCTTGAGAGGTATTAACACCCGGGGTGTAGTTAATGATGTCGCCGACGCTGGTAATCCCGCGCGCGGTAATTTCGTCAGCGGTGAAAATAGACAGGCTTTGAGGTACGTCGATGATCGGCGTGGGTGTTTTGACTGAATTGACTTCGTTGCTAGAGAGAAATTTCCCTTCAACAACAACTTCTTCGATGTCTTTGTTTTGTGCACTTACTGCTCCACTCATTAATAAGGCAGTAGTGATCATTGCGATTTGAGTTTTTTTCATTTCTCTCGTACTCCGGTTACCACGGTAACACTCAACTAAATTTCATATTAGGTTCTGGCTTTCACCGTGATTCATTAGCTTTGCTGATGATCGATCAGGGTGAAAACAATAATTTTCGGAAGGCCTCTATGGCTGCAATACTTGTAGGTATGCGGTTTCAGATAGATTCAGAGGCCTAACGTGGCGTAATATACACATTTAGCATTGCAAATGCTAATCATTATCATTTGTATTTGTGAAAACAGTTAGGATTGTTGTTATTAGCTGTCAAATACACTTTCTAATAAGGTCTGAGCTATTAACACTCGAATACATTGACGTTCATCCGTGGTCACTACATGGGGCGCTAGGAGTGTCTTCAAATCAACGCTAAATTACTATTTTGGCTCGGCTTACTGTTAAAATAGCAGCATGAGCGCCTTCTTTATTGCCATTAACCGCGACCAACAGCCGTTTGAAAAAGCGTTAGCTGAATCGATGATGTCTCGACTTAACCGCTTTGGAGATGATTCTCGCCAACTAGTGATAGGAGGCTACTTTGCGATTGGCTTTCAAGCCACTTGGTGTGTCCCAGAAGAGCAGGGTGAAACACAGCCTTTGAGACTTGGCGACCGATGGTTTGGCTTTTATGGGCGAATTGATAATCGATCCGAGCTAATTTGTAGCTTAATTGAATTGGGCTTTTCGGTTGAAGACGACATTAGCGATGCGAAGCTCGCGATGGAATACCTCTCCGATAGCCCCATTGATCGGCTTAAAGACATTATTGGTCCGTTTGCGCTGTTTCAGTTCAACGAACGAAGCGGTGAGCTGGTATTGGCAAGAGATGGAATGGGAGCGCGTCAATTGGTCTATCACGTAAACCATGATTGCATTCTCGCTAGCAGTTACGAAATGGCATTAGTCGAGCATCCTTCGCTGGACTATCAATTCAGAGATGATGCAATTGCATTGTATTTGACCAGCCATATCCAAACTCGGCCCGCGAGTATTATCGATGGCATTGAACTTATTTACCCGGGGCACGCACTCAATATCAATACTTTTAAACCAGAGTTAGTTCAAGCTTGCCCTATGCAGAATTCAGCGTATACGCGTTTTTATCGGCCCGACCCCAAAAGGCGAGTGTTGTACGCCACTGATCAAGAGTATGCAGACGAATTTAAACGCTTACTTGAACAAGCAGTAAAAAGGCGGCTGCGGGGTATAAGGAATATTGGTAGCCAGCTCAGTGGTGGTTTAGATTCAGTACCAGTAACAATACTTGCGGCCCAAAACAATCTTGAGCCTGCGAACGACTCGGGCCCCCAACGCACACTCAGTGCCTATTCGTGGGTATTCGACCACTATTCTGAGGCTGATGAGCGAGCTATCTCGGGCCCTATCTGTGAGGCTTACGGGCTTGAGCAGATTAAAATCAGTTGCGACTACCTTTGGCCTAATCATAACCCGCTAGATGAGCTCGACCCATTAGGCCCAATTTACAACCCATTTATGAGCTTCAACCATGTGCTGTTTAAGCAAGCTCAATCTAACTCAGTTTCGACGATGTTGAATGGGATACACGGTGATCTTTTATATGGTTATACGCAAGGCATTCTATACGAGCTACTCACTCGAGGTCGATTTCGTGATGCGTTTTTAGAGGCAAGACGACTGCTTAAAACAACCGGAAGTTGGCGCGCTTTTACGAGCCTCTACTTACTCAAGCCCATGGGTTTAGTTAGTAGGTTTTTATCTAAGCGCAAATCGACTGTTAATTCACTTGAACGCGTATTACAGCCCGATGTAATTGGTAAAATCAGTCGAGCTGAACATTATTTACGCAAGGAAAGTTATTCCGCAATTCGCCCAAATCAATGGTGTATTGTTTTGGGCGATTTTGTCGGTAGAGACCTAGCAATCGGGCGTTTTATTGAGAGTGAGTATAGTATTGAGCGACGTTACCCATTTCGTGATAGAGACTTATGTGAGTTCATGTTGGCGATACCAAGCGACCAGCTTGCCTTTAACGGGGTGCTGCGGCCGATTGTAAAACGTGCGTTTGCAAATGAGTTTCCTAAGAACCTCCGCGACCGTAACGGTAAAACATCGTTTGCTAAAGTGATGCGTGAAGGAATGATTAATGATCAAAACAATAAGCGCTGGGGTGAATCTCAAGAGCAAGAATGGTCACGCTATGTAAAAGAGTGTTACTTTAACGGAAAAGTAGAGCAAAATAGTTACTTTGATGTTGTGAAGTGGCGCTGTGGTTATTATGATTACTGGATGTCGGTGTGTTACCATCCGCTGGCGAAAAAACTGGGGTCAGGCAATGAATAAAAGTTTAAAAACAACGTCTTCAAGACAAGAGTCGGCATGCGAAAGCGATGGCGATTGTTCTGCAATGCCTAAGGCTTATGAAACGCCACGATTAATGTGCTACGGAGATGTTCGTGATGTAACGCTCGGTGGTACTTTAGGTGAAGGTGAAAGTGGTGCTGGTTTTGAGTTTACCGCTCCAATTATGCCCTAACCAAGCAGCAAAATTTAAACGCTAATTTTATAAAAAGCCCGTAGGTTTGATACCTACGGGCTTTTTTGTTTCTAATTCTAAGATCTGGATGTGTCTTAAAAGGTGCTTCTTAAACCTACGAAATCGTAAACGCCGGGAGCTTCTTTTCGATCATTCGTTTCATTAATACAACGTAATCTGGAATTCCATTGGTGTAACTCGGGTAGTCTTCACCTTGAATAAGTGGGCTTAGATATTCACGACATTTTTCGGTAATGAAAAAGCCATCATCACTGATGTAGTCACTCGGCATTTTCATCTCTACATTAGCCACTTCGGCAAGCGGTGCATGACCAATTTCCCAAGTATAGGGTGAGCTATTGGTTCGAACGATAGTCGGCATAACGGCGTTGGTTCCGGCAACCGCTAATTCTACAGCCGCTTGCCCAAGCGCATAGGCTTGCTCAACATCAGTTTTAGAACCAATGTGGCGTGCTGCTCGTTGTAAGTAATCACAAACTGCCCAATGGCATTTGAGCCCAAGCGCATCTTTGATCATGCCGGTAACCACAGGAGCTACACCACCAAGTTGCGCATGTCCGAACGCGTCGCGAACGCCTGAGTCGGCAAGAAATGTACCATCGGCCGTATGCGCTCCCTCTGACACAACAATGCTGCATTGGCCTTTGGCTTTTACAGTGGCGTCAACTTTCGCTAGAAAGGCCTCTTGGTCGAAATCTACTTCAGGGAATAGAATGATATCAGGGCCTAATCCGCGCTCATCTGCAGCAAGGCCTGAAGCCGCTGCAATCCAACCCGCATGACGACCCATAACTTCCATTACAAATACTTTGGTCGATGATGAACTCATTGAGGCAACGTCCATCGATGCTTCTAAAATCGAAACCGCAACGTATTTCGCGACCGAACCAAAGCCTGGTGAGCAATCAGTAAATGGTAAGTCGTTATCAATTGTTTTTGGTACGCCGACACAGGTGATAGGGTAGCCCATTGACTCAGATAGTTGAGAGACTTTATAGGAAGTATCTTGTGAGTCGCCGCCACCATTGTAGAAAAAGTAACGAATGTCGTGGGCCTTGAATACGTCGATTAAGCGCTCGTATTCAGCTCGATGTTCATCAATTGATTTAAGCTTGTAACGGCACGAGCCAAATGCACCAGACGGAGTGTACTTTAGTGCTTCTATATCAGCTGCGCTCTCGAGGCTGGTATCAATTAGGTTTTCACTAAGCGCGCCTAGGATGCCATCTTGACCGGCATAGACTTTATTAATTTTATCAGGGTGTTTAGCTGCGGTTTGAAGCACTCCGGCGGCGGATGCGTTAATAACCGGTGTGACTCCACCCGATTGGGCATAAAAGGCGTTATAGGCGGGCATAAGTTTCTCTCCAAACTTAAACGGGTCGACAAATACGATATTGGCGACGTACTCTCATTTTAGCTGCGCCTAAAGGCGGCGTGCTCTCTCGTGATTAAGTATAACGCAAGCGCTTTTGCTCACCCTAATTTTCGCTACCTTAGGGTTATAATTAGGGTTTGAGAACAAGCAACCCATAACAATTAAGATAGATCATGAACCAAATTACTGTAATCGGGCTAGATGGCCAGCAAAAGCAAATAGAATTCGAAGTTGGAGACAACCTGATGGAGGTCTTGCGCGATGCCGGATATGACGAAATTATGGCCTTGTGCGGCGGGGGTTGCTCTTGTGCTACTTGCCACGTAAAAATCGAAGATCAAGCTAACTTTCTATTGTCGCCCGTCGAGGAAGACGAAGAGATGTTGGTTTCAATGGCCGATGGCTATGACGAATCAAGTTCTCGCCTTTCATGCCAAATCCCGATGACGGGCGATCAAAGTGGTATGACCGTTCAAATAGTAGAAACAGACTAGTTAAATGGATCCACTAACCCAAGGTGTTGTTGGTACCGCTGCGTCGCAACTGGTTTCAAGGCGCAGCGAGAAAATCGCCGCCGGAGTGATTGGTTTTGCATCAGGCATGGCGGCTGATCTTGATGTACTAATCAGCTCATCGAATGATCCCTTATTGTTCTTAGAGTTTCATCGTCACTTTACTCACGCCTTGGTGTTTATTCCAGTCGGCGCACTGATTTGCACCATAGTGTTTCGGGCGGCGTTTCGAAAATGGTTTAATCGCAACCAAGTCAGTTTTGCACGAACGTATCTATATAGCTTCGCAGGCTACGCGACACATGCGCTGCTAGATGCCTGTACCACCTACGGCACACAACTGTTATGGCCATTCAGCGATATGCGTGTGGCGTGGAACAATGTGTCGGTTATCGATCCGCTCTTCACCCTGCCATTGCTAATCGTTACTTCGATAGCGGTATTCAAACGCTCGCAAAGAGCCGCCATCATTGGCGCAATATACGCATTCGTCTACTTGGGCTTAGGCGTGTGGCAAAACCAACGCGCGACTGATGTAGCACAGCAACTAGCACAGAGCCGTGGCCATACTCCAAGCAACTTAGGTTTAAAACCAAGTTTCGCAAATATAGTGGTTTGGAAGAGCGTGTATGAGCACGAAGGTCGCTATTACGTTGACGCAATACGAATGCTTGGGTCAGCTAAGGTCTACCAAGGCACCTCTGTGGAAAAGCTCAACCGTGATCAGCATTTTTCTTGGTTAGAGTCTGATGATCAGCAGGGTAGTGATATTGAACGCTTTCGTTGGTTCTCAAATCAACATCTCGCGCTTGATCCGTCGAACCCTCAACGCATTATTGATGTGCGTTATTCACTGATACCTAACCAAGTGACTGGTATGTGGGGTATCACACTCGATAAAACAAAGCCGTCCGATAGTCATGTCGAATGGACTACCAACCGCCCCGTAGGACGAGAAGCAGCTGACAGAGCCGCCGAGTTGTGGTCGATGATTTTGGGTGAAGAAGCCTAATAGAGAAACACTTAGGCTCGACCTAGAAGCCTTTACTTTACTGAGCTAATCACTCAAAACGGTTGTTAACGATATTTCGTTGTTGATTGCCCATTATTGCTTCTGCCTGTAACCGCAGTTACCGCGGGAGAGCAATCGTTCAAAATGGATAATTGGTCATATTATGTGTGTGATTGGACATTAAAAGCGCATAGATTTTGGTGTTAAATTACTTATTAGAGCTTTGCAAAGTGATGCAGAGGTCTTATGTAGTAGTTTGTGACGCTTTTTAGGGAACAAGCGTTTTACCAATGATAAACAGCAGAATAGCTTGCGCTTGTTTCGTTAATTTCGAGGTTTTTGTGTTTAAAAATAGCATTTTAGTTGCCACGGTTTTGCTCGGTCAGGTATTGCTTGGCCAGATTGATCTATACGCGGCTGAATCACACTATAGTAATTATGTTAGCGGTAACGCTTCTCAAAAAAACTCAGAGCAGTTTTTGGATATCATCGATGAAAATTTTTATTCGTATGAAGGTAATGAGAAAAAGCTCGACGTCAAAAAAGTACTGAACTTACAAGAGCAGCTTAAGGCAAAACATAGCCAGCTTTTAGATTCTTTTAAGCAGTCAATTAAAGTCGAGTTTATTAATAGACATCAGTTTTCCGATAAAAAATCGGATAGGAGAGCGAAAGGCCGAACAGGTAAAGCCGCCCGCGTAAACCTTCCTTTTATTGTTTTAGATGAACGGCTCGAGTACTTGATTCAGAATCATCGTAATTTAAGCTCAGAGCAAATAGAGGAAGAAATTTCAACCTTGATGATCTACTACCAAGCTGTTGAAAGCTACGACGATGAAAACCTCTATCAAGTGGCATTGGAATCACTGAAAAGCTTACTGCCGCCTTGGTATGACATTCCTAAGCTGAATGAGCCAGAAAAGGAAGCGCTTAATCTATTAGAAAATGGAGAGTTTTTGTCTTCTGAAGAATTAGTAGAAAAGCACAGCTTAGAAACAGATTTTTCTTTACTAAATCCTCCAAGTAGCGCGTTTTGGCAAGATAATAATATTGAAGCCTTCGATCCAAACTCAGAAGAGTTTTATGGAGAACGCTTTTTCCCACAAGCTGATGCGGTTATGGTTTATGACCGAATGGGAACCGGTCAAATTAAAATCAAGGCTGACTTTTACCCTGCTGGAACAACAAATGTTTGTTCCACAGAGTTAGACAATGGAAACGTAACTCTGCGCCTTGGTCAAGAAACCCAAAATCAGCTCATTGCAACGCAATTGGCTAGATCAGTTGGCTACCCTTCAATTCCACATGTATATCGGCCGCAGGTTAAGCTGTTTCTTTGTGATACTCCGTTTGAATCATTTTTGGCTCAATGGAAAGTTGCCCACAACTCAAATCAGGGTAATTTCTTAAGCCATGGACGGTATCTTGAGGCAGAGAATGCGGTTCTACTAAAGGGTGTTGCATTGGAGTCCTACCCGGGTGATGCAAAAGATCGCTACAGGAAGGTGGGGCCATTTAACATTGAATCAATGAACTTAGGCCAGCGTCGAGAATGGCGAGCATGGCTTGCAATGAATGCACTGATTGGCTTGCTAGATGTTCGAGAAGTGAACTTTAGGATGGATATGTATAAGCCTGAAGGGGCCGAGCAAGCTTGGCAGCCGCTGTTGTACTTTAATGACTTAGGAAGATCATTGGGATATAACTTGATTCGAACACACGGAAACGCGTCTGACTTTACCGGCAACCTAGCTAAAGATAAGGGTTCATATGTTCGTCTGTTTTGGGACCATTACAGGGTTGAGCACGACCATTTTGAAAGCACGACCGCTGCCGATATCAAATGGATGGTTCGAAGGCTTGCGCGGCTATCTGATCAACAGATCAATGATATTGTGGATAATTCTGGCCATATACCGGCCGTAGCCGATCTTTATAAAACAAATTTAAAATTAAGGATTGAAAGCATGATTAATGCTTTCGACTTATCAGGCGATGTGCAGACTGATCACAAGGTTTTGAGTTACGAGCAATTATCGAAAAAGTACCCAGGCTATATATCTAAAAAGGGCAAGTTGCTTCCAGCATTAGAAACAGAATCTCAAACCACAAGACCTCTTGGATATACCCCAAGCATCAATGAGATTTTATCGGTAGGGCTTGCAACGCTGGTGCATGCGCCACTTCTTGATTTGAAAAAAATCGCTGATCTAGACGATTTTTCCAAAGCAACGAGCTACAGTTTTTCTGGTGATACCTTTGAGCTTGGCCTCGGAGTTAGAGTTAGATCTCAAAGAAGGCTGTCTCTCAATGAAGAAAAAACTAAGTTCGAAAAACGTTATCTGGTTGAAGATACCGCTCTTATTTCGATACCGTTAGGTTTGCTCGACCGAGATGTGACGTCATCAAGCGGTTTTTTCGGTGGACGTTTACCGTTAGGGGTGAGCTATGTTTACGAGTACAAGTTCTACCACAGTCATGATACGGTCGCGGAGGCGGCAAAGAGTAGATTCTTTAAAAGGCTCATGCCTTGGAAATTGCAAAGTTTGAAAGACAATTTTGCAGCGGGTGAAGCCATCTATAGTCAGACTTCTCTTCAATGGTCTGTGGGAAGCTTTCAACTAGAAACAGCTAGCGACAATGTGCGTTTTGAATTGACCCCGCTTGGCTTCTCCCAAACCCTAAAACAAAACGAATTTTACGCTTATAAGCAGTCGCCAAATTTGGTGGAAGTTGTTCAGACAAAGGGCTCATCAAGTGAATGGAGAAGCGGTGTCGACTTAACCGTTTTATGGTCTGTCGCGGCTCTTTATTCAAATTTGAATGAAAGCAAAAATTATTCTTACTTTAGAATTAATTTATCGGAAGGCCCCAATCAAGAAAAAAATGCAAAAGCCTTAGAAGCTATTTTGCAAAAAAATGATTTTGATTCGGCGAGAGAATTCTCAGCAACATACAATTTACTGCAAAATGCAAATGTCCGAGATTCTCAATTTTGCTTTTTAGCGTGGTGCAGGAACTCTATCAATCGAGATGGAACCTTCGAAATCAAAGAATATGCTAATGCATGGCAGAGAGACATTGACGACAACGATAAAGTTTTTTCTAGCCACACGCTTGAGCCAACGAAAGAGCGAATAGTTATTCAAGGGCAGAGAATTAAGTCCAGCGATCGCCAGTTGGCCCGAATTTGGAACGAAGAAATAACATTAGGTGCGGTTGATTCCATTGCGAGCTTTTTCTTGAGCTTAAGAGATGAGGCCTACTCACAAAGAGTAACGATGGAGTCTGTCTATAATCCAAAAAAACAGAAAATTACTGGTATCGATATAAGAGTGCAGTTAATACAAACAGATAACTGGATGAAAGAGCATGAGTTTGAAAAGCTCAAAACTTTATATGCGAATCGAGCTGGCTATCAAGGTAACAAAGAGGCACAAGAATACTTTAACTTTGAATACCCTGAAAATCTAAAAGCCTTATCGCCGGTTGTCTCGCAAATGACCTTGCAACTAAAGATGCCCGCGGTGATTCGACTTATTTCTGAGTTGAAAAAATCAGAGATCTGTAAAGAGCGTTGCCAAAAGCGTTTAGATGATCTTGGAAACTACGATCTAAAGACCTTGGAAGGCGCTCAAAAATTTAATAAAAAGTTTCTTGTTTTATTGGATGGTGTATTGGGTAAGAAGTTCAGGAACCAGGGCCGCATAAAAAGTTTGTTGGAAGAAGATCAGTATTGGCTGATCGCCAGAATAACAAACCCTTTGCGCTATACAACTCCAGTGGCTTTGGACAATTTTTCACTTTTTGCTCCGGAGCAGGGTAAATATCTTGGCCCAAGTTATTTAGAGAAGTTCAGATATGATCACAGTGTCGAACCCATTCTGTCCCGCGAGCGAGTAGTTCCAGATGAGCTCAATAGGTCTCGCGGTCTGTTCTCTGACTTCTGATCTACTTTCTCAATACGATGCATTCCTGTATGACTATTGGTAACCGCTTATTTAGGCCTGTGATGGCACTTGTGACGAATGCGAATCTTCGCAGTGCCATTTGAAAAATCGATGGAGTCGATATTCAAATATTTAATATCAAGCCCCGTTCGTTGCTCCAAATCTTCGATCAGATCCGATTTGTTCTCTGGCTTAATATTTTCAAGTTTTTCATATTTAATGATTTTTTCTTGAGTGAGCGGAAGTAGAAAATACGTCTCTAGAACATAAGCGAAGATACATATAATCGAATTAATTATAGAGATCCCTAGTAAACCAATCGGGCCAACAGCGGTTAGCAAAGTGATGGAAATCACGAGAAAAAGATATGTCATTTCTTTGATGGTTATCGACTCGGTTCGATACCTCAACATTGAAAAAACCGCGAACAGCCCAAAAGCGAAGCCCATTGAAATATCGGCCGAATGCAATAGGTGAGTGACCATAAATACGCCGGTACCGAATAGCATGAATGAGACCGCGTATGGTCGGTTTCTTGAGTGCTGATAATAACAGCCTCTAATTAATACAATTATAAATATCGTATTGATAATAAAGCGTGGAAGGAAATCTAATTCCAGTACTAAGTACGACATGTTCTTACCTGTTTAATCTCTTTAAAGTGACGGAAGAGAGCTTGTTTCAAATAACGTTATTATAGGTCAGTTTACTTTGCATAGTAACTTAGCGCGTGTGCGGTTTTTTTGCACTCTGACCTAAGCGAAAGCTTAACATTTGGATTTAGTTTATGAGTTTGATTAGGCGGAGCATTCAATTGCTTGTTTAGCCTTATCGGTTTTAAAAATATATGGATACCATTAGGCCACTGTGTACTTCGAAATCAAATGGTTGGTCTATAATTCTTCGGTTTATTAGTAGAATCAGATCATGAGCCCTTTTTAGGCATGATCCAGGCTTTTGTGTTGAGAGGAAGGTAGTAAAATGATCACTCGAAGAGGACTGTTGTTGGGAGGGGCGCTCGCCTCCACCTTGGGGGTATACTCGCACCAGCGCGGGCTGCGTTACCCTCCGCTTTCGTTCGAACATAGCGAATTTGCAGCTTCAGAATTATCATCTGAGGAACTCGAGCTTGACCTTCAAGACTGTATCGGGGTTCAAGACTGTATTACCTCAAATAAACACACGATTAGAGCCATCGCGCCGGAACCTCAGATATTCATTAAGCGACTCGAGAGTTCGACCTCGATTACAGTTCTAAATGTCGCGAGCAATGCTGTACTCAAAATAGATGGACAAGCATCAGCAGAGTTCGACGAAGAGGTTAATGGCACCACTCGAACAGTGCATATCAAAACAGCGAGCCAAGGAGCTATTCTTAAGTGGTCTCTGCCAGTGACAGATGGTTTTGAATTCGCTGTGATGGGCGATACTGGCGGCGGTTCAGAACTTGGCTGGACCTTAAAGCGAGCGCATGAGTTGGGAGCGCAGTTCTTACTACACCTCGGTGACCTTAATTATACTGAGGGTGAATATGAGATGGCAATTGAGCATTTCAATAAGGCTGAGATACCTTGTTATGTGACAATAGGAAATCACGATTTTCATGACAATGGATTGATATACGATAAATTCATTTCGCAGATTGGGCCGATGAATCACGCTTTTGAATTAGCCGGCACTCGATTCATTAATATCGATACAGCCGTTGACTTTTGGCCGGCACACTCTGGTCATCGGGCCGCGTTATTTACCTCTTTAGCACAAGCCGGGCCTTATGATGGTGAGCAAATAATATTTACTCATCGCCCTCTTAAAGACCCCAACCCTCATGACGATCACGAAATTCACGGTATCGGGGAAGTTGATTGGTTGGTAAAACAAAGTCAAAAACTTGGCGTTGGTACTTTCTTAAATGGTCATGTTCATCACAGTGCCGAATTCGACTACCAAGGCTTGCGGCAAATTACCGTTGGTGAAGGTTTAGGGTATGAAGACTTGGTACATCAAAGGCCAGTTGCAAAAATGATGATGGCCTCGGTTGAGCCGCATAAAAAGTTAGTGCATCGATGGGTCGACCTCAATATGCCTTGGTCTGAGCACCAAAACCCTACTCACATTAAAAAACTAAAAGGCGACCAAATGCATAAACAGTTGGAGTGGTTCACACAACTAATACAGACAAACACGAAAACCACTTGAGACTTCTTGGCTGAGATCAGGAGTTTTCATAAGACAGCAGCAAGCAAAACCAACAGCAAGCAAAACCAACAGCAAGTAAAACCAACAGTGTTCAGTTTCTCAGCTTCTGGCCTTTTCCCTAGATTAATAATCCAAAATATCTAAGGAGGGCAGAGAGTCGGTTCGTGTGTTTAAGGGCGGCCTCGTGTACCCACAACTGTTAGAACGCTAACTCTAAACCAGGCTCTGGTAAGCATTGTCACGTTAGTGTTTTACCAAGCTTTAACGGCGTCTTGATCGACCGCCGCGTCGGCCCTTGCTTACGGCACCGCCTTCAACGCTTTGGTCGCCTTTTAGTTGAGCTTGCGCGCCAGCGGTGACCGAGCCCAGGGTGTCGATAACATGCTGTATGTCAGGTGAATTACCTTTGTTGTGGTCGTCAATCGCCGCTCTCATTGCCGCGACATGACCAGGTGTTGTACCGCAGCAACCGCCTATAATTTGGGCGCCAGCGTCCATCGCTAATTTTGCGTAGGTGGCCATCAGCTCTGGCGTTCCGCTATAACTGATTTCGCCATTTACCCACTCAGGTATACCGCAATTACCTTTCGCTACTAAGACCGTGTCCATTTGGTTTTCGTCTGCCGTTTTTTGCATGTTCATAATTGCGGCCACAACCTCAGCGGCACCGACGCCACAATTGGTGCCAAATGCTAGCAGCGGTACCTCTAACTCCCTTTGTAAGTTAACAAGATCGGCGGCAGTGACGCCCATCATAGTGCGTCCGTTGGTATCAATGCTCAATGTCAACACTATCGGCAATCCCGCTGCGCTAGCGCCTCGAATTGCGGCATGCGACTCTTCAAGTGACGAGATTGTTTCGATCCACAATACGTCAACACCACCTGCTTTTAATGCCAGCGCTTGCTCGGTGAACGCCGCTTGGGCTTCTTCAATTGTGACCGAGCCCGCGGGTTCTAGAATTTCACCGGTCGGCCCCATTGAGCCAGCAACGACAACGTCTCTACCTGAGGCGGCGACTTGCTCGCACAGGATTTTAGCCGCGGCCACGTTAAGTTCTTGAACTCGATCTTGGCCATCATGTAACTTCAAGCGATACGCTGTTCCTCCAAACGTGTTGGTGAGAACAACATCAGAACCTGCGTCGATGAAACTACGGTAGTGCTTGGCGATACGATCAGGGTGGTCAACGTTCCAAAACTCCGGTGAATCACCTGATTGCAACCCCATACCAAACAAATTGGTGCCAGTAGCGCCGTCAAGTAACAGCACGCCATTTTGCTCGAGTAATACGGATAATTTGTTGCTCATAGGTCTCCTATTGAGTACTTCTGTCGTGTTTAATCTATTTACAAAGAATACCGCTAACTGTGAGAAACTCAAATGGCTATCACATACTCTTTTTGCCGGTTCTTGCTCAGTGGAAACCAATAGAAAGCGGCAGTTGAGCTTGCGCAATTTTTTCGATGTTCATTGCATTAGGCCACAATATGCGTCAATATTTTTAGTACTAAGTAAATCGTTTTTGATTTAATTGTTCAACATTTTGGAGTTATATGAACGCTTGGACATATCTCGTCATCGGCATTGTTTTTGAGGTAATTGGCACCACCAGCCTCAAGCTATCTAATGGCTTTTCAGACTCTCTGTGGTCGACTGTGTGTATTGGTTGCTTTATCGCGGCAATGTATGCCTTATCTTTAAGCGTCAAAACGCTGGACATTAGCATGGTTTACGCGATTTGGTCGGGAGTGGGCATTGCGATCATTAGCTTAATTGGCGTCTTCTTCTTTCATGAACAACTTACCTTTATCAAACTATTCTTTATTGGTTTGATCATTATTGGTGTCATTGGCTTGCAGTTTCAAAGCACGGGTCACTGAACATAATCACGAACTCAATTTAATGGCGATATTACTTAACAATAACGGCGGCGAAAATCAGGCTTGGGCTGAGGCTCTTGAGTCTCATTTGCCTGAGATGCCCATTCATATCTATCCTGAGATTCCCGACCCGTCATCAATTGACTACGCGGTCGTTTGGCACCACCCTCATGGAGACTTAAATAATTATCCAAACCTTAAAGCTATCTTGGTCTTAGGTGCGGGCATGGATCATATTGATCAGGAAACCTCCTTGCCAGATGTGCCCATTGTTCGATTGGTAGACCCAACGGTTGGAGATGAAATGTCTCAATACGTATTGTATTGGGTGATGCATTTTCAAAGAGGCTATGAGCGTTATCGTGCTCAGCAATCTGAGCAACATTGGCAACGCCACATGACGCCATTTTCGAGAGATTATAGGGTGTCTGTATTAGGCGCAGGCTTGATCGGTCGCTTCGTTTCTGAGCGTTTAGCGGCTACTGGGTTTTGTGTGCATAGCTGGAATCGAAGTCAAAAAGAGATAGACAAGGTCAGGAGTTTTTCGGGAGAACAGGGCATGCACGATATGTTAGCCGTTACTGATGTCCTCGTTAACTGTCTGCCTTTAAACAGCGCAACCAAGCGCCTTCTAAACAAAGAAACATTATCGATGTTGCCTAAGGGCGCGAATTTGATCAGCTTGAGTCGAGGCGCAATAATTGATGATCAGGCGTTAATTGACTTGATTGATTCAGGGCACATAGCTAACGCTGCGCTTGATACCTTCAGTGTTGAGCCATTATCCAATGCGTCACCATATTGGGGCCAAAGCAATGTGTTTGTTACACCGCACATGTCCGGCAGTACTTATCCGCAATATGCGAGTGAAGTGATCGCCAACAACATAAAACGTATCGAGCAGGGTGAGCAACCTTTTCCTGTTTATAAACCGCGGCCCTAAAAATATTTCTCAACAAACAGAGAATATAAATATACCCCAATAGCTTGGGTACCTATGCTAGATCAAGCTGCTAGTGTGTAACGGTTTCTTCCTAATCAGGGTTCAATGCTATAGGTCTGATCGGCGAGCCACGGAGCTATTGTTTCGAGTTTGGGCTTTAGTTCGTGATTAAATAGCTTTCGAGAAATACTCGCAAATCGTTCTGGCATGTCGCTGAGCTCACGTTGCCGGCTTAGCTGGTAAATGGTTCGTGTATTGCTGCCGTCATTCAAATTGATCAACTCAAGACCTTCTAGTAGCTTCGGGTAGGGCACTAGGCACATAGCTGACACAATCGCCCAACCCATGCCAGCTTGCACAAATCGCAATAAAGTTTGCGTGCTGTCTAGTTCGTAGCGAGTATCGAGCTGTATGCCTAATCGGCGTGCGATCAAATCAGTTTGCGCGCCAAGCCGCGAGCCGGGCATATAGTGGATAAAGGGCAGTTGTTCTGACAACTCCTGTACAGAAAAGCGCACGCCACCTTGCTTGGGCGCGATCACTAAAAAGGGGTCACTAATTATCGAGTGCCGTTCAATAGATCGGAGATTCTCTCCACGATCTGACGTGATCAATAAGTCGATTTCTCTTTGGTTTAGAGCATCGGTCAACGAGCTCCGATAGCCTTGTTGTAGAGACACTCGTTTAACCATGATTTGGGTAGAGCGAATAAATTCTAAGCCCAATGCTGCACCAAAGGAGTCAATCATGCCGACGCGCAAGTTCAGTAAGCCGCCGGTTGCGGCCATCTTGATATCGTTAATGACACGGCTATTGTCGCTTAACATCTTTTGCGCGTACCGCTTCAGAATCTCACCACTGGGAGTTAATTTAATCGGCTTAGATCGTCGAACAATTAGGTCTACACCAATTTGTTCCTCTAGTTGTTTAATGGTTTGCGACACCGCAGACTGGGAAATACCAATGCGTTTAGCAGCTTGAGTAATGGTCTCTGAATTCGCTACGCTGATGAATTGTTGCAGGGTATTAAGCTCTATATGTTTTGATCTTTTTAGCGCCATAAATCGCCCACGTTTTAGTGACTGTTAGATAAGGTTTTACGATATGCCATAGTAGTCAAACTTATTAATGTTTGTCTATCTTGCCGCTATTGAAATCTGGTGATCGAAACTGCACGTTGGTTGAGTTACCTCAATCGTATGAACTTGTGAGCGGTGATTTCTAGGGTGAAGAATTATTAAGAGATGGAGGTATACTCTGAACTGACCAAAATAACTGAGAATTACTCAATGACCGTATTTGCAATTGTTCAAGTAGATATTTTTGACCGTCAGGCCTACGACCGGTATCAATCCAAGTTTTGGAATGTGTTTAAGCAGTTCAACGGGCAGTTACTTGTCAATGATGAGTCTCCAAAGGTTTTAGAGGGCGACTGGCAACATAGCAAAATGGTGGTGGTGTCGTTCCCAAGCGAGCAAGAGTTTCATGACTGGGCAGATTCGCCTGAATACGGCGAGATAATAGGCGACCGGCGAGCTGGTGCTAACGTCACTATCGTTTTAAGCCAAGCATTCAGCTTACATGGCTAAGTCGACTGACGACAGTTTGTACCAAGATGTGTACGCAATGGTGTGCGAGATCCCAGAAGGGCGAGTTGCATCGTATGGCCAAATCGCTAGGCTAATTGGCAGGCCTCGATATGCACGACATGTTGGCTATGCATTAGCGGCCTTGCCACATGAACATGAAGTACCTTGGCATAGAGTAGTGAATTCTAAGGGCGAGATTAGCTCACGATCTAAAGCGGGTTATGAAGACTATCAGCGAATACTGCTCGAAGAAGAGGGTGTGGAATTTAACCCTGCAGGGAGAATTTACCTGAAGCAATTTCTTTGGGATGTTTGAGAGTTTGATTCACTCTACGTGTTCAAATTCTCACACTAGGCATGCTGAGCGCAGCCGAAGCATCTCGGGCTAGGGAGTACTGAATTACTTATTCATCGTAAACGAGATCAAAATAACACAGCACTCCTAATGACACTAAGAATCGCTGTCCAACTTATCCATCAAACAAAATGTTTTGGCAATAGGGAACAAAACGTCGCTACCAAGTTGCGCACTCCGTTCAGCTGACCAACCGCTTAACTCATTGGGTAAATCGGCATTATCCTTAAACGGCATTTCAATGGTAAACGACAGCGTTTTAAAATGTTCGCCTAGCCAGTTTGCGGCAATGCGCAAGTCGGCTTTACCCGCTTCATCTTTAGGGTAGCCATGTGTGTCTTGAAAGTCCGGCGAAATACTCATGTAGGTATTTTTGAAGCGATTCTCTAGCTGGGCATGTCGCTCGTCGTAACTTGGGTTACCCTCGCAACCTGCAACAAAGTTGTAGGGCAATTCTTCGTCGCCGTGAATATCTAAAAATAGGTCACCGCCTTCAGCCATCATACGTTCACGAACTAAATAAACTTCTGGGCTGGTGGTCATGCTTGGCTCTAGCCATTCTCGGTTTAGGTTCGCGCCAGCCGCATTGGTACGCAGGTTGCCGCGAGCCGAGCCATCAGGGTTCATGTTCGGCACTACATAAAAAGCCGTGTCACTTAGTAGTTTGCGAGCAGCGGGGTTATCTTCGTCTAACAAGGAGTGTAAGAACCCTTCGATAAACCATTCGGCCATCGTTTCACCTGGGTGCTGGCGCGCGATGATCCAAGCTTTACGTTTAGGTTTTTCGCTCTCTTTGATGCACAGTAAGCTCATGGCTCTGCCGTCAACGGTTAAGCCTAGAGTTTCGTTTGTTACTCTTGTGTCTCCTTGAGCCCACGACAATAGGTCTAAATGGCGCTCATGGCTATATGGCGTGAAATAAGCGAAATAGACAGAGTTCTGTACCATCTGAATTTCAAAACTAAGTACCCCGTTTTCATAATGGCTTGGTGTGCGAAACCAATCCGTTCTGTCCCAAGATGTACAAACATTGTAGCCGGGCCAACCGCCGATATAAGATGAGTCGCCGGCATTAACAATGCTAACTTTGCATACTTCTCCAACTGCAGCTTCTAAGCGAAAATGAAAGAACTGCAAGAAGTCACTGGCATTATCTTTGCGAATCGCCAGTTTGATGTCGCTAGGGTTAGAGGCATCGATTACCTCGATGTTGCCGCTATCGAAATGGTCCGAAATAGTTACTGAATTCATTTTGGAGTAAGTCTACTGGTCGTGGAATAATTGACCCAAGCATAGAAACCAATGCTTGCAATGTCTATGCCTAAAACTTGTTGTATAGTGATTTCAAAATAATTGGCGAAATATCACCTGTCCAACAGGACTATCTAATGACGCTTTCTAAACGCAGCCGCGCTAACCTTAGCCAAACCATTTCTCATAACTAACCGAGCCTGTAATGCCACAAACTAACGCTGCTACTGACATTGAGTTAGATACCTTATTATCTAAGGCTAAAATGGCGATCAAACAGAATCAGATCGAGTTGGCCAACACAACGCTACAAACAATTCTAGTCGAACAGCCTCAGCACCGAGACGCTTTGTATTTTCTCGCGGTTTGTTTGCGCAGAGAAGCAAAGCAAGATGACGCATTCGATGTTTTAAATAAATTGCTCGCGGTGCAGCCTGCGAATGGTCGAGCGTTTCAAGAGTTTGGACACAACTACGTAGCCTTGAATGAACATGATAAAGCCGCCGAACACTTTCGATTAGCGGTGAGTAACAATCCTAGTCTCGTCGCTAGTTGGGCTTTTTTGGCTAAGCATTTTGAGGCAAAGGGTGATCAACAACAGAGCGCTGAAGCACAACGGCACGTACAATACATTCAAAGTCTACCGCCTGAGTTAGTGTCGGTGAGCAGCTTATTGCACGACGAAAAAATTTACCAAGCTGAACAGCTTTGTCGACATTTTCTAAAGCACAATCAACATCACCCAGAAGCCATGCGCCTGCTTGCCGAAATAGGTGTGCGATTGCAAATTCTTGATGACGCAGAATTTCTGTTAGAGAAGTGTTTAGAGTTTTATCCGGATTTTCATCATGCGCGCTCTGACTATGTGCAAGTTTTGACCAAGCGACAGAAGTTCGAAAAGGCATTGCGTGAAGCTCAAACTTTATATGAGCTTGATAAAGCGAACCCTGTGTTTGAACTCAGCCTTGCAACATGCCATCAAGCAGTTGGTAACTTTGATCAAGCATTGTCAATGTACCACGCTATTTTAGAGCGAGATCAAAGCAACCATTCTCTTTACGCGGCTCAAGGTCATGCACTGAAAACAGTAGGTCGAACTGATGATGCGATATCGTCTTATCAAGCCGCTTACAAAGTGTCACCCGATTATGGTGATGCGTACTGGAGCTTGGCGAACTTGAAGGTGTATCAGTTCTCAGACAGCGAACTCAATACCATGCGAGAACAGCAAGCCAAGAGCACCACCTCGCTCAATGACAAAATACACTTATGCTTTGCCTTAGGTAAGGCGTTAGAAGACCGTCAATCGTATGATGAGTCATTTAGATTTTACGATAAAGGCAACCAACTGAAGCGAGATGCAAGCAAATACAAATCGCAACAAATCATTGATGACTTTGAGCAACAAAAGCGCTTATTTGATCGAGACTTTTTTGAACAGCGACGAGACTATGGAGAACCATCAGCAGCGCCGATTTTTATTGTTGGTTTGCCTCGTGCGGGTTCAACTCTTTTGGAACAGATTCTTGCATCACACTCGCAAGTTGACGGTACTATGGAGCTGGCTAACATTATCGGTTTCGCGAATCGGCTTGGTGGCCGAGCAACACGCAATCAGCAGTCTCAATACCCTGAAATTTTGGATAAGCTACAGCCCGAACATTGCCTAAAACTGGGGCAAGAGTTTATTCGAGATACGCAAATTCATAGGCAAGGCGGTGTTTACTTTATCGATAAGATGCCGAATAACTTTCGCCACATTCCGCTAATGCAACTAATATTGCCTAATGCAAAAATCATAGATGCGCGTCGCGAACCAATGGCTTGTTGCTTTAGTGGGTTTAAGCAATTGTTCGCCGAAGGCCAAGAGTTTACTTACGGTCTTGACCTTATTGGTGATTATTACTGTGCCTATGTTGGTTTGATGAATCATTGGGATAGTGTGTTACCGGGCCGAATATTGCGTGTACAGCATGAAGATGTTCTCGTTGATCTGGAGGGACAGGTCGCTCGAATTCTAGATCATTGTGGTTTGCCATTCGAGCAAGCGTGTGTTGATTTTCATAAAACCGAACGTGCGGTTAGAACACCGAGCTCTGAGCAGGTACGTCAGCCAATTTATAAGAGTTCAATGCAACAATGGCAGCATTATGAAACGCATTTGCAACCATTGACGGAAAGCTTGGGCGCCAGCAAGACCAGCTACCGCTGAGCAACTTAATTATTAAGCGCTTTAAATTACTAAATCAGAGTTAAAACGATGAGTGAATTTGTTGAGTATCTACACGAAGTGTTCGAACACTTCGGCCCAATACGGAGTCGAAAGATGTTTGGAGGCCACGGGATCTATCACAATGACTTAATGTTTGGCTTAGTTGCCGACGATGAGTTGTATTTAAAAACCGACAAACAAAATGTCGCGCTATTCGAAGAGCGAAACTTGGGCCCCTTCGAATTCGTTACCAAAGGCAAGGCCACCAAAATGTCGTATTACGCAGCGCCTGAAGAAATTTATGATGATTTCGAACAAGCAACATATTGGGCAGAAGCTGCTTTTAGCGCCGCTCTGCGAGCGGGTGAGAAAAAGCGTCAACAAGCCGCTCGAAAAAAGGCTAAAAGCAAGCCGTCTAAATAGTAAGAAGTGATGAATAAGGTAAGCCCCAAAAAGCTGTTGAATAGTAAATGGACAGCGGTTCAACCAAAAAATAAAGAGAAGCACTTCATCATTGTCGAAGTTGACTATGATGAAGATAAGAACGTTGTTCTATGCGTTCAAGAAGCGGTGATGACCAAGCGGCAATGCGAAATAGACTGGCGAGAGCTTAAAAATGCAGATGTGTGGCGGCCTGGTTGGAAATAGCCTCTAGCTGACTTCGCTAAGTACTCCATTGATTGCCGACTCCACCAAATAGTCTTTTGAGGGCCAATCTTGGCCGCTGATGGTGATCAGGTTATGGGCAATGCCATTAGCAAAACAAATTACAGCGCCTAACTTTTGCCTTAGTTCAGTTTCGCTGAGTGCTTTAGCTGATGCCTCGGCGATGGCCGTTGCAAACATATTTTGCTGAAGCATCACGTGCCGGTCTTCGAGAAACACGTTTACCTCAGGTTGTTTAACGCCTTCGGTCATAAACACCAGTCGATAGTGCTCTGAGTTATCAAGCCAATAGCCAACATACGCGGCGGTCAGTGAGCTCAGTTGTTCACGAGGCGATTTGTCATCCAGAGTGAGGGCATCGAGCTGATCAAATACCGCTTTGAACACATCAGACCAAAGCGTATGCAGTATGTCGATTTTGGCATCGTAATACTTATACAGCGTCATCGCAGAGCAACCTATCTCTTGAGAAATTCGACGCATTGATATCTGGCGGTAACCGTGCTCTTCAAACAGCCGCCTCGTTGAAGATGCAATCTTTTTACGCATTTCCCTGCGTGTTTCATCTGAAATTGCAGGGCGGCCCCGTCTTGTTGGCTTGGCGGAAGGACTCGTTTTTTTTTCTCGACTCATTCGTGTGCTTTATTACTTGTTAACTATTCGGAGTTTGACTTGTTGGAAATTATCAATATATTATACGCGTATATTTTAATAGTGAGGCACGCATATAGCAAGCCGATTAGCCGCTTTTCGGTGGATCACCAAGCTAGCTTTATAGCTAAACTAAGAGCAGAGAGCACACAATGATCGAACAATTTTATCTTCTAACAACAGTAGTACTTGGCCTTTTTGCTGGAAGCCTACTTACCGAAGCTTGCATATTGGTACCGTATTGGCGTCGAATGAAGCCGGCTGAATTTTTCGACTTACACAGCAGTTTAGGCCCCAATCTATTTCGCTACTTCGCGCCGCTCACCACTCTAGCGGTGGGTATGGCTGTCGCTACTACTATTGTCGACGGTTTCAACAACGTCGCTTGGGGTATTAGCGCAGGCCTAAGCGTCATCACGCTTGCCATTTTCTTCTTTTATTTTCGTGCTGCGAATAATAGTTTTGCTGAGCATGACCTAGCCAACTCTGAACTCGAAAACGAGCTAAGCCGTTGGTCAAAGTGGCATTGGTTTAGAACCGCGCTGATGATCATTGCGCTGGCCGCATCGGTTTACGGTCATAGTGTGGACGGGTTGTCAACGAAAGTTTAAGAGCCATTTGGAAGCGGTGTTGCCTACGGCCAATGTCCACCAGCACTTTGGGCAAAAGAAAAAATGAATAAATTTATAGCCATTTCATACACCTACTCTTAAAAGTGCTCGTATCATGGTGGTCTCATCAAGGAGCCTTTACAGAACTCGAGTTGATATGGACTAAAAGTGAAAACACTGGGCAACAAATGCGGGTGGTGTTTATCGCCGACCTAGTTATGGTTTTACTTTCAGTGGAATTCGAATATCAGTTCGATGCAAAACCTGTATTTATTAGCAAGCATCGATGCTTAACCGAGAAGCACTTATAATTTTCTGGCTCTCAATGAGGTTCTTATTTCACGAGGCTTAGGAGCTACTCTAATCTATTTTTCCTTGAAAACCATTTTGCTAGTAGGACAAATAGAGTTTATTCAGTTTATGGTAGAAAAGGTGTCGCTCGTAAAGACCCATGGCATATAACGGCTCTGAAAACGAATGCGGGAGACGTGATAGGTAAGCATTGCTCACCTACCGCCACAAAGGTACGAATGTGATTAGTTATACCAATATGATGTAGCAATTTTTCCAATGGTTACATTAACCTTAGACGATCGTTATAGTCAGGCTCGCCACGATATCATCGATAGAAAGCGCATCTTGCGATAGTCTAGAGAATACGAATTCAAGCGTGTGGGTGGACTTCCCAGAGTTTGCTAGACACTAAATAGCGTTAAAATCTAACTCTATTAGAGGTGTTTATGAAGTCCAAAC
>CANMNN010000033.1 GCA_947499305.1 uncultured Arenicella sp. | reverse complement strand
GAGTATCTCCGGTGAGGTTTGAAGAAAACTATTTTTCTAAGCTAAAAAGTGTCTACTGAAGTCTGGGAAGTCCAAACAAGTCTTCACTGCTTGTTTCTTGATGAGTCTTTGAGACCGGTATCTTAAGGTAGCTAAGCATTCTCATGTATTTCGATCTGTCATCCACATCATCAAAAATCATTTTTTTTGTTACTCTTCTTCCTCGCCGATTTAACTCCAAATTTGAGATAAACACATCAAGTCCATTATCTAGCAAAGCTAATTTTTCCATATCCATTTTATCGATTAGCTTTTTAGCCAGAGCAAGAAAATTCAGACACCTCTTATGGGCTCTCTCGGAAAGTATATGATCAAGAAATTCTGGATTACGTATTGGCCCAAGAAGGTAATCTGATCTTCGAGCGCTCTTTTGTGCAATTTGATAAATATCGCCAACCTGATTGTGTGTCAGCCCAAATATTTGCGAGGCTCGCTCGATGACCATTTCATCGTCTTTGCCATTTACAAAGTAATAAAATATCTGCTGAATAGTAGTTGGATCCACCTTAATTTCCTTGAACGCTGCAGAACCAACCTCTGAAGGAGCAGAGTATGGGACCATAGGACAAACATTTGAACTTGAGAGACGAAGCTTTCTAATATGGTGATTTACAGAATTGTAGAACGCGAACTCAGAGAGCGGACCATCGCTATCTGATCTCCCTTCGTTATTCTTAATGAGCTTGCCCTTTCGCGCGCGATAGGCATCATACTTCTCGTTTAAGACAGCGGCAGCTACTTTATCAGTCAGCCTGCCATCTAAATACTTGAATTTGTGCTCAAAGAGGTCGGCATTACCCATTGTTTCGACACACTCGATCGAATGAATGTAGTGAGCTAGCGATGTTGATAAATCTGCATGGCCGAGCGCCATTGCGAGGTCGCGCAAAGCTTGGGAGTTTTCTCGCGAGAAAATCAGTTTCGAAACATCGAAATCATTTTCCCACCTCTCGAGCTGCCTTTTGGCATTTGGATACATCTTTAGATTAGTCGGGTTATATCGCATACGAGCTATTGCAGCGGCCACATCTGAGGCAAATGAATGCCGTAAGTGATGAACGTGTAGTTCGGAGTCGCCACTTACTAATTTAAGCAAGTTATTGAGATATGCATTCATTTTACCTCGGTCGACTAAAGCCCGTCTTCCAGAAGTCTCTCGCATCAAACCAATATGTTGTTCATCCTTCACTTCTAGTTCAGTCATTCTAAGAAGCCTCTCAAGCAGCCTCTGATGTTTCAACGATAACTTTCTGAGAAGCGGTATTGACCTAACAGATGAACCACTTTTACCTCGGCGCTTATAAACGTTATTTGTCCTAATTTGAACAAAACCTATATCCTTCTCGTGATGACCATCTACGCTTGAAGTATATTGAACTGAATTGTGTTGGAGAGTATAGGCTTCCGAGAATCTAAGCCCAAAGTTCCTCATTAGTACTAACGCCGCTGCATACAGGATTTTCTCGTTCTTGCTCAACGATGCATCAGACTCTATGTAGTCGGTACAACGATCCAGTTCCTCTATCGACACACAATTACTGCTAATACGACCAGATACAAGCGAAGCACTCGCCCACACATTACTCCATACCAATGGAACGGCACCTTCTTTGGACTCCAAGTGTCGATGAAAACGATAATACTGGTTCAGCAAGCTATGTTGATCCATGCGCTGATTAAAATCCAAGCTCGAAATGTAAACATCTTGATACTGCTCGGCACTTAGATTGCTAAAATTAGGTATTTCAGATGCCTCATGATAGAGAGTCGTCGCGGTTGTTAAAATATAGTCCTTAAGCGTGCTCAGCGATGGGGTCTCTCTTTTTTGAGTCCCATGCTGACAAATTGATTGTGCCCAATCTAAGTGAAGCAAACATATGTGAGGAGCTTCAGAGTGAAAAGCTGCGATACCCGCTATCCTTTTTGCTAGCAACTTATTAACTGTTCTAGAGTGCTTTGCCTTTCCTTCGCTCTCCTTCGACTGCTCATCATTAAAAATACGCCTTAGCTCCAAAATGATTAATCGGGAAGGCGTTGCAACATTAGGTGAAAAGCTTACTCGCTTGCTACCAGATAATGTTATCTCGTTTTTACGTTCCTCCAGTATTTCAACGTCGAGACTGCCCACTGCCCCTGTCGCTATACGTGATTTTGCAAGAGGGCTTAAGCATGGTTTTCGTCTACGACCAGTAGCATAGCAAGCAAGATATGCGGGCAGCTCATAGTAAGCGCAGGATCCCGCAGCAGTCGCTAGCGCATAATAAACGTCATTTGTTTTTGTCTTTTTCCAGCGTTCGGGAATCAAGCCAATTTGCTTGAGCATGATTTGAATTTCTTTGGATACTTCAGAAATAGTTAGCTCCGAGGCACCTTCAGTTCGATAAAGGCCGACCAATAGAGCAGATGTAAACAAGTCTGGCTGCCAATAAAAAATTTTCGAATTCTCGTCTTCTAAGGAGATGTCTAACTCTAGGTCTCCGAACGCTGAAAGACTAGGCGTTACAATAGTAGAAGCAATGCGCCTTAAAGTATCGTGCTCATAAGACCCTCCAAAAAGGGCTGCTGTAATTATTGCCGCTGCTTTTCTTCTCGCCGCTGTTTCATAAGGGTCGATTTGCTTACTTTTTTTGCAAACAACCTCGAACCACCGATTTCGATATGCATAGAGATTATTGAGTTTGAGAATTAAATCTGCAGGTATCTCATCATCCTGTTGATGCACAAAGGTTCTTAACTTAGGCAGCGTTGCCACCACCTCAGAAAAACGCTGAGATAACTCTTCGAGAATAAGCCTTTCTTTTTCTTGTATAGGAAAGTTACTTTCGAATACCTTCCGGAGAAGCTCTTCAACGTTAACACCTTTTTCGGCTGCCGAGCCTTTTTGTAAAATAGAGATTAAAGTGTCGACATCTTTTTCGAACAATCGCTTCGCCGCGAATCGTTTCTGAGCCCTTTCCTCAGGACCCAATAACTTGTGAGAATACGGATAGTCATCGGGAACCGGTCGCCTAATACCTAAATGGTTTTTCTTTGAGGTCCTGACAAGGCTACTAACCGGCTCCAATCCGATGCTTGAGAATATTTTCTCAATGAGCCTCTTTGTCTCTTCGATATAAGACTGCATGGAGACTTCCGTGTTTTTATTGATGATTGGCAATGGCGTAGGAGAGTGCCCAAGTAGCATATTCACGATCTCTAGCGAACCACTTTGAGCAAGTATCAACGTTGCTAAATTCTTACGTCCTGAATTTGCCTCGATATCAACATGCTTTTTCCAATAAGTCTCAATAACTTTTTTACTGATTGACTGAATAGAAAGGTCTTCGCCTAAAAGAAAAAGATAAGGAAGATTCACCGTGCTGCTTCCTTGCACTAGGTTAAGTATTAGAGAATACAGATGATCCATTTGACGTGCTTTCGCATCATTTTTTCCGAGTTTTCTTTTTTCATGATTAGCTTCATCCCAGACTCGGTCGAGCAAACCCAAAAGATGATCATTGTATTCAAGCAGCTGCAATCTAAATCCTTTCACCATAGGCACATACCGGCGCCGAGTATTCGAAGTTGAATACTTATCTTCGATCCTTATTAACTCTGTTTCCGTACAGATATCCCTTCTATAGCAAAACGGATCCCGTGTCGGCCTATGACCAGTTGTCAGCATACCGACGGTCAAGGTGTACATAACCATGTTGTTGTGCTGATCTACGAAATTATCAGCAGGCAGAGAAACCAATTCTCGGAGAGCGCTCAGAAGTTTCCGAATAGCCTTAGGACTGACGGCGTGACACCCGATAAAACCCGACATTAATGCCCACTCTCTAACAAATTCGACTGAGCAGCACTCCATACATCAATAAGACGGCTCTTTGAAGCGGCTACATAGTAATTAATGTTCGGGTTCGCGTGAGCTTCGGAGCCACAGAGAATAAAAACGTAGAACGCATTTCTCGAAATGATTGATACTTGATTTCGGAGTTGAGTAAAGAGGCGATCATAAAATAGCCTATATCGTCGATGCTCTGACCATTCATTCAAGGAAACTTTAACTTCATGCTCAACATCTGAAACCTTGCTTAAAAAGCCTGAATGTAACTTTGCTCCATATCTAAAGACCTCATCGAATTGAGAGCACAAAATGCCTGGAAGAAGCAAGTCTATCGAGTCATCGCTGAGCGTATGATTACCTACGGCACTCCCGCTAGGAGTATATATCGAGGGCGGCAGCTCATACTTTCTTTGATAAACACCTTGAGTAGATATCTCCCCTGAATTTCCATATGACCAATTCAGAACAGTAGAAATTGGTTGAGAAGTGAAATAGCACAACCCCATTATAGTGCCCAACCAACGTTTCTCTTCACTACTCTCTTCCAGCATTTCCATCAGTCGTTGGATAAACTGATCGCGCTCAATCTCATTCCAATTGTTGCTGTGATTCATTGATACTGATTGAACTGAATCGATCCATCTTGTAACCCGTCGTCGATTCGCCGCTCTTTTTTCCTCGCTGACCTCAACCGTTGTCTCCGGTGATATATTCTCAACACTGAATTCGCTTTTGTTGTAGTCGACGACCCATTGCGTATCTTCCTCAAAACAACCACTTGAGTCGGTCGTGCGATCCCAATCAACAGGGAGAACTTGTTTAGCGTCTCCTTCGAAAGAGAGCGGATCAGCCTCAATTCTTTCGCGTCTACTTGTTTTCTTATTGCCCTTCGTAGTGCTAATATTTTTTACGGGCTTCTTAGGAACAACAATTTTCTCCTTCAGCGCTTTCGTAGATAAAGCGATATTCGCGCCCACGGCATCAGCAACAAGGATCAAATACTTATCGATATTTTTTGTCGTGGCTTTGGGGATCGACTTTACAGCTTTAAAATACTTGTTTTTCTTTGCATAGCTGCCTCGCAGTTCGTAAATAATGTCACACACTTCACTAAGCGATTTAGGGTCGGCTTGATTATTTTGGTTGATATAGTTGCAGAGTGTGAGCACGCGAATCATATGGAGTGGCGATGTATCTACTTGCGTAGTACTCTTTCCCAATATCCGAAACAGAAAAGCCTTGGCAGGCTTCTTCGCCTGAACAGTAAGAGACGGGTCAACCTTTGGTGGGCTTAGTTCATATTCCTTTTTAAGTAGCTCAAGCTCTTCAATGAGTCCCTTTGGATAGTAGCTATAAGCTATGTCCTTGCAGTGCGAAAATGATTCATGGAGTTGATATACTATAAATTCGATATCCTTAAAATCTGCGCCAGATGCTTTAAGCACATCTAAGCATTTACGTGTCATTGGAAATTTTGCGCCGAGTCGATCTAGCCACTTATCGGAGACAGCGCTCTGCGTATTCTGTTTTATATTTGAGACCATGCTCGAATTGACTAGCTTTAAAAACTATTCTCATATGCGATTTTTAGGCACGTTTTGAGACATTGAAATTTACGTTAAGTGATTTTATAGCACTTAAATAAAATATAAGCCATTGAATATAAATGAATATATACTAAACCTAATATCATTTTAGGTTTTTTAATGTGCAAATAGACGCATTTTTGTTTCTGTTTTCATAATGGGGGTCACTGGTTCAAGTCCAGTCATAGCTACCAGTCGAATAAAGAAGAAAATCAGCCACTTAGGGCTGATTTTTTTTGGCCTACGAATTATATCCGGCCTTCTACCAATAAATACCGTAACCTAAGCTGATCTCGGTTTCTCTCTCATGACTAATAGTAAGATTTAAGTTTCGGTCGTTTCGTGTGCCAAAACGATTCTCCCATAAAAATACTGGTTCGTTATCCTGCGATCCTGAAACATGGGTACGATAACCTAATTTAAAGTGCGACCTCCAGTTTGAGGTAACATCCATTAATACCCCTAGATTTGCTTCAAGCCGAAGTTGGCTGTCGAGGTGCTTTGAATGCGCAACTGCCTCATATTGACCATACAGAGTCATTCTATTTGTAAGCTGCTTGCCTTTTAAGAGGCTACCTCCGACATAACTCACTAAGCAATTTAGACATTCATTGTTCGGTCTCTCCAAACCGAACTTTAGCCCCCAGCCCAAACCGCCGTCTCCAGGCAAGCCTGTAGGCGAGATGTTTACGCTAGCGATATCAACTAAATCAAAACGGTCCAGTCGAACTTTGCCATCTACGATCGTGATCTCAGTATTAAACATGTTCAACTTGGAATTTGGAGCGCGTCCACCGTCTAGGTCGATGAAATCATAGTTAACCGGCCGCAGGCGAAATCGCGCACCGGTTCTATCGCTCGTGCGCATTAACGACACTCTCAGCAAACTGGGTTTGGAACCAGAGTGTGGCGCTGTACTAGAGGATTGTGCAGGCCAACTAAGGTCATCTGTCTTTGCAAGTTTCAAGCGCGCAAGAAATAAATCACGGCGGCGTTTTTGTAGTTGCGATTTCTTGTCCTTAGATTTTTTTCTAGAACTCAAGCTTTCAAGGTAATCAGTTAACGTGTCGATTACCCTCAAGCGACTCTCTAGGCTCAATACCTCACTGAGATTGTTACTATTTAGATACAGCTCTAGCGCCTTCTTTTCAGCAGCATTCAAGGAGATGTATTTTTCCCTAAACTGGCTCTGTCTCGAGGGCTCACGCCATATACCTTTAACCCACCTTCTATCTGAAGGTTCGTCTTGCATCATGTTGAAAAACGTGGAACTAGGTACTGAATAAATTGGGTTCTTTGGTGAAATTCGAGAGCCTGTCGCATACTGCAATAAGTTTTCTAAAAAATACCCGCAGTTCTTACCAAAAAACTCATAAGTGAAGCGGTGTTCTAGAAGTTCCCAACTGTAGTATATCAATCTCAGAATTTCCTCTTCGGAGAGATCTAACTGGTAGTGCCATAAATCACGTAAATCATCTTCAGCATAAGAATGGTTTAGTTGATAAAAACTGGTATCTGAAAACGCAGACCGATACCCCCCGAATATCCCCTTAAACACATAAAGAATGGGATTTTCGTTGTCCGGCACCACAGCTCCGTTGTTAAGAGTGATATCTAGCAACCCCTTAGAGCCACCATCATGGCGATTGAACTTGAGCAACGGGTGTCCGAAAAATGACGCTGGGTTACGAAAATAGCCCGATGCAAATACAAGGCTAACAGATTGAATATCGCTCGCTTTAATCCAAGCCTCAAAGCGAGCGCATTTTATAGATTGGGTATGTTGTGGAAATTGTAGTTTCTGACTCAGAAAATAATAACGCGCTGTGAAACGACAGCGCGGATGCTCATCCTCTTTTCCAGCCTGCGGCAGCCGTTCCATAGCGTTAATTGTCGCTAACAACTCTGACTTTGGATTATGCTCTCCGTCAGAGGCAAGAAAGGATGTTGCCGAACGGATCTCACTAAACGTAGGCCTAAAAACCCCAGAGGAATACTGTAATAAGTGTCGCCAATCTGCTTGCTGGTGAAGTTCAAGTGATAGTGCTTCACGCTGTAATTGAGTAAGCTCATTTGCATGCAATACACTACTATTCGCAGCAAGCAGCAAACATATGAACAGTACGACGAGTGGTCGTATTGCATGTGAAAATCGAGGAAATATTGGGGAGAGCATTTAGACTTGGAAGCAGAAAAACCTCGGTAAAACGGGGTTTTATTACTAGAGTAAATTGACTTAAAAGCAGCTAGAAAGCTAGGCAAGAGAGTCGAGCAATAAAAAAGCTGAGTTGCGAAAACAACTCAGCTTTTTAAGGTCGATCAAAATCTAGGCAGTACAAAGAGCTAGAGCACGATCTAATGAAGCACCCATTTTAACTGATTTTTTTAAGCGATCAGTGTCCGCTGATAGCTCATCAGCAAGGTCGGCTTGCATACTGCTAACCGCAATGGCTTGACTCGAGCTTTCGCAACCAGCGATTTGCATCAAAGCAGCAACGTGTGCGCCACCGCCCTTAACAATATCTTCTTCGAGGTTTGGATATGTCTCGTAGATGAACGCAGCTGCAGTTTTATTTGCACCTGAACATGAACTTGGCGAAGACGTTTGCGAACTTAGCGCCGTAGTTCCTAAATCCCAGATTACGTTTGAGATAATAGCTGCAGTTTCGTTATTTTGAAAAATAGCTGCGCCGATTCCACACTGAGCAAATGCATTTTCCACATCAGTCGCTGAACTCGGAGTTTGAGCAGAAGCAGTTATTGAGAAAGAAGCAGTTAAAGCTACAGATGCAGCAATCAATGATTTTTTTACCATTATTGTTCCCTTTAGGTTTGGTGTTATATAAAAAAGCGGCAATACCTGCCGCTGACGCTGATTATTACACAAAAGACCCGTGCCGGAAAAACAATCACCACAGAACTCGCATACTCTCCTCAAATTTGTAAATCTCTAGCTAAAGACATTCTCACTAAAAGCAAGCTAGTAATTTGTATACTCCTCACCACCAGAGTTATCGTCCTGCTTAACTTCACGCTGAAAGAAGCGTGCAATTCTATTACTCAGGCGATCAGTGCGTTGTTGAATAAATTGACGTTCTTGCTGACGGTTCATTTCGATGGCATTGATTGCATCATCCTCTTCAGCCTGCCAGCGCGCCACGCTCGCAGCAATCGAGTCCATTACTTCGGGCTTCTTATCAAACACGGCATGCAGAGAATCACTACTTATTTCCCATACGGCAGACTCTTCTTTCGCTCGAATAGTTGTCTTTTGCGGGCTACCCGTTAGCAATGCCATTAGTCCAAGTGTTTCTGACTCGCCAACAGATGCCATTAATGTTTCGTGCCCATGCTGATCTACCTCGAACACATCCGCAGATCCCGACGCAATTAAGAACATCGACGATCGCGAGGACCCGGCTTCAATGATTTTTTCAGGCGGGCCGATAACTCGTAGCTTGGCAGAGCGTGCTAACTCCTCCATGTCTTTTGAAGTCATGCCGTCGAATATCGGCACTTGATTAAACCGGTCAACCAATGATCGCCAATTAGCATCGTCATAGGCCGAATCTGGCAAGCTACGCTTAGCATCTTCTGGGCTAGAATAGTTGAGTTTACGTTGTTGTGCGAAACGAATTTCTCGACGGGCAAAGCGATACCAAATTGCATTCATTAGCTCGTCGCTGGCAATCCACCAATCATCAAAATGACGCACGTAGAAGAATAGGCGATAGCGAATGCCTGTTTCATCTTGATCGTAGTAAACGGCGGTTTGCCATGGGTGCGGCACGATATGCGGGCACTCCTCCATTGCAGCCTCACACTGTTCAGTAACGACTCGCGGGGGCACATTGTACTCAACGCGAATGTGTAACACTCGCCGAGTCAACGCACGCGGGCGATCTAAGTTCCGAACTTTGCTAGCCGCTAATTTAGTGTTTGGTACGACGACATGGTTATTGTCCATATCGAGGTAGGTAATGCTTCTCCAATCTATTTCTTTGACATAACCCCACTCATCATTGAGCTGAATCAAATCTCCCTTTTCAAAAGGCGCATTGATATTAATGGCCAAGCCGGCGAACACCTCATCAATTTGCGCGCGCGCAGAATACGCAATGACTAACAAAGCCGCGCCAGATGCAGTAATTAAACCAGTAATTGATTGTCCATAGACCAAACCAACAATACAAATAACCGCCGCCAAATAGACCAATACGGTCACCAAGTACTGAATTAACAGCGGCACTTTCGAGTCACCTTCTACAGTGAGCCTGCGAGGGTACACAAAATGCTTGATGAGGGCGTTACAAAGGTAGGCCACACTAAGCCAAAACAAAACCCCAAGTACTCTCCGAAAGTCTGCGGGGTCGAGCCAATCAAGTAAGCTAACTTGGCTCAATGCAGGCGTAATCGAGCTTTCGAACATTACATAGGAGCACGCAAAAGCTATCCCTGCGACCAAACCGAGGAGGTTCGAATAACGTCGAGTAAAAAATAAACGCTGAACAGTGAGTATAATTAAGGCGATTGCCAAAAAACTGAGCAGGGCAAGATCAGTTGTAAACATAGTGGTCACCTACTCTAGTACCTTCGCGGCACGGCCATAGTTTCAGTCTAAAGTGTTACGGTTCGCAAGCTTCAATTTTCAAGCGAATTATCACCAATACACTAATCCGAAAAGTACTCCTGATTGAAGGCCTAGTCAATTAATGACACTACGCTTTTAGCAAAATGAATCAAACTATTATCGATACATTAATACAGCATAAAGCAGCGCTTTAAACTTAGTCCTAGTTTGTCGCTTGCATACAAAAATATGGCTAAGGTGCATCCGCAGTTTGCGACAACTCTTGCAAGAATCCAGCTTTAGCATCATCGCTCAAAAAGCTTGCTTTAAAGCTATTTTTAACAAGCCTTAGCGCCTGTTCCTTCGTCAAAGATAGATGCTTGCGCAATGCCAGAAAATTCTCGTTTAAATAACCATCAAAATAAGCTGGGTCGTCTGAATTGATGGTGACCAATAGTCCTTTATTTAGCAAATCAAGAACATTGTGCTGATCCATTTCATCAAAAACGCAGAGTTTGGTATTCGACAGAGGGCAAACGGTTAATGCGACTTGTTGCGCTACCAAGTAATCTACCAAACTAGGATCTTCTGCGCAGCGCACCCCATGGTCGATGCGCTCGACATTCAATATTTTCAAACAATCCCAAATAAAGCTGGCTGGCCCCTCTTCCCCGGCGTGGGCGGTAGCTCTATATCCTTGCTTATGAGCTTCTCGATAAAGCCTTTCAAACTTAATAGGAGGGTTATCTTGCTCTGCGCTGGCTAAACCAATAGCTACAAAAGACTCTCTAAACGCTCTGGCCTCCTCAAGAGTTTCTAAACATTGGTCTTCGTCTAAATGTCGCAGAAAGCTGAGTATCAACGCGACAGACTGCCCCCATTCTTGCTGAGCCTGTTCGATTGCCTTACTAAACCCTCGCATCATGGTCGCAAACGATACGCCGTTTGGAGCGTAAGTTTGCGGCTCTACCATAATTTCAGTATGTACGATATTTTGCTCTTTGCATTTGAGAAGGTAGTCCATCATTAAATGATAAAAATCACTTTCATCAATTAACACCGAAGCACCCAGATAGTACAAATCTAAGAAGCTTTGAAGATTTTCAAAGTGATAGGCCGATTCAACCTGCTGCTGAGTCGAGTACGGTAAAGCGATACCGTTCTTTTTCGCTAACGACAACAAACGATGGGCTTGCAAGCTGCCATCTATGTGCAAGTGCAATTCGGCTTTCGGTAAGCCGCAGAGCCATTCTGAGAAATTATTTTGTGATTCAATTTGCATAGTCAAATACTAATCTAGCTTAGTTAACGTTATTATAGACACGCTAACGCCCACACACACTGGAGAATCACGAGTGAGCTTAAATAAACACGTACGCCTTATGCGAACCATCTTTTCTATCGTTTTAATTGCTTGTCTTTTGCAAAGCTGCGCGACTGGTAAGCCTGGTGTAAACACCACCCCCATTCACCAATCGACATACTATATCTACCTTGCTGGCCCTGAGGTGTTTTTGCCAGACCCAATCGCCGCTGGTGTTAACAAGAAAGCAACCATTGAACGCTTAAATCAAGAGAATGAATGGCCATTTAGATTAGTTGGCTTGTATCCGATGGATAACGAGATCGAGAACTTTGCTCCCGACTTTGCAACCGGCATGAAGATTTATCACGCGAATATCGATTTAATGAAAAAGGCTGATTTTATCACCGCCAACATGGTTCGTTTTCGCGGGCCGAGTATGGACGTTGGTACGGCTTTTGAAATGGGCTACATGGCTGGTCTCGACAAGCCAGTGTTCGCCTACTACGATGCCAAGCCTTTTTACGGAACAGCTGAAAAACCAGGCATCTACTCAGAGCGTGTGGCACGCCATTACCCAGTGTCAAAAGATAAACCGGGGCATGACGTGCATGGGCAAAGTATTGAGAATTTTCAGATGGCTGACAACTTAATGATGATCGGCTCTTTAGAAACTGGCGAAGGAAAAATTAGCGACAGTTTTGAAACGGCGATTCTTAAAATCGCTAACTCAATTAATAGCGCGAAATAGAGCCGTTTACATAGAACCACTTGCATAGCACTGCTTTGTTCGGTTCACTGTATTTCTTAATCACATCACCCCATCATTAAAAATAGGCATGGCATGAACAATTGGCTGAGTAGTTTCTTCAAACTAGAGCAGAACAATAGCTCGATTCGAACGGAGCTGATTGCCGGGCTCACCACATTTTTAGCGATGGCTTATATTACGGTGGTTAACCCTTCGATATTATCACAAGCAGGTATGGATTTCGGCGCTGTGTTCGTGGCAACCTGCATCGCTGCCGCCTTAGGTAGCATTATTATGGGCATGTATGCCAACTACCCTATTGCATTGGCACCAGGCATGGGGCAAAACGCGTTCTTCGCGTTTGGTATTTGCATCGGCATGAACGCTAGCTGGCAAATAGCCTTAGGCGCGGTGTTTATCTCTGGAGTGTTGTTTATCATTATTAGTGTGTTGCCCATACGAGAATGGTTAATCAACTCGATTCCTAAGTCGCTCAAGTTAGGCATGGCAGCTGGCATAGGCCTGTTCTTAGCCATTATCGCGCTAACAGGTGGCGGCCTGGTGGTCGACAACCCAGCGACACTCGTTAGCTTAGGTAACATCGCCACGCCCGGCCCGATTTTAATGATGCTAGGTTTTGTAATTATCGTTGCCCTAACCGCGAGAAAGATTACCGGCGCGGTTGTCATTGGCATTCTTGCAGTCACTTCAATCGCATGGCTCAGCGGTATTACAGAATTCAAAGGCCTGATCTCCGGACCACCATCAGCAAGCGCATTGCTTGAACTGGACATCGCTGGCGCACTGAATATCTCGATGCTGACCGTCATTTTAACCTTACTTTTGATCGACGTATTCGACACGGCTGGCACTCTGGTTGGTGTTGCCACACGTGCAGATATGCTAGATAGAGACGGCAAACTGCCGCGACTAAAGAAGGCTTTGCTTGCAGACTCTGGTGCTACAGCGGCTGGAGCTTTGTTAGGCACCTCCTCAACAACAAGCTATGTTGAAAGCGCAGCCGGCGTCGAAGCCGGAGGACGCACGGGTTTGAGCGCGGTAGTCACGGGCCTATTATTTTTACTCTGTCTTTTTATATCGCCGCTGGCGCAAAGCATACCTGCCTTCGCGACGGCGGCGGCACTCTTGTTTGTGGCCTGCTTAATGATTCGCTCCTTCGCTGACTTAGACTGGGAGGATGTTACCGAATCCGCGCCCGCGGTTGTTGGCGCCTTGAGCATGCCACTAAGCTACTCAATTGCTGATGGTATTGGCATTGGGTTTATCAGCTACGCGCTAATCAAACTCTTTGCAGGTAAGGCAAAAGAATGCCCTGTGGCGGTTTATGTGATCGCGATTATTTTCGCGCTAAAATTCAGCGTGCTATAACGCCAAATATTTACCGAATATTTAATAGTCAATATGCAAAAAACATTTATCACCGCCGAAGAGCTACTTCGCGATTCGTTTAAGCTCGCTAAGTTAGTTCACGACAGCGATTTTGACCCGGATTTTATCATCGGCGTATGGCGCGGCGGCGCACCTGTAGGAATCGCGATTCAGGAATACCTAGATTTTGTTGGTGTCGAGACGGACCACATCGCGATCCGTACCTCCTCGTACACAGGAATTGGTCAACAAGAAAAAGTGGTGAGGGTTCATGGCCTTGATTACATCATTGACAACATAAACGCCGACGACAATGTATTGCTTGTAGACGATGTCTTTGACTCAGGTCGAAGCATTGATGCAATCTTCGAAAGCCTTGAAAAAAAGACCCGGCGTAACATGCCATCAAATATAAAAATTGCTTGTCCATGGTATAAGCCGAGTCGCAATGTCACTAAGCGACAGCCCGACTACTATATAAATAAAACAGACGAGTGGCTTGTATTCCCACATGAACTTAAAGGTTTATCTTTAGAGGAGTTAAGGAAAGGCAAGCCCTATATTGCTGACCTATTGCCATAAGGTCGGTTTCGAGAAATTACAAAGCGCTTGAAGGCCTTATTTTAGAATGAGGTCTCATATCCACCCGACTTTTAGTACTCATCGAAGCCATCTCATCTTCACCATAGCGCAATAAACCCTTTTGATTCAAACCGCGCAATAAGCCCACAATTTCATCACGCTTACTGGGGCCATATTCAGTCACCAGCTGTTCAAGTGTTCGGGCCTGCCTTTCGAGTAAGCGGCAAACATTAAGCATTAAAGGTGTGAGCTTTAATTTCGAGAAATCAGGCTTTCGATCCAGGCTAATAACGTGATCGCCAAATACATTTAGTGAGCTCTCGCGGCCTTCTTGAATAACCTTAGCCTTCCTGTTCCTCCGTGCCTTCCTAAAGAAATGATTAAAGGCAATTCTGCGTTCAGGGCTCATGGCCTTTAATTCTGGCGCATAACGTTTCAAAAAATTTCGCAGATAGGGGTCATGCGCAACCGAAATACTGAGTAACGGGTGCCATCTATCGAATGTGCGTTGTGAAATTTCGGTGTGCAACTGAATAAGGCAGTCGGTATGTCGATCATCCTTTAAAATACTACTCATCAAATGATCGATTTTAGTCGACTCACCTTCCAGGATTTGCAGATACCTACCCTGGCGAAAATAAAGTGCTCCTGAAATTTCATTTGCGGGATTGCTACGTTTACATTGCCTAACAATAGACGACAAACCATTGGACACTTGCGTACTGCCTGACGTCGGCCTCGCGACGCTTGAGTACATAACTAACTTTAAACTCATAAAACCTCAAACAATCTACGACACATAAAAAGTACGCAAGCGCGTTTGCACCCGAGAACCTTAAAAGGTCATTAAAAACTAACGCAAAAATACGAGTTATTGATTAATCAATAACCAAAAACGGTAGATGCGGAGTTCGAAGTATTAAAGTCAAATTGAAAACAGACATGGGTCGGTGCTTTGGACAACGCCCAGACAGCAATATCCCATAAAATAGATAGGTAATTCATACAGTTCCCCCCAAGGATCAGTATCTAATAATATTCCTTATTAAATTGCTCATCACACTAATGAGCAACACACTTGCAAGCAAAGTTTCGAAAACGATAGCTTTAAAGTGATTAAAGCATAGACGATTTCAGCCAGATCTGTCTTTATAAAAAAGTGAAAAAGCGCAGTATTTAGTCTATTTTTTTAAATCATCAATATAGAGCTGGTACAAACTCGGCTCCATAATCGAATTGACTGGCGCGTCTAACTTGGCAATATCTTTGGCAAAGGTAGTTGAGGCTTGCATTGACTCTGCCGTAATCGATTGAGTTTCGATGTTGAATTTCCATTGTTGCGGAAAGCCCTGACCATTGCGCGCCATGTGAAAACCCCAAATACCAAACGACGGCAAAGCGGTGTGGTAACTCGATGTATTCTCAAACACCGAATTTAGGGTGCTTTCAATCGCCCAATAAACGTTACGAGTGAAAAATGGCGATGAACTTTGAGTTACCAGCACACCGTCGGAAACCATTCGACGGGAGATCATGGTGTAGAACTCTCGTGAATAAAGCTTATTAATAGCTTCATTGTGAGGATCAGGCATATCAATAATCACACGGTCGTACATTACACCGGGCTTGTTGATAAAACTAAAGGCATCCTCGGCAAAGGTTGTGAGCCTATCTGACGCCATGCTGTTTTTATTCAGCCGCTTAAGCATTGGCAACTCGCTGCCAATGCGCAGCATTTCCGGGTCGATATCAACTAAATGAATTTGCTCTACACTATCGTGTTTTAACACCTCTCGAACTGCCAAGCCGTCGCCGCCGCCTAGAATCAAGACATTCTTAATATCCCCCGGCACAGACAATACGGGATGGACAAGGTATTCGTGATAACGATATTCGTCTCTCGAAGAAAACTGTATATGCCCATCGATGTACAAACGTTGGTCACGTGTCGCGGTTGAACGCGTTACGACGAGCTTTTGATATTTAGTTTGCTCTGAGTAAACTATTTGATCAAAGTAAAGTTGCTTCTCGGCAAAACGAGTAATGTGCGTGCCGTAAACAATAAAGACAAATAGCATCACCAAGATTGCGACGCAGGCAAATAGAAGGTGCTTAAAATTCTTTAAATGCTTTCTGAAAATAAACACGTTTACGGTTGCGATTAATATATTAATCAAGCCAATCGCAAACGAGGATTGCACCAAACCAAGACTTGGTAGTAACAGCAATGGGAACGCCACAGAACCAATCAGAGCGCCTAAGTAATCAAGTGACATCACGTTGGCAATTGAGTCTCGCACTTCATCTTTTTGCGAAAGCAAGGCGGTGAGTATTGGAATTTCCATCCCGACCAAGGCACCAATAATCAAGATTAGGGTGTACATGGTCAGCTCATAAAGCGGCCGTGCAAAAGGAAATGCCATAAACAGTAGCGTGCTACTGATACCACCGACTAATGCTATCGCCACTTCAATTGTTACAAAATTGCGAATGTATTCTTTATCGAAAAACTTGGAAATCCATGATCCGACGCCCATGGCAAACATAAAAAATCCGATCGTAAGCGAAAATTGATAAACGCTATTACCCAGCAGGTAACTCGAGACGGTACCGATGATCAGCTCATACACGATGCCACAAAGAGCAACAATCAGAATAGAGAACAACAAGACGCCAGCTTGGGCGTTGCTTAGGCTAGAAACAGGGCTTGAATTAGAGGACACAATCAGACCATCTTGGTTAACAAATATTTTTCAATAAGGGCGAAACGAAAAACGGCCTAGAACAAAGTCTAAGCCGCTTAAAAAACTCAATGCTCTTACCAGCTCAAAAGTGCTCAGTGATACTGAACCCGATAAGCGCTTAAGAACGTTATTTTCCGCGAGAATGACTGCCTGAGCCAGCGCGTGAACGAGCTTGCTTGGCGGTTTGCGTTTTCTTTGATGCAGGGTTAGCACCAGATGCGCGTTGACGGCTCAACATGCTGCCAATCAACATGCCCGTTAGAAGACCGGTTCCACTAATGCGCGAATCATTAATCGCACCACTGCGACTCGTGGCGATCACGCGAGAATTCTCACCGTCAACTTCAATTAAATACAAAGCATCTTCGCCTTCGTCGTAATTTGCATTGCCGTTAGCGTCTTCAAAAGCAATGAGAGACGCATCTTCTTGAGGAATTACACCAATCTGCTTGCCCTCATAAAGTGCTGGAGTGGCCGCGTTATAGTTGGCAGCAAGGTCTTCACTAAATTGTAAAAATGCACCATCTGGATCACTATCTTGTGTACCCGTTAACTCAGGATGTTTTTCCTCAAACGCGTAGATAGTCTCAACGGTCACATCAAGCACTTGATTCAAATCGATGTCGTTAGCAATTAGATCTGAATCTGTAGACGAGAAATTACAGCCAGCGATCAGAACGATGGGTAGAAAGCGAATAAGGTTTTTCATGATAACTCCGTGTTAAAAATGGTTCAGATCGTTCGCAGCAGCCGACTAATTCATTGCCTCAAAATGTTCGAGATCATGTGAAAAGTGCAGCTCGTGCAAACCTTCTTCGTAATAGTCCTTTAGCTGCCCAACGTATTTAAAACCCGCAGCCTGCAGGGGTCGATGAATTAGAACTAAATTAGATGGGAAAGTCAAAAAGATCTTACGCCCACCCTGCTCTCTGATTGAGTTAATTCCAATTTCTAAGTCTTCGGTGCTAAAACTGCGCTTACCAAATAGACCCGCTGATTTTTCGACGATCCACTCAAAGGTGTAAGCACCTTCGGTTTCGGCAATCTCAAACAAACCATTGAAACGAATAACCGGTTTTTCATCAGCCAATTCTATGTCTTGCGATTGTGGCTTTAACTCTAAGCCGAGAATCGTTTGCGACTCACCTTCGTCGTAAAAATCCTCGCTGACGACTTCCTGAATAAAGCCGACTGATTTATACAAACCGAGCGCTGCAGCGTATATATTTTCGCCGTCTTCCTGATAATCAGACACCTTTACAAACAGCTTGCGGGCATCAATATCTTTCAAACGCGAGATCACGTCGTTGAGCATTCTTTTACCCAAGCCGTTGCCACGCATCTCTTGGTCAAGATAGGTCCATGATAAATAGTACGTACCATCGCAGCCGTCGACTTCACGATAGCCACTAATGCCTAGCACGGTCTCACCGTCTACCAGCACGAATTGCCCTTCGATTCCTTCGTCGTGAAACTCGGCCTCGGCGGCTTCTCCGTCATCTTCATCGTGGTCGCCGATAATTTCGATAACCGATGCCGTGTCACTCATATACATGGCCCGCATTTGGCTGCGCTCTAATATGTCACTCAAAATAATTTTCTCTAGCTACGATTGATGTTTAGACATTGCTTGTCATCTGAAATTTTCAGTCTGGCTAATTTTGCCACTACTGGCGGTTGCTCGGGTCGCTCCAAATATCAGCGGGATCACTTTGTTGTTTCCAACCGTGGTATGGATGATTCAATAACAATTCTTCATCTTTAAACACAAGTACCAAAATTGCGCCAGCTGCGAAGCCCCCAACATGAGCCCAAAATGCGGTACCACCGCCAGTTACCCCAATTGATGAAATGCCACCTAATACCTGAACACCAATCCAATAGGCCAACATGGCGAAGGCAGGCACCCTAAACACCATGATAAACACCAATAAATGCACCTTAACCCGAGGATAAAGTACGATATAGGCCCCCATGACACCGCCGATGGCACCGGAAGCGCCAATCATTGGAATCATTGAATCGGGGTCTGACATAATTTGTGCAGCGGCCGCGAACAATCCCGACAAGATATAAAAGAAGCTAAAGCGTAGCGAGCCCATGGCGTCTTCTACATTGTCGCCGAAAATCCACAGAAACCAGAGATTACCAATAATATGAGCCCAGCCTCCATGCATAAACATTGAGCTAAATAGACCAATCAATGACCCTTCTGGCGCGCAGGCTTTTTGGTCAAGACCACTACCGAATAGGTCGCCAGGAATAAGTCCGTAGTTGCAGACCGATGCCCTTAAAGCCGCTTCGTCACCAAAACCCTGAACTAAAGTCCATGCAAGAATATTCAAGCCAATAATCGTATAGGTCACGTAAGGAATAGCTACCTGAGGATTGTCGTCACGAATCGGAATCATTGTCTTATTTCGGAAAAACGACTGTGCAAAAACTTTTAGCCAGTAGAGATCTCAAACCACTAAGATGGTAGAGGTTATGAAAGGTTAAATACCTTACGAAAATCGAACTTACCATTTTCATCCAGCATTGCGGCTCGATAACGACGCATACCTTGTACCCAACGCGATGGATCTGTCGCACGATTGCGATAAAAATCGGCAACTTCTTCATGAGGTAAAATCATAAAGGTTTCGTTTTCAATACCTGCCACAATGGTCTGCGCACAGTTTTCAGGCGTGATCACGCCTTGCATTTCTTTGCTACGCTCCTCGTCCGGCACGGCTAAGATATTCGTATTCACGTATTGTGGACAGATAACCGACACCTTAACTCCGTCGTCATTATGGCCAATGGCCAAAGATTCAGCCAACGACACTGCAGCATGCTTTGTAGCGCTATAAGCCGCATCAGCAATTTGCACTAATAAACCGGCCGCTGAGGCGGTATTCACAAGATAGCCATCTCCGCGCTCAATCATTTTGGGCAGTAATGCACGCGACGCCCAAACGTGTGACATCACATGCAGCTCCCAATTTTTTTGCCAAACTTGATCACTGGCAGACGCCACATGATCCGGCTCGCCAACCCCAAAACCCGCATTCGATACGAACAGATCAATATCGCCAAAATGTGACTCTGTTTTGGCGATTAGTGCTTGGATTTGACTCTCTTGACTTACGTCACACGCTACAGCCAAACCGTCAATATCACTCGCTACCGCTTTGGCCGCGTCAAGATTAAGATCTGATACCACGACCTTTGCCCCTTTTGAGGCTAACTCTCGACAAAGCGCTGCACCAATGCCGCCTGCACCACCGGTTACGACGGCAATTTTATTTTCTATATTCATGATTTATTTATAACACCAAAATGCCACAGATCACAGCGAAACACATTTTCTAAACAAGTCGAGCGCTATCATTCTTTTAATATGGAAAATCAAGATCAAACCCAAGCCTCAACAACCTGCGAGAGCTCTGTCGATGTCTCGCGGGAGTGCGAGTCTCAACAGCTAATAGCTGACGACACTAAGAAAGTTGTCATCTACGGCGGAAACGGTTTTGTCGGGACCCATGTCGCGCATGCGCTGCTTAATAAAGGCGTTTGCACTGCCTGCCTCAGCCGCAGTGGCCACAAACCCCTGCATCTAAAAGACCAAAAATGGAGTGAGTCAGTTCGATGGTGCAAAGGCAATGCGCTAGAGCCTGACACAAAACTTCTTGAGCGGGTACACGGAATGATTGCGCTGGTTGGCTCTGCCCCGTTGCCTACCACATCTCGCGAGGCATATGAGGCTCAGGTAATCGCCAATGGCGAGACCAATGCAAGTGCAATCAAAGCGGCTGGAGAAGCCGGCATCAAACGCATTATATTAGTTGGCGCTAAACTACCGTTTTTTTTACAAAGCGATCGCTTTGGTTATGCCAAAGGCAAGCGAATAGCTATGGAGGCAGCCAAGGCATTTTCAGAACTATCGAATGAGCATCGCGCGGTGGTTTTACAACCCGGTATGATTTTTGGCAAGCGCTTTTTAAAAAGCGGCAAATCAGTTTCACTCGATACGTTTTTCAAACCTCTCTCCTATATTATGCCTTGGCAGTTCGTCTGCGTTAATCGTTTAGCCGAGCGAGTGGCTTGCGAAATGATGTGTGACGATTCAAGCCGAGGACAGTTTATAGTGATAAAAAATAGCCAAATTTAGCTATGCGCCAAGCATTCACTTAACCCCATTTAGTGAGACTTTTAGAAGCGAATATTCTTTTTAACTAACCTTCCTAAAACCATCGGCATAGGTGTAAACTTAGTTTTAACAGAATCTTTCGCAAGCGAGTAGCCATACTCCTGCAACCGCATTCGCACAACGATACAACGAACACCGAGGACTTTATGGATACCAAAGCCGCTGTCGCTTTCGCCGCTGGCGAACCCTTAAGCATTGAAACCGTGCAACTTGACGGGCCTCAAGCCGGTGAAGTTCTAATTGAAGTGATGGCAACCGGCGTATGTCATACCGATGCCTTTACTTTATCGGGCGACGACCCAGAAGGCGCGTTTCCAGCAATTTTGGGTCACGAAGGCGCCGGCGTAGTTCGCGAAGTGGGCGCCGGCGTAACGTCGCTAAAACCTGGTGACCACGTTATCCCACTCTACACTCCAGAATGTCGCGAGTGTGATTACTGTCTGCATCCCAAAACCAATCTCTGCCAGGCGATTCGCTCAACTCAGGGCCAGGGCTTAATGCCAGATGGCACCTCACGTTTTTCATTTCAAGGCAAACCGCTATTGCACTACATGGGCTGTTCGACCTTCGCTAATTTTACCGTTCTGCCTGAAATCGCATTAGCTAAAGTTCGCGAAGACGCACCCTTTGATAAAATTTGCTATATCGGATGTGGTGTCACGACGGGCGTTGGCGCGGTAGTATTCGACGCCAAAGTAGAACCCGGTTCAAACGTAGTGGTATTCGGTCTAGGTGGCATTGGCTTGAATGTGATTCAAGGCGCCCAAATGGTTGGCGCCAATAAAATTATCGGTATCGACATTAACGAAAGCAAAGTTGAAACTGCAAAAGCATTTGGCATGACTGATTTCATCAATCCTAAGAACGTCGATGATTTAATCGAAGCAATCGCCGATTTAACCAATGGTGGAGCGGATTACTCTTTTGAGTGTATTGGCAACGTAAATACAATGCGCCAAGCGCTTGAGTGCACCCACAAGGGTTGGGGTGAGAGTATCATTATTGGTGTGGCCGGCGCGGGCCAAGAAATTTCAACCCGCCCATTTCAATTAGTCACAGGCAGAGTATGGCGCGGTACTGCGTTTGGTGGCGCCAGAGGTCGTACTGATGTGCCGAAGATTGTCGACTGGTATATGGACGGAAAAATCAACATTGATGACTTGATAACACACAAAATGCCACTCGATAAAATTAACGACGCCTTTGATTTAATGCACGCTGGAAAGAGTATTCGTAGCGTTGTCGAATTTTAGGTTCGGATAAAATTCATAGCGTTTTTAAAAAGCCGAGTTGATCTTCAACTTGGCTTTTTTATTACCATTGCTGCGAATGCACAAAATTCTTTTCTCTACTCACCTTGTCGAAGAATGAACTTTAATTTTTCGTTTCACCTTTTAATTTTTCGTTTCACCTTTTAATTTTTCGTTTCACCTATAGATATGGTCTAGCGTCTCGGCAATGCAATATTCGCGGCAGATATTTTGACGCTTTAGTTCTAACACTAAAAAATTCCAGCAACGTTCGTTTACATTATACGAAGTTCTACCCTTTAGGGCATTGCAGCCCTAGGTGCACTAAATCAACTCGCTTCGTTCTAATGTTTAATTCTCGATGCACGCAATGTTTTTGAGCGTTTGTCTTCACCATCATGACTCCAACCAGGCGCTAAAAATAAGTAGCATAATTTATCTTTCCAGTGATTAGCGCGAGCCACGTCCTTCATGATAGCGCGGTATTCATGGGTTGCGACGTAGATAGGGTTCAATGATGTGATGTTATTCGTCAAACCGTACTCGGGCTTTTCGCCATCTAGTTCTTTAGAAAAACTCCCAAACATCCTGTCCCATATAATCAACACGCCAGCGTGATTACAGTCTAAATACGAAATATTTGACGCGTGGTGAACCCGGTGATGGGAAGGCGTATTAAATATATACTCAAACCAATTGGGTAGCCGCCCAATTAGCTCTGTATGCAACCAATATTGATAGAAGAGATTTAATGACATCATGGTAAAGATCATTATCGGATCAAAACCAAGCAAAGGAAGTGGTAACCAGAAAATATATTTATGAATCCTTTCACCGACACCTTGCCGAAGCGCCGTAGCAAAATTCATTTTTATAGCCGAATGATGAGAAACATGCCCAGCCCACATAAACCTCACTTGATGGTTAAGCCGATGAAACCAGTAATAGATAAAATCATCAAGAAAAAATAAAGCAAGCCAGGCCCACCACTGCCGCTGTACGAATTCTGCGAGAGGGCTGAGTGGCGCCAGAATATAAAATAATACGAACGCCAAAAGCTTAGGTGCAATATCGACAAAGGCCACAAAGACCATCATCCACAAAGATGCTTTAGTATCACCGCTCTCAAACAAACCTAATTTTTGTTTTCGGTTATGCCTCCATTCCAGTGCAAGTGCTATCAGGAAAATCGGCAAAAAATAATAGATTAAATCGTCTTTTGAAAATTCTGTAAAAATGTCCTGAAAATTCATAATTTAATCCTCAATAATAAATTCGATAATTTAGTTACGCAGCTTATCCAGTCATCGCCAGAGATATTGGACAAGATGTAACGGTGTGTTTAGCTAGAATTTTACCGAAACAATTTCGAATAGAATGCTTCAAAACGACTTGCTTAGAAATTTTTCCAAGAAGATCACATCAAAGCTGATGAGCCATCATGCCTAATCTCCTTTATTTACTCATTAAAATATAAAACAATACCTTTAACACAGCTAAATGTGAAAGTAGCAGGGTAATGCGATTGGAACACATCCATGAGACTATCAATATAACTAAACCTGTTATTCGAGCCGAATTTGTTGAGCAGATTTGGAAACAGGATTACAATTTTCTCGGCTTAAGTCAGTTTCGCCACGATAATTAAACTAATAATACGAGGAAATACTGCGATGAAATTTTTAGATAGTTACCAAGAACAGGCGTATGCGCTATTAAGAATAATGAGTGGATTTCTATTTTTGTGGCATGGCGCGCAGAAATTCTTTAATTTTCCCATCGACTTCCCTTATGGACCACTTAATGCCATCACCACAGCCGCAGGTGGGATTGAGCTGATCGGCGGTGCACTTATTATGGTTGGCCTATTCACCCGACCAGTTGCGTTTATATGTAGCGGCACGATGGCAGTCGCTTACTGGATGGCTCACGGCATGAACAATTTTTTCCCGATCGCAAACGGTGGGGAAATAGCCGTTTTGTTTTGCTTTATCTTTCTTTTTATAGCAACTCGCGGCTCAGGTGTTTGGAGCTTAGACAAACGATGATCTGAATTACTTGAGGGCAAAGTCAAATTCACTTTGCTCTCAAGAATTTTGCAAGAGACATTTTATCGTTTACATTGTCCAAATATTTTCAATTCACAACAACTGAGGAGTCCCTCTTACTAACAGATCAATAGTTTGCAGTAAATTTCACTCTCCACAGCCTGCACCAGTTTGATTGCCCTCTGCATCGGTGAATTTTGTCCAATGGACCCATCCATTAGGGCAATGAAACCCCCACTCTCGAGTTTTCTTACCCGTATAGAAGAGCGTGAGCGCCCGTTTACTTTTTAAAATCAATCGATGGCTATACTCCGCTGACCTAAATTTGGGGATCAATGGCCATATACGCTTTTCGCCATCTTTAGTAACCTCTACTAAGTTTCCCCACAACAAAATGCTCCAAGACGGCCATGGATGGTCATGTAACGCTCGGTCATCGTCACTTCCAAGGTACAAATGCAAATACAAATTTCTGACCCCTGGCTTTCTAACCAAGTGCCATCTCTGCATATAGCTCTGACCAATCGTTTGATCTGCTGCGCGCCACTTTAAATTGATCATAGAAATAAAGACTAATTCTCTAGGCTAAAAAAGAGCCTATATAGATAGATTATAGGCTCTTAAGTTGAAACCTCTTATTTTTGCGAAGCAATCCAGCCGTCGACCTTGCGCTCCAACATACTCATTGGCAGTGCTCCGCCACCTAAGACAGTGTCGTGAAACGCTTTGATATCAAACTTATCGCCAAGCTCGGTCTCAGCTTTTTTGCGTAACTGCTGTATCTTAATCATACCGACTTTGTATGAGGTAGCCTGACCCGGCCACACCATGTAGCGGCGAATTTCAGTGCGAATAGTTTCCAATGGCGCTGGCGAGTTAGCCGAGAAAAAGTCGATTGCTTCTTGTTCAGTCCATTTTTTACTGTGCATGCCGCTATCGACAACTAAGCGAATGGCCCGCCATATCTCACTGCCTAAACGACCGAAGTCTGAATGTAAATCAGTGAACGTATTGGGCATTTCTTTAGCAAGTTTTTCGGAGTACAAGGCCCAACCTTCGGAGTAAGCCGTAAAGCGCGCCTGCGTGCGGAATGTTGGAACCCCTGTCAACTCTTGGGCAATCGCGATTTGCATATGATGCCCAGGCAAACCCTCATGATAAGCAATTACTTCCAGCTCATTTTTAGGCATTGTTGTCATATCTGACAAGTGCGCATAGTAAATGCCGGCGCGTGAACCATCCGGTGTGCCAGGATAATAATGCTGAGGCGCACCGTCTTGTTCACGATAGGGTTCGACTCGTTTCACCACTAGCTCACCTTTTGGCAAGATACCAAAATAATTTGGCAACTCAGACTTAATATTGTCGATCGCGGCTGTCGCTTCATCGATGTAACCTTGGCGGCCTTCATCGGTATTTGGGAAATAAAATTTCTCGTTGTCCTGGCTGTCTCGAATGTAAGCGAAGAACTCCTGTAGACTTCCTTCAAAGCCCGTTTTTTCCTTGATATCTTCCATTTCAGCACGTAACCGCTCCACTTCAGACAAACCTAATTGGTGGATCTCTTCGGCGGTCATATCTGTTGTGGTCATTAACTTCAAACGATATTTGTAGTAGTCATCTCCATTGGGGTTGGCGTGCACGCCTTGAGACTGCTCCGACGTATTAGCAATATCTTTTTCGAGAAAGCTGATCAAGTTTTCGTAGGATGGCGCAAAAGACTCGAGCAACGCTGCATTTGCCAACTGCATAAGTTCGGCATGCTGCTCATCACTGATCAGTTTATCGTCTTTCAATACAGCCAGTTTGGTTTTCACATCGGCCAACAATGATGAATCTGATTCGCTTTTGGTAAATGGTTCGCCACTGATAATCGAACGAGCCTGCTTTAGAACGGTCTCGTAGGCGAACCTTGGAGGGCGAACACCTTCTGATGCACTCAACTTCGCGCGCGCAACGAGCTGATTCATCGCGCGCCCCAGCTGTCTCAAACGCGATACATAAGCTTGCATGTCTTCGAAATTCTCAACTTTATGAAAACTCAACATGAACGTTGGGAAATACGTATGTACGCCGTTCATTTGATTAAAAACATAGCTACTTCGACGAAATTTAGCGCCTTCCGCCGACATATTATATTGGTGTTCCCACAAATCGTAAGACAGCTTAGCGTCATCGCTTAGCGTCTCTCGATCAAACTTAGCCTTCATTTCCTCAACTGATTTACGGCGACGTTCAAGCGAAGCTGCCTGAGCCTCCTCACTCATATCATCGATTTCGCCATAGCGATCTTTACGCCCAAGAGAAGTCATCAGCATCGGAGAGAACTGAAGCTGAGCTTCGTATTGCTCTTCAAACCATTGATTGAGTTGCTCGTTTATCGAGAGTGCCCCCTCAGATGCTAGCTGCGTTTCTTTAGATTCGGCTTGCTTGGTCGACACAGCCGGCGCACTCTCAACAGTCTCTGGTGTTTCGCTGCAAGCCACAAGCAACACGCTCATCGCTCCAACGACCAAACTGCGACGCAAGGCATGACTATGTCGCACCACGCTGAGTGTTAACTCCAGGCTATTACTATTTCTTTTTACTCTGGGCATTGGGGTGATCCTCTTTGTTTCTAGTCTATGAGACAGCCTGCGAAACGACTCGCGCGTTATCTAGGCAGCCCAGTAATGAATTTGATCAATTTGTCGCAGTGTTACGATAAATTGTCCTTCAGCTGTCGTTGGTACAGTGCGGCATATTGCTTGGTCAATTTTTCATGGCCTTTTAGTGATGCCAGACTATCGCTGATCAACTTCAGCGCCGATGTTGTTAGCTTAGCATCTTCGCTCTGCTGATGAAATTTGTGCAGCAAGTTAACCACGTGCGGATATTGACCACTTTCAAACAAGCACTCAGCAACCAATAAGCGTTGCGTTAAGTTTTCTATAACGAACCCAGGCCGGCGTTTCTTAATTTCTGAATAAGCGTCAGCTAGAGTATCAAGCTCTTGCTCGGCCTCTAGTTTTGCAGCGTATTCAAAAAAGAACTTCGTCGCTTTAGTATCCGACTGCGCACTAGTGCTGCTAGCACAGGCTAAGCTAAATGCTCTCGACCAATCCCAAAGGGTGGCAGACGGTTCTTTCAATTGACGGTGTGCCAGCTCATAGGCGTTTTGATAATCGCCAGCTTTGATTAATACATCAAGCTTGGCTTTAGACCGTTGTTTATCGCTACGATAAAGTTCAGTTGCCTCTATCGCATTCCCACCGCCGTAGCCTAGGGCGTCCTGGTTTTGATAAACCAAGTATCCCATTATGTGGTAGATCACGATGCTGTAGTAATTGCTTACTAAGGATTGCAAAAACACCCCAAAAAAGGAATGCGCTTCACCTCCAAAAAAAGCCACGATCGCGTATACGGATGAAGTCATGATGAGCAAAAACAACAGCATCACAAAATACGAAACGCCTGTCGCACGAATTACTTCGAACAGTTGAGCGGGGTTGAGCGCTGGTACAAGACTTTCTTCAACCGCAATCAAGATAATCATCGCTGGGATAGACAAAATAAAGAGTGCCGCAGCAATCAATCCGAATTCAAAGCCTATTTTGACAAACACCTGATAAACAAATATGCCTTGTATGACAAGGGCCACTAACATGTAGAACAAGGGTGCTAAAGACCCCTCGAAACAGGCCTCCAAACCTGGGGCTTCGAGATGCCCGCTGGCAGTTTCACGCAGGCAAGTAAAGGTATAAAGGGCCATAGCCACTGAGACTAATAACATCAGTATCAGCGAACCACCAACTAGAGCCGTCATAAACGAGACGACGATTAACGCGATAATCGCGTGAAAGTTCAACGGGTATTTATAAATCTCGCCTAAACGACTCCAAAACGGCGGTATTTTCTGCGCACGCTGTGTCGGCTCCAGTTCTCCACTACAAACAAAACATCCATGTGTCGCATGGCTTTCACCAGAACGCGACCCTCGTAAGCCAGAGGACTCGTCAGAACAAGCGTCACAATAGTGAGCCTGACAATTCGAGCAAAAGTTTGTTGCCGAATCTAAAGGATGAAACTTACAAAAAAGCGTTTGTGAATTGCTAGCGTTCGAGCTCAAAACGCACCTCGAGGCTTTTCTTGCACACGATCACCAACTCGCGAGATACGATTGACATCTGATTGCGCTAATCGATTTGCAAGTTCACTGTACTCACTTCGTTTATCTTGCAAATCGTTGTTTTGGCAATAAACCGAAATTTGGCGTGCTAGTACCGCAACAGCGAGCGGGTCCTCTTCCTCATTTCTAAGAAGCCGAAAAAGGTTTTCAGCGGCCTTCAGCGAGCCGACCAGCAAAGCGTTTTCAAACAAACTTCGCTTCTTCTCATGACTAAGAGAGGTTGATTTTTCCTCCGAGTAAGCCTCCAAAGCTTTAAGCTGAGCATGAATCAATGGTCTAGTATTTCCTGGTTTATCCATTCTATGCAATAGATAGTCATTCAGCTTTTGCGGATGCAGCGCGCGTACAAGGTTGTATTCGATTTCAACTAAGACCGTTTTATTAGGGTACTTAGCTTTCAACTGTTTAAGAACCTCCCAAGCTCGTTTGAATTCACAATGTGCAACAAGCGCATAGAGTTTAGTCAAAGCCTGTGCAAATGGATCAACCTCTTTGGGCTTTGCCTCAACGTACGTTTCGTCTATCCCGGATTTATTAATACTCTGGGTTATAAACACTAAGGCCGCACCAGTAATGAATCCCCCAATATGTGCGGTATAGGCTACATTTGACCCATCGTCACTGAAGTATTTATAGAGTTCAAAACCGATATAAAACGGTAACATTATGATCGCCGCAGCACGAATGTAGCCAGTGAAAACAAAGATCCAGTAAAAGAACTGAATTTTACGCAAACCAAACACCACAACATACATAGCCATTACGCCAGAGATCGCGCCCGATGCACCGACAAGCGTGCCCGCTGATGGATCGAGCAATGCGAACAATAGTCCGCTGCCAACTCCTGAGAGTAAATAGAACCCCAAGAAGCGCAAGCTACCAAGTGCGGCCTCAACCGCGAACCCCGTAAGAATCAGGAACACCATATTTCCCACTAAATGCATAACGCCGCCGTGCAAGAATTGGTGACTAATCAACGTAAATGGGGTGATTTCAGCTGTATCGAGACCCGCCGCTCTAGCGCTCATAGTCGACGAAATATCTTCTACTCGATCGCGCGCTGCGCGCCACCGAGAATAGTCTTCTGGGGCAATGTAATGACGATGATTTTTACGCATAAACCGATCAAAACGACCATCTGCAACGATATACCACGCAGCCTCGGGATCATTTTGATCAAACTCATAAGGCAGATCATTACGCCTAGAATAAGCCTTAAATGCGGCCCATTCTTGTGACACAAGACCTTTATCTTCGTAAACCCCAACAGCGTCACCTAAAGCAAAATTATCGCTACTTTGGTAGAACACAAAAATAAGAATGTTCAAGAGAACGATAGATATCAAAACCAACGGTGGTCGCTTCCAATCGACCTTCTTCTCAACCGGCACAATAATCATTGAGTGCGTCTTCCCTTTCTTTGTAGATTGTTATCTAAATTGTTTTCACCGTTTTATTTTAGCTGATTGAACATTCCCTTGCTAGCAAAGCACCAACTAAGCCGCACTTTGCACCGACTGTTTAGCTTTGTCGCCTAGAAATCGCTCTTCGGCCAATTGCTCGGCCACAATACTGGTACAAACCTGTTGCTCGCTGCTCAGTTGGAAAATCTGAGTCAAAGTATCTCCAATTGTCTCGATTTGTCGGTAACAATCATCTACTGAGCCGTTTTGATACTGACGACAGATTTCAATGATTCCACCAGCATTAATCACAAAATCAGGCGCATAAAGAACACCGCGTTTTCTCAACATCTCACCGTGTTGTGGAACCGCGAGTTGGTTATTTGCTCCGCCAGCAACAATCGGCGCACTAAGCCGCGTAATGCTGACATCATTAATTATAGCGCCCATAGCGCAGGGTGCGAACACGTCGGCGTCGGCTGAAATAATATCGTCAACGGCGACTAATCTAGCGCCTAAACGTTCCGCCGCAAGATTGTTTTTCTCGTTAATATCGGCAATCAAGACCTGCGCGCCAGCATCAATCAAGAACTTCGTCAAATTGCGTCCTACAGCGCCGGCGCCTTGAATTGCTACTGTTGCACCGCCCAGACTACTGCGGCCATATTTGAATTCTACCGCGGCCTGAATACCACAGAAAATACCATGTGCCGTTAGCGGTGAAGGGTCGCCACCAAAGGCTTGCTGCTCATTTATGCCAAGCACATGCGGGGTATTTTGGGCAACAATTTTCAAATCATCGACACTGATACCTGAGTCTTCGGCGCTGATATATTGCCCGTTTAAAGAGTCAATGAACTCGCCCATCTTGGCAAACAATTGAGGTGATTTATCACTTCTGGGATCGCCTATTATGACTGCTTTACCGCCGCCCATTGGTAAGCCCGCGAGTGCCGACTTATAGGTCATGCCTCGGCTCAACCTTAATACATCTTCCAGCGCCTCGGTTTTATCACTGTATGGGTACATGCGACAGCCGCCGACAGCAGGGCCGAGATTAGTGTTGTGAATTGCAATGAATGCTTGCAAACCCGACTCGGCATCGTCAATTGAAACTACCTGCTGATGAGCGTCATAAGATGGTGAAAGCGTTACGTCCATAATATTTTCCGAATAAAAGACTTACTGAAATTAAAGATGCCTGTGATTATTATTGAGCTTAAACAACAATTGTTACGCCACGTTTGCAACTTCGACCTGTATTCCATTAAGTGAGCCTTGCTTCGCTTGACTCAAAAAGCGTGTTAACTGTTGATTCAGTCGAAGCTCAAATTGTTGATAGTTAGCGTGTTTCACATGCCCATAGCCTCGTACACCAAGATACAGTTCGATGATCTCGACAGCATGTTGACGATTATCCAAAGTCAAAGACGCAAGTAACTGATCGACCGTATTTTCGAAATGCTGGATAAGAGACAGTTCTAGTTTGCGTTCTGCAGAGTACGCGAACACGTCAAACACACTGCCACGCAAGCCTTTTAGCTTGGCTAGCATTCTAAACATCGGCAGCATGTATGAGCCAAAGGTGAACTTGCGAGGCGCTCCTTTATCTCCCAACAGTGAGCTCAAAAGGGGCGGTGCCAAATGAAAGCTTAAACGCGGTGAACCTTCGAAATTTTCCTTTAATTGCGACTCAAATCGACCATCTGTATACAATCTCGCTACTTCGTACTCATCTTTTATCGCCATCGTTTTATAAAGAGCCTTAGCAACCGTGCGGCCAAGAGATAATTCACTTTTAGCACCGATAAGTTCGCCCTCTAAAGCGACCACTCGATCAACGATCGAACTGTACCGATCAGCATAAGCTTGGTTTTGGTAGGCCTTAAGTTCCTTTGTACGGTGTTCGACGATATCGTTTATGTGCTCCAGTGGCGTAAACCGCTTTTCAAGAACCCCTGAAACGCGCTCAACTTCTTCTAGATTCAAAAAGGCTCGACGCCCCCAGTTAAAGGCTTGCTGATTAAACTCAACCTTGACACCATTCAGCTCGAGCGCCTTATGTATTGCCCTTGCTGAAACCGGTAACAAACCTTTCTGATAGGCGTAGCCAACCAAAAAAAGATTAGTGGCTATCGGATCACCGAGTAAGCCTTCAGACAGCTCCCCAGCAGCAATAAAGTCTGCTCGGTTTTCACCCAATTCATCGATGATGCTATTTTTCATCGCGTCGATTTTAAAGCTCACGTCTGGGTTATCGATAAACTCGGCCGAAGTGCTGACAGTATCGTTCACCACTACATGGCTACGACGATGATGCATTTTTGCCAACGCATCATCAGTCGCAGTAACTAGCAGATCGGCACCGAGCACAAGATCTGCGTCACCTGCTGGGATTCGTACGGCATGAATCTCGTGCTGTTGATTTGCAATTCTCAAATGACTAACAACGGGACCAAACTTTTGTGCCAAACCCGTTTGGTTCATAGTCGCGACCCCTTTATATTCGAGGTGAGCGGCCATAGATAACACCGCGGTCACGGTCAATACACCTGTTCCACCGACGCCTGTTACCAATACGTTCCACGGTTGATCGAGGCTCGGCATGTTTGGCTCAGGCAAGGCAATTTCAGATGGCGCTTTCGCCTGAGGGCGTTTAAGGGTCGCCCCGCTGACCGTCACAAAACTAGGGCAAAACCCGTTAACACATGACAAATCTTGATTACAGCTTGCTTGATCAATTTTACGCTTACGGCCAAATTCAGTCTCTTTAGGCACAACAGACAAACAATTAGACTTGGCGCTACAATCACCGCAGCCTTCGCACACAAGATCATTGATGAAAGCTTTTTTTGGCGCCACTGGCATTGTGCCGCGTTTACGGCGACGACGCTTTTCTGTCGCGCACACTTGGTCGAAAATGAGCACACTCGTGCCTGATGTTTCTCTAAGCGACTCCTGTACTTGATTTAACTTTGAGCGATGACTCACGCTCACCACAGCATCGGCTAAGTTAGTATGAACACTCGGTTGCTCAGCGACGATTTCGATACGCTGAATGCCCTCACCCTTTAGCTGAAGCACTAGCTCAGGTACGGTTAAACTGCCATCGACTTTTTGCCCGCCCGTCATCGCAACTGCGTCGTTGTATAAGATTTTATAAGTGATGTTAGCCTTCGCTGCGACAGCCTGACGAATTGCTAATACCCCTGAATGAAAATACGTACCATCCCCTAAATTTTGGAATATGTGCTTAGTTTTTGTAAACGGCGACATACCGACCCATGTTACGCCTTCGCCGCCCATGTGAGTGTAGTTATGTGCCGGGCGCGACTTACTCCAAGTACTCATATAGTGACAACCAATGCCACCTGCCGCAATCGAGCCCTCGGGCACTTGGGTAGATGTATTATGTGGACAACCAGAACAGAATGTCGCTTTGCGCTCAGACACTTCGCGAGGCTGACTCAAACGCTTTTCTTTATCATTAATAAAGCTAACTCGTTTATCCATTAACTCGCTTTGGTAAAACCGCTCAAGTCTCGCAGCAATAACGCGAGCGATCATGGCGGGCGTCAACTCTGAAAGGTTAGTTAGTAGTTCGTCGCCGTTTTCGTCGTACTCACCAACCACTTGTGGCCTCTCGTCAACTGGCCAGTTATACAGTTGCCCGGTGAGCTGGTCTTCCATAACCGAGCGTTTTTCCTCGACCACTAAAATTTCATCAAGACCGGTAGCGAATTCGTGGGTTTTTACTGGCTCCAGTGGCCAAGGCATGCCGACTTTATATACTCGAACACCTATTTGAGCAGCCAGTTCTTCGTCAATGCCTAAATCGTCAAAGGCTTGAAGTACATCAAGATAACTCTTGCCCGACGTCATAATGCCAAGCTTAGGCACTTTGGTGTCGATCACAATTTTGTTCAACTCATTTTCGCGAGCAAAGGCCAATGCCGCGTAGATTTTGTACTTATTTAAGCGCTCTTCTTGTGCGAGCGGGGAATCTGGCCAGCGAACGTTTACACCGCCGTCAGGCATTTCAAAATCTTTTGGCAAACGGATTGAGACTCGCCCGGGGTCAATCTCAGCCGATATGGCAGAATCCATATTTTCGGTAATCGCTTTCAGGCCAACCCAGCAACCGCAATAGCGAGAGAGCTCCCAACCGTAAATGCCAAGGTCGAGAACTTCTTGTACATTTGCCGGCGCCAACACAGGCATCGACATACTCATAAATAGATGTTCTGACTGGTAGGGATAGGTTGATGACTTACATCCGTGATCGTCCCCTACTACAGCAAGTACGCCGCCATGCTTGGCAGTACCAGCCGCATTTGCATGCCGAAACGCATCGATACTTCGGTCTAAGCCAGGGCCCTTTCCATACCACATCCCGAATACGCCATCGTACTCAGCGCCTTGCATCAAACCAACTTCTTGAGAACCACGTACTGCAGTTGCCGCTAGGTCTTCGTTAATACCCGGAACAAAATGAATATTGTGCTTATCAAGATAGGTCTGTGCATTCCACATAGCCTGATCAACCCCTCCTAACGGAGAACCCCGATAACCTGAGACGAAGCCGGCGGTGTTTAAACCCCGTTCTTGGTCACGCTGATGTTGCAAAATTGGCAAGCGAACAAGCGCGTCAATTCCGGTCAGGTATGCTCGCGCAGTTTCAAGAGAATATTTATCGTCTAGCCTTACTTCTCTAAGACGAAGCTCTGGTTCTACCCGCGGTTCTGGTGCTGCGGTATCGTGGTTTTGGTGTGCCGACATTTGCATCCTCAATCTAACTTTTATAGTTTTTTTATTATCTAAAAAGTATAAATCGTTTAGGCCGAACTATTTATTCCCAGTCAGTCGCAAAAAGTGGCCATTTAGTCTAAATTAGACACTAAATACCGCAAAATAGAATAAAATAATCAATAATGAGCATAGAACTGACTCCTCAAGACATTAGGATACTTGATATTTTACAGCGAGATAGCGACCGCAGTTCGAGCGAGGTAGCTGAACAACTAAACATTAGCCAATCTCCAGCCTGGCGTAGAATCAACCGCCTCGAAGAAGAAGGCGTCATCGAAAAAAAGGTTGCAATACTTAATAAAGAAGCGCTCGGTATGCAATTGGTTGCATTCACCACCATTAACCTTAGTCAAGCTGGCCGCAAGAACATGGAGTTATTTGAAGAGGCCGTGACACGACTGGATGAAGTCATCGAATGCTATACCATGACCGGGGCTTGGGATTACATGCTCAAAGTTGTAGTCAAAGATATTCGCAGTTACGAAAAGTTCGTGCGGCGACGCCTACTTGAAGTACCAATGATTGGCGAAGTTCACTCGCATATTTCAGTAACCGAAATCAAAAACACCACCGAGTTACCTCTGAGACAGCTCTAAGGTAAGAAGCCTTAGACCAATAGAAGATCTTGTAAGTAATACGCTCGTAGGCTCGCCAATCTAAATTTTGAATTATTTTGTTGACGGGTTCCAACCTGGGGGATTAGCCCCTTCAATTAGGTACCAGGGGTCCGGCTCATTAATATACTCTGGCTTGGGTGCGGGCAACAGCCAACTAATGGCCTTTAACGCCTCGCCGTGGTAGATGCTCCAATGAAACTCACTTGCGCTATTATCCTGATAATTAACCTTGAGCTTTTTAAGCCCCGATTTTTCAATTGCACTTAGTAGCTCATCTAAACCTTTTTGCATTGTTCCTCCTTCGTTCGCCATCGCCAAATAGACATGACGTTCTTGATCGGAATGGGCTTTTAAAAGCTTTAAAGAAGATTTAGATAAATGACGGTCGTCGTACCACATGCTAGGACTGATAGATACGTAATCTGTGAACAGTGTTGGCATTTTAAGGAATGTCTCAGCGATAAACAGACCAGCTAAAGACTCCCCCATCACAATGCGACGCCCATTACTCGGCAATGTGTTTTCAGCAAACGGAATCACCGTAGTCTTGAGTAAGTTTCTGAAGCTATCAGAGCCACCCAGAACTCCTTCCTCCCTATTGTATCGCGAATCAGTATTAAGCGATGTAAGCTCGAAGAGACGATTATTGGTTCGCACTCCAACAACAATCAACTCTCTAAAAATATAAGGATTTACTGATGCTAAGTCTGCAAGGCCGGCTATATGATTGAAATCTTGATCTCGCCCGCCATCGATTAAATACAATACCGGATACGTTTTATCACTGCCGTCCTTATAGCTTCTGGGGAGATATACGTTAACTTCATAAGCGTCGCCGGCCATACTCAATACGCTATGCGAAGAACCGAGCACAATTTCACTACTGCGTGAAGTTTCCGAGTTGTCCGCACCTCGCGCGCTAGCGCACAAGAGACAAAAGGTAAGAATAGTGGCTAAAAGTTTCATAAGCATTCCGAAGCCTGTTTATTGTAGACCAATTTATTAGGATAACAGTTAAACACATAAACCCTCATTTTCGGGCCTCAATTTTGCATTGAATATAACGATCTAAAACTAGCACGACGATTTCTCACTTGAGTGCATCCTTAAGGCTGAGCAGTAGAAAACTAGGCAACTACGTTCCAAATAAAAAGTTGCACTAATCATTCAGTATCACACCAAAGGAGACCACTTATGACCCCACGTTCACTAGTACCTTTTATCGCGCTGATTATATTTTCAAGCGCGTCACTTGCCGAAAGTGATGGAAAAGAAAAAGAAAAAAAACTCATCGAAAAAGTAACGCAAGCTTATGGAGGCAAAGCCTTAACTGAACTCAAAAGCTATCGTATCGTCGACCACTACCTAACACCAACGACAGGCCAAAGCCATACTCCATCGTTGATGGAGGTGTCGAGCAGTAAACAAGTATTACATGTTGATATTGCTAACAATCGAACGACCTTGGACAATTGGTCAGAAGGCCGTTCAGGCGCTTTTCAAGGAGCGACAATAAGTGATGGAGATAAAGCCTACAGTATAAATTATCAATCCGAAACGTATGGCGAAGCCAGAAGTTCAGATCCCCATGTATTTGCAGGAGGAACAATGCGAACCTCAGACACAGTGCTTGCTTATGAACTCGGTTTAGTTGCAGATAAAGCCACCCTAAAAGACGATACGCGCTATATGAATCGGCCGCACTACGTAATTACAATGCCGTTTCCAAGCAGCCCAGATCTCAATTTATACATCGACAGTGACACCTTTTTAATTTCAAAAATGGTCCGTGAAAACCCTACGCTTGGTGATTTATCTTATGTATTCTCAGGACACAAAGACATCGATGGCATCACTTCTTCAACTTCGATACGCTTCTTTATTGGTGGGCAACCAAGCTTAATTAGCACCAAGCATTCATTGAGTTTCAACCAACCGCTAAGTAAGTCTGACGTCACCTTAGCTAGCTACCTAAGTGCCGAAGGCGAGCGTATCGATGACAGTGAAATGGTGACCAATAGACTTGGAGACGATTTATACCACATCGGCCAAAATGGCGGTTTCTCGCTATTCGCCGATACACCAACAGGCATCGTAGCTGCCGGTGGTTACCCAGGGCTTAGCAGTAGACTTGAGCACTTTCAGAAGCAAAGCAAGAACTTTAAACCTTTGAGTCATCAGATCGTTACGCATCATCACTCTGATCACATCGGCGGTCTCGGTGAAGCCGTCAATTTAGGTGCAAAACTGGTAACCGTTAACGACAATATCGGCACTATCAAGGACTCGATAACGCCTACGCCAAGCGATACCGTATTTCATAATTCCGGCGAACGCACCACACTCGGAGATGGCCGAAAGCGCATCGACGTATATGAAGTTTCTACATCGCATGCTGAAAGCTTTTTAGTAATGTACTCACCTGCAAGCAAGACGGTTTTTATTGCAGACCACTATGGGTCGCCGTTTGCGAAGGGCCTGCCGACTGCTAGCCAGAGCAGTGTCGACATGTACAACGAGCTCGAAAAACTAGATATCGATATCAAAAATATCGCGACTGCTCACAACGCAAGAATATTCTCTATGAACGAGCTGAAAGCATCTGTAGCGGCGTTTCAGTCTACGGTATGTAACGCTAAACGACCTGTTTGCACTTAAGGCATTTAAAGTCGGCCTCTTCGTCATCAAGTTTGAATCTAACTTTAAATCAAAAAAAAGCCTTAGCAAATGAGAGTACTTGCTAAGGCTTTATTTACTTTAATCTGCAAGACTTCTTTTTCAGCAAACTAAATCAGATGCAAACTCTAACTCGCGGCTAAAGAAGCACATTTTTGGCCAACTTTCATGGCGCTTTCAGTAGCTTTAGTAACAGCATCTTGGTCACCGCTTTGAGCCTTTAGCATGATCTCGTAGTCAGTATTTTCGGCGCTGCATTTGCATACCTTCACAACCATTTCGCGCTGCTCTTCAGGGATAGCCGCAGCCTGCGCTTGGCACGCTTCCAAGGCCGATTCCTTTAGATCATCGGCGCTTAGTTGAGCAAAAGCTGAAGTACTGGCTAAAAAGGTCGCCATAAGAATAACGTTTTTAATCATTTTAGTATTTAACTAGTTTTGTAGTAGGGTCGGCTAAAGTAACACGAAGCCGGTCACTTCAATATTAAGGCTAGTTAACCGAAGGTATTTAGTAAAACGAAAGCGCGCTTTCTGTCATATTTTCGGCTGTGCCGAGTTTTCCTAATGCACTCTTTTGGCCCACTTCAACCATTTAGAAATGAAATAACCATGAGTTATTAAAAACATAATTAGAGATAATATCAATCATTTCTAATATAGTCATTATGACTATAACATGCGCTGCATAACGATAATAAACCTTATTGTTAGCTGATCACATCCAGGTTTGTTCCGTCCACCGAATGTTTTTGCAAGAGTTCCACCTTAACGACAGAGAAAATAATAATGAAAACTATTCGAAGAAGTTTAGAAGTAAAACACGCTATCAATAAACTGCCGTCGGTGGCCGCTATGACGAGCTTGGCAATTGCGATATCCGCGTCTGGCTCGCTGGCCGCTTTAGCTGCTGATAAGACAATATGCAACCCGGGAAACGGAACCACTGGAGAACACAGGGGCACTTGGTATTCCTTTTATGAAGGTAGCAGTCAAAATGATGTTTCTAACTGTGATGTAAAAATGCGGGTGTACGACGAAAGCGGGTTTCACTTTCGCATCGACTTCGACCAAAACCAAACGTGGAGCGAGGACGTTGTAGGGGGTGTTGGTTGGTCTAGCGGCTCGGATAGGCGAAAAATTGGTTACAACATTGGCCAGCTAGATAGCAATGGCAACGACTCTAAATTAATCGCCGGCATCTACGGTTGGACATGTGGCAGTGGAAACCGCTCACGCTACCCTAATACTCAGGCCCAAGAATATTATATTGTTGATTCATGGGTTGGCGGCTCGTTTGTACCTTGGGACGAAGTGGCAGGAGCGCCAGCAAAGCCAATACAAAAAAACGGGATTGATGTTGAAGTGTCGTCAAACGGCGGGAAATACAAAGTGTATAAGCTCAAACGCAACGGACCACAATATTGTGGAAATGGTTCCTCCAGAGAATTCTATCAATATTGGAGTGTGCGAACTTCAAAGTTAGCAACAGGGTCGAACCGTGAAATTGACTTCGCAAACCACGACAACACCTGGGACAACTATGGTTTTCGCTCAAACAAGGTTCGTAACGGCTATCAGATATTAGTTGGCGAGGCCTTTGGTCACGCAAATTATCGACACAAAGGTTCAATCGACGCTTCGGTGTGGGAACGATAAAGCATCGAAATACAGTGTTCAAATCTGCCGACAATGAACAATGCTTTAGTGGTTTTCGAATGAAGAAATAATAATAAAAACAAAGTTCCTTCATCCGAATTTAGGGCAACGTAAATGAAATATGGCAACCTTAAAGAGTTCTGCGGCCACCCCTCCCCTCTCTCAAAATAGCTGGTCGCAGAGCTCATTTTTTCCATAACAATCGAGCTTTAATTTCAAAGTAATATATCAGGCAATAATTGTTATTTGATGTAGCAACCTATCAAAACGACTCTTCGAGTAACTCTAAGGCGCTGATTCTCACAGAACTCGAAGCATCTACGTTGTTTGCAATCGTATAGATTTGAGATCGAATTTGATCTAAATTGGGTAACTGCTCATTATCGGACTCTGACAATAAATATCCCAAGGCATCGATACTCGATTGCTGTAGATAGCGCGAATCAGAACTCAAGCCGAGAACAACATTATGCGTTAAGGTCTGCATGTCTCCCTTGCCATGCTTAGCCAACGCGGTCAAAATGGCGCCTTTTAGCTGATGATCTTCTACATACTCAAATTGCGACGACAAGTCTCGCCAAGTGTGATCGTTGAATTCGTAATTGTCCGTCGTCTCTAGAGCGCTGAGTGCGGCAGCAATTAATTTTGGATCTCGCTCACCGATCAATAAGTTTTCAATTTCACGAGTCGCTTCAGCAGAGTGCATGGATAGGTTCGACAAGGCCCTCAACGCCACCTGTTTATGAATACTCGAATACGAGGCAACATCGCGAATAAGCTCAAGCGCCACATCGTCAGGAAACAGACCAATCAGTGTCACTAAACCGTCAACCTCACTGTGGTCGTTTGAGTAATGAATTCTATCGAGTAAAGCACGAATTGCCTCGGGGTCAGAAGCAATTGCTTTAGACAATTCTGCACCAGACTCTTTTATTACGTCCCAATCCCGAGACGATAACTTCTCGACATCAACAAACTTAGACCTTATAGCCGCAATGCATATTGAATCACAAGCAGCGACATAGCGTTTTGCATATCGAGGCGGTACTTGTAGAGAGTTTTCAGAGCTAGGTTGTTGCCCTGAAACAGAAAGCGCACTAGACCGTCTCTCATCGACCTTAGGCTGCAAGCGTTTGGCATCAGCATAAGTTGGTGAGGCTAGGGCAAGCTCTTCGCGGGGTGGCACACTGCCTAAACTCTTAAAAGCCTGATCTATAAAGGCGATCGCCAGAGTGCTCGAAACTCCGCAAATGAGACCAGTTACAAAATTTAGTTTTATCATTGATACCTAAAAAATTCAAAACAGCATAATAGGCCTCTCTCTATAACAACTATAGCATTGCAACGACTACTGAGTCGCCTTTACCCGCTCAGGAAAACGTTCGCCAATATCAAACTGACGTATGACAATTGCTAGCCGGTATTAGATCCGTCTGGTCGTTAATCTCCGGTTAAGTATTCAAACGCTAAAGTCGCAGCCTAGTAAACAGAACCTAGTAGCGCCACCCTTTTAGAGAAAAATCAAATGCGAATAGTCTTAATTTTAGGCCTCATATCAATACCCCTTTATTCTTCTGCTCAAACCCCCATACCACAAGACGTTTTACCTGCACTAAAATCAGACAACGTTATGGTGTTTTTAGAGGCTCTTAATGACAACGGTTTAGCTAGCTGCTACTCATACAAGAAATCAAGTTATACACCGTTGACCATGGCCATTAAGGCGGGGGCAAGCAATTCATTTAAAGCGTTGCTTGATAAAGGTGTCAATGTTGAAAGGACCTGCTCAAATAAGTCCCCCTTGATGTACGCGGCCAAATACGGTCAATTAGAAATGGCTCAATTATTGATCAAAGCAGGAGCTGATTATTCCTACGTTAATAGCAAAGGTCGGTCAGCTAAAGATTATTCGAAAAAGTATAAACAAAAAGAGATTTACCAATATTTCAAATCCTTAGAAGCTGGAATCAAAAAGACATCAAATACCGAGAGGTTTCGCGATTGGTAATTTCTTCCGCTTCTGTCCTGATCGGTACGCGGTAAATATTCGCAATACCCTAACTAAGTCTAGAGCGCTGCTATTTCGTCAATAATCGCTGCGGTTCCTTTGCGTTTCGCTAGATCGAGTTGCTCTTCTAATATTGCGCCTAAGGTTTCTAATGTTGTCATTGGGTTGGCCATTACAACACGAAACACCGATACCGCTTCACCGCCGTATTTATGCTGTGAAAAGCGAGTTCTAGAGACAAAGGTTTTACCCGAGGCTCGTTGCTGTTTTTGTATGCGTTGGTTTGCTCGATCAAGAACTTCGTTAATCACTTTTTGTTGTTCATGAGAGCTATTCGCTAAAGTAGCTTGAACCTCTGCCGGCACGTAACGGTAGTTCAGAATATTCAATTCTGGGTCGGTAATCAGTTCGAAATCGGGTTTTGCGTCTATCATTCTGGCGAAGGCTTTGGCTTTATCGACGTTTTGATCGATTAAAATTTCATACCCCTTGCGGCCAATGATATGAAACGCAGCATGCACAAGCATCGCCATACCTGGTCGGCTCCCTTCGATTGAATATTGGCCTAAATCCTTTGAGCCAGCGCGCAAAATATATTCAGCATGGTGTTCAACTGCGCTGATCGCCGTTGGGTCTTTGAAGACCACCATGCCTGCCCCCATCGGTACATAAAGTTGTTTATGTGCATCGATGGTAACTGAATCGGCGAGCTCGATACCATTCATAACGTGCTTATGGGTATTCGACAATAGCGTCGGACCACCCCACGCTGCATCGACATGAAAATGTGCATCAAACTCCTGAGCAATTTCAGCCAACTTATCAAGCGGATCGACTTGGCCGGTTTCAGTGGCGCCTGCGATGCCGACAATCGCCATTATTGCGACATTATTCGATTTTAATTCGGCGCATTTGGCTCGCATGGCCTCAACATCAACTTTGTGATTCTGGTCAGTTTTGATCGAGACCACGTTCGCTCGACCAATGCCAAGCACATCTGCTGACTTACCTAGGGAATAATGACCTCGCTCGGATACAACGATCGCAATGTCGTCATAGCCTTTGTATTTAAGCGAACTGACCAAGCCTTCTTTGGCAATACCCGCAAAATCACCGTCCTCGCTCGCCAGAAACATCTTGTTTCGAGCCACCCATAAAGCCGAGATATTAGCCACCGTGCCGCCTGAGCAAAATGTGCCTAGCGCTCGGCGGCTATTGTGTAAATTCTCTTGATAGAATTCACTTTCTCGCTCGTACACCATGCCATGAATCATTCCCAGTACTTGACGCTCCAAAGGTGTGAAGGCCTTAGAGGTTTCGATCTTAACTAGGTTTTGATTGAGCGCCACCATTATGCGGGACAAGGGCAACATGAAGTGCGGCAGAGGCGTTGCCATGTGGCCAATAAAGCCTGGAGCTGAAGTGTGAACCGAGTGCGCTACCAGCTTATCGAGTACAAAGTCGGTGTAATCGGATACGAACTGAGGAACCTCAGGAATATCTGGATTCGAAAAATCCTCTTCGATCGCTGTCAGCGAGCGTTCACGAGCGACTATCCGATCTCCCAGGAACCCCATTAAGTTATCTGAGATTTCCTTATCAATCGCGCCAAGCGTACTGTTTGGAGCCTCAGGCACGGTAAAAATACGGTATAGATTCTCTAAACTGGCCGTCGCCAGCGATTGAGAATTCTTATCGTCTTTGATTTTTAACGTGGTCTGTTTCAAGATTTTAATAAGTCGCGCAATTTCAATAATTATACGGGCTGTTCACTAAAGCGTAAAATGGCTTAGAGCGGATATTCTAGACCGCTTGCCAGACGAACCGAACTAGGCTTTGCTCAGACTTTTTTAGGTTTCAATTTGGCCGAGATTAGCATCTATCACGGCGCCATTGATAACAGGGGTCTGGCTTGCAAACCAAATCGTACTGGCAATCTCACTTGGCTGAGCGAGCCTTCGGTGTGCGATATTTGCAGTGATTTGCTCATAGATCTCAGGATTAGCTCCCAAGTGTTCGCTTAACATTTCTGTTTCAGTAAACCCTGGACAAATTGCCGCAGTATGGATCATTGAGCCCGCCAAATCTTGGCATGTAGCTCTCATTTGACCAATTACGGCATGTTTCGATATAACGTAGGCATGCGTATTAGCTACCGCTTTCTGACCCAAAGTAGAGCTTATATAGATAATCGAAGAGCCGTTGCTCATTTTCGGCAACAATAATGTATTCAACTCAGCTGCTGCGACGACGTTTAATTGCAATACGTCGCGCAAAGTACTGCCAGTAATATCACCGACGGTTTCTTTGGTCATCATTGCCGCATTATGTACTAACACACATTGCTCAGCCTCGCCTACAGCGTTGAGTAGTTGCGTGTTACATTCATTGGCCCAATTTTCCTTGAGTAAATCCGCGTTGATATTAGTAACACCATCAACATCGCAATTCGAACGTGAAACATTGATAACGCGATAGCCTTGTTCGACAAATAACGTAGCAGTGGCAAGACCAATACCTTTGCTGGCGCCGGTAATAATAAGAGCTTTATTCATAGTAGTTTCAATCGATGATTAAATAGCCTTCAAGACTTATTAGGCATATCGAGTTCAAGATAGGGGCGAAGTTTGTGTACCAACAAGTAGATAATTGGAGTGTCAGCTAAGGCCGAAACCAACTTAAACGCGTAGTTACTCAACATCAAACCGAACACCACACTTAAAGCCATGTCTCCAGCAAGAACGACAGCCCCGAAGGTAACACTAATCACGGCTAAGGAGTCAACAGCTTGACTAATTAGAGTACTACCGTTATTGCGCAGCCATAAGTGTTTGCCATCAGTTTTTTCCTTGATCCAATGAAACACATATACATCAACGTATTGAGCGACAACATAGGCCACCATTGAGGCAAATATTGCACCAGTAGTGTTAGCATAAATCAAACTAAACAGCTCGACGGAACCGCCTAGAGATGAACCGTTTGGTAAGCCTACTTCACTCGCGAGCGATAAGGTTTGCCACGGCGGTTGCGTACTTGGGTCAATGGCCGGCAAAGCGTTGGCAAGCCACATGACCGCGAGAATAAAACCGTTCAGCACCAGGCCTACTGTTACCATAAAATTAGCGCGCGCTCGGCCATAAAGTTCTGAAATTAAATCAGTACACAAAAACGTAAGAGGGTAAGCCAACACCCCTACAGCAAGCTGCATAGGCCCTAGCTGGACGAAGCGTGTAATACCTATCACATTTAGCAATGTCATCGCACACAGAAAGAAACCTGCCAGCACCAAAAACACACGCTCTCGGCGTTCTTGAATATTAGAATTTGAGTGTGCGAACTCGCTCATAATGTTAAACCGATGCGCTGCGACCTAATTAAAGTGCTACGGCTTATAGAAATGTCACTGTCTAACAACGCCAATATTAATAACTGAAACATTAGCGACTCCATCGAGAGATGCCCCATTGATTAGGGCCGGACGAAACCCGCATCTCA
>CANMNN010000032.1 GCA_947499305.1 uncultured Arenicella sp. | reverse complement strand
ATTAAAAAAACGCCCGCGTTTTTGGCAATTATGGGTGTTTCAATATTGGCTTGTCTTTTCACTTTGTTATTTCAATATGAGCTATTGATACGCTTTGCGGGCGGTAATACAGCGGTCGAAATCATCGAAGCCTTTTGGATTGTTTTATACGGTGGCTTTGAGATTACTACCAGTAATGAAAGTGTAAATAATTTGTTATCGCGCGGCGGAATGCTCTCGATGGTAAATATGGCATGGCTTGTAATAGCCTCTATGATGATGGCCGGCGTCCTCGAGAGAATAGGCTTTATAGATGCATTGATGAACGCCATGATGAGATTGGTTCGCTCGACGGGTTCGCTTATTGCATCGACCATGGCCACCTGTTTCGCGGTTAACATACTGACTGGAGATCAATACATGTCAATTGTTATACCAGGCCAGATGTGGAAGTCGGAATTTGAAAAGCGACATTTGGAAAACGTAAACCTTTCTCGCAGCTTAGAAGACGCCGGCACGTTGACGTCACCGCTAATACCCTGGAATGCTTGTGGCGTTTACATGGCCGGCACTCTAACGGTGGCTAACATTAGTTACTTGCCGTACTGCTTTTTCAATTTCATTAATCCAGTTATTGCACTTATATTTGCTTTTCTAAATATCAAAATTCTGAAGGTAAGATCGGCAGAAACTGAAATTCAAAGTGGTCTTAATAGACCCTGATCCAATGCTAGGTAGCATGCTTAGGAGCGTGAGGCTCTTTTCCAACTTGTTTTTCTAAAGGCAACCCGCTTTTACAACATCACTTCATTATTCGAAATTGCAATATAAAGTGTAACTGGTTCGGCTTCTTAAATTTCTTGATAGAAAATCAATCTATAAATTTGACTGACTGTATAGGCGGTTAAATTTAGGGGGCGTTGATGTCTTCAGGATGCGTTTTTTAATCTTTATAAAATCTTGGGTAAAACTTCAGACTAACTTCAGGTTGAATGGCTGTGTGTGTTGGTAGCCTGTAGTTCACTCAACACTAATACAAAAAATGATGATTAAGACAAACTATCTAACACTAGCCCTATGCATGCTTACCTTATTTATTCACGCATGTTCCGCCGCAGAAATAGCTCAAAAGAACATTCGAGAAGGTTCCGTTGGTGAAATAATATTCACCGATTTTTACGCCCCCAAAGGTAACTACCTAGAAAAAGATTTAGTTAAAACCCTTAAATTAAAGCAGAGTAAGAATCTCTACTTTACGGCTTTCCTTGATCAGCCTTTGACCGACTATCTGCGAGAACTTGCCCCTAATCGTAACGACAAAGAGTTGAATGGAATTGGCAACTTTCGCTTTTCATTCATTGTGGACAACACCGTTGTGTATGCCGAGAACCTTAATCTTGGTGCAATGCTACCTTCTCAGAAGTTGCACGATAGGACGCTATCAAAACCTTTCTTTAGTGAGCTCAATGAAGATTCATGGGGGCGTTTCCTATGGGCTAGATTCATGCACTTTGGAGGAGAAGACGTATTGACAGAAGGGCGGCATCATCTCAAGGTTGAACTCCGTTCCTATGTAAAGCTCGATGAAGTTAAGGTTGGTAGGCTTATCGCTCAAGGCGAAATCGACGTAGATGTTATAAAACCCGTGGCAACAGAGGAACAAATCAAAATTCAAGCCATCGCTGCGATTGAAGATTGGAGTATATCGACAGAGTCTTACGATAAAAAAATGATACGGGAGCTAAATAAAAAGATCATTCAAGAAGACTTTAGAGACATAAATAGTATTGTAGTAATTAAAAACGGCGATATTTTGATTGAGCAATATTTTAATGGAAGTCAACGTAGTAGCCTCCATGACGCGCGTTCGGTTGGGAAGAGCATTGCTTCGACAATGTTGGGAATTGCCGTCCATGAAAAACACATCGATAGTGCTGATCAAACAATTAGCGAGTTCTATAATTTAGAGGCCTATGAGAACTTCTCTCGTGAAAAGGCAATGGTCTCTCTTAGAGAGCTCGCTACTATGTCTTCGGGTTTCGAGGGAGACGATTCAGACCTTAGCTCTAAAGGTAATGAGGAGAACATGTATCCGACCGATGATTGGGTTAAATTCACCCTTGATTTGCCTATGGCTGACCACAATGAGGACGAGAAGCAATGGGCCTATTTTACTGCCGGAACCGTTTTGCTCGGTGATGTTATTGATAAGTCGGTACCTGATGGTTTAGAGCAGTATACACAACGCAAGCTTTTTGAACCCTTAGGCGTGAAAGATATTAAATGGCAATACACGCCTCAAAATATCGTAAATACAGCCGGAGGAATTCGCCTTCGAGCTATTGATTTTGCTAAATACGGCCAGCTTTACAAGAACAAGGGGAGCTGGAATGGCCGGCAGATCATCCCTGAGAGCTGGGCAATAGAGAGCCTTTCGAGAATTGTTTCTCGCGATAAGAGCTCAACTGTTGGGCACTATGGCTATCTGTTCTGGAATGATACTGTTCCGTTCGGTAATAAACTCTACGACGTCGCGTACGCGTCTGGTAATGGAGGAAATAAAATTTTCATCTTCAAAGATCTTCCAATAGTTGTGGTGATCACCGCAAAGGCGTACAACAAGAACTATGCTCACAAACAGGTGAATACGATAATGTCGCAATATATATTACCAGCTATTTTGTAGCGGATGATCTAGTGTCTTTCTCCACCTAGAGTGTGTCACTCTGGTGGAGGATAGGCGGCTAGAAACTTTCTTGCTAACTGATCGCGCTTCTGGTTGATGTTGTCCAAGAGCTTGAAAAAATTTGGGTGTTTCCGAAGCTTTGTAAACAGGGGAGAGATCGTTAAGTATTCACTATTTAGATAACCCAGCGAAGTGGCGTAACCGAGTAGCGTCATAGCTCGCTCTTGATCCTCCAGTACCCACGATGCATATAGAGTTGCTTCAATATAGTTGATTGGCCAAAAATTACCTTCGCGAGTAGCTTTTTCAATTGCGGTAATCTTTGCCTCGGCCACCTCATCGGTAACTGTATCCGTTATGATTAGATATAAGGAGCGCGCATATGACCCTCGATCTTTGACCTTAGATGCCTTTTCGAACCAAGTTATCGATGCACCTTTTCCTTCAAGTAACCAGATCAACTCGGCGTAAATTAGAAAAACATCAATTCGTTCAATGTCTCGATTAAGCACTTTTTCAACAACCGTTTTCGCTTTCGAAAGTTGGCCTTGAGAATAGAGAAGCCTAGGATACGCTTCATTAATGAAGACATTATCAGGATATAAATTGAATAATGTTTCATACCTTTTCTTTGCTTGCGGTACGAAATTGAGCAACTCTAAAATTCTCGCACTCTGCAAGTCAACCATATGGTTGTCAGGCTGAATTGCTTTGGCTCGTTGGTTTAGACTAAAAGCCTTAACTAGCTTAGATTTAACCTCTAACAGATGTGCTGCTGAGCTGATTGCTTTATGATTTTGATCGTCTAATTCTATTGCAAGTAGATAGTGATCTAAGGCCGCTTGTAAGTACCCTTGGCAATCGAACGAGTAAGCTAGAGCCCGTTGAGCCTTGCTACTGCTCGTGTCAAAAAGAGTTGCTTGTTGCGCGAGCTTCTCTGCACGTACCGCACGGGAAATTGAGTGGTTGTATCTGCATACTGATTTACTCAAAGCCAAACTCAACCCAACCATAGCTTCTAAGTTCGAAGGCGCATCCAATAGTGCCTCTTCAAACAGAGGTATCGCGTGTTCAATATTATCCTTCTGACCAATACTCAAATAATAGTTTCCTCTCTGGATGAGCCGATTAGTCGAACTGGTCGTGTCAACTGTATTGATTTGATTCGAATCAGTCCCTGATGGCCGCGACTTAAAAGTGCTGAACAACATCGTTGAAACTAAGATTAGGAACGCGAAGGCCGCAAATAATAAAGTAAATTTGGAGTCGGCTTTCGGCGCCTGGCTGGATTCGGAGATACGTACGGGCTTTACGAGAAGTCGATACCCCCTGCCTCTAACGGACTCGATGAATCGAGGGCTTTTGGGGTCGTCATTCAAGGCCTTTCTTAGCAGGGTGATTCGCTGAACGACGGTTTCATTGCTTACAACCCTGTCACCCCAAACGGCTGCAGATATTTCTTCTAGGGTGCATATTGATTCAGGGTTGAGGATAAAATACGTGAACAGTTCGAATGAGAGCTTAGGCAAACCAATCTCTATATCTCCTTTTGTAACCTTGAAGTCGTCTAGGTTTACAATTAAATCTAACACTTGTATCTGCGACATAAAATATTCCATTAATATTGCTGCCTAAATCAGAGCGCAATAGTAAACCAATCTCCGCATTTTGTGATCTTTTACACGAGTCTTGCCTCTATACCTCCCAGCACCGGTTTCTTGGTGTGATTGTGCTTTCTTGAAAATTTATTTAGCTTGAATAAAAAGCAACTGCCAATAAAATTTGAATGGGTACTCGACTGTATTGAGCGGGAGCTAGCTACTGAATCAGGCCTAAAACTTGCATCAAGAGAATTTTTCTCGGCTAACTAGCACGGCGATAAGAGAGAGTAGAGCAGGCAGCCCTTGTGTAAATAGGATCGTGAATTTGGCAGTAGCTGCGCCGAAAATGCCAGCGACTATTACGCAGCATAGGAAGAAGACGATTATGTCCAACTTATTCTTCAATAAACCCCAAAATAGCCCAGCAGCCAAGAAACCATTGTATAAGCCTTGATTCATTGCCAGTACTTCACTCGCCGCAGCTACCTCTGGGGTCATTGAGAAAATTCGTTGCCCGACAGGATGGTTCCAGAAAAACATCTCAAGAATCAAAATGCCAATATGGCTGACTGCAACAAATAGGGTAAGGAGTACGGCGATAATCTTCATAGTGTGATCTCAGGTTTATTCGAGCAGTTTAGCATCGTGCTGTTACCTTGACTAATGATGTTCCGATTCAGAATTAGGCTGGGTGTCGTTACTCATGCCCGACTCAATGAATGATAAAAGTTTGCGAATTAGGCTGTTACGTCTCGCTGTGTTGTGCCAAACAGCATAAAGAGGAATCGTGTTGAGTTTCCATTCTGGCAAAATGTCGACGAGTTTATTGGCGCCAATAGCAGATTGGCACATGCCTAACGGTAGTATTGTCAGACCATGGCCCTCTATCGCGGCTTCACGAGCGGCGTAGATGTTGTCAACTCGGATTCCTCCTTCGTTGATATTGACCGTTGTTGATTTGTCTCGTTGAGACAAGTGCAGGGTATCGGAGAGTTGCTTAAGCTGCACAAACCGGCATTTTTCGAGTTCTCGAGGTGCCGAGATTTGAAAGAGATTGGGAGCGCCAACTAGCTTCAATTTAATATCAGCCAGTTTTCGTGCTTTGATGCTGGACGACTCTAGAGAACCAAGCCTAAACGCGAGATCGAAACCATTATCAATTAACTCCTGACGATGGTCCGAGTAGCTAAGGTCTAAGTTTATGCCAGCATGCTGAGCTGCAAATTGCCATAGAAGCTTTTCAATTTTGGGCTCAGGCATGAAGGCGGGCATAGCGATGTTTAACGTGCCCGTGGGGCTGATTTTATTAGCGACTAGATCGGCTAAGGCATTTTCTATTGTCGCTAGCGGCTCAGCAACAGCTGAGTAGAAGTCTCGACCCTGATCGCTTAACGATACTTTGCGGGTTGAGCGATAAAACAAGGTCACTTCGAGCTTTTCTTCGAGTTTGGATATGTGATGGCTAATCACTGAGTTGGTAAGCCCTAACCTCTTCGCGGCTTTGCTAAACCCGCCGGTTTCTGCCACGGCTACAAAAATAGAAATGGCGTTTAAGTCCTTATTCATTATTCTAAAATATCGAATTATATTTGTAGATAAGTCCATATTATCATCTTTTAGGATGGGTGCTAACCTATCTTTCTCGATTGAGCTATGGGTGTATTTTTCGCTCCTAGCTCTGACGGGTCCATCGTGAGCCTCACACTGTGAGGGCATAGGCCGGATTCATAAGCAGGTACTAAAGTGCCAAAGACTGTTCTGAGGGTTGAGTCATATGAAACTTGTTAAAAATATCATCGCGTCAACCAAGCGCGAAAAAAAAAATTCTCATAGTGAAGAATGTAGTCCGTATCACTCCAAACATGATTCGAGTGACGCTCAGTGGTGACAGCTTGAGCTCAGTCGGAAGACAACACGAAGGTGGTAACTGCAAACTTATACTCCCTGAAGTGGACACTAGTTTTGATGACTTTAGCGCGCGCTTGCAAGAGAAGGGTGCTTTTCCGGTTAGAACTTATACGGTTCGTTACGCACGAGGAGAACAAAAAGAAGTCGATATCGATTTTGTTAGCCATGGTGCTTCAGGTCCTGGGTCTCGTTGGGCTGAGTCAGCAAGGGTGGGATCATTTTTGGGTTTTATGGGGCCGAGCCTAGCAAAGGTCACACACTTTAACGCTCCGTGGTATTTTCTTGCGGCCGACCTTTCAGCCTTGCCAATGGTGGCCGCAACTTTAGAAGCGATGCCCGCCGACGCCCGCGGTGTGGCTATTATAGAAGTCCCCTCACTACTCGATCAGCAAGAAATTGAGTCACCAATAGGTATCGGTATTCACTGGCTGGTTCACGCCGATAGTTTACAGCAATCTTTCGCACAGGAGCGTTTTGTAAAAGCCATCGACTGGCCGGGGGGGAGAGTGCAGGTATGTGTGGCCGGAGAAAGCAATACAATTAAATCCTTGAAAAAAATACTTCTTGAGGACAAAGGCGTCGTTAAAAGTGATAGCTATATTTCTGGGTATTGGAAAATAGGCCTCATTGAACCCGAGCATCAACAGTTCAAAAAGAAGTCCGCTTGAGCCTATTACATCATCGCGTGTTAGCAAATTAACCCACTTAATAAACCTCGGAGAAGCAATAAACAATGAGACTTTCATCAACATATCAGGATATTAGCTACGCGCTACTTCGCATCGTTACGGGCTTCTTGTTTTTAGTTCACGGTAGCCAGAAACTTTTTAACTTCCCTGTTGAATTCACGTATGACTTAAATCCGTTGATCGTAAGCGCTGGGGTAATTGAGTTGCTCGGTGGCTTGCTCGTGATGATAGGGCTTTTCACTCGTTTTTCTGCATTTATTTGCAGTGGAACCATGGCGGTAGCCTATTGGATGGCACATGCAAGCCAATCAATCTTTCCGATCGCAAATGGCGGAGAAGTTGCAACATTGTTTTGCTTCATATTTCTCTATGTGAGTACATATGGAGCTGGAGTCTGGTCGGTTCAAAATTATCTAAAAAAGTCTTGATGCTTGTTTGCGATATGAGCGCCACCCGTGTCGTATATCGGCTGGGGCTCAGCTCATCCTGTACCAAATTTCCACACTCTATTTTTAATCGGAGAACCTTATGAAAAAACACACACTACTTATAACTCTATCAATGTCATTACTTGTCTTGGCCGGTTGCCAAAACGTTAGCAATACCAGCATCGTTTCTGAGTCAGGTCTGTCAAATAAGGAGAAAGTGCTTGCGCTACTTGATAGTTTTAATACAGGCGACAAACAAGCTATTGGCTATATCAATTCGCAAAAATATATACAGCATAATTTGGCTGTTGCTGATGGCTTAGCAGGTTTTGGTGCGGTAATGACCAATGCTCCGGCCCAAGGGTTTAAGGCCGATGTAATCAGAGCTTTTGAAGATGGAGACTACGTCGTTACCCATACTAACTATGATTTCTTTGGTCCAAAAGTAGGCTTCGATGTGTTTCGTTTTGAGAACGGCTTAATTGTTGAACATTGGGATAATTTAGCTCCAATTACGCCACCAAATCCAAGCGGTCGAACTCAATTGGATGGTGAAAGAGGTCTTACTGACTTGGATAAGACAGCGATAAATAAACAAGTAGTGGAGCAGTTTGCGAACGAAGTTCTGCTCGCTGGAAAGATGGATAATCTAGCCACACTTGTAAACCCGCAAAAGTATCTGCAACACAATTCACAAGTTGCTGATGGTTTGGACGGCTTGGCGGCGGCCTTAAAGTACTTTGCAGACAACGGGCTCGTAATGCAATACGACAAAGTTCATAAGGTGCTCGGAAAAGGTAATTTTGTTTTACTTATTTCAGAAGGAAAGTTCGGCACAGGGGACCACGTTGCTTACTACGACCTGTTTCGTTTAGAGAACCGACAAATTGTCGAACACTGGGACGTAATACAAAATATACCGGAGCGCTCTGAGTGGAAAAATGAAAATGGAAAATTTCAATTTAAGCACTAATTTCATATTAACCTAGAGGAATAATTCTATGAACAAGTTAAATAGCATTTTTGTCATTGTACTCGTCGTTATAACGTTTTTTTCATCGCAAACCAGAGCTCAAGAGCCAGAAGAAAAATCGAATAGCGTAACGGCCGCAATGACCTTGAAGACCGCGCAGGCTTTTTTGAATGCGGCAGGTTCGGGTGATGCCGCCACACTAAAAAAGCTAATGGCCGATGATTTTGTATGGCATAACGAGGGTGACAAATCTTTGCCTTGGATTGGTAACTGGCAAGGTAAAAAGGCAGTTTTCAATACCTTTATGCCAGCATTTGGCAAAGGATTGAGTACTACTGAGTGGTCCACCGATTACAGTTTTGCCAACGCTGATCAAGCCGTATTTATGGGCACGATGAACGCCGTAGCCAATAACTCCGGCGTTGAAACAGGTGTGTTCAGCTGGGCTGTAAGAGTGCATGTCGAAAATGGGAAAGTGAGAAGCTGGAACTGGTTTGAAGATAGTTTTGCGGTCTCTAAGGCTTACCACGCAAAGCAAAATCCTTAGCGTTCTATGGCTCTGGTCTTCTCACGCACCTAATTCGCAATAATTCCACCGTGCAATAGAAACCCTCTCTTAGACGGTTTCTATTGCGGTTTCAGAGAAGGGCGATAATATTGAACTTTTGAAATCCGTGTCGCTATGCATCGTTTTTTACTTTGGTTGCACACGAAACGCTAGCTCTATGTAGTGAGGCAATTTGATTCGCAGGTGCATGACTAAATCTTGTCGATAAGTACTTAGATAGTAAATTAGGCGAGTGCTGTGGTTTGACAAATCTATAAATTGAATCAAACTACTTAAACCTATCCACTTATCTGATTCGACCAAAATGAATGATCTATTGTCGCTTTTGCCGACGACCCTAAATCAATTAGTAGCCTTGTTGATTCCCATCATGGTTGCTTACTTTGGCTATCGTTTTCATGAGCGAATGCGATTACAGCACTATTTTGGCGAACTACGTGTTTGGTCTTCCACATGCCTAGATTGTTTGAGTGAGGCAGTACATCTTTGTGAGTTAGATCCATCGTGCACTGCGGACCCTGATTTCTTTAATAGACGCCATGGTGTATTAGTGCAGCTGTCTTCGTGTATTGATCAAGGTCGTTGGTTTTTCCCAAATGCTGAAGTAGTTGATACCGAAAATTGGAGGCTCGATAGCTACCGAAATTTCGAGCGCCGACCATTAGATGATTTAGTTTATGCTTATGGTGCGGTTAAGCGGTTGTCATATAAAGATCAATCTGAGAACGTTTTAATGAAAGCGCCATTGGTTGAGATCAAGAAAGACTTCACCAGCTCAATACAGGTTCTGCTTGACCCCAAAAAAGCACACAAACAATTCGGCTTAGCGATGAAACAAAACTTCCCGCGTTAGCTGTTCGGTCCGAGAGTGTTGTGCGCGCACTATACCTCTTTCTTTAGGGGATGTATTATCAGCCTAGAAAAACTCTTCTATCTTAAGGATAAGTGATGCGTACCATCGGAATTTTAAACTTGTTAGCACTACTGTGCTTAATCGTTGAATTTAGCCCACTTTCGAGCGTGCTCGCTGAATACAATTTTCAGTTTTCATTTAAACAAATCACTAATCATGTATTAGAAAGCTTGGCGGTTGTTGTAATACCAGGCTTGTTATTGCTCGCCATTGTTTTTTCTCTGACCTCCTTGCGTACATTCTCGAGTCTAAAGCTCATGCTGAGCATTGGTTTTCTTGGTGCCCTAGCGTTCAGTGCGAATAAGTCGAATGACGTAACAAACGAGCATAAGGTTCTAGCGGTCTACAGCAGTAGCGAAAATGGTTTTTTGCTCGCTAATACTTATTTAGCTGATAGGTATTTAGATAAGAATACAGACAAAGCAATTGAGAGATATCAGCTATATATTGATAATCACCAAGACGGTGAGCACTCAATAGCCGCTGAAGATGCGCTGCTGGCTCTTTACATTGAAAAAGGTCAGTACGATCAACATTCGTTTGACCTGCTCACGAGAGTTCAGAGTAGATCCGAAGATCTCAGCGTAGAACATCTGACCTACTTGGCAAGTCATTATTACGGTGGCGATGGCGTAGAGCAAAATTACACAAAGGCGGCTAAGCTCTATCAACGTGCGGCTAATGCTGGTTATGCCAAAGCTCAATCGGCTTTGGGTGCAGCATACTCATTTGGCGAAGGAGTTGAGCAAGACCATGAGCAATCGTTTCTATGGTTTTCGAAGGCTGCAGAACAAGGGTATAACGTTGCCGAATACAATTTAGGGGTATCTTATCAACATGGTTATGGTGTTGAGCTGAATCTCGATACAGCAATAGAGTGGTTCGAAAAATCGGCGGCCCAAAACTACTCGGCTGCTCAGTATAAAATTGGCTACATGTATGGAAAAGGCATTGGCTATGGAGAGAGTCAAAGCAAAAAATATGAGTGGTACTTAAAGGCCGCTGAAAATAACTATTCAAAGGGGCAGTTTGGGGTAGCCTACAGTTATTCAAAAGGGCTCGGTGTTTCGAAAGATTTTGAGAAGGCCTACCTCTGGTATAAAAAAGCCGCAGAGCAAGGGAATGTCTATGCGCAAAATAACCTTGGAACCTTATATGCCGATGGCCTCGGCGTAGAAAAAAATGCTGAAAAGGCCTATGAATGGTATTTAAAGGCCGCTGAGCAAGGTGATGATATTGCGCAATATAATATCGCTGATAGTTACTACCTCGGGGTTCCCGTAGAGCGAGATTATGAAGAAGCATTTCGCTGGTACCTAAAGTCTGCAGAGCAGGGCTACGGCGATGCGCAGTTTATGCTTGGTAAAATGTACTTAAATGGCCTAGGGCTTGAGGTTGATAAGGTATCGGCCTTTGAATGGTACTCAAAGTCAGCAGATTCAGGCAATCACTACGCAATAAATGCTCTAGCTCGAATGTACCTTGACGGCGATGGAGTAGCGCAAGACCAAGTGAAGGCTGTCAAAATGTATCGCGAAATAGCGGAACAGGGATTTGCCTCGGCCCAAACTAATCTTGGGTACTCCTATTATCTAGGAGAAGGCGTTAGCAAAGACCTTTCTTTAGCACGAGCTTGGTTTATACGGGCTGCTGAAAACGGTGATGATAACGCGCAGTCAAAGCTTGGGCATATGTATCAAACTGGTGACGGAGTGGACAAAGATGATCAACTGGCTTTCGAGTGGTACCAGAAAGCCGCGACGAACGGCGATGCATATTCGCAAAACAAGCTGGCGATTTACTATGACACAGGTCGCGTGGTGGAAAAGAATATACCCGCCTCAATCGAGTGGTTTGAGAAGGCAGCTGGCCAAGATTACGACATAGCTCAATATAATCTCGCTTTTCGATATTTGGATGGTAAAGGAGTAGAAAAAAACCTAAAGCGTGCTGCAAGTTTATTTGAAAAGTCGGCTAGGCAAGGTGACCTAGATGCGCAGTATCAAATTGCACGCCGTTACTATTTTGGTGAAGGCGTGGAACAAGATTACGCTAAAGCGATTGTTTGGTTGAACAAGGCGATTGAGCAAAACAATGCCAAAGCCGTAAACTTGTTGGGCGTAATATACTTCAATGGCTATGGCGTTGACGTTGATAAGGCCAGAGCTAACGAGTATTACCGAGCATCGTCGAAGCTGGGTTATAGCGTTGCTCAACTTAATTTAGCCTACAACTATTTGGATGGCGAAGGCGTCGCTCAAAGCCCATCTGAAGCATACAAATGGTTCCTAAAGGCCTCAGAAAATGGCGATGCTGATGCAGACTATGAAATCGGCAACATGTACCAATATGGAACCGGTTTTAAAAAAGATATTTCTAAAGCGATTCAGTGGTACGAGAAAGGGGCCGAGCAAGATGAAACGTATTCGTTAAACTCGCTTGGTGTAATCTTTGGAACTGGCGACGGTGTTCGTAAAGACTTAAAGAAGGCTTTCAGCTATTACAAGCGCGCTGCTGAGCTTGGTTATATGGTTGGACAGTATAACTTGGCTTTTCGATATTATTCAGGAGAAGGCATCGAACAAAATTTTGAGCAAGCCGCTGAGTGGTTTGAAAAATCGGCTAAGCAAGGTTATGCAACTGCGCAACATAAACTTGGGAATATGTATACCGATGGTGAAGGTGTACAGAAAGCCTCTATAGTCGCCTATAAGTGGTTCAGAAAAGCGGCTGAGCAAGGTCATGCGGAGGCCCAAAACAGCCTCGCTATTGCCTATTATGACGGCGACGGCGTTAAAGAGAATGCCAAGAAGGCGTTTCAATGGTTCGCAAAGTCAGCGAAGCTTGGTAACGAAATAGCGCAGTACAACTTGGCGATGCGTTATTACTACGGCGATGGAACGGGCAAAGATTATGCCAAAGCGAGAAAATGGTTCGCTGAGTCTGCCGGGCAAGGCGATTTAGATTCTCAATACGAACTAGCGATGATGTATTTAAGCGCTAAAGGTGGCGGAAAGGATACGCCTAGAGCGATTGATTTGTTAGTTAAGTCTGCCACTCAAGGGCAAGATGATGCGATATCTGAGTTGTTTTGGCAGCGATTGTTAAAAGGAGAAATTGCTAAGGCTAAACAGTTAAGAGAATCGCTAGAGACCTCACCAAGAAACGTGCTTAACTTGATTCGGCTCGGTCACTATAGCTCTATGAATGGTGACTCGGGCGACGCGCTAGCTTTGTACAAAAAGGCATTAAAAAACGCCAGTGACAGTAGGCAGTTTTGGGATAATTTCGATGTCAGCTATAAGCAACTTGAAGAAAATGATTTGGTTAAGGAAAGCCATCAGAGCTATGTTAAAAAATTAAGGTTGCCCGATGGCTTTTTAAAGGCTACTCCTTTGAAGCGTGTGCCTTTAAAATCTGAAGAATCAGAGCTTTGAAGAGCTTTAAAAAGAGTTCACCCTTTAAAAATTCTAAGTCTAAATAGTGGTGCCGCATAACTTGAGCCTAACCTAGAACGGGCTCGTCGAAATACCAAGATTAAAACCATTACATTCAAGTTCTTGGCTTGCCAGCTGGTGTGTGTGTCACTCTCGGTCGTAAGCAAATTGCTCTTTTTGCCACTGTCTATAATTATGATGGCCCGCATTATTACCTGAATCGCAGCAGGCGACTAAGTTTTAAAAAACCGATGCCTTTGGGATTGGATGTACCGACATTTCGCCAGTTGGCTGTTGGGCGGGCAGCTATGGTCTGTGCACTAGTCACTATTGCCACATCAAATCTCTTAATAAACCCTCGAGTTTCGGTGCCTGTTGTGTTGAGGCTTACGGCGCACTTCACCCAGTGCTGGGAGTCCTAGATACCAGTTGTAGACGGACGTTTCAGAAAATAGCTGCAGGCTTGCCCTTTCATATAATCAATGAAATTCAATTAATTATTTATGTTTATCATAAAATAATTATTGATTATCAATTTTTTTGAGTGTAGGCTCATGTGCATGGAAATTCATATTAATCTAGACGTCGAAATGGCAAAAAATAAGATCTCGCTCAAAGAGCTATCTAAGCGAGTTGGCATTTCAGTTACTAATTTATCGTTGCTTAAAACCGGAAAAGTAAAGGCCATTCGCTTTACTACGCTTGCGGCTATTTGTGCTGAACTGGGTTGCCAGCCGGGCGATATTTTGGAGTACGTTGCTGCGTCATGACTAGGCGCTGCTATGTCTTCATTAACCCACAAACTTCTTTTTGCATGGAAACTTATCGATGAAAAATAACGACTTTACAGCAGCAGGAATTGCCGCTATCTCTCTCGCAGTTCTATTCCCTTTATATTGGGTCTATATTATTTCTAGCGGAGCTTTCGACTCGGGTGCGAATTATTATCAAACAACACTTGAATTCAGCTTCGACGATGTGTGGTTTGTTTTGCTTGGTGTGTTAAGCATTTTCGTCTACTGGAGTCTTAAGAAAGTACTCGATAACCATTTAGGGTATAGCGCGGTTCGAGTACCCATTACTATTGCGGTAATCGCTTGCGGGATATACGCGTTTGGATTGGCTGGATTAGACGCTTTTATGAGTATTTTTGCAGACCAAGTTGGTTTGAGTACACATAAATTTGTATTGGGGGCTCAATATCTAATCGGGGTAGGTGCCTTAATCGTGTTTGGTATTGCCGATATTTTGATAGGGGCTCTAATTCTTAAAAACGCGGACCATGATTCGGCGGTGTTGAAGATATTGGCTGTTGTGATGATCATACAAGGTATCGTAGAACTAACGATCGTCTTAAGTCCACTGTTGATCGGTGTTTTTCCCATTACTCTCATCATTATGAGTGTGATTTTCTTGAGTAAGCCACAGGCTATCGAGGTTGTGTAATGGATGCCTCTATTGGTCTATCGCCATTTAATTTACAAGACTACACAAACTGATCTTTCTCAAGTATCGTATACTTATGTCTCCCGCTGACATGAGTGATTATGTGGCGAGGTACGGGCTTATAAAATAAGAAGATTGCCAGAAAGGTAAGTATGGAACGCACTAATAGAGCGCAAGTGAAAACACAATCAGCAACGATTTCGGATGTTGCTAAAAGTGCACAGGTTTCGATGAAAACTGTGTCACGAGTTCTTAACAAGGAGCCGAATGTTAAGTCATCTACCCGCGAGCTTGTTGAGCAAGCGATGAAAGAATTAGGCTATCGGCCTAACACGCCGGCACGGATGCTAGCGAGTAATAAAACATTTTTAATTGGTCTAGTTTATAACGCCGGCTCTAGTTATATCTCATGTATTCAGAGTGGAGTATTGAAAGCTGCTAGACCTGAGCATTACGACGTGTTGATTTTGCCTTGTGCCTATGATTCGCCGAGTTTGTTGACGGAACTGCGCGATTTGCTTTCGAGTAAGCGTGTCGACGGTTTGGTATTGCTACCGCCGGTGTCTGATGTGCCAGGTGTTCAAGAGTTGCTCGACGAGCACGGCGTTGCCAATATTTCGATTTCACGTAAGACTTCAAAACCTGATGAACCAAGCGTTTTGACTAATGACCGAGAGGTTTGCCGCGAGATGGTTAATCACCTTTCGAGCCTCGGTCATGAGCGCATTGCCTTTGTTCGAAACCACCCTGGCCATAAGGCGATGTCAGATCGTTATGTTGGTTATCTTGACGGTATTGCCGACGCTAATATTGACTTGAACCAAGATTGGGTAGTGCAGGGCGATAACTCCTTTGAATCGGGTATTGAGTGCGGTAAAGCTCTGTTGAATCAAAGTCCTAGGCCAACGGCGATTTTTTGTGCTAATGATCAAATGGCCGCTGGTGTGATGCGTGTTGCGCATGAGCAGGGCCTAAAGATACCCGAGGATATTTCAATTGCGGGCTTTGATGATGTACCGCTTGCATCAAAAATTTGGCCACAACTAACTACTATTAAGCCGCCTCTTGAAGAGATGGCCGAACAGGCAACACTCAGTGTGATTCGCATGACCAGAAATGAGCCTTCAGAGGTTGAGCGTGTTGTTATCGATGCACAAATTGTGCGGCGCCAGTCGACCGCTAAAGCGCCAACGTCAAGCAAATAAGTATGGCTGAAATCTGGGGCCTAAATTTTTGAGCGCTAAGCAAGTTGCTGTGCGCTAAAGGCTAAACTGAGTGAATCAACGACAAGATATCGCAGTTGCTTTCAAGCTTAGAGCTCAATAGCTGAGCTTCATGCGCGACCGAATTAATGGCTTCAGCCGCTCCATTTAGAATAGCCTCGCTGCCACGGGTGTTAAAACCCATTCCGTAAAGCACGTATTGGTAGCTCGCCGCTGGGAAGGCTTCTTCAAGGCTATCGAACTCGGCTTTCCACGGTGCCTGATGGCGCCATAATTCCAAATCTTCCTTAAGGCGATCTGACACATGATCGGCTGACGCCGCATCTCGCCAGAATGCTTCAGTGCGTTGGCTTAAATGATAATGTAGTTTGAGAAAGTCGATGATGCGTTGCCAGCGATAGTGCGAGCGTCGATTAAACCGCAGGGACACAACATCCATAGCCGCGCGTGTAGTTGGCATTAGGTCGGCGATCATCGACGCAGATGTTTCGATTAGCATCATTGCAGAAGCTTCCAATGGCTCTAGAAAGCCCGCCGACAAGCCGACACCGACACAATTGTTGTGCCAAAACTTTTCACGATACCCAGGCGTAATTCCTATACGTCGCGGCTCGAGTTGATTAAAGCTTTTGTCATCAAGTTTCAAATAAGTTTGCAGATCTCTTAAGGCCTGATCTTCACTTGTATGCGCGTCGGAAAACACGTGGCCGACACCGCGTCGACTTGATAGGCCTATGTCCCAAACCCACCCAGCTTGCTGAGCTGTCGAAACAGTTGCAGAAGTTATGGCTTGGTCCTCTCGGTAGGGTACTTGCACCGCTAAGGCTGAATTAATTGGAAATTGCTGGCTCTTATCTATAAATTTGATGCCGCAGTGTTGGCCGAGTAGTAAAGAGCGAAAGCCTGTGCAGTCGATAAATAAATCGGCGTGTAAATCGCCACTATTCTCGGTTTTCACATAAGCGATATCACCAGCGCACTCTCCGGTTTTATGTGATTCGACATGACACACTTTATCTAGAACTAGTTTTACATTAAGTTTTTCGACGCAATGTTTCTTTAAGAATTCAGAAAACTTGCCGGCGTTTAAATGATAGCCGTAGTTTGAAACGCCCGAGTAATTGCCTGAATGTTTGAGCTTTGGCGATAAATTCGCTTCACATAAATGTTCTTGCACACAAGAAAGCTTAGAAAAGCTAAGGTCTGGCTGAGTGTTAACCCAGTGTTGGGCGAGATTTACCTTATTAAAATCTCGCGGTAGGTCAAACGGATGATAATAGTAATCATCTGCGTCGCCAGTATGCCACGCCACGAACTTAGAGCCTTGTTTAAAGGAAGCATCGCACTTTTTAATAAAGTCGCTTTCCATGATGCCAACGCTGTGCAGTGTTGAACGCATACTCGGCCAAGTGCCTTCTCCAACGCCTATGATTGGAATGTCTGGCGCTTCTATCAAGGTGATCGATAAGTTTGAATGCTGATGTTTCGCTGCCAAAATTGACGCGGTCAACCAACCTGCTGTGCCTCCACCAACGATTAGTACAGACGTGATAGGGCGTGTTCGCGACGCGTCTATTGCTTGGTTCATTTAAACCCACACATCGTATTGCTTAAGAAAGTCATCGTGCTTTGGCAGCTTATTGACTGCGCTATCAATGGTCGCCTTAAGATCGCCTAATGCTTGGGTCAAGTTAGGCTCAGGCAACAACTTACCCATGTGATGATAATTGTCACTGTAAAGCCCTTGACCACGAAGAACTTGTATCCACGAGTCAACGCGAAACAAATCGGCGTCATCTTGGTACGCAATTGCGGCTTCTTTAAACAAATCGAGACGATGTTGCAATGTATCGGGAATCGCCATGGCGGCTCGATCTTTCCAGAAGTTAGAATCATCGCGTTGGTTCACTTTGTAGTGTGCGATCAAGAAGTCACGAATGCCCACAAGCTCTTCGTCAGTGTGGCGGTTGTAATGATCGACAAGCGAATTAGTAACACCATTGAAGGGGAACATTTGTACAAGGCGCGTAACGCTAATCTGCGCTAGATGAATGCTGGTGCTCTCCAGTGGTTCCATAAATCCGCTCGATAAACCGAGAGCGATACAGTTTTTATGCCACGTTTTACGGCGCTTACCGGTGACAAAGCGGATTGGCCTTGGGTCGCTTACTGTTTCGCCATCGAGATTGCTTGCAAGAATGTCATGTGCTTCGTCATCACTCATAAAGTCGCTGCAATAGACATGCCCGTTGCCAACGCGGTGCTGTAAGGGAATGCGCCATTGCCAGCCAGCCTGACGCGCGATAGAGCGCGTGTAGGGTAGGACTTCAGAATTTGTTTTGGTTTGTACAGCCAGCGCGCTGTTCATTGGTAGCCAGTGACTCCAATCGTCATACTCGACTCCTAACGCGTTGCCAAGCAGTAGTGATCTGAACCCGGTGCAGTCGATAAAAAAGTCGGCTTCGAGGTGTTCCCCGTTTTCAAGTTCAAGGCTCTTGAGAAAGCCAGAGTCCTGATGTTTGTGCACTTGTTGAATCTTGCCTTCAACGCGTTTGCAGCCGCGTTTTTCGCTGAAATCTCTTAGAAATTTAGCGTAAAGGGTAGCATCTAAATGGTAGGCATAACTAATTTGTGAGTTGTCGGTCTTTCCGAAACGGCCGGCTTCAGCTGCCTGTAGTTCATAACAATATTCACTCATGTCACCCCCGATACCTAAGGATTGAGCATGTTGCCAAAGATGTTGGAAGTCGCCCATCCAAGTAGAGCGGCCAATTTTTCCAAAAGAGTGAAAGTAGCGATCGCCGAGTTTTCCCCAGTTTTCGAATGCAATGCCGAGTTTAAAGCTGGCCCGAGTTGCGCGCATAAATTCGCGCTCATCAATGCCGAGCAGGCGATGAAAGCTAACGTGAGTTGGAATAGTTGCTTCGCCAACACCGACGGTGCCGATTTGATCAGATTCAACTAAGGTGATATCTAATAAGGACCCAAGTTGGCTTGATAGTGTGGCCGCAGCAATCCAACCGGCGGTGCCGCCGCCTGCGATAATCACTTTTCTAACAGGCTTATTCATAGAATGTGCTCTGTGGTTTTTTGATTTTGAATCATCGATTAAATTTATTCAGGAGCTTGGCTCGATGTCGTCGCGCGCTCAGTGCATCGAAAGTATTCAAGGCGCCCCGAGTGTGTTCAGGAAGGTGTTCGCGAGCTTGCCTTGCTTCTCCAAATACGTAGTAGTCGAATACTGAGCGCCATGCATCTTTTTCATGCTGAGGCCGATCTCGCAAGCTCAGTAATCCATGCAATAGTGTATTCATGGGGTCGTCAATAAAAGCGTCACTGGAGTTCCACCAATAATTGATCAATACATTGAAATCGTCAAACGCTTCTACTTGATGCCACCACATCGCTGGGTAGACTAGTACATCACCCGGTTCTAAGTCGGCCACTTGGGCGTGCGCTAAAGCTGTTTTGAAATTTACAAAGCGTTTGTGATCCGGCTGATTTAGGTCGACCATACTGACTACTTGCCCGCCGGGTGTCGGTTCTAGTGGGCCAGGATAGAGGTTTGCGATTTGGTCGGGGGGGAATAAAGTGAAGCGTCGTTTACCCGCCATGCAAGCGGCAATATTATTTGAAACATCGTAGTGCGTCACCGCGGTAGTTTTGTTACCTAACCATATACCAATCAAGGGCGTAGACGACCCGAATTGCTGGTTGGGTAAGCCGAGGTTGTCACGTTTTATGAGCCCTGGAAAATGCTGTTCCAGTTCTGCCGAGCCAACGTAGATCGAGTCGCCAGCGGCAAATGCATTCTCTTGTTCTAAAGACTGGCAAAACTCATCAAACGAATAGCGGCCAGTCTTAAAGTTAAAGCCGTTAAGCTCGTCATTGTAAAAAAAACGCCCAGCCTGATTGGCTTCAGCACGGTAATACACAAGAGGTGCATCACTAGCGAAGGAGGCAAGAAAGTTCATAGCCGCCTTACTTGATTGTTTCGCCGATTGAACAAACTCACTCTCATTCAATGCGCCTTTGAATAGGCGAGGAGCGCCTTGATCAATTACACGATTAAAATCAATTTCGGCAAATGACACGCCACTTGATTGTTCCACTTGCATCAGCAAATTAGACATCAATTCGCTTCGTGATTTTACTTAACCGCGCCATAACTAGATACTTAAGGTACGCAGTTTCATGTTGACTAATCGGGACATGTTAGCGCTTGATGACAATACAGCAAAGCAATGTTCCAAAAGCCCAAGTTGGTTTAGCTCGAATAGCTCATCGCCGCTTAGCTCCGCTAACCTCGCCTTATTAATGGTGAACATATCTGGGATGGTATATTTGAGTGAGTCACCATAATCGGCCTGAACGGTGATCGCTTCGATTAAGCCGAATGATTCTAATTTACTAAAAAAGTCATCGTTGATTTGCGCGCCAACATGAATGCGCTGCAGATTCTTTATGCTTTCTTTAAGATAAGGTGCGTGACCGCCCATTGGCAAGAATAGGTTTTGGCCATGTTCAATACCCACGCGACTATCGCTAACGTCGATGCGCACTATTGGGTCTGCTGCTTCGCTTGAAGCGGTGTCTTGCTTCAGTATTTCTAACGCAAAAGGACCGCGCATTTGTACTGCAGGAATATAGTCGGCGTTCCAATTATGGTGGTCTAGAAATAGGTTTTCGTCTTTATCGAGGCCAAGCAAAACCACTGCATAGTATTTATTATTGTCGTCTCGCTTGAAGTAAATTGGGTATTCACGTTGTAGTGCATCGAACTCAGTTGCGAACACCACCGTATGGTTAACGGCGTTGCCGTGTTCTTGGCCGAATTCATACTTAACCTTTAGGTCGGCGTGGTTAATGTTATCTAATACATCAAATGAAGGCATGGAAGTGGCCTCTGTGGATTTTATTGTTTTAATTATCTGTGAGTGAAACTGCACTTTATTAGCCTCACATTCTGGCATAGTTTTGGTTTGAGCAGTGTTAAAAATCGGTTTGAGCTCAATTCAAGTTGATCACTTTAAAAAAGAAGGGCGACACAAAAATGTCGCCCTTCGAGGTACTGCTTATGCGCTACTAAAAAGTAGCGACTCTAAAGCCAAAGCCTAGAACTTATAGCTTGCACCAACGTAAAAACGAGCCGCGTTTTCACGAAGGAATAGCAGGTCAGAGCGTGAACGAGCGAAGCTGCGAGAGCTCTCTTCGGTAAGGTTGATACCCGCGAATGAAAGTGAAAGCTGATCGTTTACTTCGTAGCCAACGCTGAGGTCTAACTGAGCATACTCTTCAACGAAGATTGGGTTGTTGAAACCGCTACCATCGTTAGAACTGGTTAGGAACTCATCGCGCCAGTTATAAGCTAAGCGCGCCGTCAAACCTTCTTTCTCATAAATGAGTGTGAGGTTAGCTGTATCGCTTAAGCCAGGAAGTGCAAATTGACTTACGCTTGGGTCGCCTGCTACGTTGAACTCAACATCGCCATTAACCAAAGTGTAGCTTGCGGCTACGCCGAAACCAGAGTCTCCGAAGAAGTGTTGACCTTGGAATTCGAAACCATCAATACCCGCATCACGATTATTAACCGGTTGGTTAACCGCGATGTTCAGTAATGGGTCATTTGCATCTGGGCGAATAGGGTTAGAGCCTGCTGCCAATTCAATTGCGTTGTACACTGCCTGTAGAATGTTGCCATTACCACCTCGATTTGCCGCGAATTGAGCTTGTGCCGCTGCCACTGAACCTAGTGTTTGCACATAGTAAGTAGCTGCGAAAAGGTTATTTTCGTTCACTTCAGCACCAAGCGTGTTCAAGATGGCTAAGCCGTCGCCCGAACGAGTGCCCGCTGCGCCTGAGCTAACATCGCGCAAACCAAAAAGGTTACGATTGATCGTTTCGCGGCCAACAAAGTTTTGAACGTTCTTGTCGAAGAAGCCAGCAGAAACATAGCTAGATTCGCCGAAATACCACTCAATCGATAAGTCAATGTTATCTGACTCTAGAGGCAGTAGTTCTGGGTTGCCAGAGGTAGCTGAGGCTTGGTTGCCTGCCAACGCAGTTGGGCCATTCTGAGCTTGAACACTCGCACTTGCGAACAGATTGTTATAAGTCGCACGAGCAATGGTAGTGCTGTATGAAGCTCGCATTTTCACATCGTCAGTTAGGTCAACGGCGAGATCAACATTCGGCAAAAAGTTATCGTACTTAGACTCAATGCGGAATCCATTCGCTTCAGAAGATGCTACTGTCGCGAAGTCATTGTTGCCTTGCCATTCAACGAATGCGGTTGGCAGTGAGCTCGTGATAGAGGTTACGTCTGTTTCTTCATAGCGTAAGCCAACGTTCAATGATGCTGGGCGATCAGCAATGCTAAACTCAGTACCGTATTGAACATAAAGAGAGATAACGTCTTCTTGAATTTCATCAACCGCGTTACTGTTTTGGTTCAGTGGGCGAACTGGAGCGCCGTTAAAACCAGCATTATAAGCTTCACTCGCAGCAAAAAAGATATCTTCAGCATTACCACGAACTGTATTTACGCCAGTATTGATTTGATTGGGATCAAGCGTCGCGCCACTGATGGTGAAGTCATTGAAACGGCATGATAGGCAGAACTCTTCAAGAGCGCCGACGCCCAATAACTGCTCAACGTCACCTGGGTTTTCAGCACCCCAGTTACCCAAAATCTGACGGAAGCCACTACGGTCAGTCATGTTCGTTTGACTGCGATAGTTCGCACCAACGGTCAACGAAGACGAGTCGTTAATTTCCCAGTTAGCGTGCAAGTCAACTTGATCAATCTCGTTGATCTGTGAATCGCGACGCAGGTTAGCTACTTGTGTTGCCGAGCGAGCTGTATCAACAGTTAAATCAGTGATGTCACCGTTGTTACCCGGTGCTAACTGAATGATTTGCAATGGAACGTCGCCGCGGTAATCAACCGCTTGCGTTAAGGTGCCGATGCCGGGTGAGTACTTTTGATCAAGGCCAACATTAATACGGCTGTAGTTTCCTGGCGCATTTGGGGTAACACTTGATTCGGAGCTATGCGCGTCGAACGAAATGCTTAAGCTGTCGGAGATGTCGAATGCAGCGTTGAAACCGAATGAATCCATCTCATCCTTAGTGGCACGTAACGTTTGCTGAGTTGCAGCACCTTGGTTACCTGAATTTTCACGAAGGAAAACAGTTGACTGGACTGGGCTATCGTCGAAAATAACTTCGGTAAACGGGCGATTAAACCAGTTTGATATATCTGAACGGCGCTCAGTTACTTCATTTTCAGCAAATGTGTAATCAGCAGTTAAGCGAATACCTTCAGTTGGTTGGAATTGCATAACCAATTGGCCATTTACTCGATCACTTTCGAATTCTGAGAAGTGATAGCGACTGTCACGTGGCAATGTTACCAAGGCATTTCCGTCAGTTGGTGCATTACGTAGAACAGTATCTGGCGTGGTTAGCGACAAGAAGTTGTCGAATGTCAATACGTTCCAGCTTGCCGATGTTGCGCTAGGTGCCGCGCTGTTACGCTCGGATATGCTACCGAATAAGCCAACGCCGAAAGTGCCCTCGTCGTTTGTCCAGCTAAAGTTACCGCCCAGTTCTGGAGTGACATCACTACCGCGGTCAACAGATGTATCTGCAATCGCTTTTACGCTAACCGATGCTTGTGTGCCTGGGTTATCAAGTGGGCGAGCAGTTACAACATTGATGGTTGCTCCGATTCCACCAGAAGCAACGTCGGCGCGGCCTGTTTTGTATACTTCGAGAGCACGAACGCCATCAGACGCTAGGTTTGAGAAGTCAAACGCTCGGCCTGAGCCGCCAATGTTTTGACCATCAGTACCGCTGCCAACTTCGGCGATGTCGGCTGTCGGGAGTGAGCGCCCGTTTAAAGTAACTTGGTTAAAGCTGCCGCCAAATCCACGAACGGTTACTTGAGAACCCTCGCCGTTTACGCGATTGATTGACACGCCAGGAATGCGTTGCAATGCTTCAGCTAAATTAGTATTCGGAAATTTACCAATGTCAGTTGCGTTGATCGCGTCAACGACACCGTCGTTATTGCGTTTGTAATCCATTGCGTCTTCGAGTGACTTACGGTACCCAGTGACAACAACTTCTTCTAAGTCTTGCGCAAACGCCGGAGCCGAAAGCGCGCTGATAACAGCAACTGAGATTGCGGTTTTAGACAATTTAAAGCCTATGTCTCCTTTTTCGGAGGTGTGACTATTTTTTTTCATTTTTCCCTCGGTGGTTAATTTTTGTTGGCCTCTCTCAACTTCTAGATAAAACCAGCTAGTATTTCTCTAGCCACAGTACATTACCAAAAAATGTCTTGCGCTGTCAATTTCGAGTCGCCTCTCGTCGACTCTGGATTTATCGAGACTGTGACTAGAGTTTAGTGAGTCTATGGCAAACGTTTACATTTTGCATTAATAATTTGCTAGAAAATGTAATTTTCTTACTTAATGCGTGAGTTTTGATTAGTGCATAACGCCTCTGCTGCGTTTAGGTTGCTGATTTTAATGAGTTTTATTGGCGTGCACTAAATGATGCGAATTTTTAGATACTGATTACTTGTGGGAATTTATGGCTCATCGATCACGCTTATGGTGGCAGCCGCCGACGCTGAGTTTGGTGTCATAAAGCTTAACGTCTGGGTTTTGATGTTAGAAGAGTTGGACTTTTCGGGAAACAGTAAAGTCTTTCATTTCTCGCCACTGGTGTAATTACCAGCTCGCATGCGGTAACATTCGAGCTTTAGAAACAGCTACTCAAGTTCTTTCGAGCGCGACGGCTCTGGCAGGTGAGTAGAGTAGGCAAATTCGAATAATTTAGGGTTCTATGGCAACAAGTAAGCAGCGAGTATTGGTAACCGGAGCTACCGGATTTACTGGTGGCGCTTTGGCTAAAAAGCTAATCGAGCAGGGTAATGACGTTGTTGCTTTGGTGCGTAAAACGGGAAAAGTGGACGAGCTTCAATCAATCGGAGTCGAGCTTGCCTATGGCGATATTACAAATCGCGATGCGGTAATCTCAGCCGCCGAGGGTTGCGACATCATCTATCACATAGCTGCGGTGTATCGTACGGCAGGTCACCCCGATTCATATTATGAGGGTGTTAATACTCAGGGAGTACAACACGTAATCGATGCGGCACGAGCCAATTCGGTCGGTCGAACCGTGCACTGCTCAACCATTGGTGTGCATGGTGATATTGAAGAGATCCCTTCAAATGAGGAATCGCCGTTTAATCCAGGAGATATCTACCAACGCACAAAACTTGACGGGGAAGAACTGTTTGCCAAAGCCATGAACGAGGGGCTAACCGGGTCAATTTTTCGACCGGGAGCGATTTATGGCCCCGGCGACTTACGTTTGTTGAAAATGTTTAAGCAGATCAAACGTGGTTTTTTTCCGTTGTTTGGAGGTGGCGGTAATATGTACCACCTGTCTTATATTGATGATTTGACCGACGGCATTATTCTATGTGGCGAGCACCCTAATGCAGTTGGTGAACGTTTTATTTTATGTTCAAACGAGTACGGTACGCTTAAGGAGTTAGGCGTGCTGATCGCTAAGCACTTAGGCGTGAAGGCACCAAGCTTTGCGCCTCCAGTTGGCCCGTTGATGTTGGCCGCAAGACTATGCGAAGCGCTATGCAAGCCTTTAGGAATTGACCCTCCATTGCATACTCGACGCGTAGAGTTTTTCGTTAAATCACGCGCGTTCAGCAATGCCAAAGCGCAAAAACTTATTGGCTATAGCCCGAAGATTGGTACGGAAGAAGGTGTTAAGCGAACCATTAAATGGTATCAAGAGAATGACCTCCTCTAAGCGAGATTTAAGCGCATTACGTGATCAAAAATTTGACGTTGTCATTATTGGCGGCGGTATCACAGGTGCTTGGCTGGCCCTACATTGCGCGCGCTCAGCTTATAAAACAGCGCTGATTGAAAAAGCTGATTACGCATCACAAACATCCTCGGCATCGTCAAAAATGCTGCACGGCGGCATTCGCTATTTGCAACAAATGCAGTTTGATAAAGTCAGAGAGTCAGCCATGGAGCGCGCTGAGTTTATCTACGCCGCGCCGCATCTCTCACATGCTGTGCCATTTGTTGTCCCGACTTATAAAGATTTCAAGCGCTCTAAGTTCTTTCTGAGATGCGGCATGCTGGCTTATCAAACTCTGTGTTTGGGTGAAAACGCATTGATCGGTTCTAAAGAGCAGCGAATGAGTGGTGTTAAGTCAATCGATGCTTCTGAGCTTAACAAAATTTGTGATCTTGAAAACGAGCCACATACTGGCGCAATGTTGTTTTACGAAAGGCACATGATTGACAGCGAGCGAATGGTCTTGGCTATTGTCCAAACTGCTCAAAAAAATGGAGCGCAAGCCCATAATTATATTTCGGCGCAGGGCTTTTTAGGTGATGAGTCTGTTGTTACAGGTGTGTCCGCGCGTGATGAGCTTAGTGGAGACGAATTTTCAATTCACGGTCAGCTGGTAATTAACGCTGCTGGCCCGTGGGTAGATAATCTTAATAGCAATTTAGCGGACGCCGATAAAGCACCAAGTATAAATAGCTACGCACTAGGTTCTCATATCGTGACTCGTCAACTTAGCGATCATGCAATTGCATTAACTACTAAGCAGCAAGCTGGGTCAAAAGTGGATCGTGGGGGACGACATGTGTTTTCAATTCCGTGGCGCGGTTACTCTCTGATTGGAACCAGCTATGATGAAATCGATAACGCCAATGGTGATGTGAGTTTGCAAAGCGAGCATGTTGATCAGTTGATCGACGCGATTAACGATGCCATGCCTAGCGCAAAGCTTAGCCGAGACGACGTTATCTCAGGCTACTCAGGTCTTTATGACTATAGAACCAATAACGTCAAAAGTACTGTGTACCAAGGTTCTGGCGAATACCAAGTCATCGACCACAAAAGCAGTAACGGAGTCGATGGCTTACTAACCGCGCTTGGCGCTAAATACACCACTGGTCGAAAAATCTCTGCGCTAAGCATGAAAGTCGTGCATAAAAAGCTTGAAGGTTTGGGTAAGCACGCGGTGAGCCTAAGCAAGCAAAAGCTTCACGGTAGTGATTATGCAAGCTACCAAGATTTGCTTGCTGCCACCCTGTCAAAATTTGAAGCGCATTACTCACGCAAGACTCTAGAGCATCTTGTGATGTGCTACGGGAGTGAAGTGTCGGTATTTTTAGCTAGCATCAATGACAAGCCCGAGCTACAGCAACAAATATGCGCTAGCCAAGAAGACCTGCTCGGGCAAGTTGTTTGGGGTATCGAGCGCGAGCAGGCAATGACTTTGGATGACCTTGTTTTCGGGCGTACATCCTTAGGTTTATTGGGCATTAGCGCAGATGAGTTGCGGAAAGTCGCTGAACTAATGGCTGAGCATTTGGCGTGGTCACAAGCCGAGATGGAAAAGCAGTTAGCTGGTACACAAAAGCGCCTAGACAAAACCCAAGCGGCGATTAGCGCTTAAGTCGGCTTATTATCATGAATAATACGTCGCCAACAGAATCTGACATAGCGAGCTCTGAACAGTTAAAGCATTTGGTGTTGCACATTGCGCCAACCCCGTTTTTTGCTGACCGAGGGTGTCACATTCGTATTGAGGGCGTGGCGAATTGTTTGGCTGATTTGGGTTTTGATAGCCTAGTGTGCACCTATCATCATGGTCGCGATATTGATGGTGTTCGTACATCGAGAATCTCCTCAATCAAAAATTACACCAAAACCGAAGCAGGGCCGAGTAAGTATAAGTTATGGGCCGACTGGAAACTCTTATGGTTGGTGATAAAAGAAATACGAAAGCACAATCCAAGTGTGATTCACGCGCATTTGCACGAAGGCCTCATGATTGCTTTAGTTGCGAAGCTCATTTTGTTTTGGCGACGAATTCCTTTGGTTGCCGATATGCAAGGCAGTTTGGTTGGCGAACTGGAAACCCACGGTAGCTTTAAAAAATTCCCATGGTTGAAATGGCTAATAAAGTTAATTGAACGAATCTTGATGCGGTTTGCAAAGACCATTGTGTGTTCTTCGGCTCACTCGCTTGAAAAGATAAAATCAGAGTTCTCGCTAAGCGACACCAAAATCAGCTTGGTGCAAGATGGCGCAAGTACACCGAACCCGCTGGATAGCTCAAAGCGAGCCGCCCTGCTTGAACAATGGTCGCTGCCTAAAGATAAATCTATAGTCGTTTATTCTGGTGCCTTGCTTGCCAGTAAAGGCTTAGACCAGTTACAAAGTGTGCTTGTTCAGGCGAAGTCTATAGATGACGTGCATTTTTTGATTATTGGTTATCCCATAGAATCTTTAGCGAGCTTTGTTGATCAGCACGGTCTTGGTGATAGATGCACGCTGACCGGCCAGGTTCCGTTTGAAGAATTGCCTGACCTTTTACAACTTGCCGAGCTTGCTATTGATCCTAAGCTGAGCGATGCCGGTGAAGGTAGCGGCAAAATGCTTAACTACCTCGCTTGTGGTTTGGCCGTATTAGCCTTTGATACTCAGAACAATCGAGACTTCCTGCCAAATGAGGCACCTCTAGCGGCTGATTCCACACAAATGTTTGAGCAACTTGCAGCATTGCTTGATGAGCCTGAAACGATAGACCGCCTCGGCAATCAGAATTTTGAGCATTTTCAAGCTCACTACTCTTGGCAATACACTGCAAAGCAGCTCGATAAGGTTTACTCAGCGCTTAATCACACTGGCTAGTTTGGTCTGCGGTATTGTTGCGCTAGACTAAGCCTAGCGAAACGACCAATTACAGCAGATTATGAATTTAATTTCTCATGCCCGACTTTTAATTGCAGCACTAATGAGCTGCTTTTTCAGTACAAACCTTCAAGCTGCGAGCCTCGCTGAACTCACTAAGGTCAGTTCTTTAAAGCAAGGCTTTGTTGATGTGCTCTATGACTCTTCTACGGGTAAAACCTACCTAAAAATAGATAACTTAGATCAAGACTTTCTATATTTAAGCAGTTTGCCACACGGGTTGGGGTCGAATGACATCGGTCTTGATCGTGGGCAGCTTGGTAATACTTCTTTAGTGGTTTTCGAGCGGGCGGGAAACAAGTTGCTTTTAAAGCAGAAACCGACAGCTTACCGCGCGGTGACCGACAATGTGTTAGAGGCAAAAGCGGTTGAAGAGGCATTCGCATCTTCGGTATTGTGGGGTTTTGTAATTGAAGATTCAGGCCGTGAAGAAGATCGCGACTGGGTGTTGGTCGATGCTAGCGATTTTATCTTGCAGGATATTCATGGGGTTGCTCGCCGTTTAAGTGAGCGCAAGCAGGGCGTTGGGTATAGCGTAGATGAGTCGCGATCAGCGATTGATTTAGCGAGCACTAAATCTTTTCCGGATAACACTGAGCTTCAAGCTACTATTACCCTCGTCGGTAGCGAGCCGGGTAAATTTGTTAAGCAGGTAGCGCCAAATCCCTATGCGATTAGCCTCAAAATGCGACACAGTTTTGTGCGTTTACCTGATAGTGCTTACACGCCCAGAGCCTATGTCGCTAAGAGCGGTTATTGGTCGGTGGCTTATAAAGACTATGCTCAAGCGATCAATGACGATATAAACGTCAGCGTTATAGGTCGTCATCGCCTAGAGAAGAAAAACCCAGCTGCCGCGATCAGTGAAGCGGTTGAACCAATTATTTATTACATTGATCCAGGTGTGCCTGAGCCTATTAGATCGGCCTTGATTGACGGCGCGCTATGGTGGAATCAAGGGTTTGAAGCAATCGGTTATAAGGATGCGTTTCAGGTAAAGCTTTTACCAGAAGGCGCAGACCCAATGGACGTACGATACAACGTGATTCAATGGGTGCACCGCTCGACACGCGGTTGGTCTTACGGTTACGGAGTTACTGACCCTCGCACTGGGGAAATTATAAAAGGCCACGTTACGCTTGGCTCGCTAAGGGTGCGCCAAGATTATTTAATTGCTCAAGGTTTGATGGCACCGTTTGCGGAGGGCTCTCAATCCGCTGAAGGCTCTCTACCCGCTGAAGGCTCTCTACCCGCTGAAGGCTCTGAAAATGATCAAGCCTTACTGGATTTAGCATTAGCTCGTATTCGTCAATTGTCAGCTCATGAGGTTGGCCACACTTTAGGCATTGCGCATAATTTTGCGTCGAGTAACTATGGCCGTGAATCAGTAATGGATTACCCTCATCCTGTGTTTGAGCTCGACCCTACTCGAAATAATACGATAATAGCACCCAATGCTTACTCGGTTGGACTTGGGAAATGGGACAAAGCAGTCATCGAATATGGCTACTCTGAATTCGACCAAACGCAAGTTGAAGCTTATGAGCTAAATGCGATTATAGAGCGCAATGATCGCGAAGGGTTGGTGTATATAAGCGATGCCGATTCACGCTCAGTCGGCGATGCGCATGCATTTTCGAGTCTCTGGGATAACGGTGCCGATGCGGTAAACGAACTTGAGCGTATGATCGAACTTCGACAAGTCGCATTAGCCAATTTTGGCTCAGGCAACTTAAAGCGCGGTCGTCATTGGTCGAGTTTAGAGGAGGTGCTAGTACCGGTCTACTATTTCCATCGTTTTCAAATTCAGGCTGCCGCGAAATGGCTAGGTGGGGTCGACTACGACTACGCAAGAAAAACGAGTTCAGATTCGGCCCCGAAACTAGAGCGAGTTAAACCTGATGAGCAGAGGCGTGCGATGACCAGTATCATAAGCACTCTGACGCCGGCGTTTCTGAGTGTGCCCGCAAACGTCAGCGAGCTGATGGTGCCTAAGGCGACAAATTTTTATCGTACTCGTGAATCAGTAAACGGAAACACCGGAGCGACCTTCGATCAGCTCTCTCTTGCGTCGTCTTCGGCGCAACATACCTTCACGGCCCTGTTTCACCCTGAGCGATTAGCTAGGTTGGTCCAACAAAATGGCGTGAACAGCGATATGCCTTCGATTGCTGAGCTTGGTGAGCAACTGAGTGCAACTCTGAAAGCTAGTCAGTACACTGGCATGGAGGCGCGCTTGCATCAATCGGTGGTAGATTTATGGTATTCAAATTATTTGAATTTACTTAACCATTCTTCAACAACACCGATTGTAAAAGCCGAGATCATGAACTTGATCGAGCAGGAGAAAAAGCATTTGTCAAAACGACTTACACGAGTTAATAAGGGAGATGGCTATAGAGGCTTCTATCGTTATCAGCTAGAGCGCCTAAAAGCAGCCACATTGAATGACCCAAAGGCTTTAATTAGCTTGCCAACCATGCCGCCGGGGTCCCCAATTTAGCTTTGAACCTGTTGGATCAGTCTATTTTTCTGTTAGCCGCCTACACGTCGAGTATCAAAATACTCGTTAATCTTATATTGAAAATAAATAGCTGAAAAGAAGAAGGTTAAGACGCCAATTAACTCCCAATCATGGCCGCTGCCTTCGCGCATTATTTCTTTTAAACTGTTTCTCAGGCTAAATACAACGGCAATGTACGTTGTTAAATACACTAAGAAAGCGATCAATAAGATAGCTCCCATAGAGCTACCCTGTGCCGTAAAGCTGGCAACTTGGTAGATAACATAGGTAACAACAAAACCAGTAAGCCAACCTTGTGCGATTTTGCTTTCATGAATCGATCATGCTTAGCTAGCTCGATTTTTCCTAGATCTGTGAATTGTGGCTATGCGCGCTAAGCTTTGTTAATTACTCACAATATAAGCGAATGCTCAATATGGCTGACTGAATTGAACAGCCATATTGAGTGTTAAAGCGACTAGTCTTTTTTTCCAAACTTAAACTTCAAACCCTTAAGCTTTTCACCTACTTCGCCTTCTAAGTTTTCACCCAGCTTTTCCTTTAATTTTTCTTCGGCCTTTGCTTTTGCTTCTTCAATCTTCTCGTTAGCGACTTCTGCTAAACGTGCTTTGGCTAAGGTTTCGAGCTGCTGCTTTACTTGCGCTTGCACTTGCGCTGAAACGTGTGCGGTTAGGCTAGTAACGATAGTGTCGGAAATTTCCGTCGCAGTGCCGCTAAGATCTGTAAGTACAAAGTCATCCATTACAAAACTGCTATTGCCAAGGTTAATTTCCTGATCCGCAACCTTCAAATCGCTGGTTAGTAGATTAACCGTCGCTTTTCTTAGCGCCAGCTTTTTAATAGTAATGACCGTATCGTCAGCTTCTGACTCTGCTTCCTGAGTTTCGTCGCTTGGCATGTTGTCGAGTAAGTCTTTAAAATTATTACGCTGGCCTTTTTGCTCTGCATTTATCACCGGTTGATTTATCTCAATGTTCTCAATAACTCGATTTCCGTAATCAACACTCGCGCTAAACGAGCTCAATTCAATTGCGTTGGCGGCCTGGTATCCTGCAGGGTTAGCTATGGTTAATTTGCTTAATGTGGCGCTGCCTTGTTTTAGGTCTGTGACAACGGACTCGAGGCTTACTTTGGCGCCTAATGCTGCAGTGCCCTCAGTTTCGATTGTGTCTTTGATAATGCCATCGATCTTGCCAGCTAAAACAAATAAGCCAGTTCCGATGATTGCGATTAACACTACTAATGCGATAAAAATTTTTTTCATGACGTGGTCAAATCCATTTACAGGTTACTTATTGGTTAAGCAACCGTATCAAAGTGTCGATCGGCGTGCAATACGCCATCAGGCCTGTGCTTGCTGGCCAAATCAGAATCTATGCGACACTCGAGCCGACTTAATTGGGCGCTAAATAGACATCTATAGCTAATGACGTTGATTTTTGCGTGGAGTCTAATTTCGATCGAGCATTATCCTGAAACTCGGTTTTCCCTGTAAACACAGGATATTTTGGCTCTAATTCAGGGTTTAAGAAAAAAATTAAAAAAAGTGAATCCAAATATTGAATTTGATCATCTAAGAGTATGTAGCAATTAAATATTGAAATTTGACACGGAGTTACTTACACATGAAACACTCAATTATTACATCCTTACTGGTGGTTTCGGCAAGCCTCGCGAGCGTTAGCCCGGCGCATGCTCAAATAGGCAATTCGCGATTGACCGACAGTAATGCTTCTTTGCAGCGATCAGTTGAATACAACGAAAAGACCTTGTCTATCACGGCGCCGAATGGCGAAGTGTCGTATAAGTCTCTTCGAGATCTCGATGAAGGCCTCGCCAAAGGAGTTGAATACTATCGAGACGAAGACTATGCAAGTGCATATCCCATAGTGACAGAGTTATCTCAATGGGGTTTGAAAGACGCACAAGCAATTCTTGGTAGTATGTATATTCAAGGTCAACATGTTAAGCAATCAACGGAGCGTGGAATGGCTTGGCTAGGGGTCGCGAAAGAAGCGAAAACGCAGAAGGCGGCAACTAAGACGTTTAAGATGATTTACAAGCAATTAAACGCTGATCAAAAGGGCTACATCGACAATATGGTTGATGGCTATATCGCTAAGTTTGGAGTCAAGGCTCAACGCTTTAAGTGTTCAAAGCGCACTGCTGTTGGTAGCAATATCCCGACACGTAGTTGCAAGAGGTTGCCCAATAGTAACTCGGTTTTACACCCGATTAGTTAATGAGTTCAGTTAAGCAGGAGTCTAGTCATCTTGCTCTTAGGCCGATCGAGTATGGATACTCGTCGGTCTTTTTTTCTATCCTTAAAATCACGATGTTTGCTAATCAGCAAACATCGATTGGTAATCGACGATTACAGTTTTTACTTGATTATCTAGCCAAAAGAGTTTGCCTTTCAATTCTGATTTGGTTGATTTCTTATGAAGCGACAAACTTTGCGACGCGTCGACGATTAAGCTCGGTAGCACCTTTTCTAGAGACTTAACCACACGATAATGTTGTTCAGACAAGGCTATAGTTAGTTCGTTGTCATTATTCTGTTTGACGGCATCTAGTACGTTATTCGGCTCAACTATATCCCTGATATCTAAACCGCTTGATACCCGAGTTCTTAGCTGATTCATCGTGCCAATGTTTTGCAGGTCGAACAGTGTCGTGAGCTTAAGAGTCGTATCGGATGCTAGCTTCTTTATCAGTGCTATAACATCGTCTGAGTGCTTCGGGTCAAACTCAGCTACAGACAGAATGACCTCGTTTGCATTGTAATAAGACAACGCATCAAATGCAGTTGCAATATCGGCTAGCTCATTGTTCGCAGTGCCCAGGACCTTGAGGTTTAAGGCCCCATCATTTTGCTTTACCGCGATTCGTAAACTTACCGCGCCAACTCTACTAGAAGCTATTTGTGTTGCGTGGCCGAGCGTGTATGCGGGTGCAGCCGACATAGGCGCCCCTTGTTGAGCAAACGCAGATAAGTTTGAGCTCAGCCAGTACGAGCCATTTTGCTCTGTATTGAGTGGCTTGCTGCCGTGCAGAGTTGAAGGCGCCGTTACCGGGCTGTACTTATCAGAGCTCAAATCATTGCTAGCGTCTGCATAGCTGGTTTCGATATCGTTCAGGCCTAAAACCGAATCAAAAATATGGTCGTTGGTAAAAACTTCACCCAAATTTGCTTTAAGGTTTTGCCATTTGACATCGTAACTACTTTGCCAGGCTTTATTCGCCCAAAGCATAAGCGGGATTTCCGCCATGTCATACTCAAATCGGGCGGCGTTATGACTCTTTCTGCCGAATACATTTTCGCCATGGTCTGAGAAGTACAACATTGCTACTTTGTTATCCTGAGCTTTTAACAGCTCAACAACATCCTTCATAACACTGTCTGTGTATCGAATGCTGTTGTCATAAGTATTCACAACGCTGGCCGAGTAGTTGGGTGTTTTTAGGGCTGAGCCAAAGTCTTTAGCATTTGGCGGGGTAAGGAAGGTTCGATGAGTTTGCGGGTAGCGCGCCGCATAGTCTACATGGCTTCCTTGTAAATGAATGAAGATCAACTTATGGCTTTGCGTTGATTTTAGCGCTTGCTCAAGCAGGGGCACCAGAGCGCCATCGAAGCGGTTGCTGACTAAGTTTTTCCCAACCTTGGAATTTATATGAATAGTTTCCCTAGCGTCATCCCCGATCACTGACATGACGTTATCCCATGGGCCAAACTTGAGCTTGTTGCTGATCCAAGTTGTGGATATATCAGCCGCGTTGGCTACGGCTAATGCGGAGGGCTCACTTACCCAGGGTTTGCCGTTGTAGTTACTCGCCGCTGTTAGCGCTCTAGAGATCGTTGGGTTTGAATATGTATGATTTGAATAAGCACTATCAAATCGCAGCATGTCTCCATTGGAGATCAGGGTGTCTGCGTAGGGTGTTGTTTTGCGCGGGTATCCATAGGCCGACATATGGTGCTTATTAGCCGACTCTCCAATGATCACAACAAGCGTTGTATCGCGTTGATCACTCTGTGCAACAATGCTATTTGGATTGCTGGTTCGTTGTCTTTCGAGTTCTTGAAAGGCGGCTAATTCATGAAAGTAGCTACTGACCGCTGATGTTGCCATACGTATCATGGGGCTAGCATCGATAAATTTCCAAGGGCTCGCCGCACCAAACAAAAACAAGCCAAGCGCTATCGCTAAGGCTGGTATTCGTTTGACCTGAGCTTTTGCGAGTTGCGATAGGCCGAACGAAACAGCAACGATTACCGCTAGAGTGGCAAGTATGTATTCGATGCCAAGAATTTTCATCCAGAATTCGATGATCTGATTCTTGTGTGATTGGAGTATGGCGTGAAAGGTATCAACTGTGGGAAGTGCTTCAAAAGCTAGGGCATGGCCTAGAAAGATTACCGGCAAAGCCACTACCACGAGCAAGAGGGCAAAACTTAATATGGATCTAACTATTCTGTTTTCGGTAATTGAGAATATCGCCAACCACGCAGCGCAGAACAGAGCGCTCAAATAGCTCGTATATGCTAAGTCGGCAAATCCTGAAAGCCCTAACTGTTTGTTAACATAGAGCAGTAGTAGGTTCAATCCAGCCCCCAGAACCGCGACATGCAACGGAAGGTTTAGATAGACCAAAGCGAGGCCGAATAAGGCCCAAGCTACGAAAAATAAGGCTGGAAAATGAGAGAAGTTGTTCTCTTCATACAGCCCTAAAAACACACCACCGCAACCTCGTTGTGACGGGTTATCGACCGTGACTAGTACTCGATCGCCTTTAAAAGCACGAAAACGTATTTCGTTTTCCTGACCGTCAAGCATTACCTTGTTGTGTAAAACATGCAGGCTACTAATTCTTAAATGTGCTTTGTTAAGACCTGAGTCGTCGCATACTCTGGGTAAATATATTGGCCTCGCTACAACAACCAAACTGGCTGAGCGGCCAATATATATGCGCGTGCTAGATTCCAGCCCGCCGCGTTCGGCAAACCCAAAGCGCCCGGCCTCAGGGTTATCAAGGCGTTCATATTTAGTCGGGTTGATGCCAATTGACGCGCCATACTGAACTTGAGCGTCGGTGTAGACAGAAAGCTCTTTGTGAGTTTTGGTGATTAGTTTGTAGGTTCCTAAATAGGACACTAAAAGAATTGAAAGCACCCAAAGTAATGAGGCTTTCAATTTGCGCTGCTTGTTGTACTGCATATCGTTCGGGCGTAGGGAGGCATTTTCAAACGCACCATTATAGCCGAGTAACGAGATAAAGGCTGTAGTTAGCCCGCGCATAAGCGATTGCAAATAAAGATCAAATTGTAAGGACTTCTTGATTTATGGCCACATCTGAAATACTGTATGAAAAAACAGTTAAATTTAGACATGCGATTATTCATTGCCGAAAAACCAAGCCTTGGTCGTGCTATTGCCGATGTGTTACCAAAACCTCTGCGAAAATCAGGGAGGGCGATTGTGGCGGCCAATGGCGATACGGTCACTTGGTGCGTTGGCCATTTGCTCGAACAAGCGGAGCCAGAGGCATACGACCCGGCGTTTAAAAAATGGTCGCATCAGCATTTACCTATCATTCCACCCAAATGGCAACTCAATGCTAAAAAGAAAACCGCCCAACAATTAAAAACGGTCGTCAAGCTTATTAGGCAGGCCGATCAGCTTGTTCATGCTGGTGACCCTGATAGAGAAGGGCAGCTGTTAGTTGACGAGGTAATTCACTTTGCGAAAATTAGCAAGGCAAAAGTCGAGTCGGTACAGCGTTGCTTGATAAGTGATTTAAATGCAGCGGCGGTAAAGCGAGCTGTCTTGAGTCTAAAGCAGAATCGTGAGTTTCTCTCCCTGTCTGTTTCCGCGCTGGCCCGCTCCCGAGCGGACTGGCTATATGGAATCAACTTAACACGCGCTTATACCTTGCAAGGTCAGAAAGCTGGTTACCGCGGAGTTTTGTCTGTTGGGAGAGTTCAAACACCAGTGCTCGGTCTAGTGGTTCGACGAGATCAAGATATCAACAATTTTGTTAGTCGAGCCTATTTTCAAGTATGGGCAAATTTGCAAACTGAGAACGGCGAGCCGTTCAAAGCTAAATGGCTTCCTAGTGAGGCGTGCCAGGCTTACCTTGACGATCAGGGTCGTAATTTAAGCAAACCGTTGGCTGAGAATGTGGTTAATCGAATCAGCCATAAACCGGCTGTTGTATCTAAGCTCAAGCGACAATTGAAGAAACAAAGCGCGCCTTTGCCATACAACTTGTCGGCACTTCAGATCGATGCCAATAAAGCGTTTGGTTTGAGTGCCAAGCAAGTGCTTGATATTTGCCAAGTGCTTTATGAGCGGCATAAGCTAATAAGTTATCCTAGATCAGACTGCCGCCATTTACCGCTAGAGCATTTTTCGCAAGCACCTGCTTTAATAAAAGTGGTTCAGAGTAATGCGAAGCACAGTGGCAACTCGGAAAACTTGTTTGGCGAAAATAGTGAGGCATCCAAGAGCTTAAATATCAATCAAAAAAGCAGGGCTTGGAACGACTCGAAGGTCAGTGCGCACCATGCAATTATCCCAACTCTAAGAAAACTTTCGTCAGGCCTAAATGCGTCGGAAGAAAAAGTCTATCGATTAATCTGTCGAAACTATCTCGCTCAGTTTATGCCTGCACACGAGTTCTATGCAGTTGACGTTGAGGTAAATATTGCATCAGGTAAATTTTCAGCCAAAGCTAAAGAGTTGGTCACAATCGGTTGGCGAGTAATGTTTGGCTTTAATAAAGCTCTTGAATCATCTAAGAGCGCATTATCTGACGACAATGAGCCCATGCAAAAAATACCTCCGCTAGAAAATGGTCAATTATTGAGATCGTTAGAAGCAGAGGTCCTTGAAAAACAAACGAGTCCACCAAAGCCCTATACAGATGCCAGCCTTTTGGCGGCGATGACGGGTATTAGTAAACATGTTATCGATCCCAGTCTTCGCCAAGTTTTACGAGATACCGATGGTTTGGGGACCGAGGCGACCCGAGCAGGGATTATTGAGCTGTTATTCAAACGGGGCTTTTTAGCGCGTAGTGCAAAAACGATACACGCTACACCTACTGGTCATTCGCTTATCGAAGCCTTGCCTGAGGTGGCTACCCAGCCTGACTTAACCGCGCGTTGGGAGTCGCAACTTTCGGCGATACACGACGGCACCAGCAACTACCAAGCATTGATGTCTCCTTTGGAGTCTCAATTGCAACGAATGGTAGATGATAGCCAAAAGGTAGTGCCTAGAGGTCTGAAGGGGCGTGGTGATAAGTCGAACTTTAGACGAAAGCGAAGACGCAAAGCTGCGAAAAAGCCAACTAAAGCTGCCTAGGCGCTCATATCTTTTAGTAAAAACCAACAATTCGGCGCTAGCGATTTGGAAATCGCTTAATAATCGGTAAAATACGCGCCCAGCCAGTATCGGCACTGGTTGGGCACCTATAAAGAGCATTGTTATGTCTGAATCATCTATCTCAAAAATCAAAGTTGAAACTATTGGCGCAAAGTCTGCAGCGTCTCCTAGCCCGAGACTTTCTAAAAAACCTAAGGCTAGCCTACCCGAGGGCATGAGCCCAAAGAAAGTGTTCATCAAAACCTTTGGTTGCCAGATGAATGAGTACGATTCGAATCGTATGCTTGATTCATTGAATGACTCGCACGGCGTTGAAGCTACTCAGGTAGAAGCTGATGCCGATATCATTTTGCTAAACACCTGTTCGGTGCGCGAAAAAGCGCAGGAGAAAGTGTTTCATCAGCTGGGTCGTTGGAAACATTTGAAAGAGCATAACCCCGATTTGGTCATCGGTGTTGGCGGCTGCGTAGCTTCGCAAGAGGGCGATGCCATTATGAAGCGTGCGCCATTCGTTGATATGGTGTTCGGTCCGCAAACCTTGCACAAATTGCCCGAGATGTATGACGAGGTTCGCAAAAACGACAGTAGCTCGGTAGACATCACTTTTCCTGAAATGGAGAAGTTTGACAATTTGCCTGCACCCAAGGTTGAAGGGGTAACCGCCTTTGTTTCGATCATGGAAGGATGTAGCAAATATTGCTCGTTTTGCGTGGTGCCCTATACTCGCGGCGAAGAGTTTTCACGCCCGTTTGATGATGTGTTAGCCGAAGTGTATGCCTTGGCTCAGCAGGGTATTCGTGAGGTGACCCTGCTTGGTCAAAACGTAAACGCGTATTGGGGCAAGATGCATGACGGTTCGGTCGCCGACTTTGCTTTACTAATTCGATACGTGGCGGAAATCGAAGGTATCGATCGTATTCGATATACAACGTCTCATCCCTTAGAGTTTACCGACAGCTTGATTAACGTTTACGCCGATGTGCCTAAATTAGTGAATCACCTACACTTGCCAGTGCAATCCGGCTCCGACAGTATTCTGGCGGCTATGAAACGCCGTTATAAGGCCGCCGATTATGTGAAAATCATTGAGAAAATTCGCAAGATTCGCCCAACCATGAGCATGTCGAGTGACTTCATTATTGGCTTTCCCGGTGAAACCGACCAAGATTTTGAAGAAACTATGGAATTGATCGAAACCATTGGTTACGACTTGTCCTTTAGCTTTATTTATAGTCCGCGCCCTGGCACTCCCGCCTCAGACTTGGCTGATGATGTGCCAATGGATGTGAAGAAGGCGCGCCTGGCTCGCTTACAAAAACGCATTACAGAAATGGCCTTTGCGATCAGTGAAAGCATGGTTGGCTCGGTTCAGACTGTCTTGGTTGATCGCCCCGCACGTAAAGATCAGCAGCAAATTTCGGGGCGAACTGAGAATAATCGAGTGGTTAATTTTGACGGTTCGCATGAGCTTATCGGACAGTTTGTTGACGTGGAAATCACCGAAGCTTTGCCAAACTCATTGCGAGGAGTGATGGTTTAGATAGTTCGCGTTGCTAGCCCAGCTACGTAGCCTAAAAGGGCAACGAAGATAGATTGCATCGCTGCTGCATTAAATCGCCTTGTTTTCTGATTTGGCTTGTTCTATAAAAGGGATAAGCAAATTAATAAACCCTGTTTAAAAACGGTCAAATTATCGATGAAAGGAAGTTCTCATTGAATCAAGCCTTACCCGCTAAAACTCTGTCGTTGGGGAGTAACGAGTCTCCCGTTGAAAATTCGCGCCTATCTATACTTTGCGGCGAGTGTCATCGAAACATTAAAATCATCGAAGAAGAATTGTTGGTCAAGTGCTATCAACAAGGCTCTGACTTTGTTTTGCAAGGTAAAACCAGCGATGTCGAAGTCGCCGCCAGAGTACTCGTCGAACTGTATAAACTCACCGCACAGAGGTCAGGTTTGGAAGAATCCAAAGTCTATCAAGTAGTCAATAACGCGTCAGAAGCAAAGCCAGACGACAGCCCATTTGAACGCGTTCAAGCGCCATTTAAGCAAGTTGTTGCAAAATCCAAAGCACAAAGCGCGTATATGAAGTCAATTGACAAACACGATGTGGTGTTTGGTGTTGGCCCTGCAGGTACGGGTAAAACCTATTTGGCGGTTGCAAAAGCAGTAGATGCTTTGCTTAACGACGACGTGAAACGTATTGTGTTGGTTCGGCCAGTAGTCGAAGCTGGCGAGAGCTTGGGTTTTTTACCCGGCGACATTGGTCAAAAGATCGATCCATATCTCCGCCCTTTATATGACGCCCTATACGAGTTACTAGGTGTCGAGCGAGTTGAAAAGCTGATTGAAGCCAAAACCATTGAGCTCGCGCCGCTCGCTTATATGCGCGGGCGCACTTTGTCTGATGCCTTTGTGATAATGGATGAAGCTCAAAACACCACCGTTGCGCAGATGAAAATGCTGCTTACGCGCACAGGGTTCGGTTCAAAAGTGGTGCTAACGGGTGATCTATCACAGATCGACTTGCCCAAAGGCACATACTCAGGCTTGAAGCATGCCTTAACTATTCTAAAAGGTGTGAAAGGGATTGAAGTGAATAAATTCACTGGCAAAGATATTGTGCGACACCCTCTGGTTCAACGAATTGTTGATGCCTACGAGAAGCACGATCGAAATGACTAAGTCTCTGGTAACTCGGCCGTCGCTGGCCGAGTCTTTGTTGTTAGTTGATGTTCAAAACGCGCTCAACAACACTGAAGTTGATCAACCTCCCAGTGAGTCGTTATTGAGCGACTGGGCAATTAAAGCTCATTCTGAAATTGATACTATGAAGAGCGAAGTGACGGTTAGGCTGGTTGACGAAGCTGAAATGACAGAGCTTAACCAGAACTATCGCGGCAAAACAGGCTCAACGAACGTGTTGTCCTTCCCTGTTGAAGACGACTTTGACCTTGCTCATTCTGAAGACGATGGCTTACCGAGCTTGCTCGGAGATATAGTCATTTGCCACCAGGTGATCGAGCGCGAGGCTTTGGAGCAAAATAAGAGCTCTAGAGCACACTACGCTCATATGGTGACCCACGGAATTTTGCATCTTCACGGTTATGATCATCTCGATGACGCCTCGGCCGAACAGATGGAAGCGCTTGAGGTCAAGATTTTGTCTTACAGTGGCTTTGAAAACCCATATACTTAACAAATGAATAATCCTGATCAACCTCCGTCGACACCCTTAACTAGCCTAAAAACTAAGCTGGCAACACGCCTTAGTGCTTGGCTGCCCAATCCACGAGCAGCCAATCGAGAGGATGTTCTTGAAAGCCTTCGTCATGCCGAACAAGATGGGGTTGTAGCCCGTGATGCTTATGACATGATGCAGCGGGTTTTATTTGTTTCCGAGCTGAAAGTGCGCGATGTCATGATTCCGCGCAGCAATATGGTATCGGTCGAACGAGATGACGACTTAGATAAGTGTCTGGACATTATGGTTGAGAGCGCCCACTCACGGTTCCCTGTGGTAGACAATGAAAAAGATCAAATCAGCGGAATACTGCTTGCCAAAGATTTGCTACGTTTTTTCGATGACGACAATAAACAACGCTTTAATATGCGCGACCTAATGCGCCCAGTGGTGTTCATTCCTGAGAGTAAGCGCCTAAATGTATTATTGAATGAGTTTCGCGAAAATAGAAATCACATGGCAGTTGTTGTAGATGAATTTGGTGCGGTTGCAGGTTTAGTAACCATTGAGGATGTGCTTGAGCAAATTGTTGGTGATATTGAGGATGAGCACGACATCGAGGAAGATGAGAGTATGATTCGTGAACTTCAAGATGGCGAAGTGATCGTAAAGGCCGTGTTGCCGGTTGATGAGTTTAATGACTATTTCAAGAGTTATCTCAATGAAGACAGTAGTGACACTATTGGCGGTTTGATCTCGCAAACACTTGGGCATGTGCCTCAACGAGATGAGCGCTTGGAGATGGAGCAATTTATTTTTGAAATAGTTCATGCTGATGCTCGTCGAGTACACCTGATTCGCGTCAGTAAAAGTGATAGCTGATCTCGTTTTAGGTAATATTTTTAATTTTTATGTGAGACTTATCTCTTAATAGTCTTACACCGAAGCCAAGGATTAATCGTGAGTAACTCTCCCCAGCCTACCGTTTATTTGATTGACGCGAGTATTTATATCTTTCGAGCATGGTTTTCAGTGCCAGACTCGATGCGCGGTGAAAATGGGATGCCGGTCAATGCTATCTATGGTTTTTGCCGATTTCTTACTGAATTTGTTGAGCGTAGTCGAGCCACTCATGTTGCGATTGCGTTCGACGAGAGCCTGACGCAATCCTTTCGTAATGAGATTTACCCCGAATACAAAATGAACCGTGAGCTTCCGCCAGAAGAGCTAAAAAATCAGTTTAAGTACTGTAAACGCCTGGCTCAAGCTGCGGGTTTTTATTGTGTTGGCAGTGATCGCTATGAAGCCGATGACCTAATTGCAACCTTAGCTAAGTCGGCGCAAGATCAAGGTTCAAAGGTGGTGGTTGTGAGCGGCGATAAAGATTTAGCGCAAGTGTTACGCGATGATGATTTTTGGTGGGACTTTGCACGTGATCGTCAGCTTAAAGCGCCTCAAGTGGTTGAAAAGTTTGGCGTGCCGCCCGAAGCAATCCAAGATTTTCTGGGGCTTTGCGGGGATGCGGTAGACAACATTCCTGGTGTGCCAGGGGTTGGCCCCAAAACCGCAACGGGTTTGCTGCAGGCATTTGGCACTGTCGAAGGGGTCTATGAGAACTTAGCATCCATCTCGTCGCTAAAGCTTCGCGGCGCTAAAACTCTAGCCGCCAAGTTAGAACTGCACAAAGACCAAGCCTTTTTATCGAAGCGGCTAGCCACCGTTGCCTATGACGCGCCAATTGAAACTGAGTTAAGCCGTCTTCTACGTCAATCGGCCGAGGTAAGTCAATTGCAGCAAATAGGTCAAATTATGGGTGGGCGCGGTGATGGTTTGTTTGAGCGATTGATTCACTCTTCTAAGTTAGTTTAGCCCTCGAAGCCGAATCGCGCTCCTTAAAGATTCTTTAACAGCCTTGCTAAACTAAGGCGCCTTTGCAATGATTCGGTTCATTCATTTTTCGCCGAGCTAGTTGGCGATTCACATCACTGAGGCCTCCGTGTACTTAGACTATTTTGGCCTGGTTGAGCGACCTTTTTCGATCGCGCCAGACCCGCAGTATCTGTATATGAGCGCTCGTCACAAAGAGGCGATGGCGCACTTAACCTATGGTTTATCCCAAGGTGGCTGCTTTATTGTTTTGACTGGCGAAGTTGGCACTGGTAAAACCACGCTATGCCGAAATCTGCTCGACGACTTGCCCGATGACGTTGAAGTGGCGCTTATTCTAAATGCGAACATAAACGAACAAGAATTACTGCAAACCGTTTGTGATGAGTTGAAAATTGAATATGGCGAACACGATTCGCAAAAGCGCCTATTGGATCAAATCAATACGCACCTCTTGAAGGGCTTCGCCAATAAGCAGCAAACGGTATTGATTATCGACGAAGCGCAGTTGCTAAAGCGCGATGTGCTCGAGCAAATCCGCTTACTTACTAACTTGGAAACCACCAAATCTAAGTTGTTACAGATTATTTTGATTGGTCAGCCTGAACTCAATGATGTACTCACTCGCAATGATTTACGTCAACTTGCACAACGAGTTACGGCGCGTTACCACCTTGGCTCACTGGATCGTCGTGAAATTGAAGACTATGTTAATTTTCGTTTGCGTGTCGCCGGTTGTCGCAAGCCTTTATTCACCAAGCAGGCTCTGAGTCAATTACATAAAAGTACTGATGGAATACCAAGGCGCATAAACGTTTTGGCCGATCACGCATTGCTTTCAGCTTATTCAAAAACCAATGTGATGGTTGATGCAAAATGCGTTAAGGCAGCGGCAAAAGAAGTTTTCATTCAGACTAAAAAGCGAGCGCCTAGGATTAGCAAACCATTGCTCTACGGCGCCTTATCTCTGGTCGTGCTCTGTCTGAATCTTGGTTTATGGTGGTTCTTTTCGCACGGCGACGAACCTGTGGCGAGAGCTGGGGTCGCAGCACCTTCGCAGCTTAGCCAGTCTCAGCAGTCCGGCCCCAACAAAATTTCACAAGGCGATGTTCAAACGGCGGAACAATTAATCGACAATCTAAATGCCGATCAGGCTAGTAGTGTTACAACAATTATTAAATCCGATGCGATTAAGCCAGGAACTGTTGTGATTGCTGACGAGCCCCTAGATGGGGCTGAGCTATTCGATCAGACGGCTGTCGCCATCGAGCAGTCGCCAGCAAGAGTGTTCAACTACGATGCATTTTCGAAGTTAGGCCAAGCACTCGATGCCTCAGCAGACTTAACCAGCCGAACGGCTGCTTTCAGAGCGCTCGCCGCAGCTTGGGATGTTGATTTGCCCGCGCAGTTGATTCAGCCCGCTTGCGAAATCTTATTGACCAATGGCGTTGACTGCTTAAGCGTTACAACTTGGGCTCAGCTTCAGCGCTTTAACCGCCCAGCGATTTTAGTACTTGATCAAAACAATAGCTTGCATCGTGTGATCGTCTTTAAGCTCGATGCAAATACAGCTCAGGTCTTGGTCGGACAAAACGTGTTGAATGTTAGTGTCGCAGAACTACGTTCTCGGTGGACAAACAATGGGATCACCTTTTGGCGCCCAAGTGAAGCGGGCAAGCAGTTTTTACAGCAAGGTGACCAATCTAATGGCCTTCCTGCTGTTCGAGAGCGAATTAGCCGTGCCTCGCAGGCGGCACAGTTGGGTTTTTCGCTTGATGTTAATGGTACGCTGTTTGACCAAGCGTTGAATGAGGCTGTTAGGACGCTGCAGCTTAAGTATGCCTTGGTCTCAGACGGTAAGATTGGTAGCGAAACTTACTTACTAATTAATGAAATATTGGCGCCTGAGCAAACGCCGACATTACGTTCAAGAGTTGAGTGAGGTTGATATGTCTGCGATTTTAGATGCGTTAAGAAAATCTGAGCAGGAGCGCAATCAGAACACGGTCCCAACCTTAAACGATATGGCTGCGCCTAGCGAACCTAGCAAATGGCCGCTTTTTTTGTCGATCGCGGTGGTTTTACTTGCTATAGCTTTGGCGGTATTAGCCTACATAATATGGACCTCTGCCGATTCGGCTTCAGATGTTGCTGTACAGAACCGTGCAAGCAAGGCTGTGGCGCAAGCGAGTTCGCTAGAGCAATCGTTTGATGTGGACGAAAAAGACATCGCCTCGGCTGAAATCAAACAAGTAACTGCAGTGAATATTGTTTCCTATTCAGAAAATCCTGAGCTTCGTTTCGCGATGGTAAATGGAAAGATGGTGCGTGAAGGCGAGTTTATTCAGCCGGGTCTTAAGGTAGATAAAATTCGTGCTGATTCTGTGGTGTTTAATTTGCGTGGTGAAAAACTTGAGCGTTCGCCCTAGGACGTTAGTTGTGCGTGTCGCGCAGGAGGCCGTGCGTTTTGGCATCATACTCTTAACGAATAAACCTTCCAAAACCATAGGGCATCGAGCCTAAGCATTCGTTATAATCCGCGCTTTGGCGTCAGTCGCCGTTACTAATTTCACCTGTTTCTGATCATGAGTTTGCCAATTGAAGTCGCTAAGCGACGAACCTTCGCGATTATTTCGCACCCCGATGCCGGTAAAACTACCTTGACTGAGCGTTTGTTGCTCTCAGGTGGCGCAATTCAGATGGCGGGGAACGTTAAAGCGCGTAAGAGTGGTCGCCACGCAACATCTGATTGGATGGAGCTCGAGAAGCAGCGCGGCATTTCAGTTACGTCATCGGTGATGCAATATGAGTATGGCGATAAAGTTATTAACTTACTCGATACCCCAGGGCACGCTGACTTCTCTGAGGATACTTATCGCACGCTGACGGCAGTTGATTCGGCGCTTATGGTGATCGATATTGCTAAAGGTGTAGAAGAAAGAACCATCAAGCTGATGGATGTTTGTCGCTTGCGTACAACGCCCATCATGACCTTCGTGAATAAAATGGACCGTGAAGGGCGTGATCCAATTGAGGTGATGGATGAAGTTGAGTCGGTATTAGATATTTTATGCGCACCGATGACTTGGCCTATCGGCATTGGTAAATTGTTTCGAGGCGTTTACCGAATCTATGATGATACAGTGCACTTATTCGCTGGGCGGCCGGGCAATAATGAAGAGAGTGACACCTTTATCAAGGGTTTAGATAACCCCGAGCTCGACTCTATGTTGGGCAGTCTTGCTGACGAACTACGTGATGAGCTTGAGTTGGTTCAAGGTGCGAGTAATGAGTTCGATAAAGAGCTATATGAAAGCGGTGATTTGACGCCAGTGTTTTTTGGCTCGGCTATTTCTAACTTGGGCGTAGACGAATTGATGTCAAATTTTGCTGAGCACGCGCCAGCGCCACAAGGTCGGCCTGCTGAGTCGCGTGAGGTTGAGTCTAGCGAAGAAAAGTTCACCGGTTTTGTGTTTAAAATCCAAGCTAACATGGATCCATCGCATCACGACCGTATCGCTTTCATGAGGATTACCTCTGGTAAGTTTACTAAAGGCAAAAAGCTCAAGCACGTACGTTTAAAGCGCGATATGGCGATTAACAACGCCAGCTCGTTTATGGCCTCTAAGCGTGATGCCACTGAAGAAGCCTATGCGGGTGATATTTTGGGCGTGCATAACCATGGCACAATCCAAATTGGTGATACCTTTACCGAAGGTGAAGAGCTTAAATTCACCGGCATTCCAAACTTCGCGCCAGAATTGTTCAGGCGTGTGAGGCTGCAAGACCCTCTGCGCGCGAAAGCCTTGCAAAAAGGTTTGATTCAACTATCGGAAGAGGGTGCGACTCAAGTTTTTCGTCCTCTGATAAACAACGATATGATTCTCGGGGCGGTGGGGGTGCTGCAGTTTGACGTAGTGGCGCATCGCTTAAAATCAGAGTACAACGTCGATTGTAGTTTTGAAGCGGTACAAGTCGCGACGGCGCGTTGGTTGCATTTTCCTGATGATAAAATGGAAGCTGATTTTCGCCGCAAGAACGAATCAAATATCGCCCTTGATGGGGCCGAGTGTTTAACCTATGTGGCGCCGAACATGGTCAATCTACAACTCACGATAGAGCGTTGGCCCGATGTTGAGTTTCGAGAGACTCGCGAAATTTAAGTAGCTTGTTTTTGCTGTAGACGCGACGTTGAAAGCCTGATCGAATCGGGCATGTATTTTGACTTATCGCGCTGAAGGCTATCTATCACGCTGAAATCTATCTATCACGCTGAAAGCTATCTATCACGCTGAAGCTACCTATCACGCTGAAAGCTCTCTTCAACGGGCTGGCCGTCTTGCTTATAAATCACACCGTTTTTCATTACCATATCCACATTTTGCATAAGCGCGACGTGCTTTAGAGCGTCGCCTTTAATCG
>CANMNN010000031.1 GCA_947499305.1 uncultured Arenicella sp. | reverse complement strand
GGGCTTCATGCAATCGACTCTGACTTTCTTCAGGTATGGTCTGGCGGTAACATGCGGCCTGATCAACCGTCGCTCCACGCTTACGCATTTCTTCAGCTGGCCAGTCGAGGCCTTGTTCTCCGCGAACAAGTAGAACTCTACGGCCCGTTAAGTCGTTTAGTTGCGTTACGTTCAATAATGCCTCGGCGCCACTTCCTTCACTTGGAAACAATGCATCAATCCCATAGCGAAACAATTGTTTTGCGGTTTCAGCGCCAACGGCCATCACTCGCACACCGTCTGGCACACCCTGCTGTTGATCCAACATTGACATTCCGACCTCGACTGCATTCCTTGATACAAACAATACGTCAGTATAGTCATCTAGGTTGGCAAACACCTTGAGTAACTCGGGCGTATAGTCGTTGTCAATACTCAAGGTTGGTACATGTGTCGGCTGAAAGTCTAAGCGCTGGAGAATCGCTGCGGTGTTCCCTAAATAGCGATGCTGACGTGTGAGCAACACCACAGGCTTGCTTAATTTTTTAAGCTGCATTGGCTTACTATAAACATTCGCCAAAATCGAACCCGCGCCTTGCATCAACAAGTCATGTGCAATTTGCTCGCCCAAGACTTTGGCACTGCTGCTGTTTACCTTGGTACTGGTCGTCTCAGCGCGCAACACATTAGCACCACTGGGCTCACCAACCATCCCGCGCATGCGTAATTTACCATTTTCAATTTGCGCATAACCTGCAATAGGAACTTGGCACCCGCCCTCTAACCCAGCATTCATGGCTCGCTCAGCCGCGAGAAATACGTCACTTTCCTTGCTGTGCAGGGGTGCTAATAATTCCTTCGTTTCATTATCATCGCTTCGACACTCAATGCCTACAATACCTTGACCAACCGCAGGCAAGCAAAGCTCAGGAGTGATGTACTGGCTAATGCGCTCAACGAAACCTAAGCGAATCAGACCCGCAGCAGCGAGTATGATCGCGTCATAATCACCGTTATCGAGCTTGCTCAACCGAGTATTTACGTTGCCACGAAGCTCAATGAATTCCAAATTAGGGAACGCACTTTTAAGTTGTGAAACACGTCGAAGGCTGGAAGTGCCTACACGCGCTCCTTTTGGCAAGGCATACAGATTTTGATAATCGTTTGAAACGAATGCATCGCGTGCATCCTCTCTATCACATACCACCGAAATCTCGAGCCCGCGCGGCAAGTCTACGGGGACATCCTTCATTGAATGCACCGCAATATCGGTTTCCTTGTTTAACAAAGAAACTTCTAATTCTTTTAAAAATAGGCCTTTGCCGCCTGCCGCTATTAAGCTGCGATCAAGTAGTTGATCGCCACGAGTGGTCATGCCCACAATCTCAACATGAATATCTGAGTGAATTTCGAGAAGCTGATCTTTCACGAAATTCGCCTGCCAAAGAGCTAGAGGACTATTGCGAGTTGCGATACGAATCGATTTCATCAACGTAGTGTAGAGGTCTTGTCTGAGGTTAGGAACTGTAACATAAGCACTCAAAATGAGGATAGCTTTTCGCTAAATCCGGGTGCTTATGTTCACCATTCGCTCGCACACAAGCCTGAGCTCGCGTTATAATCGGGCACCTTTTCGACGTCCAAACAACAACTCTCAAATGGCAACTAGCAAGAAACCATGGGGCGGCCGCTTCACAGAGCCGACTAACCAACTCGTAGAAGCCTTTACCGAATCAATCAGCTTTGACTCGCGCCTGTACAAACAAGATATTCAAGGTTCAATCGCGCACAGCAAAATGCTAGCCAAAATTGGAGTCATTAGTAAGGCTGAAGCAAAGAGTATTGAAGAAGGGTTGATCGACATCCAAGCTCAAATTGATGCCGGTAGCTTCGAGTGGTCAACAGAGCTCGAAGACGTGCATATGAACATCGAGGCGCGCCTAACTGATGCTATTGGCGAAGCCGGTAAAAAACTGCATACCGGTCGTTCGCGTAACGACCAAGTGGCGACTGATATCCGCTTGTATATGCGTCAAGCCAGCGACGACATAATCTCACTACTCCAGGCACTGCAATACAACCTACTAGAGAGCGCTAGCAACGAAGTGCAAACTCTATTACCGGGCTTCACGCATTTACAAGTCGCTCAACCAATCAGCCTGGCTCACCACCTATTAGCTTGGAATGAAATGCTTGAACGCGACGTGGAACGCTTACAAGACTGCCGCAAACGCATTAACGTGATGCCGCTCGGCTCGGCAGCACTGGCAGGAACTAGCTTTCCACTCGATCGAGATATGACATGCGAGCTACTTGAGTTTGATCGCCCGAGCAGGAACTCACTCGACTCCGTTTCCGACCGCGACTTCTTGATCGAATTCGCGTCGGCCTCTAGCGTTATAATGATGCACTTATCTCGCATGTGCGAAGAGATTATTTTATGGGCATCAGAAAGTTATAAGTTTATCGAGATTGGTGATGCCTTCTGCACAGGCTCAAGTATTATGCCGCAGAAGAAAAATCCGGATATCGCCGAAATTGTGCGCGGGAAAAGCGGGCGTGTGATCGGCAACCTGCAAGCCTTGTTAGTACTAATGAAATCGCAACCGCTCGCATATAATCGAGACAATCAAGAAGACAAAGAACCAATTTTCGACACAGTCGATACGGTCGCGCGCTCACTGCAAGTATTTGCCGCAATGATTCCTAGCATTAGCTACAAACGTGAAACTATGTACCAGGCCGCCCTAAAGGGTTATGCCACAGCAACTGACTTGGCGGAATATTTGGTACGTTTACAAGTCCCATTTAGAGACGCTCATGAAATAGTAGGCAATACCGTGCACTTCGCTATTGAACAAGGCAAACCATTGTCTGAGCTAAGTCTAGATGAGCTTCAAGGCTTTGGAAGCATGATTAAGGACGATGTTTATGATGTACTAACCCTTGAAGGCTCGGTCAATTCTCGCTCGCATTTTGGCGGCACCGCACCTGTTCGTGTCAGCGAAGCCTTAGAAGACGCAAAACAGCGACTCGATAGCGTGCAGTAGCATATACTTCTGACTAAGAACCGAACTCAACGCAATAAGAACGAAACAGCACTATGAACATGACTACACGGAACAAGACTATACGAAACGTCTGCATTGGTTTATTCAGCCTACTAGCGCTAAGCGCCTGCGGTCAAAAAGGGCCTTTGGTTCTTGAGAAGCAACCAATTGAAGCGACCCAAGCACCTCTCGAAAACTCTAACGAAGTTATCCCTGTTGAAACGAGTGACGAGCAAAACGAAAACGAGACTCAAAGCGAAGGCAAGTAAGCTCTTCACTTTATTGCAGGACTAACTCAGAACTGCAGCAATAGTAATCCGACCTTTATTGATGCGCGGCATTAAGGCTGCGCCACGTGAACACCATGTCTTTTTTTGAATATCGTGATGGCGAACTATTTGCCGAACAGGTTTCTTTATCATCAATAGCACAAGAGTATGGCACTCCATGTTTTGTGTATTCGCGCAGTGCATTTGAAACTAGATGGCGAGCCTTAGATCAAGCCTTTGGGGACCATCCTCACACCATCTGCTATGCAGTTAAAGCCAACAGCAATATTGCAATACTAAACTTGCTGGCTCGGCTTGGTTCAGGTTTTGATATTGTTTCAGAAGGTGAGCTCCGCCGCGTTTTAAAAGCTGGAGGCGATCCATCGAAAGTCGTATTTTCGGGCGTAGCTAAATCTAAGAACGAGCTCGCCTTTGCCATGAGCAAAAAGGTTCGCAGCATCAATATAGAATCGGTTGCTGAACTCGAGCGAGTTCAAGAAGTGGCCCAAACGCTTGGCGTAACCGCGTCAATCGCGTTTCGAGTAAACCCCGACGTAGACCCTGAAACACACCCCTATATCTCCACGGGTATGGACAAAGCTAAGTTTGGCGTCACCATGGATGCCGCTTTTGATGCCTACGTACGCGCGGCGCAAATGCCAAACATACAAGTGCATGGCATTGCGTGTCATATTGGCTCGCAGATCACCAAAACCAGTCCCTTCTCTGACGCTCTCGAGATAGTACTAAACATGGTCAAACGTCTAGCAGCGGAAGGGATTGAAATTAAACAACTCGATCTTGGTGGCGGTTTAGGTATCGACTACCAAGGAGAGACACCACCTAGCGCTAATGAATATGTCCAAAGCATGATCAATGGCATTAAAGAACACGGCATTGATTTACCTATCGCGATCGAACCTGGGCGCTACATATCAGGTAACTCAGGCGTCATGCTCACCAAGGTTGAATTCACCAAACACAACGCAAGCAAGAACTTCGCCATTGTTGACGCGGGTATGAACGATTTATTACGGCCCGCCTTGTACCAAGCGTTCCACAAAATAGTACCGCTTAAAGAAAATGCCTCGGTCGATGTAGCCAACTATGATGTTGTTGGGCCAGTGTGCGAATCAGCCTGCGTATTAGGCTACGATCGCGACCTTGCAGTAGAAGCCGGCGATCTTTTAGCCGTGATGTCAGCCGGAGCGTATAGCTTTGTGATGTCCAATAACTACAACTCGCGTTGTCGACCGGCTGAGCTAATGGTTGACGGAGAACACACACACCTAATTCGTCAACGAGAAAACTTCGAGCAATTGATAGCTGGCGAAACACTATTGCCAGAGTAGGCATTAATTTCAACGGACGATTAATTTTCAGTCAAATTGTGGCATTTAACTTACAAATAAGTTATTGATATTGAATGAAATCTATACTGAATAAAATAGCCCAGGCGAGCCTTACACTTATTGTCCTTAGTTTTATGTCTACGGATAGCGCAAGGGCGGGGAAATTGTACAAATGGGTTGATGATAAAGGGAACATCTCTTATCAAGATCAACCGCCACCGATAGACGCCAAGATTTTAAGCGAGAAAGAGACCAACGCTAAAGAGCCTGAGGCAAACAGCGATCTACCCAGTGTTGTGGTGTATACCGTTGAGAATTGCGACTTGTGCGACAAGCTCGTGACAATGCTTAGAAAAGACAAGGTTCCACATATCGTCTTACCGCTAGCCGAAGACCGCGACGCTCAAACTAGAATCCTACAGCTAGCTGACAGCATTATTGCACCGTCTATCTTCATCGGGGAAGAGCTAGTGCAAACCAATAGTGAGCAAAGTCTAAAAGAAAAACTCGAACAAGCGGGCTTCGAATTTGAGTCAGAATAGAAACCTATTTCGGCCGCTCTGCTCTTAAACTTAACAAATCTCAAATCATGAAAATTGCCTCTTGGAACGTCAACTCACTGCGCGTGCGCGTTGAACATGTAAGCGACTGGCTAAAAGCCAACAAGCCAGACCTCCTATGTCTTCAAGAGCTGAAAATGCCTGATCCAGAGTTCCCCACCGAGGTATTCACTGAGCTTGGTTATCACAGCGCATTCACTGGCCAGAAGACCTATAACGGTGTCGCAATTCTAAGTAAAAAACCGTTAGAAAATGTAATCACAGACCTGCCAGACTTTGAAGATCCAATGCGCCGATATATTGCTGGCGACTACCCATTGGTAAACGGTGAAACACTGAGAATTGTTAATGTGTATGTACCGAACGGCCAAGCACTTGATTCAGACAAATTCATCTATAAACGCGCATGGTTTGAGAAGCTAAAATTAGCGATGCGAGCCACGCTCAGCGACAATAAAAATACCGTGTTAGTTGGCGATTTTAATATCACGCCAAGTGACTTGGACGTACATGCACCAGAAAAATGGGCTGGTAAAATTCATTGCAGCGAAATCGAACGATTAATGCTGCAAAAGCTCATGAGTGAGGGCTTGTACGATACTTATCGTCATTTCAATAAAGACGGCGACCAATTTTCATGGTGGGATTATCGCGGCGCTGGATATCGCGCTAACGAAGGCTTGCGTATTGACTTAGTGCTCAGTTCATCAGCTATGCTTGATAGAGCTAGCGGCAGCAGTATTGATGAGACACCTCGAAAACTAGAACGGCCTTCGGATCACACACCAGCAATTGCTGAGTATTTATTCTAGAGTTAGCAACAACAACCTAGTCAGCCGTTTGCCCTTCTAACTCTTTTAGGTGACGGCTAATATACTTGCGATATAAGCCGTATTCCTTGATATGAGGCCAATGTGCCGAGCTCTCAAACAAATAATATTTCTTTTCAGGCGCTCTAATTTTATCAAAGTAGTCCTTTGCGACTTCGGTGACCGTGTGTTGGTCATATTTTCCCTGAAATACAAAAACAGGCACTTCGAACTGAGTATGTGACGTCGTTAAATCTGTTGCTATCACCGTTGGCCAGAGATGTTTCATGGTGTATTTCGAGCCATTCAATGAGCCTAGCTTTTCAGACAAGGTATAGCCTTTATAGAGCGCGAAGCTGGTATACACCTCGAGCATGTCAAACAAGGGCTCAGCATTTGGGTTTTCATACGGTCGAAGAATTTCACGATGTTCGAAGACATTCTTAATCCATTCTTGGTCGGTCACATAAGGAGGTGAGCCCATTCTTTGCAAACGCTTCACCGAGTCAGTATCACCTGCTTCCTGCGCTTTAGAAAGTGCATACTCCCATGAGAGTTTCTCAGCTCGCTTTGCGTTTGAAAACAAGCCAATTGCGAAAAAAGCTTTGAACAGACCAGGCTCTTGACTAACGAGATTAGCGCCTAGCAATGTTCCCCATGAGTGCCCTAGAAGATATAACGTCTCTTTATCAAACTCCTCTAATAGCATTTCGCTAATAGTAGCGGCATCTTCAACGAGCTGATCAAGTGATAAAACTTGAGCCTCCATACTCGAATCATAGGAAGCTCCGCTGCCTCGTTGATCCCAATATACGACGGTAAACATGTCCTCTAACGTTTTACCGTAACTCTGAATCATGGCTTGATCTGGACCGCCTGGGCCGCCGTGCAAATGCAGCATCACGGGGTTGCTTCTATCGTCGCCGCGAACAAGTAAGCGCTGCTGCACGCCATTAATCATCACATCGCGAACTTCGGCAATACCGTTAGCGCCAGCTGTTTTACTTAAAGAAGTCGAGCCCGGGCTATTGATCAATAAAAATGCGCCTAGTATTAATGCTGCTACAACGAAAAAGGTCGTGATAGCCAGAAGAGTTTTTTTCATAATTTCGAGCGGCTTGAGTACAATAAAGTCCATCTTATCGCCGTTAGCTTCAATAATCGAATGTCAAGATGAAAAGCTCGGTGGACTAAGCCTGCAATAGTCGCGCTAATTCCGGCTTACAGCTTCCGCATTTAGAACCGCAACCAAGCTGAGTACCTAAACTAACAATGTCTTTAGCACCTTCTCGAATACTTTTGTTAATGTGTTTTTTTGAGGTGCCGAAACACGCACAAATCGTGACATCAGGCTCTCCCGGCTCAGAGCGGATCAAACGCGACATTTGCGCAGCGTCGTTTTGCTCAAAAGATGTTGATAGCCAGGTAAAACTGGGCAGGTCTCGAGCGAAGTCGTGCCTATACAAAAGTAGCTCTATCGACGCGTCATTAGTCACCAGAATTGACTCTTGAGACCCGCTTGGAGCGCTGTAATGCGTAACGCTCGAGCCGGTTGAACTGTTTTCGGAACACCATTTTCGCCAATCGAAAACGATATCCTTATCCTTTTTCATGCCAATCAGCGTAACGTAACCACGAGCTGTTTGGGTAGATGCCCAGTAATCAAATTCGTCGGTCTCAAGCACATTAATTGAAGCGACTCTTAACCAGTCATAGTTTTCGACCTTTGATATAGATACAGCAGACGCTTTTAGTTGCGGCTGACCCGAAACAGGATCTACTTCGTCACTAACGACCGCAGTAATAACGCCGCTCTTAGCAAACTGATCATTCCAATGAATGGGACTAAAAAGCTCTTTCGGCTGGATTCCATCGGACAGCCGTAGTTGCGCCACAAACTCGCCTAGTTCATTGCTCAGGCAAACCATATCCAAGTCTTTTAGGTGGTTTGATTGCGCGTCTTGCGGGTTCATCTCAACAAATGGAACATCGTCGTGCGAATTAAGCCTGTCAACATAGCCCGTTCGCGTCATGGTGTGCCATTGGTCACGCAATCGCCCGGTATTTAAGACGAAGTCTTGTTGCTCGAATCGAGTTTGAACCGCACCGACTAAACGTGGTGTCGCGGCAATAAAACGTGCACGTCGGTTTTCTGTATAAAACTGATTATCAGCGAATAATCTGTCACTTCCTTCCGGGTTTTTAGCATTTATGGGCCATTGAGTTGGCATTAGGTCATCGTATTGCTGGGCGCTAAGGTCGCTCAACGCACTGATATCGAAAGCCCGAGAACCGTCATTTTCAAAACCTGATAAACGAGCATGTTCGGTGAAAATTTGATGAGCCGATTCATAATCAAACAATTCTTGGTAGCCCATATTTGAAGCAACCTTGGCTATGGCCCACCAATCAGGCTTCGCATTCAGAGGTGCTTTACTGAAACCGCGTTGGCGGCTTATACGACGCTCTGAATTGGTAACCGTACCGTCTTTTTCTGACCACGATTTAGCGGGCAGTCGAATACTTGCGTACCTAGACGTGTCGGTATTCACAACATCTGACACCACAACGGTCGGGCATTTCTCTAGAGCTCGTCGTACCTTATTCGAATCCGGTAGGCTCACCGCTGGGTTAGTCGCCATTATCCAAACAAATTTAACCCGCCCGTCGTCAATAGCATCAAATAGATCAACAGCTTTCAAGCCAGGCTGTTGAGCAATATTTGGCGACTGCCAGAAACGCTGCACGCGATCTCTATCTTGTTCAGCGAAATCCATATGAGCAGCCAGCTGATTCGCAAGACCGCCTACTTCTCGACCGCCCATCGCATTCGGTTGGCCGGTAATTGAAAAGGGGCCTGCGCCCTCATAACCAATTTTACCGCTAGCAAGATGGCAATTAATAATGGCGTTGCATTTATCAGTGCCGGTCGCCGATTGGTTGATACCTTGCGAGTAAAAACTAATCGCTTTGTCAGTTTCGGCAAACCATTCGTAAAACTCAATCAGCAAATCTTTATTCACTTCACAGCTTGCTACAATGTCGTCCATTTTGACGCCTTTGAGCGATTCAATAACGCTGTCGAAACCGTCGGTGTACTTTGCAATATATTGCTCGTTAGTCGAGCTAGTATCCACAAGGTACTTAAGTAGGCCCTGAAACAGAAACCCGTCCGAACTCGGCGCAATCGGCAAATGCATGTCTGCAATGTCGCAGCTTGCGGTTTCTCTAGGGTCGATCAAGACGATCTTAAGATTAGAATTAGACTCTTTTGCCGCGACCATGCGTTGATAAAGCACCGGATGTGTCCATGCGGCATTTGAGCCAATCAGAACGATCAAGTCGGCATGATCTATATCTTCGTAACTACAGGGAACTGCGTCGGCGCCGAAACTTCGCTTGTATCCCGCCACCGCTGAAGCCATACAAAGTCGGGAATTTGTATCGACATTAGCCGAGCCAATAATGCCCTTCATGAGCTTATTCGCAACGTAATAGTCTTCGGTAAGCAACTGGCCCGACAAGTAAAAGGCGACACTATCAGGGCCGTGCTGCTGAATACAGTCATTGAGTTTATCGGCAATAGTTTGAGTGGCTAGATCCCAGCTAACCGGCTCGCCTTCAACACTAGGATAAGCGAGGCGTGCCCCTTGATTTTGCTTTACTAACGTCTCACCGAGCGCACTGCCTTTACTGCATAATCGCCCAAAATTAGCTGGGTGTTTCTCATCGCCAACAACACGAATATTTGTTGACTCTATGCCTTCAACCCGAACGCCGCAACCTACACCGCAGTAGGGGCAGGTGCTGTTTACTGATTTCATCGCTAACTTTTCAGCACGATATTTTGGTCTTCGATAGCCAACTCATAAACCGGCAAGCTCGCATCTTGCTCCAAACACTTACCCGTTACCAAGGAGAAGTGTTGTTTGTATAGAGGCGAGGCGACTACCAATTCATCATCAATACTACCAACCATGCCTCGTGACATTACATTCGCCTGACCGATAGGGTCCCAGTTACCAAGTCCAAATACTTTTTGCTCGGTGTTCGGTAAATAGTAAATTGCGATTTGTTGCTGCTGCCCATTTTGAGTGAGCAAAGCACAACTTCCAGAGTTCTTGGTCAAGTCTTCGACCTTACAAATAACAGTACTCATTACTTAGCTCACCGCCTTAAAGGCTAACCTCTTTTTCTCAGCGTCGGTTGCTGGGCGCTTTTGCCCTCGCTCCTCAACCATTATCACTGCGTCGTCATCTTTGTCTGAATTCACAAACTGAGTGAAACGCTTTAGTTTTTCTTTGTCGGTGATCGCCGTTTTCCACTCGCATTGATATGTATTAACAACATGCTGCATCTGCGCCTCTAGGTCCTCTGCAATGCCAAGAGAATCGTTAATGATCACATCTTGTAAATACGGCAGGCCACCTTCAAGGTTTTCAAACCAAGTTGAAGTACGTTGCAAGCGATCAGCGGTACGAACATAAAACATCAAAAAGCGATCGATATATTTAATCAGGGTTGGCGTATCTAAATCGGTAGCAAATAGATCGGCGTGGCGAGGTTTCATACCGCCATTGCCACAAACATATAGATTCCAGCCATTTTCAGTTGCGATAATGCCAACATCTTTACTTTGTGCTTCGGCACATTCGCGAGTACAGCCGGAAACCGCCATTTTGAGTTTGTGCGGTGAACGTAAGCCTTTGTAGCGATGTTCAATATCAATCGCTTGACCGACACTGTCTTGCACGCCATAACGGCACCAAGTGCTTCCGACGCAAGACTTGACCGTGCGCAATGACTTGGCATAGGCATGACCTGTTTCGAATCCAGCATCAATCAAAGCCGACCAAATATCGGGCAGGTCATTAAGCTTCGCGCCAAACAAATCAACCCGCTGTCCACCGGTAATCTTGCTGTATAAATCGTATTTTTTTGCCACTTGCCCAAGCACAATAAGCTGCTCCGGCAAAATCTCCCCAGCTGGTACACGCGGCACAACAGAATAAGTGCCATCTTTTTGCATGTTAGCCATGAAGTTATCATTAGTGTCTTGTAACTGAACCAAGTCACTCTCAAGAACATGCTCGTTCCAAAGTGAAGCCATAATTGAACCCACCGCCGGCTTACAAATATCGCAGCCATGACCGGTTCCGTGTTTTTCAATAAGCTCATCAAAAGTTTTTATCTGTGAGCTCTGGGCAATAGTGAATAGTTCTTGACGAGTGTGCTTAAAGTGCTCACAAATGTCAGTATTAACCTCGACGCCACGCGCTGTTAGTTCGAAATCAACAACGTTTTTCAACAAGGCCGCACAGCCTCCGCAACCGGTTGCCGCCGACGTGCATGATTTAACATCAGCAACACTTTGACAACCACCATCGATCGCACTTATGACATCGCCTTTAGAAACATTGTGACATGAACAAATAGAGGCCGTCATAGGCAGGGCGTCGACGCCCAAGCTAGGTGCTTCGCCGTCAAGCGCCGGTAAAATTAAGTTCTCAGCATTTTCAGGAAGGTCGATATCGTTTAAATAGTATTGAAGAATCGTATCGTAGTCATCACAATCGCCAACAAGAGTAGCGCCCAGTACTTTTTTGCCATCTGCAGAAACATTAAGACGTTTATATACATCGTCACGCTCATCACTAAATACAAATGCGCGAGAGTCTTCGGCTAAACCTTTAGAATCTCCAATCGAACCAACATCGACACCAAGAAGCTTTAGCTTGGTGCTCATATCAGCACCCGTGAAAGACACTTTATCGTCACTTAGCTGAGACACGGCAGCTTCAGCCATGCGATAGCCTGGTGCAACGAGTCCATAGATGAAGTTACCGAGTACAGCACATTCTCCAATGGCAAAAATATTTTCATCAGAGGTCTTACACTGATAGTCAATTTCGATACCGCCACGCTCGCCTACTTTTAGGTCTGCATCGCGCGCAAGTTGGTCGTAAGGACGAATGCCGGCGGAAAAAACAATCATATCCGTCTCAAGCTCAGTGTCGTCAGCAAACTCCATTTTCAAGCGATGCTGATCACCACTAGAGATCAACTGCGTTGCTTTTGAGGTGTGAACCTTGACTCCGAGGTCTTCAATCTTACGGCGTAACATCTGGCTGCCGCCGTCGTCAAGCTGAACACCCATAAGGCCCGGGGCAAACTCCACCACATGCGCTTCTAGACCAAGGTTTTTCAGAGCATTTGCACACTCTAATCCTAGCAAGCCTCCGCCCACAACAACGCCAACTTTTTTGCCTTTTGCAGACGCTTTAATTTCAGCCAGATCATCAATCGTTCTATACGCCAAACAATGCGCTTGATCATGCCCAGGCACTGGTGGGATAAAAGGATATGAGCCGGTCGCAAGCACTAGCTTGTCATAGCTAAATTGCTGGCCACCAACGGTTGTTACGGTCTTTGCATCGCGATCAATACTCGCAACGAAATCCCCAAAGTGAGCATTAACACCAAGGTCATCGTAGTGCTCTCGAGTGGTCATTGCCAGATCTGATGGCTCCTTACCATCAAACACTTCAGACAAGTGAACTCGATCATAAGCAGGGCGTGTTTCACCACCAATAACGGTTATCTCAGCATCAACATCTGAGGTCGCCAATGTTTCGACATAATGATGGCCAACCATGCCGTTACCAACAACGACCACTTTTAATTTAGACATAATTCTCACTTTAAAAATCGGCGGTTAGCCCTTTTGCAACCGCCTTCAATAGGTTTGGGTTCAATTTAAAACTTTAAGCTAGCCCATAACCAAAATTTATCGGTATCGACTTTTCTGAACACTGCATCACCAGCCGAGTAAGCTGCGAACTTCGCACCGCCAGAAACGTTGTCAGTGATCTTGCGCGTGTACAACAAATTGATTTCATCTCCTAGATCATCAGCGCCGCCGACCGAGTCGTCTGCTGAAAACTTATGAATCGCGGCCAACCATTTACCACCAGCGAATTTCCCAGCTACACTGACATAAATGTCTTCAAGCCCGGCATCTGGTGTACCTAGAAACTGATCTGACCAACCATTGAACTTATGCAAAGTAGCTAGCGGAGTAGCGAAACCTTTTTGACCATCATCCGAACCTAGAAGTTCATAGCCCAGCTTGGCTGTGATTCCACTGATTACCGCTCCGCCTTCTAGAAAAATATAGTCAGTATCAAACGCATCATTTGCGTCTTGAGTAGCGTACTCGGCGGTGTACAAAAATTTGGTATCGTTAATTTTCTTTGACCCTTTCAAGCTTACGCCAAAGGTATCGAGCGAGTTATCAACCGCGCTATCAACTTCCAATAAGTATGCATAGCCCGTAATTTTGCCAAATGACGTTTTGTATGAGCTATTGAGGATGGTGTCCTTACTATCGATGTCTCCTTCGTTAGCAAAAATTCGATTGCGCTTATCGATGTACGAGGCATTGATTGTAAAATCTGCGCTCGGCTTGTAGTTAACAACTATACCGTCAAAGGTTTGTCGATCTTGACGCCAGCCAACATGACCTACAAATCGATGTCCATCCAAGGTAAATACCTGGCGGCCGACTTTTGCAGTGAGCTTATCTGTTTTGTATTGAATAAACGCTTGATCTATCTCTTCTGTTGCAGGGTCGGCGATCACTGAAAATTGCCCCGGGCGAACGCCGGCAGGCGGCACGCTGAAATCGTCGATTAGTTCAATATTCGTTTCGCCTTCGAGAACAGCCGAGAAACCATTCAAAGAGCTTGTTTCAAACCCGAGTTTTGCGCGCATGGTAAGGGCGTCTGCATCTTCAAGAGGATTATCTTGCGAGACCGATTCATACCGTAAGCGAAGGTCGCCATAGAACTTTCCATTGACGTTTGCCTCATCAGCCATCGCCGAAGTGGACAGCAACGTACTTGAGAGAACCGCACTTACTAGTAATTTCGCGGTCGAGATTTTTCTTTTTTTGCTAATAATGTTCATAGTGTTTTGAGCAAGCGTCAAGCGCTTTTAAAATCGTAAACAGTTCATCGGCTTTGAGGTTCTGTTTGCAATAAATTTGCGCTCGTCGTCATTGACGAACAATTTTTTCTTTATCCTAGCGCACTAGGCAATTTTGTCGGTTTCGAGAGCATCAGCTTCATCAATAGTTCGCTTGCGCTTCTCATCCTCGATATCGACAACACCTTTGCGTTCATATAAAAACGATAAAACTTGTTGTCTATAATGATTAAATTGGTCGCTCTTTGACAAAGCGACTCTCTCGCGCGGTCGATCCAAATTTATATCGAGAATTTCCCCGACCTTGGCAGCGGGCCCATTTGCCATCATGATGATCTTGTCAGACATTAATACGGCTTCATCAACATCATGTGTGATCAAAATAACCGTAGTGTTTAGCTCCTTTTGAATTTGCATAACCGAGTCTTGTAAATTCGCTCTAGTTAGCGCATCAAGCGCTCCAAAAGGCTCATCCATTAGCATTACTTTGGGCTGCATCGCTAAGCAGCGAGCAATACCAACGCGTTGTTTCATGCCGCCTGAAATTTCACTCGGCTTTTTATCCATCGCATGGTCCATTTTCACCAAACGCAAGTTGTGCTCTACCCAGTCTTTTATTTCACTCTTTGATTTTTGACCTTTGAAAACCTGCTCAACACCAAGCGCTACGTTTTCGTAAACCGTTAGCCAAGGCATGAGTGCATGGCTTTGGAAAACAACCGCGCGATCTGGCCCAGGCTCATCGACTTCTTTACCGTCGAGAATCACGCCTCCGCTTGTCGCTTGATACAAACCCGCAATGATGTTCAATACCGTTGATTTGCCGCAACCTGAGTGGCCGATAATCGATACAAACTCGCCCTCGTTAATTGAAAAATCGACGTCCTTTAAGGCGCAGAATGGTCCATTGGGTGTTGGGAATTCGATACCAACTTTAGATATTTCCAAAAACTTTCTTTTAATCGACATAGTTAAGTCCCTTAAGGTTTATTAGCGTAAGACCGCTTGTTTGTCCCAACTAACTGTTTTTTGCAACAACAAGATCACTCGATCGAGCGCAAAACCAATCAAGCCAATAACAACTACTGCAACCATAATTCTTGACAGAGAATTCGAAGAACCATTTTGAAATTCGTCCCAAACAAACTTTCCAAGACCCGGGTTTTGCGACAACATTTCAGCCGCAATTAGCACCATCCAGCCCGTGGCGAGAGACAAACGCAGACCAGTAAAAATCATCGGAATAGAGGCCGGCAAAATTATCCTTCTAATGTGCACCGAAGTTGGTAGCTTGATCACTCGGCTCACATTTAGTAGGTCTTTATCAACATTGGCAACACCAACAGCGGTGTTAATCAGTGTCGGCCATAGGCAGCAAAGTGCTACGGTGAAGGCGGAAACGAGGAAGGATTTTTCAAACCAAGGAGACTCACTGGAATAGGTAGCACTTACCACCATGGTGATAAGTGGCAACCAAGCCAAAGGAGAAACAGGCTTGAAAATTTGAATAAGCGGGTTCATTGCTTTGTAAACCCCGTCACTCAAGCCGCAAGCAATGCCAAACGGGATGGCAAATAAGGATGCCACTAAGAAACCAAACAACACAGTCTTTAGACTTGTAATAACCTGATCAAAGAATGTTTCCTTGCCCGTGTATTTTCGAATCTTGATCTCTGCATCTGGGTTCTTAGCGAGCTTTTTAGCGTTACGCACTTCTTGCCGATCATAAAAGCCTTGCTCTTTTTCTCGCTCAGCGAAATGCTCATCGAGAAGCGTCTGAGACTGAGATAACACCTGTGCCGGGCCAGGGAATTGTCCTAAAGAGGTATCAATTCGGCTTGCGGCAAGACTCCATAGCAAGCAAAAAACGATAACACCAATAACGGGGAATACGACGCTCTTGAAATCGAAAGTCGAAATCACTTTCATCACTCGGCCAGCTAACTGCTCAGATGAACCGTGTTGAAAGCTACTGCTTGAATTGCTATTGGTGCTCATTTTTACTCAACTTTTTATGTGTACTGCTTGGTGGTTTGCTTTACTAAAGCACGTCTTGTTTAAGGCCAATAGAAAACTTCTCTAGGTATTCATTTGGCTTGCTGCCATCGTAGGAGACACCATCAATGAACTCAGTTTGTTCTGGTTTAAAGCCCGTCTCACTTGCGAAATCAGGAAACTCATTAGCTTTGATTAAGCCCTCTGCGATAAGCTCTTTTGCGGCGATTTCATAGATCTCTGGCTTGTAAACATCGGCGGCGATTTTTTTGTACCAATCGTCGCTTTTAGGCTCTGAAATCTGACCCCAACGACGCATCTGTGTTAGATACCAAATTGCGTCTGAATAATAGGGATAAGTCGCGTTATACCGGAAGAACACATTAAAATCTGGGACAGCACGCTTATCGCCTTTCTCATATTCGAAGGTTCCGGTCATGGAGTTAGCAATTACGTCGTAGTCAGCGCCAACATAATTAGATTGAGACAAAATTTTCACCGCTGCTGGGCGATTAGCATTGTCATTTTCGTCCAACCATTTAGCCGCTCGAATTAACGCCTTAACTACGCGTGCAGTCGTATTAGGATATTTCTCAGTGAACTCTTTTGTCATGCCAAATACTTTTTCTGGATTGTTCTTCCAGATCTCGTAGTCAGTAATAACTGGCACACCAATATCTTTAAATACCGCTTGTTGATTCCAAGGCTCACCAACGCAGTAACCGTGAATTGTGCCCGCTTCTAAGGTAGCTGGCATTTGTGGCGGAGGCGTCACGGATAGAAGCGCTTGTGCGTCTATAGTTCCCGCCGTATCGCCTTTGTGTGGCGCGTAGTAGCCCGGGTGAATACCGCCAGCAGCTAGCCAATAACGCAACTCATAGTTATGAGTTGAGACTGGAAACACCATGCCCATTTTGAACGGTTTGCCCTGATCGGCGAAATCATCAACAACTGGCTTGAGGTAGTCAGCTTTGATCGGATGCACGGGCTTGCCATTCTCAATCGGCACGTTCTTTTTCATCTTTTCCCAGATTTCGTTTGAAACGGTAATGCCGTTACCGTTCAGGTCCATTGAAAAAGGTGTGACAATATGAGCTTTGGTTCCATAGCCAATTGTTGCAGCAAGCGGTTGGCCCGCTAGCATATGTGCACCATCTAAGCCGCCGTCAATAACACCGTCTAATAGCACTTTCCAATTAGCTTGAGCTTCGATTGTGACGTACAAGCCTTCATCTTCGAAATAGCCGTTCTCGTAAGCGATGGCGATAGGTGCCATATCAGTGAGCTTAATGAAACCAAACTTCAACTCGTCTTTTTCCGGCTCACCTAATTCAGCCGCCGCGTTTAAAGAAACAAATAGAGCAACTAAGCCCAAAAAGATTGTTTTGGTGTTGTTTATAAAATATTTTAGAAATGCGAAACGCATGAGTACCTCGATGTAATTACTGCCGCCAATTGGAAATCACGTATTGTTGCCAATCAGTGTAACGATCAGCGCCATTGCCTTTATGTGTTATAGGTTTAAAAGTGATTTACTGATGACAAAACAACACCGTTGCTACTTTGCCGGAAAACTAATTCAGGAAGTCAATTTGAACTTCAATATAGACGTAGCACGAAGCGTGCCAACTTTATAAGAGGCTTAATGCCCGGAAGGAGCGCGATTATCACAGGCGGGACTCCTTGTGCCTCTTACTTGTGCAAGCGTTTGGTGCGCTTGCACAATTATGATTCATTCGCTCATTAACTCGGTCAAGGAAATAATTCTCTGCGAGAGCTCAACCATGCTTCTCCCTTGATTCATCGCCGCGCGGCGCATTTCTCGATAAGCCATTTCCTCCGATAAGCTCTTCTGCTCCATGATAATTCCTTTGGCCTTTTCGATAAGCTTACGGTCGTCCAACTTACGTTTTGTGGTTTCTAACTCTGTATTAAGCGTTTGTTCTTGTAGAAATCGCTCTACAGCAATATCAAAAATTACCGGCATACGCTCATTAGAGACATCATCAACAATGTAACTTGTAACACCAGCAGCAACCGCAGTCTTAGCCGCACCATCTGCGTGATTCTGCGCAAATACAACGACTGGTAAGGGGCTTTCGCGCTTGATTTCTTGCAAGGGGCTCAGATCCATATCATTTAAAGATTCGACAGAAACCACAATCAGATCTGGAGAGCTGACTTTGACTAAAGCAGGAGCAATACTGAGTTTGGAAATTTCCTCAATTAAATAGCCATCTAATTTACTTAATTTATTACTAATAGAAGATCTCTGATCTGAACCGGATTCAACTAGTAGAACGCGGTTCGTTAAATGATCAACCGCGAGCGCTTGGTTTAGCATATCGACACCTTTTTCTTTACTCATCATGCCGATCAACTAGCATGAAACGTGCCAATTTTATTGGCTATGTCATTTTTTACGCTGACCGATCAAGAATTCCTCCACCCAAGCCGGCAACACCTCACCGGCCTTTCCGTAAATTGCTTGATCAAAATTACTGGCCACAAGAGACTCTTCGAGATTAATTTCAAGTGTGCGCGCACCGGCCTGATTGGCCATTTGAACAAAACCTGCTGCAGGATAAACATTGCCAGATGTGCCGATGGAGATGAACAAATCGCAACTCGAAATAGCTGACGCAATTTCATCCATATAGAGGGGCATTTCACCAAACCAAACGATATGAGGGCGCAAGTTATTCGGCTCACCGCAGCAATCGCAAAGGTCGGCGACCTCGATATCATGAAAGCAATCAAATACGGTATTAGTGCTCTTACACCGCATCTTAAGCACCTCACCGTGCATATGTTTGATATTTATCGAGCCTCCTTGTTCATGTAAGTTGTCGATATTCTGCGTAATGAGAAGAAAATCACCGTCGAATTGAGCTTCAAGCTTTGCCAGTGCTTTATGTGCCGGGTTGTATTTAACCTCCGACTCACGCTCTTGATAGCAAAGCAAAGGACGCCTGCGCTCATTGTAGAACTTTTGCACCAGCCAGGGGTCTCGTTCAAAGGCCTCGGGTGTCGCGACATCTTCAACTCGATGGTTCTCCCAGAGGCCATCATCGGCGCGAAAGGTTTTGATCCCTGATTCGGCCGAAATGCCGGCGCCAGTAAGCACTACTATCGATTTCACACTGTTCATATTGGTTCAGTTTGGGTTAAGGTCGAGAAGTGTAAAGTGCTGTTATCGTAACAAATAGGAGAAAACCTATGAAACTTTCGGCTAAACATTTGCTCGCCACACTCAGCATGCTGACTGTGATGGCGGTGACACCAACATCGGCACACGCTGGCGGAGGTGTGTATTTCGATGGACCCGGTTTTAGCATCGGCATACACGATGACCACAAGTACCGTAAACGCCATCGCAAGCATTATCGTAATCGTTACTACAATGACAGGCGGCATGATCGCAGGCATCGTCGACATCATAACGACTACTACGAACGCCGTTACTATAACGACAATTATTATTCTGGTAGCCGCTCTTATAGAAACTCAAATAGGTACTATGACCGTCGCTACGATAGAAGGTATGACCGAAACAGCTACGATCGCCGCTATGATCGCCGCGTAGAGATTTGCCCGATAGATGGTTACTCAACACGCTATGACCGCAACCGTAGCTGCTATGAGCACAAAGGCCACTATCATTGCAGTTAGCAAATACAGTAGTTAGTAACGTTGGGTTGGGTTTTAGGGCTACCCATAAGCGCAAGATGTAGGTACAGAAATGTAGTTGCGCTTAACAAAAAGCTCTATTTAAGGATATCGCGCTAGTGACACTCAATTAGCGCGATATTTTTATTTTCTAGCGATCAGTTTCTAAGCCACAATGATCACCATTCTGAGTTTCTGGTAGTTCGACAAATCTGTCTAAAAATAGTTTAGCCATACCAGAGCGTTCAACTTGGGGCTTAGTCAATGAATTGCCCCACCAAAGCCCACTTTCACTATTAGCGAGCGCAATCAGAGCAAGGTCTTGCTCTGGCACACGCAGATAGAGCGCCGAGTATCCGCTATCCGGGTCCCAGCCGCCGTGCCACATTAATTTAACTCCTTGATAACACTGGAAATACCAGCCAAACCCATAAGGCGAGGCCTCACCTGAAGAATACTTAGCAGGATTAAGTAATTTTTCCTCAAAGCCCTTGGGTATGACCACTCCTTGGCTGATCGCTATTTCATACTTTGCCAGGTCGTTCACAGTCGACACCACTCCGGCGCCGCCTGCTATATGCTTGTCCGGTCTTCGCAATTTAGTTTTGTTGCCCTTGTCATCAACTTTGAAGCCGTCAGCCAGATCGAAATAAACTTCCATTTTTGACCTATCCCACATACTAGACATGGTTCGAGTCATTTGCGCAGGCTTGAGTATTTCTCTATCAATAACTTGACCCAGGTAGTTATGCCGCCCTTCGACGGCGTCTATTCCTTCGCCAAATTTGTGCTCGAGATGACGGGAAAGCCTCGAGTACATAATTGGGTTGTACATAAATTGTGAGCCAGGCGGATCGTTAACTTGATGGTGCAATATATGCCTAATAGTGATTTCCGCATCGCAGTTTAAGCCGTTTGCAAATGGGATTGTTGTTGACTCAAGCCATCGACACAAACCGTCAAAGTTAGGGGTCTTCGCCGCGATCTCATCGAGTTGAACTTTGTTCTGTTGCTCTAAGTGCAAATAGGCCAATCCAACAAAGGTCTTGCTTACAGACGCAATCCAAAAAGGTGTATCGGCTGTAACGGGCACTGTTCTATTGCTATCCGCATAACCTAGCCCAATCGACCATGCTATCTCTTGATCTTTGACTACGCTTACAGCAAGCCCGGGAATTTTCTTAGCTTGCCTGAACACTTTCACGTCGTTTTCGAAAGCTTGAGAGTCATCAGCGTGGGCATGTGAAGTCATCTGAAGCACGGTATATAAAACCAGCACTAAACTTCGTGATAAAAAAATTCTATTCATCGATATAGCCCCCATCAAACACCTCTAATTTTATTTAAGACGAGATTAATTCAATAGCCCTACTCTGAAGTCTGGATACGCTAATTGAATATCGAGCTCCTCGACTATTTTCTGATTACTAATTTTGCGTGACTCATTCAGATAAGACAGCATACCAGCGCTTAGCTGAGATTTTGCTTCGTCCATGCTAATTTCAGGCAAAGGCGGTAGGCCTAATGCTTTGGCTGCGGCCTGAAGATATTCGCTAATTTTTCCTGGTTGTCCATCAGTTGCGTTATATATTTTGCCAGTCTCGGCTTTTTTCATCGCCTGAATGCACATGTTTGCTAAGTCGTCGGCATGAATACGGTTGGTAAACCCACACGCCTGCTCGAGGACTACCGGCGTGGCCTTTTCGAGCCGAGCACGCGGCAAGCGACTGTAGGCGTAAATACCAGGCACTCTTAAAATAACGATGTCTACATTCTCGCTCATGCCCCAAGCCAACCATTGTTGTTCGGAGTCTAGGCGCCGTTTACCTCGTTCTGTTTTCGGTTTGGTTGGCGTTGCCTCGCTAACCCAATTGCCGTTGCAGTCGCCGTAAACCCCTGTAGTACTGATCAAAACCACCTTTTTCGGATGAACAGACTGAGCCCTAAAAGTATCGATCACTCGCTTTGAACGTAGATCTTGCAGACCTTCTTTTTGCGGTGCGACGGTGTAAAAAAGGTTGGCGCGCTCGCATACGCTTAGTTCAAGATTTGGCTCATCTAAATCCAGAACATCACAATGAACGCCAAGCTTAGCCGCCTCCAACCTACTTTCTTCGGTATTTACATAACCCTGAATTGAGCTTAAAGACGTACCTTGCTTGCTTAGTAAACGACAGATTCGACGACCGACATCCCCGCAACCAAACACCACAGTTCTCGCGTTCATGATTAGTCTCGCCTTAGTCGATCTGAAACGGCCACGGGCGTAGGGTAGCGCAACACAATTGAATAGCTCGACCCGATAAACGTAACCAAGGTTGCCAGCTGCACGAAGTACACAGTTGCTTCATTAATCAAGGCACTTTGAGCGGCCATAAAGACAATTAGCAAACTGAACTCACTCATTTGCCCCAATCTAAACCCAGTCTCCCAACCAAGCTTGTTGGTTTCTGAAACACGGTGTAATGCAAAGCGAAACACTATGGGCTTAATAAGCAGCATGGCGCAGCCAAGCAATAACGCAGGCAGCCAAATTTGATCAAGCGCAGATATATTCAAGCCAGCACCAAGCGCAAAGAAAAACAGCACCAAAAAGAAGTCTCGTAATGGTTTTAAGCTCTCAGCAATAAACAACGCAATTGGGCTCGTGGCAATCGTAATGCCCGCAATGAACGCACCGGTTTCATGTGAAAAACCGATAAAATATGCTAACTCTGCGATTCCGAGACACCAAGCTAACGCTAATAGAAAAACATACTCTTGAATACGATCAAATTTCTTGAAAAGCTTAAGCAGTACGAGATGCTTTAATCCCCATGCAACGCCTACAAGAACCGGTAGCAGAACAACAAGTTTTGCGAGCTCAACCATGGTGCTAGTCTGTTCCGAGGACATCGCTTGAAAAGCCAAAAGAACCACAATCGCAATCATGTCTTGTAGCAGTAAAACGCTGACAATGACTTCTCCAGTATGCTTATGATGCAAAACCGTAGTTGGCAAAAGCTTTAAACCGATAATGGTACTTGAAAACATACATGACACACCAACGATAACGGCATTTATCGTATTAAAACCTGCGAGTACCGCAAACGCCCAGCCGACACTGGCGAACACCGCAGAGGTTAAAACCGTGACGATAGTTGTTTGCTTTAATAGCTCGAGTAATTTTCTCGGGCTCAGGTTTAGCCCAAGTAAGAACAGTAAAAATATGATGCCGATGGTCGAAATATCCTGAATGAGCTTAGTGTCAGTTACCCATGCCAAGCCCCATGGACCGAGCACAATACCCAAGACGATGTAACCGATAATTAATGACTGGCGAGCCACCAGGGCGAGCGTGGCAAATATCGCCGCACCAACAAAAATCAAGAATAGAGAGTAGACCATTGTTCAAGTTTACCTTATGTAGCTTACAATTTTCGCGTTGCCTTTGCGTTGTCGTAAACTCTTTGGGCTACAATTGAATCATGAAATTCTTTCGTTGGCAAAAAGGCAGACAACAAACGGGCTATGAAAAGATGCCGTTGCTAATACTCAATTGGCCAATAAAACTTGATTGTTACTTGCTGCGTTTTAGCGAAGGGCATGAGATTCCACCGCATATCGACGAGGTAGAGCAAGGACGACACTTTCGTCTTAACCTCATACTGAAGCATGCGCGCTCTGGTGGCCAGTTCTCTTGCGAACAAACCGTTTTTGAAAGTCATTCAATTAAGCTATTTAGACCGGATGTAAACAAACACTCGGTAAGCAAGATTTTAATAGGTGAGCGATACGTACTTAGCGTCGGCTGCGTATTACCCGAACTTACATCATGAGAACGTCAAGTTCGCCTACCTAGAGTATTGTAGGGTCAATACCACTTATCGATAACGCCCTTTAAATGAACCAAGCCAAACGCTAAGCAAATCAACGAACTCCAAAGCCAAAAGCTCGGGCTATTTTGAATAATTTGGGGATGGTTCGAGATATAGGGAGCTAGCAAACCTAAAACACCACGAGATAAATACACAAAAGTAATTAAACACATCACTGGTTTTAACAATGGTAGCTCAGGAAACAGTCCGGCTGCGGACCAGGCATAAACGCCCCAAATGGCTAAAACACATGAGACGCATAATGTAATCAGTGTTGGCCTTAACAAACCCTGTTCAGCCATTGTCGCCATAGCCTCACCAGCGCCAAAAAAACGGTACCATTCGCCGCCACCAATTATGATGGCGATATGCACCGCAGATGCAAGAAAAGTGAGGGTTCCCGCAACTTTCAGATAATCAAACTCATTCATGATTATGGATCTGATCTCTATCAGTTAAACCTGATTAACCAGCCTCGCACTACGCAAGACAGGTTAATCAGAGTTTTCGTTTAAGACTTAGTCTGTCTCAATATTCGACAACACATAAACATGATTCGGATCATTGAGTGCAGAAAAATCAGCTGCCGCTTTCTCAATTTGCCCTAGCAGCTGAGCAACCGGTGTCGCAGCTGCAAGTTGTTGACCACTGGCTTGAACAGCTTTCGCCATTAATTGACTCACCAACTTTTCTTGGAACTCTTGTTCTTTTTCTACATAGCTAACGATGTAATCATCGCCCAAGCCGGCTAGCTCAGCTGCTGCCGCCACGGCATCATCAAGGTCGCCGAGATTGTCTACTAGACCTGCGGCATGTGCGTCAACACCACTCCAGACACGGCCTTGAGCAATTTTATCAACATCTTCAGTTGTCATGCCTCGCGAGTCTGATACACGCTGCAAAAACTCTCTGTAGCCCTGTTCAATCATCAGTTGGATAATTTCACCGGCTTCAGCGGGTAACTCTCGATCTAAACGAATACCAGCAAGAGGAGCTGTGCTTATACCATCTACACGTATGCCTAAATGTTCAGCCAGCGGACGTTGATAGGTCGGGATCATTCCGAAAATACCTATTGAGCCGGTAATAGTTGTAGGGTGTGCCCAAATTTGATCAGACGAGGTGCTAATCCAATAGCCGCCAGATGCCGCAACACTTCCCATTGATGCGATTACTTTTTTACCATCGGCTTGTGCTTTTTCAAGTTCACGACGAATGACTTCCGAAGCAAATGCGCTACCGCCACCAGAGTCAACGCGTAGAACAATCGCTTTTACAGATTCGTCATTACGAGCTTGGCGTATTAGTGCTGCCGTTGAATCACCGCCAATCGTACCGGCAGGCTGAGAACCATCGAGAATAGTTCCTCGCGCGACAACCACAGCGACTTTATCGCCCTTTGATTTACGCCCAAAACGATCTTCTTTAATTGTTTGTAAATAGTTGCCCAGAGACACTCGATTGTATGACTTAGTCTCTTCGTCTTCACCAACTAAGCCAATTAAATATTCGCGCATTTCCACTCGGGTAAGGGCTTGATCGACAAGACCATAATCAAGCGCAGCTTTCGCACTGTCACCGTTCGCACCTTTCATGAAACGGCCAATATCTTGGGCATATGCGTTCAATACGTCAGCCTTCATACCTCGAGCTTTGGCCACATCATCAAGATAGATTTCCCAAAGGTCGCCCATCCATTCTTTGTTCGACTCTCTTGCGTACTCAGACATATTATCGCGCAAGTAAGGTTCAACCGCCGATTTATAGGTACCGACTTTAAAAACATGTACATCAAGCCCAAGCTTATCGATACCTTCTTTGTAGTACATGCGGTAACGACCAAAGCCCTCTAGTGTAACGGCTCCCATGCTGTGCGAGATAATTTCATTCGCATGTGCTGCTATGTAATAAGCATCTTGACCGTAATAGTCCGCCATTGCGACAACTTTCTTACCGCTGGTTTTAAAATCATTAATCGCCTTGCCAACATCTTGAAGCTTGGTCAATCGCGCGCCGCCAAATGACGACAAGTTGAGCACTAAAACTTCGACTCGATCGTCGTCTTTCGCCGCACCAATAGCGTCGATCACGTCTTTTAGGAGTGTCTCTTGAACCGCGGTACCCTGCACTTCGTCAATAACTTGATCAAACGATTTAGCGGTAAGCTGCTCAACTAATTGCCCTTTGGGCTGAATTACTAAAGCGGTTTTGTCTGCAACTTTAGGCTCGTCGCTACTGAACACCATTCCTAGAATCGCAATCGCAATTAGCAAGAATATTAAGTTGAATACCACTTTGCGAGTTGTGTCAATCGCACTCCATGCACCTTTGAGAACCCTCAGTATCGGGTTTGTACCTTTATTCACCAGTTAACCTCTGTGTTGTCTTTTTAGAATTGCACCGATCTTAGCATTAGTAAAACACGAATTAACCAGATCTTGGCGAAAACGCCTCACGCAAAAGCCCGCGTGAATCGCGAGCCGATTCATTCGAATATAGGGCCTATACAGAAGTTTGCAAGCGAGCGGCCTTAACCGTATTGCGGATCATCATTGCTAAGGTAATCGGGCCAACACCTCCAGGTACGGGGGTAATATTTCCTGCAACCTCTCTGACCTCATCGAAATCAACATCGCCGACCAAACGATACCCCAAAGAATGCTCAAGATCATCAAGCCGATTAATACCTACATCGATCACTGTTGCACCCTCTTTAACCATGCCTGCAGTCACAAAATGAGGCACGCCAATAGCTGCAATCAAAATATCCGCCTGACGAGTATGATTTGCCAAATGGTCAGTACCGCTATGACAGCATGTCACTGTGCAGTTAGCTTTGTCGCCCTTGCGCATTAAAAGGTTCATCACCGGTTTACCAACCAGGTTGCTGCGCCCCACTATCACGGCATGCTTACCAGCCGTGCCGATACCACTCCTAGTGATAAGCTCTGGAATGCCCGATGCCGTACATGGTGCTAAGCAATCCAGGCCCATAATCAACTTGCCAATGTTCTCTGGGTGAAATCCGTCTACATCTTTACTTGGAGAGATACGTCCAACTATGCGCTCTTGATTCATTGAATGGGGAATCGGCAATTGAAGTAATATGCCATGCACATGAGGATCTTGATTCAGCTTATCGACTTCATCTAGCAAAGCCTGCTCAGGCGCGCCGGCGGCAACTTCAATTTTGAGAAACCTAATACCCGCTGCTTCACAAACCTGCCCCTTGTTGCCAACATAGCATTCGGAGACACCTTCTTTGCGTACCGCAACTACAGCCAAACAGGGGTGGACCTGCGTTTGTTTAAGCCGCTGTACCTCTTGCGCAACTTCTTCTTGAATTTGCGCTGCGATCGAATTGCCATCAATAATTTTTGCCGACATCGCGATACCTGACTAATGACCAGTTACTCTAACTCCTCTGACTGTAGGTCATTTTTTTCAAGTTTTCTAGCGAAAAACAAGCCAAGTTCAAATAATAGACAAACTGGCACCGCCATCATTACCTGCGAAAAAGGGTCGGGCGGGGTCATTAACATAGCTAAAACAAAAGCGCCGAGAATGAAATATGGACGCTGTTTTGCGACGTTTTCAGCCGAGATCACGCCGATACGCGTGAGTAGAACAATCGCTACAGGGACTTCGAACGCCACACCGAAAGCAAAAAACAAGCTCAGTGCGAAACTCATATACGAGCCAATATCTGGAGTAAAAGCGACGCCTTGAGGCGTCATCTTGGCGAAAAACTCAAACATCAACGGAAATACCACTGCGTAAGCGAACAACACGCCTAGGTAAAACAGTAGGGTAGTAGACACCACCAACGGCAATACAATGCGCTTTTCTTTAGTGTATAAACCAGGCGCTACGAATGACCACACCTGGTACAGCACGAAGGGAATTGCTATCGCGAACGCTACCGCGAATGCCAGTTTAAATGGAATAAAAAATGTCCCGTGCGGATCAACCGCAATCATATTGCCACCTTCAGGTAAGCTAGACAATAATGGGCCAGCGAACCAAGAATAAATCTCACCTGCAAACGGCACAAGACAAAGAAAAACCAATAACACAGCGCTGAGTGCCCACACCAATCTGTTTCGCAACTCGACTAAGTGCGAAACAAAAGGTTCTGATTTTTGAATTTCTTCGGTCATGATTTTATTAAACTAGAGTGAATACTTTCGCTTAGCCTTGGCCGGTACTATCATCAGAGGGGTGATCAGACAACTTTTCAGAGGGCGGCACTTCGAGCGGTTCACCCGTCATATGAGATGACTGTGTTTTTTCACCCGACACAGCCTCTGATGCTGAGTCGGCTATTTCATTTGTTTTTTTCTCAGCTGAGTCGGCTAATTCTCGACCAAACTGCCTGAGGTCATTTTTTAAATCAGCCATCTCTTGTTTGGCTTTTTCAAGATCAGCAAACGGTGTTCCCTGAATCTCACTCTGCATTTCATTGCGTAAACGGAACATTCCCTGACGCGCCTTGCGAATTAAAAAAGCTGCTTTCTGCGCAACCTCAGGCAGACGCTCAGGCCCCATCACAATGATCAACACCACGCCAACAACTAATAATTCGAAAAAGCCAATATCTAGCATTGCGAATAACTACTTGTCTGAGCCTTGGTTTGAGCTTTCTTCTTTCTCAGACTCTTTAATCGCTTCTTCGTTATCTTTACTATCGTCACCGAGCGCTTTTTTAAAACCCTTAATCGCACCACCTAAATCGCCGCCGATACCTCGCAGTCTCTTTGTGCCGAAGATCAATGCAACGATGACCAAAATAATCAGTAACGACCAAATGTTAATTCCGCCTAAACCCATTGTTCTATCCTCTATTTATATTGTGCTCACGAATGTCGTGAGGCTTTTTCTTCATGCCCTGAAACACCCATTCGGCGCGCCAGCTCATCAGTTATATGTTGCGGCCCTAAACCCTGTTGAGCCAATAGCACCATGGTGTGAAACCATAAATCGGCGACCTCATAAACAATTTTATTTTGATCACCATCTTTCGCCGCCATCACCGTTTCAGTTGCTTCTTCGCCAATTTTTTTGAGTATCGCATCCAAACCTTTATTGTATAACGATGCAACGTAAGAACTACTCGGATCCGCGTCTATGCGAGAAACCAAGGTTTGATGAACTTCAGATAAAACGTCTTGCGCAGTAAAAGGTTCAACGTCCTTGGATTGCGTGCCACCCTCTAAAAGTTCATTTTTATTCTCAACACTCATATTTTGCTCTACTTAGCATAAATCAACGATGGATCTTTAACCACCGGCTCAACCGCTTGCCACTCGCCGTCGGCATAAATACGGTAAAAGCAATTGTGGCGCCCAGTATGACACGCAATGCCACCGTTTTGAGTGACCTTTAATAAAATGACATCGGCATCGCAGTCTAATCGAATTTCAGATACTACTTGGTAATTACCCGATTCTTCGCCCTTACGCCAAAGTTTTTGTCGAGAACGTGAAAAATAAACCGCGCGTTTAGTCTCAACGGTTTCTTGCAATGCGTCACGATTCATCCAAGCAACCATCAAATTTGCACCACTATCCTGATCTTGGGCGATCGCTGGGACGAGACCAGCGTCATTCCATTTAATTTGATCTAAAAAATCACTCATTAGGCTACTACACTCGTAAGACTACTAAAACGTTTAATAACTAAACAATGGCGACTTAGAGCCGAATTTCAACGCCAGCGTCCCGCATTGCTTGCTTAGCTTGCTGCACCGTGTACTCGCCGAAGTGAAAAATGCTGGCGGCCAGTACAGCATCAGCCCCTCCCAGTTTCACGCCTTCCACTAAATGCTCTAAATTGCCAACACCACCCGAAGCAATGATTGGAACTAAAGTCGCGTCTGATACAGCTTTGGTGAGTTTTAAATCATAGCCCGCTTTAGTACCATCCCCGTCCATGCTAGTTAACAGTATTTCACCCGCGCCATAGTCAGCCATTTTAATGGCCCACTCGACGGCATCAATGCCAGTCGCTTTTCGGCCGCCATGAGTAAAAATCTCCCATCGATCTTGGCCGTCGCCTTTATCTAACCATTGCGTTTGCTTGGCATCGATAGCAACTACAATACATTGCGATCCAAAGTGCGATGAGGCTTCTCGAATAAATTCAGGTTTGAATACCGCGGTACTATTAACCGAGATTTTATCCGCCCCAGCGTTCAACAAATTATGTACGTCTTGCAATTCACGCACACCACCGCCAACCGTCAACGGTATAAACACCTCGCTCGCGACCTCTTCAACAACATGAAGTAGGGTGTCGCGCTTATCCGATGTCGCGGTGATATCTAAAAACGTGATTTCATCGGCACCCTGCTGATTGTAGCGTTTGGCCACCTCAACTGGGTCGCCAGCGTCACGTATACCGACAAAGTTGACGCCTTTGACCACTCGGCCATTATCGACGTCAAGGCAAGGAATAATTCGTTTGGCTAAAGGCATATTAATACTGGCTTACGATTCGGCGAGTTTAGAATCTAAGTAGGCTTGCCCCTCAGCAAAGTCTAAGGTGCCTTCATATATTGCACGACCGGTTATCACGCCTGAGATGCCAGAATCTTCGATTTTTTGCAGCTCGATCAAGTCATCCATATTCGTCACACCACCAGAGGCAATGATGGGAATATTAACTGATTCAGCTAAATGCCTAGTCGCGTCTAAGTTCACGCCTTGCATCATACCGTCACGCGCGATATCGGTATAAATAATGGCTTGCACTCCGTCGTTTTCAAAGCGCTTTGCTAAGTCCACAACATTGTGTTCAGTCAATTTGGCCCAGCCATCTACAGCAACAATGCCGTCTTTTGCATCCAATCCAATGATCAAGTTTTTGCCAAACTCCGAGGCAATCTCGCCGATGAACTCAGGTTCGTTTGCCGCACGAGTGCCGATAATTACGTATTGAACACCTGCATCGATATACGCTTGAATCGTTTTCTCATCACGAATACCACCACCAATCTGAATTGGCACATTCGGGTATTTTTCGGCTATGGCGTTAATCACGTCAGCATTCGCTGGCTTACCGGCAAATGCGCCATCTAGGTCTACAAGGTGAATTCGCTTAGCACCTAGCTCCACCCATTTGTCGGCCATCGCCAATGGGCTGTCGCTGAATACGGTTGAGTCTTCCATTAGGCCTTGGCGTAAACGCACGCATTTGCCTTCTTTAATATCGATTGCAGGTATTAATAACATGAGTGATGCGGCCTATTTGCCGTTCCATTGGGTAAAATTTTTCAGTAACTGTAAGCCATCGTTATGGCTTTTTTCAGGGTGAAACTGCACGGCAAATACATTTTCGCGACCAACTGCGGCTATGAACTGATGGCCGTAATTGGCTTCGCCGTAGATACAATCTTGTTCTGCATTTAAATTCAGGTTGGCACAAAAACTATGCACAAAATAAAAATGAGATTGGTCATCGATACCCTGCCACAGTGCATGGTCTAGGCGTTGCGATACTTGGTTCCAACCCATTTGTGGAATCTTCAAACGTGGCGCAGCAGGACCCTGCTGATGAAAGTTTGAAAAGTGGCGTACCTCGCCTGAAAACAAGCCTAAGCCATCAACGCCACCATCTTCTTCGCAATGACCGAACAAGGCTTGCATGCCAACGCAAATGCCCAGCATTGGCTTGGAATCTAGGCTATCACGCACGACCTGCTCTAAACCACGCTCGCTTAACGCGTTAAACCAAGTGCCCACAGCGCCTTGGCCAGGCATCACTACTCGATCAGCTTGGTCAATCGCTGCCGCGTCGCTCGTAACCAGCACATTGGCATTCGGGGCAACCGCGTTTAACGCTTGCTCAACCGAGCGTAGATTGCCGATCCCTAGATCGATAACCGCTATTTGCATGTAACTTCTCTACTTTGCTTTTATTGGAGGCTGGAGTGATTAAAGACTGCCTTTTGTCGATGGAATCACGCCTTGGCTGCGCTCATCATACTCTAGCGCCATGCGCAAAGAGCGACCAAACGCTTTGAAGATAGTCTCAGCAATATGATGAGCGTTTTTGCCACGAATACTATCAATATGAATGGTCATACGAGCATGATTCACAAATCCGTGAAAAAACTCGTCAAACAAATCGACATCAAAACCACCAATACGAGCACGCTTATAGTCGACACGATGCATTAACGTTGGCCGACCCGAAAAATCGACAACAACACGACTCAATGCTTCATCTAGAGGCACGTAAGCATGCCCGTATCGACGTATACCCTTTTTGTCACCCAGCGCTTCTGCAAAAGCCTGGCCGAGGGTGATACCAATATCTTCAGTAGTATGATGATCATCAATATGTAGATCGCCCTTGCACTTGATATCAAGATCAATCAAACCATGACGACCTATTTGATCCATCATGTGTTCTAAAAATGGGACACCGGTGTCGAAATTACACTTGCCTGTACCGTCAAGGTTAAGCTTAACGGAGATTTGCGTCTCACTGGTATTTCGAGTCACTTCTGCGGTTCGCGCAGTCGTTGAGATAGCCGTGCTTGTCATAAATATAGGGTTTTCTACTGCCACTCGAGTCTGGATACAAATGAGGAAGTGATAAGCAATAAGCTTGAAATTTGCTCAATCGATTCGCATATCGAGTAATAACGGTGTTTGTTGGCCGCGAATTTTAGCAAAATTTACGCTTTTGACCTACCAATAAAATGCATTCAAGACCGGAGATGCTACTATGAAACACGCAACTATTAGCCAAACAGCCCAAGGCAAGTAGCCAAACAGCCCAAGGCAAGCGAGCAACGGACCACGGCAAGCGCCGATTTAACAGAATGAAGTCACTTCCAATAGTCAGAACAGTACCCAACAAATACAAGCTTTACATTCGCGACAAAGCAATCGAGCGAGCTCGCACTCGAATTATTGTGGCCGGGAATGACCCTCGAAAGCTAAGCCAAGAAGATTTAGAAGTAGTCGTTCGTGAGGAAGAGGATAAAATCAAAGGCTCGATCAAAGAGAAAGGTTTGATGGCCGTATTAGCATTGCTTGGCTTAAATCTATTTGTTTAGTGCAATCGATCGAATCTTATCAATATGGTTTTTAAACAAATTTTTCGCTTGGCTTTTATCGCTCTAATTTGGAAGCAATACAAGGGCCTAATCATTTCGAGCACACTGCTTATCGCTTATCTCTTGCTAGTAGGAAGCGTCCACGACGACTACCTAACTCACGCAAAACTACAGAAAGACGCCTCGGCCACAGGCATAAGCTTTATCTATAAATGGCTAGCTTACGGGCTCGGCATAGTGATTTATTTCGTCTTCCATTTTTTTAGTGGCCTGAGAGCCAGTAAAGAAGATCTGAACGAAAAAGCAGCACAAGCCAACAAAGACGCCAAACATGACGACAGCGATCCGTTCGCAGCAATCAGAGAAATGGATAAACTTAGGAGCCGCGCTGATTTCATTGAACAGCGGAAGAAATAGGCAATAGCACCCCCAACCAACCAAATCACAGGCGAAAAAAAGCCTGCCAGAGGGGTTGGGATCTCTGGCAGGCTCACAAATGAAGGGCATTCTACCCCCCCAATAGACTCGTAAAAACACGGGTTGGAGTTGCTTTTACGAGCAATCTTTAATACAAAATAGGGACATCAAATACTCAAGCCAATGGGCCGAGCTTTTTGAAAACGTGACATTCACCTAGCTAGCTTAGCAGAATGTCTGTGAGGGTATCGAAAGGCACGATTTGACTGCCTTCAAAACCTATCTACACAAACTCCCGATTTCAGCCTGCGAAGTCGCTTCGGATGAATCAGGAACACAAGTTATTCCCCTTGGACCAGTCTTGCAATCAGACCAAGACTGTCTCAATAAATCTCAAACTACGCCTGCGCCAGTAGCGTGTCAAGAGAAAAAAATACTAAACCGCGTATATATAAAACACTTTTATATGATAAATAAATATCTATAAATCTAGGGCTAAATTGATATTTTTAAGAAAAAACCAATGAATTCAGTAGCTTTCCATTGACCACATCTATTAATAATTGGTCGGCTGAAATCGGCACTCCCTTTGAGGCAAGACCGATAGAATATGCCAAATAGCCTAATAAGTGCTCTGGCGACTTACCTTCACTTCGCCATTCTTTAGCCGAATAAGAACCATCTCGTTTTGACATTTTGTTTCCATTAGGCTCAAGCATCAGAGGAGCATGAAAATACCTTATGCGCAAATACTTGGAACTCAGCAAACTCGCTAGATATTGTTGTTTGGGAGTGCTGTCCAACAGATCAACGCCGCGTAAAACTTCGGTTACGTCTTGATCAAGATCGTCCACGATCACTGCCAATTGGTAAGCAAATAAGTTGTCGGCACGCCTTATCACAAAATCCCCCATAGTGCCGTTTAGTTCAGGTGCAATACGCACTCTAATCGATGGGGTTTTCTGTTGCTTCCTAATCGCTATTTCATCAGCGCCAAGTGAAGCACAAGTGCCTGGATACTCACTCGAAGCAGATAGATTTTTGGCGATAGCTTGTTGTATGTCTTTTCGTGAACAAAAGCACGGATAAGTCAATTCAAGCCCTGACAGCCGATCAAGCGCGGCCCGATACAGCTCATGCCTTTGCGATTGAAAAACCACTGGACCATCCCAATCCAAGCCTAGCCATTCTAGATCCCGGAGTATCTGATCGGCACTTCCGGGAACAACTCTGGGCTGATCAATATCTTCCATGCGCACGATAAATTTTCCTCCGCGCGCGCGCGCAGAGAGCCACGCTAAAAGGGCAGTTCTTAGATTGCCTAAATGGAGGTCGCCAGTTGGACTCGGCGCATAGCGACCAATTATTTGGCGACCCACAAATCTTGAATCGGTATTCATATAGTCGAGAATAGCAAGGAACTGTTCCTGATTCTTGTTTTGGCTTTTTTATGCATAAACTAGCGGTCAGTTTAAACGGCTTCAAAAGGAAGGGAGGCACTTCGGCAAAAAGAGACACCGCTCCTGCATTTCTAGGGTAGCTCCCACCCATTGGGGTAAAAAAAACCCTCGGTTCTTTTGGAACCGAGGGCGCAAAGCAGAAAACCTGGGGGATGATGGGTATGGGTTTACTGCAAAACAATCAACTACTTAGTTTCTTTAAGCAACCAATTATCGAGGGAAATTTTGCTGCCACCTTGGCCAATAATCATCAGCAATATCGCCATCCAAAGTATGTGCTGATGATCTTCGAAGCCAGGCACAAAATACTGAATCACGATTGTCATGATCAACAAGCCTAAAGCGCCAATACGCGTACCCAATCCAATAAATAACATTATCGGCAATATGAGCTCGCCGAAAGTTGCCATATATGCTGGAATCTCTGGAGGCAACGAATCAGGCAAGAACGAGATAACGAAGTCACCATCTTCTTCAGGGTCGAAGTTCTCAACTGTTTCTTCCATATCTTCAAATTTAAGTACGCCTGATCGCCAAAAAATAAGGCCAATCCAGATGCGGGCGAATAGGTTTGCTAGCGGCGCGACAATGCTTGCGCAAAACGACCCAAAAGCGTTGTATAAGTTTTTCATTAAAATCAGTCTCAATTGTTGGTAGTGAGCTAACACTAAACGCGAAATTTACCCCTAAAGCAAATTTTGCGCTGTCTTTGAAATTCGCTCTTTAAATACTCGGCCATTAATCAGCTAAGTTAAGTAAGCGTGCGTCGAACACCAAAGACAGTGTCGATGACAATGTGTCTGCTGATATAGACCCTTGCAATGCATCAATTGCTTGCAACAAATTTTCATTTTTTTCTATTCCTTGAATAAAAAGGGCTTGTTCTTGATCTAATGTCAAACAGCGGACCTCATGACCCAATTTATAGACTAATAAAGTGTCTTGGCTTTGACTCAAATCTATTGATACTTCGCCCTCAAAGCTCGGCAAAGACTGTCGTTGGATTTCATATATTGGGTAGTCAGAATCTATGATAAACACGCCGTCGTTAAATCCGACAGCACTGGTAAGTAACTCATCTTGCGACATTGATGCTGGATCTAAAGCACTCGAAACCACACTAAAATAGCTATAGTGCAAAGCCCACTCATAACGAATTAAGTCGCCAAGGTAGGGCAAGGTCTCTAATCCCTGCAAGTTCGCGCACAGACCGCCAAAGCCCGCTCCATACCGATGAATATTACCTTGGTCGGGCGGCGTTTGTTGGATAAAAACTTGCGCCATTTGTCTGAAGAAATCAGCCCCAACAACACCTCGAGTGGCAGGGTAAACTTCTTCTAGGTAGTCTTGAATAGCAGCGAAAACATTATTCTGGTAAATCGATATCCGATGCCGATGTTCAGCACTCGCCTGGAATACACCTTTATTTAAACTTAAAATATCTTGCAAAAATTCAGATTGAGAGACTGCCAAATCAAGCCCGTCATTTACATCAATTGAGCCTCCAAACTTGGAATCCTGCTCCGACACCACGGGAGCAGGGCCGCTCTCAAGGCACTGTCTCAAACGCCCATTAGCTTTAGCACATTCTTTTAGCAGAACATCAAATTCGGGGAAGTCAGAATCCCACTCAAACAATGTTGGGCGCGCTCCATGCACATCTAAGGCGTAATCATACAAAGCCCACACTGGGTCGAATACAGTCTGATTGTGTGTATCAATCAACACCTTTTCGCTTGTACCGTCAATTACTTGCTGCACTTCGGTATAACCCGCTAAGTGATATTGACCAATCGCGTCGCTATTAATCGCATTTATATAAGCGGCGCCATCACGACCAATATTTGTCGCGCTTACATGAATATTGTTAACGTCCATTAGCAAACCACAACCGGTTTGCTGGGCAATGGAATTTAGGAATTCAGGTTCGGGAATTTGCAAACGATCGAACAATAGATAGTTCGACGGGTTCTCTAATAAAATCTGCCGACCAAGCGCATTTTGCATTTGATCTATGTGTTCGCAAATAATCCTCAATGCTTGAGGAGTCAATGGTAAAGGCAATAGGTCGGGCAAGTGCTGATGCGAGTACGCGCTCCAAGCCAGATGTTCAGAAACGATAAACGGCTCCACTTCATCAACAAGCTGTTTTAACTCTTTCAAATGCTGAAGATCTAAGTTGTCAGCGCGCCCCAGAGATAGGCCAACACCATGTAAGGAGACAGGGAAGTCTTCGCGCAATCGCAGTAATTTAGCGCGCGCAATGGATTCGCCGAAGTAATTTTCTGAATGTGCCTCGAGAAAGCCCAACGATGAGCCTTGGCCCACCACAAGCCCTTCAACCTCAGAAAATAATTCGGGGCGAATACCTAGCCCTGATTTCGAGATATCTAAATCAGTTTCTGAAGAGAATAGATTGCTGCTTAACGACATAACTAGTTTAAGTTAAGAGATGCCCAAGCAGCACTCTATTGTTGTTGAATTAAAAGGCTTAAGACTCAGCTTCTTTCTTGGCTGCCTTTTTGGATTTCTTCACTACGCCACCGGCAATCTTATCGCAGGTGCCTTCAGGTACGTAGATCCATTCGTTCTTGTCATTATCAACCTTGGCTTGGCCTGCACAACCATGGCCATTGGCACCACAATCGTTCATGCCCGCTTTAGCAATACCTTGGCATTTTTCGTAACCTTCTTTACCAGCGTGCGCCAAGCCCGTGTTAGACACGAGAGCGACGGCTAAAATTGACGCGGCCGCAGCGGATGCTTTTAAGTTTGTCTTCATGGTAATACTCCTTTGATTTGTGGGATTGGTTTCTATTTAATTTTTTCTAATACTATTTAATCACGTTAAAAAACAAAAGCCCCGCACTTAGCAAGGGCTTTTGGTTACTACATTTCTTTGAGTTGAAACTCAATCTGCGTTAGATAGACTCGCCAAAACGGTCTACTAAACGACCACCAACAACACTTTCGTCTGATTGTGGAGCAATTTTCTTACATGCTTTAGCTAGCTTTTTCTCTTTAGTGCCTTCAGGCGCTTCAGCTGTACCTGCACAAATGCTTACAATGTTGCCACAAGTGCCCGCAGGTACTTTGATCCATGCGCCAACCATGTTGTCTTCGGTCGCATTACCCTGACACGAAATGCCAAGCGACTTAACCGCGCAGGTATTTTTGCCGCCTTTTACAATGTCGGCACAACGCTCTGTCGATGCCGCTGAAGCGACACTAGAAGCGCCTAAAAGCGCAGTTGCTAAAACTGAGGTCGCGATTGCTGAACCAATAGTTTTTTGTGAATTCTTAATTAGTTTTTCGTTTTTCATGATGTGTTTGACCTCAATAAAGGAATGTTTCAAATGGTACACTTATAAAGAACTAGTCTTTGACTAATAGCTTACAACTATATTTCGCTAATTCAGGCGGATTTCACATTTTTTATAAAACCCGAATCAAAGAAAGAGTCTCGTGATGCTTCAAACTATAGCAAATACTGATATCTATACTGTTGACGCGCTCTACTATGAGCCACAACTGGCTTCGATACACCTTATTAGGTCTCAAGATCGAATTGCGATTATTGATACAGGCACCCAGTATTCAGTGAGCCAAGTATCGGCTGCGCTGAAACAATTAGACCTTGGCTTTGATGCGGTTGACTACATCATTCTTACTCATATCCACCTAGATCACGCTGGCGGTGCCGGCACACTAATGACGCTTTGCGAAAATGCGCAGCTAGTTGTCCACCCCAAGGGCGCTAGGCACATGGTCGACCCGAGCAAGCTAATTGCCGGCGCAAGTGCGGTATACGGCGAAACCGAATTCAACCGGCTCTATGGCAAAATTTCCCCGATCGACGCTGAGCGTATGCTCGAGCCCAATGATGGCGAAACAATTGATCTCGCTGGTCGAAAACTGACCTTTATCGACTCGCCTGGGCACGCAAACCATCATCATTGCATTATCGACGAACAAACAAATAGCATATTCACTGGCGACACCTTAGGCGTTAGCTACCGAGCACTGCGCGATGAACACCATTCATTTGTCATGCCCACTACAACACCGGTGCAGTTCAACCCTGATGCCCTGCATAAATCAATCGACCGGGTTATGAGCTATACGCCCAGCACACTCTACTTAACTCATTATAGCGCCGTCATGCCAAGCGCTCGTATCATCGCAGGCCTGCATGAGCAAATTGACGATTACGTAATGCTCACACAAAAAGCCGCTGACACTACTCAAGAATTTGAAGCCAATTTGGCAAAAGAACTCAACGAGTACTTAGTTCGCCGATGTGTCAACGAACTTGACGGTGTCGACGAACAAACTGCGCGACATTGGATCAAGCTAGACGCCGACTTAAATGCGCAGGGGCTAGCATTTTGGTGGAAGCATAAACGCGTGGCATAGGATTGTTTAACAGATCGTAATATGTAAGCCGCCATTCCAGCTGCCCATAAGGCGATGATCGCCAAGCATCGGCATCGCCCCAAACGCTTTTGCTCAATTGCGCTTAGCCCGTTTTTATACAATAGTCGCTCTTATATCTGCGTCCTCCCTCAGATATGGAAGCTAATTACAATCAGAGCAAGCAATAAGCCAATACAGCGCTATTTTCTCAGGCAATAAAAGGATAAAATCTAATCGATAATAGGCCGCTGTTGGCCTCACGAGAAAGTACTTTGAAAGACCAGTTACACAGCCTATTTACTCAGGCAATCGACGCGCTAAAGACCGATCAGGTGATCCCTGCAGACCATGAGGTGAGCATTCAGTTCGAGCGCACACGCCAAAAAGAACATGGCGACTTTGCGACAAATCTAGCAATGACGCTCGCCAAACCTGCTCGCCGAAACCCTCGTGAACTGGCCGAGCTATTGATCGCAGCCTTACCGGCTGATGATCTCGTAACCAAGGTAGAGATAGCGGGCCCGGGTTTTATCAATTTGTTTCTGGCACAAGACGCACGCTACGCAGTGCTCAATACTGTTTTTGAAAAAGGCAATCAATATGGCCTTGGTGTCCCCAATTCGAAACAAAAAATTATGGTCGAGTTCGTCTCAGCGAACCCGACTGGCCCATTGCATGTTGGTCACGGCCGTGGCGCGGCCTACGGCGATGCCTTAGCACGAGTACTTAGCGCAGCTGGCAATACTGTTGAACGCGAATACTATGTTAACGACGCTGGCCGGCAGATGGACATCCTTGCGGTTAGCGTATGGTTGAGATACCTACAAGCCAACGAGGTAGACATAGACTTACCCGAAAACGGTTATCAAGGCGATTATGTTGCTGAGATGGGACAAGACCTGCTCGCTTCTCACGGCAATCAATACATCGTAGATAAGGCAGTAATCGAAGGTGCTCGCGCTGATCTCGAGTTAGAAGAAGCACTCGACGCCACGATTGAACTGGCTAAGACTAAGCTCGGTAATGACGGTTTCGAGATATTCTTCAAACGCGCGCTCGATTCAATTCTTGATGATATTCGTCAGGATCTTGGCGAATTTAGCGTTGACTATGACACTTGGTTTTCTGAACGCTCTCTATTCACTGATGGCAAAATCACAAAGGCTATCGACAAGCTTAAAGCATCAGGCGATGTTTACGAGAAGGGCGGCGCATGGTGGTTCAAAACCACCGACTATGGCGATGAAAAAGACCGCGTGGTAATTCGCGATAATGGCCAACCTACCTATTTTGCTTCGGACATTGCGTATCATGCGGATAAACTGGATCGCGGCTTTGATTTGGCGATTAATGTTTGGGGATCGGATCATCATGGCTATATCCCACGTGTAAAGGCGTCTCTTGAAGCGCTGGGCCTCGATAAGGAAAAGCTCAAAGTAGTCTTGGTACAATTTGCCGTGCTCTATCGCGACGGCGCGAAAATCCCGATGTCTACTCGAAGCGGAAAGTTCGTGACACTTCGTGAGCTACGTGACGAAGTCGGCTCAGATGCGGCGCGGTTCTTTTATGCGCAACGCAAATCTGAGCAACATATGGACTTCGATCTTGATCTGGCTAAGTCACAGAGCAAAGACAACCCGATGTATTACGTGCAATACGCGCACGCAAGAATTTGTCGTATTTTCAAAACCGCGGAAGAACGCGGTATTGATACCAGCGCAATTGCCAATGCCGATTTCAGCGTGTTGGGTAGCGATCAAGAGAACGCTCTGCTAACGCTTTTGCAAAAGTTCCCAGAACTATTACAAGCAGCCGCGGCTAACTATGAGCCACATCAAGTCACATACTACTTGAAGGATCTAGCGACCGCGCTACAAGCTTACTATGCGTCAACCAAGATTCTAGAATCAGAAGAGCCACAGCGTGGCGCGATGCTAGCCTTGTGTGCGGCAACCCGCCAGACCCTCAAAAACGGTTTAAACGTGATCGGCGTTGGCGCGCCTGAGTCAATGTAAGCCCAAAACAATGTATTACTGTTTAAGTTAGCAAGTAAAACCGACATGCCACAAGCGCGACGCATCAAACCTAAGGCTAAGCCAAAAGCCAAGAAAAAAGCCAGCAAGAACCGGAATATTCCGTGGGGCCTAATGCTGGTCATTCTAGTCTCTGGCGTGGTGCTTGGCATGTTAATCAATGGTGCGCGCACCGGTGATTCTGAGTTTGGTGCTGGATTGAAAGCATTGTTCTCATCTAACCAAGAGGCCAGTGATGCCGAAGACAAAGCCATTGAAGAGTTGATTAAAAATAAAAGCACCGAAAAGGAATTCGACTTCTACACCGTGCTACCAGACATCGAGCAAATCATGCCCGACGATTTGCCCGATTCAGAGCCAACTCGGCCTGATTCTAACCTCGATTATTATCTCCAAGCGGCGTCATTCAAGTCTCATGCTGACGCCGAAAAGCTACGAGCACGACTTGCCTTGAAAGGCTTTAAATCAATAACCCAAACGCGATCGTCAGAAGAAAAAGGCACATTGTACCGAGTACGTCTCGGCCCCTATGCTGACAAGCGCAAAGCTAAAACGGCCAAGACTAAATTACAAAGACTGGGTGTACGCCCATTTGTTTTCACCGTTAAGAAGACCGGCTAGTCGCCGATGACTGACTCTCAGCGACAGGCTGTTCAAACACCTATTAAAAAGCGAAAGCGCTTTCATAAAGTCCACATTGAGATAAGCAATATCTGCAACTTGCAGTGCAGTTTTTGCCCTGCGGTGATTCGTGACAACAAGATGATGGACCTCGAACTGTTTCGTCACACCGTAGAACAGGTCGCGCCTCTAGCCGAGCTGATCTGCTTTCATCTAATGGGCGACCCTCTAGTACACCCGAATCTCAAAGAGATGATTGAGATCTGCGATGAGAATGACGCTAATATCTTTTTAGTCACCAATGGCGTGCTACTGCGCCCAGAGAAATACGAGTTGATGCTGCATAGACGTTTTCATCAAATTAACTTCTCGCTGCATAGCTTCTTCGATAACTTTCCCGACAAAGATCCGAGCAACTACTTAGAACGAATTTTTGCTTATACTGAGCGCGCCTTAAATCAACGACCTGAACTGTATCTCAACTTCAGGCTCTGGAATTTAAACGATCCATTGGGTAGTCAAACGCCAAATACGAAAATGCTCGGCGAAATTTGCGAACGTTTTGATTTCTCGGCTCCAACGAATATTGATGTGCGTCGACGCAAGAGCATTAATATAAAAGGCCGCTTGTATCTGCACTTTGATACCGAGTTTATTTGGCCAAGCCTTGACTTGCCTGTGCTTGGAACCAACGGAACTTGCTATGGTTTGTCGTCACACTTTGGCGTGTTGGCCGATGGCACGGTAGTTCCATGTTGTTTAGACAAAGAGGCGGCGATAGAGTTAGGCAATATTGCCGATACTCCAATTATTGACATACTGGGGTCGGGCAAAGCACAGGCGATGCTCAGAGGCTTTAAACAAGGACAACTTGTTGAAAGCTTGTGTCAGCGCTGCCAATACATTGAGCGTTTTGACAGCGCCAAAGCGTAAGTGAGCGGCTTTATAACTAGGCAGATTCTTCCGGCAAAAAGTCGGCTACCGACAAGTAACGCTCACCGGTATCGTAGTTAAAGCCCAAGATGGTTGCGCTTTTATTATCGGTGTCGTTTAGGTGCTGGGCAATAGCGGCAAGTGTGGCGCCAGACGACAAACCCACCAACATGCCTTCTTCGGCAGCACATCGACGGCCCATTTCACGCGCATCATCAGCATCAACCTGAATAGCGCCATCCAGCAAATCTGTATGCAGGTTGCCAGGGATAAAACCGGCACCAATGCCTTGTAATGGGTGTGGGCCTGGATCACCGCCACTTATCACTGGAGACAAGGCTGGCTCTACCGCAAATATTTTCATATTAGGCCATTGTTTTTTCAACACTTGAGCACAGCCGGTGATGTGGCCGCCAGTACCAACGCCTGTGATCATCACATCAACGCCCTCTGGAAAGTCAGCGATAATTTCTTGGGCCGTTGTTTCAATGTGTACTGACACGTTCGCTGGGTTTTCAAATTGCTGAGGCATCCAAGCGCCATCAGTCTGCTCGACTAATTCTTTAGCGCGAGCAATCGCTCCGCCCATGCCTTTCTCTTTTGGGGTCAGATCAATTGAGGCTCCGTAGGCCAACATTAAGCGTCGGCGTTCAATCGACATACTCTCAGGCATAACCAGAACCAGTTTATAGCCTTTAATGGCCGCGACCATCGCCAAACCCACGCCAGTATTTCCTGAGGTCGGCTCAATTATTGTCGCCCCCGGGCTTAACACGCCAGATTTCTCGGCATCTTCAATCATCGCTAAGGCAATGCGATCTTTAATCGAGCCTCCTGGGTTTCCGCGCTCAGACTTTATCCAAACATTAGCCTGGTCTCCAAACAAGCGAGTGACTCGGATGTGAGGGGTATTGCCAATGGTCTCGAGAATGTTATTTGCTTTCATGCGTGCTTCCTTTAGCGTTATCTTTAGGTTCGTGACTATTAACTTTGCAATATTTTAAGTCAAGTTCAAGTTAATAGTGCGATGCATAGGCGCACCGCCGCAGGCAATAGCCTGAACAAGCTCATTAAATACCAGAAGACTGATGCATCTTGGCTTGTATTTTATGAGCACTGGAAAAATGAATCAGGATAGTTTTTCTTACCACCTGATTGATAGTATAACCTAGTGAATTTGAGTCGCAATTTGACGCAACACCGAACCCAGATCATGCCCCTTAAGATTCTCTACATCATGCTCTAACAAGGCTTTGATTCGGCGCTGAATCACGTCAATAGTGTCACCAAATCTCTGTTTCTGTTGGCCGACGACACCGATTGACTTAGACGGGTCTGCCAAGCCCCAGTGAACTTGAACTAAATCATCAAACCACACCGGGCAGCTTTCTTTAGCGGCGCTATCACATAGAGTAAGTACCGCATCTGGGACAAATCCCTCGAAATCATCCCAAGACTGACTCTGCAAACCATCAATGTCAAATTCATGCTCAGCCAGATAATGCAAAGATAAAGGATGCACCTCGCCTTGAGGTGAGCTCCCTGCACTCGCGACAGTAATCCGCCCCTTGCCTAGCTCGCGCGTAATTGCCTCAGCCAAAATACTTCGACAGCGATTGTGTGTACAAATAAAAAGTAGTTTCATAAATTATTATTTTCATCGCTAACACGCTCTTCAGTGGCTCACCGCTCGGCTGCAGCTTTCAAGGCATTAACATTATCCATCATGGTTTCCTGAACCAAACTAGCCGCGAGTTCAGGATTCTCTTTAACCATGACCCGATCAACCATGATTGGATTACCAATACCGATGTGTATTGTTGAAAAAGGTTTCGGAAAACGATGATTGTCCCAACTATTCAGAATCCATTGCCTACTTGCCTCAATATGAAAAGGCACAATTGGAGCTTTAGCCGCCGACGCCAACCAAACAACACCTGGCTGTACACTGTATTTAGGGCCTCTCGGGCCGTCTGGTGTTAACGCTACAGATTCACCACTGCGCAACAATTTTAAAACCGCTCTCGTCGCTCCGGACGCACCCTTCGAACTCGAACCCCGAATCGTTTTATTACCGAACAAAGAGGCCAACCTTGCGATGTACTCTCCATCTCGACTAGCGCTGACCATACAAGTCAAACCTTCGCCTTTCATCGCCCAAGGAGAGAATGTAGAACAATTGTGCCACATACCGAATATGACCGGCTCTCCTTTACCTCTATAGTCACCGAGCACTTCCCTGTTATGCCAACGCACGCGACAGGTCATAGTGATTAGCACCATGATTAATTTCAATAAGAGCGGAATCAGAATAAATTTAAGAGGCGTTTTCACAGAGCTATGGACCTCATCTCAAGACTGAAGGTTAACTATCAAGACCTTTCCTTATTTCTTTTATCTGTGTTTCTAATTTAGCCACTTTTTTCTGTAAGCCCATACTGCGTACCCATTCTTTGAATGGTTTCGCTGGCGAGCCGGCCCACATTCCGGCACTCGGTATATCCTCAGATACGCCACAGCGCTGCACTAGTATCGCGCCATCGGCGACGGTTTTATGATCAAGCACTCCGGTCTGACCTGATGCGATTACTCGCTTACCAATTTTACTCGAACCCGCAATTACCGTTTGCGCAGTGAGCAATGTGTCTTCACCAACGTCAACATTGTGTGCAATGTGGACAAGATTATCGATTTTTACACCGTCAGCTATACAGGTCGCTCCGTACGTACCTCGATCAATGCAGCTGTTAGCGCCTATGTGAACATCATTGCCAAGCTGAACGTATCCAGTATGAGGTATTCGATGATAATGGTTCTCTTGATCAGGAGCGAAACCGAATCCCTCGGTGCCGATCGCCGCGCCAGCTTGAACCATTACTCGCTCACCGAGATTGCTACCATAGCCGATGTTGGCATTCGCGTTTATAACTGAATTAGCGCCAATGGTCACTCCGTGTTCGATAATCGCGCCTGCACGAATTACTACATTCTCAGCAAACACACAATTGGCACCAATGACTGCGTTTGGGCCAATTCGGCAACCGGCGGCAAGTTCGCTACTTTCATGCACCACAGCACTAGGGTGAATCGCTTGCCATTCAGCATCGGCAACTTTGTAATCGTCAAACCGTTGCTTAATTTTGGCTTGAGCTAAACGAACGTCTTTTACCACGACGATAAACGCATTCGATGAATCTTTAATCATCTGAGCGACCTCATCACTGGTTACGATCACACTTGCTTGTTGCGGTATTGAAGATGAGTCAAACACAAACACTAAATCGCCTATGGAACACTCTTTCGGGCAAGCTGTTCGTTCGAAGTTTTGATGTTCGCCATAGGAGCTGAGCACAATGTCTTGAAACTCAGAAACCAATTGTTTTGAAGATGTTGTCATCGCCATATAATACGCTACTGCGCTTGTTTAGGTCTATCTCGCTGTGCGCGAGCCTAGAGTTAAACCTACATTTTGTTTATAGTATAGGCGTCAAACCACTTACCCATCTTGGATAAATTTATGTTGCGTAACGCATCGCCTGCCCTGTCTCTAAGAGCGCCAAGGCTGTCTCTAGTAACACCATGGCTTGTTGCAAAAGTGTCTAGGCTGTCCCTAGTGTTTGTTTTGTCGATTACCTTAGCGGCTTGCGATCTTCCCAACAATCAAGATGAAGCTGAGCAGAACGCAAAGGTCGCAAATGGAGAAGTGCAAACACCCGACTCAATAAAAAATATGTCACACCTTCTATTAGGCACTGGCAGCGTACAAGGCGTGTACTTTCCCATCGGTGGCGTGATTTGTCGGCTATTAAATCGACACAAAAATCTACACAAAATTCGCTGCTCTTTAGAGAGCACCGGCGGTTCAATATATAACTTAAAGGAGATCGGCGACGGTAATTTCGACTTAGTGTTCGCTCAATCTGATTGGCAGTTTCATGCATACCATGGAAGCAGCGCATTTGAGAAACAAGGCGCCAACCAAAGCTTGCGAGCGGTATTCGCGTTAGAAGCCGACCCTTTGGCCTTAATCGTACGCGCAAGTAGCGAAGTGCAGAGCTTCGATGACTTAGCTGGCCGTCGAGTCAGCTTTGGCTACACACGCTCTTTGCAACATCGCATCATCGATGACTTTCTTGAAATCAAAGGTTGGTCAAACGACAACTTTAAAGAAGTTCGCCCTATGAGTGACATCAAACAAGTCACTCAACTTTGCACGAAACAAATTGAAGCCATCACTTTACTAACCAGCAGCCTCAACGACAACTTACGCGAGCTCGCTGAAGACTGTGAAATTAGAATAATTCCTATTACAGGTCCCGAGGTTTCTCAAGTAATCAAAGCCAAGCCCTATTATCGCACCGGTAGGGTCCTCAAAGGTATGTATGGCGGGGATAAAGACGTTATGTCGTTTGGTCTTGGTGCAACTTTCGTAGCGTCAGAGTCGACCTCTCCTAAAGCAATTTATCATGTCGTAAAGGAGGTCGTGGAGAACTTCAGAGATTTCAAATCCCTGCACCCGTCATTGGCCGACTTAGACAAAAAAGAACTCTCACACGCAGGCATCTCAATTCCATTGCACCCTGGCGCAATTCGTTACTATAAAGAAGCTAGACTTTTGCATAAAAACTAGCTTCAAGCACTCAATTCACAACAATTCTATTAAAAAGCACCCCAAAAACATGGACGCAGATAAAGCTCTAAAACTCTTAAAAGAAGGCAACAAACGCTATATAGAGGGCACCGCCGACGGCGCCGAAATCACCATTAAGACTCGCCGCCAAGGCATTGAAGATGGGCAAAACCCCTTTGCGATCGTATTGGGCTGCTCTGATTCACGTGTGCCTGCTGAGCTAGTATTCAATCGCGGCTTAGGCGATTTATTTGTAATTCGAGTGGCCGGCAACATTGTTGCACCATCACAAATCGGCAGCGTAGAATTTGCTTGCCAACATTTTGGCACCCAACTGGTTGTGGTGCTCGGTCATTCTCATTGTGGCGCTATTAATGCCACTGTTGAAGCGCTGATTGATGACCCTGACGACTTGTCGCCAAACGTGGCATCCATTGTTGATCGCGTAACGCCGGCCGTGCACCCGATTGTTGTGCAAAACCCTAACGCTAGCAAAGATGAACTTGTCCACAAAGCAATGCGAGCCAATGTTGAGCAATCGGTTAAGGGCTTGCAAATGCGTTCTAGAATATTGCGCAACATGATTAAAAAGAATCAAATCAAGATAATTGGCGCTGAATACTCAATTGAATCGGGTGTGGTAGATTTCTATGATTCTTAGCCGCGATGCGAGGCTCTGACCGAAATCGTCTATGCTATGCTGATATACATAATTAAAAAGCTTTAGGAGAACGCAATGGCAGGAAACCCATTTAGCAACATGTTTGGCCAGTCGCCCATTCGACCTATTCAAGAGCATATAGGCCTCGCGCACCAATGCGCAGAACAACTGCCGTTGTTTATTGATGCAGCTTTGACTGATGATTGGAAAAAAGCTGAAGAAATTTACAATACGATCTCTGACCTAGAGAATGCGGCTGATGATGCTAAAACTAGTTTGCGAGCAAACTTACCCAATAGTTTAATGATGCCGGTTGATCGTGGCGACTTATTGGTAATGATCACTCAGCAAGACGAGATTGCGAACTGCACTAAAGATATTGCTGGCATCATGTTGGGCCGCCAAATGCAGATACCGCAGCAAATCGCCAGTTTAATGCAAGGTTTTGTGGCCGAAGCCGTACAAACTTCCGCTCAAGCCGTAAAGGCCGTTAATGAAATGGATGAACTGCTAGAAATGGGTTTTAAAGGGCGAGTACTCAACGTAGTAGAG
>CANMNN010000030.1 GCA_947499305.1 uncultured Arenicella sp. | reverse complement strand
AAATTTTGTTTCACAATAAAGAATCAATTACCAACCTAACGACTCTAAACAATTTAACGGTAAGAGGACATCATGGTAGATGCAATCATTACGCCTAAAGGCGACCTAGATATTTTATCTAAAAGCGAAATCGCGAGCTTACAAGATTCGAGCAACAGCGTTTACGCAAAACTCTTCAGAAACTGCGCGCTTGCGGTGCTCAGCACTGGCGCTGATAGTGATGATGGTCACGCACTATTGGCCGCTCATGCTGAATTTGAAATTGAGCTGATAAGCTCGGCTCGTGGCGTAAAGTTGAAATTAAGCAACGCCCCCAGAAATGCATTTGTAGGCGGCAAGATCATCGAGGGCATTCGTAGTCACCTTTTTGCGGTACTCCGAGATATTGTGTTCCTGCAAGACCAGGTAGAGGTCTGGGAGCAAAACGGCGAGTCAATTACTGACATGGTCTTCAAAACTTTACGCCACGCCAAAGCGCTCAAACCACGGAAGCGCCCAAATCTAGTTGTATGCTGGGGCGGTCATTCAATCAGCGACTACGAATACGATTACACTAAAGAAGTCGGCTATCGTCTAGGCCTTCGCAGCCTTGATATTTGCACTGGCTGCGGGATTGGTGCGATGAAAGGCCCTATGAAGGGCGCTGCGATCGCACATGCGAAACAACGGGTCGTAGACGCCCGCTACATCGGCATCACTGAGCCTGGCATCATTGCGTCAGAGGCACCGAACGCGGTAGTAAACGAACTGATTATCATGCCAGACATCGAGAAACGCTTAGAAGCTTTTGTGCGCCTTGGGCATGGTATTGTCGTTTTTCCTGGCGGCGCTGGAACAGCAGAAGAGATTCTCTATATTCTCGGTGTCATGTTAAATGAGAAGAACAAAGGAGTAACGGTTCCACTGGTATTTACCGGCCCCGAAGCAAGTAAAGCTTACTTCGAGCAAATGGATGAGTTTATTGGAAAAACTTTGGGCCCTGAGGCGCAATCCTTATATAAAGTGATAATCGATGACCCAGTTCAGGTTGCTAAACATATGTGTAAAGCAATGAAGAAGGTCTACAAGAATCGTCGCAAACTAGATGATGCGTTTTTCTACAATTGGTCACTGACCATTGAAGAGCCGTTTCAATACGCTTTTGAACCAACACACGAAAATATGGCATCGTTAAACCTGCAAAAAGGCCAGGATGCCGCTAGCTTAGCCGCCAATCTTCGTCGCGCATTCTCAGGGATCGTAGCAGGCAACGTAAAGCCAAATGGTATTCAGGCGATAAAAGATCACGGCCCATACACGCTCGATGGAGACCCAGAATTGATGGCATCGTTAGATGCTTTACTCGCCAGCTTTGTAGAGCAAAAGCGCATGAAACTTTCAGGTGAATATACGCCTTGCTACAACTTATTGTCGGCGTAAATGAACTATTTATACAAGTGATTTGTGCATAACAAAGGCGTCAACCAGCCCTAGTTTTGGATGGTTGAACGCCTTTGGCAAGCGCCCTACTTTTTCAAACCCCAGCTTCAACCATAAGTTTACGGCCACTTCATTGGAGCTTGCGACAAAATTGAACTGCATCGCAGAATACCCAAGCTCAAGCGCTTTTTCTTGCGAATGTAGACACATGGCCGTTGCAGCGCCCCGACCTCGCGCGGCCGAGCCGACCATATAACCGCAATTGCACACGTGCTTGCCTGGGCCAGCTTGATTCGTTTTGATGTAGTAACTTCCGATTAGCTGCCCATTGAATAGAGCAACGAAAGTTCGCACAGTTTCTTGCATCCATAAGTGTTGGGCATCTTGCTTAGTGATATCGGGATCGTAAGCATAGGTATCGCCGCTTTGAACAACTTCTGAAAAAATTGGCCAAATAAATTCAAATTCGTCGGCACGAGCTTCGCGAATATGCAATTGGCCTGAATCAATCTCGCCCATCATCAGCTCTTGCTAAAAAAGTCAGGCAAATACTTCATTAAATAGCCGATCAAAAGCGCGACCACAAAGCTTGAAATAAAAGCAAAGCGCAAACCACTCCAAGGGAACACAATCTGCTGCTCAGACGCCAGTAAATAAAACCCTACTCCAGCGACGAGGCTCGAACCTAGGGCAGAGAGAGCACATGGCAATAAAAATCGTTTCTGATCAAACCAATGCAGCGCGATCGAGAGAAATATCGCGACGGCGGTGATGATCAATGGCAGGCTCTTAGCTAACATCAAATATTAGTTTTAAAACGCTTAGGGTCAATTAGGATAGCTTCACTAAAGTCGATCTAGGTCTAATAGACAAAATATTTACCCTATCGCATGCCCAGAGTGTCTTTGCTATAACGAGCCATAAACGGCGCGGTTAAACTAGTCACGTAGATATAATCGTCCGTTTCAGCGACGCCAGTTGTAGCATAGACCTCACCACCAGGTGCCTGCAAATTCTCTATTACCTTGCCATTGGCATCTATAGCTACAACCATGCCGTAGGGAAGAACGTTGGGCCGCATAGCTTCAGGCAAACGCTGAATTACTGATCGCCAAAACGGCTCACCGGCTAGGTCATCGAGTATTTGCGATCTAGGCGCGGTAATACCTATCCAGTAGCGACCATTTTTACCAAGATGCACGTTATCGGGAAAGCCCGGTAAGTTGTCGATGATGACCTCACTTTTACCTGCCTGTGCGCCTGAAATCCAGTGTTTCCATATGCGGTACTCACCAGTTTCGGCTACCAAAATAAACTGGCCAGCAGGGTCCGCTGCGACACCGTTTGAAAAGGTTAAGCCACTCATCACTGTACGGGCAGCGTTATTCAAGGGGTTATACTCAATGACTCGGCCGTTATCGCTGTGCTCTAAAATGTCCAACAAACTAGCCGCTAGAGTGCTGTCATAGTCAGCTGCGGCGAAGCGAGTAGAGGCATCGCTGAAGTAGATTTTACCATTGGGCGCGACCGCTACATCATCGGCATAGCGCACAGCGATACCGTCGACCTCAGTGACCACGGTAGTTAAGTCACCAGTTGCGCTTAGCCTCATTAAGCCGGTGTAGGCGTTAGCAATCCAAAGATTTCCACTCGCATCAAAGTCTAATCCGAGTGGTCGCCCTCCTACCTCAACAAAAGGCACGCCAACGGTTTGATCGTCGTCCCATCGCATTAACCAGCCTTCATGCGTTGCGCTAATCAAGCTGCCGTCTGGGCTTTGGACTGCAGCTTCAGGGCCACTCATATCTCCCATCGTTAGCTTGTCAAAAGACTTGAGCTTTTGATTAACCTCAAAGTCGCCAACGTAACCCAAGTTTACCGGCGCTTTCCAACCAACGGGCTCTACAGGCACTGGCCAGAAGAATAAATAAGCCAGGGCAAAGACAATTGTCAGTGCGATAATATTTAGAACCGCGCGCATTAGATTGTAAAGCCGCCATCAACAACAATGCTCTCACCGGTTGTATAACTGCTGGCGTCTGAGGCTAAGTACAAAACGGTACCGGCCATTTCACTTGGCTCGGCATGGCGCCGCATGGGAATTGTTGCCATTGCCGCTTTATGCATGTTCTCATTTTCAAACAGTGCACCCGCAAACTTGGTTTTTGTTAACCCCGGCAGCAATGCATTAACTCGAATATTAAACTCAGCACACTCTTTGGCAAAAGACTTGGTCATATTGATAACCGCCGCTTTGGTAATTGAATAAATGCCCTGATGGTGACCAGGTTGCAAACCATTAATCGACGCTGTATTGATAATAGAGCCGCCACCGTTCTGACGCATTAACTTGCCACCCTCGATTGACATAAAAAAGTAGCCGCGAATATTTACATCAACGGTTTTATTGTAGGCACCGAGGTCGGTATCCAATATATGGCCAAAATAAGGATTGGCCGCCGCATTGTTAACCAGAATATCGAGCTTGCCGTGTTTTGCTTTAATGTTCTCAAAGGTCTCTTTGATATTTTCCATATCGCCGATGTGGCAAGCCATTGTTTCGGCACTGCCCCCATCTGCTTTAATGTCAGCAACAACTTGGTCGCATGATTCTGCTCTACGGCTTGAAACGATTACATGCGCACCTTGTTCAGCGAACAGCTTAGCAATTGACTCACCAATGCCTCGGCTTGCGCCGGTTACTAGGGCTACTTTGCCAGTTAAATCGAATAGTTGAGTCGACATAATTCTCTCCAAAATTAATTATTATGTTTGTTGCTTTATTGCATCGTTTTAAAAGGACTTCTCTAGACGCCAATTCGCATCTTTCCGAGAAAATCGGCTTTGCCTAATGGTACACCTTGGGCTCGTAAAATATCGTATGCAGTAGTTGTATGAAAATTTAGATTCGGCAAAGAGAACGACAATATAAAATTCTCAGCGGTAAACGGTATCTCGTGTCCGCCAAATTTAAAGATCACTGTTTTACCCTGCTTGGCGTTAACGGTATCGGCTGACACCAGTTTTAACTCGTCAATGGTCTCTCTAACCATCGTTTGTAAACCGGCATAATCGCGTTGTTCGGTGCTCTTAGGCGGGCTAAACTCGCCTCTTTCAAGCGAATCTAAGGCATCGACAGTGTGCATACGCGCGCAATTGACTTGGAACAAGAACGGCAACATATCTGAATGAACACTCGCCTTAACAAAGTCATCGACATTCAATTGTTTGTCAGCCGCGTAGTCTGCGCCCTTTTGCAATACAATTGATAAGCCGCTTAAGGATTGCAAGAACGACCCAACGCTGATGTCATAAAGTGTGTTACTCATTTTATACCTCTTATTCTCTGATGTTGCATATGTGATGTCTGAAGTCATGCTTTGTGAACGGCCAGCACAACAATCAGACTAGTTCTTTTTAACCACGCTCGACTTAAGCTTCATAGCGCCAAAGCCTTCAATTTTACAATCAATATCATGCCCATCAGACACATATTCAGGGTCGAGCACACGAATGTTTTTAACTTTAGTACCAACCTTAATCGTACTTGAAGAGCCTTTAATCTTTAGGTCTCGAATCACCGTAACAGAATCGCCATCCGCCAATTCGTTGCCATTTGAGCAACGCACTACGTGCACGTCGACTTCGTCATTGGTAGACCATTCGTGACCGCATTCTGGGCAATTAAAAAGCTCTCGATCTTGATAGGCATAGCTTGAGGCGCACGCGGGGCACGGAGGGATATCTGACATAACGATAATTTAAAATGTGTTAGCAACTAAACATAAGTATCTCAGCAAACATTCAATGCTGAAAGGAAAACCATAATTTGTAAGATAGTCATCAGCTCTGGGGGACAGAATTAAATGCGAGAGTGAATAACAGGCTCCTTAGATACTACTAGCCGCGACTAGCAATTAAATCATCAACAACGCTCGGGTCGGCCAAGGTCGATGTATCCCCAAGACTAGAATAATCATCTTCCGCAATCTTGCGTAGAATTCGACGCATAATTTTGCCAGAGCGTGTTTTTGGTAAGCCAGGCGCCCAATGAATGACATCAGGTGTGGCTACAGGGCCGATTTCGGTGCGTACATGTTTAACTAATTCGGCTTTCAACTCGTCGGTGTATTCAACACCATTCATCAAAGTAACGTAAGCATAGATACCCTGCCCCTTAATATCGTGCGGATACCCAACTACGGCCGATTCAGAAACCGCTTTGTGCAACACCAATGCGCTTTCAACCTCGGCGGTACCCATACGGTGACCTGAAACATTGATCACATCATCTACGCGGCCAGTAATCCAATAGTAACCGTCTTCGTCTCGGCGACAACCGTCACCCGTAAAGTAATAACCGGGATACATAGAGAAATAGGCTTCATGAAAACGTTGCGGATTGTTATAAACGCCACGCATCTGACCAGGCCACGACCTTGGTATCGCGAGATTTCCCGACGCAGCGCCATCTAGCACATTGCCCTCATCATCTAACAAAACAGGCTCAACCCCGAAGAACGGTAAGGTTGCCGAGCCTGGTTTGGCATCAATCGCTCCCGGTAACGGCGCAATCATGATGCCGCCAGTTTCAGTCTGCCACCAAGTATCAACAATTGGGCAATTCTCTTTGCCAACCTTATGAAAATACCATTCCCAGGCCTCTGGGTTTATTGGCTCACCGACAGAGCCTAGTATGCGCAAACTGTCGCGCGAAGTGGTTTCAAGAAAGGCATCACCGGCACCCATTAAGGCGCGCAGTGCGGTTGGCGCAGTGTAAAAAATATTTACCTGGTGCTTATCTACAACTTGCCAAAAACGGCTTGCGTCTGGGTAAGTCGGCACACCCTCGAATACGAGTGTGGTCGCGCCATTAAGCAATGGACCGTATGTGAGGTAGCTGTGCCCGGTAATCCAACCAACATCAGCAGTACACCAAAAAATCTCACCGTCTTGATAATCGAATACGTACTTAAATGTCATGGCGGCTGTTAGGATATATCCGCCAGTAGTATGCATAACGCCTTTAGGTGTGCCCGTAGAGCCCGATGTATACAATATAAACATCGGGTCTTCGGCATCCATTACTTCCGGTTCGCAGCTAGCGGCTTGGCTATCAACAAGATCGTGGTACCAAACATCACGCCCCTCTTGCCAGCCAATATCATTACCAGTGACCTTACACACAAGAATGCTTTCGATAGAAGGAGTTTGCTTACAGGCTTCGTCAACATTCGCCTTTAGGGGAATAGGTTTGGCACCACGTAAGCCTTCATCCGCAGTAATCACCATCTTACATTCAGAGTCGTTAATGCGCCCACGCAAAGCCTCGGGCGAGAATCCACCAAACACCACCGAATGAATAGCGCCTATGCGAGTACAAGCTAACATCGCATACACAGCTTCTGGAATCATCGGCATGTATAGACACACTCTGTCGCCTTTCACGATGCCTCTGACACGCATTGCATTAGCTAACTTACACACCTCGTCGTGCAACTTTTGGTAACTAATATGTTCGCTTTGATCAGGGTTATCGCCTTCCCAAATAATCGCGGTTTGATCGGCTCGTGTAGCTAGATGTCGATCAATGCAATTGTAAGAAACGTTTAGCTTCCCGCCTTCAAACCATTTGATATCGGCGCTACGAAAATCGAAATCAGAAACACGACTAAACGGTTCGAACCAATCTAAGTTTTCAAGCGCTTGCTCTGCCCAAAAGCCATCAGAATCATTTAGCGAACGGGAATACATTTCGCGGTACTGCTCTGCCGTTAAATGGGTACTGCCTTTAATTGAATCAAATACAGGATAAATTTTGGTATCAGACATAATCAGTTTGTATAAAAATTAGAATGGTTAACGTTAGCTTGTTTAATAATTAACATTGTTAATGGTTCGGAGATCGCAGCTCGTCGATCATGTCATAAATTTTTTGTGGGGGCTCGGCGGTAAATTTACACACAACGATTGCCACCGTAAAATTCACGATAGCCCCAACCGCTCCAAACGCATTGGGTTCAATGCCAAAAAACCAATTTGCCGGCATGCTGCCAAGGAACTGGGTGCTCTCGATAAACATAATACCTTTATGCTGAAACACGTAGAAAAGTGTGACGCCAATGCCCGCAAGCATTCCCGCAATTGCGCCTTGCGTGTTCATTCTCTTATAAAATATACCCAACATCAGCGCCGGAAAAATAGACGACGCCGCTAAACCGAACGCCAGCGCAACCGTCCCTGCCGCGAAGTCTGGCGGGTTAAAGCCTAAGTAACCAGCTAGTAAAACCGACCCCGCCATGGCTAATCGGCTAGCTAAGAGCTCCGATTTTTCTGAAATATTTGGCCTTACAACTCCTTTAAGAAGATCATGCGAGACAGCCGAAGATATGGCTAACAACAGCCCCGCCGCCGTCGATAACGCCGCCGCTAAACCACCGGCCGCAACCAAAGCGATTACCCAGTTCGGCAACTTTGCGATTTCAGGGTTGGCGAGCACTAAAATGTCGTTGTCAATATTCACCATCTCATTGGTATTTGGGTCGGCGTTATACTGAATGCGGCCATCGCCGTTTTTATCTTCAAACTCAAGTAATTTAGTCGACTCCCAATTCTTGAACCATTGGGGCCGTTCTTCGTAAACTAAATTTTGCCCAGGTGCTGGCTCAATCGTGGTCATTAGATTTAAGCGTGCCATACCCGCAAGCGCTGGTGCGGTGGTATACAAAATCGCAATAAAAACCAATGCCCAGCCAGCAGAAATCCGCGCATCTTTCACGCTCGGCACCGTAAAAAAGCGAATAATCACATGCGGTAAGCCAGCCGTGCCGATCATTAATGACATTGTGTAAAACGTCATATTCAAAGTGCTTAACCTCGGCCCAGTAGTGTACTCGGCGAAGCCAAGATCAGTGAGTATTAAATCAAGTTTATCAAGCAGATATACATTTTCACCGACAAGTGTGCTGCCCAAGCCTAGTTGCGGCACAGGGTTGCCGGTAAGCTGAATTGAGATGAAAATTGCGGGAATGGTATACGCCGTAATCAATACAACGTATTGCGCGATTTGGGTATAGGTAATGCCCTTCATGCCGCCGAGCACGGCATAGAACAAAACCACCACCATGCCAATTGAAAGGCCAACTTCATAGTCGACTTCTAAAAAACGCCCAAAGGCAACGCCAATGCCCTTCATCTGCCCGATAACGTAGGTGATAGAGGCAATGATCAAACATATCACCGCCACAACCTTAGCCGCATCTGAATAGAAACGATCGCCGATGAACTCAGGAACGGTAAACTTGCCATGACGCCGCAAATAAGGAGCAATGCACATCGCCAGCAATACATAACCACCGGTCCAACCAAGAAGAAAAACGGAGCCTCCATAGCCTTGGTATGAGAAGCCAATTAAGCCTGCCATCGAGATAAAGGACGCGGCTGACATCCAGTCAGCGGCGGTCGCCATGCCATTGGCTACCGGGTGAACCCCTCCGCCAGCAACGTAAAATTCTTTAGTCGAGCCAGCTCGTGCCCAAAGTGCAATACCAATATAAACCGCGAAGCTTAATCCAACGACAATATACGTGAGCAGCGAGAGGCTCATGAGTCATCCCCTTGGCTGTATTTTTTATCTAACACGTTTGCGCGCCAAGCATAGACAAACACTAATACCAAAAATGTATAGATAGCCCCTTGCTGAGCCACCCAAAAACCAAGTTTATAGCCACCAAGTCGAAACTCATTCAAGTAGTCCACAAACACGATTCCAGCTATAAACGAAACCGAAAACCAAATCACGAGTAACCCGATAATAAGCCTTATATTAGCCGCCCAATACGCATTCGTTCTATTGCTCATTTATTATTCTCAATTAGCTTAGCTAAATTAAATATACCTTGCGCGAACGTCACCAACAATCATTGAATAGAGCTCATGCCTACTAAATAAGAACGAATTAGTTTGATTCGTAAAAATTAGCCCCATATAATTCGTATCCCTGAAGGGAAACCCAGAATTTTACCCAGATGCGATTAGTTAGCGTGTTTGAGAACGATTATGGGGGCGACTGTTTGTTTTTTATGTCGCCCTTAGAAAAATGGGGGCGACATGGCTTCGACATGGGTCGCGAAACCTTCGGTGCATGTAGAGCATTGCAGACTACCTCTCAAAACTAGCTGCAAAAGTTATAGTTGCAAACGACGATAACTACGCACTAGCAGCTTAGAGCCGCTAGGGTCTCGCCGAAGTTGTTCATGGCTTAGGATTATGAGATCTCATCTTACATGGAATCGCGAGTAGCTTGTGTCGATTAAGCTGCCGCTAAAACGCAATTCGACCCGCCCCAAAACGAGTGCGTTTGTCCAGTTGTGAGGGGTTAAATTAAAGACAAACTAAACATGTAGATCCGATGAGCGGAGGACTTGTGGACGCGGGTTCGATCCCCGCCGCCTCCACCACAAGATGAGGGCTGCCTTTTGGCAGCCCTTTTTTGTGGTCGAATCGTTGAGGTGAGAACCCACAACACAGGCGCTAGTGCCATGAGAAGCGCAGCAACTCGTGATGAGGTATATGCGAACCACCAAACTATCCAGATTCACTATCACCTTAGGGTGGCCTTTTTTATTTGCTTGTAGGACGGACTGGGTGACGCCTGCATGGATGCAGGAGGTCGCGTAATGCAGGAGCAATGACCTAGTATCCCCGAAAGCGATGCCAAGAAGCTTTCTATAACTGAACGTCTACCTATCGAGAGCGCTGTTATTTGCACGTAACGAGCGAAGTGATGATTGCTCGGTGCAAAATTAGCTCTACTCTGCCTCCGATTATTACTTAGGGCAATTAGCTAACATTTTAAGACCTCAATAACCTTATGAAACTTATAAGCACTTTAAATGTTGGGGGCGTGTTTTCTTTGGGCGCTAACTAGGTTAACACCCTAAAACCACATCCAACAAAAATCACCCCAAATCAAACCCAGCAACAAACAATTCAACGTCCTTACGCTTCCTGCGACTAATAGGCACCACAGTCCCATCCAGCAAGGTTACATTCGAAGGCACACGCTCAAACTCCTTTAACTGACTATAAGAAAGCCACCAAGATCGATGCGTTTGAATACCAGGGTAGCCGTTTAAGGCAGCAAGAGCGTCTTCAAACTTCATGAGAATCAGGGCGCTGCCACCATCAGTTATAACTCGCAGATAATGGTCTTGTGCGTTTAGCGCGATAAGTTGATTGTCTTTTATTGAGTCTGGCAGTTTATGGTGAAAGAACTCCATCATGCTAGTTACACCTGCTTTGCGCTGCTCGGTGGCGAGGGCTCTGGCGATGTAGGTCATTGGCAATACGATTAAAAATGCAAACGCCAACCATACCAATATCGATGCTGGCCATACTTGCATGAAACTCTGAGCTTGATATAAGCCTACTTTCAAATTTATCAACGAGACGGCTGCTGAGCCGAGTAATGCGAGCAGCGGCATTAACATTACTGTTATATAGCTGTCAGACAAATTCTCGGGCGCAAAATGCTTAGCGAGAATAAATAAGCCTTTCGAAATACTCCAGGGCAACGTTATCACCACTACCCAGAACGCCATTCGAAAACCCAAATCAAATTTCTCGTAGGTTCCGTAAGGCCCTGCATGGCCCAAAGCTATTGATAACAAGATCACAAACAGTAGCTCTAGAAGTAAGGCGCGGGACTTTGTTTTTTTGAATAATCTTATTTTGCTAACCATTGGCGATTCGTAAACGGTAAAACGGTGCCGTTGGCGAAAACCATGTTCAAAATCAAAGATATTTTCTCTGGCATCAAGGTTTCCATTTTAAGCTTTCACCTATCAACAACATGATCAAAACAGGTACTAGGTGGCACATGGATTTTATTTTTGAGACAGTATACGTTAATGCTCACAAGCTGAATATCTATCTACATATTGGCATAGGTTCAATGGCGATTGGTATAGCGTTAACACAATTATTAAACCATAAAGGCGGCAACTTGCATCGTAGGCTGGGTAGGCTCTTTTTTAAGTGCTTTGGCATCGTTATTACTACAGCGACATTGGGTTTACTCGTATTTGAATTCAGAGCGTTTCTTGCGGTGCTCACCATAACAGCTGGTTATTCAGGTCTGTCTGGGTATCGAGTTCTAAAACTCAAAGGTAGACATCCAAAGGCCTTTGATAACTTGGTCGCAATGCTAGGTCTTGTCTCATGCTTTGGCTTTGTACTTGCGATCGAACACTTTCATCTAAGTTTTTCTAAGGCAACCATATATGCAACGCTTAGCGGTTTAGCAATAACCTGCCTCTATGACATAGCGCGCAATTACTTGCCTTCTACTTTTCTGAAACGCACCTGGCTAAACGAACACATAGTAAAAATGATTGGTACCATGTCTGGCCTTCTATCAGCGGCTAGCGGCAATGTGCTACCCAGCCTTGGTGCGGTCAGCCAACTTGCCCCAACCATCGTTTGCACACTGCTGATCGTTGTGTTTTTGATTCACAATAATAGACAAGTTCAGACAAGCCAGGTTTAAGGCAATCAAGTTCAAAGTTGCAACCTCAATAAAGCTAGTCCGCTATTGTGATTTGAGATGTCGACCAATCATTCTTTGAAACGCCCATTTTAGGCGCTAAGCAATTGAGGTAGTATCTTTGTAATGAGCAAGAAAATAAGAAAATTCACCTTCATGACTCATGAAGAATACAAGGCCAACATTTCCGGTCTAAACATATTTTTTGGGGCAATAATCGGCGTGGTTATGGCCGACATAGAAACGTCATCTACCCTAGAGTATTCCCTAATTTTAGTAATGCTCGCCAGCTTTATCGTTATGCTCCTCTATATTAGTGCTAGCAAACATCGTTTATTTTATGCCGCTTTCTCGGCAGGGGTACTGCTATTTGCATGGTTCGAAGTATACCTCGGCAACGGGTTCCAGAACATCGACCTGACATGGCTTCAACATAAGCTACTGCCAACCTTAAGCGTTTGGTTTGCGATGATTATCAGTATTGAGTTCGTTCCAAGAAGTGCGCCAAATGATAGTAACGATCGCTAGGGTAAAGCTCACCTGCTGTTTGACTCTGTTTTAGCAAAAAACTATTCCAAAAGCGAAGCTGGCTTACACATAGTCAGCACAATGTTATGATCTGCATGGTACTGATCCAACCTAAACCAATTTAATGCGCGCAAATTCTCTCGAGAGCGGTATTCAATTATCCTTTAAGTTTCTGTTTTTATTTGCCTTGCTGCTTTTCGGCATTCGTCTGAATATTATTGACGCCTTTAGCTCGTTTTTACCGGTTTATGATGACTGGGGCATGGGTGGATTGTTGCAAGAGTATGAGTCAGGTGTATTACCCAGTGACTATGTGCTCAAGGCGAACAATGGCCACATTGCGCTTTGGCGTGACATTCTTCAAATATTTTTGTTCGACGTAAACCAGAGCCAGTGGGACACGCGTTTACAGATGATGGTTAACGCACTAATTTGGGCTGGCTGCGCTACCTTCTTGGTTAAGGTTATTCGGCCGCATTTTAGCGGCGTGTCGTCAGTGCTGGCGGTGTTGATGATCTTTGTGCTTTGGGCATTTCCGATCTCTTTGATCAACGCAACATGGGGCGTTCAAACTCATAGCTATGTGATGGTGAGTTTCACCGTTTTCGCGTTTTGGTTAATGACCAGCCCAGCGTTTACCAAGTCTTGGTTTGCGGGCGTTTTCTTTACAGCCGCTGTGCCCTTATCGATGGGCGGCGGCGCTTTGGTAGCCCCTGCTATTTTCTCACTAGCTCTGTTGCGCGTGATTTTTGATGCGCCCAATCGGCGCTCACACATGCCTACCCTTGTCGTTTCTGCATTGCTAAGTGTGTATAGCGTGTGGCTCACACGTTATGCGGCTGACGGTGCTTTTAACCATTATGCTTCGCATACTTTTATTGATTTCCTGACAACCTCATTGAAGGCGCTCTCCTATCCTATTCACAAGCAAGTATGGCCTAGCTTATTTCTTGTACTACCTCTGGGCATTGTGTTAATTCAAGCAATTCGCCTTAAGGCTTGGAATGATCGCACTGTATTGTTTGTATTAAGCATTGCGGCGTATGCGGTGGCGCTCGCATTTAGCATTGGCTATGCGCGCGGCAACAATGGGATGAACCCATCAGATAGGTACTTTGAATTTTTGCAGATTTATACCTTGGCGAGCTTTTTGAGCTTATTGATTTTAGCAAAGCCGAAATATCGCATTGGTAGCAAAGCGTTTAAAGCCGTCGCAGTGGCTTGGTCAACAGTGTTTATTGTCGGCGTAATTTATCAAGTCAATTTCACTAGTAATACGGCTAAACGACTACTTACTGAAAAGCCAAGGCACGAGAAAACCGTTATAGATTACTTGTACACGGGCGACCGCCAAGCGGTTATCGACCTTAAACCTCGTGATGTACCCTACCCTAGTAATCTTGGCTTGATGAGTTTTGTTGATAAAGTAACTCAAGAAGACATCATGGTGTATCAACTGCAAACGCCTGAACCCTTGGTGCGTGAGGATGTGTCTACCGCGTTTACTCGCAACGGGGTTACACGCAGCACCGGCGAGGCGTATAAGTATCGCTATGAGGATGTGATGGGCTCATATGATCGCGACCATAAAGGCGACAATGGTGGCAGCTCGGCTGATGGTACATATTTAAGCCAAATCTTTGCGACAAATCGTCAGGGGCTGATGATCCCCGTGACGGGCCATTTGGGCTTCCCTGATATGACATTACAATTGGTAGACCTAAAGACCGAGGAGCGAACAGACATCATCCCTGAAAAGGTGGGTCGCGACAATATTGAAGGCTGGCAGGAGGTGTTTGTACCTACGCCTGAAAACGCGTTTAGAATTATCGCCATTGATAATAATCCTGAGCGATGGTTTGGATTTGCGGCGCCAAGAACGGTCGGCAAACTTTCAGGAGTGAGCAATTGGCTGATTAGTCAGGGGCAGCTGATTTGGCTGCTGGCCTTATTTGGCTTTTTGCTATTGCTAGTTGATCGAAAAAAGCTTGTAGGCTTGTTTAGAACATAAAGTAGGCTTGAGCTCTATTTCTCGAAGTTGCCTGATTAGGCTCTAGACTATTTATAGGGGCCATCAACTAGTCGTTGAGAAATCCACCAGATATTGCCAAAAGGGTCCCTCACGCCGCCCTGCCGGTCATCGTACGGCATATCGGCTACTTCCATTTCCAAAGTCGCGCCTGCGGTTATTGCCTGCTTCATCGCTAAGTCTGCATTCTCCACATAAATATAGTATGCCGAAGGCATTGCCGGGTATTGCTCGTTTGCTTCACTCAGCATGAACAAGGTAGAACCGATTTTCATCTGGATATTAGCAATGACGCCATCTGGCCTAACTGACCTTAGGTTCTCTATTGCGCCAAATGCCTCTACAAGAAACGCACTATAATCACTCGCGCCCTTTACAAACATATAGGGAAAAACTGTGCCAAAACCCTCAGGTATCTTCATAACTTCTCCTAATCAAATAATCGTTTACGGTTGAACGGCTCCCGCGGCTAATTGCAGAATTTCGCGTACAATAATCGGCCTACTGGCTTCATCAATGCTGTGGCCCATGCCTTTGAGTGTGACAAATCTAGAGCCCTTTACTAACTCAGCTGTATGTTGGCCTGCTTCGTAAGGCACAAGGGTATCTTCATCTCCATGCAATACAAGCGTTGGCTGTCTAATGGATTTAAGCAGCTCTACTCGATCGCCTGAGTCAACAATCGCCCATAACTGCCTAGCGCCCCCATCAGGGTAATGTGAACGATCATAGGTGCGAGCAATGCGTTTTCTTAATACAGTTTTATCAATGATTGCGGCGCTTCCACCAAATTTACGCACTAGCTCTACCGTGGAATTGATGATTTCATCTCGGGTATCGCCTCTTGAATCAAAGTCAATGTCGACGCTGCTGGTCGGTAAATGTTTAGCGCCACTGGTCGACATAATTGACGTTAGCGACAGCACCGTTTCAGGGTATTTAGCCGCCATAATTTGAGCGATCATGCCGCCCATTGATACGCCTACCACGTGTGCTTTATCAACCTCTAAGTATTTGAGCAATGCATACGCGTCAGCGGCCATGTCTTCTAACTTATACGGCGCACCTAGTGAAAAACCCAGCTTATAACGAATGCCCGTCATAATACCCGGAGTCGGTAAATGGTCGAGCTTCTCAGACCAACCAATGTCTCGGTTATCAAAACGAATCACCCGGTAGCCATCATTGGCCAAAGCGAGCACTAAGTCGTCGTTCCATACAATCATTTGAGCACCCAGGCCCATCACCAATAAAATAGTGCCCTTTTCAGCCTGCCCAAATTCTTGGTAGGCAATGCTCACACCATTTACGTGGGCATTGTAGGTTGGGTACTCAATATGACGGTCTGACTTAGCGTTAGCCGTGACCGCAAATGTAATGAGGAGTATGGCGCTTAGGCGTGATAAAGATTTATGCATATTGACTTAACTCTTCGTTTTTCGTTCTTATTATAGGCTGCGTTGCCGGTGCCCAGCTCGCGAACCGATAGTTCTAAAACAGCGAGCTCTCAAGTATTTAGGCCATCAAAGCTTCGATGGGCCTTTTGAATACTTTCAGCAGTCTGTCGGTTTACACCAGCGTGTTCGGCAAAGCTTCGCCATTGGGCAACAGCATTGGCAACTTCGGCGATAATCACCTTCGCTTGCTTGGCCTTTATATCGGCAACGGAACCCAAGGCTAACAGATCATCAAGCAAGAAGTTGTCACGCTTGCCGTTGATGCTCATTTGATGCTGGCCAGTCCATGCGCCGCTGGGGTTGAAGGAATACACCATGTCGTAAGCTGGAGCTAATTGCCACTGTCCCGCTTTACCCATTAGATAAGCGATATTCTTAACATGGTCATCTTGATTGCGCGCCAACACATTAAAAACCGCACGCTTAAATTGCTGCTCGCGCGCCTGCCTATTCAAACCAAGCTGCGCGATTACCATGAGTGCTTGCTCGTAAGAATAAGCGCCGGCTTGGTTAAAATCGAAATGCATCATCGCGCCTAAGGACTGCATATGTAGTTTTTGCCCGCTGTCGCTTCGATCAAAGCGCTTAGTCATAAAATGCGAACGGCCGCCCTCTTGATGCAAACGGCACTCGCTCATGTGGATACCAGCCTCAAGCGCCATTAGATAGTAGGCATATTCTATTTGCCCATAACCCTGCGGATCGGCCAGTTCTTTGTCTCTATTACCACTGATACCATCAAATTTTATTAACCAATTAGTAAAGCCTTCTGATTGCTTAACTTGACCAGAGCGAAACTCACCGCTTGCGGGGTTCCATGCGAGAATTGCTTTAGCGCGTGCGCCACCGGCTGAGGTGCCTACACGAATAATATCTTCAATTTGTTGTTGATCGTTTTCGCCGTTTAGCTGACCGCCAAGTTGCTCACGCTGATTTAGAACGGCATTAGCGAGTTTAACCAGCTCAGCTACGTCTAGTGCTTCGTTACGCTTCGCTTGAGGGTGAATAAGCGGTTCAAATTCAAGCGCGCCCATGCCGCGCTGACCCAAGTAACATAGACGTTCGACTGGGTTAAATGATTCTGGGAGGCGGCCAGCGCGCGCTAGCCATGCATCGATTAAGGCATTCCCGAATTTATCGGGTAGTGAATCGGCAAGTAAACCTGGCAAGCCGCTAAAGGTTTCTCGCGCCAAGGCGGGAAATTCATAAGGCCGCTCTCTTAAAGGCATTGTTATTGGCGATACCTGAATACCGCTTGAGACAAACTCAGGGTCGTATTGAAAAACTCCGAGGTCGCGCTCAGGTATCCACGAGACGGCGCCGATTCTGCGGCCCCATAGCATAACGTTAGCGTCGGTCATTATTAGCTCTCACCAGTTTCATCGCCCCATGACCAAGCTTTGGCTGCGGTTTCTTTGACTGAACTCGCTCGCTGGCGTTGCTTACCCGAGAACTTCACACGATCTAATGGGCGCACGCTTTGGTCTGGGAATAACATAGCTAAACGATCTACTGCGCCGTAGACCTTAAGCACACGCACGAAGGTATCAAGTGATACGGTCTCCCCGGCCTCCATTCTGGTGATGGTTCTACGAGAGACCCCTGCTTCAGATGCGGCTTTAGCCTGACTAATATTTTGCGCCAAGCGCAGTTGCTCCAATTGCTCGCCGATAAAGACTAGCAATTGCTCAGATGATACCGAAGATAAAGTTGAGTAATGCGTCATATATTACACCTTAATGCCCTAAAAGGCCTTCTAGGTGTAATATATTACGCATAATTATCGAAAAATCAAGAAAAACTATGAGACAAATATTGCGCACTGGAACATAAAACGAGTTCAAAGCGCAATATCTGGCTCACTAAACGCGGACAACAATCAATAATAACGACCAATAGGACGAATACTAAGCACCGTTACCACTCTACCTTGGGCCGAAAACCTGATGTGATGGGGTAACGTCTATCGCGACCGAATGCGCGTTTGGTAATGCGCACACCTGGCGCCGCCTGACGACGCTTATACTCGTTACGGTCAACCATTCGAATTACCTGAGACACATATTCTTTGGCATAACCTTTGGCAACAATCTCAGCTGGCGGACAATCATGCTCTACGTAAAGCTCGAGAATTGGATCTAGAATTTCATATGGTGGCAGACTGTCAGAATCAATTTGATCTGGGCGTAATTCAGCTGACGGTTCGCGCGTAATCACACGTTCAGGAATCACTTGAGAAATAGTATTGCGATACTTAGCGAGCTCATACACCAACACCTTAGGCACGTCTTTAATGGCATTGTAGCCACCAACCATGTCACCATAAAGAGTGGCATAACCAACTGACATCTCACTTTTATTGCCAGTGGTTAGCACCATGGCGCCAGTTTTGTTTGAGAACGCCATGAGGCTTAAGCCACGACAGCGTGCCTGAATATTTTCTTCTGTTGTGTCTTCAGGGCGGTCGCCAAAAAGCGGCGACAATTGCTTAAGGAAGGCGTCGTACATTGGCTCAATTGAAACCACATGATAGTTAATGCCGAGCGCCTCGGCCTCTTCATGCGCATCATGTTTGGAGATGTCTGATGTGTAGCGAAACGGCATCATAATTACATCGACATTATCAGACCCAAGCGCATCAACCGCGATGGTTGTGGTGAGCGCAGAGTCGATGCCGCCAGACAAGCCGATCACTACTTTCTTGAAGCCATTTTTACGAACATAATCACCTACTCCCAAAACTAAGGCATTGTAGATGCTCTCGAGCGGCGCTTGCTCAGCGACCATCTCGCTACCCTTGATATGTACTTGCCCATTTGCTTTGCTCAAAGAGACTGTGCTTAAACTTTCTTCAAAGCTGACCATTTGATGCACAACCTCGCCATTAGAATCGCAAGCGAATGACGCACCATCAAACACCAACTCATCTTGGCCACCAACTTGGTTTACATACACCACCGGTGCACCAACTTTTTTAGCTTTGTCGCACACAACTTGGTTGCGCTCTTCAATTTTTTTGCTGTGATACGGAGACCCATTGATATTAATGATCACTTCAGCACCCTGCTCCACGGCGCCTTCTACAGGACCATTGTGCCAAATATCTTCGCACACGGTCAGGCCAAGCGTGATGCCCTTATAATCAAAGACGCAATACTCATCACCGGCAACGAAGTAACGTTTTTCGTCAAACACGCTGTAATTCGGCAAATCCATTTTAGCGTATTCGTATACGACTTTGCCGTCGCTGATTAAAGCGCCCATATTGAACAAGCCCTGCTCGGTCTTCTTTGGATAACCAACTATTAAATCTATGCCCGATACCGATTCACACAATCGCTGGAGCTGCTGCTTAACTCGACTGTTGAAGCCCGGGCGCATTAGTAGATCTTCTGGCGGGTAACCGGTTAAGACCAGTTCAGCACAAACTAATAAATCGCACTTTTGGGCAAGCGCTTTTTCTGCGAATTCAATGATACGGCCGACGTTGTTTTCGATGCCGCCTACAACAACATTGATCTGAGCCAAGCCAATATTAATTTCACTACTCATAAGGTATCTTCTAACAGGTTAAAGCGCGGCTCTCGCCGCGTTAATTATTTGGTCACATTACTTAAGAGTATATAGCGTAACGAATTTTATGGATATTGTTGTTCACGAGAGCATGGCCGAGTTTAATGCTGTGCAATGGAATGCCTTGCTGCCAAGCAACAACCCGTTCATGCGCCATGAGTTCTTAAATGGGCTAGAGAAATGCGCCTGCGTTTGCAGCAACACCGGCTGGGAAAGCGCGCACATTGGCGTCTATCATGATTCGTCAAGGGCAGAACTGATTGCAGCTATGCCTTGCTATATAAAGGGGCATTCTTACGGCGAGTATATATTTGACTGGTCATGGGCCGACGCCCACCATCGGCATGGCTTGGAGTATTACCCTAAACTCTCCAACGCCGTTCCGTTTACACCAGCGACAGGCGAACGTTTGCTAGTAAGCGCTAAGCAAGATCGAACCGAGCTTGAACGCATACTCATTAACAAAGCTATTGAGCTTTGCGAGCAACGAAACCTCTCGAGCTTTCATAGTCTATTTGTTGAGCAACATCAGGCGCAAGCTCTGCAAAAGCTAGATTGCCTAACACGTCATAGTTCTCAATTTCATTGGCATAACAAAAGCTACAAAAATTTTGATGACTTCTTAAGCTTACTTAGTTCAAAGAAGCGTAAAAACATTAAGCGCGAGCGCCGAAGAGTGCGTGAAACTGGCATTAGCTACCAGTGGCTTAGTGGCGATCAACTCGACCAAGAAGCGGTTGATACGATGTATCGTTTCTACTCTAGAACCATTCGCTATTACGGCGCGCAATCGTACCTTAACAAAGCATTCTTCAATCATTTAGCCAGTGAATTTAATCAACAAACGTTGTTTCTATTTGCCAGTTTTGAAGGCCAAGTTATTGCCGGCGGACTTTACTTTAAGAGTAATGACACACTTTATGGTCGCTATTGGGGCGCCTTGGATAATTTTCATAGCGTGCACTTTGAAACCTGTTACTACCAAGCAATAGACTGGTGCATTCGCAATGGCTTTGGGCGTTTTGAGGCTGGCGCACAAGGAGAACACAAATTAGCTCGCGGCCTAGAACCCAGCACCACTTACTCATCCCATTGGATAGCCCACCCCGGGTTTAGAGACGCTATCGACAATTTCTTGGTTTCGGAGCAAAAGCATATAGAAGGTTACAAACAGCATATGCAAAACCATTCTCCGTTTAAGGCTGAGTTATAATTGCAGTTCTGAGTTAGCAAAAGCGCTGTGGAAATCATAGTCCCGAGCGAGTAATAGCCGTGAGCCGAATCATCAACTACGTCCAGTTTCCAGACATCAGTAATGCCGATGAAGACGGCCTACTCGCAATGGGTGGCGACCTAGAGGTCGACACATTGGTATCAGCTTACGCGCAAGGCATCTTCCCGTGGTATAGCGAGGGCCAACCAATACTTTGGTGGTCGCCCAACCCGCGCATGGTGTTATACCCTAGTGAAGTCAAGCTAAGCCGAAGTCTAAAACGAACACTACGTAAATCGAACATGACGGTCAGTTGCAATCGTTGTTTCGAGCAAGTAATCAGCGCATGCGCCTTACGAGGCCAAGCCCCAACTTTTGATAATGACCCAGAGGCTACGTGGATTACCCAAGAAATGAACGCCGCCTATATTGATCTACATAAGCTTGGTTATGCTCACTCAATAGAAGTGTGGCAAAACGAGGTATTAGTCGGCGGGCTATATGGCTTAGCATTAGGGTCGGCGTTCTTTGGCGAGAGCATGTTCAGCCGCGTTAGTGATGCTTCGAAAGTGGCATTGGTGAGTTTGTGTAATGCTCTTGCGGCGCAGAAATATACCCTTATAGACTGCCAAGTAGCAAGCGACCACTTGTTTACCTTAGGCGCAGTTGAAATTCCTCGAGACTTGTTTCTCGATCAAATTAAGGGCTCCGACATCAACCAAGCCAAACTAAATTTTGCCGATCAGTTCGAGCGATATTGCGCGAACAGTGTTATAAATAATCTATGAGTACTGCGCACAACCCAATTAGGCTATTCGAAACAGTGGTCGATGATTGCCCGTATCTAGATGATTTAAAAAGCGCATCAATTTTAGTTGACCCAGACCATCAAGTGGATCGCCACTTGTTCTCAATGCTTTCGAAACAAGGTTTTCGTCGCAGTGGCGAAATGCTCTACGCGCCAAAGTGCCCTACCTGTAACGCCTGTGTGTCGGTGCGAATTTCAACCAAGCGCTTCAAAGCATCTCGCAGCCAACGCCGAGTTTGGAATAAGAATGCAGACCTTCGAGCATCGATAGAAGAGGTTGAATTCAATCAAGAACATTTTGACATGTACTATCGTTATCAACAGCATCGACACGCGGATAGCAGCATGTGTGACGAAGATGAGTCTAAGTACAATAGTTTCATACAATCGACCTACTCAGCTTCGCGTTTCTTATGCTTTAGACTCGAGGGCAAACTCATTGGCATTAGCGTTCTTGACCAGTTCGACGGAGGCTTGTCGGCGGTCTATACTTTTTTTGACCCTGATTATAGTGATCGAAGCATCGGCACGTACGCAATTCTATATGCCCTCAAGCTCGCAAAAATGCATAAGATACCGCATGTCTACCTAGGCTATTGGATAGACGGCTCACAAAAAATGGACTACAAACGTAAATTCAAACCACTAGAAGGCTTTATTCAGCGTAAATGGCAAGATTTAGAACTCTGATTCTATTCCCAGACAAAGCGCTTGAAATACCCAGTAAAGGCTTTATTTATAAGCACACTTGGGGCATGATAGCCCCGATTTTTACGGTGTATCGCTTAGCAATCAGGCATGCGCTGCAAATAATAAGAACAATCCCAATAGAGTTACCTAAAGAGCTAAATACATAACGTGGCAAAAGAAGATCAAATTGAAATGGAAGGCACCGTCATCGACGCGCTTCCAAATACAGAATTTAAAGTTGAGTTGGAAAACGGGCACGTTGTACATGCTCACATCTCAGGCAAAATGCGTAAGAACTACATCCGTATTCTTCGTGGTGACCGAGTAACAGTAGAACTGACTCCTTATGACTTAACTAAAGGTCGTATTACATACCGTAATCGCACTTAGTTTTAGTTATCGGTTCAGTCGGATATTGTCCGGCTATATATCTCTGGACTGCTACAGACCACAATAAAAGCAGCTGCTCAAGGAAATTGTAGATTTGCCAAACAAAACACTGGATATTAAAACAGTGTTTTGTTAATCTCGGCTTATGAACGATATAGAGCTAAAGCCGCTTACTAAGCGTCAACAACAAATCTTTGATTTTATTCTCGAATGCATGGTCGCCAATGGCGCGCCGCCAACCCGAGTCGAAATCGCCGAACACTTTGGTTTCAGGTCAGCAAACGCGGCCGAAGACCACCTCAAAGCCCTAGACAAAAAAGGCCATATCGAGCTGCGTTCGGGCACATCCCGCGGCATTTTTATTACCGAAGCCGCTCGCGCACTCTCGAACTTCGAAAACGATTTCCCAGAGTTAGGCGATGTAAATGGCATGGCGGTTATTGGCGATGTTGCAGCAGGCGCACCAATCTTTGCGTCTCAACACGTACAGAAAATGGTTAGCGTTGATCAAAGCCTGTTCTCTGAAAAAGCCGACTTTTTGCTTAAAGTTCGTGGCGACAGCATGATCAACATCGGCATATTCGAGCAAGACCTACTCGCCATTCGCAAAGCAGACACAGCCCGCGACAACGAGATAGTTGTCGCGAGAATTGACGATGAAGTCACGGTAAAGCGATATCAGCGCCACGGCGCATCGGTATCGCTGATCGCCGAGAATGATGACTACTCCCCTATTGAAGTGGATTTACAAACTCAAAGCTTCGCGATAGAAGGCGTTGTTGTTGGTTTGATTCGACAAGGTTTATAAGTCTAAAATGAGTTGACGTACGCGCCTTGAGTGATGGCATACAAAAGGACTGATGCCCTTATGAGAACTCATCACAGCCAAACGGCTTGTTCTCGTCAATTTCGCTATGGTCTTAATAGCTATTAAGGCTCGCTCTTAATAACTTAATAAGTTACATTTCAGCAGCTACGAGTCACCTTGGAATTGATTGCGTAGTGTAAATTCAGGGAAAGTTGGTTAGATTCCAACACTGACGCGCAACGGTATTTCACACCTTTTAGTGATAAGTCCGAACACCTGATCTGTATGAGTTATCTCGCGATTAGATGCTTCATTGCCTGACTATCTTCCTCGATACACCTCTCAGGCTTTGCCCGCCTTTTCGATCAGATTTCTTTTTAGCTAAATTGATTAGGTTTCAAAGTAAATGAACTATTTTCGCCTTAGGGCTCGCTTCATCGCTTTTATGGTATTAATGGGCGTATCGACTACATCATTGGCTGCGAATATTTTAGCTGTGGTCTCGCCTCGCAATACGCCTGATGTACTCAGCGGAGCGCATCAGTTTCTCAGCAATACTGAGAACCATCAGATTGTTTTACGAACCACTGATCAATTTGTCAGCCTAGACGAAGCGGCTCGTAATTCATTGATGCAAAACGCCGATATTGTATTTTTGGGTGGCGTTTATGGTGATTCAGCGTCATTGTTTCAATCTTATTTAACACCTGAAAGCAAAATACGCCCTCGCTCATTTGTAGCAGTGCACAGCGATCGTCGTTTGGTAACAGCTTCTCAAGTAAATCGAAAGTTGATGCTAGAAAACGCCGACCTTGATGAATTAATGCAAGACCCTCCAGCGCAAGCAGGGGTTGATGTGATGCAATGGTCATCGTCTCGCTTACAGAAGTTCTCTAATCACCGAGATTGGCTATTGGCTAAAACGTTTTGGGCTGATCGCGAAACTGACAATATAGAAGGTTTATTTCGCCACCTAAGCCGTCTAACTGGTGCCAACATCGAAGTGCCCTCCCCTATCCTACAGTCGCCGTTGCGAGTGTTCGTTGATGGCAATTCGATAGCTCCTAGCGCTCTGAGGTTATCGCCAAAGCATCGATGGGTTGCCATCATTGATTATGAAACAGGTGGCAGGCCGGGAGAAAAAGACTTAATTGAGCAGCTATGCGGTCAAATTCAAACGCAAAAGGATACTAAGTGCTTAACCGTTTTAGCTAAGTGGGGCGAGTCATCTGTTGCTGCATCAAAGCTATTAGTTGAACATAAGAGCCAGCTTGCTGCGGTGGTATCACTACAAAATTTTGTACTCGGTGGCGGAGAGGGCCGCTTAGATGTGAATCACAACCTAGCCGAGTTAAACGTGCCCGTGCTAAAGGGCTTACGTTTGAGTGATAGCACCGCCGACGAATATCGCTTATCTGAAGAAGGTTTACGCTGGGACAGTGTGCACTACCGCGTTGCCATGCCGGAGCTTCAGGGCATTAGCCAACCCTTAGTCTTAGCCGCAATGACTGAAGCCTCTATCGACCAGCAAACCGGGGTGAAGTTAGCTCTATCCAAGCCAATAGAATCTCAAGTATCACTGATGGCAAGGCGAGTATTACGTTGGAATGCATTGCAAGAAAAGAGCAACAAAGATAAACGCGTTGCAATTATTTACTATAACCACCCTCCTGGCCGACATAACATTGGCGCCGATAACCTCAATGTTCCTAGTTCGCTACTACAGATTTTACGGCACTTAAAAAGCATTGGCTATCAAACGGGTGAACTGCCAGAGAGCCGAGAAGCATTGCTCGATTTGTTACAAGAGCGTGGTGTAAATCTGCCTGAAAATGGCGGTGAACTGGCCAAAATGGCATCCAAGGTCGAGACGGTATCAGCCCAAGAATACCAAACATGGTTCAATAAATTACCCAGCGTTATTCAGGATGAGATGCAAAACGGGCCACTCGGCTATTTGCACGTAATGCTACAAACCGCGGTTAAGTTTGAAAACCCCGACATTGCTCAGCGCCTAATAAGGCGCGTGGTTACCGATTTAAAACATGCAATGGAAGGCGCAGATCATAAGGCGCGCGACCGAGTTATCGACCTTTTAGCTCAACTTGAAGCACTTTATAAAACCTCCGACAGCCAAAGCGATATTGACTGGGAGCAAGCGCAAACCTTGGTCGATGCAATTGCCGCAAGCGGCGTTGAAGGCATACGCGGTTGGGGCAAGGCTCCGGGCAACGTTATGGTGCATGACAATAAACTTCTAATACCCGGCATGCAGTTCGGCAATGTATTTGTAGGCCCGCAACCGCCCAGAGGTTGGGAGCTAAATGAAGAAATACTGCACGCGAATTTATCATTCCCGCCTACCCATCAATATCTCGCTTTCTACCATTGGCTAAGGCTGGAATTTAGCGCCGATGCGCTAGTGCATTTGGGGCGCCATTCCACCTATGAATTTCTGCCACGCCACCGCGTCGGCATGGGCGAAGTCGACTATCCTACGGCACTAATCGATGACCTGCCAAGCGTGTATCCGTACATTGTTGATGGCGTCGGTGAAGGCATTCAGGCAAAACGCCGAGGCCTTGCTGTGATGGTCGACCATCTAACGCCGCCGCTAGAAAGTACTGAGCTCTATGACCGCCTACTCGGGTTACGTCAATTGGTTGAAAGTTATGAAGCAGCGCCCGAAGCCGCAGGCGCGATGCGCCAACGTGCGATTGTGGCAATCAAAACACTAGTGAACGACTTAAAACTTGCCGACGAGCTTACCAAAAGCATGCAAGCTGAACTGGAGATACGCGGAGTAAAAGCTTACGACCAAGTCGACGATGAATTGCTAGTGCATGAGGTCGGCCACTACTTAACCAAGCTGCAAGAAGACTTCATGCCGCTTGGCTTACACAGCTTTGGGCAGCCTTGGTCTGATAAGGCTGTTTCCACCATGTTGAGCTCAATGGCACAAGGCGATGATTCCAGCGTAGACCTTGTGAGCGAGAAATGGGGGGAAACATTACGCTCATCGCCGAATGCTGAAATGGCCGCGCTGAGTAATGGTTTAGCCGGTGGCTATATTCAACCTGGTAAAGGTAACGACCCTATTCGCACTCCTGAAGTATTACCTACCGGCCGCAATTTTTATGCGCTCGATGGCAGCTTAATTCCTTCGCGCTTGGGCTACAAGGTTGGCGTTGATCTGGCCACACAAGCACGCACTACAACGGAGTCAGAGCAGGCGGATGCGATCGTATTGTGGGCTTCCGATGTGGTACGAGATGAAGGCGCAATGATCGCTTTTGGTTTTGATATGTTAGGGGTAAAGCCAGTATGGAGTAGTCGCGGAATTGTTAAGCGTCTAGAGCGATTAGATATTTCGTCTATGCAAGAAAATAATGCACCTCGAGTTCGCAGAGACACGTTGTATACCACATCTGGTTTGTTCCGAGATCTCTATGGCGCGCATATTATTTGGCTAGAAAAAGCCGTATTGATGGCCTTAGACGCTTCCTCAGATCAAATTAGGCAGCAGTACCCTGCTCTATCGTTGGCGTTAAATTCGGCGCTTTCACCTCTCGGCAAGGAACAAAATCCCGGCAAGGAGTCATTGGAAATTAATCACGTGGCAGCACAATGGGTTAAAGATGCACGCGCTGCATTGCAACAAGGTTTCGCCGCTAATGAGGCGGGCCGCAAGGCCACGTATCGCCTATTTGGTGATGCTCCCGGCACTTACGGCGCAGGTGTGAACCGCCTTGTCGAACGCTCTGGTAGTTGGGACAAGCGCTCTGAGATTGCTGACGTATATATTCGCCGAATGGGTCACGCCTATGGCGCGAATGTACAAGGTGAACCTCAGAAAGAACTTTTTACCGAGCGATTAAATACTGTCGGTAAAACCTACCTAGGGCGCTCGAGTAACCTCTATGGCTTATTGGACAACAACGATACCTTCGATTACTTGGGCGGTTTGAGTTTGGCGGTGGAAACAGTAAGCGGTGAAATTCCCGACAATTTTATTTTGGCGCATGAAGACAATAGTAATATTAGTATTGAGCCACTCAGCACCGCATTGTTATCGGAGCTGCGCGGACGTTTTCTAAACCCGCAATGGCTAACACCATTGATGGATGAAGGCTATGCCGGTGCTCGGACCATGGGTAGCGAATTTTTTGAGTACTTGTGGGGTTGGCAAGTCACCAATCCAGATGTAGTAAAAAGCTGGGTATGGGACGACGTGAAATCAGTTTACATCGATGACCGCTACAACATTGGCCTCGATACCTTTTTAGAAGAAAACCACAACGTTCACGTAAAGAGCAATATGTTGGCGGTGATGCTTGTTGCTGCACAAAAGGATTTTTGGAACGCTGACCAAGCTACCATTAAACAGCTATCGCAACAGTTCGCTCAACTCATTATAGAAAACGGCTTGCCCGGTAGCGGCCACACTTCTCCCGATAGCCCAATATTCGACTTCATCAAAAATCATATTGATGAGGCGCAGGCAGCAGCGGTTGAAGCCTTGCTAGACTCGGCAAAGATTAAGAGTCAAGTAACTGCAACGCCATCAACTATCTCAGAATTAAACTCTGCAGATTTAGAACAAGAGAAGGCTAATGAAGCACAAGAACAAGCAAATCAGAAAGAGCAAAATCAGAGCGCTCAAAACATTGATTATCGATGGCTGTTTGCCCTGCTTGCTTTACTGATTGCAATTGGGATTTTGCGAGGGGCTCGCTCTCCGCAAAAATCTACCGAACATCAAAATAAATAGAGGAATAATATGTTTGATGGTTCTACATTTGGCGTAATGCATGCGCTGGTAAGTTATTTACTTCAGCCCGTTATCTGGCTGTTACTCGCATTAACTGCTCTAGCCGTAATCGAGGTGTTTACCTTGTTAACAGAGAGGGCTATCGGTTTAAAAAGGTGGCGTAACAGCGGAGAAATTTATGCGTTTGAAGCTCTCGCTGAACGCCGTATCGAACGCACAGATTTCTTAACACGAATTGCCCCCATGCTTGGTTTGATGGGCACCTTGATACCTCTAGGCCCAGGTCTCTCGGCATTAGGTGAAGGCGACCTAAGTATTTTAACCACGGCTATGAGCGTCGCCTTCGATACCACCGTACTAGGCTTATTGGTTGGCATCATCGGCTTTGTAGTTGGACGCCTGCGACGCCGATGGTATGAACAAGTGCTCAGCTCTATGGAGCACTCAATTCAAGTCGCTGAGAATCAAATCTCTGGGAACACTGTATGAGAGCTAAAGCGACAAAGAATAGACAATGGCAACGCAGCCGTTTTACCCAACAAGACGAAGAGCCGCTCGGCCCGCTAGCCAATTTAATCGATCTAATGCTGGTGTTCGCCTGCGGTTTGATCGCGGCCCTGATAAGTATGAGTAAAAATGTGGACGCTCATTTTGACTCTAACTTAGAGAGCAACAAACCAAGGCAGACTCAGCAAATTGTCGAGAAAGGTCGAGAGCTTCCGCAATTGCCTAGCCAAGGCGAATCTGCAGGTAACGGCTATGAGTCTGTTGGCGAAGTCTACCGCGACCCTGAAACCGGCAAACTTATATTGATTGGAAAGTAGTCTCTAACTGAAAAGTAACCGCAATGATTAAATTCACCTACAAAACACTGTTGTTTTCGCTGTCACTAGCATCATTAAGCACGGCAACAGTGGCGTCAAATATGGAAGACATCATGCCCTCACAAACGATCGTGCACGAAACAGATCTCTATGTCGCTAGTCGCCAAAGTCGATATCTTACAGTTAGCCTAAAGCAGCCTCATCAAGTGCTATCAACCTCAGATATTAATGGTGGGCAAAACAATACACTGACCAGCATCGTTAATTTTCAAAGCGTCGAAGGCAATGGCCATGACAGTCGCTTCGAACACATACTAAGCCTAAGCAATCAGCAGTACCATCAAGAACTAGCTGACGCCTTGAACTTAGATGCAAAAAAGATGGCGAACATGGGCACCGCTGCAAACATTAATAATGTAGTGCATGTACAAAAAAGCTATCGCGATATCACCGTCAACACGTTTGTGACCGCTGGCGTTGAAGGTAATGCATTGAGATCTGGCGATCCAGCGCGATGGTATCAAGCCGAAGATGGCAACGAATTTGTAAAAGACTCGGGCACGATCAATATCATTTTGCTGCTCAATAGAGCCTTGACCCCCGGTGCTCAAGCCAAAGCCGCAACAGTTTTGACTGAAGCTAAATCAGCTGCACTGATGGAACTAGCAATACCGAGTAAACAATCGCAGCACATAGCTACGGGAACAGGCACGGATCAATTCGCTATCGCGTCGCCAATGAAGTCATCATTGAACACATTAGATAGCGCTAGTGGTCACCTAAAGCTTGGCGAATTGATAGGCTCTGCAGTGCGTGAAGCTGTGATCGAAGCAATTAGTGTTCAGAACGGTTTAGAGCGGTCAGACACACGCAGCGTAATGCATGCCTTAGGCAGGTTTGGTTTAACTAAGAAACCCCTTCTAGCTAAGCTAAAGCAAAAGCTTGCTGATCAACAGTTTGAATTACTAGAGAAAAACGCTCGAGCGGTATTCAGCGAGCCTAAACTCGTTGCCGCCGCCTACGCCTATGCCAGCGTGCTTGACCGATTAGAATACGGCACCCTGTCGCGCACCATAGAAAACGATGTTCTACTTGATCAAGCGGTCAATGCAGCCATTGCCTTGTCTGGCCAGAGCCAAGATTGGCAACAGTTTAGGCAGCAGCTAAGCGTAACCGAAAACGATCAACTCGATTTATTTACTCAAGCTATCGCGATCGGCTGGCAAAGCAAGTGGAAATGAGTCTGCTTCGCCCTATTGTGAAACGCACTTTTCTTGTCGCAGTACTTATTGCGAGCTACTCGCTCGCTAGCGCTAACGAGCATGATAGTAGGGAAGCTAAAACGATAAAAATCGCAATGCTTCATCTCGAGCTTAAATACGCCGATTTAGATCATAATGCTCAGCTAATCGAGCGAGGCATTGAGCTTGCAGCCAAATACGGTGCTGACTGGGTTATGACACCGGAGTTAGCCTTAACGGGCTATCGTTTTGACTTAAAATTAGGTACCGACTGGATAACACATGGCCCAGATAAATACGTTCAAAAAATAAAACGCCTGGCAATAAAACATGAACTTATAATTTTTCTGAGTCACCTCGAAGGTATAAACTCAGAGACAGATAGTGTCGAAAAGCAGAAGGTGTTCAATACGCTGTTTGTAATAGATCGATCCGGCAAGATTATCGGCAGACACCGAAAAATAAATACAATTCCCATTGCTGAGAGCTGGTCCACTGCGGGAACTGAGGCGACCGTAGTAGGTATCGACCAGCATAAAGTAGGCCTACTAATTTGCGCAGACGCATGGCCGACAACTCATGCGCAACGCCTCAAGGAGAAAGGTGCAAACATCATTGTTTCTAGTGCGAGTTGGGCCCCAGGACAATATGGCCCAGCAGACACATGGGAAAAGCGTTCACTAGAAACAGGACTACCCCTGTTTGTAAACAATCGAACTGGATTGGAGCGTCAGTTTGATTTACGCAAATCTATCACCGCCGTATCTTACCAAGGCAGACGCCTAGTCTCACATCAGTCTCCCGATTCTCAGGTAGTTATTATAAACTGGAATTTACCAGAAAATAGTTTGCATAGTCGCTCGAATCATATAATTGGCTTAAAGTAGCGCCAACTTTTAGTAGCTTTTTACAAGTAAAATCGGAAAGTCCGTACATAGAGTGTGCTGTAGTGTCCGGCTACTTTTTCTATGCTTATTGCTTTCTAAGACCTAACTGATCAAGCCTCCACTCTAGAGTCTTTACTCTATCTTGACCAAAAAATGGCTCTCCTCGAACAACCACTGTTGGAACGCCCCAATGCCCTGCTTGCTCTAGACTAGCTTGGTTGTTTTCTACTTCGTCCATATGATCTGAATTGATTATAGATTTCTCCATCGATGACAAATCTAAGCCTGCCTCTTGTGCGGCGAGCACCAGATTACTCCTCTCATTCCAATTAGTAGTGCCACCCCATATTAGGCGAGACATACTATGAGCAAACTCGATACCTTTCCCTCGGCGATTTGCTTCTACCCCCAGCTTACAAAGCTGAAATATATGGGGTTGCTCGTCAGCTACCTGAAAGGTCTCGCGATTCTGAACAACTGGATCGGGCTCAGGAAACTTGATCGGTAGGCCTAGATATTCAGCCCTTCTCGACATATCCATTAGGATGTATGAGACCTTATTTCTATTACTGACATCAAACACGAGTTCTTTCGATCGCACCGCGATTGGAAGCACAACTTTCAACTCTATCTCAATATCGAATTGCGCTTTTAAGCGAATTAGATCTGGACAGATTAGATATGAATAAGGGCTTCGAAATGACCAATAAGCTTGAAGTGATTCAGACATAGTTTCTCCTGGGTTTGAATCGACAATATCAGTTTTATCTAAAGTAAATGTGCACAATACTAGATCGCGATACTGAGCGATGCCCGAGCGAAATCGTAGCGTAATGCCACGCTCACTGCGTCACTGCGTACTTTTACCTAGTCTTAGAATCTTTACGGTCTTTCATTGATCACAACAACAGTCTAATTCAGCTTCTTCTTATCTACTGGTTTTGGAGGTATTGGTAGTGCTGAGACTCCCTCATTAGCGAGTTCCTTTACTTGATCAGATGTAGCAGTGCCCTTGATATTCGCTGCTTCTTTTTCGCCTCGATGCATACTCAAAGCCTCGTCGGCAAACTTGTTACCGACATCAACATAATTACTGTCGATATGCTCGTGCATTTTCTTCAGAGCACTCTGAAACTGTTTATATTCTTCAGCGCTTAGCTTTGGATTGGATATACCTTTAGAGATAGCGCCTGATGTCGATGAATTACCTGAATTTAGGCTATTACTCTTACGTGTCACCTTAGGTACTGCTAGTTTCTTATTAACATGCGCTGAGTTACACACCGGGCATAGCAAAATTCCTTTTTGCTTTTGTTCCAATAAGTCTTCTGAGTTCTTAAACCAGCCTTCGAACTCATGATTAGCGACACAAACTAAATCGTAAATTACCATTCGACCTACTTGCTCTTAATAAACCAGACTTAAACGAAAGAGAGCCCAAAAATGGGCTCTCTAACTACTTTACTACCCTTTCGGCTGACGGCCTTCGCGCTTACGGTCGCTCTCTAATAAAAAGCGCTTACGAATACGAATGCTCTCAGGCGTAATCTCCACAAGCTCGTCGTCATCGATAAATTCGAGCGCCGACTCCAATGTGTGCTTGATCGGCGGAACTAAACGAAGTGCTTCGTCAGTTCCTGACGCACGAACATTAGTTAGCTGCTTACCTTTCAACGGGTTTACCGTCAAATCGTTTTCACGCGAGTGAATACCGACCACTTCGCCCTCGTAAACCATTTGTGTTGCGGAAATAATCATTTTGCCACGGTCTTGAAGATTAAAAATAGCAAAACCAAGCGCCTTACCTGTGCCATTAGAAATCAATACACCGTTCTTACGTTGACCGAAAGACTTGTTCTTTTTAGGAGCATAGCGATCGAACACGTGGTACATCAAGCCAGAGCCAGACGTCATGGTCATAAATTCAGTTTGAAAACCAATAAGACCACGTGATGGGATCAAGAAGTCTAAACGAACACGGCCTTTACCATCCGGAGCCATGTTTTCAAGGTCACCGCCACGCTCTTGCAAAGCTTGCATGATAGTCCCTTGGTGTTCGTCATCGATGTCGATGGTAACGCTCTCATAAGGCTCGTGGATTTCACCATCAACTTCTTTGTAAATAACCTCTGGGCGAGATACTGCTAGTTCGAAACCTTCGCGACGCATGTTCTCGATCAGTACAGACAAGTGCAGCTCACCACGACCCGATACCTTGAACTTATCTGGGTTGTCAGTATCTTCAACACGAAGAGCCACATTGTGCAAAAGCTCTTTTTGCAGGCGGTCGCGGATTTGGCGCGACGTTAGATACTTACCTTCTTGACCGGCGAATGGAGAGGTATTCACTTGGAAGGTCATGGTTACCGTTGGCTCATCAACCGTTAGTGCAGGCAACGCTTCTACCGCTTCACGATCGCAGATAGTATCTGAGATAAACAACGGCTCTACGCCTGTAATAGCAACAATGTCACCGGCATTTGCTTCGTCAACTTCAACTCGCTCAATACCTTTAAAGCCGAACATCTTACCGATGCGACCGTTTTTAGTATTGCCTTCACCGTCAATAACAGTAATCGGAGAGTTGGCTTTGATCGAGCCCTGTTTGATTCGACCGATGCCTATGACACCAAGGTATGATGAATAGTCTAATTGAGAAACCTGCATTTGAAACGGCTTGTCGATTTCTACTGGCGGAGGAGGCACTCGATCAATGATGGTTTGGAACAGCATGTCCATGTTATCAGTGATGTTCGAATGATCATCGGTAGCAAAACCATTGATCGCCGAGGCGTAGATTACAGGAAAATCCAATTGCTCATCCGTGGCTCCGAGCATATCGAATAAGTCAAAAGTTTGGTCTAAAACCCAATCTGGGCGAGCGCCTTCACGGTCGATCTTGTTAATAACAACAATCGGCTTTAGGTCGTGCTCAAACGCTTTTTGAGTCACGAAGCGAGTTTGAGGCATTGGTCCATCTACCGCGTCAACCAACAGAATCACAGAATCAACCATCGACAGAATACGCTCTACTTCACCACCGAAGTCTGCGTGGCCTGGCGTATCAACGATATTAATTCGATAGTCCTTCCAAGTAAGAGCCGTTGGTTTTGCTAAAATGGTGATGCCACGCTCTTTCTCGATATCGTTGCTGTCCATTACACGTTCAACCAGCTCAGCACGTTCATCGAATGTGCCAGATTGTTGAAGAAGTTTATCAACCAAGGTGGTTTTTCCGTGGTCAACGTGCGCGATAATTGCGATGTTACGTAAATTCATTAGATATCAAGAGGTTAGTTAGCAATAGCTTAACTACAAATTAACGGGTAGCTTAGCCCAAAAACAAAGCGCGATTATAGGGCAAACCCCAGTAAATGCTAGACTTTAACGGTCTTTAATTGCTTATAGGCTGCGGAATTTACAGATATTTTCCGACATTTATTGGGTGACACTAGAACTTGGGAAAACGGATTACAAACTGGCACGACACACCAACTTGGTTTTGTACGGATATAACACCCTTCAACGACTTAAGAACCGCACGAATTTCGGCGAGAGTGCGATTATTGTCCGATTTAGAAACCGAGCGGTCTCGAGTAGTGAACCCGCCTAGAAAGATCAATTTAATGCGCTGCTCTGGTTCCAACTGCTTTGCTGAGGCCTCTGATATCAAGCCTAGAGAAAGTGCTCGTTCTAATAAACGATCTCCGTCCAAGCCCTCCCCGTTATCCCAAACTGACATTAACCAATACTCTTTTGCGTCTTGCAAGCTTACTCTGATTGAGAGGTATTCTGGCTTTCCAGCTAACAATCGCGTTTCGGGAAGCCTGCCGCCATGTTCTATGCTATTGCGGACCAGCTGCTCTGCTATAAGCTCTAATGTTTCGCGATGATCTGCAGCCTCTTGGCCTTCGCGGTTGAACTCACCATTATCAAAGCCAATACAATTCAATTGAGCCCGATGACCACTAAACTTGGCTTCTTCCTCAACAACTGATTGAAGATAGCTTGAAAAACTCTCCTCGCCTAAGGCTTCATCTGGCAAAAGCTCAACTTCGCTATCGAGCCTGCTCTTGCTTCTGTAGAGCAACCAAAGGAATGTCAGAGCCAGCACCAACGCGACAATGCCAGCCAGCGCAGAAAGTCTCAATAGCAACTTCAGGCGGCGCTCATAAGTAGAATCCACCTTAGAAGCAAATGAATCAAATTTTACTTGCGCTGCGCGCAAACGGCCTTGTTTCAATAAAGCTAGGCTTGATTGGAAGTCAAATGAAGAAGGTTGTAGATAGTATTCAGCAGGCTCTGCATCAAAGTTTAAGCCGAGAACAGTTAGATCTCCGCCAAATTGTACTCTCTCAACGACCGACACCAGGTAGTCAATCTCATACTGGCTCATGGGGTCATGTATTCGGCCAGGGATCGATGCCGACATTGTTCGATAAGAAGCGAGTTCTAAGGTCGACTTATTCAAAGATATGAACGTTAGCAGGCACGTGGAAAAATACGCTAGACACGCCAAACTAAACCAGATCAATCTCTTCGGCACTTTAGTCCCCAAACAATAATTCCCACGAAAGAATGATAACGGATTGCCGCGGAAAAACGAAATTGTTATCTGAACGAAATCAAACAGATATCAAAACGATAGATATTGTTGCTTTTCAAGCTCGATCATTTGAAAACACAGAGCCGCGTGAACTATATAAGTACTAAAATTATCATGTTTTAACGGGGGCAAAATTAGCACCCTCGTACTCTATCGAATAAGAGTTCTATTTTTTTGAATCCAAATTTTAAAAATGTGTATCTAAGTATTTGTAAGCATCAACAACGATGCCCAAACAACCAACACAGGATTACAATCATGAAAAATTTACTTATTAGCCTTAGCCTTATCTCTAGCGTTCTTATCAGCCAATCAGCACTTGCAGACGAAGAATTAAAATCGGTTGTAGAGCCAGTCAATATTGAGACTATTGTGGTTACGTCAAAACCGGAAGTGGCGAACTTTGAAATCTACAGCCTAGACATCGCAGCAGACGCACTAGATTCGGTAATGGAAATTGTTACAGACAACCTTTCAACATCAATAAGTAACGGCGGCGTTTCTTTAGTCCAAACTGCTGCGAATCTCAGCAGCTCTATATAGGAATATAACAATGCTGTTAAATAATTGCAGAGGCATGGCAAAAATCTCCTCTGCAATTTGATAATACCGGTATCGCAGCTTTTGTGAACTACATAACTTTTTGAGCGTCAGTCCCACGCTGGAAACGGGTCATTTAAAGTTTCCCAATAAAACCTTCCTCGCAACACCTCATCTTCACTGAGCAAACAATCATCAAGTGCTCGAGTTATCTCATCTTGCTTTAGATTTTGACCGATAAAGACCAACTCTTGGCGCATGTCACCAAACGGCTCAACCCACTTTTCACTGATAGAGTCTAAGTAGTCTTGCTCCTCTGGCCAACTTTCTTTCGGCACGGCCTTCCAGAACATTCCGCCAAATCCATAACGAGCAATTCCGCCAGCTTGGCTCCACGTGCCAGCAAACTCTGGCCGCGACGCTAGCCAAAAATAGCCTTTAGAACGAATTAGCTTTCCAAACGATTCAGTATTATGAAGAAAGTTGTGAAATTTTTCTGGATGAAAGGGTCGACGAGCCTCGTAACTAAAGCTACTGATACCGTACTCTTCAGTCTCAGGCACATGCTCTCCACGCATTTCTTGCAGCCATCCTGGCGCTTGTTCGGCTTTCTCAAAATCGAATAAACCAGTATTGAGCACCGCATCAATATCCACTTGGCCCTCAATTATTGGGATAATTTTAGCGTTGGTGTTCAGCGTTTTTAGTATTGCTGAAAGACGTTGGACCTCTGCCGATTCAACCAAATCAGTTTTACTAATTAGAATCACATCAGCGAATTCAACCTGATCAACGAGCAAGTCTGCCACGCTGCGCTCATCTTCTTCGCCTAGAGATTCGCCGGTGTCTTGTAGATATTTAGCTTGCTCGTAATCCTTAAGAAAATTTACCGCATCGACCACGGTCACCATTGTATCTAGATCCGAGACATCAGACAAAGAAACACCGTCCTCGTCTGCGAAAGTAAACGTTTCGGCAACCGGCAAAGGCTCCGAAATACCGGTCGACTCAATAACTAAATAATCAAAGCGTCCTTCCTTGGCTAGTTTATTCACTTCCTCCAATAAATCTTCTCGAAGCGTGCAACAGATACAGCCATTGCTCATTTCCACAAGCTTTTCTTCACTACGATTCAGTGAAACACCATTTTGAACAATGCTTGAGTCAATATTAATTTCGCTCATATCGTTGACGATAACGGCGACCTTTCTACCCCCTCTATTATTTAAAATATGGCTAAGTACGGTTGTTTTTCCGGCACCGAGAAAGCCAGACAATACAGTAACGGGAAGTTTGTTAGTTTGAAGCATGATTTGTCTCTAATTTACGCGGTTCTCGCCAGACGATGCCAGTGAGCTCCGCGATACTGTAAGAATTAAACGTACTAAGGGGCAAGATGATTGCCCCTTATCACGCGATAGCGTTTTCTTGAATACGCTAGAAGTCTAAGCGAAGACCAACTTCCCAACGTCTACCTGGAGCTGGTGCAAAGTCTTTAACTATTGAGCCATGGTGGCGCTGTTCGTCGTCAGTGAGATTTCGACCATGTAGGAAAACGCTGGCGTCGCTGCCTGCAAAGCTTAACTTTCGTTGTACGAATATGCTTAGGTCTTCATAACTGTCGGTAGGTAACTCAAAACCCGCGACGCGACGCTGATTATTTACTCGAAGGTAATCTAAGCTCATTTCCCAAGATTCGCTTTTCCATGAAAGGCCTAGGCTAGAGCGATCTGCAGGAATTCTTGGCAGGTTGCGGTTTTCACTTGCACTCGGCTGGCTATCTAACTCGCCGCGCACTACGTCGAAGAGAAAATTAAGGTCCAAGTCACCGTCGCCAATAACCGCCAAATGAAGCAATCCCTTAAGATTTACACCAGTAAAATTGGCATCGTCTTGCTGCCAACGATACACCGGCAATTCATCGATTTCATCATCGGTGCCGATCTCGTAGATGTAGTTTTGAAATTGCATTGTGTAAACACTGGCATCCAACTCCCATGATTTACTCGCATATCCAGCTGAGAGGGTTAACGATATAACATCTTCTTCGTTTAAATTCGGGTCGCCAATTTCAAAGGCGTTAGTCGCCAGATGAGGTCCATTACTGTAAAGCTCTTCTGCAGTAGGCGCCCGGCTCGATAGGTCTATCATTCCAGATAAGGTTAGCGACTCATTGATAGGCCCTAGTAAACCAAGAGACGCACTAAACGAGTTGAAACTTAGATCTGGCAAGCCTAGAGTTGAAGGAGAATGAGCAACTTGCTCAAAGCGAACACCCGCTTCTAGCTCAGACTTGCCTAAGGCACGCTGCCCAACCCAAAAAACACCTAAAGTTTCACTGTCTACTGGCGGGACAAATGCTTCTTCACCAATCGCGCTAAACTCTCTATCGCTAAGTTGCACGCCGACCACGCCATCGAACCCGACCCAAGGTTCATGTCGAAGCTCTACGCGCGCTTCCCATGCTTCGTTACTAAAAAGTGTGCCTACTTCTCCATTTGGCTCAAGTTCATTGTGCTCGTAGTCGTTAATACCCAAACGAAAGTTTATGTTTTCGACACCTTCAAAAGGGTTGTTTAGCTGTGCTTCAAAATCAAAGCGGGTTTGAGAAAGATCGATAATTCCAGCTCCCCCTTCCGCTTCCTGAGCTTCTTCTTCACCCTCCTCTTCTTCATGACCGTGTCCGCCAACGAGGCCGTACTCGGCATCTAAAGAACTGACAGAAAAGCCTGCAAAGCCAGAATCGCCAACAAAGCTAAGACCTACTGCGCCGCCTCGACGTTCTGAACGGCTACCTTCAAGAATACCGAATACTTCCTCTTCTTCGCTGTGGCCCCCTTCTTCGCTGTGACCCTCCTCTTCTTCGTCATGGCCTTCTTCTGCCTCTTCAGCGGCTATCTGAAAAGCTGATTCTGCGAAACCAGGAATTTCATAGTCGTCAGCATCACTAAAGAAGCCGTCGGCATGCAAAACAATATTTGAACTTAGCGGCGTATCTATCGCAAATGCAGCGTTTGTAGAATCGGCAATATCTCCGGCTCGAAATTGAACTCGACCTGAGGTTTCTGCAATTGGCTCACCATGAATACGTGACGTTGATACATCAACCACCCCGCCAATAGCGCCACTGCCATAAAGGAGCGTGCTAGAACCACGCAATACAGTAATCTGGTCAGCAATAAACGGCTCCACACCAACCGCATGATCACCAGACGTGACAGACACATCTAACGTGTCGATACGATCAGCAGTCGTCTTAACCCTTGCTCCTGCTAAACCGTGAATAATCGGGCGCCCTACCGCTGTTCCGAAACTGGCTGACTGTATTCCGGCTTCGTTCGATAGCGTTTCGCCCAGCGAGAACTTCACTTCACGAGCAAGTTCGTCACCACTGAGAATAGTAACGTTTTGAGCAGTACCATTGTTGGCTAAAGGGTGGGCTACAACCTTTATTTCCTCTAGCTGGGAATCCGAACTTGAGTTTTCTGAGGCGTGTGCCTGATGAATCATAGGCAGGGAAAGCCCTGCGACAAATATCGCTAGTTGCGTTTTTTTAAACATGTGTTTTAAACCTAATACGCTCTATGGAGATAGAAACGCAGTTAATAGCTCAGCCGCGCTAAAGCAGTACTGAGAATTGAAACTAAAGTGTTGGCGCAAAGAAATTCACAAGCGCCCTTAATAAGGAATGTAGGCAGGTTTAAAGAGGCGGAGCACGTGTACAATAGAATGAATCACTCCAAGGTTCTGTGACGTCAACATAAAGCGAATGTTGGCACTGGGGCAGATCTATATAGTCGATAGATCTTTGATCGGTGTTTACAGCGACGCTATGATCATGCGCTGCACAAACCTGACAACTTTGGAGATGTGGCTCATCGAGGCATTCAACACCGTGCACCGCGGCGGCAGTCTGCGTTGAAATAAACAGAAGCGCAAAGATGACATTTTTGACGGATGAGTTCATAGAAATATGCGCTTACGATAAAACAGTCTGAACTTTCCAATTAATAGAAGTTGCCGGCAAATCAAATCAGCATCAGGCAATGCGATTTCGAGTTCTAATGGATTCGCACGTAACAATCATGGCTAAATCCACTTATGTTATAGTATAACACTGCGAAACTTGGTGCAAACACTAACATGTGCTTCCTTTAAGTTCATATCGCGCCAAAGGGGTCATGAAAGATAAACTGTATCGTCTAAAATAAGATATGAACCGACATGAGCGACCTACCATTAACAATGACTAAATCCATGCCATTCGCAAAACTAATGAGAAATCTTTCAACCATAGTAGCTATAAGTCTAGCAATGGTTAATGTTGGATGCAGCCAACCCGCTGATTCCCAAACCATTCGAGTCGCTACATTCAACGTGAGCGTTGAAGCCACAAACTACCTTTCACGTGAGGAAATTGCTAAAGAGCCTTCTCGCTCGTCGATTGTAAAAACACTCATTGCCGAGGCAAACCATTCTCAGCTACAAAACATTGCTGAAATCATTCAGACAACGCGGCCAGATATCCTTCTACTTAATGAATTCGACTACATCGCTAATCCAAAAGAAGGGATTGAAAGTTATATCAAAAATTATTTGAATACGCCTCAAAACGGGCAGACGAGCATAGATTACGCACACTATTACATTGCACCCGTTAATACAGGCGTGGCAAGCGCTCATGACTTAGACAACGACGGACAGAAAAGTGGTATAGCTGGGGACGCATACGGCTTCGGATACTACCCGGGACAGTATGGCATGGCGTTATTATCTCGCTATCCAATACAACAAGATCAGATTCGAAGTTTTCAAAAGTTCTTATGGAAGGACATGCCGAACGCCTTAGTCGCCATCAAAGAAAATGGTGAACCTTGGTACTCTGCTGAAGAGTGGTCAATGCTAAGGCTTTCTTCTAAGTCACATTGGAGCATCCCAATAGAAACTGACAATGGATCTTTAACCATTATTGCCGCTCACCCAACGCCACCAACCTTTGATGGCAATGAAGATCGCAATGGCAAGCGCAACCATGATGAAATACGGTTAATAAACGACTACATAGAAAATGAGTCTTAGCTACTCGATGATAACGGCATTAAAGGCGGGCTTGATAACAAAACTAAATTTGTAGTGCTTGGTGATTTAAATTCATCTCCAAACGAAGGTGATTCAATAAAGAGCGCGATACAAAATCTACTATCGAGCCCTCTTATTGACTCAAGCTGCGTACCCACTTCCGAAGCTGGCGAGAAATTGAGGCCAAATAATCAATTTGCAGCGCAGCATACAGCAGCATGGGGTTTACGAGTAGATTACGCCCTACCCTCACAGTTTGGTTTAAGCGTTAAGCGATGCGGGATATTTTGGCCAACTGAGAATGACCCGCAATACAAGCTAATTTCTTCGCGTAAAGCCTCTTCAGATCACCGACTGATTTGGGTAGATGTTGAACTGGAATAGTACGCTTAAGCTAAGCGCTGACCACGACTGAGGCATCTAAACAAGCGAGATTGTAGGTCATCATTCTGCTCTCGACCGATCACTTCAATACGACTTTCATCAACTTGATCTATGGCAACTTCGCTCATTGCATCACGACTAAAATTATAGGCAAAGCAGCCGGCTTCAGTAATGATGGTAGCTTTTAACCTCTCAGCCTCAACACCGCTCAGCAATGCAAAAACGCGGCTTCGGTTAAACTCGAATTGATCGGAGAACCGCCAACCCGTGCTATAAAACCCCTCGCCTTGGTTAACCGCTTTGGAATAACCACACTCTGGGATTTCAGCGGTGAAATTAAGATTCGGATTTTCAATAGTTGGCGCCAAATTGATACCTTTCGATTTCTCTAGACGACGATCGTCGATCAACATTTTGGCGCGATCAAGTAGAGGCAGGTCTATCGCGCCCTTTTGCGTCAGTATTAGCGGAACGTCGGAAAGAGCATGCTCCTTGAGATAGTGTTCAATTGCTTCTTTATCATCCGATTCATATAGATCTTGTTTATTAGCGACAATGATATCAGCGATTTCTATTTGCTGTTGAAAGGTTTCATGCTCAGTGTAGCGAGCGTCTGAGAATTGACGTGCATCAACCAGAGTGATGATGCTTTGCATGCTAATAACGCCATGAAAACTCGTATCGTTCAGTGTTTGCAGCACTTCCCATGGATGGCCAAGCCCTGTTGGCTCAATGAGCAATCGGTCAGGCTTCGCACGCCGAATTAACTGCGTTAGAGCAACACGCATTGGCACACCTGCGGCACAGCACATACATCCGCCTGGCACCTCCCGAATATAAACGCCGCTTTGCTCGCTGTGCTGCCCTTCTATTAGCGAGCCATCTATGCCAATCTCACCAAACTCATTAACCAATACAGCCCAATTCTCATGCTCTGGTTTACGGCTAAGTAAATGCAATATGGTCGAGGTTTTCCCTGCACCCAAAAAGCCCGTAACAATGTTGGTCGGCACCGCACTTATGGTCGCACTGGTAGAAGCACTGGAGATTGAATCGAATAATGGCGACATAGCGTTAAACTAATTGACTGGGTTCAAAGCACACGAATCTTGTGGTGTTTTCTATCAACTTGCAAGTAGAAACAGTGTTCCCGACCTGTATGACAAGCACCGCCAATTTGATTAACCCGACATAAAATAGAATCGCCATCACAATCGATTGAAAGCGAGACCAATTCTTGCGTGTGTCCACTGGTCTTACCCTTAAGCCACAGCTCCTCTCGACTACGGGACCAATAGGTAACATAGCCAGTTTTCAAGGTCTGATTTAAAGCCTCTATGTTCATCCACGCCAGCATTAGCACTTCTTTAGATTCTGAGTCTTGGGTAATTACCGGTAGTAAACCACGTGAATCAAACGCCAACTCCTTGACTACATCAGCAAGTTCTAATTCACTTGAGCTAAGGCAGTTCTCAAGCCCTTGAAAATAGCTGCGCTTCATGATGGATGACACTCACAGTTACGATGATCTCGACACAAACGAAAATTTAGAAAGTGCCCAATAGCGATCACGCACGCCCCAAGTAGGGTTAACACTTTTTCCAATAGTTCAGCATATTCAAAGCCCTGCATAAACACTGCTGATATTAAGAGCGCTAAGCCACAGAACCCGATCAACAGTACTCGGTAAAAGCAATGCTGCTTACACCCCACTATCAATGAGAAAAGGCTACTAGGAATCACACCGATCAACAAATAGCTATGAAATGCCTCATTGTCGAGTTGAAACATCGTCAAACTGGGCAGTATCACCAGCAATATTGGCATTGCCAAACAATGCACTACGCAAAGAGCGGACAACCCGATAGCCAAACTATCGGTATACGAAAGTATCTTATTCATTCTAGTTTCTAATTGGTCATGCCGACATGGCAATCTGTACAGATGCAATTCATCTCTAGCTGTTGCGTATCGAGATGAAAGCCAGCTTGGTTAATCGTTTGCTTTAACTCTTCGAACTTTGCCCCGCTCATACCCAGTTCTTTAACCTTTAGGCATTGATTACAAATCAAAAACTGCGATGCCGGATGTGTATGCTTACAATCAAATTGTGAGCATGCTACGAACTTGTTTGCCGTGTCGAGCTTATGCACCAAATCCTTATCTTGTAGAAATTCTAGTACTCGATAGACCGTTATAGCTGGTATCGGCGCTGCAAAAACTTCGTGGTATAAATCAGCGAGTTCATATGCTGAAAGCGCCTTTTGCGACGCTAATAGAATCGAGAACAAATTGACTCGCTTACTGGTTATAGGCACGCCATGAGCTAGGAACTCCTTCTTCGCAACTGCGACAGTCTCACTTTCTTTGCTCACAACGGCCTTCTAGTTTTCTAGGGAATTACAATCACTGGAGAGCTAGATTGCAATACGAGCTGCCCCTGCTGAGTATCTGTGACCCAATTGACATTGATTTTATCTAATGCAGAAAAATGAGCGAACAGCAAAACCTTAACCGAGTTCAACGATTCGTTACCATCGCAGTAATACGTATAGGTCGCTGATAACTCACTGTGACGTTCTTTATGACCTTCATGATCATGTTCGTCGTGTTCCAGCGCTTCGCCAGCGGGTCCATGAATCTCTGCCGAAACCTGCTCTAATTCGCATTTTTTTCCATCAATTGCGAACACTTTGGCAGGCGATTCTAATAGCTCTTTACTTGCTTTAACTTTGTCTATTTGCGATTGGTTTTTAGGGCTGTGCTCGAAACCTAAAATACTCATTGCTGGCGACTCAAATTGTATTTCTAAAGCCCCGCCCGCAAATGCCATGGTTAGATTGGCTACGCCGTGAACATGAGCACCATGAGTTTCACGAGCCGTTGCCAAGCCGCTTAAGCTCAAACATGCTGTGCAAATGATGGCAATCATCGCTGGCCTAAGGTCAGCCGCTTGGCGCCATAAACTTGAAAATAAGATCGTTAAGAAGTTCATAAAACAATATCGGTGCTTTTGACTAATAGTCGAAAGGCTCAAGCCCATGCAAATCCATGCGGTATGCGGCCGTTGCAATATCATTACCCGTTTGTTCGGTTTTTATTACTCCCATTATCCAAACGGGATCATAGATGCTCTGATACTCAACTGCAGACTCGCTCTTAACATAGATCGTTTGATTAGGTGCCGGTGGAGGCTTGTGAAAACAAGCTCCAAAATAAGGAACCAGAAAGAATTCTGTAACCAATTTATCACCGTCAAACTCTACCGGCACCACAAAACCAGGAACACGAACTTCTTTTTCATTAATCTCAGGTACAACACCGAACGATTGTGTTTGCTGCGGGGCGCCTGAGTAAATTCCTCTTAAGCCATCGCCTTGCGCGTAGTCATCTGTATACCAGTCGTCTTCAATGATTAGAGACGAACCGTTAGACGGCACTTCCAATTCTTTTTCATCGAGGGGTTTAAGGTCTTCCCAGCTTAGCTCTTGATATTTAGAACTTTGTGAGTCTGAGCATGCTGAGACCATACCAAGCATGAAAAGAGCAAGTGTAGTACTAATGAGGCGGTTCATAGTTTTCGCATGCAAAGAAAGTAATCAGGTGATATAAGCATATACAATATCATATTCAATAAATGTTATATTATAACAATAATACTAGATAGATCATTGATGAGTCCAACAAATCAAGAGCCGATCATAAAGCTAAGCGATATAAAGTTCAGCTACTCGAAGCGCTCTAACCAACACCTGTTAAACATACCCTCCTGGCAGGTAGATTCTGGGGAACGAGTATTATTAATCGGCAGTTCAGGTAGCGGCAAATCAACGTTATTGAATCTACTATGCGGAATTCTAAGCCCTGATAGCGGGGAAATTTCGGTAGCTGGCGAAGCGCTTGAGAGCCTCCCCACCAGACAAAGGGATAGCTTTCGAGCAAAACGCATTGGCTACGTTGCGCAGAGCTTTAATTTGATTCCATACCTATCAGCGATCGACAATATCAAGCTTACAAATTACTTTGCAAAACGCTCAAATAAAGAAGAGCACGCCCTACATATTGAACCACTATTACTGGAGTTAAATATCGATGAGGCGCATTGGCAAAAACCTATTAAACAGCTAAGCATAGGCCAACAACAACGTGTTGCGGTCGCTCGCGCAATCGTAAACAAGCCCAAGTTGCTCATTGCGGATGAGCCAAGCTCCGCCCTCGATTACGAGAATCGTGACCGTTTTATGGACGTGCTTATGTCCACTGCGGACGCTCATAGTATGACCCTAGTTTTTGTTAGCCATGACCTCTCCTTGCAGCAATATTTTCATCGAGTCGAATCAATGTCCGACGTTAATATTCAGGGAGTTTAATAGCATGCTCATAAAACTCGCAACCAAAAGCCTCCTCGATCGAAAGAGCTCTGTTTTACTGAGTTGCATTGCCATGACGATCAGTATTTTCGTCTTGCTTGGTGTAGAGCACATCAGAAAAGAGTCCAAAGAAAGCTTCTCAAGTACTATCTCAGGAGCCGATTTAATTGTAGGCGCCAGAAGCGGGCAACTTAACCTACTATTGTATTCAGTGTTTCGCTTGGGCGCGCCCGTTAACAATATTAGTTGGCGTTCTTACCAAGAGGTTTCGTCGAACTCAAGCGTCGCTTGGACAATCCCTCTTTCGCTAGGCGATTCACATAAAGGCTTTCGAGTGCTTGGCACAAATAACGATTACTTCAAACATTTTCAATACGGCAAGAAAACACCACTATCGTTCGAGCAGGGTGGTCAGTTCAAAGAAACTTACGACGTAGTGTTGGGCTCTGAGGTAGCCGCAAGATTAAACTACCAAATAGGTGACCCAATTGTTCTCTCGCATGGAATCGGCGAAACAAGCTTTACTATCCACGATAAACACCCCTTTGCCATAAGCGGGCTATTAATGCCAACAGGTACTCCAGTTGATCAAACGGTACACGTAAAGCTTGAAGGCATTGAAGCCATACATCAAGACGGCAAGGCAAGTGAGCTAGAGCTTCAGCCCGAAAGCATCACGGCTTTTATTGTTGGGCTTAAATCTAGGGTAGCAACGTTTCGCTTGCAGAGAGAAATAAGCGAAACACAGAGCGAGCCACTGATGGCAATTCTACCTGGTGTGGCCCTATCGGAACTGTGGCGCATGTTGGCTTTTCTGGAGGATACCTTAAGGCTTATCTCGTCAATGGTGTTCGTAGCCGCACTATTAGGTCTTGCTGCAATGATGGCATCAACCATCAGAGAACGAAAACATGAAATCCATCTATTGAGAATATTAGGCGCACCTCCGAGCTTTCTATTTATATTATTTCAAGTGGAAGCATTGCTGATCAGCATTACCAGCCTTCTGGCAGGAAGCGCCCTGCTCGCGATATCGCTTGTAGCGAGTCAAAAGCAAATCTCGGCACAACTTGGCTTACACCTAGGGGCCAACCCATTTTCTCTAAGCAGCGTGGTGATAGGGGTATCGGTTATTGCTGCAACAATGATCGTTGCATCGTTACCGGCTCTTCAAGCATATAAACAGGCGAAGACACTTAGCTGATTTCAATTTAGTTAGACCAGTCTTCAAGCATAACAATCTGAGAATCGGTCTAACTATATGAGTAACCGACAAATACGATAGACCCCAGTATCATGATTAACAGCAACACTAAGTAAGTTGCTGAAATAACGGAAAAAGTTGCAATAGTCGCCCAACGCGAGCGCTGATAGACCACTCGCAAAGAGCGGTAAATATAGAAAGGCACATACAAGTTCCATAATAAACCGAGTGGAACACCTATGCCTTCTGAAAACGCCAGCCTCAACTGTAAAGCCAACAGGCTTACTGCCAACAATGTATAGAGAATTGCCTGTACTTTAGATTTCGAAAATTTGTCCCATAAAAAATCTCGTAAACGACTATACACACATAAGAAAAAAGTTAGTGTTAGCCCTAAGGCGACTGGAACTTCTAGTTGCGGCCATAATCGGGTAACTTGAGTCACCAGCGTGGAGAATAATATTACTGAAAATAGAAAAGCATGGTTATGCAGAACGTAAACAAGATGTTCCACATAATATCTACCGCTACCCAAAAACAAGACTTTAAATAACAAGGCGACAAACGGTAAAAAAAGAAATAGCGCTTTTGGCAAGGGCTGCATAAACTTGTTAGCGACGGCCTGCGCATTACCGTCTTTAATATCGCTTTTGATAGATGAAACCGCGTCTTCTATCTTTCGCTCAATCTGATCTTCAACCTCATCAGACAATAAAACCGAATCAAAATCTATCGGCTCGCCCGTTTCAAGGTCGACTTCAGCGGCTGGTGTTTCACCAATATCGGCTAGCTCTGTGTTGGGACTAGTCTCAATTGATAGGTCCATGTTGATTGAGCTGAGGTAAGCAAATGTCATAACGCTGAACAGTAGGTACAGGCGCAGTGGCGACATATACAGCTGACGCCTACCCGCCAGATACACCGACGTAAGTTCGCCGGGTCTGAATATCAAGGTGCGAAAACTGCGCCAAAGCTTCGATTCAATGACAAATACTTCATTGGTGAATTCGCTAGTAACCGAACCAATGCTAGGCACTCTCGGCTCCTCTCTTTGCCCACACACGGCGCAAAATCGACCACTAAGCTCGGCTCCACAGTTTGCGCATGCATCGTGCTCAGCCAACTTGGCTTGAGCAACCGAGAGTACTCTTCGGTTGGTGTTAAACCGCCCTTCAAACTCAAGTTCCGCTTTTGCTCGCATTCTCTCAGCATGGTGCTCAAGATAATCATCCATTGCGGCCTGGTTACTTAGTCGAAATTGTACACAGCGATGTTTACGATTTTCATCAGTAACCTCTGGAACTGAGGTCGATGCTGATATGAACCCTGGAATGGCTAGCATCTCTTGCGTATGTTGATGCAGCCAATCATCGAAACGTTCGATTACATCTACGTCAACACTCAAGTTAACTTCATAAATAACGGTTTGAAGGTTCTCGGCCATTTCGAATATTGATGGTTAACCTAAAAGATAAACATACACTACCACTATACGATTGATGATTCATTGTTGGCTTTTACAATTTTGCTCACTGCACCGCGTCTTTATAGTGCTCCATCACGTCCGAAATTAGATTGGGTAATGCATCGAAATCTCTACCAAAAAACGCACTGCGCTTTTTGTGCAAAGTAGCTTAAAGAATAGGCAAGTAATGCGTAAGTAAAATCAAATTGGAGCGGGAAACGAGATTCGAACTCGCGACCCCAACCTTGGCAAGGTTGTGCTCTACCACTGAGCTATTCCCGCTAATTTGAGTGCAAAAAATATAGTCGTACAATCTCGGGGAGAGATGGTGCCCGGGGCCGGACTTGAACCGGCACGGTATTGCTACCGACGGATTTTAAGGGTGAGATCGAGACTGTAAATCTAATACAATCAATGCCTTATAACACTAATTTAATATAACAGCTTACTTAGTGATATCAGCAATTTAGGGCAATTTATTAAAGTTAAGGCAAACTGAGCACTGTACCGTGAGTGTACCGCTGAGACGTAAAAAAGCACGGTAACATTCTAGGAATATCTTCATTTATTTTGCATTTCCCAAAACAAAATAGTTGAAAGATACTTGAACGTTCACCGTACTTTAGACACCAATTTATCATATCTTAATTTACATTTGTAAATTAAGATAGCTCGCTACTTCGTAATACAACAATCAAAGTTTCAAAATGTACCGCGCACAACCTAAACCGTACCTACTTAAATAATACGCTTCAGCCCCCTATTCCACTCAAACTATTTAGCCTAGTCGCAACACTTTTCTTAAGCCAAACTTAAGGTTGCTTTGGTTCAATAGATCAATGAAATTTCAAATCATTATTGATCTATGACTTTAAAGCGATTTCGAGCCCTAATTGCTTTCGGCTTTATTCTTTTGTCTCAAGGTATTCAAGCTAGTGAGATAAACATATCAGCCTACAAAGGAAAGGTAGTTTATGTCGATTTCTGGGCGTCATGGTGTAGCCCATGCGCTCAATCGTTTCCGTTTATGAACGATTTACACGATAAGTATCAAAAAGATGGGCTGGTTGTATTAGCGATCAATTTAGACACTGAGCCTAAAGCCGCCGCCGCATTTTTAGAGCAACATCCAGCTAAGTTCGAAATCATGTTCGACCCCGAGGCAAAACTAGCAAAGGCGTATGAGCTCAAGGCCATGCCTAATAGCTATATCTACGACCGCCAAGGGCAACTCTTAGGTTCGCATTTAGGCTTTAAGAAAAGGGATGTTGCTGAATTAGAAAATCAAATTAGAGCTGTTCTCGCAATCAATAACAAGAAAAACAACTAGGTAGCCAACTATGAATAGAAAAAATATTTTAACGCTCGTCATGCTTGTAACTCTATCGGCTTGCGCTTCAACGCCGGTACAACCTTGGGAAAAAGGTGTGCTGGCAAACCCTGACATGGCCCCAGAAAGCTCGCCGCTTACCAGCTCACTAGATGATCATATCTACTTCAGTAAAGAAGGCACCAGTGGTGGCCGAGGTTTTGCTGGCGGTGGCTGTGGCTGCAACTAATACGGAAAGATAACGATGAAAAATTTTAAGAATTTAAGCGTAGCTCTTGCCGGAGCTACTGCGTGCTTAAGTGGCGTTGCCAATGTGTCGGCTGCCGAAACCTTAGATAAAAATGATTTCGGTAACTGGGATATTAAATCCGCGATTTTGTTTTATAACGAATCAGACCGAGTTCAAGCGATCGAGCCAGTCATCACCGCTACCAAGCAGATTGATACCGACGAGTTTCTTAGTTTCAAATTGGTAGTCGATTCTCTAACCGGTGCCTCGGCTAGCGGCGCGGTGCCATCCACCGAGGCGCAAACATTTAGCACCCCGTCGGGTAATGATAGCTATACAACTCCGGCAAATGAAACACCGCTTGATCCAACCTTCTTCGACACTCGATACGCACTCTCTGCCAGTTGGGTTAAGCCAATTTCACGTTTCACAAAATTAACCTTGGGCAGTAATTTTTCGAATGAATTCGATTATTTATCGCTATCGAGCAGTGCGCTTCTAGCACACGACATAAATAATCGAAACACCACGCTTAGCATTGGGGTTTCAGCCGCGTTCGACACAATTGATACCGTAGGTGGCATTCCAGTTGCGTTCGGTCGACAGCTGCCTGAGGGGCAAGAGCAACCTAGGCAAGGCGAAGAAGACGATAAAGCCGTGATCGATGTTGTTTTAGGCGTAACACAGGTTTTGAGTAAAGACTCGCTGCTGGTGTTTAACTATTCTTTCAGCCAGGCCGATGGGTATCTAACTGACCCGTATAAAGTTATTAGCGTTGTTGACGCAGCGTCAGCTAAACCGATTGAGACTTTGTACGAAAACCGGCCTGACAATAGAACCAAGCACGCCGTTTATACGCAGTACAAGCGTAATTTTAGCGGCAATATATTAGATGCATCCTATCGCTATTCTACTGACGATTTTGGTATTGATTCCAACACCGTTGATTTGCGTTTCAAGTATCGCTTAAACGAGCAATCCTTTTTGAAACCTCACATTCGTTTCTACTCGCAATCAGAAGCCGATTTTTACACCCCATTTTTCGTAGATGGAAGCCAACCGCTTGCCAACAACTCATCAAGCTTTGCAACCGCCGACTATCGCCTAGGCGAATTCACCAGCACAACCATTGGTCTGGAGTATGGGCGTGACAATGTTAGGCGCCCATGGTCAGTAGCATTAGAGTATTACGTGCAAAGTGGTGATGAACCTGACAATACGTTTGGTCAACTCGCCAACCAAGAGCTTTACCCTGATGTGGATGCGGTAATGCTAAGAATTAATTTCGATTACTAATTTGATCAAATCAAATTCCAAGGGGCGCTCATTCGAACTAAGCAAGACGGCGACTGGCCATTGCGGGAAGTTTTCCGCAATGGCCAGCCCTTGTGAAGTTCTAATAGACACCTTCGACGAAACCTTAGCCAAGCAGCTCACTAGCATAGCCGCTGAAGAAGCTTGGCGTATCGAGAACAAGTTCAGCCGATACAACAACAGCAATATCATTCATCATATTCATACCGCTCAGGGAGAACCCGTTGAAGTTGATGATGAGTTCTGCGAGTTACTCAATTTTGCCGATCAATGTTACAAACTGAGTGATGGCTTATTCGATATTACCTCCGGCATTCTGCGAGAAATTTGGAAGTTCGATGGCTCAAGCAATATTCCATCACGCAAACAAGCCAAAGCCTACTTAAAACGTATAGGCTGGGATGAAGTTCGCTGGCAAGCGCCCTTTCTAACACTACCAAAAGGTATGGAGATTGACCTTGGTGGCTTTGGCAAAGAATACGCCGTCGACTCAGCAGCGAAGAACGTGGCTGACCAATCTAGCGCGGCATTTTTAATTAATTTCGGAGGCGACATCTACGCCAACAAGCCTCCTAAAGAACAAGACTCATGGCGAATTGGCTTAGAAAAAAATGATGCTCTAGGAAAAGCAAATTCGATCTTAGAGCTAGCCTCAGGCGCCGTTGCTACGAGTGGTGACACCAGACGCTACCTAGAGAAATCAGGCATCCGCTTTCCTCACGTATTAAACCCAAAAACAGCATGGCCAGTTATGCGTGCGCCGAGCTCGGTAACAGTAGTCGCCGACAATTGCACAAGCGCCGGTTTTTTAGCCACCATGGCAATGTTGAAAGGTAAGCACGCGGATGAGTTCTTGGCCGCGCAGAATGTTAGGTATTCTTTGCAGACCTGATCGATCGAACTTTATCTAGGCTCACAGTCTTCTATTTGTATGTTACGGCCATCGCAACTACATGTCGAACTTTGTAATCTAGACTATCCATCCAAGCAACAACATTCACAGCCCTAATAAAACTCATACTCAAAATTCACCCTAAGACCAATATCAGCTTGATCACTACTCAAGCCTGAGAACACACCGGTTTCCCAGTAAATTTTCTTGGCGTTTTTAAGGCGAACTTGCCCAACTAAGGCTGCACCTAGAGAGACTCCGTCTTCATCTGCGAATAGTTCTAATGCGGGTTCTAGAGATGGCTTATAGCGATACCTTAGTTGGGTTGCTAAGCTTGGTTCTAGTTCGATTTCAGTATCGCTGCCAAACTCATATTCCAATTTTAAGTTTGCGGTGCCTAGCCAATTTTGCCATTCGTGTAATGCTATTAAGGTTGCGCCTAGTTCCCATTCGTCTTCGCCATTGGCTTTCTCTAATTCAAAAATTACCCCCCAATCGTTATTAAACTCACCTTGTTCGGTAATTTGATATTTTGCTTCGATTTCATAAGAGTTGAGTTCCAAGCTATCGTTCTCTAGCTCTTCCGCACTAACGCCAAACTCAACTAGCCATCGGTCGGATAACGCTTGCCCGTACTCAAAGCGATGTAACTGCTCTAGGTTTTGCGTTTGTGATGTGTCTAAGAACAAACCTTCGTATTCGAATTCGTGTTCAAGTTGCTGCACGTAGGGATTCTCAATCTTCGCAATTGATGAGCCTCCGGCAATGGCCGCGATAGACGTGAATAAAAAATACATTGCGATAAATAGTGAGTTGATATTAGTTCGCATGGCTGATCTCGCTTTTATCTTTCATAAACCTGCTAAGTATTAGCATCGCAACGGTGCAGAGTATGATGCCCATATAGCCCACTACTTCGGTGACTGTTGGCGTGGCTTCGTAACCGAATACCGCGTAGGTCATTTGCCCTACTATTGAAGATTCTTGAATTAGCCAATTGCTGTCCCAGACCGCCGAGGTTGAGCTCACCCAATCAACTTGCATTAGCAATTGTGTGGCTTGAACGAACAAGCCCGCGGCGACTAAGCTTAATAGTGTAATTTGAATTCGGTTCGCGGCTCTATCGCTCCAGTAGCGTATGGCAGCATGGAATAGAACTCCTATACTGACACCTATCATCAAACCAATAAAACCACTGGTGATGCCGCTGTTTAGCCGAGTTACCCAGTCTTCGTGTACTTGGAAGAAACCGCTGTAGAAGATGAACATCTCAGTTAGCTCTCGGGTGAGGAGCAATACCACGGTAATCGCGAGTACAAACGGCACTGCAGGTTCTAGAGTTTCTATCTTAAAAATCAGCCATGCGACTAATAACATCAACATAACAGCAACGGTAATTTGCATGCTCGCATTTAAGACCTCTTGCCCCGCGTAATCGAGCCATTCACTCACGCCGTCAAAATTAATTGAGTACACATAAGCGAGCACCGAGCCTATTGCTAGCCCTGCCCATAACCAACGCTTACTAAATCGCTTAATGTTGGCAATGCTCAACAAAATTGCGATTAGTATTCCAGCTTCTAAGGTTTCTCTAAGAACTAAAGTAATTGTATCTAATAACATTTTCTTAACTACGCCGCCCTATTCTGCAATGACTGTGCCGAGCGCAGTAGACATATTGAACTCACCAAAAAAAGGATACTTACCCGGTTTCAGTGGACCAATAAAAATCACCGCTTTTCGATTGCCTAAAATCACCTTCTCTCGATTAAGCTCGTAGCTTTCAAATTCTTCGGGGGTTGGATCTTCGTTGATAACCAATAACTTCACTTTTTTATTTGCCGGCACTTTCACCTCGGCCGGATAAAAAAGATGGTCTTTAATTCTAATTTCGATAATTGGTGGCTTTGCAAAAGACACACTGGATATCGAGAGTGATAACGCTAAGCACACTAATCGAATGACTTTAATCATCTTGTTCCCCTGAGTCATAATTCTTACTGCTGGTAAGTTCATTTGCAGCTTTGTTGTCGACGCTATTCGCCGGAAGCCTCACTTCAACACGCAAGCCGCCTAGCTCAGTTGATTTAGACAATGAAACCGCCCCATCATGTAAATCTAATATGTGTTTCACAATCGATAAACCCAAGCCACTGCCGGTTACTCTAGAATCACTATTGTCTTGCGCAACCCGATAAAACCGGTCAAATACTTTTTGATAAGAGCTTGCGGGAATACCCGGTCCAGAGTCTTCAATGATTAATAAGGCGTTATTTTTTTCATCGATTTTAGTGCTTAATAAAATTGCACCGTTTTCTGGCGTATATTTGATCGCGTTTTCCAACAGGTTTTTAATTAATACGCAAAGAGCATTAGGGTCTGCTGTTAGCTCGAATGAGTCTCCTTTAAGCTCAACATCAATTCCCTTTTCTTGAATGCTTCGATAGACACCTAAAATCACCTCTTGCGTCAAACCAACCAAATCACAAGGCTTCATGGTTCGCCGCACGTTTTCAGGTGTTAGTTGATGCAAGGCTAAAATCTGTTCAATCGATTTCTCCATTCTCGCAACCCCGTCTTGCAAATCAACTAAGCTGGCTTTCTTGGTATTCAGCTGGCCGTTCGATTCATTTTGAGAGAGTTCTTCGAGCATTTTTATATGGTTGTGTAAGCTCACCTTTAGTACCGCAATTGGCGTTCTTAGTTCATGCGCGGCATTGGCTGAGAAACGTCGCTCTCTTTTCAAGGCCTGTTCAAGTCTCGCAAATAAGCTATTAACTGACTTCACCACCGGCAGTAGCTCAGCTGGATAATTATCTAGCAATACCGCTCCTAGGTCGTTCTCTCCGCGCCTGAGTAGGCTTTCGGTTAACCTTCTAAGGGGTCTCAGACCAACCGCGATAATAAGCCAGATTAACAGAGCGATTAATGGCAGCACCCAAACAATCGGTAAAATTGAACCCACCACTAAACTATCAATCAACTTTCGGTACGAGTCGTAACGCTCTCCGTAAATCACCCATCGCTCGGTTGCAGCTTGAGTAACATAAACACGCCACTGAATGCCTTGGCGATTTACTAAGTGCATGCCGGTTTTAAATTCGGTAAGTTGTTCTTGCGGTGCGTTTATAGATGCATGCTGTAAAGCGCCTGATACCCAAAGCTGAACAATAGCGTCATTGTTAAGCACAATATTAGAGGCGTCATCTAGGCTTAAGCGCGCAATCAAATTAGCCGTATCGGACAGCCTCGCGTCTAAGGCTTGATCTGCAAGCTGTGTGCTATTTCGGTAACCATTTAAAGCCGCAACAAAGTTTACGATGCAAATGGTTGAAACCAATATGGCTGCCAAATAGGCGCGAATCGACTTCACAGATGTTCAACCTATTAGTAAGTTAAGGTTTACTAGGCGATACCGAAAATCAGACCTAATTGGCTGCAATTGTATAACCCACACCACGGATAGTTTTGATGATTGCATGTGGAAGCTTTTTACGTAAATTGCTTATGTGAACCTCAATAGTATTGCTATTAACTTCTTCGCTCCAGTCGTACAGCTTGCGTTCGATCATTTCTTTGGTTTGCACTCGGCCAGCACTTTGCATTAATGACTTTAGAATTAGAAACTCCTTCTTTGTAATTTCCATTTCTTGCTCTTGAAAGCACACGGTTTGATCTAATGTGTTCATTTTCAAGTCGCCAATATTGATCATATTAGACGCGGTAATGCCCACGCGACGGGCTAATACTCGTATTCGAGCAAGCAGTTCCTGCATATCAAAAGGCTTGGCAAGGTAATCGTCTGCGCCTTTATCTAAGGCATCTACCTTGTCATAAACAGTATCTCGCGCTGTTAGGATCAGAACTGGCAATGCGTTTTTCGATTCTCTAATTTTCTGTAAAACGGTGACACCATCAATATCAGGTAAGCCTAAATCGAGTATCGCAACATCAGGCTCATGTTCGTAAATGGCTGCGGGCACCTCACCGCCATTGAGCACGTTGATTACCTTAAAACCCTCATTAGATAAGGCACCTTCCAATGCCTTTGCGAGCATATAGTCGTCTTCTACAAGAAGAATTTTCATTGGTATTTGCTTAGAACATTCATTACACCATTGAGTGTAGTCGTAATTTCTTAAGCAAACCTTAAGATTTGGTTGATAGTTTAAATGACGAAACGCTGTATCTACATCGGCAGCACAAACTAAAAATGCGTTCGTCGCTATTAATTTTTAATTATCGCAATGAAAATTCTAGTTATCAGATTTATTGAAATCGGAGATGTGTTACTCACCTCGTGCTTGTGTTCAACGCTCAAAGCTAGCATTGCTGACGCACAGGTGGACTATTTAATGTATGACACCAGCGCCCCCTTATTTGACGGGCATAGCGCGATTGACAATGTGTTAACCATATCAAAAGCCCAAAGAAAGAACCCAATAAGGTACTTTCTCAGAGCGGCTGAAATCGCCCGCAGAGACTACGATGTAATCATAGATGCTACCTCTACTAATAAAAGCGAACTAATTAGTTTACTGGCAC
>CANMNN010000029.1 GCA_947499305.1 uncultured Arenicella sp. | reverse complement strand
ATATATAGTCTTTCAGGATATATAGTCTTTCAGGATATATAGTCTTTCAGGATATATAGTCTTTCAGGATATATAGTTTTCTAGGGCATATGGTTCGAAAATTCTTAAGGCCTTAGCAATATCGTTTGGTTTTAGTGGAATAAGGCGTTCAATTATTAGATTGAACGCCTTATTTTTTGCCTTTATCGTCACAAATTATCTACCCAAGCTTCACGGCTTTGGGGTACCCTCGCGCGCAGTACTTCTCGGAATCGATATAAGGCATTTATGAATCACAATTCTCAATATCAGCACGCTACCGTTTTAGGCTATTGGTTACTATTTTGTGCCGCCGTGGTTTATGTGATGGTTGTTGTCGGAGGTATTACTCGCCTAACTGAATCTGGTTTATCAATGGTTGATTGGAAGCCCATTATGGGAATTATTCCGCCCATCGGCGAGCAGGCTTGGATGGCTGAGTTCAATCAATACCGCACGTCACCTGAATATTTATTGGTGAACAAGGGCATGTCTCTCGATGAATTTAAGAATATATTTTATTGGGAGTATGGTCATCGAGTACTAGGGCGGGTTATTGGTATGATCTATCTGATTCCTCTGGTGATTTTTCTTCTAAAGGGAATGGTGCCGAAAGCTTGGTATGGTCGCTTATTCGGGCTTCTGGTTTTGGGTGGTCTGCAAGGCTTGATGGGTTGGTATATGGTTAAAAGTGGTCTAGTAGACGTACCCGATGTTAGCCAGTACCGGCTTACAGCACATCTTGGTTTAGCCCTTGTTATTTTTTCAGCAATGCTTTGGTTCGCTTTGGATTTTTTGCGTGGCGACCGCGTCAGTCGAAAAGCGTCTGACGGTTATATAATGATGACTGGTTTGGTTGTGCTAACCGTTTTCATCATGATGCTAAGTGGCGGTTTTGTTGCTGGAACCAAAGCTGGGTATATCATCAATACCTTTCCAACAATGAATGGAGAATGGGTGCCCAGCGGTTGGTTGGCCATCGAACCCGCTTGGAAAAACTTATTCGAAAACCCGGTGATGATTCAATTTATACATCGCTGCATTGCAGTATTGGTAGTGATTACCGTACTAAGCAGTTTTGCGTTAGCACTTAAGCAACGTTTCAAAACGCAAAATGGCTTAGTAGTTTTGATAATGATCGTGCAGGTGTGCTTGGGCGTAAGTGCCTTGGTTTCAAAGGTACCATTAGCTCTTGGTGCGGCGCATCAGGCAGGTGCGGTTGCACTACTAGCTTCAGCCTTGTTGGCCGCTCATATCGCGCGTAAGGAGAGAGCTCGATAGCCCTGCCATTCAGCGTCCCTCAAAGTAATGCCTATAAAAAAGGTCTTAAGAATAAGGGCTAGACCTTTTCAGATATTTGCGTCATCACTCGCGCAGTAAGCTTCATTGCGGCCTTGATAGCCTCGGGTAGCTCGGCAGCCCCATTGTCGATGGCCATCTCAGCATGTCTGGCTTCATCTTCGGCCATTTGCGCTACTATCGCGCGGCTGACAGTGTCTTCTGCTGGAAGGCGGTCTAAGTGTGATTCAAGGTGTTCTACAACCTGACGCTCCGTTTCGGCCAAAAAACCTAAGCTCCATCGGTCGCCGGCAAGGCCAGCGCCGACACCTAATGCAAACGACCCCAAGTACCAGATGGGGTTCAAATAGCTGGTATGACTATCCAGTTGTTCTATTCGGCGAAAACACCAGTTTAGGTGGTCGATTTCCTCTTCTGCGGCCTCATTCATTTTCTCACGTACATCAGCCGAGCGAGATGTGAGTGCCTGGCCTTGGTATAGAGCTTGTGCACAAACTTCACCAACATGATTCACTCTCATAAGTGCCGCCGACCGGTCTTTAAGCATGGCCTGGTTTTGAATAGGATCAACATCATGGTGATCGGCTGGTGACGCTCTCTTTGCCGATGGGCGAACAAAGGTGCTGCGAAGACCGTGATCAAGTTTGCTAAATAGCTGGTCGATAAAATTCGCTGGATTGTGTGGAGTCATGATGAACGTGCCTGCTTCAGTGCTTAATATAAATTATATATCGTTGACTGCAAGAAGTGGGTGATGTTTGCTTGATTTCAGTTATGTAACAATTTTTAACCATGAAATAGAGTTATAACAGCAATGATGGATAATTATAATCCTGTTTTAACAATGACTTATGTATCTTTATTGATTTTTGTGTTGTGTCTGTTTTCTTTGACTCTGGGCTTAATGTTGGTTGATAATACATTCATCAGATAGGTAGCTACTCAAGGCACTAACTGACGACAAGTTTCAGAGTTTGTTTATCTACTTAACCAGACTCGTTCATCTCCTCCATCCTCCTTTGGTGGTTTGGGCGCGGCATAAGTCCGCGCCTTTTTTTTGCCTACAGGATGTAGGCAGGTCGAATTCGCCGGGAGCGAAATTCGATTCTATGTAAGCCACTAAAACTTCATTCAAAAAAAGCTGTATCTGAGAAGTCCGGTCATATCATGGATGTGGGTATGTCGAATTCGCCGTAGATTGCCGGAAACACCATATTTATTGCTATTTAAGTCATGCTTGGCTTGCTTATAGTCGATACCTCCCTCATAATCGCGCGTCCTTGCAGGGTTCTCTGCTTGGAATCGTTATTGACCCTTGGTTATTGAGCTCGGGTAGTAACAAAGAATTTAACCGTAGATGAGATATTTATCATGAAAACATTTTCTGCAAAGCCAGCAGACGTGAAGCGCGAGTGGTACGTTATCGACGCCGATAACAAAGTACTTGGCCGTGTGGCGACTGAAATCGCACTTCGCTTGCGTGGCAAACATAAGCCTGAATACACCCCTCACGTTGACACTGGCGATCATATCGTTGTAATCAATGCTGACAAAATTGCCGTAACCGGCAATAAAGAAGAAGGCAAAATTTACTACCGTCACACTGGTTTCCCAGGTGGTATTAAAGACGTTAACGTTCGGAAGTTGCGTGAGCACGCGCCTGAGCGAATCATCGAAAATGCAGTGCGTGGCATGTTGCCTAAGAACCCATTGGGTCGCGCTATGTTCAAAAAATTACACATCTACGCAGGTCCTGAGCACAAGCATCAAGCTCAAGAACCTAAAGTACTTGAAGTTTAAGGAGAGAAATCAATGGCAACTTCAGAAGTTTATTTAGGCACTGGCCGTCGTAAATCATCGACTGCACGTGTACGCATCCAATCTGGCGCTGGCGCTATCACTGTTAATCAACGTCCTCTTGATGAGTACTTTGGTCGTGAAACTGCGCGTATGGTTGTTCGTCAGCCATTAGTATTACTGGATATGGAAGGCAAATTCGACATTAACGTAAACGTACAAGGCGGCGGCGGTAGCGGCCAAGCTGGTGCGATTCGTCACGGTATTACTCGTGCTCTATTGTCATATGACGAAGAGCTACGCGGTCAGCTACGTGCAGCAGGCTTTGTTACTCGTGACGCTCGTGAAGTTGAGCGTAAGAAAGTGGGTCTTAAAGGCGCTCGTCGTCGTCCACAGTTCTCGAAACGTTAATCGAGTTTTTGATTTCGTTTGCACTCTCACTCAGGGTGCTAGGAAAGCCGGCCTCGAGCCGGCTTTCTTATGTCTGTTTAATACTCAAAGATCGTGGTTTTATCAGCCTAAAAAAGACATATAGTGTTGACTGTGAGCTAAATCAATCTACACTTGGCTAGGTTGAAATTGATCGTGTTTAAGGTTTAAAAACGCTGTGCAAAAGATAAAAATTGGCATCATTGGCGGCACTGGCTATACAGGCGTAGAGTTATTACGTCTGTTAGTGGTGCACCCATATGTCGAAGTGGTATTAATTACTTCGCGCTCTGAGGCAGGCAAACGGGTCGCCGATTTATTTCCAAGCTTAAGGGGCTTTACTGATCTTGTTTTTAGTAAGCCTGAGCCTTCTTCGTTCAATGGCTGCGATGTGGTATTCAGTGCTACTCCAAACGGTATTGCGATGACGCATGCGCGTGAGCTGGTCGAGAACGGTGTGAGGTTGATCGATTTGGCGGCTGATTTCCGAATTAAGGATATCGATGTCTGGAGCAAATGGTATGGCATGGAGCATGCGTGCCCGGAGCTTGTAGAGCAAGCTGTTTATGGCTTGCCTGAAGTGAATCGAAGCTTGGTCAAGAACGCATTAGTCGTTGCCAACCCTGGTTGTTACCCTACGGCGACAACACTGGGTTTTTTGCCACTGGTTGAAAATGAATTGGTCGATCTATCCGACCTTATTGCCGATACGAAGTCGGGTGTAACCGGTGCCGGTCGTGGCGCAAGCGTAGCGAACTTGTACTCGGAAGTGAATGATAGTTTCAAAGCCTATGCGGTAAGCGGTCATCGTCACCATCCTGAGATTAGCCAAAACCTATCAATTGCGGCTGATGCAAATATAAATCTCACTTTTGTGCCACACTTGACTCCGATGTTACGAGGCATTCATGCCACGCTTTACGCAAATATGCTCGATGTCAATTTACCTTTAGAGCGTGTACATGAGCTCTATATACAGCGCTATCAGAATGAGCCGTTTGTCGACGTCTTACCTTTAGGCTCGCACCCCGATACGCGTTCAGTCAAAACCTCGAACATGTGCCGAATCGCGTTGCACAAGGCGGGTGGCTCTGGCAAATTAGTGGTATTGTCGGTGATCGATAATTTAACCAAAGGCGCGGCAGGCCAGGCGATTCAAAATATGAATATCATGTTTGATGTTGATGAATCTGCTGGTTTAGACAATCCTGCTGTACAGCCCTAAGCCTCTGAGGCTTAGCCTGTTTGGAGTCACTCTAATTTAAACAATTATTTATGCTGCGCAAATCAACAAACGATCTCACTATAAAGCCTAAGATGTCACGAAACACCGTGATGCTATTATTGATTGGTGGCGCGTTTATGTTGTTCGCACTGGTTTATTTTGTGTATGGATATGGAGTTCGATCTGGACACGATCGATACCAGCAAGACCAAGCAATGATTGAGCAGCTAAATCAAACGATCACAAGTTTACGCCTCGATTTATCGGTTGCTCAAGAGGGGCTTATTTTTTCTAAGCGCCAGTTGCAGATTCAAGAGGAGGCATATACGCAAATGAGCAAGGCGTACGCCAACTCTGAGCAAAAAAACAGCGTGCTTGGCTCTCGTTTAGACTTTTATCGAAGTATTATTTCTCCCGAAGATGGTCAGTCCGGGCCAGCTATACAAGAGCTGCAACAAAGCTTTAGCCAGGGCAAGTTGGCTTTCGATATTACTTTAGTACAAGCTATTAAGCACAAGCACCAAGTTCGTGGCAGTTTGCGCGTTACGCTTTATGAGAACGACGTTGCGACCGCTCAATGGCCAGTGTCGAGTGAACGCAGTGTAAGCTACCAATATTTCAAGCAGGTATCCGGTTCAATTGATAAGCAAAGTGTTGCCGATAATGCGAAGTTTAAGGTCGAATTTAGTCTGCAAGACGGTGAGACATTGCAACGATGGTTTAAGGTCAATAACGTCTCGACGACAACAGATAATAACAATAACCCTGTAGCGGGCTAGGACAAGCTAGGTCGCCGTATAGAAATAATTTGAAGGTTAACAATGATGAAGCGTAATAAAGAAAAGGTAAGCAAGCCAGTTGAAACAATCGACACCTTAATTGGTGCGGGCTCGATTTTACAGGGCGATCTTGAGTTCACCGGAGGGTTGCGGGTCGACGGTCATATAAAGGGCCATGTTTCGGCGCAAGACAGCAATAATGGAACGTTAGTTTTAAGTGAGTCTGGCATAATTGAGGGTGATGTCAATGTGCCTCACGTTGTAGTCAATGGTACAGTTAAGGGGAATATCGCTTCAAACGGTCATGTTGAGCTGCAGTCGAATGCCAATATAAGTGGCGATATCCACTACAAAGCAGTAGAGATGGAGCTTGGTGCGGTGCTAAACGGAAGTTTGGTTTCGGATGTAAGCAGCCCTGTGTATGATGTGGCTGCGTCTAAAGGGGAAAAAAAGGCTCAATAGAAATAGTAAAGCAACGCTTAATTCTATAAGGGCATTAGGCGTTCTGCACTTGAGATTAACGGTCGAGGCCTCATAATAGAACTGAAAGCGGTTTATTTAGCCTCGCTACCCTCGATATAGAGAGAATTTATCATGATTAATGTTGAACAAGCGCCGAGCGCGGCGTCCCCGTTAGATTTTACAACGGCTGCGGCAAGTAAGGTTGCTGAGTTGATTGAAGAAGAGGCCAACGACGAATTGAAGTTACGTGTCTATGTGCAAGGCGGCGGGTGCTCTGGTTTTCAGTATGGTTTTACGTTTGATGAAGAGCAGCAAAGTGACGATACAGCCGTTGATCGCGACGGCGTGCGCTTGCTCGTTGATCCGATGAGTTTTCAGTATTTAATTGGCGCCAAGATCGACTATAAAGACGATCTCGATGGCGCACGTTTTATCATCAACAATCCTAATGCAAGTACCACATGTGGTTGCGGTTCTTCTTTTTCTGCTTAGTGCGTTTCGAACACAATTTTTTCGTTCTCTGCAGCCGCTAAAAAATGAAAAGCAGCCTTTGTATTACTGAGCAAAGGCTATCGACGCGGATAGAACTTCTCGCCTAAAACGACGTGCTCACGAGCACCGGTAACACTGGGTAAATTACTCTTTATAGAGTGCTCACAACAGTAGCCTAGCCACGCAAAGCCGGCAGCCTCGACCCAGTCGGCTGGTATTCCTAGGGTATCGCTTGGCGCAACGTTTTGCTCTCCTATTAGTTCCTTTAAGCCCAGCATGATCAATTTATTGTGCGCGCCTCCGCCACAAACATAGATTCGAGTACGTTTTAATCCACCGTTGAGTTGCTTGATAGAGTTTGCAATTGTTTTGGCCGTTAACAAGGCGAGAGTTGCTTGCACATCAGCTGCCGCAATGTCATTGATCTTTGGATAGGCCCTTTCTAGCCAAGCCAAATTAAAGTAATCCGTTCCTGTGCTCTTGGGGTGTGTGCTTGAGAAATAGGGTTCCTTAAGTAATTCTTCTAATAACTCACTACTCGCTTTGCCACTCGCTCCCCATGCACCCTCGGCATCGTACGGTTTTCCACTATTGCGCTCAATCCATTGATCCAGCAAGACGTTCCCGGGCCCAGTGTCAAAACCCACAACGCTTTGGCCTAGTTGGCTGATATTCGAAATACCACCAATATTAACGATAAAGGTGTTGTTATGAAGAAAGTTATCCGAGCCCTTGCCGTTGAATACCGCCTTGTGAAACGCTGGCATCAATGGGGCGCCTTGGCCGCCTGCGAGTAGGTCTGCTTGGCGAAACTGACTATAGGTTGTAATACCAGTGAGATCAGCAATTATCTGACCATCGCCTAATTGTAGGCTGTAGGGTGGTTCAGCATTTGGTTCATGTTTAACCGTTTGTCCGTGATTTGCAACACCGCTGATTTGTTCGCGGGATACGCCCGACTTTAGAATTAATTGTTCTATCGCATTGGCGTATAGAGGTGCGAGGCTTTGATGTAGTTCAGAGTCTTGGTTTCGAAAAAGGGTGCTGTTGTTTTGAGCTGTGTGATTTATTCTTTTGCGAATATCATCTGAAAATTCGCAAAAAAGCGTATCGACTACGGCGATCTGCTGGGCCGATTCAAATGAGACTAAAGCAGCATCGATGCCGTCAATGCTGGTGCCCGACATTAAGCCGATATAGAGCTCATTTTTCATCAGGAACGGAGTATCTTCATCGAAGCGACTTACAAAGTTTTGCTATGAGTCGATGCCTTGGCTAATTGATATTCACGTAAGAGGCCGTCGAGCTCTTGTTGGCGGGCCTGTGCGATTTGGTCGAATTCTGAACGCAGAGCTTTATCTACTGATGATGCTTTCGGCGTTTTGTAGGTTAGCGAGTTACGATGGACCCCGTCGACTCTGAACTCATAATGTAAGTGTGGTCCAGTTGAGTAGCCTGTAGTGCCAACGTAGCCGATAACTTGGCCTTGTTTTACTCGGGCACCTGAGCGAATACCTTTCGCAAAGCCTTTCATATGCGCGTAAAGTGTACTAAACCTTCCTGCATGGTTCAGAACAACGGTGTTGCCATATCCGCCCTTGCGGCCAGCCGAACGAACTTTGCCGTCAGCCGTCGCGCGAATAGGCGTTCCACGAGCAGCTGCGTAGTCTACCCCTTTATGGGCCTTCCACTTCTTGGAGATCGGGTGCTTGCGACGGCCGAATCGAGAAGAGATTCGACTAAACTCAACAGGTGAGCGTAAAAATGTGCCCAGCATGCTCTCACCTTCAGGTGTGTAATAACTCGCTGTGCCTTGTTCGTCTTCAAAGCGAATCGCTCTGTAAGTTTGGCCCTGAGTGGTGAACTCAGCCGCCAGAATTTTACCATCAGACAACTTTTTGCCGTTGAGGTGGTGCTCGTCGTAGATAACGTGGAACGAATCACCACGACGTATATCTTGTACGAAATCAATGTCCCATCCAAAGATTCGAACCATCTCCATAATGAAGTTATTGCTTAAACCAGCTTCATTGGCAGAAAGGTAGAGCGATGTATTGATTTCGCCCGACACTTTCTTTTGTAGGGTTTGATAGGCGAGCTCTTCGATACTAGCGTCAATAATAAGTGAGTCCTTAATGTCCACGTTGAGTTGTGTTAACGCTGTGATTGGGTACTCGATAGCACGAAGCTGATCGTTTGAATCAAACTTAAATTCCAATTCTTTGCCAATCGATAAAGAGACAAGTTTACTAGCCACCTCATGCTTGGATATTTGGTGTGGCAAAGACATATTCAGAGACTTCTTTCGAAATATAATTCCCAGCGATTCACCTCGTTTTACCGTATGAAATTCTGATCGAAGTACTTCAAGTGGTTTTTGTTCAAGCTCGTCAGTGACCGAAACTAGCTTCTGAGGCACGCTGTCAATTTCGAGTGATGAGCTATTAGGGAAGTCTGAATTCAGATCGCTAGTATCGACAACTTGATCCGGAATTACGCTTTCAGTTTTTGCTGTATTCGGAGACGCTATCGTTGCCGTGGTGGTGTGTGTAATCCAGCTTCCACCTAAAATGACACACAGACCTAGGGCCCAGTGACGTTTTCGCATTTGTGGTTGTGTGTTTCTCGAGGGTTTCTTTATGGCTTGAGGCATAGATAGTAGGGTGCTTGTTTGTATAACCGTCTTCGCAGTTTTAGGGGGAGTACTCAACAAGGTGATTATTCTGCTAGTTTGTTGGCCTATACGCAAATAAATCGCATTAAAAATAGACAAAATCGATCAATTTTAATCTTTACCTCTACTAACTGGCTTAAATCAGCTAATACATGGCATGACTTGGACTTGTTTTGAGGTCTCGGAGCGTTTAGTCTTGCGGCTTTAAAGCGGCGCGCATCACCGCGTGCGAACGTGAACGAATATTTAGTTTTAAAGAGATTCATAGTGTCTGATCAAGCGACAAAACAACCATCGGCTGTAATGCAACAATTATTGCGTGGCGCCGACGAAATCATCCCTCAAGCGGAGCTCGAAACCAAGTTGGCAAAAGATAAGCCCTTGGAAGTTAAGGCTGGTTTTGACCCGACTGCACCAGATTTACATTTGGGGCACACAGTTTTAATCAACAAGCTCCGCCAATTTCAGCAGCTTGGGCACAACGTAAGCTTTTTAATTGGTGACTTTACTGGACTTATTGGTGATCCGACAGGCAAGAGTGCAACTCGACCTGCTTTAACTGAGGCCGAAATTCAACAGAATGCGGTGACCTACCAAGAACAAGTATTCAAGATATTAGATTCAGAGCTCACTCGCGTCAGATTCAATTCTGAATGGATGAGCAAGATGAGTTCGGCGGACATGATACGTTTGGCGGCCCAACATACAGTTGCGCGCATGCTGGAACGTGACGATTTTAGCAAGCGATACGCAGCTCATCAGTCTATTGCGATTCACGAATTTTTGTATCCATTGGTTCAAGGATATGATTCTGTAGCAATGAATACCGATATCGAGCTAGGTGGCACTGATCAAAAATTTAATTTATTGGTCGGTCGAGAAATGCAGAAAGCGTATGGTAAACCGCAACAAGCAATTCTGACTGTGCCCATATTAGAGGGTTTGGACGGCGTTCAGAAAATGTCGAAGTCACTTGGTAATTATATTGGTATCACCGACGCTCCAAATGACATGTTTGGCAAGCTTATGTCGGTTTCCGACGAATTAATGTGGCGATACTTTGAATTATTAAGCTTTAGGCCACTGAGCGATATAGAGCAATTTCAGAAACAGATCGCTGATGGGGCTAACCCGCGCGATATAAAATTCTTGTTGTGTGAAGAGATCATTACTCGTTTTCACAGTGCAAGCGCGGCAGAAGGCGCGAAACGAGACTTTATTCAGCGTTTTCAAAAAAATACGATACCTGACGACATTCCTGAAATGTCGCTTGCCCTCGGTGAAGGGATGTTGATTGGTGTACTCCTTAAAGAAGCGCAACTTTGTAGCAGTTCTTCTGAAGGGCAGAGAATGGTAAAACAAGGCGCAGTTAAAATTAACGGTGAGAAGCTTGAAGATCCTCGAATGGTAATTACCGAAACATCTCCTTTTGTGGTACAGGTTGGGAAGCGTAAATTCGCCAAAATTATCCCCAGTTAGATAGCTATTAATATGCGCAAACTCTTAATAGTTATTGGTGCGTTCTTTTGCCTTGCTGTTACAGAGCGAGTAGATGCAAGGATTGAGGTTTGTAATCAAACCGATTTAGTATTGATGGTGGTCGTAGGTTATGACACTGCAAAAGACCGAACCGCCACGGAAGGTTGGTGGCGAATTTACCCTGGTATGTGCGAAGCACCCGTCGATCTCGCATTTCTTAAAGGCAACTATTTCGTTCATGCCGAGTCGAATCCTCGTTCGACTATGCCTGAAGACGCCTTCAGTTGGGGAGAAGAAAAGCCACTGTGCGTAAAACTCTCAGATTTCCGAATTCCTAATGGAAACCAATGCCGAGAGGGGGAATTAGCAATCTCGTTTAACCAAGTTGATAATAATAGGCGCAATAGCAAAAAAGTTGACATCTTTAATGCAAAACGCAGCTACGAAAATCAATTTAGAACTCAGGTTGCAGGGGTGCAGCGAATGTTGTCGATTATCGGTTACGATGTTGGCGATATTGATGGAGTAATAGGCCAGAAAACCGCATCGGCATTAAACGAAGTGGGGATCAAGAATGGTATTTTTGGCTTAGACTTCGCCAAAATATTCCCAGCACTCGAAAAAGTAATTGCTGAACAGCAAAAACTCGGTAATTAGTCGATTCCTTGTGCTTTCGCGGGCCGATCGACAGCAAATTGCTATTATTTTAAATACCCAAGCATAGCTGAGCCAAACTCGGTGGTCATTGATCTAGAATATTCAGTCGGATTGCGCGCGCTAAGTAGAAGAAAAAGCCTAGCAGTCAGTTGCTCGGTTTTTTGTATTCGGTTCATATTATCTGCTTATCCTTTGCCAGAGTTATTTAGTTTTCTAGTCCATTTTCTCTTTCAATTAAATTATGAAAATATTGACAATAATTTCATATGTGAGATTATCGAGTGGATATATTTCATAATATTCTAGCCATTCAGTAGAGGAAATCATGCTTGATCATGCGCGTGTTGTCGTAATCGGAGGCGGTTCGTTGGGCGTGAGCCTGTTGTATCATTTGACCAAAGAAGGCTGGACCGACATTCTGCTTATTGAAAAAGGCGAGCTAACGAGTGGTTCTACTTGGCATGCAGCGGGTTTGATTCCTAACTTTAACGGCAATATGACCGTTTCAAAAATTCATCAGGCCTCAATCGATTTGTACACCAAGGAGATTCCTGAGCTGACCGGCTTAGAAACGCCGTTTCACACTACCGGTAGCTTACGCATTGGTTTTACTGAAATTGAAGAAGAGTGGTTTAAGAATGTTGAAAGCCGCTCTAAGAACATAGGCTATGATTTCGAATTTATCTCCAAATCAAAAGCTGAAGAGTTATGCCCATTGATGGATTTCAGTGGCGCGAGATGCATTATGAGCACCCCGAATGATGGGCATGTCGACCCCACCTCGGTGGTCATGCCTCTCTCGCAGGCGGCTCGCGCTAACGGAGCAACCATCAGTCGTTTTAATCGCGTGACTGATATAAACCAATTGCCCTCAGGTGAGTGGGAGGTGGTCACCGAGAAGGGCACCGTGATCGCTGAACACGTGGTTAATGCGGCTGGCTGTTTCGCACCGGAAGTCGCGAATATGGTGGGCAAATCTCTGCCTATTATTAATCTTGAACACCAGTATCTAATTACCGATGCGCACGATTCAATCAAAGCATTAAGCAAGGAAATGCCTGTGTGTCGTGACTCGTATACGAATTCGTATATCCGTCAGGAGGGAGATGGTTTTCTTGTTGGACCGTATGAAACCTTTGGCGCAAAGCCATGGGCGCTAGAGGGTATGGATTGGAATTTTGATCGTCAGTTATTTGAAGGCGATTTAGAGCGCTTGATGCCGTTTCTCGATAGGTGCATGGAGCTAGTGCCTGCGTTTTCTGAAGTTGGTGTATCTACCATTATCAACGGCCCGATAACGCATACGCCTGACGACAATATGTTGGTGGGGCCGCAAGCTGGATTAAAGAATTTTTGGAATTTGTGCGGTGCTAGTATAGGTATTGCCCAAGGCGCGGTTGGGAAATTTATGGCGCAATGGATGGTCTACGGTGAAACAGAGATCGACATGCGACATCTTGATAGTCGTCGCTTCGGCAATTGGGCCGACAAAGATTATGCCATCACCAAGGCAATTGAGAGCTACGAAGTTATGTATCGCGCGATGGGCGCAACTGAACATTTGCCAATTGCTCGAAATAAGCGCATGAGCCCATTGCACGGCATTCTGCAAGAGAAGGGCGCACACTTTGGCGTGGTCCAAGGTTATGAAAAACCTCAGTGGTTTTCGACGGACAAGGTACGCACCGAAACGCCAACCTGGAGTCGCAATGAAACGCATGATGTTGTCGCCGAGGAGTGCGAGGCAGTTCGCATAGCGGCCGGCGTTACTGATCTTTCTGGTGTTGCCAAGTACTTAGTTAAGGGCCCAGATGCGTACGCCTTTCTTGATAATTTAAGTTCCAATAAGTTACCGGCGAAAGACGGTCGTTTGGGCTTAACCCTGTTTCATGGCCCGAACGGCGGTATTATGACAGAGGCATCGCTGACCCGAATAAGCGAACATGAGTTTTTCTTAATCGGTCCGATGGCGGGAGAGGAACGCGATTTGCATTGGTTGCAATTGCATACTGACGGCTACGATGTCGAAGTGTCCAATCTGACTGATGTGCTTGGAGCAGTGCTATTAACGGGGCCTAAAGCACGCGATATTTTGCAATCCATTAGCACCTCTGATTTGTCACATAAAGCGTTTCCTTGGTTGAGCACGCAGATGATCATGTGTGACGCCGCTGAAGTACGGGCCATTCGGGTGAGTTACGCAGGTGAGCTAGGTTATGAGCTGTATATGCCGACCTATCAGTTGCCAAGTATCTACGAATCACTATTTCGTGTTGGAGCTGAAATGGGGCTGCGAGATTTCGGTGGTTTCGCGTTTAATAGTATGCGAATGGAGAAAATGTATCGAGCATGGGGCCATGAATTCACCGAAGAGGTCACGACGATAGAAGCCGGAATGATAGGCCGATTTTTGGATACCAGCCGTGACTTTATCGGTGTTGAAGAAATCCGCAAACGCGAAGAAAGCGGTCCTGATACTTTATTGGCTTATTTGGCGTTTGATGATGACATCGAATGCGAATGCTACGGAAACGAAGCGGTATATCATAAAGGGAGCGTCGTGGGCTTAACTACCAGTGGTGCTTTTGGGCACCGAGTTGGTTATAGCTTGGCTTTCGCATATGTGAGTCCTGAGCTGGTTAAACAAGGTCAAGAGCTTGAAGTTTGGACAACCTTAGGAATGCGCAAAGCGCACGTCGAAATGGACGCCGTTTACGACCCTAAGAACGAGTTGTTACGCTGCTAGCTGATTCTGCAACTTAAATATAAAAAGGGCCGAAGCTGATCTTGGCCCTTTTTAGCTATGCTTGTTAAGTAAGGTTTGCTTTACTTGCGTAAACCAAACACTTCTTCGTCCACACCGCCAAAGGCGTCGGTCATCGCTTTGGTAAACGCAGTGAGCTCGAGTGTCATGATCGCAAATTCGTTGTCGAATAGGGCTGCCGCGCTGTCAGCATCGTGGTCTTTGGCTTGTTCAGTGATTGCATTACCGTATTTAAGCCGTTTAAAGCAAAGCTCCTCGTCAATTATGCATTCAATGCTGTCGTTCCATTTCACTACCAATTTAGTGACTTGCAGCCCCGATTTTATATGTCGACCAACTTCTTCGATCCATAGATCTTGATGTTTGAACTTTACGCTGCGCCCATCATCTAATGAGCTTAATTCACATTCTTCACCAACTTCGATACCTTGAGGTACATTGCCAGTTGTAAGCCAACTGGTAAGCACATCTTTTGGAGCGTTCAGAGGTATAAGTGGAATCGCCTTAAGAGAGCCTACTGTCTCGCGCAACAGTGCCATTAATTCTTCGGCCCGATTTGCTGAACTGGTATTAATAAACAACATTTGGTTTTTGGAGTCGATATATGCAAAATCATAAGATGACTTCGTAAACGCTTTTGGCATAAGCGAAAAAATAATTTCCTCTTTTAGGCTTTGCTTCTCGGCACGGCCAACAAATCGAGATTCCTGTTCAGATATCTCGGCTACTTTTTCATCCAATATTTCTTTCACCACAGGGCCTGGCAATACCTTCTCTTGGCGTTTTGCGCAGATCATGATGTAGCCATTTGCCGCATGTACGAGCTCAGTCCCGTGACGTCCGAGTGGCGGAGCCCAACCAAAACTAAGGGCGTCCGAGCTGGCACAGGGGGTAAATTCATACTCGCTGAGCGCCTCGTTCAGCGCCTCTGGAGTGTGTGTAAGGCTGTTGTTTAGACGATATATTCGAAGGTTTTTGAACCACATAATTGGCTAGTCTCGAGAGGGTAACAGGCGAAAAAAAAGGAGCCGAAGTTTAGCATGCTGCATGCGTTCAATATAGAAAAACACTCTTTGATCTAGTTTAGCGTGTCTAAATTCTAAGCGTCGGCGCATCACGTTATCGGGCGTCTAAAAACGTGCAAAGCTACGATTAAACCTAAACTTGGTCGTAATAGAGGCGTTTGCTAACTACTTTGATATAGAGCTTTCGATGTAAGGGCTCGATTTGATGCTGGAAAAAATAAAAACAGAGCTAAGGCAGCTCAACGCCGACTTAACTTATTTTGGGTTTGGCAATGGGGGCCCAAAGTTTAATTAGCATCTTCCAAAGGAGCTAGTTTCCTAGCGCAGCTACTTTCTTAGAGCAGCTACTTAAGGTGGCTAAAGCGTAAGCGACTAGAACGACACAAGATAAAAATACGAGGATAGTACTCTATGAATCGATTCAGATTTTCTAAACAAAGAGCGGTCTTAATCGCCAATATTGGCATTATGGTCGCGTTAACCTTGGGATCAAAAATGGCCTTTTCACAGAGCCCAAGCAATCAATTACGTGGCGGCGAAATTCAGTCGATGGATGATCACCGATACGGAAAAGTTGAAGTGCGGATGTACACTCAAAATGTCGTTGGCACTACCAGTACGTTTTTTTGGTGGAGAAATGGTGGTCACGAATGTGGTTCTCAATGGAACGAGATTGATATTGAGACGATTCCAAGAGCTAATCGTTACCAGTCAAACCCCATATGGCAAACCAGTAACAATGATTGTGCGCAAGCTCGACGAGAAGAGGGTCTGCACGGAAATGCTGGAATCTACGATCGATGGGTGACCTACACTTTAGAGTGGACCCCTACGTCAATTTCTTGGTATCACGACGGCCAATTAGATCGACGTATTTCGTCGAACCCAGGTTCAAGTGACTTTCATGAATCGGTAGAACATATCGATCTTTTTATGCGGTACTGTTTCAACTTATGGACTCAAGGAAATGCCAACCCTGCGTGGCTAGGTAATATTGATTTTAACGCTCTGAGAGATAAACCTGTGTATCAGTTCGTAGACTATTTCAGATACTACGAATGGAACGGTAACGGCTTTTACAGCACACCAACAACCGATATTAATTTTTCGTCTAGCAACGATTTATACAATAATTTTCATATTTCGAATTGGGAGTTTGGAGAAAGCCAAGGCTTTCTTTCTTGGTCGCCTGATGCGGTAGGCGTCGTTGATATCGATGGCAATGGCGCTCTTTGGTTAGGCCTATTTCATGCCGGTGATGAACGTGCACCAAACAGCTCTGAGTTACCATCGGGTAGTAATGGTGTCGCTGCAAGCCCACCAAGTGGTTATACACGGTTGAAAGCTGAGCACAGTGGCCGATGCCTGAATATTTCGGGTCACTCTAACGCGAACGGTGGCAATATCATTCAATGGAGTTGTGGAAACTTCAATAATTCTGACTTTCAATTTGTGAGCCGAGGATCGGGCTGGTACAACATTAAGGGCCGAAACGGAAAATGTTTAGATGTCAGCGGTGTGTCGAATAATAATGGGGCCAATATTCAGCAATGGACATGCGGCAATGGCGGAAATCAACAATTCAAGTTGGTCGATCAGAGCGGCGGTCAGTTTTTACTCGAAGCTCGTCATAGTGGCAAGTGCATCAACATCGCTAACAATGCAAAGCACAACGGAGGCAACGCAATACAGTGGAACTGCGGAAACTATTCAAACAGTACCTTTAGTTTCGACTAATCTACTAACTGCCCGCATTTAAGTTTCTCCACCTAACTTTGCTAGGGTGGAGAAATCTTAAAGTTCTAGAATGACTTTTTCTAGCTCCGAGGAATAATCGCGCCTTTATATTGAATTACCTGAGACGCCAGCTGGTGACCCGCTTCGCACGATTCACTGATCGTAGAACCCGTAAGCCGTTTCGCGAGAAACCCCGCGTTGAACGAGTCTCCAGCGGCGGTAGTGTCTAATGGGGTAACGGCGTGAGCCGCAACATAGCCTCGCTCGGCGTTGACCAAGGATAAGCAGCCTTGTGCACCCAGTTTCATTACCGTTTCTCTGACTCCCATCGCGCGCATTGCTTCTATCGCCTGTTCTGCATTTCGATAGTTAAACAACATTGCTTCGTCTTCAAACGTCGGTAAAGCAATATCACTTAATTGATACATTTGAGTATAGGCATTTCGCGCCTGACTTTGATTGTTCCATAGGGTGGGGCGGTAGTTGCCGTCAAAAATCACGAGGCCACCGGATTCTCGATAATTTTTAATTAGACTCAGTAATCGTTTGCGTGACGCATCGGGCAGTATCGCAAGACTAATGCCTGAGAGATAAAGATACGGATGTTTCGAAATTGAGTCAAAGATTGACTCTGATAGTGCGACCTCATCAAACAGGCGGCTTGCGGGTGAGTTTTTACGCCAATATAAAAAAGAGCGTTCGCCGTCCTCGTCAACGTTGATCATATACATTCCAGGCACAGAGTTGCTTGCTCTGTGAACTAAAGAACAGTCTATTCCCTCTCCTTGCCACTGAGCTAAAAGCCAAGCACTCGTCTCATCATCTCCTAAAGCACTGACATAGGAGACATTAATGCCTGCCCTTGAGAGATAAATTGATGTGTTAAGCGTGTCGCCACCGAAGCCCATATTGAGCAATCTTGAATTCGTTTTAGCCGGTGAGTTTACTTGCGATAGTTCGAGCATCGCTTCGCCAATTATGGCAACTGAAATAGACATAATATTTTAGAGGTGACGCAAAGCGGTCTTAGGTCACTAATAGATAAGTCGTGATACTGTGTTCGGGAGAATCGACGCTCGTGTATTTGAGCAGATTCCCCGTTTTGATTTGGTCTTAATGCGATTGCTGGCGTTGTAAAAATTAAAGCCCGATAAATCGGGCTTTAATATACAAACTCATAAGGTCAGGCGAATTTTGCGAGACCTTATTTCTTTACAGCTACGCACTAAAACTTGTAGCTCGCTCCAAATGTGATGCGACGATCAGGGATTCCAACGAAACATAGAGGCCCAGTTTCACTAACACAGCGTTGCTCAACCCCTTCTTCCGTGAGGTTTACAACCTCAATACCAATATTCAAATTATCGCTAACGTCGTAGCTGATACTGGCATTTAGTTGGCCTCGATCTAAGGTGTTAACTGGGAAGCTGAATGTGCTGCTACCACTGGTATTCGCACCACCTCCGAAATCATTGGTGCGGAACCCTTCACGCCAAGTGTAGCGAGCGCGTGCAGACAAGCCATACTTCTCGTAGAACATGGTGATATTGTAGGCATTTTCAGAAAAATCGAGCAAGCCTCTGGGTATGCTGACGTCGCCTAGAACCTGCAATCCACGACCAGACGTTGAATCTACTTCTGAACCACCGCTGAAGTCTTGATTGGTGTAGTTCGCAATGACACCAAAGCCAGATGCCCAACCTAGAGAATCTTCGAAGCTTGATAGGTCATACTGGAACGCAATCTCGAAACCCGATTGAGTTGTTGTTTCTGGATCATTCCCCGGCTGAGTAAAATCAACACATAAACCTAATCGATTTGGGTCGCCTAGCACGTTGGGAATTACCGTTGGGTTGAAGATACCGCCACCAGGGCAGCTTGGATCAGTTTCACGAACAAGGCCACCAACTACGTCATCAGATGGAAGAAGTATTGCCCCCTCGAAATTTTGACCAAAGATGTTGGTGCGCTCTTTTCTGAAGTAGCCGATACTTGCAACGGCTGCTGGTGCGAAATACCACTCGACGCCAATATCAAACGAATCAACTTCTTCCGGCTCTAGACCCGGATTACCCAAGCTTACCGCCGTGTTTTCCTGATTGTCGAACGTGAACGCTGTGTTTAAGCTACTGAAGTTAGGACGTCGAATATCCGAGCCATACCCCAATCGCACGAGCACATCCTCGCGCGGTTGCGCTACGATGTTCAAGCGTGGCAATACAAAATCATACTCACCAGGCGTTGATTGCAACGATCGGTTACCATTGCCATCTTCAGGGCCGAAAGCAACGGAATCAACTTCAGTCTCTAAATAACGTACGCCGAAATTACCGCGAAATATGCCGTATTCAAAGTTTGCTTGAGCATACAGCGCAATCGTTTCTTCACTTACATCAAAGAACTGATTTTCGTCTGAGCGTAGATTTAGAATGTCTGGGCTGCTTGGATCGTGCGCCACAACCGCAGCTTGCAACGTATTGATGGTTCCTTGAGGATCAGAGAATGCACGATTTGGATCTACCAACAGAAAGTTCTCAATAAATAAACTACGACCATCGCCGGCGTCGAAGTTACTTGGTCCTGCAACCAATAGATCGGCAAACAGTTGACCATTGGGGCTATCTACCATGCGGCTAAAACCACCAATACGATCTTCAACATCTTCAAATCGACTAGAAGACTCGTTGTAGCGAGCGCCGAAACTAACTGACTTGATGGCATTGAAATCCAAGTCGTACATGAAATCAGCACGGAGTGCATTCTCTTCGTTCTCAGTTGTATTTCGACCAACAATGACTTGGTCTAATACAACATTAGCCGGATTCAATAAGTCGGCTTGAGATGGCGCGAATGGAGAGTCAAAGTTAATGCCAAAGGCCAAAGTGCCGCCTGAAAGGTCGTAGCGAAATGGTACACAGTTGTCATTGCTGGTGCTATCTAGCGGGCAATTCGGGTTAATGAAGTTTAGAGTAGTGCTTAGATTAGGGTTAACCGTGTCTGAACTTGTGGCCGAAACTTCAAATCTAGAACTCAGTCTTTCACTGATTTGCCACTCTGCGCCGAGAGAGAATATCTCACTATCGGTAATACGCGAGCCTGTGTCGCTCGAGAAACGCAAGTTAGGATCATCATCATCAAGCGCTAAGTCGGGCTCAATAGTACCTGCTAGCGCCGCAGGAAAAACACCGGGTCCTACGCCGAAGTCTACCGTCTCAAAAGCTGTCGGTACACTGACGTTTCTGAACGCACTAACGCCAGAGGCTTGGAGTCTGTAGGAGTCTTGGCTACGCTCTTGCTCGTTAATGATCGCATCAAAATAAAGTTTCAAATTATCGTTTGGAGCCCATTCAAAACTAGTTGCGAGGTTAAGAGTTTCATAGTCATCGTTTTCTTGCTCTTGAACTAGGAACTGAATGCCGAGAAATTCTGAAGGGTTTGCACCCGGGGGCGATGAAATATTGTCACGGTCAGCACGTGGGCGAAATGACACGGCTTCTTGCTCTGTGTAACTTCCACTAACCACAACGCCGAACTCTCCAGCGTCAGTAGTCCAATTGTCACCCCAAGCAGCTGAAACCCGCGGCTGAATGCTTTCAGTGCTCAAGCTACTGTCTTCACCTTGAACACGGATCGAACCCAATGTCTCCTTAAGCTCAAGAGGGCGAATAGTGCGAAGGTTAATAGTGCCACCAACCGATCCTTCAATTGTTTTAGCTTCTGGCGCCTTTACGACTTCAACAGCAGCAATAATAGATGCGTTTACATCTTCGAAATTAATGCCGCTTCGACCTGAGCCTGAACCAACAGTCGAGACGCCGTTGATTTCAACTCGGTTTGCGCTAGTGCCACGAATTTGGACGCCGTTACCAACACCAGCTCGACGAGTTATTTGAACGCCGGTAATATTTTCTAGAACCTCAGCAAGGTTTTGGTCAGGTAGCTTGCCGATATCCTCTGCGATAATAACCTCGACAAGGTTGTCCGAATCTCGCTTCTCAGCAAGCGCGTTCGCCAGCGAGCTGCGAATACCAGTGACAATAACTTCTTCTAATGCTTCACCTTCGGCTTGTTGGTCTTGATTCTGCGCAAGAGCGTTACCAGCAAAGCCTGTGCTCATGCATACTGCCATTGCCACCGGTGTCATAGATCTTTTTTGAAAAAATCTATGTTGTGAAGTTTTATGTTTTTGGTTTTTTCTTCTCATCATTCAATCCTCGTTTGTTTTAAATTTTGATGTATTTCTACATCGAACCGACCTGGTGTGAGGCCGGGAATTCATTCTGGTTACTACTACTATCTCGCGAGCCAACCTCCGTCTACAGGCAGTGTGACGCCGTTTACATAATCCGATGCACGTGACGCCAAGAATACAACCGCACCACCTATATCTTCAGGGTTGCCCCAGCGACCAGCTGGAATGCGACCAAGAATCTCAGTATTTCTTTGTTCGTCGGCTTGCAGAGCCGCTGTATTGTTTGTGGCGAAATAACCCGGTGCTATCGCATTAACGTTGATAGACATGCCAGACCATTCATTCGCTAGTAAACGTGTTAAGCCCATCACCGCTGACTTGGAGGCGGTATACGACGCGACCCGAATACCACCCTGATAGGAGAGCATCGATGCAATATTGATTATTTTAGCTGGAGTGTTGGCCGCAGCGGCCTTCTTAGCAAATGCTTGCGACAAAAAGAATACGCTTTTTAAGTTCACATCGAGAACATCATCCCAGTCTTGTTCTCCAAATTCTAAGGCGTCATTGCGTCGGATGATGCCCGCGTTGTTCACCAGTATATCTAGCTGTCCCGCGTGCGCATGAGCTTCTTCGATAATGCGGGCCCAGCTTTGTTTGTCGCCTAGATCAGCGTTGATTTCGATTGATTCACGACCAAGTTTTGCAATTTTTGATGCGGTGTCGTCGCATGACGAGCGACCGACTAGCACTAGGTTTGCACCGGCTTCCGCGATAGCAATGGCCATTGCTTGGCCAAGACCGGTATTGGCGCCAGTAACAATCGCCCATTTAGTGTCGAGATTAAAGGGGGTGTTTTCTTTCATAAGGTAAAACCTTTACTGCAATTGTGAGATATCAAGAGTCTGTATGCCGGCGCGATTAAGCCTTTCGCCTGCCACGCGCCGAATGAAGTTGTCGATTTGCGTTCATGCGCCGATAGGACGTGCCCAAGAAAAGGGAATTGTTCGATTATTGAGACCAACACAGGAACTTTGCCTTTTTGGAAAGTCTCATGGACTCGAAAGCGACCTTTCAAGCAAGCGATGTAGACATTGTTCGATATGTCTGGCTGGGGCGTTTGATACGTTTTTTCGTACACTATTATTTCGATTATTATAATTAATATAAAAAGGTAACCGGTGTCATTATAGGTTTCGACGGGTAAATTGCAAATAATTTTAAAATGCTATTTGGCGTTTATTCGGGGGAGCTCCGAGTTCAAGTCGGCATAAAATTCAAGAGAACGCGATCGGGAATGGGGCTAATTCAGCAAAATTGGGGGGAGAACAGTTAGAATTTTCAATGAAGGGAACAACTCTTCTGTAATGGTTTGCAAGGATCTATTTTGGCGGCGGTCCTGACGACTCTCGCTCGATCAACCAGGGAGAAGACTCTGGGCCGGGCTTATTGGATGTGTCCATGGCTAGCAAGTGTTCTGCTGCGAGCTTGCCGATGCTGGCAATTGGCACATGCACCGTCGTTAGTCTCGGCCACACGTTTTTTGCAATTTGAAAATCATCATAGCCGACAATTGAAATGTTATCTGGCGCTCTCAGTTGCTTAATTCGCATTGCTTGTAATACGCCTGCAGCCATCTCATCATTTGCTGCAAAAATTGCGGTTGGCATCGGTTTTAGTGCGAGTAGTTGATGGCCGGCCTCAATTCCTGATTCAAAAGTGTATTGACCTTGAGCGATGTATTTCGGTTCAAGAGCTAAGCCAAATTCGGCCAGTCCAGATTCAAAACCTTTTTGTCGCTCCTCTGACGATCTAAAGCCTTTTTTGCCGGTTACAAATGCGATCCGCTTATGCCCAAGCTCACATAAATGATGCGCTACGGCGATGCCGCCGTATTTATCGTTGGAAACCATCATGTGCTTCGCGTCGTCGAGCATAACTGAGGCAATACGCAAGTAATCACAGCCAATCTCACGAAGCATGTCAGCCATTCGCTCGTCTTCAGAGACAGACGGAGTGAGGATCACTCCCCTGAGTTTTTGTCGTTCAATAAATTGTTTGGCTTCTTCAACAAAGTCTGGCTGATTGCGATCACAGGGATGAACTACGAGCTCGTAACCGGAACCCTTGAGGCCGTCGAGAATGCCTTGCTGCATGTTGACGGTATACTGGGGATTTGGATTATCGTAGATTACGCCGACCAAATACGCGTGCCGTGAGGCTAAACCGCGAGCTTGCACATTTGGTTGAAAATTGATTGCTTTTACTACCGCTTCGACCTTTGCACGAGTCGATTCTCTTACCGCAGCCGATTTGTTGATGACTCGGGAAACGGTTTTTTTCGACACACCAGCAAATCTGGCTACGTCGTTAATGGTAGACCTTCGCTGGCCTTTGAGCTTCAGCTCATTGAGCCAGAGCTTTGTAATCTCGACAATGTCGTTTTCCGTGTTGATCGTCATACCTTATACATCGATAAATACAAACTCAGTTTAACGGCCTTACTTCATAGGGCCTTGGTTTACAGTGTTTTTTGCACAGTGTGCAGTCTATCGTATTGCGTAAGTTGCTACTATCTTTTCGTTTTTCGACTCGTTATAGATCATCTCCATGTCTTGTCTGAGAAATAGTGCAAGGAGGTAGTTTGGGACCCTGAACCTCTTGGTTGAAATTATGCGCGTTAATCGTTGGCTACTAAATCGTTGGATATAAGGCTCAGATCAAACGAGCCGAAGCCTTCAAACGTGACGGTTGAGGTGCTGCCTACGCGTGAATCGTGCACGCCGGTAATGGCTCCACTAGAAATGTAAGTGCCTGGTTCAATGGTGTAGCCGCGTGTTTTCAGTTGTTCAATTAAAAATTTAGCCGCACCATAGGGGCCTGCTAAGTTGGCTTGGGTTGTTGTTGGCCCATGAGTTTGCCCGTCTATGACAACAGTTACATCAATGGCTGAGAGATCTATGGCCCGCCAGTTCTCTATTTCTGGTCCGATGACCATGCCTGCGTTATTGCCGAAGTCACTGATTGGTGCGACCGGCCCAAAGTCGTTTATATTTTGAATAGGGCTGCTAGCAATTTCAGCGCCGATGTAAATTTTATCTATCGAGTCAATGATTTGTTGTTCGTTTAGGCCGCTAGCCGGGAGTCCTGATACGTCCTTTAACTGGATGATGAATTCAGCTTCGATCGCAGCAAAACCGTTTTTAAAAACGGGCATTTGAGTAATCCCGCCAGCAAGGTAGTTTTTTACACTAGATGCATAAATCGGGCCACTTAAACGGTCGCATTTAAAGGTGTCTTGAAGGTGGGTTGGTATACCGCCAACTTTCCAACCAACAATTTTGTCGTCCCAATGGGCGATGCTGCAGTCTTGAATTTTGTAGGCAGTTTCAAGTGTTTTTGGAAGCTCTCCCGGAAACTCCGGCAGGCCCGTGCGTGTAACGCGAGCTTGAGTGATAGTGTTAGAAATTGCGGCAATATCTTGCTCTGAATGCTTGTCTTCTAGTTTCATTTAAACCTTAAAGTTGACTTTGATTTTAATTGATGTTGCACCCAGAACTGTTTTTAATGTATCTTAGGTAACCGGTGTCATTCTATGGCATAAACGTAAGCTTTTCAAAATCAATTTCAAACTGCATAAATAACGAAAGCGATTTTGGCGCCGCAATCGGACCAATTACCATCACTATAATAATTAAGAACTAATACTCTATGGTTACCAGAAGAAAAGCTCTCGGCACACTGGCAGGCGTCGGCATATTAAGTGCTACAGGCTGCGGAGATAATCGTGGCCGATCGCTCTATGCCTCAGACCACCATTTGCCAGATTACCCCACGGTAAAGGCCGTTGAAGCAATGAGTAAATTGTTGGCGGAGAAAACTGATGGGCGCTTGGATATTAAAGTTTATGCCGGCGGTCAGTTAGGTTCGGAGCGAGATACACTTGAAATAACAATCTTTGGCGGGCTTGATATCAATCGTGTTAACGCGGCACCTCTTAACTCCATAGCACCTATGACAGTGGTTCCATGTTTGCCATTTCTTTTCAAAGACGAAGCGCATTTACATCGCTCTTTAGATGGTGAGCCTGGCAAGAATATCCTAAATTCCTTAGAGGCTCATGGCCTAGCCGGCCTGTGTTATTACGATTCTGGTATGCGCTCGTTCTACAACACCAAAGGGCCAATACGCACTCCCGACGATATGCAGGGCATGAAGCTCCGCGTACAAAATTCAGATGTCTACGTATCAATGATCAATGCTCTTGGCGCCGATGCCACGCCAATGTATCTGGGAGAGGTATATCAAAGCTTGGTTCAGGGCGTGATAGACGGCGCTGAAAACAACTGGCCTTCGTATGAAGCTGGGCGGCATTTCGAGGTGGCTCAGTATTACACGCTGACTCGGCATGTTATGGCACCTGAAGTGTTGGTGATGTCTCAACATCGCTGGCGTTCACTAAGTGATTCTGATCAGGCAGCGGTGATGCAGAGCGCACAGCAATCGGTTGGAATTATGCGAGGCTTGTGGGCTGAGCGTGTTGAAGAGGCTCGTAAAACCGTTATTGCAAGCGGCGTGGAAGTCAACGAAGTCGACAATATCAATGAATTTTCAGATTTAATGAAACCTCTGTGGGATCGCAAGAGTGTGTTGCCAGAGCAGCGACGATTAATCGAAGACATCGTTAATATGAGAGGGGGCAGCTAGTGATTAGGCAAACAATTGGACGTGCATCACATCAGCTCGCCAAGATATTTATTGTGCTCGGGGCAGTAGGTCTATTAATCATGACGGCTATCGTAACTTGGCAGGTGTTCGGTCGATACGTTCTCAGGGAATCGCCTGATTGGTCCGAGCAGGCGGCACTCGTTCTCATGATTTGGTATGTTCTATTTGCCGCTGCGGCTGGAGTGCGCGAGGGTTTTCATATCAGGATAGAGGCTTTGGAGCGCGCCATGCCGGCAAAGGTTAGCTCTATCATGCGCATATTCGCTAATGGCGTCGTCGGCCTTTGCGGCTTAGCGATGCTTATTTGGGGTTATCAACTTGTTATCGGGACCTGGTCGCACGTAGTGCCGACACTGGGTATTCCTCGAGGCGCAGTTTACATCTCGCTACCCATCGCAGGCACTTTAATTGCCTTGTTTTCAATTGAACGAATTGTTAACGAACTCGGTGAACAAGGCAGTTCTTCAACGCAAGTCGATGGTCCACAGAATGACCAAGGGAGCGCCTAATGGAACTCGCGGTACTATTAATCTCCTTAATCGTTTTATTGCTGATGGGCGTGCCAGTAGCCTTCGCCTTACTCGCATCGTCAATTCTGACGTTTATTGCGCTCGACTTTCAGTTGGTTGTTGTGTTTCAAAGAATGGCGGCGGGTATGAGTGTCTTTACGCTGATGGCTATACCGTTTTTTGTATTCGCTGGTGACTTGATGTATCGATCAGGTATTGCTGACCGCTTAGTACGTGTCGCCGAAGGTTTTTTTGGTCATGGTCGAGGTGGTTTAGGACGAGTGAACATTGGTGCTTCAATGCTATTCGGCGCCGTGTCAGGTTCGGCGATTGCGAGCGCATCAGCTATGGGCTCAGCACTGACACCGCTAATGCGAGAAAAGGGCTACGATGGAGATTATGCTGTCAACGTTACGGTTACCGCCGCGATTGTTGGGCTGCTTATTCCGCCTTCGCACAATATGATTATCTACGCTGCGTCGGCAGGCAAAGGGGTGTCCGTTGGTGATCTCTTCTTGGCCGGGATTGTACCGGGTATTTTAACTGGCGCCTTGCTCATGGTTGTGGCTTGGATTGTCGCGGTTAAGCGTAACTATCCGAGTGGCCGCTTTCCTGGGTGGCGTGCTTTGCTTGGCTCCTTTATCTGGGCGATACCCGGTTTGATGACGGCCATCATCATCATGGGCGGCATTTTGTCGGGTATTTTTACAGCTACCGAGTCTTCTGCGATTGCAGTCGTTTATACAATTTTGATCGGTTTGCTGGTTTACCGAACTCTCGGGCTCGCAAAGCTATTTGAGTCGGCCAAAGAGTCGGTGAAAATTACTGCAATGGTGTTGTTGATTATCGGTGCGGCCACCTCATTTGGTTACGCTCTAGCGATTCTTGAGGCGCCGACAAAGCTCGCGGAATTGATTAACACCATCACCGATAACCCAATCTTAATTTTGCTCATCGTCAATGTGTTCTTGCTGTTTCTGGGCACGTTCATGGATATGTCGCCGTTGATTGTTATCACTACACCCATCTTTTTGCCGGTGGTGGCTCAAGCTGGGGTTGATCCTGTGCATTTCGGGATAATCATGATGATAAATCTGGGTATAGGGCTAGTTACTCCGCCAGTGGGGGCCGTGCTTTTTGTCGGCTCGGCTGTGGGCAAAGTCCCGATTGAAAAAACGATTCGAACAATTGCTCCTTTTTATGGAGCATTGATTGTTGCCCTTATGCTAATTAGCTTTATTCCAAGCTTGTCATTAACGCTTCCTGGGTTATTCAAATAGGATGTTATCTCAGCGCTATAGAACTCGCTCAGACTCCCAGCAACGTAATTGCTATCCAAACGTGGTGCTGGACCGTATAACAAAAACACTAAACACACATATGTTAAATACACGACCGAATTCAAAAATGAAGCCTCACAGATTTAGTCATCGAGCAGGTCGATACAGGTTGATTAGGTGTGCGGCTATCGCGATTGCAACGTCGCTGTTTTCATTGTCGCTCAGCGCTAAGCCAGATATCTTGCACAAAGCTGAGCAGGGCGAAATGCGCTTGCCTGATTTCTCGTATGCGGGTTATAAAAATGGTGAGCAAGCGATTCCAAATGTGGCAAAACGCGTAGTAAAGGTCAGTGATTTTGGTGCGGTCGCCAACGATGGTATCGATGATTCTGCTGCCATCTTAAAGGCAATTGAGAAGGCGAATAGTATTAAGGGTTCGGTTGTATTGATGCTCCCTAAGGGGCGATTAATCGTTTCAGAGATCCTGCGCATTAAGCGCAGCGATATCGTGCTCCGAGGTTTTGGTGCAGGGAGTGACGGAACAAGCCTCTATTTCCCTCGCCCACTGGCGATGATTGATAAGGGCGAGTCGCTTAAAGAGTTGACCGAATATCTATCAAAGTACGATAAGCGCCAAAGAGAGAAGGCTAATAATATTGATGAGTTATTCTCAGAATACTCTTGGAGTGGGGGCTTTATATGGGTGCAAAAAGAGGGAACACGCGCCGCGCCGTATTTGGCTAAGAATGACCCGGCAATTGACGTGGTGGCACGTGCGCTTGAGGGCCAAGCGCAGACTCATTCAATCCTGCTTGAGAACAGTGAAAACGTAAGTGTTGGCGATGTTCTTGAGCTTCAATGGTTTAATCGTGATGGCGAGAATGGCGCCTTGCTAAAACAGATATACGGCGATACAAAGCTAAAAATTGGTTCGCATCACTGGACAAAACCGGATCGACCTTTGGTGCGTCAAAAAACCGAAATTGTCAAAATAAGTGGTAACGCGGTAACCATTAGTGACCCGCTCATGCACGATATTTCAAACGAGGTACCGGCGCAGTTTGCAAGATGGGATCACCTGTCAGAAGTTGGGATCGAAGATTTGGCGATCGAGTTTCCCAATACCCCGAGCTTCGGTCACCATCTAGAGCAAGGTTATAACGGAATCTATTTTACCAGCGTATATAACGGCTGGGTTCGCGACGTCAGCATTCGTAATGCCGATAGCGGAATTCTTACTTACAATAGCGCTAATGTAACCATTTCAGATATTCACAGTGATGGTCAACGCAAGGGGCACTATGCCGTACATGTGGGTAATGTGCACAATGTGCTTGTTCAAAATTTGATGATCCGAAATCCCTTGCAGCACTCTTTAAGCTTTAACACTCAATCGACCAAGTCGGTGTTCTTGAATGCACATGTGTTTGTTGAGCCCGTACTCGATCAACACGCCGGCGCAAATCATCAAAACCTTTTTGACAACACTCATCTTTATATTACAGCGCTTAAAGACGATAACAATCGAGCTTACTACCCTATCTGGGATGGTAGCGGCGCCGGGTATTGGCAACCAGGCCATGGGCGCTTTAATACCACTTGGAACTTAAACGTCAAAGTTCAAGGTGGCGCCTTAAGAAATGACGAGATTAGGTTAGAAGGCCTCGCCGAGGGGCCTAGAGCGAGGATTGTCGGTGTCTCCGGAAATCGAAAATTCAAGCTTGATTATCGACCAGCCCCTTACGTCGAAGCATTGAACAATGACATGAAAGATGTACCGTCTTTATATTTGTGGCAGCTTGAAGAGCGCCTGTCCGTTAGTAAGTAATCTAATTTAAGCGTTGATAACGGTATTTCGGAGCGTCTGGTCTACAAGCATTTATTCTCTCCTCTAACTTGAATAAAAATAACCTTGTAATGGCCAGGCGCTCTGGATTTTTTACCGGCTGTCGCTTTGAAGAATAAATGCCTTATAGTACTACGACGCAACGGTCCTTAGCGCCTTATCTAAGGCGTCTACAATCTCATCAATATCGGCTTGAGTTGCTATTAATGCAGGGCTTAGAGCGATTGTATTGTTGTATTCACGAAAACTTCGGTTTGTGCGGCCTATCAGTACCTTGCTTTCATTTTGGCAATGTCCGGCGATTTTCATTACTAAACTCTCGTCTACGGGCTCTTTGCTGTCGCGGTCTTTTACCAACTCTAAACCAACAAATAAGCCTTTGCCCCTCACGTCACCAATAATGGGGTGTTTGTCCTTGAGCTCGAGCAATCTTGATTTTAAGTATTCACCTTGAACTTGCACATTCTCAAGCAAATTTTCATCTTCGATAATACGAATATTCTCTAATGCTGCTGCTGGGCCCGCGGTACATCCTCCGAAGGTTGATACATCCCGAAAATAACCATCTCGGTCATCACCTTCGGTTTTGAAGCAATCGAATACTTCTTCAGTGGTAACAGTACATGAGATTGCGGCATAGCCTGACGCAACGCCTTTGGCCATGGTGACAATGTCAGGCTTGATACCGTAATGTTGATAGCCGAACCATTTGCCTGTGCGGCCTAAGCCACAAACGACTTCGTCAATGTGAATCAACACGTCATACTTATTACATATCTTTTGAATTGTTTCCCAGTAACCTTTAGGTGGAGTGATTACACCGCCGCCCGCGGTAATCGGTTCAAGTACCACAGCACCAACGGTGTCAGGGCCTTCTTCAAGAATCACTCGTTCGAGTTCCATTGCCGCTTTAACGCCGTAGTTCTCGATGCTGCCCCATTGGGAGCGATACTCCAAACAATGTGGAAACTCCACAAAGCCCGGAGTAAATGGCCCGTATTGGTTTTTTCGCTCGAATTGTCCGGTGGAGCTAAGCGCGGTAATTGTGGTGCCATGATAGTCGCGCTCTCGAAATAAAATTTTGTGTTTTTTGCCGCCGTATTTCTTTTCAGCTATCTGACGAACTATTTTATAGGCCTTCTCGTTTGCTTCTGAGCCTGAGTTTGAGTAGTAAACACGGCCCATGCCGGGCATTTTTGATAACAACTTTTCAGCAAACAAGGCCGCTGGTTGGTTACCTGCCGTCTGAGAGTAGAAATTCATTTTGATAAGTTGATCATAAACTGCCTTGGCGATACTTTCTCGACCATAGCCAACGTTTACTGTCCATAATCCACCTGAGGCAGCATCAAGGTATTCATTGCCTTTTGCATCGCGTACCCGCATGCCTTTTCCTTCGACCATCATCATCGGCGCTGTTTTTTCAAAGGGAGTGTGATTCGAAAGGTGGTGCCACACGTTCTCTTGGTCAGCGACAAGCGCTTGCTGTTGTTCATTAGAAACCGTTTGCTTGTTCATGAATCACTCCAATGTTAATACCTATATTTTCTACCAATTAGGCAATAAAAATAGACAAAGTCAGGTCAAAATGTCAGTGGGTAGGCGGAAATTCGCTTTATTATGCTATTAGAGCCAGACTATTAGAATTCTTGAGCGTGCAATAGAGCCAGATTCATAAATCGAATACCTCCAGAAACATACCGCTATTGCGCTAGATTATTGAACTAGGCCGTCTTACAATCGGCGGCTTAGTTCACACGTAAATGGGTCAGTAATAGGCTCGCGTTTGACTCAATTTGTCGGCCCCGAAATAGAAATAGGCACCCGTTTTGATTAAAAAATACGAATTTTGGAACCCTCGCGTATTCGAATTCCCATTCTATCTATACCTGGGTGTTCAGTGTTTGATCAACCGAGTAGGCATTAAGGGTTTAGCAAAGGCTAACTACGCAATGGACCATGGTGAAATTGGCCTTGGGTCTAAGTTTGATAGTCAGTTGGCGTTTGACCAACGATACTTTCTGCCAAGTATTTTGATTGAAGGCGAGTTGAGCATCGAAGATAAAAAACAGGCGATTGCCGACTTTGTAGCGGAACATGGATACCCGCTTATTTTGAAGTCGAATGTTGGTAGTGTGGGGAAAGGCATCGTAAAAGTTACTTGCGATGAGGATGTAGCAAAGCACACTCCGCGTTTGCTAGGCGGCTATATTCTGCAAAAATTCACGCCCAATCCTTACGAATGTGGCGTTTTCTATATTCGCCAAAATGGTAAACCGAAAATCACCGGTATTAACCAAAAGCATTTTCCTACTGTGGTCGGCAATGGTCGCGACAGTCTATCAGTACTCGCTCGAAACCATCATCGCTACACCAAGCACTGGAATTCGTTTTTGCAAGACATAGATACCTCTGAAGTCCTAGAAGAAGGAGTTGAAAAGCGCTTGTCTTTTATTGGCTCACACACGCTTGGCTGCAAATTTACAGATGACATGCATTTGCATACTCCTGATCTAGAGCAAGCTATTTTCGATGTGTTCGATTCTCAGCCGGGTTTCAATTTCGGGCGAGTAGATGTCAAAGCTGCCGACGAAGCGGCGTTTATGCGTGGCGAATTTGTCGTCATTGAAGTTAATGGTGTCGCATCACTGCCAACTCATATGTTTGACCCCAAATACTCGGTTTGGCAGGCTTACGGTATCTTTTTCGAACATGCGAAGTACCTTGCTCAAATCGCCGCCGAGCAGCGTCATCAGCCAATGGAGCTATTGTCATACGCTCAAGTAATTGAAAAGGTAAAACACAATCAAACCTTGCTCAATCAGGTTCATGAAGCCTTGATGGGCAACCCTAATTCTTAATGAAAGCGCAAAATGCTTGTGCACAATAATCAAGGTAGGTTCGAATAAATTCTGCTTATAATGTTTGAATGAGTTCAGCCATGTTAGAGCAGCTATTGAAACTGGAGCCTCGCAGCGATGTGAGCCTACAAGTACAATTGCGCCAAAAGATCGCTGATGCGATTATGCGTGGTGTTTTCCCGGCGGATAAAGCACTGCCGTCGAGCCGAAAATTGTCCTCGCAATTACATGTTGCGCGTAACACGGTGGTGTTAGCCTATGAGCATCTAGAAGACGATGGTTATTTAGTAGCAATTGAGCGCCGAGGCTACTTTGTTAACCCAGAGATATTAAAGGGCCGCGCTAAATACGAAGCGCAGCGCAAAGAAGCGGCCTTAGCCGTGCCAAGCGGCTATGAGCCTGATTGGGATCAACTTATTAAATCTCAGCAGCATAAACAGCGCAATATTGAGAAACCAAAGAATTGGCAGCGCTACAAATACCCATTTATTTATGGGCAAATCGATACAGATTTATTCCCAACTCATAACTGGCGTGAATGTTGTCGCGATTCAATTAGCGAGACGGATATTCGCGAATGGGCATCAGACCATTATGTGCTTGATGACCCTATGCTGATAGGAGAAATTCGTACTCGAATTTTGCCAAGGCGGGGAATTTGGGTTGATGAAGACCAGATTATGATCACGGTTGGAACTCAGCAAGGATTGTATATCTTGTCGAAAATGCTACTCGACCAGAACAGCGTGATGGGTGTAGAAGACCCGGGTTATACCGACGTGCGCAATATTGCTTCATTAAGTAACGCAAGGATTTTACCGCTGCCAATCGACGAGAATGGCTTGATCGTCGACAATGCCTTATCGGCTTGCGATTGCCTTTATGTAACACCTAGCCATCAGTCTCCAACAACCGTAACTTTGCCGCTAGAGCGGCGCAAGCAGTTATTGGCTATGGCAGCAAAAGATAACTTTGTGATCATTGAAGATGACTACGAGTTTGAAACAAGTTTCGCGGCTGAGCATACACCCGCCCTAAAAAGCTTAGACACTGAAGGTCGTGTGATCTACGCAGGAAGCTTTTCAAAAATTTTAGCGCCAGGTTTACGAGTTGGCTATATCGTTGCTTCAAAAGAGATTATTCGTGAGGCCATTGCTTTGCGGCGACTGATGGTGCGTCACCCTTCGGCGAATAATCAGCGCTCCGTGGCTTTGTTTATTTCACGAGGATACTACGACGCGCTGGCGGCGAAATTGTTAAAGGTCTATGAACGACGTTGGAAGGCTATGGCCGATGCGTTAGCTAAATATTTACCTCAATCGAGCAGCCCCCCCAGCTTCGGTGGTTCAAGCTATTGGGTTAGAGGCCCTGAGTATTTGGACGCTCGTAAGCTTAAAGATATTGCTTTAGAGCAGGGCATTATTATTGAGCCTGGCGATATTCACTTCGCCGAGCGAAGTTCTAATCACTCCGATAATGCCCCTAAGAATTATTTCAGGCTTGGCTATTCGTCGATCAAAATTGAAAACATTGAGCCAGGCATAAAACTGCTGGCAGAATTGATTGAACAATATCCTAAAGACTAAGATTTAGATTTTCCCGGCTAGTTATTTAGCCGCCTCCAAGCGTTGCCAATATTCCCTAACCTCGCGTTTAACAATTGGCGCCATCAACATAATTCCAATTAAGTTTGCAAGGGCCATGGCGAACACCATCGCATCTGAAAAATCCAGCACCGCATCTAATTTGATCGCACAGCCAATCATCACGAACACACAGAAGATTAGGTTATAGCTAAGTTTCGTCATTTTGCCATTGCCGAATAAGTAAACCCAGCCTGCGAGGCCATAATAAGACCATGCCACCATGGTCGAGTAGGCAAATAAAATTACCACCACGGTGAGCACATACGGGAACCAAGGGATTACGCTGGCAAATGCTGATGAGGTAAGTTCAACGCCACTAATATCGCCCGCTGCCGTGATGTTGGGGTCGTAAACCGTGACAATAATCACCAATGCAGTGATGGTGCAGATCACTACCGTATCTATAAACGGTTCGAGCATTGCCACATACCCCTCGGTAACAGGTTCCTTGGTTTGCACTGCGGAGTGTGCAATTGAAGCTGAGCCAAGTCCTGCTTCATTTGAGAATGCGGCCCGCCGAAAGCCCAATATCAATACGCCAATCATGCCGCCGGTGGCGCCCTCTGGGCTGAACGCACCGGTGACAATTGCGTTAAATGCGAATGGAAGCTTATCGGCGTTCGCAGCGATTACGATCAAGGCCGCGACGATATAAAGCCCCGCCATTGCAGGAACCATTTTGCTGGTTACTGCGGCAATTGATTTAATGCCGCCGACTATCACCAACGCTGTCAATACACCTAAAACCGCGCCGACCATCCAAGCTTTATCTGCAAAGTAGCTCTCAGATCCGCCAGTGGTGTCAACGAAAATGCTGTAGGCTTGATTCGACTGAAACATGCAACCGATACCCAAAGTCCCGATCACAATGCATATCGCGTAGTAAACCGCCATGCTCTTACCAAATTTGGGCATGTTTAGCGCCGCCATCCCTTTTTCTAAATAGAACATTGGTCCACCAAAAACAGTGCCATCGCTGTTCTCTTGTCGATATTTTACTCCTAAAGTGCACTCGGCAAACTTAGAAGACATACCGATTAAACCCGCGATAATCATCCAAAACGTGGCGCCTGGCCCGCCCATGGAAATAGCAATGGCTACTGCCGCAACATTACCTACGCCAACAGTGCCAGAGACGGCGGTTGAAAGTGCTTGAAAATGGCTAACTTCACCTGGTGCTTTTTTGTCGGCGAAATCGCCTCGTACTATGCGCAGTGCATGGCCAAAGCCCTTGAAGTTTATAAAGCCAAGATAGACTGTAAAAAATAAGCCACAGCTAACCAGCAATAACACAATAATTGGTGCGTCACTGCCGTTAATAGGAATAGCGAAGAACACTATGTCAGCTAGGGTCTTGGAGATAGGCTTGAAGCTATCGTTGATGATTTGATCAACGCTGGCCCACGCTGAATTAGTCATGATCGTGCTAAGCGAAATGGTGAATAAAACGAGAGTCTTGAGCGTACTGTTCAGCATTTTTGTTTCGGGGGAGTTTGGCTTTTTATTGTTTCCTAACCCTAGCACAAGGAGTCACTTAACAGCGAGCTGGTGTATCGACTGCTAAAATGAAAAAAAATCAAATAATTTCATATACAGATAGAACACTTGTGATAAATTCAGTTTGCAAATAGTTGAATCTTTCATTTTTTAAGGAATTTCTCGATGACTCACACATATCGTCTTGTATTTGATTGCCCAGACCAAGCGGGCATTGTTAATCGTGTTGGTGACCTAATTACAAAGAGCGGAGGCTGGATTTCTCAGTCAAATCACCACTCAGAAACAGAAAATAATTGGTTCTTTTCACGTATTGAAGTATTAGCTGATTCCTTGACGATCTCGCGAGACGAATTTGAAGAACTGTTCAAACCCATCGCCGCTGAGTTCAACATGAACTGGCGCATTGTTGACAGCGCGGTTAAGAAACGCGTGGTTTTAATGGTGAGCAAAGGTACGCATTGCTTGGCAGATTTGCTCGATCGCTGGAATAGTAAAGAACTTGATTGCGACATCGCCTGCGTTATTTCTAATCACGACAAAATGCGGGGTCTAACTGAGTTCTATGGCATTGACTATCATCATGTTCCAATCGAAAAAGAGAATAAGCAATTGGGCTTCGACGAAGTAGAGCGCCTAGTCGATTCATACAGCGCCGACGCCGTGGTGCTTGCGAGATACATGCAGATTATTCCACCTGCTTTATGCGAAAAGTATCAGTATCAGGTGATCAACATTCATCATAGTTTCTTGCCAAGTTTCATTGGCGCCAGGCCCTATCATCAAGCACACCGCCGCGGGGTAAAGCTAATTGGTGCTACTTGCCACTATGTAACTCAACAGCTAGATGAAGGGCCCATTATTGAACAAGACGTACTTCGAGTTAATCACAGTGATGCCGTAGAAGACCTCGCTCGCTTAGGCAAAGACGTAGAGAAAACGGTTCTCGCCAGAGGGCTGAGAGCTCATCTTGAGGATCGAGTATTGGTACACGGCAACAGTACAGTGGTGTTTAATTAGCGCACCAAGCGCCTAGAAAAACGGCGGCGGTTATTAGAACAAACACTCGCAAAGTAAAAGAACTCACTGGAGAAGTATTATGGCAAAACAACTACCTTCATCGGCACAAGTCGTCATTGTGGGCGGAGGCGTCATCGGTTGCAGTATTGCCTACCATCTAACTAAACTCGGAATAAACGATGTAGTGTTGCTCGAACGTAAACAGCTCACTTGCGGAACAACGTGGCATGCAGCGGGTTTAGTGCCGACCTTTCGAGCAAACTACAGCATGTCGATGTTGGCGAATTACAGTGCCAGTTTATACGAAACCCTAGAGTCTGAAACAGGTCAAGCAACTGGCTATACGCGTAATGGCTCGCTCACGGTTGCAACGAATAAAGAACGCTTGTCTGAGCTTAAACGTGGCGCCTCGATGGCAAAGGTTGCGGGGTTTCCATGTGATCTCATTGATCCAGATCAGGCGCGCGAACTATGGCCGCTATTAAATATTGACGATGTGATCGGCGCGGTGCATTTACCTAATGACGGTATGACTAGCCCGGTTGACGTGACTCAGGCTTTGGCCATCGGTGCGCGCAATGGTGACGCGCAAATTTTCGAACACACCAAAGTGCTCGATATGAAAGTAGAAGGTGGCAAGGTCACTGGCGTTGTTACCGAGAAGGGTGACATCGATGCAGAATATGTAGTTAATTGCGCTGGTATGTGGGCGCGAGAATTTGGTAAGAAAGCCGGGGTTAGTGTGCCGCTGCACGCAGCCGAACACTTTTATGTAGTGACCGAGCCAATTCAAGGTTTAGAGCACGGATTGCCCACGCTCCGTGATATGGATGCCTATAGTTACTTCAAAGAAGATACGGGTAAGCTCTTGGTGGGTATGTTCGAGCCGAACGCCAAGCCCTGGGGTATGGATGGTATTCCTGAAGACTTTTGTTTTGATGAGTTACCAGAAGACTTCGACCACCTAATGCCATATTTAGAGATGGCGATGCATCGTGTTCCGCAAATGGCTGAAACTGGCTTGCAAGTTTTTTTTAATGGTCCCGAATCTTTCACGCCGGATGATGCTTATCACCTAGGCGAGGCGCCTGAGTGCAAAAATTACTTTGTGGCCGCGGGCTTTAATTCAGTTGGCATACAGTCAGCAGGAGGCGCTGGCAAGGTGTTAGCCGAATGGATTAAAAATGGCTACGCACCGCAAGACCTTTGGGGCGTCGATATTCTTCGCAATATGCCTTTTCAAAACACGCAGCGTTATCTAGAAGAACGCACAACCGAGTCTCTAGGTCTCTTATACGAAACTCATTATCCGTTTAAACAGTACAAAACGGCTCGTGGCGTTCGCCGTTCGGTACTTCATGACAAGCTGGCGTCGATGGGCGCAGTATTTGGTTCAGATAACGGTTGGGAGCGTGCCAACTGGTTTGCGAATGAGGGTCAGAAACCGGAATATGAATTGTCATTCGGCCGTCAAAACTGGTTCGACAATAATCGTGCTGAACATGAGGCTGTACGTAATGCTGTTGGTGTAATCGACCAAAGCTCGTTCTCCAAGTATCAAGTAGAGGGCCCCGATGCGGAGTCATTTCTCAATCGAGTGTGCTCCAATAATGTTGCCGTGCCGATCGGTAAAATGGTTTACACTCAATTTTTGAATGCGCGTGGTGGTATCGAGGCAGATGTAACCGTAACGCGTATTGATGATGATAAATATATGATTGTTTCAGGCGTAGCGTGCCAGACACGAGACATGAATTGGTTGCGGCGTAGTAAAGCTGACAGTGAAGTTGTGATGATTAACGACGTCACATCGGCGTACGCGGTGGTTACTGTAATGGGGCCGAAATCGAGAGAAACATTGTCGAAATTAACTCAGGCCGACATGAGTCACGAAGGCTTTCCGTTTGCGACATCGCGAGAGATCGACGTGCATTATGCAATTGTTCGAGCCTCTCGAATCACTTATGTTGGCGAGCTCGGTTGGGAACTCTATATTCCGACTGAATATGCCCCTAGTGTTTTCGATGCGGTGCTCGAAGCGGGCGCTGAGTTCGGCATCAAGCCCTATGGATACCACACCATGAATTCCTTGCGTATTGAAAAGTGTTATCGGCATTGGGGGCACGATATTACCGATGAAGACACTGCACTTGAAGCCGGGCTGGGGTTTGCATCTAGCTTTAACAAACCTCAAGGCTTTGTTGGTAAAGAAGCTTTATTAGCGCAGAAAGAAAAAGGTCTTCTCACAAAGCGCTTTGTCGCTTTCTTATTTGAGAGCCCAGAACCACTTTGCTACCACGAAGAACCAATATGCGCTAACGGCGAAGTAGTCGGCCGTGTTACGTCAGCCATGTTTGGGCATACGCTCGGTGCCACCGTTGCCATGGGTTATGTTGAGCACAACGAAGGGGTGAGCAAAGAATGGTTGCAAAGCACCAATTTTGAAATAGAAGTAGAATGCGAGCGCTACAAAGTCACCCCCTCACTTAAACCATTCTACGATGCCAAAATGGAACGAATTAAGTTATGAATGAAATTGATACACAAGCAAATAATGCCGATGCGATTGATGCTGAAGGTATTCGTATTGGCCGCCAAATAAGAGATTTACGCAAGGCCAAGGGTGTGACCTTGCAAACCATGGCAGATAAGATTGGCCGCTCAGTTGGCTATATCAGCCAGGTGGAGCGCGGGGTATCAGTCTTGCCTATCCCGGTGCTGCAAGCGATTTGCGAGCTCCTTGAAGTGCAAGTCACATGGTTTTTTCATACTGAAACCGAGCAGCCGATAGAGGAGCTTGGTCACGTGGTTCGTAAAAACGCCAGACGGCATTTAAATTTCGCTGGCACGGGCATTCGTGAAGAACTCTTGTCGCCGAATTTAAGCGGTGAAATGTTAATGATTCTTACCACCTTTTCGCCCGAGGCTGAAAGCTCCCCTCAGCAGCGTAAACGGCGTGGAGAAGAGGGCGGCTATATTAAATCTGGCCGATTAACTCTCAGTCTGGGGGATGACCGTTTCGAGCTAAACGCTGGTGATAGTTTTACCATTGGTAAAGATGATCTATACCTAATTAAGAATCCGTCTCGTAAGGATGAGGCGGTCGTTGTGTGGGTGCTTTGCCCTCCAAACTACTAGTTGAAAGAACGTCAATTTATTTGAAAAATCTCTTAAGTTAGGTTTATTGTGGTTCGAAATCGGTTTTCTTCATTGCTTCGCTGATATTGATCTAAATTTAGTATCCGTTTTTTGCATATTTTCACAATTGTCAGTTATCTCTATGCTAGTATGCGCGGCCTTCTAATACACACTGTCTAGAAATAGAGTGATTGAAGAACCCGGTCGTTTCTAGCTTGCTTTAGTTAATCTAGAGTTCAAATTAGATTGAGAGTTTTAACTTTTTACTTTTAAGAGTTGTATCGTGCCCCTACACACGTTATCTAAAAGGTCGAGAATTGTTTCTCAGCTTATACCTTCCTATCTTACGGTATTGTTGCTTATATCGTTTACCCAACAGTCGTTCGGGAGCGATTCTGAAGCCGGAACGGTTGTTCCATCAATGACCGTATTTGGCATTAAGAAGGCAGATGATTCCTATACTCAAATTAGTGAGGTCGAGTGGCATCAATCTAACGATGAGTCGATAGCTAAGGAAAGTGACGGCAGTTACACTGTCAAATCTACTACCAACTCATACAGCCTCAAAAAACTGATGGGTTCGCTTGGTCGGCCCTTAGTGAATATTGACCTCCGGTATGCCAAACGCTCATCGTCTATGACCGCCGACGGCGATTTAACGTTCAAAAAACTTGTCGAAGCTTTGGGCTACCTTGATGACGGCGCACGTATTCACTTAATTCCAATCGTAGATGATTCTAGCTCTGCGGCACGAGTACTAATGGAGCGTCGTCTAGAAGAACTACTTCGCTCAATTAAGGTAGAGCTCGAGGTTAATCTTATCGTGAAGCCTTACGAGGTTCGCAATCGAAACGCGAGCAAGCCGGGCAAAGTTAAGACCGGAACTTCGGACCTATGGCGCATTAAGATTCAACAACAGCGCATTCAATAGTGCTGTTAATAAATGTTCGCAGATAGCGTTTGTACTTATTCGTTGATAAGTTCAACCAATTCTGTGGCCGATGCTCGAAGCTTGGGAATGTGTCCAAGGGCTTCTTCCATACTCATGCGAGCACTCGGTGCATGCATTGCTAGTGCGCCATAAAATCCACCGTCATCACTGCGTAACGGTACTGCAATAGCAACCATGCCTTGCATAAACTCTTCATTATCAACGCCTATGTCCTGCGCCGCGAGTCGCTTCAACTCTTCTTTTAGCCGAGCTACGTCGGTTAAGGTGTTATCGGTGTATTGTTCGAAATGCAGCTTAGCAAGCAGTCTTGAGCGTTTTGTGCTCGGCAGATTATTCAAAAATAGTTTGCCACTGGCGGTGCAATAAATCGGCACGCGATCGTTTTTCTTCAACTGAATTCTGAGTGGCCAATGAGTTTCTACTCGGTCAAAGTAAACCATTTGAGAGCCATCTGGTATCGAAATATTACAGGTTTCACCGACTTCTTCTGATAGACGCTGCAAGATACCGTGACGCTCTGTTCTCCAATGGTCGTTGTTGCTGAAAATACCCATGGCCATAGTTGAAAGGCGTCTACCGGGTAAATAGCCTCGACCATCCAAACGTGGCTGCAAATAACCTTCGTTTTCAAGCATAGTGCACAAGCGGTGAATCGTTGGCTTAGGTAGTTTTAACTCAACATTTATCTCTGTTGCCGTCATCGGTGTTGACGATTTAGCAACCGTTTCTAATATGCTGAGAACACGCAGTGCTGCAGAAGATTTCTCAGACTTGTCATTTGCGTTTGGCATTCGTGCTCACAGTCTCATTTTTTAACAAATCTGGATAATTCTAATTTATTTAACCAAGGTTTTATATAACTTGTTTAGCTATTCATAGTGTAAAAGGTTCTTTGGGTTGCCAGCGAACTTGCATTTATACTGATCGCGTAAATGAGGAAACCGTCATGCAAGCACATAAACTTTCAAGTTATAACACTCAGCCTTCAAACAGCAATATCTCCAGTCAGGCGCGCGGCTGTGCTGAACGTAAAGTCGAGTTAGTAAAGGGCAAGCCAATGTTGACGGCGATGGTGAGTCAGTCGATGCAGAATAAGGCTATCGACAAGGTGGCTTCTGGTGATGTGGAAGGTCATTTCGACTTTGCTGGTTTGGCAGGTTAAGTGCTCAAATCCGACTGGTTGAAGAAATATCGAGGACTAGCTTTGAATCATTAAGCTAACCCACGTGCTCTAGAAGCAGCTAATTTAAAAAGCCCATCGAGTTATCGATGGGCTTTTTTTATGTTTAAGTGAAAGTGCACCAGACAAAGTACTACTAAGCTAATTCAGTTGTGACTAATAGTTGGTTATAATTAAATCTTATGAGCTAATTGATTTTAGTTATGGTAAATTGTGATACATAAAGTCTCAAAATGTGCTCTTTTGGTGTTTTTTCTTGAGGAGGCTTTGAGGTAGTTCCAAACGACTTATTCTCGATCGGTGACGGTATGAACCATCAAATAGATTCGCTGCCTGAATTTGAAAATCATGCAGAGCAAGAGACCAAATTCACGACGTGTTATATGTGCGCTTGTCGCTGCGGTATAAAGGTAACTACCGAGGGGAATGAAGTTCGCTTTATTCAGGGAAACCCAAACCATCCCATCAATAAAGGTGTGCTTTGTGCCAAGGGAAATTCGGGCATAATGAAGCAAAGATCTCCAGCGAAATTAAGCAAGCCATTGTTGCGCAAGCCAGGCACTGAACGTGGCGCTGGTGAGTTCGAGGAAATCTCATGGGACGAGGCGCTCGACATTCTAACCAAGCGTCTAAAGAATATCCGTGCAACTGACCCTAAAAAATTAGCCTTCTTTACCGGTCGAGATCAAATGCAGGCCCTAACCGGGTTTTGGGCAAGTCAATTCGGCACAATTAATTGGGCTGCGCATGGTGGCTTTTGTTCAGTGAACATGGCGGCGGCGGGCCTATACACAACCGGTCATTCATTTTGGGAATTCGGTGACCCAGATTGGGGTTTAACTAAGTACTTCATGATGTGGGGCGTGGCAGAAGATCACGCTTCTAACCCAATTAAAATTGGGCTTAAAAAGCTGAAAGAGCGTGGTGCAAAGTTCGTTGCCGTAAACCCTGTTCGAACGGGCTATCAAGCGATTGCTGATGAGTGGATTGCGGTTCGACCGGGCACTGATGGCATGTTGGCCTTGGCCATGGTGCATGTGCTCTTGCAACATGATTTGTTCGATGATGAGTTCTTGGTTCGTTATACAAACTCTCCTCGCTTGGTAGTGAACACTCCTGGTCAAGTTGGCGATGGTTTGTTCTTACGTAATGGCGATTGTCAGCCGCTTGTGTATGACCAGCAAAGCAATGCGTTTGTCGATGGCAATCGAGTCGATATCAGTCCAGCACTCTTTGGTGATTATACTGCTCCAGACGGTCGGCCAGTTCGTACTGTAATGAGCATGCTGGCTGATAAATATTTGGTCGATGAATATTCTCCAAAAAAGGCCTCTAAGATTTGTGGTGTGCCAGCCGATACGATCGAACGCTTAGCACTGGAAATTGCCCATGTTGCGTTCAAAGAGAGTATTACTATTGATTGCGAGTGGACCGATTGGGCCGGTAGAAAACAAACCCAGTTTATTGGCCGCCCGGTTTCAATGCATGCGATGCGCGGTATTTCGGCTCATTCTAACGGCTTTCAGACTTGTCGCGCAATTCACTTACTTCAGGTGATGTTAGGTACCATCGATTGTCCAGGTGGTCACTTGGCTAAGCCTCCGTTTCCAAAGCATATTCCGCCGAATTTAAAACCTGCGCGAGATATGGCGCCTAATACCCCGCTTAGCTCAGCGCCATTGGGGTTTCCTACTGCACCCGAAGATCTATGCATTGATGGCGACGGCAAACCATTGCGAATCGATAAAGCCTATTCATGGGATGCGCCAATTGCGGCCCATGGTTTGATGCATATGGTGATTAGCAACGCGGTCAAAGGCGATCCTTACGAGATAGATACATTGATGTTGTTCATGGCGAACATGGCTTGGAACTCTAGCATGAACACCGCTAATACAATGGCGATGTTGCGTGAGAAGAAAGAGGACGGTGAATATAAGATTCCATTCATAGTGAATTCCGATGCCTTTCATTCAGAGATGGTCAACTACTCTGATTTAGTCTTGCCCGACACTACCTTCCTAGAACGTTTTGATACGATCTCGATGCTAGACCGTCCAATATCCGAACCTGATGCGGCATGTGATTCGATTCGGCAACCAATTATCGAAATTGACCGAGATGTTCGTTCTTGGCAAGAAGTGTTAGTCGATCTTGCGGGGCGTTTGGATTTCCCTGCATTTAAAACCGAACAGGGCGGAAATAAATATGAAAGCTACAAAGACTTTATTATCAATTATGAGCGAGCACCAGGAATCGGTTTCTTAGCTGGTTGGCGTGGTAAAGACGGCGACCAACATTTGTGTGGCGAACCTAATCCCAAGCAATGGGACGCATATATCGCTAACGAATGCTTTTTCGAGTACAAACTAGAACCCGGACAACGCTATTACCGTCACGCTAATAAAGACTACTTAGAGTTGGCTAAGAAAGCGCATTGGGTCGGGTCCACTGATCAAATTTTGATCGAAGTGTATTCTGAACCGTTGCAGAAATTTCGGCTAGCAGGACAAGGTTTATACGATGGCCCAATGCCAAATAATGAGCAGCACAAAAAGCGTTTGACCGAACATTTTGACCCCCTGCCATACTTTTACATGCCACTAGAGCAACAACGTATTGATAAGAGCGAGTATCGTTTTCACGCTGTTACTCAGCGTCCGATGTTTATGTACCACTCATGGGATTCGCAAAACGCTTGGTTACGCCAGATTACCTCGCAAAACTATTTGTACATGAATCGCCAAGAGTGTCTCGGCATGGGCATTGCTGATGAAAGTTGGGTCTGGGTTGAATCCCATAACGGCAAAATTCGTGCTCAGGTTAAACATATGGATGGCGTTGAATCTAATACCGTGTGGACCTGGAACGCGATCGCTAAAGCGCCAGGTGCATGGGGTCTCGAGAAGAATGCAAACGAGAGCAAAGATGCATTCTTATTAAATCATCTTATATCTGAACTACTACCACCAAAGCAAAGCTTCGCCGATATAACAAACTCTGACCCGGTAACCGGCCAGGCGGCGTGGTATGACCTATGCGTGAAAATCACCCCAGCGGCCGACGGTGAAACCGGAGCGTGGCCGCAATTTGAGCAAGTTCAGCCGCTGCCGAACCAGGGGCCCTCGCCAAAAGAAATTAGTTATACAACGCATGAAAACGTCAACTTAAAACGATCATTCAAAGACATATTAACGAGGGGTAAAAAGTAATGAAACTCGGCCTCGTTATTGATTTAGATACCTGTGTAGGTTGCCACGCCTGCGCTACTGCCTGTAAACAATGGAATACCTCAGGCACCATTGGCCCGCTATCCGACCAGTCTCCCTATGGCCAAGATCCCAACGGATCTTGGCTAAACCGAATTCGCACATTTGAAGTTAACCAAGCGAATACGTCTACAGCGCTAGTTGATAATAGTAAAAGCGCGAGTTGTGGTTCACATACTTTCGACTTACATGCTCTCGCTACTCAAGGAGAATCGGCCTTGGCGGGTGTTGGATCGAATGGTTCGCCGGCAAGCAAAACCGTGCACATGCCGATGTCATGCATGCAATGTGAAGAGGCTGATTGCGTAACAGTTTGCCCGACAGGTGCTTCCTATAAGCGAGAGGAGGATGGCATTGTTCTTGTCGATCAGGACAAATGTATGGGTTGTAATTTGTGCTCATGGGCCTGCCCATACGGCGCACGTGAACTAGACGAAGAGCAGGGTGTAATGAAAAAGTGCACACTCTGTGTCGATCGTATTTACGATCAAAACTTACCTGAGTCTGAGCGCAAACCAGCCTGTGTTCTAAGTTGTCCAACTAGCTCTCGTGTGTTTGGTGATTTTGATGACCCTACGTCAGAGGTAAGTAAATTAACCGTTGAACGTGCAGGCCAAGCTCTAATGCCGGAGCTAGGATATAAGCCAACCAATCGTTATCTTCCGCCGCGGGAAAAAGGCGAGGTTGCTGCGATGGTAAAAACAAATGAGCCCGCGTTATCAAAATTGAAAAAATGGGCCAACAGAATGATTGCGCGATAGGCTTACGCAAACGTTCTTAATTGACTAACGACACGAATAAACAAAATGAAACCAGCTTTCTCAGTACTATTTTTCACAGTTACCTCTGGCATTGGCTATGGCTTATTGATGTGGCTAGTAGGCATGCAGCTGGTTTCAGGCTCTGTTGCTAGCGCCACTGAGGTAGATGTAAATAATTTTCTGATAATGGGCTTCGTCGGCCTCACGTTGGCAACTCTCGGTTTATTGTCGTCAACCCTGCATTTGGCCAACCCTAAAAACGCGTGGCGCGCATTTAGTCGTTTCAGAACCTCATGGTTATCGCGCGAAGGAGTTTTTTCTTTACTCTATTACCCAATAATTCTGACTTATGCTTTCTTGGTTTACTTAAATGGTGGCGAGCTTAACTCATTGAGTCAAATCATAGGAGCCTTGTCTGTTCTAGTCGCCCTATCAGTGGTGATCTGTACAGGCATGATCTACGCGAGTTTAAAGCCGATTCGGCAATGGCATAATCCCCTAGTAACGCCTCTGTATCTTTTGTTTAGTTTTACCAGTGGCGCCCTTTTATATGTGAGCATGTATGCAGGGCTGGAGAATGAAGTGCCACGTTCAATTACAATACTATTTTTAGTTCTATTAGTAGTTTCGTTTATAAGCAAGATGCTTTACTTTAGATCGATAGGTAAGCCCGATGGCGCGACAATTGGCAGTGCAACAGGCTTTAGTCAGGCCCATGTAAGGTTGTTAGATGCTGGTCATAATGCCGACACTTTTCTAACAAAAGAGTTTGTATTCGATGCTGGAGCGATGAAACTATTGCGTTTGCGTTACTTGATGATTATTCTCGCCTTCGTCGCGCCTTTATCATTAGTCATCGCCGCAATGGCATGGGATATTGCACCTGCAATTTTTCTTGCTATGTTGTCTTTGTATTCAGGTTTGTTTCTAGAACGTTGGTTGTTTTTCGCTGAGGCACGACATGTTGTGCGTTTATATCATGGTGATCAACGTGCATAATCGAGGCTCGAAAACTATTTCTTAGCCTTTACCTTTAGCTACTTAACTCTAGCCATTTAATAATTATGACTGCACTGATTTTAGACGGAAAAGCCGTCGCAAAAAAAACCGAAGAAGAACTTTCTGTTCGTGTTACCAAGCTCAAAGAAGCGGCTAACGGTGCAACACCAATTTTGGCGACCATTTTAGTAGGTGCAGATCCAGCGTCGGCGACTTATGTAAAAATGAAAGGCAATGCATGTGCTCGAATTGGCATGGATTCGATTCGTGTCGAAATGTCAGAGGAAACCACTACTGAAGAGTTGTTGGCAAAGATCGGCGAGCTCAATGCCAACCCTGATGTACATGGCATCCTGCTTCAACACCCAGTACCAAGCCAGATTGACGAACGCGCTTGTTTCGACGCCATCGATCTTACAAAAGACGTAGACGGTGTAACTTGTTTGGGTTTTGGTCGAATGGCAATGCAAGAATCAGCCTACGGTAGCGCGACTCCACAAGGTATTATGCGCTTGTTAGAAGCCTACGATATAGAGCTACAAGGAAAGCACGCTGTTGTTGTTGGCCGTAGTCCAATACTGGGTAAGCCTATGGCATTGATGCTGTTAAATGCGAATGCCACGGTGACAATTTGTCATTCGCGCACGCAAAACTTAGCAGAGTATGTCGCTCAAGCTGATATTGTTGTTGGTGCCGTCGGTGTGCCTGAATTAATCAAAGCCGATTGGATTAAACCAGGAGCCGTTGTTGTCGATGCTGGCTACCACCCTGGTGGAATTGGCGATATCGAGCTAGAACCATTAACGGAAATAGCCAGCGCGATCACACCGGTTCCGGGCGGAGTGGGACCGATGACAATCAATACGTTGATTTATCAGAGCGTTGATGCTGCCGAGAAAAAACTACTCTCGTAAGCTATTTGTTTTGATGATTTCATAGGCTCAATGCTTCCGGCTTGGGCCTTTTAAATGGTGCAAGCTTGAATCAGAGCTTTGGCTGGAAGGCTTCTAAGCTTGCTTTCTTTTTAATCGATACCGTAGGGTGTCAATAATGCCAATCAACCAGGTACCAATCAGGACTGAGATGCACGTTTTGAATCTAGGCGAATCTTGCCCGAGCAAGCCATCGTAAATCATGTCGCGCAGCACGAACACATTCGGTATTGCGCCTGACATCAATATCTCTTGAGTAATCTCTTGAGTAATTCTGAACGCGTCGTATGCGAGCACAATAAATGCGAGGCCTGCGACTGCGATTAAACATATTCCAACAACGCGCTTGTTTAAAATGATATGCCCGGCGCCGGGGAACAACAAAGTCGACGCTAGGACTGCGTTATTCTCTGTCCTCATATTCTTTTTCTTATTAGGCTGTGCTGATTCAGGCTTAGAAGGCTCAGCACTATTTGTTTTCGCGTTCATTCTCGAAGCATACTAGAACAACACAGTTGGCCACTACCATTAGATCTTTACCATTTTCAGATAGTACATCTATGCCTCCGACTTCCGGCGTGACCTCGACATTGCCATACGGGAACTCGCCGGCTACCGCTGCGATATCGACCTGCTCTGGCTTTTTTACGCCGATCTTAACTTTGAGCTGCATATCATCTCTGGTGTAGTCGATGTGTGGGAAAAAGTTAATACTCGAGTGACGAATTGCATCCGAAACGGCACGTTTTGCCGCTTTGGTGTAGTCGCCTCCATGAACGTCTACGCCCATGCCCATTTCGGTCAGGTATCGTTTTAGAGCCATAGTTCTTATCTCTGAAAAATGTGAATTGTGAGCTTAACAGGCCCGAGCTAGAAGGTCAGCAATAGACATAAAGTCATTGGTGCCAAGTTCATTGCTTAAGCTGATGGACATGCTCTCTTGGTAGTATGAGCTTAAATCTAAACCCACGCCGAGTGCGCAGAGGCGCACATCTGGCCGTCGCTCGATTCGGTCTACGACGAAGCTAAGGTGCCGATCTAAGTAACGATCTGAATTATTTGCATGCGTTGCTGTATCCATTGGCGATCCATCGGAAATCATTAACACAATTTTGTTTTTCTCAGGCCGATTTTCTATTCGCTCAACAGCCCATTGCAAGGCTTCGCCGTCAACGCCTTCACGAAATATATCGGTTTTCAACATTGCGGCAATTGCCGGTCTGGACCGACGCCAAGGAGTTTCTGCTGCTTTATAAATGTTGTGGCAGGTTGAAGTTAATCTACCTGGGTTCTCGGGCTTGCCTGCTTTGACCCACTCCTTAAGCGCACGCCCGCCATTCCATTCCGTGGTTGTAAAGCCAAGAATTTCGGTTTTAATCTGAGCTTGCTCAAGCGCCTTTGCAAGGGTGTCTATCAAGGCGGCAACGACATCGTTATGGTGATTCATCGAGCCTGAGTTATCGACCACAATACTAACTATGCAATTGCTTGATGCGGTTACATGTTCTTTTTTGAATAAACGTCGATCGTTTGGCGAGGTAACCAAAGCCGCTAGCCGAGCTGAATCTAGGTAGCCTTCTTCTAGTCCGAATTCCCAGCCCGAACGTGCAGGTGTTGAGACGAGCAGCTTAAGATACCGAGCTACCCTGTGCGTGTTCACACTCTGTTTACGAATACGCTTATCGAGTTGAGCGCGCAGTTTCGCTAATTGCGCAGCGCGAACACTGTTGCCGACTTCGATTATCTTGTCGTAGGCGCTATTGTAAATTTTATAATCGCTGTGGGCGTGAGTCGCAGAAATTTCTTCTGGGAGAGAAATTCCATAATTCTGCTCGACGCTCGAGCCATCAACATCTAGCCATTGAATATTAATATTGTTGCTTTTCGCCAGTTGTCTCACTGTGCCAGCAAGGTTCGCTTCTACGTGATCTTTAGCTTGAGCCTCTTCGATCATGTTCATCACTTCTTTGGCAATCGCCAGTGCATGAACCGCAAATTGCTCTTGATTGTCGCGACAAGATTTAAAACGATAGAAGTGGTGCTTAATCTCTTGAGTAAAGCCCCAACGAGTGGCCTCGATTAGCTCTTCAATTTGCTCTGGAATAGTTTGAGTGTGTAAGCGAGACCAGCAAACCACATTGATGGTGTACAGTAATAGCCCAATGCTATTGTCAATCAAGCTGGACGACGCGGCTTCATTAGCCCAGAACAAAAACCTCCGCCGCAGATTATTGCGCATTCCCGGTAAACGCTCTTCTGTGAGCGCCTCACAACGCAGTTGTTCTAGTTGCTCGAAGACGATCTTCTCGACAATGCTCTCTGGCATACTCGCTTTGTGAATGTCTAAATCACTGTTTAATAGACGTAGTGCGATGCCGTCAGCAACGCCTCTAAGCGTGGCGTTGTCATGCGTTGAAAAATCCAGTTGCAAATAAGGAGCTTGAAGTATTAACAGTTTCTCGTCGACTATTAGGTGGTGTCCGCGAAAGTGGACTCTACTATTGCCGGATAAAGCTCGAACGGACGTGGCGCACCAATGCTCGAGCTTTTGTTGTAATACTTCATGTTTTGAAGCGCGGTCCGATGAGGGTTGGTGGCGTTCCATTAGATCTATCTAAATAGCAGGCTATTTTCTACTCGAACCAGGCGCTAATCGCTTGAGCTTCAGGTAGCTCTCGATCAAAGGCGCGTTGATAATATTCAGAAATTGTGGCGTATTCCGCTTCGTCGCACTTGTTTAGGAATGACAGTCTAAACGCTGAGGCTGGGTCATGAAAAATTTGCATGTTTTCAGCCCAGAAAATCACGGTTCGTGGTGACATTAAGGTAGAAATATCGCCGGCGTTAAAACCTTTACGAGTAAGGTCTGCCAGCGCAATCATTGAGTTGACCGTTTTTCGGCCTTCTTCGGTGTCGAGCTCAGGAACCCGGCTTAGAATGATACGTGCTTCTTCTTCGGCCGAAAGATAGTTCAACTTCGCTACGATATTCCAGCGGTCTACTTGCGCTTGATTCATCATAGACGTGCCGTGATACAAACCCGTTAAGTTACCCAAGCCAACGGTGTTGGCCGTTGCGAAGAGACGAAAGTGATTATTTGGTATCAATACTTTGTTCTGATCAAGCAAAGTAAATTTTCCTTCGCGTTCTAGGATGCGTTGAATTACGAACATAACCTCTGGGCGTGCGGCATCTAGCTCGTCAAAAACCAACGCGATTGGGCGCTGGATTGCCCAAGGTAAAATACCCTCTTTGAATTCGGTGACCTGTTTGTTGTCTTTTAGAACAACTGCATCTTTACCAACGAGATCTAAACGACTTATATGGCCGTCAAGGTTTATTCGAACACATGGCCAGTTAAGGCGCGCAGCAATTTGCTCAATGTGCGTTGATTTTCCGGTGCCATGCATTCCCTGAACCATAACGCGTCGGTTATGAATAAAGCCCGACAAAATTGCTAAGGTCACATCTGAGTTAAAGCGATATGCCTCGTCAATTTCGGGAACATGTTCAACTCGTTCGGCGAAGCAGGGGATATTTAACTCAGAATCAATACCAAATAATTCACTGGCAGTTTTCATGATGCTCGGGGTTAGGGCGTATAGATCAGTCATTTGAGATCTCAACTGCTCGATGCGCTAGCGTAGATAGATGCAAGTGCTACAGCGGCTAGTCTGGCAGTAGCAGGGTCTGCTCTTGACGTAAGAATAATCGGAACTTTAGCACCGAGCACGACGCCTGCCGCGGCTGCTCCCATGAAGTAAACCATTTGCTTGAACAGTGCATTACCGGTCTCAATGTTCGGAACTAAAAGCACATCGGCATTCCCCGCAACTGGGTGGCTTATCTTTTTCAGCTTTGCGGCCGCAGGCGAAACAGCATTATCAAAGGCAAAGGGGCCACCGACTATTGCGCCCTCAACTTCACCTGCCTCGGCCGCAGCAACGATTTCTGCGGCTTCAACGCTTGAGGGTATCGCGTCGGTAGCGACTTCGGTCGCTGATAGGGCTGCGATCTTGGGTTTCTCATAGCCAATGGTGTGCATTAGCTTGGTGACGTTACGCGCAATGTCCAATTTGATGGCAACGCTCGGTTGGATGTTAATGGCGGCGTCGGTAATGCAAATAGCTGCATCTGAATTAGGCACAGTCATATGAAAGACATGGCTTAATCGAGTGCCAGTGCGTAAGCCATCTTGTTTGTCGATAACTGCTCGTAACAAGTTATCAGTATGAATATTGCCCTTCATCAATGAGGCGACTTCATTGCCTTTTGCCAATGCGACCGCGGCGCGCGCGGAGGCGATTTCATCAGCCGCGGCGACGATTCTGAATTCGGATATATCCCAGTCGATCTCTTTGGCAGCCGCTTGGATGTTAGTCGTATTACCAACTAGTACAGGTGCGATTAAGCCTTCTTCGACCGCCATTCTTACACTGCTCATGACCACGGGAGAACCCGCGTTAACAATTGCCGTAGTGGCACTTGGTAGAGGTGCAGCGCGTTTTAGTAACGATGGAGGGCAAACGACAGGGTTTGAATTGAGAAAAGTATCGGCCATGATCTGGAGCCTCTATTGAAAAATGTTGTTTTGGATGGCTAAAAAAAAGATGCCAAGAAAGCCTTGGCATCTTCGATTCTAAACCTTTCTTGCGTAGAACTGTAATGAGCCTGTATAAGAGTCTATTTAGATTCAAAGCGACGATAAAGCACGCCGAGAAAAGCAGGTTACCAGTCTAGGCAGCGAATCGAGCGTGTTTTTCGCGAAACCTCGATTAGAAAGTGGCCTTATGCGCTTTTTATTTATACGTAGTCCTTATATTTCTCTAAGTAACGAGTCGGTTTAGCGAGCGCGTCTTTGCGGAACGGGTCGCCTAGTTCACGTGTGCACATGATTTCGATGACGCATGTTTTGCCTTCGTTCATTTGCATGTCGACCGCTTTTTTCAGAGCTAGGCCAACGTCTTCAAGCTTGTCAACAACAATGCCCTCGGCGCCCATGGCTTGAGCAATGCCTGCAAAGCTCTCGCTTTCAAGTTCGCCAGCAACAAAGCGGCGATTGTAGAATTCGACTTGGTTCTTCTTCTCGGCCCCCCATTGGCGGTTGTGGAAAACTACCGCTGTTACTGGGATGTCATGGCGAACACACGTCATGATTTCAGTCATGCTCATTGCCCACGCGCCGTCGCCAGCGTAGGCAATGCCTGGGCGCTCTGGAGCCGCCCGTTTTGCGCCAATCATAGTAGGTAGCGCATATCCGCAGTTACCAAAACTCATTGGAGCAAAGAATGAGCGCGGACGCTCGAAACGCAAGTAGCTGTGGGCTACTGAGTTAATGTTACCGATGTCGGTAGAAATCATTACGTCAGCTGGCATGGCTTTTTCAAGCTCACGCAATACTTGTCGAGGATGTAGCCAACTGCCTTCTTCTGCTTTGGCTTCTTCGATCATATCTAGACTATAGTCGTCTTTTTCATGAACCCACTCGTCGAGCTCTTTCTCCCAAGCCGCTTTTTCAGCCGCTATTTCAGATGCGCGCTCTGCTTTAGTAGGGTCACAGGCAAGCTCTTTCCCTTCTAGCAGGCGGGTTAATGCAACGGCCGCGGCTTTTGCGTCACCACATATACCCACAGAAATTTTCTTCACGAGGCCAAGCATTTTGTGGTCGGCGTCGATCTGAATGATCTTCGCGTCTTTTGGCCAATAGTCCATGCCGTGCTGTGGCAAGGTGCCAAACGGGCCTAAACGAGAACCTAGAGCGATCACTACATCGGCTTTAGATATTAGTTTCATACCAGCCTTCGAGCCCTGATAGCCCAGAGGGCCACACCACAAAGGATGACTAGCGGGGAACGAGTCATTATGCTGATAACTGTTAACCACTGGTGAGCCTAAGCGTTCAGCTAGCGCTTGGCATTCGGCCATGCCGTCAGCCATTACGACGCCACCGCCGGACACAATAACAGGGAAGCTCGCTTGAGCTAATAAGTCGGCAGCTTCCTGTAGAACTCTTTCGCCTCCAGGACCACGATCAAGCTTTTGCGGTTGCGGGATCTCCACATCTATATCGCCGTAAAAGTAATCACGAGGGATATTTAATTGTGTCGGGCCAATTTCAGAGTGAGCGCGATCGAAGCAACGGCCGGTGTATTCGGCCATACGAGCAGGGTGATTTACATGACCTTGATATTTAACAAATTCTTGAAACATGGGCAGCTGCTGAGCTTCTTGGAAACCGCCTAAGCCTTGGGTATTTGTGCCAGTTTCTGGTGTGATTACCACTACTGGGCTATGCGCCCAATACGCGGCAGCAATCGCCGTCACGCAGTTCGATATGCCCGGACCATTTTGCCCGATAACTACGCCGTGTTTGCCGGATGCCCTTGCATAGCCATCGGCCATATGGGCCGCGCCTTGTTCGTGTACGACCGGAATAAGCGTAATGCCCGCAGGTGCGAAAATATCCATTGCGTCCATAAAAGCCGAACCCATGATGCCGAAAATATCGGTCACTTCATTGGCTACCATTGTTTCTACGAATGCTTCACTTGGAGTCATGCGAGCCATAGTTACCTTCCCGTTTCAAAGAAACTAAATTTAAAGAAAATTATTAAGATTTCGGAAGCCCTGACAGGCAATCCAATTGAAAATCAAGATTATCAATGAATTTGATGTTCATCAATGCTGATTGATCAAAATTGAATCTTTTAGTCTCATTTATTGTCGAAAGTGGTATTTTGACGTTCAGGTTCAGCGTGATTAGCGTTTTGTTCATTTTCTTTGTTTTTGAACATCAATTGGATACACGACTTGTTATAAGAGGCCTGAAAAGGACCTATCAAAAGTGGATAAACAGCAATATGAAAAAGGCATTAATCACAGGTATTACGGGTCAGGATGGCTCTTATTTAGCAGAATTTTTGCTTGAGAAAGGTTGCCAGGTTCATGGTATTAAGCGACGCGCTTCGTCATTTAATACTGAAAGGATCGACCACCTCTATCAGGATCCGCATGTTCGAAATCCTAAGCTGTTCCTCCACTATGGTGATTTGAGTGATACGTCAAATTTAACGCGCATTATTCGCGAAGTTAAACCAGACGAGGTTTATAATCTTGCTGCGCAAAGTCATGTGGCCGTATCTTTCGAAGTGCCCGAATATACTGCTGACGTGGACGCATTGGGTACCTTGCGTATTTTAGAAGCGATACGTTTTTTAGGTTTGGAGAAAACCACAAAATTTTATCAAGCGGCTACCTCTGAGCTTTATGGCTTAGTTCAGGAAACGCCACAAAAAGAAACGACCCCGTTTTACCCTCGTTCGCCCTACGCTGTGGCGAAGCTATATGCCTATTGGATTACGGTTAATTATCGGGAGTCATATGGCATGTTTGCTTGCAATGGCATTTTGTTTAATCATGAATCCCCGCGTCGCGGGGAAACCTTTGTGACGCGCAAGATTACTCGCGCAATGGCAAATATAGCTCAAGAATTAGAGCCAGTTCTGTACTTGGGCAATCTGGATGCTTTGCGAGATTGGGGCCATGCTAAAGATTATGTGCGAATGCAATGGATGATGCTTCAGCAAGACGTTGCAGATGACTATGTTATTGCCACAGGCAACCAAATATCAGTTCGAGAGTTCGTTAATCTTGCTGCAAAAGAGGTGGGGGTAGAATTGGAGTTTATCGGCGAGGGTGTTAATGAAGTCGGTGTAGTTAAGTCAGTGGATCATAGCGTTGCGCCTTTTATTAGTGTTGGGGATGAAATTGTTAAGGTTGATCCGCGCTACTTCCGACCCGCTGAAGTAGAGACTTTGCTCGGTGACCCTACTAAGGCTAGAGAAATCATGGGGTGGGAGCCAGAGATTACCGTGGAAGAGATGTGTGCTGAGATGGTCTCCAATGATTTAGAGGTTGCCAAGCGAGACTCGCTGCTTAAAAAACATGGTTTTGATGTTCCTACAGCGCACGAGTGAGTCTTAGATAAATGAAACAAAGAGTTTTTGTTGCAGGCCATAGAGGGATGGTTGGCTCGGCTTTAGTTCGTCTGTTGTGTTTAGATGCATCAATCGAATTGGTAACTAGAAGTCATGCCGAGCTTGATCTAGTCAATCAAAAGCAAGTCGACGATTTTTTTCGAGAAGAATTAATAGATCAGGTGTACCTTGCCGCTGCCAGAGTAGGGGGAATTCATGCGAATAATGCTTACCCCGCTGATTTCATCTACGATAATTTGATGATCCAGGCAAATGTTGTTAGCGCGGCCCACGATAACGGTGTACAAAAACTCCTATTACTGGGGTCGTCTTGTATATATCCGCGTTTGGCTCGCCAGCCAATGCAAGAAGCTTCGTTATTGACCAGTAGTTTAGAGTCAACTAATGAGCCGTACGCCATCGCTAAAATAGCTGGAATTAAGCTTTGTGAGAGCTACAACCGTCAATACGGCTTTGACTATCGCAGTGTCATGCCTACTAACCTTTACGGCGAAAACGATAATTTTCACCCAGAGAATAGTCACGTAATTCCGGCGATGATGAGGCGCTTTCATCAAGCTAAAATTAGTGGCGATGATGCTGTTATAGTTTGGGGCTCGGGTCAGCCGATGAGAGAATTCTTGCATGTAGACGATATGGCAAAGGCATCCATACATGTAATGAACGTTGCCAAAAGCGCTTATCGCCAAGTAAGTGAAGAAAGGTTGTCGCACGTAAACATAGGTACTGGAGAGGATTGTACTATTGACGAACTCGCGCAAACAATAAAGTCAGTTGTCGGCTATCGAGGAAAGATTGAATACGATGCGAGTAAACCTGACGGTACGCCGCGTAAGCTGTTAGATGTTTCGCGACTAGGTAAGCTTGGATGGCAGGCTGAGATTGGTTTGAGGCAAGGCTTGGAGCGGACTTATCGTTGGTTCTTGGAAAACGAAAAAAGATTGAGAGGAGTTTAATATGACCCCAGTAATTCTATCTGGCGGAGTTGGTTCGCGCTTATGGCCTCTCTCTCGCGGAATGTACCCAAAACAATTATTGTGCTTAGTTGATGAGCAGTACAGTATGTTGCAACAAACTGTGCTGCGTTCAGAGGGTTTAGATGCCGTTGAAAGGCGAATTGTTGTCTGTAACGAAGAGCATCGTTTTATTGTCGGAGAACAGCTTAATCAAATAGAGTGTACTAATGCGTGCATTCTTTTGGAGTCAAAGGGACGTAATACTGCGCCAGCAATTGCCTTGGCTGCGTTTGAAGTAGCTAAGAGTAATCCTGATGAGGTCATGTTGGTTATGCCTGCTGATCATGTGATCGCGAATATCAATGTATTTCATGCTGCAATATCTAAGGCAAGTGAGCTAGCGTTGGAAGGTGATCTGGTGACCTTCGGTATTGTCCCTCAGTCAGCTGAGACGGGTTATGGGTATATCAAGGCAGGAAAGCCAATTGGTGATGGCGGTTTTGATGTCGCCGAGTTTAAAGAGAAGCCCAGCCAAGAGATTGCCGAATCTTACCTGGCAAGTGGGGATTATTACTGGAATGGAGGGATCTTTGTATTCACTGCAGCGTCTTATCTGGAGGAGCTGAAGCGATTTGAGCCAGAAGTGTACGAATGTGCATCACGCGCGGTTTCAGGTGCGCGCGCTGACTTGGATTTTTTGCGCATCGATGACGAAGCATTTGCTCAGAGTCCATCTATTTCGATTGACTACGCTGTAATGGAGAGAACTGCTAGAGCGAAGGTAGTAACACTCGATGCTGGTTGGAATGATGTTGGTTCATGGTCTGCTTTGTGGGATGTGTCTGAAAAGGATGAGTATGGGAATGCTGTGACTGGTGATGTTTTGCTGTCAGATACCAGGAACTCGCATATCTACTCAGAAAGTAAGCTTGTTTCGGTTGTTGGTGTAGATGATTTAGTGGTCGTCGAGACCGATGATGCCGTTCTAGTTACAAATCGAGATAACTCGCAAAACGTTAAAGCAATTGTAAGTCAACTCGAAAGCTTGGATCGCACCCAAGCAAGCCATCATCGTAAAGTCTATCGCCCGTGGGGTTGGTACGATTCCATAGATTCGGGTGATCGTTTTCAGGTTAAACGTATTCAAGTGAAGCCGGGCGCAAGGTTGTCGGTGCAAATGCACTATCATCGTGCGGAACACTGGGTGGTGGTTAAGGGAACAGCAGAAGTATTGAATGGAGATAAAACGGTCTTGCTTAGAGAGAATGAATCAACCTTTATTCCGATAGGAGTGACGCATGCTTTGCGCAACCCAAGTGAGACTCAAACTCTTGAAATTATCGAGGTTCAATCGGGTTCATACTTGGGTGAAGATGACATCGTTCGTCTTGAGGATAACTATGGTCGTGCAGGGTCGACGAAGTAGATCAAAGGTGCCGCATTATTTTTTCATATATATATTTTCTAAGTCACTGTTTTGGTTATGTTATTCGTCTCCAGAGTCGCGGTATCGCGAAATAAATTCAAAAAGGAGTTGACCACGCGATTTAAAAACGTAGAATGCGCCTTCCTCGAGACATGTGAGGCGCTTTGAAACGCTGAAAATGTCGAAAAGGATGCTCAAAAAACGGCCTAAAAATTACTTTCAAAAAAGTGTTGACGGGCCGCATTAAATGAGTAGAATGCACCTCCCTTGAGACGGGGTTGCAAGCGCTTCAAAGCAAGAGTTTGTAACGGTTTGACACATTTTGAAATATTTAAAAAGTTGTTGACATCCTGAATTAAGCGAGTATGATTCACCTCCCTTGAGGCAACTCAAGAGGCGCTAATTAGCGCCAGTTTGAAATCAAGCGAAAGCGAGAAATCAAACGCCGCTCTTTTAAAAATTGAACCAAACAATTTGTGTGGACGTTTTCTTAAATGAATAGGTTACACAAAACTGGTAAAC
>CANMNN010000028.1 GCA_947499305.1 uncultured Arenicella sp. | reverse complement strand
TCTTTGTCCGCTGATGGCTCTTTGTCCGCTGATGGCTCTTTGTCCGCTGATGGCTCTTTGTCCGCTGATGGCTCTTTGTCCGCTGATGGCTCTTTACCCGCTGATGGCTCTTTGTCCGCTGACGGCTCTTTACCCGCTGACGGCTCTTTACCCGCTGACGGCTCTTTACCCGCTGACGGCTCTTTACCAAAAAGCCCCCCCCCTAACAATAATTCAAACGTTCTTGAAGAGGTTCAACCTTCGGCCGAAGATACTTTGGCGTATATAGAAAAAATGGGATTTTCGGAGGCTGAGAGTGACGCCGCGCAAGTGCATCTAGACAACCCAGCTAGCGAGCTATCCTGTCTTGACCCTCAACATACCCAAAGCCCTAAAACCACATCGATTGAGCAGGCGTGCAAACAGATCTCTGATCGCCTAGCGAGCGTTGAATTTGAATCGTGTATGGCAGCGAAGCTAAAGCCCACGGGTTGCTTTTCAGTCGACGGTTTTCCGATACTGTTGAGTGAATTTTCACCCGTCGAAGGGCGCACTCCACAAGGAAAAATACTTATCATTGGTGGCACTCACGGCGATGAGCTCACCTCGGTAAGCGTTAGCATGCGCTGGATAGAGAAACTAAATAAGCATCACAGCGGCTTGTTCCACTGGCACATGGTACCGATGATGAACCCGGATGGCGTTCTAAAGCCTAGTGCCACACGCACAAATGGAAATGGCGTAGATCTAAACCGAAATATGCCATCTGACGACTGGAAACAAAATGCACTCAAATATTGGAAAGAGAAAGGCAGCAAAGACCCGCGAAAATACCCAGGTGAACAAGCGTCAAGCGAACCTGAAACTCGCTGGCTAATCAACGAGATTGATCGCTTTCAACCAGACGCCATTATCAGTGTGCACGCACCTTACGGTGTTGTTGATTTTGATTCACTATTGCTAAATACCGCACCAAAAAGCTTAGGAAAATTGCATCTTAACCTATTGGGAACCTACCCAGGCTCCCTAGGAAACTACGCAGGCATCAATCGCAACATACCTGTAATTACGCTTGAATTGCCACATTCATGGGTGATGCCCTCAGAAGCCGAAACAAGCAAAATCTGGGAAGACATTGTTAGTTGGCTAAAAAAGAATGTTAAGGCTCAGGACGAATTAGCATCCGCTCAGGGCAGTAAAAAGTAACAGTTAAAGCCAGCTAAGCTAACCTTCGTAGATAATTCGCCATTTTCCATTTTGATCGCGCTTCCATAGCTGTTCTTTGAATGACTCGCCCGAAAAATTATCACTCAGATAGCGTTGATTATACCTAACAATAAACATGTCTTTCTCGCCTGGATAGGCGAATAAGCTTTGAATATCTAAGTCTACTTGGACAAACGTCTTCGCTTCATTGATGTTGGCCTTGCGACGCAACCACGCCTGATAATCGCCCTTACCGAGGTTAAAGTTTTTAGCTTGATAGTGAGAAACGTAAGCTTGAGTATTCAAGCTCTCCCAGTCCTGCTTCCATCTTTCGATGACAGCCAACATGGACGCTCGTCGTTCGGCTAACTCAGATTGGCTTAACCACTCAATTGAATCACTCAGAATTACTGGAGTCCTTTTTTCAGGACTTAGGTATTGGCCAATATCCAGGAGATCGTCGTTACTTAACACAAAGCAACCCTCGCTTGCCCAAGGCGACCTTGCATAAGTATCAGAAGGTGTTCCGTGCAACCAAATTCCGTAGCCTGTTCGATTTAAAAATCGATCATAACGATTCGGATAATCAACAGGGAAAGCGCCTTTGCCATAGAGGTCTGGCAATGCACGGCCCTCAATATATCTATTTATACTGTATACACCAATGGGAGTCTTGTTGTCGCCTTCAACTTGCTTGCCGTAACCAGCCGCTCCAACTGACATATAGTAGTCCCGCATCAAACGAGCTTGGCCTTGATCATTTTTATACAAGTAAAGCCTACCGCGCTGCATATCAGCAACAACTACAAACGGGTGGTCACCAATATCCAATAGATTCGCAGGCACTTTTAAGTGACTAGCGCCCTCATGCTGATGGCGATGGTCCCAGCGATTTCGTAGCTGATGCAATAGACCTTGAAGGTTGTCTTTTGGCAAGGCGCCATTCGATGCAATCGAGCTCAGTCCACCGGTCAAACCTGACAGCGCATCCGCGCGCAATAAATGGCCAACTTGGCTCTTTGGAAAAATCCCAATATGCGCATCAGCTAACTCTACCGCGTGCGGTAATTTACCAGACTTAATCGCATCAATAATGTTTAACACGCTGTGTTCGTATTCACTATTCGCATTATGCGCATGTAACTCAGCCTCAAGCTTAGCGCTCAACGAGCCGCTTGACGGTTGCGAATAAGAAACATTTGGTGCGCTCGATAAAAATAGCACCGCAATGCAAAGCGCCCCAAAGGTCCTATCAAAGTAATGAGAAAAAATATTGTAATCAGGCATGATTAAAGAGCCTAACGAGAGATTAAACGCTCATTGACGATCTTAGCCGACGACCAATCGTCACCGCTTTTATGAAAAACCAAGCGCTTAGTTACGGTGTCATCGACCGTATTTGATTGGTAGTGCTGACTAAAGGTCACAGAAAACTGTTGCCCTAAATCTTTAACAACAAAATCTTTTAATCGAACGTTGATGAACTCTTTATTAGTCAGTCGAATTTGGCGCTGCTCGAGCCATTGCGCACGACTAAGTGAGCTGCTAGATGAGTAATTGCTTGCGTAGTGACTAACATACGCATCAACGTCTTGAGCCGACCAAGCGCGGGCCCATCCTTTGACTAAGGCTATCGCTTTCTGGGGCTGACTGGTCTCTGCTGGTTTTGCAACATTACTCGCCAAGGCAAGTTTTAAGTCGCGCGAGATGCGATCGTTCTCAGCCTCGAGCTCTTCAACACGCCGTTCAGCTTGATCGGCACGTTTTGCGACCAACTCTTTTTGTTTAAGACCTTCATTAGCCGCTAACAAAGCCGCTTGGCTTTCTAAAAGCTGGGCATTAAGTTCAGACACATTGCCCGATGAATCTTGTTCCGCACGAACCACTCGCGCTAAGGCTTCGCGCTTAGCTGCTTGGCTTTGAGTTAGAGATTGTGATAAGTCGGCAATTCTCGCTTTGGCTTGGCTTAGCTCATTATCCTGAACCGCCTTTGCCGACACAGCAGCCTGCTGCAGTTGCTGAACTTGCGCCTCCAATTCTCGCAAACGTTCTGTCTGTTCAACACTTGCGACTTGGCCTTGTTGCGCGGATAACTGCTGAGTCAATTTCGCAATTTCTTGTTGCTGATCCAGCGATGTAACAATCGTTTTGGCGCGCGCCAAGATCAAAGCTGGGGTGTCATTAGTGGCTTTAGTGTCTAACGCGTACTGGTAAGACTGAGCGGCCAAAGCGCCATGAACCTCACTCAAGTGATCGAAAAGCATGCCGGCCTTAGGGTTTGCATCGAAACCTTTGAGCAATACTCCGCGCGCCTCGTTTAACTTAGCCTGGCTCGAGTAAATCGAGGCCAAATTTAGATACGGCTCTATAATACTAGGGTAGTCGTCAATGAGAGCTTGGTAAGCATTTGCAGCCAGCTGGGCCTGACCTTCGGCAAGTTGTTTGTTTGCCCGGTTAAAACGGGCATGGAGATCATCAAGCTTATCGACCTCAAAAGGTTGAACGGAGCGCTGGCTCAATACCGGCAGCGATCCCCTTGCTATACCAGATTGGGCAGCATCTGCCCCTGAAACTGGCTGAATCGCAGAAACAAGGTTTTCAGCCTGACTGCCAGCAACTGTTTTAGCATCGTCCTCACTATTACTGTTACCGCTGGAAGTTACAAACGCCCACACAAACACGGCGATGAGCACCGCAATCAAGAATTTTATTGGAAGTTTGTCAATCATTGTCGTTTATCAATACCCGCTCTGCCTTGTCGATAATTAGGTCGACACAATAGCAGCCATAAAGGCCATTTCGAATTCCCCCCAGTCTCTCCAAAGCATTGCCAATACTAAACGATAAAAGCTAAGCTGTCAGGGGCCTTAGGTCTTATTCGGCGGCACTTTTTAGATTGCATACTCGCCAAGCCTAGTGCGCCAGAGCCCAATTTTCTCCCTTCCCTGCATCAACTAACAAAGGCACTTTCAAACTGGCCACGTTTTGCATAACTTGACTGATCTCTGACGTCGTTTGCTCAAGCACAGATTGTTCAACCTCAAACACTAATTCATCGTGCACTTGCATTACCATTTTAACATCGCTGCGATTAGTCAAATAGCTATCGACTTCGATCATTGCGCGTTTAATTATATCAGCAGCGGTACCTTGCATTGGCGCATTGATTGCTGTTCGCTCTGCGTATTGACGCATATTGTGGTTCTTGGCATTGATGTCCGGCAGATAGAGGCGGCGCCCGTATACTGTCTCCACAAAACCGTGCTCACGTGCGAATTCTCGAGTGGTTTCCATGTAGGCTTTCACCCCTGGATATTGCTCGAAATATTGATCGATGTATGTCTGCGCCTGCTTTCGCTCTACGTTCAACTGCTTGGCTAATCCAAATGCAGACATGCCATAAATTAGGCCAAAGTTCACCGCCTTCGAATGACGACGCTGATCATCTGTAACTTCCTCAAGATCGACCGAAAAAATCTCAGAAGCGGTCGCACGGTGAATATCAAGATCGTTATTGAACGCATGCACCAAGGTTTCATCACCAGACAAGTGAGCCATAATGCGAAGTTCTATTTGCGAATAGTCTGCCGCCATAATCACATGACCAGGCGAGGCAATAAATGCCTCTCGAATGCGTCGACCTTCTTTGGTGCGAACCGGTATGTTTTGTAGATTCGGGTCGCTCGACGATAGGCGCCCTGTTGCCGCGACCGCCTGATGGTAAGACGTATGCACGCGGCCAGTGCGCGAATTAATCATGGTAGGCAGTTTATCGGTATACGTTGATTTAAGCTTTCCGAGGCTTCTATGCTCAAGAATCAATCTTGGTAACTCATGCTCAATGGCGAGTTCTTGTAAAACCTCTTCAGCCGTTGATGGTGCACCCTTTGGCGTTTTCTTTAATACCGGTAACCCCATACGATCATACAGAATCTCCTGAATTTGCTTGGGCGAAGCCAAGTTAAACTCGCCTTCTGCGAGCTCATAAGCCTTTTGTTCGGCTTGTTGCATGGTCATCGCAAGTTGCTGACTTTGCTCGAGCAACATTGCATCATCGATTAACACACCGTTATCTTCAATTCTGGATAAGACGGGGACCAACGGCATTTCAAGCTCAGCGAAAATTCGGTGTAAATTCGGCTGACGCGTAAGCTTTGGCATTAAGGTGTTGTGTAGACGCAGAGTAATATCAGCATCTTCAGCGGCATAGTGGCCTGCTTTTTCAATATCAACTTGATCAAAAGTCAATTGCGCTTTGCCTTTTCCTGCGACATCGCTAAAAGGAACTGGCGTATGGCCCAAATGGTTCTTCGACAGGGTATCCATATCGTGACGTGAGCTTACGCTGTCGAGAACATACGACTGCAGCATGGTATCGAATGTCACACCTTGCATACGAATATCGTAATTAGCCAAAACGCTCATATCATATTTTAAGTTTTGGCCGATCTTGGGTAGTTCAGGGTCTTCTAACAAAGGCTTTAACTGAGCTAAAACCCAATCGCGATTAAGTTGATCCGGTGCCCCCATATATGTATGAGCAACGGGCACATACACGGCTTCGCCCGCGTCAATTGCGAACGAGACGCCAACCAAATCGGCCGCCTGAGCATTCACCGAGGTAGTTTCGGTATCAAAGGCAAAACCTTCACTATCCCGAAGCCTGCCAATCCAAGCTAAAAACTCTTCTTTGTCGAAAATGGTTTGATAGCTTCCCGGTTTAAACGCAGCAATAGGCTCATCGCCCTGTGGCGCGGCATCGGCCCCTAGCTCGGTCAACCACTTATTAAACTGAAGCGTTTGATACAATTCAATTAAGGTATCTTTATCGTGATCAACTTGCTTTAAGGTACCCAAGGCTGGATCGACATCTAACTCACAGCGGATCGTCACCAAATCTTTTGAAAGCGGCAGTTGTGGCAAAAACTCACGCAGATTTTCACCGACCTTTCCACCAATTTTGTCAGCATTTTCAACAACGCCATCTAAGCTGCCATATTCGTTAATCCACTTAACCGCAGTTTTCGGGCCGACTTTGGGAACGCCGGGAATGTTATCTGAGGTGTCTCCCATTAAAGCCAAATAGTCAATGATTTGGTCAGGTCGAACCCCAAATTTCTCTAAAACGCCAGCTTCGTCCATGATCACCTTTTTCATGGTGTCGATGAGATTCACCTTATCATTTACGATCTGTGCCAAGTCTTTATCACCACTGGCAACCAATACAGTTTGACCATTCTCACTCGCCTGTTTTGCGAAGGTACCAATAACATCATCGGCTTCAACACCTGGCACAGCTACTAATGGCAAACCAAGGGCTTTGACAGCGGTGTGTACATATTCTATTTGGCTACGCAATTCATCAGGCATTGAAGGACGATTTGCTTTGTATTCGTCATACAGCTCATGCCTAAAGTTTTTACCTTTAGCGTCAAAGATAGCGATGATATTTGAGTCAGGATACTCTGAATTCAGACTCTTAATCATGTTGATCACACCAAATACTGCACCCGTAGGCTGACCGTTTTTGGTTTGCATGCGTTTGAGCTGCGGAACGTAGAAGGCACGATACAAATACGACGAGCCGTCGATCAAAATTAACTCTGGTTGATTCATTATTCTTAAGGTTTGGTCACAGGCACCGCGATGCATTAAAAAGTCAAACAACGCAACGCTTCAGGCAAGGTTTTATTAGTAATGCAGTCAAGTTTATTGGTTTTTTATCCGCGACTTGCATATTCTGGTTTATGATAGCATGAGCATTGAAACCAATTCGCGAGAGAAAGCCATGAAGCCGACATTATTGAGATCAAAGCCGACGTCGAAAAAAAAGTCGACTCCTCCATCTGCTCAACACCTAGGCACATTATTAGGCGCACTATTTGTTGCCGCCGCTTTGATTTCGGGAAATGCCGCTGCTCAGACGGCTCCGCCGCCGAATTTTGGTGACGAAACTAAGGGCGAACCCGCTATTGAGGAAAGCACTCACAGCAAATCTAGCGACAAAGCTATCCCAGAGGCTAGCAACAACGTTGAGGAGCAACCAACAGGCGGAATAAGTCGAGCCACTGTTGTTGAGTCTCGACGCGAAAGCGGACAAGTGTATTCGATAGAACTTCAGCACTCCAAAGCACCGAATCAATATATTGAAGAAACTGATTCCGACGGCAACATCGAGTTTCAATCGAACGATTTAGAAGAAACACCTAATTTGCCCAAATGGAAAATCGGTTCTTGGTAAACCGTCTCAATTCAGTGAAGTCTTTTGTCGCTATAAAGCCTCTCCTTTCTGCGAGGCCTCTTGCTTACGTTTTATGCTCAGCGCTGATGGTAGTGTGCAGCCCCTCTCAGTCACAAGCGAGCGAGCGCCAACGCATCAGCTTTTATAAAATCAACAAAGACGGCATAACCCAAGCACTACGCTTCACTCGAAGCAAAGCGCGCAAGCCTGGCTGCCACAATTTCATTCGAAAAGCTCGATTGCACAAGGTTGTACAGTTTCAATACCAGCAATGCCAGGTGTTCAGCCAAAAGAACTGTGCGGCTGACTCTCAGATGCCGTTCTACCGAGATGATGAGCCCGAAATCCTCGCCGAAAATTTAACAAGTGGCTTTGGCTGGCGACCAGTCGGCGATCATAAACGAGGCGAAAAAGCTAAATCATGGAATTGCGAGGCAATTGAGGCGAGCTAATTTAGAATACACTCTGAAAATAAAACAGTACCAATAACGCTAATTTTCGGTGCCCAAAACGACTTACTCAATAGTAATGACAGGAATTTCAAACACCCCAAAGCCTCCTTATTATGCCGTTATCTTCACTTCTCTGCGCACACTAGAAGACAACGGGTATGGCGAAATGGCCGATCATATGATTGCTCTGGCGCAACAGCATAAAGGATTTCTTGGCATAGAATCAGCCAGAGACAACCTCGGGATAACAGTGTCTTACTGGTCGAATTTAGATTCGATTAAAGCCTGGAAAATGAACGCAGAACATCTCGTCGCCCAGAAAATGGGCCGTCAAAGTTGGTACTCAAATTTCAGGGTTCGCATTTCAAAAGTCGAACGAGAATATGGAATGTGAGGCGCGCCAGCGACGCCTAACCCTAGGTTTTATGGCTTAGCGCCAAATAGTCGTGCGATTGCATTTCTTGCAGGCGACTGATTGTTCGCTGAAACTCAAAGGCAACTCGAGTGCCTACATATAACTCAGTCGCAGGCGCTTCTGCCGAGATAATTAATTTAACGTTGTGGTCGTAGAAAACATCGACCAAATTAATGAAACGGCGCGCTTGATCTTCTTGCAGCCGATCCATAACGGGGACATTGGCAAGCAATATCGAGTGAAAACAACGTGCCAATTCGATGTAATCATTTTGCGAGCGTGGTCCATCGCAAAGTTCATCAAAGTTAAACCAAATAACCCCATCAGCTCGTCGAATGGAATTTAAAGTTCGCCCTTCAACTTCAATACTCGCGCCGGCGGTTCCCGGCTCGGGCGCTAAATGGTCGAAGTTGTAGCGCATGCCAGTATTTGCCGCTGTATCCAGCGGGCTAAAATATGTTTCAGCTTTATCGAGAAAACGTAATCGATAATCAATGCCGGAATCAATGTTCACTACGTCTGTATATTGATAAATCATCTCTATTGCCGGCAGAAAGAGATCTCGTTGCAGACCGCCTAAATAGAGATTCTTAGGTTCGACATTGCTGGTAGCAACCAAACTTACACCTTCATTAAACAGAACGCGCATGAGTTTAACGAGAATGACAGCGTCTGCAACGTCGTTGACTACGAATTCATCAAAACAGAGAACGCGAGCCTCTTTAGCGAGCTTTTTGCCAATAATATCTAGTGGCTCTGCCTGATCGCGGAGTTGCTTGCGTTCAGCATGCACTCGGTGCATAAATCGATGAAAATGCATCCTTAACTTATTTTCAAAGGGTAGGCACTCAAAGAAAGTATCAACTAAATACGTTTTACCGCGCCCAACACCTCCCCAAAAGTACAAACCTTGAACAGGCTCTTTTGAACTCTCGCTGCCAAAACCAAGCTTCTGAAAAAAGTTTTTCTTTACAACTGGCTGTTTAACAAGCTCATCATAAAGCCGCTGAAGATTATCCACAGCCAAGCGTTGAGCTTCATCGGGCTCAAAGTCAGGTTGTTCTAAATCACTCAAGTAGCGCGATAGCGGGGTATTAGGCATGACAGTGTTTTGTGCAAAGCAGCGTAGTTGCTATTTTCTGGCTTCGAGTTTAACGTATTAGATTAACTTTTGTGAGCAATTAGAATAATGAACAAACAGCCCGACAAACCCGATTCAAACCCGGCTCCTACAGGTCAGTTACATCCCTATCGAGGAAAGCTGCCGCGCATACACCCTCGTTCATTTATAGCTCAAAACGCGACTATTATCGGCGATGTTGAGATAGCGGCCGATGTTGGTGTTTGGTACGGCTGCGTGATTCGCGGTGACGTTAATGAGATAAAGATTGGGAGGGGAACCAATATTCAAGATTTAACCATGATTCATTGCGCAGAACGCGGCCAGGGAACCTATTTAGGGGCTGGAATCACGGTTGGACACTCAGCGGTGTTGCACGCCTGTACAGTGGAGGATAATGCATTTATTGGCATCCAAGCTTGTGTTATGGACGACTGTATAGTCGAGCAAGGCGCGATGGTTGCCGCGGGAGCACTGGTGACGCCTGGGAAAATCGTCAAAGCCAATGAAGTATGGGCCGGAAGCCCTGCAAAAAAGCTACGCGATATTAATCAAAATGATTTAGACTTCTTTGAGATTAATCGAGACCGCTATGAGCGACTGGCTCGTGAATACAAGATCGAACAATATCAGCAATAGCAAAGGCAACTCTCGCCAGATTTCGGCGACCCTACAATAGACTCGATATGCAAACGGCACCTTCAAATACGAATAATTGGCTAAGCTTGGTAGGCTTTTTACTACTATGCTTTGCGGTTTCTGCTTTCGGAGGCCTGTTTCAACCTGGCGACTGGTATCAAGGCCTTAATAAGGCTCCATGGACCCCACCGAACATTGCCTTCCCAATTGTTTGGTCTTTGCTATACATCATGATCGCGGTCACAGGTTGGCAACTATATAGAAGCAATAACAAGACACTATTTCGCCTCTGGTGTGCTCAATTAGTTTTAAACGGATTATGGTCCTGGCTATTCTTTGGTGAGCAATGGCCTATGATCAGCTTACTCGACCTAATACTCATAGACCTCCTAGTGATTAACCTTGCTCTCAAAGCCTGGCGAGCGGGTCTAAAATCTACCGCCTGCTTGCTCATTCCTTACGTTATTTGGCTATTAGTGGCCACAAGCCTGAATACATACATCGTGTTTGCCAACTAGCTTTATTCAACTAGAACCTCGACCGAGGCAGATCAAAACCCTGCCCACCCCGCACGGGTTCCGAGACGTTATAAGTCTGCACCCAAAATGAGCCCGAAAAGCAAGAGAATTAGCGAGAACTACTGCGGTTCAGCTTGGCCCTATATCGATCAGCGGAAGATGTCTTACCTAATGCATCGTAGGCATTAGCCATTAGAACCCAATTTTCGCGCAATAAGTCAGTATTACCGCCCGATAAGGTATTCGACTTAGCGGCTAGCTGAATGGCCTTATTCCAAGCTTTCTGATCGTATCGAATTTGGGCCAATTTTGACCATAAGCGTCCATTGCGAGGCTCAATCCTAAGCGCGCGCTCTAGAGAACTCGCTGCACCGCCCCAATCGCCCACTCGGCGCTGATTGCCGGCGGTTGCCAACAATTTACGCACAACCGGCGACATTGGAGCCTCTCCGATAAGCGGCTCTGCGCGAATTGGCTGATCTTCTTCTGGTAACGGCAATGCTTGACCGTCGACTACCGCTCGATCCTCAACAGCAACAGGTTCTTGGCTGGGCACATCAATCGTAGATGTACTAATGCACGCTGAAAGAAACAAGCTTACACTCAAAGCGGCTAAAAGCTTTGAGCCGACGCGCTTAACTTTAAACAGCATCAATGGAAAGCTGGCAAGGCGATTAGCCAAATATTCGCTCCCAAAACCCTTTCTTTTTACGTCTGGGATCAGTTTGCTGAGGTAATGGCTCAAAATGTTGTAGTTCGTCATCATAATCGAAATCATACTTTATTCGATCAACACACGGAACATTTTCCAGCTCGAGTGACTCAATCAACATCGGCAACGGCCTCGAAAGACTACAGTCTTGAAGCACAGGATCTTGAGAATAAAAGACCTCATGACGCACAACGGCATCATTGTAAGCCAACTCCAAGCGCTGCAACGGAATACTTTGCATCACTTTGGCCCAAACTTTGGCAGCACCGCTTGCTCCGGTTAGTTTGGTTGGTCTGTTGTCGTCATGCCCAACCCAGACCACAGTCAAATAGTTGCCACTGAAACCCGCAAACCAACTATCACGGTAATCATCAGTAGTGCCCGTTTTACCAGCCAAGCCATAGTCCAGTTTAAACCCTGTTAGCACCCCGCGAGCCGTGCCATTACGAACAACGTCCTGCAGAGCATAGTTAATAAGTGAAGCGAACTCAGGCTCAATCACTTGGTCAATATCCAGCGAATAATGCGTCAGCGGTTGATTTTCAGCACTGAGTACTGAACGAATACTTTTTACGGGGGTTTTAAACCCATTTGAAGCCAGTGTTAAATAGAGCTGGCTCACATCCAATACCGACATGGGCACTGCGCCAAGCAGCACCGAAGGCAGTCGACTAAAATCGCGTTGATAGCCTACTCGCTCGATCGTTTCTGATACATGATCAACACCGAGTTCCATACCTAAATTCACAGTCGCGAGATTGTAAGAGCGGGCAAGCGCGTCAATCATCATAACCTCGCCGTGCGGCAGACCATCATAATTCTGCGGACGCCAATCAGGGCTGCCTTTTTGCGATACAGTGATCGGCTCATCTTTAACCAAACTCGCCAAAGAATAGGTCTCAGGTTTCTCTAGCGCCGTCAAAAATACAAACGGTTTAAGTAACGAACCGACGGGGCGAGTCGATTTCATCGCTCGATTGTAGCCCGAAAAGGTAGGATTTCGATCTCCCAACATCGCAGCAACTTCGCCGTTATCGGTACGAACCACAACCGCCGCCACTTGCAAACTACCAGCCTTTATTGACTTTTGCTTTTCAATCGCAGACAACTCAGAGCGCACAGCCTGCTCAAGGCTTTGTTGAATTCGAGGATTTAAGGTGGTGTGAATTTGCAAGCCGTCGTTACTCAAATCAGCTTGTTGGTAATCCGCTTGCAGGTCTCGGCGAACCAAGCCCATAAAACTTGGATATGAGAAGGTCGCGGCACTCGCAGCGGTAGGACTGGTGGATACTTTTGCTAATACTGCGCGCTCATAATCGGGCTGATCGATCACGCCTTCTTCTAACATGGTCAGCAAGACTCGATCACGCTTCTTAAGTGCTCGTTTAGGATGGCGAATTGGGTTGTACAAGCTCGGGCCGTTGTTTACTCCAATCAACGTAGCGAGCTCATGTAAATCTAACTCATGCAGTGGACGACCATAGAAGTACTGGCTCGCCAAGCCAAAACCGTGAATCGCGCGATTGCCCGACTGGCCCATAAACACTTCGTTAAAATAGGCCTGAAGAATCTCTTCTTTGCTGTAATGGAATTCCAGCAATACGGCCATGATCAGTTCTTTGAACTTTCGGGTAAAAGTAACTTCATTCGAAAAATAGTAATTCTTTACTAGCTGCTGAGTCAGCGTGCTACCTCCTTGAACTACTCGTCCCGCCCGAATATTTTGAATCATCGCGCGGGCAATACCAGCAGGATTAACACCAAAGTGTGTATAAAATTGCTGGTCTTCTACCGCCAATAAGCCTTCCACGAGTGGTTTAGGTATATCTTCGAGTTTGACCAATGCTCGGTCTTCGTGACTCAGTGGAGAAACGCTGCCGAACAAGCGAGGCTCAAGCCGAACAATTTCAGTTTCGCTAATCTCTCCTCTATTTGACTCAACTTGAATGCTTTGAATGCGTCCATTGCCGAGATTTATGCGAATGATTTGCTGCGGGCGAAGCCCATCCCAAAAGCGGAATTCACGCTGATAGATCGCCAATTGATTCTGACTAATACGAAAACTACCAACACGATCCAACTTCACACGATCGACATAGCCGAGCTCATCGAGCTCTGCCTGTACCAATGCTACATCGAGCTTTTGCCCTAGGTAGAGTTCAAGTGGGCGGGTGTAAACATGTGCAGGTAGAGCCCATTTCTGGCCTTCAAACTTTTTACGAATGGTGACGTCAAGATAGACTGTGTAAGCCAAGGTAGGGATCAGTATTACCAATCCTAATCGCAGCAACCAATAACGCATGAACGACAGAATAATCCAGCGCTTCTTTCCCGCTTTGTTAGCAGCACTCTTAGAAGTGACACCTCTTCTAACAGAGTTCTTCGAAGCCTTCTTCGAACTCTTTTTTTTGGATGCTCGCTTCTTCGACGTTTTTGAGCTCGACGGCTTTATCTTGGCTGCCGTACCGGTAACCTTTTTCGAAGCTTTCTTTTTAGATACCTTTTTAGAAGCTTTTTTTGAGGTTTTCTTTGTCGCCATGTCTCTTTATTTACCCAAATTCAAAGCTGTATCGTCCAGCATCATTACCCTTTAATTAACAACAACCAAACCGCGCAAGCAGTATCTCGGATGCTCGGTCTAAGACATTCAACGCAAATGAATTTAAACTCAGCGATAAAGCTTACACTCGGCCTGTAATTTATTTCGCGCTAGTAGAACACAATTTTGCCCAAGCTCACAATTAGCTAACCTTGATTTAACGGAGATTTTTGATTACCTCTCTCAAACAACGAGTTTCATCAAAATCATTTAATTACAAAAAGATAGGAAAACTTTATAGCAAGGCACTTTAGATTTTTTTGACACAATGTTGACCGCTCAGCTATGATCAGCAACAAATATAGTAATAATTGGGTTCTTGCGCGTATCAATATCTTTTTAAGGAATCGCCAAAGAGCTCAAAACGCCATAACTCGAGCACAAATAAAACCAAAGCGGGCTTAACGTGACAGATCAAAAACTAGATACCGAGATTGAGCAGTATTCTGACTGGCGCCAGGGTGTTAGCGATGCTGTGCAAGAACTAAGTTCGTTTTTGAAATTAAATAACGTAACCGATTTGAGAACACATCATCAGTTTGAAACGGTTCTTGGTGCCCTCGCTGACGACAACTTGTCTGTCGCTTTTGTCGCTGAATTTTCTCGCGGCAAATCTGAAATGATCAACACGATCTTCTTTGGTGACTTCAAAAAACGTATTTTGCCATCCGGCACCGGCCGCACCACAATGTGCCCAACCGAGCTGATGTACGATCCTAATATGCCAAGCTGTATTCGCTTATTACCGATTGAATCTCGTAAAGACTCGCGTGCACTCTTTGAACTCAAAAAGGACGAAGAGCTTTGGCACCAAATTGACTTCGACGCCGATGATGTAACTAGCATAAGTAACGCGATGCAGGGCATGACTGAGAACAAGCTTGTCAGCAAAGCCTACGCTTCGCAGCTAAAATTTGATTTGATCGATAATGAAGAGTCTAAATTTGGCCTACCGGTAAACGAGTATGACGAAGTCGAAATACCAAGCTGGCGTCACGCAATTATCAACTTACCGCACCCCTTATTAAAACAAGGTCTGGTGATTTTAGACACACCAGGCCTTAACGCTATCGGTGCCGAGCCTGAGCTAACTATCAATCAACTTTCCACTGCGCACACAGTGGTCTTTATCTTATCGCACGATACTGGCGTTACCTCGACAGATTTAGAGCTATGGGAAAAACATCTCGGCGGCGAAAAAAATAGCGCAGAGCGCAATCAACGTAAATTAGTAGCACTAAATAAGATTGACGCCTTATGGGATGGCATTCGCAACGAACAAGAAATCGAGAACGAGATCATGCAGCAGGTGATGTCGACCTCAAAAACGCTCAATCTTGACCCTGAAAACATTTACCCGGTTTCTGCCCAAAAAGGTTTGTTGGCAAAGCTATCATCCGACGACGAATTGCTTAAACGCAGTAACATTCAAGCACTTGAGAGCGCAATCGCAGACAAGCTGATTCCCGAAAAACGAAAGATTGTTATTGAGAAGGTCAAAGGATCACTCGAAGGCATTCTCGATTCAGCTAGCTCGATTATTGATAATCGCTTAAAAGACGCCGATGAGCATATTGCCGAACTAAAACAACTCAGCAGCAAGAATACCGACGTAATTTCGCACATCATGCTGAAAGTACAGTCGGAAAAAAGCTCACTCGAAAAGGATATGCAGCGCTATCAAGCTTTACGCGCGGTGTATGCTAAAGAAACTAAGAAACTGGTTAAAATTTTGAGTTCTGAACGACTCGAAAAATTAATCGCCATTACCAAACATAATATGGCGCGCTGCGCGACTTCGATCACGTTGCAGAAAACCATCTCTAAATATTTTGAACGGGTTCATCACTACATTGATTCAGCGATTTCCCAAGCAAACGAGATCGCCGTGCTCTCAGAAGGCATAACCCGCGACTTCGAACACGATCACGGCATTGCCAATTTTCGAGTACGTCGCCTACGCTTGGAAAAATTCAAACAAGAGATAAATCGTTTAGAGCAAAAACACAGCAGCTTAAAACAAACGCGTACCTTATTTTTTAGAGAGCAGATGTCGATCACAAACCGCTTCTACGAATCTGTTTGCACGGTGTCACGTAAAATTTTCTCGCACGCTCTATCGGACGCGACCAATTGGAATAACAATTTAATGGTGCCGATGGAAACCTACGTTCGCGAGCACCATACGCAATTGCGCCGACGATTGGAGAGCGTGAAACGGATTCATAAAGCGTCGGACACAGTAGAGCAGCGCCTGCAAGAACTGACAGTAATGCAAGCCGGCCTACTAAAACAGCACGATGGTTTCACAAGTCGCCAAAACGCCTTAGTTAATCTATTAATTGAAGCGGAGACGCTGAATACGCCACCAGAGTTAGAAGACACCAAATCGAACGTGCTCTACTGGGAACACAAAGTTAATTTCTAATTCTGCAAAGCACAACCATCAAAGTAGTACGCCACTTCATGCATATACCTTTAACTCTAAGCAAAATGACGAGTGATTATAGAAAGCTAATAGTTATTGTGATTAGTTCGCTAACGCTCGCCGGCTGCGCATCACACTATGGGGCGGCTGTTATTGTATCGACGCCGTCTGGTGCTGAGGTAATCGACAAAGAGACCAATGAAGTGATCGGCGTTACCCCCTTGACCATGCACTGGAAAAACGGCAACGGGACACGAGAAACCATAACACTTGAACTCAGCAAAGCCGGTTACTACTCCAAGACTTCAGCATTTTGGCTAGATATGCGCCAGCGCAATGCCAAGGCAGCTCGCGCAGAGCCCTTAGAAGTTGAAGTTAAAATGCAAAAAATTGGCGAGCAATAGTCGCATATTTAAGGCATCGGCCCCAAACCATACTATCTCAAAGCTTTTTCGAAGCTAGGGTTTTCGAAGACCAAAGTTTTTCGAAGGGCAAAGCTTTTCGAAGGGCAAAGCTTTTCCAAGGGAAAAATCTGAGCAAAGTTTAATCTACTTCGGCGCCTTTATCATACGCCCTGCCAGTTAGATTCTGATACTTTGATTGAAGCTTTTGTTGGCTTTCTTCATGTTCTGGGTCAACCAGAATACAGTCTACAGGGCAAACGATAATACATTGCTCTTTCTTGAAATGACCTACGCATTCAGTGCATTTAGACGACTCGATCTCATAGATTAGCTCGCCTTGATAAATTGCATCATTCGGGCACTCGGGCTCACAAACGTCGCAATTAATGCACTGATCTGTAATAAATAAAGCCATAGTTTTGGTGGTTTTTTGTGCTCGACTGGCGAATCAAAGAAACACTCGATTAGTCAGCAACAACTAGATTAGTCTTTAGTTTCAGCCCACTTTTCACGCAATGCGGTCACCACGTGCTCTGGGGCAAAACTAGTAATATCGCCCTCGTAATACGATATCTCACGTACCAGTGAGGACGAAATAAAGTAATTCGCCTCGAGCGGTGTTAAGAAGATTGTCTCAACGTTGTTATCCAAACGGCGGTTGGCCGACGCTAACTGAAACTCATATTCAAAATCTGAGACCGCGCGCAAACCGCGAATAACAAATTTCGCGTTCTTACGTGCAACAAAGTTCACTAATAAGTCGTCAAAGCTTTCGACCCGAACGTGAGGAATATGTTGGGTTGCCTCGTCAACCAGAGCGATGCGCTCTTGGGTTGAGAACAAAGGGTTCTTACGAGGATTGTCAGATACCGCTATGATCACTTCATCAAAAATTTGCTCAGCTCGCGCTACCAAATCTAAGTGCCCATTCGTGATAGGGTCGAATGTTCCGGGATATATTGCTACTTTTTTGCTCATTCGGACAGTATAACACCCCAATGAGCTCAAGGCGTAGAGGCTAAGGCCTTGTAGTGACCATCTAAAGTGATCAGATCACCACGAGAAGGCAAGCCACGAGGGACTACACACTGTAGAGCGTGTATCGGCAATACCCAGCCTTTCCCTCCTTATACACTCGCCATGAATCAGGGACCGGTTCAATATCTTGTTTTGATGCTTGCTCTACGTAAACAAGAGCATTTTCACTAAACCAGCCGTTTTCAACTAGAAGCGGCAGCGTTTGCGTGAGTAAAGTTGAATCAAATGGCGGGTCTAAAAACACTAGGTCGAAGCCTTTGACTGGCTTTCGACGCAATACATTTATCGCACTTTGCCTTATTAAATCTGAGCTCTCTTCTGCGCCGAGCAGGCTCAAATTACTTTGCAGTTGCGCAGCGACCCTTCGATCAGCCTCGATAAAGCTGACGTGTTCGGCACCGCGAGACAAACATTCCAACCCGAGCGCGCCAGAGCCTGAAAACACATCCAAACATCTAGCCCCAGGGATATCATGCATCAACCAATTAAACAGCGTTTCTCGAACACGATCGGTCGTTGGACGTAATCCCTCGTGATCGAGCACCGGCAGACGTCGGCCTCGCCATTTGCCGGCAATTAGGCGAATCGAGTTTGTTTTAGTGCGTGCTTTCATTGTGATTTTTTCGGCAATCCCTACAATACGGTTAATCGGACGGCGACTTCGCCAAACAATACCACAGCATGACAAAAGAATGACCGAATCCAACATCCCAGAGCAGGCAGAACAACCTGAGCTAGCGAAAAAAAAACCTGAAGCTAAGAAACGTTCGGGCTTCGCGCGCTTTTTTAGCCGCGATAAAGATAAAATTGAACAAACGCCAAGCGAACCTGTAAGTGTCGAAGAAGGCTTAGACAAAAGCCGCACTAGCCTGATGGGTAAAATAGGCAATGTATTCAAAGGCTCTTTCGACATCAATGATGACTTGTTCGATGAGCTTGAAGAAGTTCTCATCACGAGTGATATAGGTGTTGAAGCAAGCCTAGAAATTGTCGAAAAGCTCCGTGAGCGAGTTAAAAGCGATAAAATTCAAGATGCGCCTGGGGTTATCGCAGGCTTAAGAGCCGAGATCGCAAGCGTACTATCGCCGGCAGAGCAACCTTGGGATGTTCTACACCAACGCCCTTATGTGATGCTCATGGTAGGCGTTAATGGCGTTGGTAAAACCACCACTACCGCAAAGATCGCCAAACAATTTCGCGACCAAGGCAAGACCGTTATGCTCGCGGCAGCAGACACATTTCGTGCCGCCGCCGTAGAACAGCTGCAAGAATGGGGGCGACGTATGGACATTCCTGTTGTGGCTCAAGCTCACGGCGCAGATGCGGCCGCGGTTGCATACGATGCGCTAAACTCAGCCATTGTGAAAGGCAGCCAAGTACTGATTATCGATACAGCTGGCCGACTTCATACTCAGTCAGACCTTATGGAACAACTGCAAAAAATCAATCGTGTATTGAGTAACCTTGACCCATCAATGCCTCATGAAGTAATGCAAATACTCGACGCGGGCACGGGTCAAAACGCCCTATCGCAGCTAGAGCACTTTCAAAAGGCCGTGGGCGTCACCAGTGTTTGTTTAACAAAGCTTGATGGTTCGGCCAAAGGTGGTTTAGCGATTTCCCTCACTCAAAAGTACGGCTTGCCAATTCGTTACATTGGCGTAGGTGAGGGCTATTTGGATCTAAAACCATTTAGTGCTAAAGAGTTCTCCGACGCCTTAATTCCTGACATCAGTGACCAAATAGGCGACAAGGCCTAAGCCTCTAAAATTCCCCTCAAATGATAAAGCTAAGTCATGTAAATAAACGCTATCCGAATGGCCACGAAGCACTCAAAGACGTGAGCTTTGATTTGGCCAGTGGCGAAATGGCGTTCTTAGCCGGTCATTCAGGCGCGGGCAAGAGCACATTATTCAAGCTCATCACGCGTATTGAAAAGCCGACGTCTGGGCAGATCATTGTCGATAGTCAGAACCTGAGTCGCATGCGGCCAAGCAAGGTACCTGCCCTGAGACGCGAAATAGGCGTGATTTTTCAAGACCACAAATTGCTCTTCGATCGCTCAGTTTTCGATAACGTTGCATTACCCTTAATCGTAATCGGCATGCCACATGACGAAATTAAAAAACGAGTTCGAGCAGCCTTGGGCAAAGTCGGCTTAGCAGGTAAGGAGAAGCAGCTGCCTATTACACTTTCTGGTGGAGAGCAGCAACGTGTTGGCATTGCTAGAGCAGTGATAAATCGACCTAATATTTTATTAGCAGATGAACCAACTGGTAATTTGGACGAGAGCTTATCAAACGAAATTATCGACATATTCTCCGACTTCAATCGTGTTGGAGTTACCGTTTTGATTGCGACACACGATATACGCCAAGTTGAAAGACTGGGAAAACGCACCTTACAACTGCGCGATGGAGAATTGGTGCATGATGGTGAGTTAATAGACACCCCGCAAGCTGATTCATCAAGTGAAGAGGCGTCATTATGAGCGCCTATTTTAGCCGCCACTTACAGGTATTGTTTTCAACGCTCGGAAGCATGCGTCGCACGCCGATGGCGACCATCAATACCTTGTTAGTAATTGCGATTACTTTACTGCTTCCCAGCCTGCTTTACGTCACACTTAAAAGTGCACAAAGCTTGAGTAGCAATTGGCAAGGCCGCCCACAGATCAGCATCTTTTTGCAAAAGAGCAGTAGCGACAGCACCGCACAATTGATATTTGAAGAGGTTCAACTGCACCCCTCAATAGAACTGGCCGAGTTTGTAACGCCTGATCAAGCGCTTGCGGAATATCGTTTACTCAGCGACAACAATTCTAGCTTGGAACAGGAATTAGCTTTTCTAGGAGAAAACCCACTGCCTGCTTCTATTGTTGTAATGCCAGATCGCGCTTCAGCTAAGCCTGAGAACCTAATTGCATTAAAAGAAGAATTATCCAATTTCGATGGAATTGAGTCAGTTCGCCTGGATCTGGATTGGACTGAACGCTTCAATGCCATGCTCCAAGTATTTAGTCGGGTGTCGGTTCTACTTAGCGCCTTGCTTGGCTTAGGCTTGGTTTTGATTGTAGGCAATACCATCAAGCTACTAATTTTTAACCGCCGAGATGAAATAGAAATCACCAAATTAGTTGGTGGCACCGACGCTTTTGTTCGTCGACCATTTTTATATTACGGCGCCTTATTTGGTTTTCTTGGAGCCTGTATTTCACTCAGCTTTTTACTACTAGCAGCAAGTTTAGTGGAAGAACCCATTTCAAGACTAGCTGATTTGTATAACGTTAACGCCCTAGTTCACCAAGTAAACCTAGTTGAGATTTTAACGGTGCTATTGATTGGTACACTACTCGGCTGGCTAGCCGCACGATGGTCTGTAGCAATGCACTTGCGAGAAATTCAACCGCGATAAGTTGCAAAAAAGCGAAGGCGAAGCGCGCTTAAAACACTGATTTCTCATTTTAGAAGCCTTTGAAGCGAAACTCACTCGCTTAGTTTCATTGCATTCGGCAAATCAGCGGTCTTCGCCTCATAATTCGAAATTTAGAATTACTTTGCAAGCAACATCAAACCCATACCACCAGCCGCGACCCATGGCCCAATGTATGCTAACGGCAGGCTCGCCATTGATGGGTGTTGAGAGGCGATACTGTGAACGATTCCAAGCGCGGCAGCGGATAAACCAAGCTTTGCTTGAAAACCAGTAGGTTCAGGGTTTCGAGGTTTCGAGGTTTCAAACTTTTGGTTCTCGATCATACTTGCAAGCAACAGCGGTATCTCTGGCAACATTGCCCGCCATTGAGGCCAATCACGCTGCAAATCTTCAAGCAAGCCTTTAGGCGAAAGCTGCGCTTTCATCCAGCCTTCGAGATAAGGTTTGGCTGTATCCCAAAGATTTAAGTCAGGGTAAAGCTGTCGCCCCAAACCTTCGATATTTAGCAGAGTTTTGTAGAGCAGCACCAATTGCGGCTGCACTGGCATTTCGAAACGCCTTACGGTTTGGAACAGCTGCATCAAGACGTTACCAAAAGAAATTTCGCTAATTGGCTTAGCAAAAATAGGCTCGCAGACCACTCTAATTGCTTGCTCGAACTCGGCGGCATTTGTATCTGCCGGTACCCAGCCGGCGCGCAGGTGCGCTTGCACAATCGACTGGTAATCACGGTTGAAAAAGCCTAACAGCATTTGTCCGAGATATTGCTTGTCTTGCTCATCCAAGGTACCCATGATGCCAAAATCTATCGCAATCCACTTGCCTTCATCGGAGACAAAAATATTGCCAGCATGCATATCTGCGTGGAAGAAGTTATCTTCAAAAGCTTGTTTGAAAAATGTGTGCACGCCGTCTTCTCCGAGCGACTTCATGCTGTAGCCTTTTTCTTTGAGCGTGTCTATTTCACGTATAGACGTGCCATAAATGCGCTCCATAACTAGCACGTTTTGCTTGGTGTAATCCCAATAGATGCGAGGCACATAAATCAGGTCGCTACCTTCAAAATTAGCGCCCATACGCGCGCCATTAGCCGCTTCTATCCGCAGATCAAGCTCTCCATGGATCGTATGGTCGTATTCTCTAATCACATCAAGCGGTTTGAACTGCCTGCCGCGCGACCAATATTTTTGTAAGAAGCCAGCGAAGCGATACATTACTCGCAAATCGCTTTCGATCACGGTTTCGATACCAGGGCGCAACACTTTGATGATCACGCTTCGATTAGATAAACCATTTTGACCTTCAATCGCCAACCCTTCTTTTAAGGTCGCGGTGTGAACTTGCGCTACCGACGCTGATGCCAAAGGCTGCTCGTCAACCGATTCAAAAATGCCATCAAATGATTCACCGTAGGCTGTGCGAATAATGCGCATAGACTCAGCCGAGTCAAAAGCGGGCACTTGATCTTGTAACTTCGCCAACTCAAGGGCGATGTCTTCTGGCAATAGGTCAGGGCGAGTTGAGAGCGTTTGACCGAGCTTTACAAACACCGGCCCTAGTTCCTCTAAAGCTTTTCGAATGCGCACTCCGCGCGCCCCTTTAGGTTCAACCTCGGCACGAGAAGCTTTTGAGCCTAGAGCAAAGTATGCGGCTAGTCGAGCAGACTTAGGTAAACTGAGCTCATCAAGCAGCGACGCCAAACCATATTTTTGGGCGACCTTGCGGACCTGCCATAGCCGGCTTATCGGGGAGCGCGCTTTCGACGCTGGCTTATAGCTAGTATTAACCACTTAAAACTTGGCCCTAATTCTCTGCAGTCGTGCGAGCAACCTATCGACATCCGCACGCAAAGTATCAACATCATCAAGATGCTCTTCGACCTCGTTTTTATCGGCTACTACGGCCATATCATCTTTAATTAACGTGCTTATGAAGTCTTTGAACCTAATCTTAGAATCATCGGCAAACTCTTTCGCTTGCTGCGCCGCATAGCTAACAACCTTTGCCGGCGATTCACCGATGTGCTCGGCCAATAGGGCATCCCAATCGATGTTCAAATCTGAAATAACTTGCGCAAAACGCTGCCCAACGATAGGGTCTCCTGAAATTTCTAATTCACCTGGCTCAAGCTCTGCATTTTCCATGCCATTTCGTGAGATTTTAACCATTGCGCCTAGGGTTGCACTTAAGGTGACATCAACATGCTCTGGCGTAGTTTGGCTAAATTCTAAGCCTTCTTTGTGTGGCGAAATTGACAAAGACTGACCTATCGATTTGATGTTCAAGGTCATTGTTTTACCTTGAAGCTTTTCTAATCGCTCTTGAGTTTGGGGGTCATGCTCCAGCGTTTTATTGCTGGCAATTTCAATCAAGTCTAACAACATGATTAACTAATACTTGTAACCAACATGCAGCGCGACAACACCACCTGTTAGATTGTGATAACGCACCCGATCAAAACCAGCATCAAGCATCATTTGTTTTAACTCTTCTTGAGGCGGATGCTTGCGAATAGACTCAACTAAGTATTGATAGCTGTCGCGGTCGTTCGAAATAAGCTCGCCAAGTTTAGGGATAACGTTAAATGAATAGGCATCGTAAACCTTGCGAAACGTTTCATTAGTCGGCTGCGAGAATTCTAAAATGATTACTCGGCCACCTGGCTTTAAGCAACGAAACATCGATTCGAGTGCAACTTCTTTATGAGTTACATTGCGCAAGCCAAAGCTAATAGAAATGCAATCAAAACTATTGTCATCAAAAGGCAACTGCTCTGCATTAACCAAGCAATAGTTTACGTTGCCGGCAATACCTTGATCGGTTAAGCGCTTCCGGCCTTCCTCAAGCATGGCTTCATTTATATCGGTCACAATAACTTGGCCTTCTTCGCCGACCTTTTTAGCAAATTTAAGTGACAAATCACCACTTCCAGCTGCCAAGTCGAGTACTTTATCGCCCGCTTGAACACCACTTTGGGCAACCGCGAACCACTTCCATGCCCGATGAACGCCCATTGACATAGCATCGTTCATCACATCATAGTTACTCGCAACCGCGCGAAACACGCCTTTGACCATGCCTTGCTTTTGATCTTCGTCGACTTCTTGAAAACCGAAGTGTGTCTTATTTTGTGTTTCTGACATTGGTAAACCCATTGGGTTATAGGAGTTAAAAGCCTTAAGCTAAATATTTATCGTTTTCTTGCGGTTCGCGGTGATGGCCCGCGTCTTTCAACTGGCCCAAATAATCGCGCCATTTACAATATCGATCATGACCTAGCTCATACAAGTAGTCCCAAGTATACAAACCTGAGCTGTGTGAATCTGTGTAGATTAAACGCACGGCATAGTTGCCAACCGGTTCAATCGAGACAATGTTGACCTCTTCCTTTGATAACTGCAGTACTTCTTGACCGGGTCCATGGCCTTTAACCTCAGCTGAAGGCGAGTACACTCTGAGGTATTCACACGGCAGCATAAAAGTTTCGTCGCTGAACGCAACTTCTAACAGCCTTGATTTACTATGCAGGCGAATGTCGGTCGGTGTTCTTTTCATTGCTTGAGTATAGCGCCTCTGACACAAGCAGATAAGCACTTGCTTAAAAATCGTGCTATTTTGCATGAAATGGGGCGCTTAGTGTTTGTTAAAACAATTAGCAGCCTTAATCTATGACTATAAAACTAAGACGCTCATGCACCACTACAAAATCGTTCTTCCAGCTGACTTGAACGACTACGGCAGCCTATTTGGAGGCACGCTACTAAAATGGATCGACGAAATTGCCTACATTCGCGTGAGTTTAGACTTTCCAGGTCAACACTTCGTAACCATCGGACTCGATCACGTGGAATTTAAACATCCCATTCGAGAAGGTCAAATTCTAAATTTTGATTGCAATAAAACACGCATTGGCAACACGTCTGTCACCTACAACGTTAAGGTTTATGGGGCTCGTTACAATACAGATTCCGACGCGATCTTGTTTGAAAACAATATCACCTTCGTTTGCGTCAATGACGATGGCTCCAAAGCTGCGATAAAGTAGGCCAAGCGAATGACGCGCTCCTTTTCATTACTAGCCTTAATTGTCGCGAACTTAGTTCCGCTTGCTGGCGTTCTATTTTACGGTTGGAACGCTAGCCTAGTACTCGCTTTGTTCTGGGTTGAAAATCTAATCATCGGCGCTTTTAATTTAGTCAAAATGCTCATTTTGGCGGCCCGCGCAATGCGCCTTAACGAACTGTTTTTATGCTTCTTTTTTGTATTGCATTATGGGCTGTTTTGCGCGGCGCACGGATTACTACTTTGGGACCTTCTAGATCTCGGTAAAATTGACTCGAGCGTTTATTTTGGTGATGTGGGATTCGGCCTCTTAGAACTCTTTGCCGAGGGGGCTACGGTGCTCATAGGCTTTATCAATTTACATGGTTCGCTGATCATGATTGGCATTTTGGCTTTGTCTCTCAGCCATTTGGTATCGTTTATTGAGCACTTCATATTACGTGGTGAAATTTTTTCACTGACAAACCGCGATATGATGGCACGACCTTATGGGCAGGTATTGGCCATGCACGCCGGATTAATTCTAGGCGCCGTTGCGATCGACAAGTTTGGCTCTACTGCGGCCTTGTTAGCCGTTATCGTCGGGCTCAAACTGCTCATCGACTTTATGCAGCATGCACGCCGACATAAACTAAATTTAAAACAAACAGCTCAATCAAGTTAAAGGTTTAAATGGGCTAAAGGCCTAGGCCTAATTCATTCGCTATCAGAGATACATTCCTATGTTCAGATTTTTCGCATTCTTAATTCTTATTGTTGCCGCCGTTGCCGGGTACGCATGGTACTCAGCGCAAAGCCTACCAACGTGGTTCGAGGACGACGTTTCGCAAGAAGATAAAGCAGCCGAAGCTTTAAGTGAGTCAATCAAGAAAAAAGGGGTGTCGCGATTCTTAGGCGATAAAGTGGGACAGGTATTAAACGGAAAAGTCAGCTTTGATGAGACTGAGTTCAACGCCATCATGCTAGTCAGTTTGAAATCAAACGAAGACGGTCAGAAATTGCTCGCTGTAAGCGATGCTGTAAAAGCGTTTCTACACGAAGATGAGATCGAGATCAGCGCAATTATTAATCTGGACAAGCTGGAAAAAGTCGAACCCAAAGCGCGTAAAGCAGTGGAAAAATTTGATAAGTTTTTCTTCTTTTTAAAAGACTCGAAAGTTGCCGTGACCGTTTATGGAACGCCGATTGCACGAAATGGCGGCATCGCGATCAAAGATGACTTTCATATCAAAGTTGGGGCGATACCAATCTCTAACAGCTCACTGAGACAGCTCGGCGCCAAAGTCGAGCAAGCCAATGAGAAAGTACTACCAATCAAATATTTATCGGTCAGTGATGTGACCCTTAGAGACGGCGGGCTTGATCTCGCGGTTCTGCCTCGATTTTGAGGAGTGGGGCTCCCTACGCCCGCTTGCTGCGCCAGTAATTATAGATACCGATAAGCGACGCAGCGATCCAGAATACCTCGATTATAAAACTGGCAAGATTAAAGTGCACCAACAAACTAATCAGTAGAAACGTGGCTCCGCATAAATTCAGTAAATTAAAACGCAGACCTTTAGGGTCGAGCTTATTTAACTGCATTAAGAAGTAAGTGCCGACAACCAAAGCTGTGCCGATTAAGCCAATAATATTGGCAAGTAATTCAATGCTCATAGTAATCTCGGTGACGGCCTATTTTGACAGTTCAATTTTGTTCGTAACAACTCACAACGCTCAGGGCTTTGTCTCAACGCGCACTTCAACAAAAACTTGTTGACCGACCCAAGTGGTATCCAGCCATTGCCCTGTACCGACATTCCAAGTAAAACGATCTAGCTCGGCTTTACCAATGAGTAACTGGCGGCCCTGCTCGGAATTCGTTACCGTAAACTCAAGAGGGACATTAGCGGCAATGCCTTTGATTGATAGTTTACCCTGACCCACAAACCCATTGTCGCTGACTGAAAAGTCATCGGCCTGATAAGTCGCCGAGGGAAATTGCTCCACATCAAAAAACTCCTCTGATCGAATTGTATCGTCACGCTCTTGGTCATTTGAAAAACCAGAAGTGAGATCAATTGTCACGTCAAACCGTGACTCTTCGAGATTGCCACTATCAAATTGAATTGCCGCCGTCCATTGTTGCCACTCGCCTTCAAATGGTGCGCCTGCTTGGTCTCCAATGAACTTTATCGAGCTCTGCTCATAATCGATATCCCATTGATCAAGTGCACTAAGGCGAAATTCAGAGACATCGGATTGCGCGCTTTGGGTAGACGCAGCAGGAGCCTCAAGTGGTGCTGAGTTAAACAAACGCCCAAAACCTAGAATCACAGCAACACTAGCTAAAGCAAAGACCGCATAAGCAAGCTTGCTGGACATTTTTTTAAGCACATCATCCTTATCCAAAAAGTGGTGCTTTAACGCCGCGGCCACATGCAGCAAAGCGATATAGAATAATGCCTCACCAAGATAATAATGAGCCGCTTGTAACTGCTCGGCCAAACGTTCATTAGGCGCGATAAAGTCGGGCAAGGCCAGAAGATTGAAATAACTCACCGAATACGACTTGGCCGACGACATTAACCAGCCAGTAATCGGCAAGGCAAACAAAAAACCATACAGAAGAAAGTGTGATGCCTTTGACGCTTGAACCTGCAATGCGCTCATCGAGGAGGGCAATGCTGGTGCTGGGTTTTTAAATCGATACACCAAACGAATAAGTGCAAGAACCAAGATAGTTATGCCGATGGATTTATGATTTGCCAATAATGCTAACTGATCAAGAATTTGATCATTCTCCTTGGCTTTTTCTGCCAATTCAGCAAGTCCGTACTGACTAATAATTAAGCCCGCAACCAACCAATGCAGGCTTTTTGCGATATTTGTATATTGCTTCATAAACGAACAATCCCGCTATTTATTGCCTTTTTTAGCTCGCGGATGCGCGTCATCATAAACTTGAGCTAAATGCTGGAAATCTAGGTGTGTATAAATTTGTGTGGTACTGATATTTGCGTGACCGAGCAATTCTTGCACCGCACGCAATTCACCGCTTGATTCGAGTAGATGACTAGCAAAAGAGTGCCGCAACATATGTGGGCTTACTGATATTTCAATGCCTTGCTTAGCCGCCCAAAATTTCACGCGCGCCTGAATATTTCTTAGGCTGATGCGATTACCGTGCTTTGAAATAAACAAGGCTTGAAAGTCTTTAACCGGCAGAGCGTTTCGTTGAATCAGCCAATTACGAATTGCCTTATCGGCTTGCCTGCCTATAGGTAGTTCGCGAGTTTTATTGCCTTTTCCGGTTACCCTCAAGCGCTGCTCAGGCAACTCTAAGTCGTTTAAATCCAGCGAACAAAGTTCTGCTAAGCGCAAACCAGAGGAATAGAACAATTCTAAAATAGCTTTATCACGATAGCTTAAGGGGTCGTTCAAATCGATCTCGACCAAGGAAGTGACTTGATCAACATTCAAGGTTTTGGGCAATCGCTTTTCTGATTTAGGCGCACGAACGTCATCAAATGGGTTGGCCTCAAGTTGCCCTTGTTGAATCAAAAACGCACTCAAACCACGACAGGCCGATAAAATTCGCTGGATGCTTTTAGCGTGCATACCCTTGGCATTCAGACTTGCCGAGAACAGTCGGGCGATATGATTCGAAAGACCTTGCCATAGCATCAGGCCGCGTTGATCACAAAAATCAGTGAGCTTTTTGAAGTCGCGTCGATACGCCTTAATAGTGTGTTGAGATAAGCGGCGCTCTACACTCAACACTTCGAGATACGAGTCAATGTAATCTTGGGCGCTAGCACTCATGTTGATGAGTTTTTACACCGAGCCCGGTTGTAAACGAGCAAGGCAGAGGCCCGACATCAAACCAAGCCGGTCTAAATGCGCAGTACCTAAATCGTTGGTGTAGCGTTCCGGATCTTGTGAGCCTAAGGCAAGAACCCCTAGCGGCTCTTCACTCTGTAACGAACGCATCGGAATTAATGCTGCGGAATTAATGCTACTACTAAAAAACAAATTCATTATATTGCTCGGCCAGCGATTATCGCAGACCGCGCGATTGTTCAGCATGCGGCGAATCGCATCGTCGTAGGCCTCGCTATCACCCTGACGCCGTGACGCGGCCTGCACAGTTTTAAACGACACCTCATCGATCTTAAAAGTTTTGCGCAGCTCTGTCGGGAATTCAGTGGCAAATTGCGACAAGTTAGTAAAGCCGATCATCTGGCAGATAACATGCGTAAAACTGTCACTGATTTGCTCGTTCTCGCGCGCAACTTGCATGAACTGCGATTGTTGATTCTTATGCTCGCTCAGGCGCTCTTTCATCATCGCAACTTGGCGCTCGAGTAAAGATGCGGTACCTCGACTATCGGACAAGCTAATCAGCTCCAATAGTTCCGGATACTGTTGAAATATATTGGGGTTTTTCTCCAGAAAGCCGACTAAATCGGTTTTGCTAAATACAGTCTGGGGTTCGGAATTATTCGAGTCATTGCTATTAAGACTGTTACCAAGGTTACTATCGAGATCGTTATTCATATTCAATCTATAAAGTTAGAGTGCCTTCGAATGACGTTTCAGCAGGGCCGGTCATCATTACACTCTTGCCCTCACCAGCCCATTCAATTGTTAGATCGCCACCCGTTAAATGGGCGACTACTTTGTTATCGAGCTTGCCCAGTTGTATTCCCGCGACCACCGCGGCACAGGTGCCCGAGCCACACGCGATGGTCTCGCCCGAGCCGCGTTCGAATACCCGCAGATTGATATCGCTGCGGCTATTGATTTGCATAAAACCAATGTTGGCTCTCTCTGGGAATATGTCATGAGGTTCTAATGCCGCGCCGAGTTCTGATACCGGGGCGGTGCCTACGTCATTAACTAACAACACCGCGTGCGGATTACCCATTGATAGCGCAGAAAACTCAAGTTGCTCGCCCCGATGCTCAAGATTGTAAAGAGTCGAGCGCTGATCGACGTTCAGAGGAATATCGACCGGTTCAAAGCGTGGTGCCCCCATGTCGACGGTAACGAGGTTTGTATTAAGATCTTCACTTAAGGTCATCTGCCCTGTTAGAGTCTCAACCGTAATGGGGTTTTTAACCGACAAGCCCTTCTCGTGAACATAACGCACGAAGCAACGCGCGCCGTTGCCACACTGACCAACTTCGCTGCCATCGGCGTTGAGAATGCGATATCTAAAATCAACGCCAGGCTTTTCAGAGCGCTCGACAATCAAAATTTGATCACACCCAACGCCAAAATGGCGGTCGGCGATACGCGCAGCTTGGGCTTGACTAAGCTCTATCACTTGCTCGGTGAAGTCAAGCACCACGAAGTCGTTACCTAGGCCATGCATTTTTGTAAACTGTAATTCCATAAGCGTATTTAAGCACAGATTGGGTATAATCGCTCGCATGCAATTCGATTGGCAAAATATAGATACCGTGCTGTTAGATATGGACGGCACACTGCTTGATCTTCATTTTGATAGCTATTTTTGGCTTGAGTACATGCCGAGCGTATGGGCAACCCGTAACGGCTTTATGGTAGAAGAAGCGAAAGCCAAACTGATGGATATGCTGAACCAACATGCGGGAACTCTGAATTGGTACTGCGTGAATTTTTGGAGTGATGCGCTCGGCTTAGACATTATGCATCTGAAGGGCCAAGTTGCACATAAAATTGGCTGGCGACCTACGGCTGAAACCTTTCTGAAACGCTGCCAGCAAGAGTGTAATGACGTGCGCATGATCACCAATGCGCATCGCAAGGTTTTAGAGCTGAAAATCTTAAAAACCAATATCGACCAGTACTTCGACCAACTATTGTGCTCTCATGAGCTGGATCATCCTAAAGAGGACGCTGAATTTTGGCATAGACTTCATAAACTCAAGCCTTTCGACCCGGCGCGAACATTGTTTATTGATGATAGTGAAGCCGTATTGGAATCGGCTGCTCGGCATGGTATCAAACACATTTACAGCATCGCCGAACCCGATTCTGTGATGAAGAGAAAAAGTGATAGCCGTTTCCCGATGCTGGATCAGCTTGCTTAGTCACCTGCCGCAAACTTGATCAACTCTGCTTTGACTCTCACTATTTTGAGCACTGTATGTTTTCGTTACTGTTAATATGATCGAGGCGTCGGCTCGACAACAGACCTTTTATCCGCCACTTTGCGCTAATTCTTTCAAGTTCACTATCGTCGAAAAACCTATCTATTAATAGCTTAATAACTATCAATACGCAGATAACAGGTTTCTTTATTGCCAGACTTCTCTTCTTTGAGCCTCGCGGTAATGGCAAATCCCAGTTTCGATAACAAGGCCAAGGAGGCACTATTTTCGCCATCAACTACCGCTCGCACCGAGCCAAGTTCGTTCATTGATAGCAAACTGGTAAGCAACGCCCGTGTTGCCTCAAGCATATAGCCATGCCGCCAATAATCACGATTTAGTACATATCCGAATTCACAGCTTTTATCGTTTTTTTTAAACCCAAAAACAATAATAGTGCCAACAAGCTGCTGATCGTCTCTACGAATGATCACAAATTGTTCAGCTTCTTGATCAGCTCGTCGTTGAATTATCTTCGCATACCAATGCTTAGCATCGTCCCATGTCTGCCATGTTTCGTAGGGTAAGTATCGGTTCACCTCATCATCAATATGAATTTGATAGATAGCGCTTACATCCGAATCGCCAATTGGTCGAATAGATAAACGCTCAGTTTCGAGCGTTAGTGCCCTGAGATCGCTAATCACTGTCAAATCGACCTTGCCTTAGAAAGATTCTAATCTGCTTAATGACTCGGCGGTCACGCATCATAAAAGTATGATCAACTGGCAATACTAAATGGTCGCTCATGCCACTGACCTTTGATCGAGATACTGTCACTTTGCCATCCGACTCGCTCGGCATTATTTTTGAGTACACGAAATTAAAATTACGTGTTCCAGCAATAACACCAAGAGGAAAGTCAACGTCACCTAAGGCGTTCGGCGTACTGTCAGCGGCGGTGCTTAATTGCTTACCTGCAGGGCCATTTATATTAGCAAAAAGACGTTCTAAGAATGGGCTCTTATTAAAAAAGTCGACAAGCTCGCTGCCTTGATTTGGCGGCCCGAGCATCACAACATTACCAAGCTTTGGTAGATGGTGTTCACTCAAATATTGACGCACCAATATGCCGCCCAAAGAGTGAGTCACGAAATGTACTTTTGAGTAATTATCCAAGCACTTAGACAGGGCGCCACCAACTGCGATTTTGGCAAGCTCCTCAATCGTATGCTTGCGAGAAGGATAGGTGTCGTTAATCACATCGTAGTCAGAACGGAGCTCGGAGGCGAGCTTGTTGAGCGAGTAACGGGTGCGCCCTAGTCCATGCAGTAGAATGACGCATTCGCTTTTACCCGACTTTGATTTAGACATTTTGCGCTTCTCCTATGTTTTACCGGCCTTTTTTACCAGCTTGGCTTTGACTGACCTATATTTTACAGAATTGCTTGACTCGTTCAGAGTTGAGTTAAGTTAGCATAAGCTAACACCAGCCATTTGCTACCAATATCATCAAAATTAATTTGGATGCGCGCATACTCGCCATGACCTTCTAAGTTCACAACAGTGCCATCTCCAAACTTAGGGTGGCGCACATTCATGCCCACGGCTACGCCACTCTCATGCGCGCTTTGGTCGTCTACCCAAGCTGAATGTTTACGAACCGGTGCAACATAGTGATTCGCAGGTTTCACTCTAACGGCTTGAATCATTTCATCGGGTATCTCACCTAGAAAGCGCGAAGGGCTTGTGTATTTTTCTGAGCCGTAAAGTCGGCGCGATTCAGCATACGTGAGCCACAATTGCTTCATCGCGCGTGTCATACCCACATAGCAAAGCCTACGCTCTTCTTCCAATCGGCCTGCGCCTTCTTCTAATGAACGTTGATGCGGAAACAAACCTTCTTCAAGTCCTGTTAAAAACACCAGTGGGAACTCCAAACCTTTAGCGGTATGTAAACTCATCAGCTGCACGCAATCTTCCCATTCCTCCGCTTGACCTTCGCCCGCTTCAAGCGACGCATGCGCCAAAAAGGAGGATAGGGGTGGCAAGTCGTCTTCGGTTTCATCGATTTCATAACCACGTGCTGCGGTCACAAGCTCTTGTAAGTTTTCTACCCGCGCTTCACCTTTCTCGCCTTTCTCTTTTTTAAAGTGTTCGATCAACTGACTTAGATCCAACATAATTTCAATTTGTTGAAACAAATCTTGATCGATGATTTGTGACCGAATTTCTTGAATCAGGTTTATAAAACCAGCAAGCGCCGTTTGTGCGCGGCTAGTGAGCTGAGTACTGGCAATGAGTTGATTCGAGGCATCCCACATTGAGAGCTGATTTTGTCGAGCGTATTCACGAACGATATCAATCGTCTTATTGCCTATCCCGCGTGTCGGAGTATTGACCACGCGCTCAAAAGAGGGGTCATTATCGTTACTGTCACACAGCCGTAAATACGCCAACGCATCCTTAATTTCAGCGCGCTCGAAGAAGCGCAAGCCGCCGTATACTTTGTACGGCATGCCAACATTTAACAAACGCTCTTCAAAGGTTCTTGATTGGGCATTGGAGCGGTACAAGATCGCGGTTTCACTTCGTAAGCCACCATCATCAACCCACGCCTGAATTTGATCGATAATAAACTTGGCTTCATCTTGCTCGTTATACGCGGTGTAGAGCTTAACTGGTTCGCCATCTTCGCCGGCGGTCCATAAATTCTTACCCAAACGCGTGTCGTTATTTTCAATAACCGCATTGGCGGCATTTAGAATATTGGTGGTCGAGCGATAGTTCTGCTCAAGGCGAACAACCTTGGTATCAGGAAAATCTTTCTCGAACTGTAAAATGTTCTCAACCTTAGCGCCACGCCAACCGTAAATACTTTGATCGTCATCGCCTACCGCGAATAGGCAATGAGATTTTTGCACCAGTAAACGTAACCAGCCATATTGAATTGAATTGGTATCTTGGAATTCGTCGACCAATACGTGCTGAAAGCGGTCTTGGTAACGTGCTCTGAGAACCTCGTTATTCTTGAGTAACTCGAAGGCGCGCAACAGCAACTCAGAAAAGTCGATTAAACCAAATCGCTGACACAAATCTTCATAATGGCTGTAAACCGCCAACATCGTTCGCTGCTGTGGATCATTCGCTTGCGGCACTTGCGCAGGCCGGCGGCCTTCTTCTTTATGACCGTTGATGTACCACTGCAACTGCTTAGGCGGCCAATAGGCTTCGTCTAACGCGAGCTCTTTAAGGCTCCGCTTAACCATGCGCAGCTGATCGTCGCTGTCTAATATCTGAAACGCTTGTGGCAGATTCGCTTCTTGATAATGCAAGCGCAACAATCGATGAGCCAAACTATGGAAGGTGCCAATCCACATGCCCGACATTGGCAGGCCAAGAATGTCTTCAATTCGCAAGCGCATCTCGCGACTCGCTTTATTAGTAAAGGTCACCGCCATAATCGACAAAGGCGACACATTATGAGCTTCGACCAAATAGGCGATACGCGACGTCAAAACACGCGTTTTACCGCTGCCCGCACCAGCCAAAATCAGTAATGGTGAAGGCGGCGCGGCCACAGCCTCGCGTTGCGCATCGTTTAGATCATTGAAGATATGAGAAATGTCCATTAGTGACTTCTTGTCAGGAGTTTCATGTTCGCAGCGCCTATATCGAAAATACTGTAGGAGAGTAATAAAGTTGTTAACAAGGGGGGCTACAACTCATTGATTTATCCAAGCGAAATATAAAATTAGAGAAATAAAGTTGTTAACTGAATCAAAGAATTTCTTCGACTAACCTAAAAATCGAGTAATAAAGTTGTTAACTTAGGCTGTCATGGCTTCTTAAGCGATAATCTTATTGCCAAATTAGAATTGCACGATGGCAGCTGTTTGGCATACGAAAAGATCGGCTCTTCTCTAACGATAATATCGCCCAAATAGTAAGAACTTCACTCATCTATTTCAACTCGAGCGATATTGATCTTTACGAGCAACAAATTTACAAGCGGTAAACACCTTAGTGGACAGGCATAGTAATGAGGATTACAAAAATTACGCGCGCCCTGCAACAGACTCAACAATTTTTAGTCTAATATTAACAGGCGTCTCAAAACCAGCCGGAACGGTCCTAGTACTCCATCGGGAAGTGCGATTTAATTAAACAAATTCTTGGCCAATTACTTTCATAAAAACTCTCCAAAAGGTGATTCATGTATGCTCGTCGACGATATATGTAAATCAAGTAGAGGGCAATCTTTACTGAATGAAATAGTAAAAACCATTACGCTCGATATAGCATTAGCTTTGCCTTGAGACTATCTCCTGTTTGCACCAAACTCTGAGCATTTTCAGATTCAAACAGCTTACCGTACACATACTCTGATGCAAGTCTGGTTGCACTTTGCCAGTCTTTTTGAACCAAATGGTTATTGATCTTCTTATATACCCGTCGAACTTCATTATAATTGGTGGAGTCAGGAATCAGAATAGGCAGCTTTTTGTATAGACTAGGTTCCATTTTAAGAGTTTTACTTCCATACTGCTTTGACTCTAACTCCGCGACTGTCTGCGTAAAGCTAGTTAACACCGAAATCGAAATAAGCATTCTCTGCGTTACATTTATTTTTGTGCTGAAGTATCCACGATGAGTATTATTTAAACAATTAACACGAGCTTTATTAAATACAAGTCTTGGGCCAAGCATGTTCATGCAAGGTATAAAAAACTCCGGAATTTGTCCATCATCAACCTCATGCCATACCTTTCTAGTTTTAAAAGTTTCATTTCGTTCACGTTCATATTCGTCATAGCCCTGAATATATGAGCAATAAGCTGGACTATTAAGTAATGCCTTTGAATACCTGAGTAGGTAAGTCGATTTCCCAATGTCGGCACACTTATCGATCTCAGACATATCTACTTCTAAACCTGGGATGTTTCTGAGCGACCGCAGGACAGGTTGAACATGACGTCCAATTTTGAAATTTAGACTTTTGCATTCGCTTCTATTAAATGTAAAAAAAGCAGCATCTCCAGCGACAAGCCCTATTCGGACTTTAACTAAATCACCTAACTCCATAGCCAATGGATGATTCTTCAAAGTATTCAGGAAGCTAACTTCTGCATTAGAAATTTTTCCGTCCACTTTTCCAATGGTCGTCGATAAACAATGTTTTTGACGACCTATCGATGAAAAATTATTTAGCTTTTTAGAAAAATCTTCCAGCCCACTTACATAAGTGGCAGTCATACTCTTTTCGGATTGTGGCCTTTCTTGCCAACCCTCAGCGACTAAGATCATTATCCTAGCTTTAGTTCCTTGATCTTCGAAAAATCGCTGGGAAAACGCAAATACGGTACTTTTTTGAAACCTACTAGAAATCAGATTTCTGACAGGCTCAGCATATTCAGAATCCATAAATGCATGCGGGAGTACAAAACAAATTCTCCCGCCAAGGTTCAACATAGATAGACATTTAAGTAAAAAGTAAAACCAAGTTCCGGCATAACGTGCTTTACTAATACTGAAGTGACCTAGCAAACTCCGACAAATTTTGCGTTGTCGATCCGACATCTGCCCATATCCGATAAAAGGAGGATTTGCCAATACAGTATCGAAACCGTCGATCCCGAAATCTTCTTTTTTGGTTTCCAAAAAGTCTTTGAGAATAAACCTAGACTGATCAGTTACTCCATATTTATTTTGAAGTTCTGTCAAAGAGTTAAATGCATGAGGATCTAGATCGCACCCATAAACTTTGGTAAATGGATCCAAGCAGCCTTTTGCATGGAGGGATTGAACTGCCTCGCTTAACAAGTTAACTCCACCAAAGCTAGGCTCGAGTAAGGTATCTGAACCAGTTCTCACAAGATAATTCGCTAAAATGCTACTCAACTCAACAGGAGTATAGTAAGCGCCTAATTCTCGGCGAATTGATTGATTCAGGTGAGATAGCATCCGTAATCTATTTATTTGTTGTTTATTTTTCCATAGTAGCAAAGAAAAAAGCTTATCGATAGTGCTCGCTACCTCAATAGGGACACATATTAGTGGCTAGCTGGCTGACAGAAGAAATCAAATAGAGTTTCTTTACGATCTGCCTTACTGAGATGCTCATACGCCGATTTAAAAAACGGCTCGAGCCAGAGTTTCTCTGATGCCAACACAGCATTTTTCCAATAATTCTCTTTTGTAATATCATGCAAAGGATTTCTTGAAAGCAATTTGATAAATTGATCCAGAAAGACAATTAGGCTAGATGGAATACTCGGAAATCTCGGTATATCTAGTGGTGCATAAAGTTCGTAATTAAAATCTTCGAAAGGCAAATAGTTCGGTCGACCGCCGCCATATTGAAAGTGAGATATCGGGCGAGTACCGCAACGTATCCCCATGTCGAGATCAAAGTGAAATTTTCGAAGTACGTGATACCCTCTTTTAAATGGAGAGCAAAAAGCTTGTTCCGCATCTTGAGCTGTTAGATCTTGATCAGGACTTACAATAATATTTAGAGAAATCGATTGGTCTACTAAAACACATTCTTCAATCTGAATTTTTGCGCCCAAGCTCATATAGAATTTATGTCCGCTAGGCGCGTCTGGATTGTCAAACTCAATGAGTATATTCGGATGCAATGCCAATTCTTTATTGACTGATCGAGTCCGATTTCGATTAATAGCGAGTATGAGTGGTTTTAAGTCTCCATGTAGATGCGCAACGGCTTGAACCCACGTTTGATTTCCAATCGGATAATCCATACCGAAGCGGATCAGCTTGTTTACCAGATCGTAGAGTTCCTGAATATACTGTGCCGTGAAATTTTCATCAACGTTAATGGCCTTCATGTTATTCCGTTACTATCCGCGGCTGTGAAAAATAGTGATGTCGATCCGCCTCTGCATCTGGTTCAGAGCACCGAATGTGGACAGGGTATTTTTCTTGGCCCTGATCTTCTGAAAGCACTGCGATAGTTTCTGGCCAACTTTCACCACAAACAACGCATTTAGACCAATTCTCTTTTGGAACCCTCAATAGGGTCGCATATTCACAAAAACGATTTGTCGTTCTTCCCAAAGCGCCACTTGCATCCATGTCTATCAACCATGATTCAAGCTCAGTTTTCCACCATCTTTTCTCGACAGTTTTACTGAACGGCCCGTCATAAAGCTGCTCTTGAATATTAGGGACTATATTACTCTCAAAGTAATCTAAATCCACTCCCAGCAGTATTGCGCACGACAGGGAGTCAAGAAGAAAGCCAGGAACCCTATAAAAGAAGTCGAAAAACCATCTCGTAAATTGCACAGTTGGTATATCTTCTTTGTGTTGCACATCTCTTACTAAAGACCCTTGATGCTCACTGTTTTCAGTCTTTGATTTTAGACTTTTACGCACAGACGCCGGTAGCGCATGAAGAAGGTTATCTTGATCGAAATCGGGACACTTCAATAAACTCATAAGTATATCTTTGTTTCCTGATTTAAAGTTGTTTGAGATGGCTCGTAAGGAGTCGACATCCTGAACCATATTCTCTGAATTGCTCAAGTAGTTATCCGAAATAGTTCGTTCAAAGTCTCCGATGCTTTTATCCTCGTCTTCAGACCGGATATCGACACTTAGCAAAAAAATGGGAGTATCTAACGCTATTCTCCTAATAAGTGAAACCAAATCACTTCCGTTTGAGAAAATTTGACCTTGTGCATCGAGCTTGTAATCGACTATCACAAGATCAATTTGGTTTGAAAACTCGCTTTCTACTTTACTTTCAAAATTTTCAAATTCATTTGGATCAGACTTTAGAATGCGAATCGCACTGTTCTCAGAAAGTGAATCAATTAAGCTTCGTCTTCCGTTCGTAGTGGCTTTGGCAAAGCAGTCATCAATAACCCAGACTTTTAACTTATCATCCATACTCGCCCTCTATTTAGCTAATCTTAAAAGTAAAGTTGTTTTCCACTCACCCGTCGGTTTCTCGAACTCAACAACTCCGGAGTGCTTTTCCAAGATACTTTTCATTATATGTAACCCAAGGCCACTCCCTTTACCGAGGGTCGCGAGCTGCTTGTCACCAATGCGAGAGCTCAGTGAAGAATAAATCGTTCCTTCCGGGTCACTCACAAACGGGGCGAATACTTTGTTCCAATTTTTGGAGTGCAGACCAACTCCTGTGTCAGAAACTCTAATCTCACAAACAAGCTTCGTCGCAACGACATCAATATAGATTTTCCTTGAATTGGATTTGGCTATTAAAGCCTTCACAGCGTTTGATACAGCGTTTATGAGTACTGAGTAGAGTTCAGCCTCGTTCAAGTGAGGAACGGTGTAAATTGGATTTAAATGGGAGGTATCGAAATCAATGTCAAACTCACTAAATAGATATCCAAAACCAAGTTCAATTTGATCTATCGTGCGCTTAAGATTGGCCTTTTTTTTATGAAAGCCTTGAGAATCTGAGAAAACATCAAATAAATGGGTTATTTTTTCATGTTGTGTAGAGGACTCCCTCAAGCCAGTTGCCATATCAATTAGCCCAGTCTGAATTTCTTTATCATCCGCCTTTTTAGCTAAGTTCTCCAAACCAACAGCATGACTCAATAGACTCGCGATTATCCCTTTAAACTCATGAGAAAATACAAATAACAACGGCGCCGTAGCGGCGACAGATCTTAACGTATCGAGCTCAGCATCAACTTCACTAAAGGTGCTCTCGACAAATTTTACTGCGGCGGCAAGAGTGTTTTTATCAGTGCTTTCGGCTAGTTTTTCGTTATGACCTTTGCTTTCTGAATGCTTGCTCTTAACTTCCGCCGTTGTGGCATGGTCAATGATTTTTAACGCTTGTCCTACCTGCTGTTTAGTGGTCATCTCCCTGCTTTTAGTCACCTCGATAAAATTTTCTCGTTCTCGAGCGGCCACCTTCTTAGACTCAGCTCGCAAAAAGGCTTCATAGTTTAATGCAGCCCAGTCTAGAGAAACCCTTATCATCCTCTTTAGCTCTTTAAAAAGCTTAGTCTCCAGAAGACCTTCGCGATCCATTTTTATTTGCAGATACTTTAACGCTTCGCCCTCGATATTAACGGAGCCGATGTGGGCCCGTAACCCAGGATGATTTAGCATTGACCGTGAAAAATCTATAGAAGGAAAACGAGACTGTATTCCTTTAAGCATTGGATCTGGTTGAAGTCGACGTCGAGCAATATCCTTACCAATATTCAACCAGTCATCCCCAGAATCTAAATCTCCGTATGGGTACACTCTAAACTTATTAAGATACAGCCGGACACCAGAGTGATTCTCCCAGATTTGATCAAGAATCGCTTTTGTCAACTTCGATGGACTTCGTCTATTTTCAACGCTCTTGATACGACTCGCTGCGGGCATGATATGAATTTCAAAATTGACGTCATCGAGACCATCGAAGCCTGAGAGCTTATATTTTTGAGGGGAATCATCTGAAGCGGATGTTAGGGTTAAATCTACCTCTCCATTGCGACGCACTTTTCCTCTTAACGTTCCCCAGCCTGAGGCTAGTATTTTTTGACCTATATCAAATTTTTCATCTTCGAAGTCTTCGCAAACAACTGAAGCTTCAAATCCTGGGTCTTCCATGAAGCCTTTACGCTTAACATGACCAGCCACCGAAACAAGAGCGACGCTTTTTTGGAGCATTAAAAAATCACGTCTGGTCCACTTTTCTCGTAGATCGATGAGATTGAGCGTAATGCCAGTTTCTCCCTCATTTGAGGTATTCGTCTCGTATCGACATGGAATTTCGTCAACGTTCATACCCGGTTTGAACTCGTCCCAATTAAAAGTAACTCGAGTATTCTCATAGTGTGAGCCTTTCGCGCTTGAAATAACCTTTGCGCAGCTCTCAAGAACCAAAATTCTTGAAATTCTTTGACATGCAAATCTACCGATGCCTTTGTTTCCGGTGCGAGGTCTCCCATGCAGAGCACTTGTTGGCTTTTCTGCCTTGTGCGGCGTAGCGATTTTCATCCAGTAGTTTTTAATGTCTGAAAGAGTCATGCCTACGCCAGTATCTTTAATGACGATCTTGCTTAGTTTAGACTCATTCTCTTGGGTAATATTTATAAGGTTTAGTGAAACAGTTGGACTATCTGCATCGTAAGCATTTTTAATTAGCTCTGATACAGCGATATAGTTATTAGTAACCAGTCGCTCTCCGAGCTCACCTATCAACTGACTATCTACCGAAAATCTAAAATCCGGTAAACCCATATTTCGACCTTGATCTTCGCTCATTCTATTTTAGTCCTTCTTTAGTTTGCCAACGCCATGCACAAAAGCTTGTATTTGGGTTTCCAGTCGACTTACTCACCAACTCAAATTAGTTAACCTGACTAGATGACAGCACTGAAAAACTAACTATATTCAGCAAGGCAGTCCCTTTTCTGGGGTACCAAAACCTAGTAGGCGATCCAAGCAGGATAGCAATTAATTTCTTGATACCTTTAATTACATAAATTACCACAAATAAAGTAATAAAATGAACAAAAAGGTTATTCCCAATACAAAATTGAAACCTTCAAAAATATCGCATACATTGATTATAATTTTCATATGAAAGTAACTCTAAAATTAACTATGACGACTCTCGGCTTACGTCTTATTTACTGAAGAATCTCCAAACTAACAATTCTGTTAAATGAGATTCTAAAAGACCAAGGGGTTAAATAGGCACTCGAAGAGAAAAGGATGGCACTTCCAAGAAAATCACTGATATCGCTCAGTGACACACCCTATTACCATTGCGTATCTCGCTGCGTTCGGCGTGCATATCTCTGCGGCCATGATCGCTATACTCAAAAAAGCTTTGAGCATCGCCGCCAGTGGCTAGAGGTAAAACTCCTAACGCTAGCTGATATCTTTGCCATCAAGCTCTGCGCCTACGCGGTAATGAGTAACCACTATCATGTGGTACTTCACGTTAGGCTCGATCTTGCTAATCAATGGACTGAGCATGAGGTGGTTATGCGTTGGCATCAGCTGTTCAACGGCACGTTCATCTCTCAACAATACCTAAATGGCGAGCCTTTAAATCAAGCCCAATGGCGGATTCTTCGCGCTGATATCAAAAAATGGAGATTGAGACTCTGCGATATTTCCTGGTACATGCGCATTGTTAATGAAAGCATCGCCCGACAAGCCAACAAAGAAGATCGTTGCAGCGGTCGGTTTTGGGAAGGCCGCTTCAAAAGCCAAGCCTTGCTTGATGAGCGCGCATTGTTATCGTGCATGGCCTATGTTGACTTAAACCCAATTCGAGCATGCATGGCGGCTACACCTGAGCAGTCAGCACATACCTCGATTAAGAAACGAATCTATGACACCTCGAATCAACGCGGCTTAGAATCATTCGTGGGTATAAAGCAAGACTCCATCGGCATCCCTTATCGCCTCAAAGACTATATCGAGCTAGTAGATTGGACGGGCAGAGTTATACGAGATGATAAGCGCGGCCACATCCAACAATCTCTACCTAAAATTCTCGATAGGCTTAGTCTTGATGAGCATAGCTGGACAGAACTAACCACTCAGTTCGAAGAGCACTTTCAATCTTGGGTTAGTTCAGAGCACATTAACAAAGCACTCAGCAGATCACTGAATAACGCGCCGCCCGCCTCAGTACACTTCCGCGAATAGCCTAATATTCGCCTTGACCTAACTTATCGCCCTACGGCGAGGGTAGCCTGTGGGCGTGTATTTAACATATCAGTGATTATGCGCAGATTTCTTGGGGGAATTGAATTCGAAAGACCAAAGGAGAACTTGGAAAGACACTCAACTCGCTTTGCAATTCAAAGCGAGCGCGAAATGCTCTTTTTGACCCTTTCAACGAATGGCTGTCCCAAGTTTATTTCGCTTATTTTTCAAGGCAAAGAGTATTAATGCCAAGCCTACCATTAGAATCACTCAATTGTATCTTGCTTTTAACATCGTCATTAGCAATTTTAACTATGTATCCATAACCAGACCTCTCTGCGAAGAAAATATGCGTAAGGTTTTTACGTTCTTTACTAATTCTATCGTTAAAAATAAGCATCAACTTAGATCCATGAGGGTCAAAGCCGAGTAATTCCCAATTAACACTTGCCTTTAATCGATATTGACCTGGACCAAAACCAACAGATCTTGACAATAAATTCTCATCGAGCTCACTCAAAGAGACAATCCTCTTTTGCCAACTTAAAAGCTCGCCAAAAACCTCTCTATCTCGAAGTCCATCCTCCAGCTCCAAACAATAATCACTAGGTAATTCCTTGCCTGCGACAAGATCAGAACTGACCGAAAATGTACCGAATAAAATGGCAGAATAGGTTAGTACTTTACTGTTAAACTTTTTCATATAATTTGATAAAGGTTAGAAAAATTAGGAATTAGATCATCTATTAACGACCGTTGGGCGGCTCAAAGTGATCCGCTTCATCACTGTCTTCATAGTCATAATCCTCGGTTTGCTCTATTGCATCATAAATGTCCTCTCTTGAACTATAACGATGAAGACTACTAAAGGCATCGCCAACTTCCTTTGATATATTAAAGCCTAAACGAACCCAGTACTCAGCTCTAGACGTTTGATCAAAATTTCTTTGAGCCTCCTCTCCAGAGCCAAATATAGAATCAATTGCGCCTTGGCCACTATTGTAAAGATCTGAGCCTGTTAGAAACCCTTCAACATCTCTACCAGCCTGTGCTCTTATTGCTCCGGCGACTAAATAGTTAATATCAGAGCCAGTGAACTGTCCCACCCCTTCAATATCAAATCTCACATGAGCCCACCTAAAGCTCTCAAAATCTCTACCCTCTACAGATTCTAGCCAGAACTCACCATCAGCTCGCTCCCGAAGACGTCTCCAATGAGCTATAAAACCTTCAGCTCTAAGATTGAACTCGCCTCGTATTTGCGCATCAGCTAAGCGATAAGCAGTGTATCTCGCAATTGCCTGAATATCACTAAGAGATATTTTTACGACTCCATCTGGGTTTGCGTTTACCAACTCTTCAATTCGATCCAGAGCTTCTACCGCAACAACCATTACTTCTTGGAACTCTAACTGAAATTGATTGTATAGATCATCTTCTATCTGAGATTGAGTATCCTCATAATAATCAAGGTATTGATCTGAGCCTCGAAAGCTATCACCAAAAGGATTCGAACCTACAGAACTCCCGGTATCATCAAGCAATATACAACCAGTCTCGGCGGTTACACCACTAACTGTAGAACTACAATTCCCTGTAGGATCCGTATACTTCAACGGATTCCCCAAAACATAAGCATACCGATTAAACGCCTGCAAATCCCCCGCATCCGGCAATACCGGATCCGCACTCATAAACCTTCCCAAATACGGATCATAAATACGAGCATTCATGTTGATAAGGCCAACCTCATCATCCATTTCATGCCCGGTGTAGCCCTTATTGGTAAGCGAATTAACAACGCCTACCTGTGGCCCAGAAACCCGCATACCCCAAGGGTCAAACTCTAAGCGCTGCTCGACATTACCCAAATTATCAAGAATCACATTTACCGAGCCTAGATTATCGGTAAGCATGTACTTAGGTTTATCTTTATCAGAATTATGATCTCGCTCAATTTGAACGATGCCACCGCCAGTACTAATGGAGTAACGATGGGTGATAGCGCCATTTTCTTCTACGATCATCTCGTAGTCTTTTCCAATATAGAACGTCGACTCTTTGACGGCTAAAGGAGTACCAAACGCGGTAAAAGTTTTCTCTTGTTTAAAATTTCGCTCAAAGTCAGCGTTATAGTCGATAACTGAGCCTCGTTGCACGCCATCATTACCTTCGAGCACCATGGTGTGAGGCTTATCGAAGGCAGTCCAATACACGCGCCGATTACCTTGATGGGTAATACTGCCGTTTTCATTGTATTGATAAGTGGTGTCCAGAATATCAGGCTGGGCTTGCTGAACGGCGGATTCACCATTCCATTCCCAGTCAACTTTAAACTTATCCAGATTCGCACTGACTGAGCTCGAGACACTGGTTAAGGCATATGGGTTTTGGGGATTAGTGTAATTATAATTACCCACATCCGACTTGCTTCGGATATTGCCTAAAGCATCATAAGTGACACTGACCACTGATGACACACTTTCCACTACTCGAGTATGGGTTTTTAAACGATCTAAATTATCGTAGGTGAATTGTTCCAATACCCCTATTTGAGCGTCTTCTCGACTGCTTAGGTTGTTATTGGCATCGTAACTGTAGTGCAAGTTTTGCACTAGGCTATCGGTGCCTGCGCCCTTGAGTATCTTCGACTCAATATTATTCAAAACGCCTTGCGCCTGATCAAAGTCTCTGGTGATTTGAACTAATGTTCCGAGCGTGTCTTGTTTGGTGCGGCCCAAAGCGTCGTACTCGTTAGCCGTCCAGTGCGTAATACACTTTTGGCCAGCGGCATCTAAGCCGGTTATGGATTTTAAATAACCATTGTCATATTCGTAACCAACGGCAAAGACATTATTGCTGCCATTTGTCTGACCACTGCTTGGATAGGCGCGCGATTCAATTCGGCCGAATACATCATAGGTAAATGCTTCATCGAAATGCTCGTGCCGAATCCAAGTTCGCTTTGCGCTGGGTCGACCGTATTCGTCGTAATAGTATTCCCTCTCATCAAAACCACTGGCACTGCCCCGCTTAATACGACTGATACTCCCCACTGTTTTAGCATTAGGGTCAGAGCCTAAGTTAATGTCATACGTCCAAACACTGGTCTCAATTGTGTTGTCTTCTAACGGTACATCGCGCTCTTTAAGTCGACCGAGGTCGTCGTAGCGCATCGACAATGTATTACCTCTTGCGTCGGTCTGCGTACGCATTTGGTTGAACGCGTCGTAGGTAAATTGCGACATACCTAAACTTGGGTCATCAAGAGAGGTACGACGGCCTAACAAATCATAGCCAATGGTTGTGGTTACGCCGCCAGAAGCAGAATCGAGCGCCACCGTTTGCACTAAATTGCCTAATGCACTGTAATCGTAAGTTAAAGGCGATTGATCGTGGTCTCGGATTTCGGCAACCTGACCGAGTGCATTCGCGAATACTGTTTTGGTTTGCCCCAAGGGGTCGGTCACGGTTCTTTGTTGCCTACCACCTTGATCGATGGCGTAGTCGTACTCAACAATCGCTTTGCCGTTTGCAAGAGCGTGATGTGCAGAGGTTCCACGACCAGCATACGCAAGAATGGAGAGCGTTGGCCGGCTTAGCTTGTCATAAACACTGTGGCTCCAATAAACCTGGTCGCCGACGAAGTAAGGTTGAGATTGCTTTGTGACTCGGCCACGTGCGTCGTAATGCGTTTGTTGCTCAATATCATTTGCCAAGCTCGCAATGCCTTGAGACATACCCTTGGTTTTAGACAATAAGGCTTGTGAATACTGGCCGTATAAAACCTCGATGGGTTGTTCGCCATCACGAGAGACTTTAACGCTGTATCGCGGGGTCACTTGGCAGGAAGAACACGATAGATCATCAAACGTATAGTCGGTTTGCGTTTTTACATTGATTGGATCAATTGTTTCAATTTGTCGGCAGAATTCATCGTAATCCGACGTTGCTGGAAGGCCGTTTAAATCGGTAACACTATCTGGCGCATCACAATAATCGTGGTAATTAATTGTTGATGTTTGGTCTAAGGTATTTTTAAGCCAAGCTGGTAGGCGGCTGAGAGAGTCGTAGCCAACGGTGTTGGTGCGACTGACGTTTCCGACACTGTTGCCCAAAGGGTATGGATCAAATGCAGACTCGGTTTCTGTTGTGATGTTTCCATGATCATCGTAGCCATACGTCGTGGTGTGTTTAAGGCTCAAGTCCGATGAATTAGGCTCTCTGATAACCGATTCTAATAGCCATTTACGCGTTGCGTTATAGGTAAAATCGGTTGTGCGTATAATGCTGGAATTTGCAACACTGGGTTCTTCGAGCGTTGTTTTTGTTCGCTCTAGACGACCGACCAACCAATCAGCCTCAAGAACATCTTTATAGGTGTTATCGGCGGTAGATCGATGCAACAGTGTCGCGGCATTCAGCCCACGCTCAGTGACACTTTTAACAACATTGCCATAATCATCAAAGGTGTTCTCCACCCTTGACCATTCAAACTGAGCACCACCATTTTCATCTAGCTCTCGTGTTTGACTAATTTGAACATCAGCATATGGGAACAGAGTTTTATTGCCGTTAAGTGACTTAACATCATAGGTAACTGTCGATTTGCTCAACCAACTATTAGCATCAGTCACCGACGTTTCACGCACTACACTGCTCTTCATGCGTCCAATAAACGGATAATCTTGCCGATAGCTCGACTCACTCTTAATGCCTGAACGCGTATCAGTTGACACAAAAGTTTCAAAGCCTAGAAAACCCCGACGACGACTTGATTGAGCACCTTTATATTGATATTCAGATACATTCAAACCGCCAATGGCGTTAGTTACTGACATTGAAGAGGTGAGGTACATTGGCCCAATAATGTGTCGAGCGTCTGCTTCAGCTGCGCCAACACCCTTGGTGTAGAGTTCTGGCGTTGTAACCGCCGAGCCAAATTCTGGGATCACTTCTACACCGGCCGTGGTGGTGATTTTATCTACTTGATCACTTTTGCCAGTGTTACCTAAGACGGTAACAAGAGCCTCACCGTGACGACTTTGAACCCAATCTGGACTGCCATCTGAGTTGATATCAAGAAAGTTGCCAAAGCGTACCTTTGAGCGATCTAAGCCAGAGTAATCATAAAACAAATGTTGGAACTTATAGTCATTGTCAAGTTCCCAACCTTGCCCGGTATTCAGCCAGGTATTTTGCTGGACGTCCCCTTCCACATCTTTGAAAGACTGAACATAATCAACTAAACCATCTCGATTAATGTCGATGTAGTGGCCATTAATATTCAGTGGCCAGTTTGCTCCCGATTGGTTACCTGCTTGGCCGGTGTGGCCAATATACAAATGGTTCTTGTGAATAAAGGGGGCGTTGTAGTTTGGCGCAGCAACCCAACCGGTAGCGGTATTCAACCACGTTTTATTGGTAGAACTATAATAATCGTTTGCAGCGGTTGCCCCGTTCTTACTGTCCATTACATAATCGACTAGACCATCACCGTTGACGTCGATGAAGGTGCCTCGATTGCGGGGGAATGTCCAACCGCTGACGTTTTCGTTTACGATGTCATCAAGTTCAAAAGCCGCGGGAGCGGGCTCAAAGCCAGACTCTGTATTTAGCCAAGCGCCAGTATGGCCACCATTGGGGTTAGTCAACTCATCATTGGTATGATATGACTGTAACCAGTCTAGACGCCCGTCTCCATTTAAATCAATTAACTGGCCATGTACTAATGAATAAGGCCCTCGAAACTCAGCGAAAATATCTGGTAGTTTGAAAGTAGAGCTAGGTACCCATCCTGAACCTGTATTCAGCCACGTGGCAATTTTATCGGGGCCCGCATTCACATTATACGCGCGCACCCAATCGACTAAGCCGTCGGCATTGATGTCTACAAAACGACCGCGATTTGTCTCAATAAAACCGCTGAATTGACATCCATTAATACACTGGTCGCCTGAGAAATGAGTGAGCTCGCCCGAGTTTTCGATGTACGAAAACATAAGATCTGGGGGCGTGTAGTTGTTTCCATTAGGGTCTTCTCTGCGCCAGCCCTTACGATCGTTCGGGTCGGCATCATTGCCCTTGTTGATCCAAGTTTCGCGCTTAGTGGCTATCTTATTTGTTTGATCCTGGTAGTCGTAGTACTGATAAACAACACCATAGACAATATCCACTAAGCCATCGCCGTTAACGTCAATCAACTGACCGTGATTCATCACGTTAGCATTATTGTATGAGGCGTTCATAATGCTGCGAGAGTAGTCTCTCAAGATCATCGGTAAAGCGAAGTCTGAGTCTTCTTGCCAAACGACGTCGCCAGAGGCATTGGTCGACTGCAAGTAAGTTTTTAAGATTGGCCCACCATCACGACCTCGATAAGCAATAATTTGGTCAACTCGGCCGTCACCGTTTACATCAGCCCAAGCACCCTTGGTGATTTCGCGGTTAAGGTTGGCCGCCGTTGGGTCAAATAAGAAACTAGACTCGGCTGCCTTGAAGCCTGCAACTGTTGTGTTGCTGAAGCCTTTAGTATCGGTCTCCCAATCGACATCGATTGGCGGCATACATTTGTTATTACGGCCACACTCGGTAATTGAGGTTAGCTTACTTTTTTTAGTTAGTTCTGCGTAGTCATAAGCCAGATCGTATTCTCGCAATACAGTTGAATTTCGTTTAACAGAAACACTATCAAGACGTTTATCGAAGACTACTTTTTCACCGACTATGTAGCGAGTACGAATATCGGTTCGATCACTGTAGACAAAATTAACCGTGTGCCCACCAACATAACTAATAAGGCTAGGCCGCGGGTAGCCACTGGTATAGCTAACTGTGTAAGCATTGTCTGAGCGATCACGAACCTCGCTCACCATCCAAGAATGAATGCTTTGCGAAGTAACTCTGAATTTTGAGGTTGACGAATTACCGTATTCAGAGATCATGCCGTCTTTGTGCCAAACCTCCCAATACTCAGGTGCCGTTCCGCCACCAACATTATCTACTGAACCCTTGGCAACGACTTTGACGAAGCCATCGATCTCAGTTCGGTATTCTGTATTGGCTGCACCATAGGTGCTGCCGGATACTAAAATAAGGCGTTGCCCGTTCAGGCAAAATCGGTCGTTCTGGTCATGCAGGACACCGCCTCTCACACCATCGGTCGCAATGGTGCGACCGCAACGAGAGATTGCGCCTAAGCCACTGAGATTCCAACCGACGCCTAGAGGACCATTGCCTGATGAGCTTGAAAAACTCAAGCCCAAGTTCGGCTGAACACCGTTACGGCCCACCGGCAACACAATCGGCACCTGAAACTGAAACGCCCCCGAAGACGAAACCCCATAGGACGTTTGAGTAGCGCCGGGTAAGTCTTTAGCACTGGCTGAAACTACAGCCAGCGTTAGCGCACCGAATAGAACTGCTTGCACAGAAAAGCGAGACATAATTTTGTTCATGCTTATAAATTTCATCGAGATATCCTTATTCAGCTACACAAATAGTATCGTCTTGATACGGGTATGAGTCTTTGCCATTTGAAACACCATCAGAGTCTGCATCAGCGCACCCATCTACGGTTGTAACCGCCCCTAGCTCTGCTGGGCAATGGTCGAAATAATCCGGCACTGTGTCTCCATCTTGGTCAAGCTCCCATGCGGCGCAGCCTTGCTCATCAACCACCAATAAACCACTGTCGGGATGAGTATGAAAATCGCTTACTGCTGTCACAGCCTCTGTATTGGCCGGGGGTTCTTGTGTGGCAACACACAGATCGAGACTATTAAAAACGCCATCGTTATCATCGTCTCGAAATTCATCAAATCTTGTATAGAAAGCGACGGTCGTTAAATACATCTCTTGATGCATTTCAACAAGATACCTCTCTCGGCTTTTGAAGCACTGATAAACCACACTCACTGGATGAGTAAAGCTCTGTAGCGGAGCTCCGTTATCATCAACCAGATTCACCAGCGCAAATTTAATGTAGTTTTGACGATCGGCCGAGTCGCCTTGCCAGATATCAATGCTTTGCTCTTTCATCGCATGAGTGTATTGAAGTCGCGAGCTGGCGTAGCTGCTGGTCAAGGAAAGGTATTCGGGCATGTTCTCCCATCGCTTAGGGCACGCGGCAATAACATCGCGATGTAATCGCTGTAGGTTCTCAGATTCTTGGGCGTTAGCATTAACACCATTGAACCCCGAGGCAATAAACATTGCGACGATAAGGTTTCTCACACTAGACATAGCTATTCCATGTTGTATTCATTGAGGTAATTCGTTTGGCCTGTAACAACGTGGGTTAAAGCTTTATTTCTACGTTGAATGAGACTCCGGGGCCTGTGATGTTTACTGGCGCTGAATTACCCGTACTTTCGTTGCTGTGCTCATGGTCAATTGAGTTTGAGATTGAATGATCGTGGCCGCCGGCACCATTCATTCCATGGTTGTGCGTGCCGCCGTTGCCAATTGAATGTTTATGGCTACCGTCGGTAAGAATAGAGCTTGTTAGGGTCGCCGAATTAAGTCCGTCTGTAGACGGGCGCAAACCTCCAGTCGGCCAACGATTTGAATAAGTACCAGGCCCGTAGTTACCAGGGTTATACAAACCTTGTTTTAGATCATGCTCATGGTTTCCAGAATAGGTCATCGAGTGGCCATGGTAACCATCGTTTTTTATAGTGTGTACATGATGACCAACGGCGGAAGAATCATGGTTGTGTACACCCGCTCTAGTCATATTATGTGTGTGCGCAGGCAATGTATTTTCGTCTAACTCGACTTGATCTGCGCCAAATGCCTTGCCTAAGCTATTCGCCGAATCAGCGTTAACAGCCTCGTCCTCTAGTGCCGGAGAAGCAGAACCACCCATCGCCGTGCTACCGTAAATGCTTCGGCCACGTAAGTCGGGCAAAGTATGCGCATCTCCAGCTTCCCAATTTTGAGTATTCTCGGGATCCCAAAGGTTCATTAGTTCAAACAAGGCTTTATATTGATCGCCTTTGTAGTACGCATTTTCCGATGAGTCAGAACCAATGCTTCGGCCGTCTAAAAATACCCAACCTGCGGCGGGGTCAGTGCGCCCGGTATTTCTGATATCTCCAGTTTCCCAACGACCACTGCCGAGATCAATTGCATCTACAATGCCACTTATGACTTCTAAGCTGTCCGTTGCATCGTTGGAATTCAATGTCATCATTTGCTGTAATAAGTTAAGCCGATGAGTATTGCATTCAAAGCGAATCGCGTCAGCACTAGCCATTACCTCGTCAACTTCAGTGACACTCGGCGCAACCCCAGCTATCGAATTATTTTGCTCATAACGAAGCCGAAATGCTTGCTCATCGTCCACTGCGTTTATCTGGCTTGTGCCCCATAGACTTGATACCGTATCTTCGCTAGTTATCTGTACATACAAGTCTTCATACTTAGCTGGACAGCCTTCAGCAACCGCCGTTAGCAGCTCTTGATGTATGGCCTCAAATGGGTTGACCACTTCCTCAGCAAATACAGGAGTAGTTACACTCAAGGCTAAACTCAGGGCGATGCAACGGTGTAAAGGTTTCATTGCTAAATACTCCGTAAAAGTAAAATTTTTCATAATCTATTGCGCTCCGTAATGAGGTTGGTACGTAGCGCTATTGCGCGCTGCCGATTTGAACTAGGTCGTTATAGCGATCCATGGACTGTTGCATTTTCTCTCTCGAAAGATCTAACCAAGATGCCTTTTGTGCATAAGCAGTTTGATACTGACTAGAACTAAAATACTCTTGGGTCGCATCGGCTGGCGCTAACTGGTTTATTTCTTCTTTAATGCAGTTTTGAAATAACTCAATTTGTTCTATATAAGCGTCCATCTGACCCGATAATGTATTGAATTGATCGGCTGTCAGCCGGGGCTCGGTTAGTAGCTCAGGGGCAGTCGGCAAATAGCCACAGTTAGCCAAGGCATTAAGAGGAAAAAGCACTAAGGTAAATAATTGGATAATTGTTTTTTTCATTTTAGGAAGTTCCTTATAAATTTCTTCAGTAAGTTTTTCGAACAGCAAACTCAGAACGCATTTTGTATTTGAGCGTAGGTGCGCTCTGAATAGCGTGTTTTATGATTTTTCAGGGTCTATAGCTAGCGATGCGCTGGCTTCTAATTTCTTTTTATATTGCTCGGCAGCATCGATGTATTGCTGTTGAATTGCAGGGTCTACACTTTCTGACTCAAGCGGTAATTCGGGCTCCAAAACAGTTGTTTCAAAAACAGCATCACCGCTAAGCTGGGAAGATGTTTCACTCGGTGTTGATGCGAAGCCTTTGGCCTCTATGTGCTCAATTACCGTGTTTGATGCAACTTCCTTGGCTTCGAGCAATACAGATTTTAGGCGCGCGTCGGCTTCAACTTTAGTTAAATACGAAGATGGCTCAATAGCGCTTTCTCGACTACTTGCTGAGATTGCAATATAGGCAAATTGCGATAAACAAATTAGTAAAAGTAGAACGTTGGAGAAGATTAACAGCTTAGAAGATGACAACATCAAAGTCCTTTTCATTATTGTTTTAGATAATAATACAAGCTCTTGGAGGCAGTTTCAGACTGATTCTTTATATGCCTTAACAGTAACTTGACGAAGATCCTACCCAAAAAACCAATTTTCAACAACCTTATTCTCAGATTTCACCTTAATAAACGAAGACGTTACACCTGAGTTTAGGTCTAAACGAAATGAAAAAAATCGAAACCGTAAGTCAATATCAGCCAAAAACAACCAAATACCTATTATTCGCCACTCCGCAACTCTAACTAAAAGACCGAACTTATATTAAAAATGTTTAGATGATTCCCTACATTCAGCTAAGTAGAAGATTGAGACTTACCTCAACATCCAATTAACAAACCTCTGCGCCCAAGGCTCAATCTCTTCAGACTTTAAACTGCCAAAGTGTTTTGATTTAGGGTGAGGTATGCCGGAAATTTTATCCGCATCTACATTCTCTTTAAATATATCAGTCGGCCATCCGAGCGACTTTTTCATAATCCCCATTTTTATTCTACCCAAGTTGTTCTCTAACCATCCGCTAAAACCTACTTTCAGCATCATTGTCGATAAACTCGCAGCACCATCGGAGGTATCAATCTCAAGTAAAGTTATTGATTCTCCATTAAGCGTTAATTCTATTACCACCAGGCACCTTGGATTTTCTGTATCTAATAGCCAATGTTTTTTTCCTTCATTCAACCTTGGAAGTTTTACAATATTTTTTTTCAGAACAGTGCAATTATGTGACGATTCTAAATAACCTACCATTTCTAAAAACGAGTGGAATTTACTTAGATAGAGATGCGCATCATCAGTCTGATCGTCTAAATTGTTCCATGCTCCTCCCGGGAGATTGCCAGACTCTTCTTTTTCATTAGCGCTTAACTCATTCCCTAAAATCTCTCGATCTCCATCTCCTTTTGAATTTTTAACCGGCTTTAGGTTTGCGGGAATACGATTTGTAACGAAAGGCTCTCTAAAAGTTATTTTGACTAATTCTGACCTTAAGGTCACGGAGGCTTTATCTGCATCAGAAGGCTCATCATCGTTTAACTCGTTTTCCTCTGGAGGTTTTCCTTTTGGCTTCCCAGGTTTAGTAGGCTTCCCTCCCACCTTTCGTTCGTATTTTGGGTGAAAAAAATTCACCTCACCTTGTATTGTAGAAGGCAATAATTCTAGAGAATGAATTTCCCAAACAATAAAAGTACCAGAATCACGGTCTGACCAACCGGTCATGCCGAGCTTAACTCCTGTCAAGGGCGGTGGCTTAAAACCAAAATTCCACTGGTCATAATTCCCTCGGCGCGTTGCATTAAGCAAGAGGTTTGAGCTGATGCTCTCAAATGATTTTCGAGCATCAACATCCATTAACACCCAACTTAGAAATCTACGATTGTCTTCTCTATTAAAGTAGTAAATAGGATATTCTGCGCCTTCACGCACGAATACTTTTGGACCATCACTAAAATCCAAAAAGAAATCTTCTGCCAACGCATTGTGCTGCAAACTCAGTCTTGCCATAAATTGGTCGTGATAGAAAAGAACACGTGCTAATTCCAGCTGAGGAATGTAGACGGATTGTCCGGACTCAGTCGAAATAAAACAATTTTGTTTTTTGTCGCTACCTTTAGGAGCCTTAAAGTATGCTGCGCAATCCTGTAGCTTCCCCTGTTGCCAATGCTGTGCGTTTGAAATTGTAACTTCTACAGGGACTCCTGCTCTCTTATTTACTTTAGTTGGATTAAGCACCCTACGTCGAGCAAGTGTCGGTATTGCGCCAAACCTAACACTTTTAGATTTTTTCCCCGAAAAATCGAGATTGATCGCCCATTGCTTATTCCCTACACCTCTAAAGAGATGCCCAATAGCTGTTATTTTTGAATCATCTTGAAGATGCTTATACTTACCTTGAACTGACATTACTTAATGCCTCCTTAAGAAATTTTTTTGCAATGCTGGTTATTCGACTCTCACTTAAACCGGCCTCCCTCAGCAGAACCCATTCCTTTAGCTCCTTCTCTCGGGCGGTATAGCCTGCAACTACTCTTTTCAACCTGCGAACCTGATATTCACCGATACTTTCTGAATGTAGATCCAAAATAGCGCTGCAACGAGGCAAGCGATACAAGTTCTTTTCTACGGTAGATCTATTAGCTATTTGGTTAATCAGAAATGTCTTACTTAACCGAGGCATTACCCATTCTTTCTTTGCTTTCCTAACAAATCCGAGCAATTCCTGCGACACTTGACGATCCCGCTTACCCCAATCTATGCGGCTGTTTGCATTACATGCAGGAAGCCGATGCTGATTGTTAACAGACATTAGCCAATGATGGTGATTCCGGTATAGTCGCGCATACAACGCCGGTTGAATTTTCCTCGCCGCCTTGGGGCCGTTAGCTTGCAATAGCTCTAACCAATCGCTTTGATCTTTATTTTTCTTTCTTGAGTCAAAATGAATTTTAACGTCAGGCTTCATAGGCCTGGCTTTGAACTGAAGTGCTTGTTTTATTGCACCAGTGACTTCAGTTCGTTGAGACGAAATTGCATCTATAACAGTTAAATGCTCCGCAAAGCTAAATGCTTTTCGGTGCTTTCGGAAGATGGTTTTGAGCCATGAAGAGTCCTTCGTAGAGGGCAGCAAATTTGTTCTACTAAGCCAGCGTTCACCCCAGTAAGACATATATTCATCATACAAGTGATCGTGGTCTAATCGCTTACCGACAATAAACCCATTATCGATAGCCAAATTATGATAGAAGCAACTCCATTGCATATAACTAGGGGACAAGTTGTTGACACTATCAAATAATTCATAGGATAGTTCAGAAAATCGGATGTCTGACTTTGTCGCAATCACTTTGTCAATGACACTACTTTGCGAGGCAGCAACGAACTGGTGTCGATGTGCTCTATTAAGAATAATATCGGTTTCCGACAATGGCCCATGCCTTGGGCAATACTTGATTATTGGAAGCTGCCACCGACGATCCCAGTAAGTTTCACCATATTTCTTAGTTTGCTCATCTCTGCAGCACTCACAAATCATTAGTTTTTGCTTAGCACTAATACGTGAGGCAGCAGCACCAGTTGCTAAATGAACAGTGCCATTTGATTCTCCATGCATCCGCTCCTCTACTTCTAGCCTCCTATCGTAAGGAAGAAACGGAGCATAAGCGGGCCAAAGCGTATGCAGGTCGATAAGTACTTTAGTTGTCAACGTCAGTGATTCACCATATTGATTTGCAAGATTGCCTACATGGCAAGGCAAATCAACTGTTGCAACAATCTTCCTATTGGAAAAAACAGCATCTAACAATTGCTTTGGCGAGGTTTCGCCTTCATGCACTCCAGACCGAGCTATCACACTGTATAATAGTTCATTGCTATAAGGTATTGGAAAACCAAGCACTACGAGCCTGTAGCCCAACCTTCAATGTTAAACATTAAGCCTCTTGAACTAGCGCGCTTGTGAAAGTCTGATTTTTCTTTTCTACTTATATCAAGTAAATGCCTCAGATCGTCACTTTCCAGGTGTTGCCAGTCGCTAGGCTTAATCCATTTTTGTGCGCCTTCAGGTTTGGCTGGCCGCTTACTTTCTTCCTTCGCATACCAATCAATCAGTATTGGCAACATTTCGGCAAAACTCGTATTAGGGCACTCTCTGAAAATTCTTTTAACTAAAGATTTTAGTAATTTTTTATCATAAGTTTCATCCAATTGAAGCATCAAATTGAACAACTTTAGAGCCTCATTGTTACCATTAAAGAGCGCATCCTCGTCCTTTTTTACAGAGTCTACTATGATGTTACCTAGTTGCAACAATCGCCTCTCGATATCCGGCCCGCGTAAATCAGAATACTTAACAATTAGCTCAGCGCTGCCTGAGCGAAGTGCTTGCAGCATCGGCTGTACTGGCTTCAATTCTTGCTCATAGACTGATTTCATTATCCCGACGTTTATACGCTCTGCTCCATTCGCAATTGCGCGAAGTTGGGCCAGAACAAAAAGTTTGACTACAATATCTAGCACACCTTGAGATAGGTCATACCAACAGTCACGAATTTCATCTGTAAGAGGGTCATCGCCATGCTTCAACCATTGGTACTTCCATAGGTCATTGGTGAAACGAACCCAGTTAGGATTTAGAACAATTCCCTCATTTTTCTTATTCACCTTTTGCTGAATATTCTCCCAATAAATAGAGCCCAGGCCCACACTACGTCGACCGGACTGCAGTTCAAGCTCAAATATTGGGCGCGCTTTAGGGGTGCCAACCAACACGACAGGAATACCAACTTGATTGACCAGCTCAACAAAAAATTCGAGCATATTCTCTTTCCCGCCTGAGCGCACTTGACTCAGCCGCTGAATCTCATCAATTACTAATACTCCAATCGCACGACTATTTGCTGCCTGCCTCATTAAAGCTAACATCTTAGGCAGTGATAGACGCTGCTTGGCATACCGCCTTTCATACTCAGTATCTAAAATGCTGTCTACCCCACTAAAGAAATTAAGGCAGAGGCTCTCAAGGTCTCCATTACTAGGGCATTCAATTTTTAAATATGTAATTTGAATAAAGTTACTTTCCTGATGATAGATAACTTGGGGGTATGTTTCCAATATCCGGCGCAACGAGCTGCTCTTTCCACTACCAGACACTCCAATTAAGGACATACTCCTAGCAGTAGTTTTTTCAGTTGTGAAATTAGCTGGCTTTTCACCTTGAGACTGAATTAGTTCGTAGCCTTTCTGCAATTTCCTATTCAACGAGCCATCATTTATATTTCTTCCAACGTACCCTCTGCGTACCATCATGCTAATTCGCTCTTCTAATAAAACATGCTGGGATAAGGGCTGAAAGTAGTCGTCCAGCAAAGACACCACCATGTGCATTCTTGACTTTGCGTCCACCACTCTGTCAGCAGGTTTATAATCAATTTTTCCTTTTAAATTCAGGCTGGTTTGCTTGACTGAGAAGATAGGTGGCAACGCCTCGATAAATGGGTTGTTCACGTACTGTCTAACCCCTGTATCCCTATACTCAGCTAAAACATAATGTTTAGGCAATTGCATCAGTCATCTCCGTCATCAAATAACACATCTTCAAAATCCGGGTATTCTTCGTCGTCTGCGTTGGCGCGCAAGGAGACCACCCTTCCTGGTAATTCAGTTTTTAGCGATGTCGGTCGTTTCTGCGCACGCTCCTTCTCGAGTTGATCTGCACGAGCACTACCAACTTTTGCCATTCGCTCGGAATTCGTTGCCGAAGGTCTAGGAGTTCTTTTAATGGCCGAACCTATAAGCTTTTCAATACGCTCTTCATGTAGAGCTCTGGTTTTATCAGCGGCTAATTTCTGTTTAGCAAACGCCTTTTTCTTCTCTCTTTGCTTGCGCCATACTTCCCAGAAGGAACTGTTACGATACTCTCTTGATAGGTCTGTCAACTTACAAGTCCAATACTCGAGGCTACTTGCTTTAT
>CANMNN010000027.1 GCA_947499305.1 uncultured Arenicella sp. | reverse complement strand
TAATTTGAAACGACTGTAGCTAAAGTTTAATATGCAACAAACAGGCTTGAATGCAAATTATTAATGCGAAGGTCGCAATAATGGATATCGATAATATTAAGGCATTTATTGCCGTTTACCGCGCTGGTAGCTTCGTTGACGTGGCGAACGAGAGAAATGTTGCGTCGTCCACAGTGTCAAGAGCCGTTGCCACGCTTGAGGCGCAGCTTAATACGCGCCTTTTTCAACGCACTACACGTAAGCTTGTTCCCACCCAGGAAGGCGAACTCTATTTCGAAAAAATTTCACCGCTGATCGAAGAAATGGATCTCGTGCATCAGTCCTTAATAGATTCAGGTGCGACACCCTCGGGTCGCTTGCGAGTGACGGCCTCTGTGTCGTATGGCCAAATAGTGATAGCACCTCTATTGAAGGCATTTCGAACTCAGTATCCGAATATTGAGTTAGAGCTCATTTTATCGGATGCTCATATCGACTTGATAAATGATCAAGTTGATATCGCGATTAGGCACGGGAACCTGAGTGACAGCAGTTTGATAGCACGAAAGTTGGCGGACGTAAGGTATCACTTAGTTTCCAGTAATGCTTATCTGCAGCAAAGAGGTGCTCCTCAAGTTCCGGACGATTTATCTGATCATGACTTGGTCACATTTGCGTATGATAATTTCAGGAACGCGTGGAATTTTCAGCGCGATGGGGCCTCTCAACGTATTTCTATTCGGCCAATAATGACGGCGACTAATGCCGCTACCATTAGGCAGTCTGTGCGTGACGGCATGGGTATTGCACTGCTTGCAGACTGGACTATCCGCAGCGACTTGCAGTCAGAAAAACTTGTCGAGTTATTGCCCGATTGGCAAGTTACAAGCATGGCCAAGGAATCGGCCGTGTGGCTGGTTTACCCATCAAAACGTTTCGTGCCGGCAAAAACGAGGGCCTTTATCGAATTTCTTTTTAATAGTGCTTAAGCGATAGCATCTTTAGTGCTAAGCCTATTTACAATACGTGCGTAGGCAATAGAAAGTAAGGCTAGAACTAAAAATGCAAGGCTCAGAAAGAAAACGCTTTGTGCTAAACCACCCCAGCCAAGCTTTTGTAAATCAATGAACGAGTATGGGTAAAAACCTGAAAATTCAGCTCGTATAAGTGCGTAAATACAATAGGCACTGGGCCAAATCAGAGAGAAAAATGCATCGCGCCATTGAACAGTTTCCTTCTCGCCATGTGCAAGCCACCAAACTAAAGAAGCTATTGGAACGATGGTATGGGTAATGAGATTACCTAGGCCATCGAGGCCCTCTTGGGCACCAAATTGGCTTAGTAGTGCGTGAAAAATAATTCCAACTCCAACAATAGCGACAACGGTAGCATGCACGGCAAGTCTATGCGGTGTTTTGCCGAAAGCGATAGAGGCCATAACGCAAAAAACTAAGGTATTAGTAAATATGGTAAAAAATTGATATAGATGTGATGCCCCAGCCATAAAAGAGCCATACTGTTCTGTAGCGAGAATAAAGCGTATCACTAAACCGACTAACGTTATCGTGCCAACCGTGGTTGCAGTGATGCGTGCTGTCTTACTGGTCTTGTTCTTATTCATTTTTGAAGAGGTTTAGTTGGTGGCTATTGAAAAGCTGTCGCCTTGCTTTTTTAACAAACAAATTTTTAATTCATACCTAAGCGAACTCGAGACCGTTCTAATTGTTCTAAATTGGATCATATCAAATATTATTTGCCTCGCCCGGTCATTAAATAGGTTGCGAAACTCGCTAACCAATGAGAGCCGGAATAGTGCTCGTCGGATACGGCTGCCACACCGGTGTCAGCATGAAGTTTGGCTGACTTAACAAGGCTAAGTTTGCGTTCGTCATTATTAGGCAGTGCACCAGCGATGTTATAGAGATTCCATGCCCGAGATGAATTCACACCATCAAGATGTACGAGTTTGCCATCACTTGCGTCGTTTACGATTCCCGGAGCGAGCCAATCACCTGAACCATCACTTGGAATACCTGGGAGGAAGTTAGCTAACCAGACTGCGAACTCTTTCTGCGAGAGAATGCGACGCATTAGGTCAGCTTCCATCAAACAGGGAGATAAGAAGTCTTCACCGCTAGGCTCATAACTTAACGGGCAGTTTACGTCTTCTTGATGAAATTTGAGCGTGCGCTCGATGATGAGTGACTCCATTTCTTTATCGCCTATTTCACGCGCCCAATCGAGCATGAGGCCAAATGCGAACGCGCTTTGATTGTGCGTGCCTAAGCGAATGGGATAAGCAAGTTTAGGTAGCCATTCTTTAAGGCTGTTCGCAATATCTGTTTCAAGCGGTTCTAGAATAGTGAGCCATCGTTTTGCATTGGGGTCATCCCATTGCCTTAACTCGGTTGTTAATTGTAGGTACCAAGCTAAGCCATAAGGTCGCTCCCAAGAGCCGCGAGCTGGACGCGCAAAATTCGCGACTTCACCGGCTAGGTTCGCTTTGGTAAAGTTTTCGTTTAACTTCTTGATCGCCTCTTCACGCCAAGCTGCATCTTGGGGCCCAACATGCAATAAACGGACTAACAGCCAATGACCGTGTACCGCACTGTGCCAATCAAAGCAGCCATAAAAAGTAGGGAAAATTTTGCGTGGGCGACCAATGGCTTCGGCATTGTCTGTGGTGCGAGAAATCTTGTTTGGAAATTCTTGTTGAACGCACGAGAGTGCCAAGGATGCAAACCGACTCGCTAGTTCAGGTTTGATCGACTTTGGATAGCTAAGGTCATCATTTGCATGTGCAAATCCTGGTGAAAGAAAACACACTAGGCTTGCTAACAACGATATAGAGATTATTCTGAGGTAGGTCATAAAAGGGCATCTTGTTGGACAGGTTTGATGTACGCATCAACCATGCAAAAAACTGAGTCTAATGTAAAGCGCAGAGACATTAGTTCACCGAGTTCCGGGAAGCGGTACGGTTAACTATCGCTAAGAGAGATTTATTCGATTAGTTTGTTGCGAGTTTAGATTTAGCTCACTAAATGACGCTAAGGCCTGATTTAGGCTTTTGCGCTTAGCTATCTATAATTTGTCACTGTCTATACTAATATGTCTAAAGAGTTAGAACCTCGTTTAGATCTGAGGTGCCTTTGCCACTTGGCTCAGTCGCTCCTCCTACTAAAAAAATACGGTCTCCGATTTTGCCCGCACCTAATCCATGCCTTGGTGTTTTTAAATTAGGCAACGCCTGCCATTCGTCCTCGGCTAAACTATAATGCCAAACGTTTTCAAATACGCCTTCTTGAGGTACAAAAATTTCCCCGCCAAAGACAATAAGCCCGTTGTCTACGACAACGCTGGCTGTACCGGCTTGAGGTAAGGGCAGCGGGGAGGCGGAACGCCAGCGATCCTCCTTTGGGTCATAGATATGAGTATTACTGAAATTGCCATTAGCATTACGCCCGCCAGTGACAATTAAACTATCAGAAATCCAGCCTCCGGTAGCGCTATTGCACGCAAGAGGAATTGGCGCCGCGCTTGTCCACTTCTCATCACCGGCAAGCAACACCAAATGAGTATCGACCTCGCGATGATCACTGCGCTTACTATTCGCCTCCCCCTTGGGTGATTGGCCTGTGACCAAATGAACATTCCCTTCAAGTGCCGTCAACACGCCTTCGGCCTGAGGTGCTGGCAAGCTGGGTTGCAGGACCCAAGTTTTATCAACGTATTCGTAAACAGCGTTGCGCATTCTCCATACATGGGTGAAGCCGCCATTGAAGCCGCCCACCAAAAACAAGCGATCACCAGTGCTGACCAAAGCGGCATGATGCAAGTCTTCAGGTAAATTTGTTTCTTCCTCCCATTGGTCTTTATTAGGGTCGTAGCTAAAGAAACGATCAGTAAAGTAAATCACACCTAAGCGAGACGCGATGCCCCCCGCTACATACAGCTTACCCTTATGAACAGCAGGGTATAACTCTTGGGTTTTAATCGGTAAGGGTGCGGCAATAGACCATGGCGATTTAATTTCTTTAGCGGTCGCGCCGCTTGAAAGTCCAAGGCCGGCAAGCGCTGAATAACTAACAAATTTTCGTCTATTCATAGTGGTGTTATCTATTGTGGTCTAAGCGATATTAAAAGAAGCTGTTTGAGGGCGAGAGTAAAGTTTTACTTGCTTGATCGTAGCCATCATTCTAAACGCTTGTTGCTAGGCTCTCGCTTTATCGTTATGTGACTGTAATATTCACACATCATCACTCAATGAATAGCTATGGCAGAATAGCCCTGCAGGATCTAACTTGCTGCAAAAAGTACATAGCGACTTGACAATGTGGTTGTGAAAGCTTGCGCAGTTTTTATGGACGCTTTTAAAAAAATCAAACTGGTTGATTTAGTCGTTAGAAAATACAGAATTGACAACTCGATGCTGTGTACTCTGCCTTTTCGCTTTGACCGACGAGAGCACGTTACTCGTGACGCTGCGTGATGATGTCTTTTCAAGTCTTCAAGCTGATAATTATAAAGAGTTGGAGCCGCATAGTGATTATTCCGCCCCACGTTTTACCAGCATCAAACATTTATCGCTAGTATGAAAAATCCGCCGTTATAATCAAGCGGATCTTTCACCGACTTAGCTGGTCTAATGCTTAGTGAAGCAGTCTTATGTTTATCTTTGGATCGCCGATTTCACTAAACGGAATAACGGGCCGTTTGCCATTTTTATCTTCTTGAGAAAGCTGTACTTCGATTTTTATATTTCCATCAGCTTTCTGCAGGATCTCATTTTCAAATATGAAGTCGAAACTCACTAATGCTTGGTTTGCGCAGTTTTTACAAGTCCCAGGCTCAGTTGGTTGAAGAAAGAACTTCTCTTGGAGTAACTCCTCGCCAACGTACAGTGACACGGTGAACGACCCAGGTATTTTGAGACGATCTACGCCTTTCACCCGCAACGACACGTCGGATATGTTGCTCAACTGAAACTCACTTCTAGTTGATTGACCTTTGTTGATGCTGCGGAGCGTCGACATCTCAGCAGTCGAAAAGTCAGCTGCTTGTGTTAGCGGTAATGGAGGCTCGACATAGTTAATACCCATATCATGCAAATTGATGGTTTGGTCTAAGGTGAGCCCTAAGGTTTCTGTGAATGGATCCATGATGCTCAGGCCGGCGCCGTCAATCCAGTCGGTGCTGTCACCCGATGCGGCGACATTCTTTTTAAAGTTCTCTACCGTGGTTGTATTGTGAAGCTTTTGCCATTGCCACATGACTCGGTCCCAGAACGAATGAAATAACCAGAACACTGGCTCAAAGCCAGTTACATCCTGATTGGCGGTCGTTTTACCATTAATATTGTGGATCACATCATGTGCGTGCATCAGTGCTTCTGAGGCTACGTATTGCCCAGATTTATCAATGCCATTAAACGCATTCCATGACGGCGATTGAATAATTTGATCAATAGACATTTTGCTTCGATCGTCTGGATTGTGTTCAGCGTTTCTAAAATATTTCCATAGACTCTTTTCGAAGGTGGCACTGTCAAAACGAAGAATGCTGCCATCTGCAGCCAAAGAGCCGTTACTCACTTCTTGCGGATACTGATCCAAAAATTCTTGTGGTACTTTGTAATTCGCAAATGGGCCTTCGGAGAATATCTCCGGATATGTCCCATCGGTCACATCCCAATAAGGTAAGGTGACATCTTCGCAACCGGGAATAGATCTCAACGCATTTTCAAACTGAAGTAGGTATGCTCTATGCCACGCTAGAAAAGGGTGAATATGATGTTCGCAATAAGTAGGAGCGGGGTACCAATGGATTGCCCCAAGCTGATAGAAGCTATTAGGGTCAGAGTTATCTAGGTCCATGATGCCTTGAAATGCTTTTAGCAAGTTTTCTTTCTCGACGCCCTTCACATCATTGATATTTTTTCGTTGTCGTAAACTTGCGTCGCTAGAAATAGCTGCTTGCTTGTCTTTAAAGGCCTGCAGTTCTTGTTTGTTTTTTGGACAGCCGTGAGTTAGCCAATTTCGAAATGAAAATGACTTGTTTTCGTTCCAAGGAGTTGGGTACTTTCCCCAAGGTGCAGGCATTAGTTTGTAGTAAACATAATAATAGATCTTCGCACTCAAGCTACTCACCTCAGAGTAACTGCTCAGATCAATGATGCCTTTCATATGAGGAACGTCGTAGTCTTCTCTGAAAAACCATTGTACCTCTTCGTCCCATACCGGCTCGGCAATGATCGATGAAAAATTTGGATTGTTTAACTCGGACTTATTCATATTGATAACCTCTAGATGTGTCGTATTGCATAAGTGGGTGTGGTCTAAATCTGCTTGAAACTAAAATTGGAATAGCTTTGAAAATAGGCAAACAAGTGATAGCCGAATAGGCTGCCAATAAGCATGCTTACTAACATCAGGCAGTGCTGAACGATGAGCGGGGAAAGTAGTTGATTGAGATTCGCGGTGGAATCAAGTTGTTCGCTTAAAGCGAGTAATACGCTCTGAACGATGTAAGGTATATAGAGCATTCCAAGCAACATACATACGGAGGCAAAGGTATGTTTGCAGAGCTCAGATATGAGTTCATTTTTATGTTCTAAAACCGGTGAGCAATACACTATGCATGAGGGTAGGCAGAACAGCATCATTATGAGCACCATATAGCTGGCTAACCCCTCTATGCCGTGAAAGTGTTGATAGACTAGGCCCATCGGTAATTGCTTGCTTGTGGTGCACAGCTCTTGACTTAGAATAATTGAATCTAAGGTTGAACCCACTAACATCCCGAGACCGCCAACTGCCAGCACAAATAGAGAGCTGCTCGAACTCTGTTTGTTAGTTGAACGTTCCGTATAGTGTTTGTGCTCAGAACTGTTTAGGCGTTTACGCGTGGCTAAAAGGCTGCCCAACAACACTAAGGCTAGCAACATGGTGCTTGAGTAAGTGAGATGACCTAGCTGCCATAACAGTAAAACTTGGGCGATACTCGCTAGCCCAAGTAAAGAATGTGCTGATAATCTTTGGTGCCTATTTAGCAAATCAGTCCCCCCAAATTTGGTCCCGTAATCGCGTTTCGCTTGTGTCATTTTCGATTTCAAAACAACGTAGATATCAAAGCACGAGCATGTTTGGCATACCATTACGCTTTATTACAGCGCCAATAATGGAAGGTGACGTTATCGATTACTATTTGAAGATTGAGCGGAGTAAAAAATAACTCAGCGTGCAGGAGTGTACTTACTGATTAGGGGGGAGTTTAAAAGCGCCAGGTCAGAGCGCAACGTCTACGCGTAGAGTGCTCGATAGTATTAGTTCCTTACAAATTCCCTGATTTATCCAATTTTGCAAGCTTGTTTTAAGCCGCTGTATTCAAGATTGCCGATCAGTATTTCATTAGACAAATTCTTGTTTACTCACACTAATTTAACGCTGTTTTAACGCAGCTTTAACGTCTGTCGGCTACGGTGCGTATCGCATTCAACTGATTTTGAACGCTTAGCTCAAGCAATGGAAACAATGTCATGGTTATACGGAGTGACATCATTACATTCAAAGGATAGCTATAACGATTTACCAAGGATTGTATGAGCACGAAAGTAGGCCCGCACTAACAGTCAGTTTATTTTGCTGAATGTTTGTTTGTATGAGTCTAGTGGCAAAACTAAATGAAAATGGAGAAGCTCAATGAATGATTTTTCTAGACGAACGTTTTTGAAAACCTCAGCCGCTGTTGCTGGAACTACAGCAGCGCTAGGTGTGCCGAATATTGCGATGGCAGATGGCTGGGGGGAGATACCGAGTGGTGTTTGGGACCCTGGATTCGAAGGTGTCAAAGTATTAGAAATTTTTTGTTACAGCGGCATGTCGCAATGGGAAAATTTCTGGGTGGCTGAGGACGCTATGGGCAACCCTGATTGGAAAAACTTTGAGAACCAAGTTGCCAATATGGATTGGGGGTGTGTAGGTGCTCCGAGCCCCGCGGCACAAACAATTAATTTTGGTAATGACGCAGTTGGCAATAGCATTAACTGGGGGCCTGCGACAAAGCCGCTTTGGCGCAATGATATTTTCGATCGCGTGCGCATGGTCACGGTTGGCCACGACCTCCTACCGCATGAAGCGGCTTCGCCATTAGCGCTTACGGGCCGCACTCTGGGCAACCCTCGCTTGTCTGGTCTGGGGGCGGCTATTCAACATCGAGCGATGGACGTTAACCCTAGAGAAGTTCCGTACTCATTTGTTTTGTCGCATGACGACTTAGGTCTTTTCAATTTCATTGAATCACCAATGATAGCCACTGGTTTGCACCCAGGGTTTAGTCAGCCGTTGTTGCTACGAATAGGCGACGGTAATTTTGAAGATACTTTAGAACGTAGCCATATGAGCGATGAGTCTGACGAGCTTATCGATATCTATAATGCCCAATATCGCGACCGACTGCGTTGGCTGGGTGTGGGTGATGAATTACGTTCATCTGGCTATAAGTCTTACGATAGTGCGGTTAAAGCATTACTAAATGCTGACAACCTGAACGCTTTGCTAGGAGGAAATCTTCTCGATGTGGTAGACGGGCCTATTTGTGCGACTTATCCATCAAGCATTGCAAACCCAGTAACGTCGAGCGCGTCGCGACCAAATAAGACAGCGACTGCACTCAATGTCGCCGTGCACACTTTGACCGCCGGGGATGGTAAGTACGCGTGCGTAATTGATCGGGGGGTACTATCAAACGGCGCGGCCAATTCTCCCTATGACACCCATACAAACACCCGCCACGCAGAGACAAACGCAACCAATTTGTTTAACCTGCTTTCTAATCTTGCCGATCATATTGACCCAACTGGTGCAGACCCCACTAAGATCAATCTCGACAATACCATGATCGTAATTAATACCGAGTTTGGTCGTGCGCCATCGGTAGAAATTCCAGGGGCGGCTGAAGGTAACCGAGGGCGAAATCATCACCCATATGGTTACGTAAGTTTGATGATTGGTGGGCCAATCACCACACGCGGCATTGTGGGCACGTTGGACTCCAATGGGTTTCAGACCGTGGGGCATGACTATAGCCCGACCGATGTACACGGTGCGGCGATGCTCGCGGCCGGTGTCGACCCGTTTTCAAGTGAAAATTTTGGAGTCACAGAGTTTACAAGCAATGTAAACGATGGAACGGAACAAGGAACGAGAATCAATCTTAAAGAAACAATTCTCGGTGTTGTTTGATCATACTATTTTAAGGAGAACATCATGAATATCTCAGAAAATACCAGCGCTATAAAGACCAACATATTGTTTGTCACTCTTGCATTGCTGGCCGTATTTCTCGTTGGCTGTATGCCAACGCCACCAGCCGACGACAACACCAATACAACCTTTATAAAGGAAATGGTGCCTAAGGTTATTGGGCGCAAAGCAGCGGGTGCCGACGAAATAGAAGTGCTTGCTGATATAAGTTCGTTGCTTGGTCGAGAGGCGGCAATCAGAACTTTGATGGCTCAAGACGACTACGTTGATCACTGGACTGATGTCATTGTCGATCATTTGCAAGTTCAGCGTGAGGGACCAAGATTTCAACCGTCAGCGTGTTTTGCGAGCCCTTTGCGAGTCGATGCCTCGGGCGATCCAATCTCAGACGGAGGGGCGCTGGCTGAATTTATTAGAGACAATGTGGCTACCGCGGTCGCGCCCGGAGGGAGCTTTAATATGGTGGATGTAATTCGTTCATCGATTGAGTTAGATGACCTATCGCCTGTTTATCGTGCCTATGCATTTGTTCTGAATTCTCGCCCTGGGTTTGGTACAGCCGAGCAGCAACGAACTAATGTTGGAGGGCCATTCAATCACATTTACGCTAACAAACAGATAAATTGCTTAGGCTGTCATAACAGTAGTTTTTCGACCACAAACTCGCCTGAATGGCAGCGCACGCATGCACTACCTCTGGCATTAGAGACAGCGGTTTATGGCTCTGTTACTGGAAATCTATCGGAGAACTATGGTTTCTTGGGAGGGTTTGGCGGCGGTCAACCTTGGAATATGAGCAGTTGTGGAAGTATAAATAGTAGTGTGTCGGCTGCTGTCGCCACTGATTTTGCTGGAGTGACGGGAAATGGCGTGAGCATGCTCGACATTGATGCGCAGTTCAAGGCTGGTTATGAAAGCACCAAACTAAATGGAGTTACGCGAATATCAAACTCACCTAACCTCCCAGACGTTGATGGCGATGAAGGTTACGCGTTTATGGTCGCGGCAACAATTACACAAAACATTTGGCAAGAAATAATGGGTGAAAAACTCACAATTGCGAATTACTACGCACGCAATAAAGATCAAATGAATGCACATTGGAACTTAACCGAATTCGGCCTAATTCCATCAAGCTGGTCGCTCAAAGAGCTGATTGTTCGAATCATGGATACACGTTTTTATAATCGCAAGGCGCCCAGTCAAAGCAGTGGTTGCGACCGGCCCGATGGTACTGGCAGCACGGCGTATTGCCTGCAAATGGTATTTGACCCATGGGTAGAACGTGACCCTCGTGTGCCTGACGCTGAATTAGATGATCCAAACGATCCGAAAATTTATAAAAATGGACAAGGAGAGTTGGTGCACCGCTACTCGCCTCGAACTCTCCTAAACTCAGTCGCCGAGGCCTTAGGCTGGCCAAAACCAAAGCGCTATCCGAATACCTCTTACCCATCGGTCGACTTAGCAACAAGCATTGGTCAGTACCGGTCTGATAGTAAGCAAGGTACCAAGGGCGTTGATTTTCAAGGCTTACTAAATTGGGAGTCTCAATTTGGTGTATGTGAAAAGCCAGCTGGAGTAGGGCTTGATTGGATTGATCAATTCGCTAACTCGGTTAATACTTTCGATGCCGCGAACCCTGGATCACCTCTTACCGTGCAGGACGCCGCAATCACAATGAAAGATTGGCTTATTCAGGAGCAGCAGATTGATTCTGCAACACCGGTTGGCCTGGATGTGGGCAGGAACGAACAGTTGGCGCTTTCAGAGTTGTTCGACGCGACCCTAAATACTCAACTGAGTACGGTGCCTAGTTTTGAGCAGAAACTACGATCATACTGTGGAGTGTTGTTGCAAACTCCCGACTTTATGCTAGCTGGCATAAGAGAGAGCAACGCGTTGACGCTACCAAGGCATCGGGTATGTAACGCAGGCCAGCCGTGTACATACTCCGAAATTTGTACTGAATATGGTTCCGCGTTAGCTGACTTAGGCCAGCCTATTAGCTGTTTTGGGCGCAGTGTTTCTCACGCCATAACTCGAGCGTCATTCACCGGCGCAACACTATTAGACAAAATTTGTTTAAACAATGACTGTGGCTTTATACGAGCGCCGAAAGTACTAGCGTGCGTCGATCAGCCTGAGATATGTCGACTAAAAGAGGTGCCACCGCCATGCGATCCTAGATGGTGTGATCCGTCGCCGATTGATTTTGATAAGCCTCAGGTGATCCTAATTAATGCTGAGCGAGCTGCTGTTTCGAAAACCAAAGGAGCAACAATCATTCGAGAAGGAGAAGGTAAGCCAGTGCGGCTTGAGAAGGGTGCAAAATTGGCGAAAGGCGACGTTCTATTGCTTCCCCAAGGGGCTCATCTAAATATTGAAAACGAGAAAAAGGTTTTCGCAACACCTGAAAAAGGAATGTTTTCGGCAAATGATCTTCGTGTTCGTAAGATTGATCTTGCTCTACTAGAGTCTGTTCAGAAGGGTGATATAAAGCAGGTTCAAGCGCTGGTGAAAGAAGGTGCAAATGTCAATGTTGCTGACCGTTTTGGTGAGTCTGCACTGATGTATTCAATACGAAAGCGCAATTCGAAGATGGCATATTACTTAATGAAGTTAAACGCCAATATTAACCAAAAGGATAATCGAGGCTTGCGGGCAATAGAAATTGCTCAATTATCTGATGACTCACGTTCTTTGAAATTTCTTCAAGAGCGTGGTGCGATACTGAACCCGAAGCTAGTTGAGCGAGGAAAGAAAATTAAGCCTCGCGAAAACCCTTGGATCATGTTGGTGACAGGGCCGGACGAAGGCCGCATTCGGCCTTCTAAAAAAGGTCAGGTAATGTCCATGAGAGAGGTGTTACAGCTTAGTCAAGCGGGTAAGTTGCGCACACAGAACAAGGATATTCGTGAGATTCAAGAGCATTGGAAGAAAACCAAGTTTCATAGCCGAGGCGATGCGGGTGCTTTAGTAAATCAAAAGCAGGCTAAGAAAGCTTTAGACGAGTACATGAAAAACACGTTTAAGCTTGAGCATGACGAGAAATCTCGAGAACAATCTAAGTATTAGTACGTCGGCCGGCGATTCTTGTATGGGAATCGCCGGCTTTGTTTTATCTAACCATACCCTACAAAGTTTAAGGAGAAAACGATGCCACATAGCTACTATTTTAATCTATACAAGAAGTTTCAGGTGCTTGGGCAGGTCCCTAGCAATAATACTCACGGGACGGGAACCGGCGGTTTCAATTTATCTAATCCGAGTTCGGTTTTTGGGAGTTCCAATCGAGGCGCTTTGCTAGGCACAACCCCAGCTAATAGCCCACTTTGGGCGGTTCTCAATTCAGGCGCAATGGGTAATGCCGCGTTTTCAAACGTGAACGTTGGTGGCGTAAACTGGCCAACCATGCCGGTTGGCAACCCAGCGGGTTGGACTGACTTTCAAATTAGTGCGCCAGCTCCTAAGTTGGTTGACAGTTTTGCGAGTTGGATTATCGCCGGCAAGGTTGATGATATTCCTAACGGAGTGATTGCCGCTAAACCTGCAACATTAGTAAATACTTCTGCAGGTACTGATCTATTCGTTTGCTCGGTCAGCGGAGACGATGGCAACCGCCCAGGCAGTGTGCCATCTAATTACTGGGCAACATCATTGATCTATTTAGTCGACCCACTAACCGGTAATACGGTGAATCCACCCAATTTAGCCGCAAGCAGCGAATACCACTTAGCGGCCGTAATCGGCAATCGAGGTAACACTAATACGGGGCGCTTTTCTTCGCCGGCCGGTAGCCGCGTAGAAGCTGCGGCGTGGGTGATGGTTTGGAACACCGGTATGAGCCCAGCGGTTCAATTGCCCTCTTTGTCGAACCTAGATGATAGTGATACTGACGGTACTTACGAAAGCTATTTTATTAATGCAGGTAGCTACGACGAAGCCGGCTTTCGTTTAAATGTGCAAGATGTTTTTAATGGATTGGTCGCGGCTATAAGTGACAGCGGCACAGACCTTGGAGGTTTGAGTCCGGAAGAATGGGTACATGCACAAGGCGCGCACCTTTGCACTAAAGTAATGGTACGCGAGGGTAATGATCCCTGGCCCCAATTGGGAGACACCCCTTTTACTGACAAGCGTATTGCACAAAAAAACATGGCACCCTTCGCCATAGACTTGTCGGTCAGTGATAATGACCCCGATATTCATTGGTCTAATTTTATGGTTGGTGATGTGATCGAGTTTCTATCGCTTGCGCGAAAATTCAACCCAGATTTTGGCGAACATCAATTGACGTTTAGACCCGAGCTAAAGATCAAGGGCATGAGGGTTTTCGTAGCAGTACCAAGTCGAAGCTTACACCGATGGCAAAAACAATTGGTATTCAAAGGTTTTAAGAGAGTCGATGATAACGATATAAAACGGCCGTTCCCGAAATGCGAAATATTCGAGTTGGTAGAGGACATCGGCACTTTAAATGTACCAGCGCTAGATAAAGAATTTCTAGCATTATCGCTCGGGGTTGAATACAGCACTAAGCAAATAATTAAAGAGCAAGTTACTGAAATCGGTCAAGTGCATGTTGAGCAAAAAACCACTGCTCCGAAGTTTGATCGCAAAAAGAGGTGCTATGAGGTTGAGAAACTCAGCGTTGGAGGCCTAGGCTTGGATATTACTGCTTTTGACCCAAAAGCCAAATATGGTAAGAAGTAGAAAGTAGTAATGATACCGGCTCCATGTTCATCTGAGCCGGTATTAAGTGTAATTATTTATTGCGCCGAAATTTGAGCTTACTGCTAATGTAAGCGCGACAGAAGTAAATCGTCGATATCTACTCCGGGCCTACTTCAGTGATATTGATTTGCAATAGTCTATCGATAGTGCTTTCGAGTCCACGTGCCTTGATACTGATTGAGCCCGTTTCAATAATCATGTTATCTGGCGCGATCGAGTTGTCTTGGTTATTGCCAGTAGGGAGGCTTGCCTCCGCGTTCATGCGTTGTTGAGCGGTGGCTATTTTGGGTTTCGGATTACCGAAACCATCAACTTCGTAATGCTTCGCGATGTTGCTCCATATACTCTCGAAAGGCGACTAAGCCTTCGTCCATATTGGCGCGCCCGAAGCCTATTCTAAAGCGATCTGTCGGCGCGTCCATCAATTCAGACCAATAGATGGACGCCGGCAAAAGTAAAACGCCACTCTTTTCTACGAGGTCTTTACAAAAATTCTCAACGCCGCCGCGCCCGATAAAGCGCGGAAATGCAATGCATCCACCGTCGGGATGTTGCCAATCAAAGAAGTCTGAATAGTCGTTAAAAAAAACATCGAGCTTTTCCACGTTCTTTGTCATCAAATGTCGATTTCGTTGTAGTAGTTTTTCTCGAATACTTAGAGCGACCTCGGCCAAGCGCTCGCTGGGTGCTGAGTTGCAAATAGATAGGTAATGCTTGTAGCGCTCTAGTTTCTGGAGAACTTCTCTGTCTTGCGTGGCTATCCAACCAATACGTAGACCGGGTAAACCATAAGCCTTGGACATAACATTGAGCGATAGTGCCTTTTCATAAACATCGGCCGACTGGTCTATGCGCTTGCTTTCATCCAATTCTACCAAGCGATAGACCTCATCGTTGAAAAGGTAAAGATCATGATGGCGGCAAATATCAATTAGTTCGGCGTAATCATCGCCCGGGATAATTGCGCCTGAAGGATTATTCGGAAAGCATACTGAAATCAACTTAGTGTTAGGCCGTATAGACTTACGAACATCGTCCAAATCCAAGCGCCAATTATTTTCTGGGTCTAGTTTGACGCCACTGACTTGGCATATTTCTAATGGCAACGTCTCTGCAGCTTGATAATTGGGAACCGCAACAATTGCGTGATCGTCTTTCTCAAGTAAGACCCTCATTGCGGTGTAAACACCTTCTTCGGCGCCAGCAAAACATAGAATATTAGCGGCATCGAGGTTGTCATAAGTTTTCGCGATAGCCTCACGCAAACTATATGCGCCCCAGGTTTCGGTGTACCCCAAAGGTAGTGCGGCGAGTGCGTCGGTAGGCATATCTGCGAGGTGTAATAACTCTGAAACTGTCATCGACTGCGCATCGGAGGCTGTCATATGATGTTTAGCGTTGAATTCCCACTTTGAAAAATAGGTTTCTAAAGCAAAGTTTCGCATTCTATTTTAGGCGGTGAGCCTTCTCCAAAAGTTAGTGTCTAATTGTCATTTAGAATTGTTCGAATAACAGTCTGATTATTTGATTCTCGATTCTTTAAGTAAGTTATAGAAACTAGCGCGCGACATGCCCAAGGATTTGGCGACGTATTCGGGCGAGCCTCGAAACTCAAGTAAACCAGATTGATCTAGGGCGTAAACGATTTCTACCTTAGTTTCACGCGTTGCGCCTACTAGCGATGTATTGCTCTCGATTAAGGTGGCACTTATTAATTGATTAATCGAATCGCGCCAATCGTTTTTGAATAATGCCTCAGGCTTGGTGTTTTCGTTAATATTGCTAAACACCGAGAGTAGTTGAGCTGCCGCAGAAAATGCAGAGGTTCGACAATTGACGCACAATAAACCGATAGTCTGATCGTGTTCGTCAGTCAAAACGGCAGTGAACGACCTTAATGGCTCTCCGTCCCAGTTCATTTGTGAATATGGGCCTATAAGCTCTTGCTTATCGTCAGTTTGATCTAAGTTCTCGAGCTCAATCAACGATTTATCCCCGATCTTTCGGTTTGAATAAGCACCTTCTATTGCCACAATGCTGCCAGTAGTGACGTCATGTAACACAACTTCGATTTGGTCGGGAAACAGCTCAGCAATTAATCGACAAACAGTAGAGTATCTGGATAAAAGTACATTCATACGAATAGAGTAACACTAATTAGCCAATGGTCTAAAATTAGATTTTGTGTCTAATTCTTGCTTGGAAGTTTCCTTTTGTAATCAGTGTGATGTTGGCTACCTAGGAACCGAATCGAACTGTCGGCCACCACAAATACGGATTATCTATATTTATTGACCTATTGGTCTATAAATAATTGACGAGCTAGTTTTGTGTAATTATTATGTGACCATTGAGTCTATTAATGAGGAATTCCAATGTTGAAAATGGTCAGTTTATGTCTTGCGTTATTATTGATTGCCGCGGCACTAATAGTTGTGTTTTCACAGGCGAGTGAAAAATGGTCAGTCGGTGAGTTCGTTAGAACGCCTGATGAGGCCTTTCAAAACTTGCCTGACTACCCATTTGAGGCAAACTACGTTGATAGTCTTGGTTACCGCATTCACTATATCGACGAAGGGCCGCGCGATGGACAGCCAATATTGTTGATGCATGGTCAGCCATCATGGAGTTACCTTTATAGACACATGGTCCCGATATTGGCTAATGCTGGTTTTAGAGTGATTGCGCCAGATAATGTAGGTTTTGGTAAATCTGATAAGCCTTTGAATAGTAGTGATCATAGTTATCAAATGCACATAGATGTGATGAGTAACTTTGTTGATGAGTTGGATCTTGAGAATGTGACGTTCTTCGGCCAAGACTGGGGTGGCCTGATTGGTCTACGAGTTGTGGCAGAGCGGCCAACAAGGTTCTCGCGTATCATGCTTTCAAATACGGCATTACCTGCCGCGTCCGGGATACAGGCTTGGCTAGGCTACCCCCTATTTCGTTTAAGTGTATGGAAAGAGGGTGAGGTTCAAGAGTTAGATTTCGATGATTTTAGTTTTCCACAATGGGTTGCGTATGCACGTCATACCAACAAATTTGATTTTGCGAGCTTGTTTCAAAGAGGCACTAGTCGCAAATTAACTGACGAGGACCTAGCAGGCTATGCCGCACCTTACCCGAGTAATGAATATATTGCTGGTGTAAGAGTGTTTCCTACATTAGTTGCTAGTCAACTTCGGCAAAATCAAAGAATAATGGACAACTTTTATGCGAATTGGGATAAGCCTTTATTAACCGCGTACGGTACCGAAGACACTATTATGGCTGGGCGCGACAAGATATGGCAAAAGGTACCGGGCGCTCAAGGTCAATCTCACACTCTCGTAAAGGGTGGGCGACATTTTATTCAAGACGATATGCCTGATGAAATCTCTCAACTTTTGATTGAATTTATTAAGAACAACTGAGCATTGCAGGGGCCAGGCCTAGTTTGCGGATATATGAAGTAGTTGCCCTCGTACCGTAAACAGGGCTTTGCTCGAAAACTTAGGAGTGTTTCTAAGTCGTCGAGCGTGAGGTGTCGCGATGGTCTAGATTCGGCGATTGATCGTTTAGATTTGCACATTGTCGGCAGTGATAAAGGTAGGCTCATCAGAGTGATAAAGAGACAGTCTATTAAGTTTTTAGGTAACGTATTATCATGCATGCTATGCCACGAGGAAGACCAAAAAAATTCGACGACACAGAGGTACTCGGCCGCGCTATGGCGGTATTCTGGAAGCAAGGATATGAAGCAACCTCTCTTGACGACCTGCTGAATGAAACGGGCATTCCGAGGCAAAGTTTGTATCGAACTTTCACAGACAAACATACTCTATTCCTAAAAACCCTAAAGTTTTACGACGAAAATGTTACTAGCAAGGTAATTGGCGCGCTCAATGCCGAGGGTCCGGCGATAGATAATCTACGAAACGTATTTACAATATGGCGAATGGGGGTAAATTCTCCTGAACGCATGGGTTGCATGATGGTTAACACCAGCACACAAGACTTTCCAGCAGATAGCGAAGTCACGCGAATAGTCAAAGCGAGCCAAAGCCGCGCCGTTAAGGCATTTGAAAAAACCTTAAAAAGAGCTCAATTGGAAGGAGACGTTGCTACCTCGATCGACCCTAAGTCAGTTTCACGCACCGTATGCGCAACGATTAATGGTATGTTGGCAATGTCTCGAACAGGTATTTCGGACGCTTTTAAAAAAGATGTTTTTGCAACGTTACCAACTCTGCTTGGAATAGATTAGACGACTAGGTCATAAGTTTGTAAGTCTCCTGCCTTTTATAGCTTTCAATCGAAAAGGAACCGATTCTTCTATCTATATTTTTCTAAACCTTTTCACGCTGGATAATCCTTGGAACAATAGAAAAACTTAGCCGAGGGCGTTAGAAACCGGGCTAGGTCTTCAGAGTGGAAGGGTGTAAGTGATGTCGATATCGTGATTTATGGTTTTGAAAAACACTTATTTCTAATTCGGTGTTACTTTTACGCGATTTCGATCAAAATAGGCGTTCTACAAACTAAAAAGTGAAAAGCCGCTAATGACTCATTCAAGTGCACTAGGTAATAAAGCACGATTCGATCTCAACCCATTACACGTGCCTATGAAGGCGGTGCTTACCTTGGCGAATGGTGGTTATGAAGCACTCAGCTACCAAGACGTGCCAATTCCTAAGCCAAGTGAAGAAGAAGTTCTCGTTCAAGTACTAGCAGCTGGGGTGAATAACACTGAAATTAATACGCGCTTGGGTTGGTATTCTTCTAAGGTGACTAAAGGGACTGAAGCCTTAAGCGATGATGATCAAGAAAAAGGCAGTGCCGCTGAAGAGCTGGACGGCGGCTGGAATGATGAAACACCGTTTCCTTTTATTCAAGGGACTGATTGTTGTGGACGAATTGTCGCTGTTGGAAAAAACATAGATCAAAGACGTATTAACGAACGTGTTCTAATACGTTCTTGCATTCGCCATAAAGGGTGGGCTTCACCTGAAAATATCTGGATGGCGTCTGATTTTGATGGCGCTTTCGCACAGTTTGTAAAAGTGGCTGCGTCTGAAGTGTTTGCCGTCGATAGTGATTGGACAGACGCCGAGTTAGGCACTATTCCCTGTGCCTATGGCACGGCCGAAAATATGTTGCACAGAGCTGCCGTGAAACCCGGAGATAAAGTATTGGTAGCCGGTGCCTCGGGTGGTGTTGGTTCGGCAGTGGTGCAATTGGCAAAACGTCGAGGCGCGACTGTTACGGCCATTGTCTCGGCCTCTAAGGTCGAACATATATCCATCTTGGGGGCAGATCATGTTGTGGAGCGTGAATCTGATTTGGTCGAACTATTAGGCGAAAAATCGATGGACGTAGTGATTGATAATGTTGCCGGTGAAGCGTTTAGCTCTATGATTAAAGTCTTAAAGCGTGGTGGTCGCTATGCATCATCAGGTGCTATTGCAGGGCCGATGGTTAATTTGGATATGCGCGATTTTTATTTGAAGGATCTAACGTTAATTGGATGCACAGGCTGGGACGAACCGGTGTTCCCAAATTTGGTTTCATATATTGAACGAAATGAAATAAAACCTCTATTAGCAAAAACCTTTGAACTAAAAGACATTGTCCAAGCACAAACAGAGTTTCTCAAAAAGGCGCACATTGGCAAATTTGTATTGACTCCACCGTCATTAACTCAAGCTCAAAAGCAGTACATTGAAAAAAATGATGGCTAATCAGTATGTCTAAATCATTAGTTAAGCAAAATATTTGGGCGCGCCTTTACAAAATAGAGCACGATGATCCTTCGCTTAATGAAGAGACCTGGTTTACGGTACAACCTTGTAGCAAGCTGTCTCTATTTGGGCGAAGCGTTGTTATTACTCAACCCAGTTCTACCTTTTGGGTTTACCTCCTAGGAGTGCTTACAACCATCCTTGGAATATGGTTTTTCTACAGCGCTGCTGGTCACTTTTCGAGAACGTTGTGGGGCGTATCACTGATGTTTTGGGGTATCGGAGCATTGGTGGCAGGTACCAGCTATCAAGCGTTTGGCTATCAGTTAAAATGCGCAGGCCGCGATAGAGTTGTTTGGACATCGTGGTGGGAGGTGGTTTATCTACTTCTGCAACAGTACAGCGTGTCGCTAATGTTGGTTGCTGTGGCGTATTCATGTTTGCCAATAGAAGCTCAGGAAATTTCAATTGTGGTAGCACTTTCAGTGTCACTAGCCTATACATTGTGTGTTGCATTTGGCGCTTTCAAGCCAATCAAAGCGCTCATTACGTTTGAGTTGATGGTGCATGTCTGCACACCGTTTATACTCTTTATGCTTGGTCTAAATGTTTGGCGCTATTATCAACTCTCTCTACCGCTAGACTTGGCCTTGATTGGTGTTTGGCTCGGTTTGATTATCACTATGGTTCTCTATAATAAATATAGCTCGCTTGGCCTGACCGATGCGCTATGGAAAGAAGAACGCTGGTTTTCTGAGAACGACGTGTTACATGTGGTGCTAATTATTTGGGTAATTTATTTGGCAGTGGTGTTGGAGCCCCGAGTTTTGGATTTATAAGTCTCGGGTTTACGATGATAAGCGAGAGTAATAAATTCTAAGCGAGTACAAAGAGCAAATAAGAATATTCGCTCTTTAAGATTGCGCTGTTACCTTGCCAACAGTCGAGCAAGGTTTTATGCGGATGCTTTGTTTCGACTAAGCTTGTTCAGCGAGGCTCCGCTAAATTAGCCGAGCATGTGGTGACGGTAAGGTATAAATCATCAAAACTCTGTCCTGCATCGAGCTACCGTTGGCGAGTTGATGCAGTTATTCAAATCAGTGTACTTTTTGCTTTGCGCTAAATTAAAACAGAATTGAGCGTTGTAATTTAGCCGTGTTTACAGCGCTTGTATTTTGGCTAATTAACAATTAGTGTCGTAGTTGGTTTAGTGTTAGATGAACGTTTTTATCCTCGATGATTGCGTGACCCACTTTGCACTATTACATTACTTGCGCCTATGCCACCTAAGCTTAGGAGCCTAATTTAGCTGTTTTCTATACATTAATTATGAACGTTTCACTGAACGCCGTTTCACCCACTCAGATGTTTCAACGTAATCCGAATATCGTTGCCAGCGAGATAGATAATGAAATGGTCATGATGGACGAAAATTTTGAATCTTATTTCGGGTTACAAGCAATTGGTACCGAGGTTTGGAATTTACTAGAGCGCCCTAATTCGATCGAAAAAATTGCTAACAATTTGATGCAAAAATACGACGTGCCTTTGCCTCAATGCATTGATGATCTTACATCTTTGTTTTCTGATTTTATTGAAAACGGCATGATCCTAGCGGTGTGAAGCTAATTGTAAGCTTCTCTTCGATGATGCCCCTCACGTGGAATTCAGTATGGGCATAAAATCACTTCTTGAACTGCGGCCATTGGTGACGACCTGTTGGCGGTTCGCTCCATATCGCATACTAGCTACATTTGTATTAATGTTGTTGAGTAGTTTCGCCTCAGGCGCGGGAATTTTGATGATCGTGCCTTTGATCTCGTCGGTAGGTATTGATGTCGGAGCAACCTCTTTAAGTTCCGGTTTGGCGAATACAATCAATGTTTGGGCCAACTATCTCGGCGTTCAATTGAGCTTAGGCGTGGTGCTCCTTGTGTATCTATTGTTGATCATTTTCATGGCCAGCACGAGCTTTTTAAGCACCACTATCTCCGCTTCTTTGCGCCATTCTTTTGTGGTGCATTTGCGCTCGGAGATCGCGCGTTCACTGTTTTATGCGCAATGGCGGTACCTAAATCAAAACCATATGTCGGATTTTATGCGCCTGCTGACCAGTCAAGTACAAAGCTCGTCAGTCAGTGTGCACTCCTTGTTGGCATTGCTAAGCAGTGTGGTGCTGGTATCGGTTTATCTGCTTCTTTCCCTGTTCATATCTATCAAGTTAACCGTAATTGCGTTGGCCTGTGGTTTGATGTTGGTGGTGTTGTTGTGGCCGATTAATCGTCGTATTCACGCTAGCGGCAGTATTGGCTTGAGCGCAAATAAAGACATGCATCGCAATCTGTTCGAAAACGTTGCTAGTCTTAAAATGATTAAAAGCTTTGCCGCCGAAGAAAAATATTTACAGCAGATGGAGATCGCTAATCAGGCTCTGGAACACCAGCAGGTTAGGATGGCCAAATTCAACGCTTTAACGCGGTGGGTTAATACCGTCGGTGCAGCGCTTATTTTCACACTGCTGTTTTACATTTCTATTCGATGGCTGCAACTGCCTGTTGCTAATTTGTTAGTAATCCTATTTATTTTTTCACGTTTGATGCCACAGCTATCGAACATGCAAAATTTGGTTCAAAACTTGATTAACCAAGCACCATCGTATCAAGATTTAATGACTCAGTCTCACATGCTTAAGGAGTGGGCAGAACCCCTTGGCGATGACAGTGCAGTGGCAGTGTTAGGCGATTCAATAGAGCTCGAAGGCGTAGAATACCGACATATCGAACAGCCAGATAGACCGGTGTTTAGAACTGTAACTGAGCGCATTAAGAGCAAGACAACCGTTGCTATTACAGGAAGGTCCGGGGCTGGTAAGTCAACCTTGGCTGACCTTATTTCTAGTTTGTTGGAACCCACTGCAGGGCAAATTAGAGTCGACGGTCAAGTCATCGATCATTCCAACCGATTGCAGTGGCGCAAGCAAGTAGCTTACGTTACACAAGAGGTATTCTTATTTCATGATTCCATTCGCGCCAATTTAGAATGGGTAATAGAACCAGCAGCATCACGGAGCCCAGAGCGTGTTGAAGCGGAATTATGGCAAGCGTTAGAGCAGGCTTCGGCAATTGATTTTGTTCGTTCTTTACCAGAGGGTTTGGATACTATTATTGGTGATCGAGGCGTTAAATTGTCAGGTGGAGAGCGTCAAAGGCTCGCCTTAGCTAGGGCTTTATTGAGCGGGCCAAGCTTATTGATTCTAGATGAAGCCACCAGCGCGCTCGATCGTGACAACGAATTAAACATCAGAGATGCGTTGATTAATTTGGACGGTAAGTTAACCATCATCATTATTGCTCACGATGAAACAACGATTGAACATGTGTCCCACAGAATACGTTTGTGAGGTTCTGGTTACGCAGAGTTTTAATCCATGTTAAGCCTTGTGCGTTTATCATACGCGTGTTGTTCTGCGAACTGGCCATTCGCGTCCACGTAATGTAAAAAGAGCTGCAGTTGAAACTTCCCCTTTAATGGCCTGCGCCAGTGAACTAATTCGTGACCTTTGTATAAAATGGCATCACCTGGTTCAGTAACGCAAGGGGTGCCGTCAATGTAAATTGGCCATGCATATTCGGGATCTGAATCGGTTAAATTCGAATAGTCAGATTGCAGACACACCGTGAGTGTGTATTCGCAGGCCGGGCGATCAATGTGTTTTCCAAGACCGGTATTTTGAGGATAAAAACGAAAAAAGGAGTAAGTTGGAATTAAGGTCTTGTTACTGATTAATTCTAGTTTTGGACGTAATGAATCCAGAAGTTGTTCAGTTTTAGGGTCCGCATAAACGCTGCGCGTATTTTTTTCAGGCCCTAGCTTTTGATTAGTTTCCTGAGCCGCAGCGCTAGACCAAACTCTTTTTGTGCAATGATTCGTTATATCGCTAAGCTCGTTTGGCGTTAAAATTTTTTCTACGTTGGTAAAACCATATGAGGCAAGCTCGTCACTGTGTTTTTTCATCGCGATTCTATGCGTCTTGATGTTGTGTGTTGTGGTTCTTTAGACCGAGTGTGTACGCTGAACCGAGTGTGCCCTGAAGCAGCGGACGCTGGCTAGTGGTTTGAGGAGCGGACAGCCCCCATCCAGAGTTCCCCTCAATGATGACCGGTCCTTCAGGCGAAATGCAGACATCCCAGGAGACGGTCTTGATCAAATCAAAAGACCGATGAGCGTCCTGCACATACTTGCAAGCTCTTGGCCAAAAAGGAATGGTAAAGTCTGACGGAAATTCTGCGTCATTGCTTGAATCGTTTGCAAGTTGCAAAATGCCAGTGGCGACATCAACATCGTATCTAGCCCAATGCATAGTATGCTTTATCGCTACTTCGAGCATGGCATGAACCACATGTATGTGTTCGTTGAAACGACAGGTGATTATTCGCAGAGTGCTGATGTCTCTGTCATCGCTGTAGGAGCTCAGTTGCTCGTGATCAGTCAGCATCGTTTGCACCAAAAGTTCTACTTGGCTGGATAATTGTTGTAGATACGCATTTATGTTCTGCTCGCCATTGATAGCAATCGGGTTTAGCTGCAGATCATATCCAGTAAGTTGGTAGCCGGGCCGCTCACTTTGATAATTCAGTCGCGCACAACCGCGCATGGCGTTGAGTGATTTCGGTTTGATGAAATAGTGTTGTTTGGTATACATCATATGGTCGTCAATGGGCTTGCCACGTGCAAGTATATGGACGGTGTTAACGCAAGGAACGCCATTTTGATGCAAGCGCTCTTCTGTGATTTGTTTATCCGCTAATTCTATTTTTGCACTACTTTCATTTCTGTAACCAAGAGAATTGTGCCAGTTTGATTGTTCTTGCGGAAATGCATAGTTTAGCCATTGCTTAGGAGGGCTCGCATACAGCCTTAAGCGAAAATATGCTTGCGGTTTGGCGCCCAGCCAAAATCCTAGGTAAGCCCACAATCCTATGCGTCGTAGCGTCGAGTCATAGCTTTCATTACCCTTATCTTGCCTAATTCTCTTAAGATCAATTAAAAGGGTAATCACTAATGAGACCCAGACTAACAGCGCATACCACAGCGCTACTTTAACGATGAAAATTATCCAAGGTAGAATGCTGCCACGTGATGAATGCCTCCCTCGGCAGACCCGACGATGAATTCGTGAGGACTCGGAATTGGATAACCAAATAGCGGGGCCCAGCAAGCACCCGGGCGCTAAAATGTTGCCCCAAGCTCGCTTAAATCGTACGATAAAAGCGGTTTTATAATGCACTATCAATTGATTCAAAATTACTTACCATTGGCTGCTAATCTCTTTGATTTGTATTGAAGAAAACTAATTGCAAACCAACTATGTAGTCCTTATCAAATGGACAAGTAACCGTCTATTGGTTACAGTGGAACTTCAACATCATACAAATGGAGTTCAATTATGACAAACGCGGTAAAACAAAGCTTAGAAAATAATTCTGCAGACATTCTAAAGAATCTACCTGAAGAATTTCACAACGATTTCAAAGCCAGCATGGCCGATGCGGCCCCTATTGCGCAACCCTCGGATAGCGAATTAAGACAGATCGTGGTTAAAGAATTAAAGGATAACCCTAATGTTGATGACGCTGTTTGTATTCCTGCGTTCGAAGCCGATAAAGCGTTTAACCAAGCTATCCCTCAGCCGGACAAAGATGCCTTGGGCTTAGAGGAGCAGGACTTGCTCTCAGAAAAAATGAAAGAGTGTGGTTTGCAGTCCTTACCAAACTAGTTCACTGTGGTTAGCATGCCCAAGCGCTAAACCTAAGCGGAAGTGTGCTGAGCACTGCTCAGCCAAATAGATCATTATCTGGCTGAGCAGACTCTTAAAAATTACCTTGGTGTATAATGAGCCAATGCAATGCCTTGTCATTTGTGATTAAAAACTGTGATCAAACACATAATTATACTTGGTGGGGGCACGGCAGGATTGCTCTGCGGTTTAACCCTGAAGCGCCACAATCCTGACCTTAAGATACAGATTATACGATCAAAAAAGCTTGGCCACATAATGGTCGGCGAAGGTACAGTCGGCAGCACTCCTAGCTTTTTGCATGACAATTTAGGATTCGAAAAAGAAGAATTTTACGACAAGGTTAAACCAACATGGAAGTTGGGCGTTCGGTTCTTATGGGGTAATCGACCGTACTTTGATTACACCTTCACCAACCCCCTTAGTGCTCCTCCGGTAAGCCAAACCACACAGCCGCTTGGCTACTTTTCTAACTTTCAAAACGCGTCAGAGAATTGGAGCTTATCCAGTGCATTGATGACTCATAACAAAGTGTTTATTGAAAATAAACACGGAGCTATTGATGCTTCGATTAATCAGCACGCGTATCACTTTGAAAACGACGCTTTTGTTACTTATCTTGAAGAAAAATGCCAACAGAATGGTATTGATTTGGTTGACGATGAAATGCAATCGGCGATGCAACAAGACTATGGTGTTAGTGAGCTTCGTTTCGCTTCTGGACGCTCCTTGTCGGCCGACCTGTATGTCGATGCAACTGGCTTTAATGGAAAGTTGATTCATCAAGTATTAGACCGGCCAACTCGGAATATGAATATGAGCTTGTTCTGTGACCGTGCTGTGGTGGGAGGGTGGCCACGAAAATCAACCGAGCCCATAAAACCGTACACCACAGCTGAAACAATGAATGCAGGTTGGTGCTGGCAGATTGAGCACCGAAAGGTGATTAATAGAGGCTATGTGTATTGCAGCTCGTTTCTTTCTGATGAGCAGGCTGAGCAAGAATTCCGCATAAAAAACCCTAATGTGACCGACACGCGAGTGATTCCTTTTTACTCACAGCGTGTTAGTCAACCGTGGTCAAAAAATGTGGTGGCCATTGGAAATGCCAACGGCTTTGTCGAACCTCTGGAAGCCACGAATATCCAAGTTATCGCCAATTTTTCTCTCAAATTGGCACAGACTCTACAGATAGACCGGAGTCTTAAAACTGAGTCTCGAGATAATTTTAATAGTTATACGAAACAATCCTGGGATTCTGTGAGAGATTTTCTGGCTTTACATTATAAATACAATAACCGTCTTAATACGCCGTTTTGGCAAATGGCAAGGCATGATACTCCGCTGGGGAACGTCGTTGATTTCGTCGAGTATTATCAACGAACAGGCCCTAACAGCCTAGCCGTATCTGATCTACTGCCCAAGCATGATTTATTTGGAGCCGAAGGCTATTTGTCTATGTTGGTTGGGATGCAGGTGCCGTTTGAGAGAGGCAGAGAAGTGGATAGCAAAGAGGCGAACTATGTGCGTTTGTTAGCTAAACGGTACCAATATCAAGCCATCAACCAAGGCTTATCGTCTGAGCAGGTTATAGGTGCTATGGATACATCAATATGGCCTTAAAACCCTAGACTATAATCGATCTAAATTTGTTTTAAGGGGATAGGATTTGGTTTTTTTGTTAGAAAGAGTGTGTAAAGGATTGTCACCTTTACACACTCTTATTTACTGCACGCGTCTAGTTTTAAAAACGCGTTTTCCAAGCTTTAATATCTAACTGCGAGACGGGTAGAGGCCTACCAATGCGATGCAGACATACATACCAAGATATGGATCTTCGATTGAAAAAGGTTGCCCTCCACCGGTGTTGCGGATTGATTGACTGCTCATTGCAAGATTAGATGATGACCCTGGAGCGACATATCCTGGGTGGCCACCCAACATTGCACCACTGGGGTTGTTGATCGCCGCAGGCGCGCCTTCAGCCTCTAAGGTATGAGAGTGGCTTGGTATTTGGTTTGTGGTTAAAGTCATAGTTTCATAACCGCCACGCTGCCCCCAACCCGTGTGGGTTAGGCCAGGCCCAGAACCAACGCCTACTGACGAACGGCCACGTAGATCTGGCAATGCAAATGTAGTTCGACCGTCGCCACCATAGGTCGTGCCGATCAATGAAAACAGCGCCGTATTTTGAGAAATTGGTAGTAACTGGCCGTCACATAACGCCCAGCCTCTTGGAGCAAAGTTAAAGCCAACAGTCATTAGTTGTCCAACAAATGGTTCTGCCATAAATCACCTTCCTATCTAAGTAGTTTGTATTTAATCCTGATTTACAGTTCTCTAGTAAATCGTGGACTCTATGTGTATGAGTCAATGTGACCGCATGATTATTCAATAACCGTTGTTGGTAACAGAACCCACTTGACTGAAGATAGCAATAATTTTTTGCTCGGCTATAAATTTGTAATAGGGTGTAATAAGGAGTGCATGAGACTGATGGCGGAAAAAAACTAGTCAATCATAGGCCTTTGCGTTAGGGCTGAATGAGTCGCGTCAGTTCAACTGATATTGCTAGTGGGCGCTGTATTGCATTTTGATGTGATGATCCTTATCAGAGATCACTTTGAACCCAAGCTTGGCATAAAATGTAAACGCAATAATGTTGTTTTTAGCCACACTGAGCTCAAGGCTAATTTGCTGAATTTTCGCATGCTGTATGAGCATGCGCATTATCTTTGTGCCTAATCCCATTTTGTGAGAAGTGGGCATGATAGCGATGTCCACCAGCAGAAGTCTCTTTTTATTGTCTTGGAGCATGAACCGACCAATAGGCGCCGCATTGTATAAAATCACATAGTCGTGCGCATCAGGGAACTGCGTAGCGTACCCCGACGACTGCGCCTTAAATTGTTGCTCTAGAACTGTCTTCAACATCTCTGGAGGTACCATGCTGGCCAGCTCATCGCGCTTGCAGGCGATAAATAGGGCTTCATAGAAGGCCAAGTCGGCGATGTTTCTCATACGGTAGGAGAGTGGCTGGGGTAAGTCGTATGAAGGTAGCTCTATCAAGGTAATGCCCTAGGTGTCTTCATTTTCTAGCCATCGCTTGAGGGTGATGAAATTGATTAAATCACGAGAATCGTCTTCGGCGTTTGCTGAGTGCGATAGGCTCGTCAATAGTTGTTCATATCGCTCCTGATTTAGCACATCTGTCAATGCGATAGGCAGTTCACGAAAGTTTGGAAAATCGGTTTCTACGCAAAACAGTGGTGACCGATTTTGTGTGATCAATCGCCCCATTTCTTTGCCTTTATTTGTGATCATAGCTGGCACTATGCCACTGATTGCACGACGATGTAAGTATCGGCCAACACCACGAGGCCCTAGTTTTTGTTTGGCGGGCACCGATAAGAAAAAATTTATTAGCCTGATATCTAATAAGGGCCAATTGTATTCAATGTTATGGCTGGCTGCATACAAAGTGCTGCTCTCTAACCGCGCCGACATATTGGGTGCCCAACGATTACCTAACGCAAATTCATTGATGCTGGTGTAGCCCGCATCGTAGCTTGCTGATGCCATGATTTTCTGTTTCAACGAATGTTTAGCGGATAAATCGTCGCTGATGATGCGCCTTTGCCAACGTTGTTCAGCGTGGTTTTGTGCCTTAAGCGCGACTTCGAAATGATTGTTATCGCGTTGGTAACGGTGGAGCCAACGCAGAGCGCGTATTGCCGATGTGATTTTATTACCATTAAACAACGCTAGCCAATCAGCTATTTGTTTGTTTTCCCAGAGTTCTACCCTGGCTAATGACCCGAATGCGGTAACAAATTCATCACCGCCGAAGCCCGACATCATACTACGCACACCAAGCTGGTTGGCAAGGCTCAATAGAGGAGTATGAGATAGTGGCGAGTAATGCTCACAAGGTGTACCAACACAGTTCGAGAACGCAGTGTATGCATCACTTTTAACGTTATTGAGCGGAGGGCCTTGAGCAACGATATGAGTGGAATTCATCGGGGTGGACTGGCTGACCGCTGCGATACATTCTGACTCCATTTCGCAGCAGGTAAAGCCAAACGTATGAAAATTCTGATTTGGGTCGTTTATATGTTTAGCGGCCATCACGGCGACTGTGGATGAGTCCATGCCTCCTGAGGATTCAGCACCGACAGGGTAGTCCGAGATCGCTCGGCAGCGTATGGCTTCGTCCAGAATTTCGCGGTAGGCGTCCACGTAGTCAGCGTCATTGGCGAGAACCAGATTCGTATCTGGGTTGAACGTGAAATACTGAGATTCACATAACTGTTCTGCGTTAACTTTAATAAAGTGAGCGGGCGGCACTTTGAGAATGAACTGATAAGGTGTGTCGCGCCAATCGTGCGAGCTATTGAGCAAATAACCGGCCATCCATCGTTGGTTTAGAGCCAACTGTTGTTTTGGTAGCAGGGCTTTGATCACCGATATGCTGGTCGCGAATAGAAAAAGGCCGTCGCGATGATAATAGTACAGTGGCTTAGTGCCAATCGGGTCCTTAAATAGAAAAGTGTTCTTTGTTCTAGGGTCATGAATAGCGAATGCAAAATCGCCGATTAAATGATCAACCAGATCGGCTCCCCATTCTAAGTAGGCCGCTAGCACAAGGTCATGATCGCTACCTTGTTCACCGCCAATGTTTAAATCGAGCTTTGTGGATAGGTTTTTGCGGTTATCTAGTCTCAGCCAACCCACCAGCATTACGCCTGTTTGGGGGTGTCGCGTGATGTCATTATGTCTCTTTGCGTACTGATGGCGACATTGACCTTGTTCAATGAGCGTCAGTCTCCCGTATTGCGCCGTGCAAGAATAATCGTAGGGAATGCCCGCTAAGCCAATCGGCGAATTAGCCAGCTTGATAAGCTCCTCGCCGTACGAGGTGTTGCCCGGTTCTATGCAGCCTGCAAACATTTAATTTTCAATCGCATTAGGTGTTATTAAGGGGTTTCCATTGCTGTCCAGATAACCCATTTTCTTCATAATTGAGTGGTGACAATTAATAATAGCGTTAACTTGGCTGTCATCAAGGTGGTGAACCCAATCGCCAACAATTCCTTTGCGAAAAAAACTCGTTGCTTTAGGAGGTTTCTCGTTAAAGCCATACTCACTTTCTTGTTGCTGTACTGTTTTAAATTGGCAATTAAGTAACGCTGCTTTGACGCTATCGGCATCTGACGGCAAGCCCAAAAAGCGGGCGATGTGTTGAAAGGTTGGCAAAGGGTGATGGCTCATGTCTTCGTAGCGAATGATCAGTTTTCTCATGTCGTTTTGCAACCAAGACGATACATGATTCGACCAGTCCCCAAGAAATTGACGCAGTTGATTATCCATCTTCTCGTGGCTCTCGGCGAGCGCAAAGCGGGCATCACACAAACTGCCGACGGCTTGATCGATGCTTATATTGGCGTGATTGGCGCCAGAAACGGCGATATCGAGTGGGTTGCGAACAAGATACACAGCCCCCGATGAGGCCTGTCCTGGAATCAGAGCTTGGCCATTGGATAAGACCCGACAGGCATCATGAACTTTGTGAAATTGGTGTGTTGTGTGCGAATCGTATTGATTGTGTTCAAAGCACCATTGATAAGCATAGGGCCTGAGTCTATCTATTTCATCGTCTGATAATTCTTTGATCTCGATACCCAAGCAGCCCTCGACCCAGCGCCGACTGCTGGCTATATCACCAATACTAATGCTATTAATATTGATCGCTTCATTGCTTTCTGTATTAAGCAAATTAGATAAGAAAAGGCGCAACCACGTATTGCCAGATTTTGGGTAGGATGCCAGCCAGTAGTGTTTGATGCGCGGCATATTATGGGGCTCAGATGGAACGATTAATGGTTATGTTAGACGAGTTTCTGTGCTCGTAAATCGTCCAAAACCATATCAATCATGTCGGGCGCACAAAAATGCTCAGAAGGACGATTTATTTCAGCGATGTGGGCTCTCTGGGCCAGTTGGGAGCACTGTTTTAGATGTTGCGATTTCAAACCAAGACCGATTATTGCGTCGGATCGGTAGGCGTTATTGGTTAAACACGTAAAGCGATCCAGCCCGGTATAACGCCTAAGATTCAATGAGCCAGATGTTGCGTGTTTCTGAACTTTTAGATTGTAAACGGCCTTTACCAGCGGCCGAGGGGCATCATTGTTAGAGGTGTTCGTAAGAGGCAAACGGAATTTGTTTATGTTGGCGCGAATTGGGGCAAGGTCTTCGTTGGATATATTGAGTTTTTCTAATGAGTGCTGCCAAAGCTTGATGTAAGGTAAACCTTTAATCACTCCACCTTGCGCGTCTATGGCAACCACGTCGTCGGATAACACAGGGTAGCCGCGTTGGTGGAAGTGCGCCGCTGAGGTTGACTTTCCAGCCCCTGAATCACCCACAAATAAAATGGCAGCATGGTCAGTCACTTGTATGGCATTAGCATGCAGTACTAACAAATCACGCTGATGTAAGACGGCCCCCATGCATGACCCCAATATATAAATAGAGAGAGTGTTGTCATCTACACCAGGGTAGGGCTCAACGGTCGCTTCATTGCCATTTGTGACCAAAAAGCGAGCGATATTGGGTACATCAAACCAAATTTCATTTTCTTTGATTTGGGTCAACGCCTTCTTGAATGTTGGTTCATCCAAGCCTGCATAGGCCACCGTGCCACGGCGAATGTACAACGGCGGGCCAACAACTGATGCTTGAGTAACTGTCTCTAGCGGCGCGAGATTGAAGTCGGAGTTGATTGGGATGTCAAAGGCAGCGTAAGAATTCAATAAAAATCATGCTTGGGCGAGTTTAAGATTTGTACAAGTCTAGGTTGTATTTGACTAATTCACCACAAGTTTTTTAGGTCATCTTTGTTATAGCGATGTTTTCGCTCAACCCACATAGACACATCTTGTTTGGATAGCTGTATCGTTTTTTGCTTTGAAACTCGATACCAGCAGGCAACGGGCAGTAGGATCAGTGTATACACCAGCGAAAGAATGATTTTCGAATTTATAAAGCCCAACACTTTACCAATAGACTGCCAAACCTTGTTGATCCAAGACGCAACTCGGAACGATAGTAAAGATAGTACGCTGATGATCACGGCTGCATGTAGCCACATTCGGTGATCAAAGAAGAGATAAAGCAACATAAAACCACTGCTTATCAGCAGTATGGTTTGATAGATGGTTGAGTTACCGTTCATTTTAAAAAAGTGAATAAATGAACGGTGCCGCTGGGGAACTGCCACCGAATACAATCAATAACCCTAGTAGTAGAAACGTGATCAGCAGTGGGGCCAGCCACCACTTTTTACGTTCTCTAATAAATAAAAAAAAGTCTTTTAAAAGTTCCATCATTTTTTAGCCAAGGGTCTCTCTAGTTTCTACGCCAAATGCGGCGTAAAACCAAATCAAAATTAAATTCTAAATTCAACTCTCATAATCAATCCAAGCCACATTCGGCTTGTTGCTGGCGTTGTTCAGGCCAGTTTGGCTGCTCAGCCTTGATAAAAACACAGTCTCCCATGACCAGTATGTCCATATCGGTTTGCATAAAACATCGATACGCATCATCGGGCGTATTGACGATAGGCTCGCCGCGTACGTTGAAGCTGGTGTTAGCAATAACAGCGCAGTCCGTCTTTTGTTTAAAGGCATCGAGTAGCTTCCAATAGCGCATGTTGGTTTGTTGATGCACTGTCTGAATTCTAGACGAGTAATCTACGTGTGTCGTGGTTGGTAAGTCTGAATGTGGCCGATATAATTTATCTATCATGCTCAAGGGTGTTTCATTCTGAGGGTAAATGACCTGCCTATGAGGCTGCACGTTCTGCACCTCAAGCATATAAGGACTTAGGTAGGGGCTGGAGTGATGCACAGCAAAGTAATCGTCGACGTATTCAGCCAGCACAGAAGGCGCAAATGGACGAAACGTCTCACGGTATTTGATTTTTTGGTTGAGCTTGCTTTGCATCTTGGGATTGCGAGCATCAGCTAAAATGCTTCGGTTACCTAAGGCACGTGGGCCAAACTCCGCCCGACCTTGTACCCAGCCTACTATAAGTCCTTGTTCCAATTGTTTTGCCGTGTAGGCATATAAGTCTTGCTCAGAGTAATAGTGCGACTTTGCATTGTATTTCCGAATGGTTCTTTGAATGTCTGGCTCGCTAATTGCTAGGCCTAAATAAGCGCCGCGCATGGCATCAGTATCAGGAGTTGGTGCTCTGTCTTGCTCGAAAAATATGTGATGAGCGGCTAAGGCCGCGCCCAGCGAGCCACCGGCATCACCAGCGGCGGGTTGAACAAAAAGTTGATCGAATACTTTAGCGTTCATAAGGTGACCGTTACTAACGCAGTTGAGTGCCACGCCACCGGCCATACATAGGTGATCGCAACCGGTAAGCCGTTTGGCTTCTTTGGCCATGTTTAGGACCACCTTTTCGGTCACTCGTTGAATGGCCATGGCAAAGTTACAATGCTTGGTAAGTATTTTATCGGAGGGTTGACGACGTTCGAAGCCAAATAGTCTTGCCCATGTCTTATCCTGCACCATTTTCAAACTTGTTGCGTAACTAAAATATCGCTGGTCTAGCCAGATTGAACCATCGTCTTTGATATCAATTAATTCGTTAGTAATGATACTTTCGTAATGTGCGACTTCCGCACTTTCGGGGTCTCCGTAAGGCGCTAAGCCCATTAATTTATATTCGCCTGAATTTACCTTAAACCCAAGATAGTAGGTGAACGCTGAATATAACAATCCAAGAGAATGTGGAAAGTGCAGTTCTCTTAAAACTTCTATATTTCTGCCTTCACCTAAGCTGATGGACGCCGTAGCCCATTCACCGACGCCATCTATCGTGAGAATCGCTGCTCTCTCGAAGGGTGATGGATAAAACGCACTGGCGGCATGCGACAAATGATGTTCAGAAAATAATAGAGTTGGGATGGTTTCAAACCCTATCTTCTGCAGTTCTCGTTTGATAATTGACTTTAAAAATAGCTTCTCTTTAAGCCATACGGGGATAGCTGCTAAAAACGACCTTAAGCCTCGAGGCGCGTAGGCACAATAAGTCTCTAATAAGCGCTCAAATTTCAACCACGGCTTATCGTAGAAAACTACCGCATCTATCATGTCAGGCTCGAGCAGGCTTTCTTGCAAGCAATATTCAATTGCCCTGGCGGGAAATGAGGCATCATTTTTTATCCGACTAAAGCGTTCCTCTTGTGTGGCCGCAATAATCTCGCCATCACTTATGATAGTGGCGGCGGAGTCATGGTAAAAAGCTGAGATGCCCAGTATGTTCATTAGTATTTTATGGGTGCCCGTATTCAGTGAAGTTTAGCAATTGTTCAGATAGTTTAGGTGTTATATTTGTGCGTGTTTTGCCAAAACTTCAAATGGTGTCGCGACCCCTGAGTTTTGGTACCTCGGAGAAACCACTAGATTGAATGGTTTTTTTCATGTTCTTGGGTGTTATTGGAGGCGTCTTTGAAGGCTCGTAAATGGCTCTGCACAACAGGCGTAGGCCTGATGTTGTTTACGTTCGCTTTTGTCGCGATTGTTGCGACGCTGCCAAAAAACTTTGATAGCAGCATGGACACCGCCTTGAGTTCAACAGGGCTTGCTCTTAGTCGCGCCTATTATGACAATGGCCTAGCGCCAATCATGAAGCAACCCGGTTTTATCTATAATGGTACCCGACAAGTTTATGCTAATTGGCCCGCTCTTGGGTTTAAAACTATGGCTGCTTGGTACCGCGTTTTAGGTGGCGATAGTATTTATCAAGCTCGTTTATTGAGCGCCTTGCTTTATGCAGTAAGTGCCGTGTTGCTGTTTGCCTTATTGCTCAGGTGTAATGTGAGCATTAGCATCGCGACCATAGGCACGCTGTGGTTTATCGTGCTGCCGTATCACCTGGAGTTCGGAAAACTAATCTATGCTGATATGTGGTTATTGCCGTTTTGGTTAGCTTGCTTTTTGATCAACACATACAAATCTAAATATCGTTGGCTGATTGTTCCTCTTGCCTTAGTCGGGGGGCTAGGGTTTATGTGGTTTGTGCTCTTCGTTCTGATCGCTCTTTGTTTTATCGTTTGTAGCCGCCGATTCGCCTGGTCTGCACGTAACGGAGCTCTCTTTGCAGTGGGTTTGCTGCTGGTGGCCTACGGAATGCAGTACGCGTTGATCAGCGCTTTTCCTGAGACAAGACTATTTATGGGGCTTGATCAATGGTCAGTCTTTTCCCTTTTTGGGCATCCCGATGTAGCCCTTAAACAGCTGGTTCAAACGTCGTTAAGACTGTTCTATGAGTCTTTTTCAGTTGTTGTAATAATCTGTTTAGCTCTGCGTAGCCAAGGCTCGGATGTATGGCAAAACATATTTTCCGACCCTAAGAAAAACGATACTTTAAGCATCATGCTGTTAACACTTGGCGGCCTATGTTTATTGTTTCCGAGTTGGATTCTTACTCATAATACGGGCACTGCGTTCTTCAGTGTACTGATCGCAACAGCGGGGGCGTTTGTATTGCAGGCCTGGACCAAACCAAAGTTTAAAACGAAGCTGTATTTGGGTGGCGGGTGCATTGCTGTTACCTTGTTGTTGTTTATTATCTTGCCTCAGGTGAACAAAGATAGTAGCGCGGTTTTTCAAAAAATAGATCAGGTTACCGCTTATATAGATGACACCGACCGGCATCAGATGACTCAACCAAATATCGTCATTAAGTTTCATCGAAAATCAAACTGGGCGGAGAGCTTGTCAATGATGTTAGGGGTCAAAGAGGCCACGCGAAGTTATATATTCTCAGGTCGAAATATTAATAGTTTGAATGAAGCGGCAAGTCATTTTGATGCGAATAATGCAAGGCTCAAAAAACACAGAAAGGATTTCGACTCTAAACATGTTTATTTTTTAACCGACAAGCCCGATGTCAAAACGGTCGATACAGGTTTAACGATACTAGGAGTGTTTAACTTTCAAGATTGGTACTTGTACTCAATCGAACTGTGAAATCTTAGAGTTTATGAATACCCCAATCTTTTCAGTCGTAATACCGACCTACAATCGACCTCGACAACTCAAGCGGTGCCTAATGGCATTGACCAAGCAAGCTTATCAAGGCAACTGGCAGGTGGTGGTAGTGGATGATGGAAGCGAGCAGTGCCTAAATGGTTTGATCGCGTCATTTGAAAATCAGCTACACATCAAGTTACTCGAACAAACCAATCAGGGCCCGGCCGCGGCCAGAAACTTAGGTGCAAGGCAGGCTCGGGGGCAGTTTTTGGCTTTCTTAGACGATGATTGCGAACCTGATATCAATTGGTTGGCATCATTTGTACCTCATTTGAAGCTAGGTGTCCTTTTGGGCGGGCGAACTGAGAATAAACTCAGTCGAAATATCTATTCAGAAGTCAGTCAACATCTTGTGTCTTATCTTTATGAGCGTTTTAGAGGTACGCCTTGGTATTTCTTTACATCGAACAATGTTGCCGTAGACCGAGATACGTTTTTAACATTGGGCGGCTTTGATGCTTCATTTCACACGTCGGCCGGCGAAGATCGAGGATTTTGTGTGTACTGGGCAAAACAAGGTAAGAGACTGCTTTATATACCCGACGCTATAGTTGAGCACTCACATGATTTGAACCTATTCAGTTTTTGCAAGCTTCATGTTAAGTATGGACAAGCGGCGAAACACTTCAAAGTTAAATTACAGGACTGGGGCGTTGAACCGGTTCCGGTTAGGCTCTCGTTTTACACCGATTTGTTGGTTTTTTGTTTCAAGCAAAGTCACTATTCTATGGGGCGCAAGTTGAGTATGTCATGGTTACTTACTCTTAGTCAGGTATGTACGCTTTGGGGCATTATGAGAGGCAGTGGTCAGTATCAATCTTCTGAACGCGTTTAGCATGAATGTTAGGGCTCAATTGATGAGAAGTTAGGAGCGGTTGTTAATCGATGACGAGTATTGTAAAACACACACAGGTGGTTATTACGGGCACTGGACGATCTGGCACTACAGTGCTCATAGAATTGTTGACGAAGCTAGGGATGAATACTGGGTTTGTCTCCGAAGACCTTAACAATTTAAAAAATCAGATTGCGCGAGCTGGATTGGAACGTAGGGTTGGCGTCGAGCCATATTCATACATTGTTAAAGACCCATCTTTTATTGACTACGCGGCGACTGCTTTTGGCCGAGATGACCTAGACATCGAACACATTTTTATCCCAATACGAGACATTGAGGCGGTCGCCAACAGCCGGCGCCAAAACCAAAGAGCGCAATTTAAAAGGCTGTCGTTCAAACATAAAAGAAATTATTTACGCCAACCTTGGTTATTAGAAGGGGGGCTGCTGGGTACAAAGTCACTTAAAAAAGGCAAGCAAGAAGCGGTGTTGTTGCAGCGCCTTTATGACTTACTATTAGAGGCAGCCAAATATCAAGTTCCTGTCACATTCATTGAGTTCCCAGATCTAGTACACCGCCCTGATTATTTATATGAAAAGTTGGAACCTATTATGAAGGGAGTTGAGTTTTCGGAGTTTTTAAGTGTATTTAACTCCGTTGTTACCCCTGAGATGATCAGTAATTAGTCATGTTTAGAATCATTTCTAATAAAGTGAATGGGCTTGAAGAACTTAAACGACTACCGGCTTATCATCAGCTATTTTGGGCGCTGACATGGAGAAATGTTCGCTTGCAATATCAAAACCCGCTGATGGGTTTTTTTACAGCGGTGATTGCCCCCTTATTAATGACGACTATTTTCTATGTAGTATTGGGCAATAAAGTCGGCGAAGATTTTAAGTACTACTTTTTGTACATCTATTCTGGGTTTATTTTTTGGAATGTATTTGGCGCCGGTCTAGCGAGAGCCCACACTTCTTTTTTACAAAATAGCGATTTGGTTAAGAAAATATATTTCCCAAGATTTTTGTTGCCATTGACGTATTTGGCCGCAAAGCTGGTAGATTTTGCAATCGCATTGATTCTCTTTACGTTACTCGTTGTTATCTCAGAATTAGATCTTGAATGGGGGCGGTTTATCTACTTTAGCCTGCTCTCGATGGTTAGCCTCTTACTGATTTGCTCTGGAGTGTTTTTAGCCTTTTCGGCTATATGCGTCAGGTTTCGCGGCTTTCAGATGGTGTTTCCATTTGTTAGTCAGGCTATGTTTTTTTCAGCACCGATTGTCTACGACACGCAGTTATCTATTACCAGTGAAATGGTCAAGGCACTTTTCTGGCTAAACCCTCTGACGGGTGTATTGAGTTTTTTTCGAGCGGGCGTGTTTTCTGCCCCGCTTGACCCATGGGCTGCAATGATTCACACGCTCTTCGCCATTTTGATTTTTGTGGCCGGGGCTATTTGGTTCAAAATTGAAGACACACATTTGGTGGACCGATTATAAGATGCAAGTCTCGATTCAAGCTAAACACCTTTGCAAAACCTATCAATTGAAAGACCCTGTTACGGGTAGACCTTATCCTTTTCAATGCTTAGATGATGTTAATTTCGTTATTGAAAAAGGTTCATGTGTAGGTTTGAAAGGTCAAAATGGCGCGGGCAAATCTACCTTGCTCAAGATAATTAGCAACATTATAAGACCAAGCTCTGGGCATGTTTCTGTAAAGGGGACTGTGGCCCCGATGCTGGATTTAGGCGCCGGGTTTCATGATGAATTAACGGGTCGAGAAAATGCTTTTATATATGCCTCATTAATGGGAATTAAGCGGGGCGAATTGAAGCGCCAATTTGATGACATCATCGACTTTGCTGAAATAGGTGCGTTTGTAGATACCAAACTTCGTCGTTATTCCAGCGGCATGAAGTTTCGCTTGGCCTTCAGCATCGCCAGCACACTGAAGCCCGACATTATATTGGCTGACGAGATCTTGGCCATAGGAGACGAGGAGTTTCAGAACCGCTGTCTAAATAGAATATTAGAGCTTAAACAATCGGGCACCACGATCTTAATTGTTCAGCATAATGAAGTTTTGCTTAAACGAATTTGCGACCGAGCTTTATTGTTGGCAAACAAAACTGTCAGTCATTGCTCGGTGTGATGACTGACTCAATATTAGCGCGTTAGGCCGGTTACATTGAGTCTTGGATGGCCTAATGCTCTCTTATCGTCATAGCCCGTTCGCCTCAGAAACGCTGCGACGTTGTCGGCTGGCTCATAATCAAAGGTAAGTACTTCATTAAATACAGAGTTCAACAATTGGGTTTTCTTTGCATAATCAAACAACCACGAATCACTTTGTGTATATCGGTACGAGTCGATGTTTTCACTGGGTTTTATGCCCAAACTTTTAAGCTGTTGTTGATAAGAATTTCGGTAAGAAGAGACGTCTCGAAAGCAGCAAACACATATAGTAGACGACGAGTGTTCAGCAAATAAGCCGAAAAGGCTTTGATACTCCTCAATACTATTGAGGAGGTATAAGCCTTCATTGCTCCATATTACACTGTCGCATTCTAAGTCTTTAGCATGAAGATAATGATCATTAATGTCTTTTCTCATCTGATTGAAAAGGCCTTTCATACGTTCGGGCGATTTTTCTTCAAACGTTTCTTTTAGCGGCGACATTCGCTCTTTTTCTAGTGCGTATAGGTTCAGCATAAAGTGGGATGTGTCATCAAATCCTGCAAGCCCCTCGGGCACATACAATCCCTGCTTAATTAAATATTGCTTGTCATTTTTTAGATAATGCTGAAGCGAAGTTGTGCCGGTCTTATGCTGACCTATATGAACAATGGTTCTCAATATGGCCTCCAACGTTTATCCAAAAAACACCAGTTTTGAAAAACCATTCGAGCTCTATAAACAGAACAAGCACTAAGCTGCTTTGCCGTTGGTTTCACCAAGAGACTAATCAATAAGTAAGGAAGTGAACTAGTTAACTGAGACGTATTTTTAATCACGTTCTAATTCTGCTAGATGAGCGCCAAGATATCTATGGAAATCGGCTCGGGGGTGCCCATCTCCTTTGATTTTTAGCATATTGATATCCAAGTTCGATTGCATAAACACATCATTAACATCGACAAACGGAATACCACTAGCCTTTAATCCGTTCTTTATTTTTTCTATTGCCGCTTGTTGTTGAGAGTTAAATCGAGCCGCGGGTTTATAAGCACTTTGAAGTAATACAGTAAATTTAAATCCTCGATCCTCGAGTATTTCATGGGTCTGTTTGATCAGAGCTATGGTTAAGTCAGTTTTTCTATCGCGAATGCTAAATATCCCCCAAATATAACTTTTAGAAAAAGCTGAATGCCGCCAGATAAAATGCCAGCCTCTGAGTATGAGCGGTAAACGTCTTTGGGTTTGCCTGAAAGAGCCTAAATGTTCTACTTGATTATTATTTAGCTGATAGTGTGGGCCATCTCGATCCCAAATTGATAGTCCATTGGTCCTCCATATGTGGGGGATAATAAACCAATAAAAAACATCTACATCTTGCGCATCGGTAAGAGCAAGGTCTTGAGCAATTTGGTGCTTAGCGATCGTATAGACCTGATGCGTGCCGTAGCCGCTAAGGCCGTAATTTCGAATGTTACGTTTTTCCGTTAGGTGTTGGTTGTAAAAGTAGGGCAGGGTTTGATCGTCATTGACTCCTTCACCAAACACAAAAGACCCACCCAGAAACAGAGTGTAATTTGATGACTGTAAATTTGAATTATGAGTTGAGCGTCGGCCATTACGAAAACCGTAGCGAACAGAGTAAATATTGTCACCCGACTCAATCCAGCGTTTGCGAGCTTCCACTGAAAAGTCACCCTCTTTTGCGCGATACCCTAACTGCGAATGATGTTCGTAGTACTGAGGTGTGAAACTTAGATCAGAGTCAGGCCGAGCCTTTAAGGTTAAGGTGAACTCTAGTACGCCTAGAACTAAACAAATGGTGGAGACATTAAAACAAATATGTTTTAGAGCAGATGTTTTGAGTTTGATGCCAAGCCACATCAAAGCGCTGCCACCTATTATCAGTATTATTTCTAGCCCATAGGCTGCTACGATCATTTTCATGGCGTTTAAGTGGCAGTTTTCAACTGCTAGCTAATTGCGAAATCAACTGAAATAGAGTCATACTCAGTGTGGTGATTTTGAACGATAGGACCTGATTCATTAACGATTGAGTCGGTTGACGAAGAACATCGATTTTTCTTGTGTGTCCCAAAAAATGACAGATAATGTTGCTAGATAATTATACAAGCCTTTCACCGCCCATAACCCTATATTTATTAAAAGCAGATTTAGGGGCCTATACGTTGTTAGTCGAAACGCTTGATTTACACGAGTTGAGCATATTTTAATTGCACCACACTACTATTTATTGATGAATTTTGCCGATTAAAGCCAAAGATATTTCAATTATCATTCCCGTCAAAAATAACCAGCGAGGTATTGATGAGTTTTTTAGCCAGTTTTTTGCAGAGCATGGGCTTGCGAGCTTTCCAGCTGAAGTTATCATTGTTGATAACAACTCGGCAATACCGATCAAGATACAAGAGTCTTTTAAAGAATATGGGCTAAGTATTCAGCTTTTGACGTGTGTGAAACCCGGCCCCGCTGCGGCACGAAATACGGGGGCCGATCATGCTCAGGGTGAATGGCTTCTATTTGTAGACAGTGATTGCGTCCCTACAGCCACGTTTATATCCGGTTATCTATCGGCTATAAAAAGCGAGTCAGCTAAGGAAAATAGCCCAGTAGGGTATCAAGGTTCAGTTGGAGCCGTTGGCGACGATGCCATTTCTAACTACTACGTTAGTCAGCAGATTCTTCGCCCACCCAAATTACCAGATTGCACAGAAGGTTCAATACCCATGTGCTTGGTATCCGCTAATATATTGATTTTAAGAAGCGCGTTTCAGCGGGTTGATGGCTTCAATGACGACTTCCTATTTGTTGGGGGCGAGGACATAGACTTTGGCTTGAGGTTATCCGAGATTGGCCAATTGAAATACGCGCCTAATGCGCTGGTGTTACATTGCTTTGATGACGGTTTAGTGGGTTTTATAAGACGCTTTTTTGCGTATGGTAAAGGCAATAGATGCGTGATTGAACATCACTCGATTTCGCTTTTGCCTTTACCGTTTACTGCAAAAAATAAAACGATCTTGGTCAACCATCTACTGGCTTTGCTGCAATGGCTGTGCTTGCTGGCTGGGTATGCTGTGCAAACCGTAGAATTCAGATTAGCCGGGCGACGCAAATGAAGGTGGTTGTGTCGATATTAAATTGGAATGGTTTTGCGTCAACCCTGCGCTGCCTGGAATCGTTAGGCCAGATTCAACATGCTCCACTGCTTATTTGCATTACAGATAACGACTCTAAGGAATTCGATGTAACGACAATCAACGAGCAATACGAGCATGTTCACATTTTTCAAAATACTCAAAACCTAGGATATGCGGGCGGGCACTTTAAGGCATTGGAGTTCGCGCAATCGGTCGACGCCGAGCTGTTCTGGATGCTCAATAATGATACGGTGGTAGAGCGCGACACCTTAGAAAATTTATTGAATGCCTATCAAATAAATGGGCTTGGGGTCTACGGCAGTGCTTCTATAAATTTCAAAGGTGAGCTCATGCCGGAACTCATATGGGCCATCGACTCAAAAAAAGCAACGCAGTGCAGTTTTGATCCAATGCCTCAGAGGGAACTAAGCGACGGTCAGACCCATAAAGTTTCGAATGTGGTTGGGTATAGCATGCTGATTCCGACGCAAGTAATAGCCGATCATGGTTTTATGGATCAGTCTTATTTTTTGTATTATGAAGAAACGGATTATTGTTTGCGCTTATTGGGGCAGGGCAACCCTTCATATTGGGTGGGTTCCAGCCAAGTAGTTCACGAAGAAAAAGGTAGCTCAAAAGGCAACGCCCAGCTTCAAGAAGTTATGGAGTACTATCTTTATCGAAACCTGTTTCTGTTTTTGAAACGTTGGGGATCAGCACGCTTAATCGGCCACTTCATTCGACGTTTTATAATGCGGTTTATCTCCGCCAACATATTGAGAAAAAACAAAGTGCCGAACCTAACTAAGAAGCATCTAGTGGCGTTTTACCACGCTTGTCTTGGAGTAAGGGGCGAGTATTACAAGCCGCATGACTACTTAGACGAAGTAACTAAACGTTGAGTGTTTCAATCACCAAGTTCTACGAAGCACGCAAAATCGGACAGCCTCTCCATGATGTTAAGGTAGAGTATGCGCATCGAAACGGCCGCGCTTGTGCTTTGTGTATTATCTTCGAGCGGGCACTAGTACTCGAACCGGCATGATTACGTTTCTAACTAAAGAATATAATATGTTGTTTTTTGTTCGTAATGGGCCCTTAAAAAAACTCATCATTGACGCCCTATGAAGCAGCTTATTTCTTTTAAAAAAACCTATTTTACGGCACCCTGATTTCTCTGACATTATTGCTTTTACTGGAGGTTTGTCTGCGGTTTGCGTTTTCATACATTGCGACAGATCGTCATTTACTAAATCGGCAGAAATACGCTGCCCGGTATCAACATTCGCAAGAAGGGTTTCTTGAAGAGTATTGGTTGACCCAAAATTTGGAGCATCAATATGTGCCGTATGTGGGGTTTCGATCCGTAGAACGTCATGGGCGCTTTATCAATGTCAGTGCCGAAGGCATTAGAAAAACCGTGCAGCCAGAACTCAACCCTGATCAACCAGTTACGAATATTTTTACGTTCGGAGGGTCGGTCATGTTTGGCCAAGGTAACGAAGATTGGAATACTATTCCTTCTATTTTGGCCCAAAGTCTACATCAATCGGGAATCAATGCGCGAGTCACCAATTATGCTGCCAAAGCGCATGTATCGACGCAAGAGCTGCTGACCTTGTTGACACTATTGCAACAAGAAAATATCCCTGACACGGTGATTTTTTTAAACGGTTACAACGAGGGCACTGCAGTAAGGCCTGCAGGCACTAGCGCTCGTTCGAATGTTGAGTCGGCCGAATTCCAGCTGCTTAATCGTAAATCAAACAAGCTTCAACGCGCGTATTGGTTGGCTGTGTTACATGATTCAGCGGTCGTTAAAGCCATGAAGTGGCTATTGAAAAAAGCAGGCCTTTATAAACCTGCATCGTCATCGTCACCTGCATTGCGGTTCCCCTTGTACCCTGATGTTGAATCGAGCCCTTTCGCACAAGCCGAGCGATTGTTGCAGGTGTATCAAACCAATAGACTTGCTATTGACTCGCTGGCGAAGACCTATGGCTTTAATGCTCTCTTTTATTGGCAACCCATGATCGCGCACAAAAACCGATTGTCTGAGTCTGAAAAATTTATTCAAACGGAAGGTTTGTTGACGTTTCGTAATACCTTGTATCAAGCGGCTCGCGATTATGAAGCAGACCTCAGCCGCCAGGGACACTACCGAAGTTTGCAGGATATTTTTGTCGATGATCTAAAACCTGCGTTTGTTGACTCGGTTCACCTGACGGCTTACGGTAGTAAGAGGGTTGCCGACGTTATCGCTGGGGACGTACTGTTACTTTCTTCACGGTCAATTGAGGTTGATCGTGAAGAAAGTAAATAATCTCAAGCTTTTCTTGTTTGGTTTTTTGGTGTTGCGGTCATTGCGCTCGCAAACCGACTTGCTTTTTAATCCGTTGCTCTAACTCGATAAAAAGGCGATTGGCGATCTTTTTATTAGCCTCAGCAGTAGGATGGCCGCCAGTGTCCATGGTTGAGGCTTGAACTTGATCGCCGTCAATGATGTATGCCAGATCAATGTGCTCGTAGCCGAGTGTTTTCGCTATCTTGGAATGGTTGTAGAGTACTTCGTGCTGTCCGACTATTAGTTCTGGCATTGCTACGATCACTGGGGTGGCATCGTGTGATCTAGACCACGTATAAATGTCTCTGTAAAGTTCCTCGAAAAGTGGTTCTCTAAAGGGTTCAATATCCTTGAGTAGCTTGCCCAGTGGCTTTTCCTTGATAGATGGGTTTGATAGGTAAATGGCGCTAATTACCCCATTGAATTCGCCAGAATAATCGTGCATCTGTAAGGAGCTGGCAATATTTACCCAGTCTGCCTCATCATGATCGAAGAGCACTATCATGTCGGGTTTAAAGTTTAGTACTTGCTCTTTTAGGGCGTGATGATGATTAAGGAGGTTGCGTGAGGGAACCGAAAAATTCAATATTTCAAAACGTTCGTAAATGCCGCCCTTCAAACGTTCGCTACTATTGAGCCGTTCTTCGATGATTACTTCCATGCTTTCTTTGCGGGCAAGTGCCCACCCCATTTCTATGGAGCCGCCTAAAAAAGCAATTCTAAATGTATTCTCATCAGGTATTCGCTGATAGTCCTCGTCGTACATTCCCCAGCGGTTTACTGATACCTCTATGCCTTGCAAAACAGTATTGGTTGACGGTTTGAATTTGCGCTTAAAGGCATCGTTAGTGCTAAATAAAATGCCGTCTGTGAAGAGCTGTTTTTGGAACATCTTAGATCGGGTAACGTCATCGTTCATGAGTGGGCTCATGAGTTCGCCTGACGATAAAATGTTGTCATAGTAACCAGCAATTTGGTTTTGGCTGTCTTCTCTAGACAAAACAAAGTGGAAAATCCGATGAACGACATACCCATCGAGCTTTTGCCCCCAGTACAGGTTTAGGGTTTTTTGATTAAAAGTAACGACTAGTGCGGCAAGCAGTATCAGGGGTAGCAAATCAAGATGTTTTGGTTTTTTAAAGATAGCTGATTGTTTGCTCCAGTAGTGAGCCCCCCCAAACGCAAGTATCAAGACTAACCCGAAAAGAGTCAGTTTTATCCATGATGCTATTGGTAGCTGAGACGCAATGGCCATTAAGCTGACCCAGCTCTTAAGGTCTGCACTTACCCAAATCGACCAAATAAGGGCAACCAAACTGAACGTAAGCACTGTTTTGCCAACCAGCATGATCGATGCAACAAGAGGGCGAGGCTGATGGTTCGAACGCCGCAGACTTTCAAGAGCAACTGCACAACCGAAAGCTCCCCAGAAAACCACATCCTTAGCTTCAATCGAAAACACACCACTCAACCAAAATGTTTGGTAGTGATGCAACAGCATGGTCGCGATGAAGGTAACCAGGGTGGCAAAGAAAATGGCTTGATTACTGCCAAAACGTTTTAGTTTGAAGTACAGCGGGTTGAAAACCAGTTTAATGATGAAGTCTTTCCAATAGATATTAAGACGCCGCCACAAATCGCCAAAGCTTGAGGCGAAGAAATGATTACGAAACACATCGGGTAGCTGGTAGCCAAAAAGGTGCAGTACCCCAACCGATAAATGAAATATACCAGCCAGACGAATTGTTAGTAGATAGGAAAAGCCAATGTAAGCCATCAGGTTTTGCGGTGTGTCCACATCGACTCTTGATGGCAAAAGGAAGGAATAGATTAATCGATACAAAAATAGAAATAGTACGCCTTTGGCGATTAGATTAATGCCTCTTTGATAGCGTTTGAAGTCTAGATCGTCTAAATAATTGCGTTGAAATAGCTTGTAATCGACCACAGGGAATAGTGGGAAAATCACATTGGGCGGCATTAAAAAGTAGCTGACTTGTGTTTTCAATGGCACAGGGTGCTTCTGATGTTTAAGCTCATACAAAAACAGCAACATTCTGAACATAAACATACTGGCCAATATGGTTAGTGTTGACGATTCTAGCCACGCACCATCAGAATTAGCCCTCATAAAACCCAGCCAAATAACCAATACCAATAGAATGCTTTGTCGCCACAGTAATCTGATTGGCAGATTGCATACAGCGATCATACTCAAGGCGAGCGTTAACAATAAGGCAGTTTGCGCCCATGAAAGTACCAAAACCAATACAGCGGCTGTGACTAATATAAAATAGTGTTGCCGGTATCCAACCGGCACAGCTAGTCGTATTACACATGCAGCAGCTAGAATAGGGAACAGCAATGGCAAGTTAAACGCGGCTTCTACATTAAAATGCATTATAAAAACCGAGATCAAAAGCAGCTGCAAAATAAGCAAGCAAAGCTTATTTAGGTCACTGTGTTGCTCGAAGGTTGTGCGCATGCTTTGATTAACCGAACGGGTGCTTAATATTAATCTATAGTACGTTCACACATATTTATGTGCTTTCAGAATGAGAAACTGGGCTGCTATTCGCACAGTTCCCCTCGCTGAATTTCTGTTTGTCCAGACAAATTTAAGAACCCATCGATCTTCCGTTTACTATTTAATACCGCTAATGTTTTATTGTATTTGTCTTGGTTAGCAAAAAAATCACCTGCTAAAAGTAGGTGCATTATTGAATAAACACCTTCACGGTTGCTATACGATAGAGCATGCTGAGCATCGGCAAACTTGATGGCATCGGGGTCATAGTAAGTGTTGATCATTTTTTCGATCAGCGCGTAGGCACCACCAATGGTTTGATAGGTGTCTTCGAGTGCCGACTTATCGCCGGAATTGAGGGTTTGTATTACCGCTTCAGCAACGAGCTTGGCACTCTTCATGGCCATGTAGACGCCACTGGCGAACATTGGGTCTAAGAACGCTGAGGCATCGCCGATGGCGGCATAATGATCGCCGTATTTATCGGTATTCTGGTAAGAGTAGTCACCATTAACGGCAACATCGTTTAACACTGTAGCACTGGCCAAAATTTGCTTGCCAAGCTCTGTTGAGAACACTTCTTGGCGATAATATTCCAATTGCCAATCCTTGCCGAAATCGACTAGTTCTTTTTTTCGTTGGCGGTAATACGTGTTTTCTACTACTACACCGACGCTCAGCTTGTTTTCAGCCACGGGGATCATCCAAAGCCAGCCTTTTTTCTCTCCTTCTAGGTGAATGATTCTAAGCCCGCCTTTGAGCAAGGTAGTGTCCAACTTTGCATTAGACCATTGGTTAGATACAGCCATTCGGGGGCTAAAATTGGGGCAGCGTTGTCTAGAGCTATTTAGGGTTCCAAGAAAGCAGTCTTGGCCTGACGCATCGATGAAAAAACGAGCTTCATAGTCACATGCGTTTTGAGTTTCTATTGAAACTCGGTTGTCAGTTTGATCAATACTGCAAGCAACTACTTTCACGTTTTCTTGCACCGTTACGCCGGCATCTGCTGCATTGTTGAGTAGCATATGGTCAAAGCGGCTGCGTTCGACGTGAAACGATAAATGCGATTCATCCTTAATTAGGTGCCCAAAGCACCAGTTTGAATGCGTGCTGTTGTCTTCATTCGAAAAAGTCACCCCAGGTTTTCTAGGAAACTCTTGTTTCATCTTGTCGAGTACACCAAGGTCTTCAAAAAGCTCATAGCAAAACGGCAATAAGCTTTCGCCAACGTGGAAGCGCGGGAACGTTTCTTTCTCGAGTACCGCGACGGTAAAACCAGCGCGAGCTAGGTAAGTGGCAACGGTACTTCCTGCTGGTCCGCCACCGACAACGACAACATCAAATGCATTTTTCATCAGTTTTACCCTTGTACCCGAATGTTAGATTAATTTGGCGATGATGTTCTTTTGCACATCAGAGGTGCCAGAATATATTTTGCTACCAAGCGCGTCTCTCATGATTCGTTGTACCTCGTGATTGTTTACATAGCCCTGAGCTGCGTAGATCTCGCACAGGCTCAGCGCAAAATCTTGAAACAGTTCACTCACGGCAAGCTTGGTCATCGATGCGTCAAGTGATGCATTTTTTGATTGCCCAAGTTTCCACGCACTTTGATACGCAAGAAGTCTCACACTTTCGAGCCGCGTGTGCAATTCAGCTAAGCTATGACTAATATTCTGATAGGCTCCGATAGCTTGGCCACCCGATTGGCGTGCTTTGGTAAAAGCCATAGCTCGTTTTAATAGCCGGCTCATGGTACCTAAATGTATAGCGCTCAGGCACACTCGCTCCCATATCATTGCATGATTGAAAATAGGCCCTCCCGCACCGACTTTACCCAGTAAGCAAGAAGAATCGACGTTGAGTTGATCAAATGAGACCTCGCCCAATGGGCACGTTCTTACTCCTAGTTTATCGATAGCATTAGATGCAATAAAGCTGTGCTCATCCTTGCGTAAAATAAAGCAAGAAATGCCCCCAAAAAAGCCTTTCTCCTTATTGGTGTTGACGTAGGCTAATACAATGTCCGCATTAGGTCCGTTAGACACGTATGGTTTATGGCCATTTAGTTCGAAATAGGTAGGTAGTTGCGCACTTTGATCTGCATTGCTCTTCATCGTTGCGGTGCTCGCCATATTAAATGCGTCAGAGCCAGAGTTCACTTCAGTCATGGCATTGGCGGCAATCCAAGTGCCATCACAAAGCTTGGGTAAATAGTCTCGCTGCTGTTCTTTGGTTCCAAATTGCAAAATAGGCACAGTGCTTGCAAACAAGTGAGCGGAAATGGCAAAGCAAAAGCCGCCATCTTCACAGCCTTCAGCGAATGCCTCTAGCGCTATCATTGTGGTTAATGGGTCATAGCCCAAGCCGCCATATTCTTGAGGAATGCACAGACCTGTCACCTTTTTCTCACCGGCTAGGCGCCAAAGTTTACGCTCAAAGAGCTGATTTTTATCGCGTTCAATTAAATCGTGATTAAAGCGCTCATGGGCGAACTCAAACATGGATTGCTTAATCTGTTGCTGATCGGTCGACAATGAAAAATCCACAATCACGTATCCTCTTTGATGTTTGGTGCTTGGCTAGGGTTTAAAGCTGGGTGACTTGTTAACGCTTGATAATCAATTTTTGCAGTACTGGTCAATGGAAGACTCTTCAGGCATACCCAACGGTCTGGCCACATATAGTTGGGGAGTCGGCGTTCTATATGATTTCGAGCACTCTGTGAGGCTAGATCTTCGCTAGTTAGCGTTTCGTAAAATGCGACGATATTCACTTCTTGATCTCTATCTTGAGTTGCGATAACCGCTGCACGCCTAATTGTTGTGCATTGCTCAAGTGCCGTTTGAACTTCATCTAACTCTATTCGATATCCTCGTTTTTTAATCATACGATCTAAGCGTCCTAAGTATTTTAGGCCTAAACCATCGATTACTCGTACTTGGTCGCCAGTACAATACCAGCGAATGCCCGCTTCGCAGGTAATGAATTTTTCAGCCGTCAATGCCTTGTTATTTAGATAGCCTAGACTAACCGTGTCCCCACTAATCAACAGTTCTCCCTCTAAATCCACGCCTAAAGGCTCAATATTTCCTTTCGATAAAATGTGGGCAGTCGAATGACTACAAGGTTGACCAATTAGAGACACATCAAAATTATCAGTAACTTGTTTTGAGACTTTGGCCCAAGTGCAGACATTGGTTTCTGTTGGGCCATATAAATTATACCAACTGGCGTTACCCCAATACGAGCCAAGCGATTTTAAGCTGGTGAGAGGTAGTATTTCGCCTGCATACAATACCGTGCGCAGACTCGCATGCGTGTATTTTCCCAGTTTGCCATAACGCTCCATTAATACCAGAATCGTGGGCGTGGAATACCAAACAGAAATACCATGCGCCTCAATTTGTTGGGCTAACAGTAAGGGGTTGCGAATATGCTGATCGTTAAACAGCACAACGCCTGCCCCCCAATAGAGTGACACAAAGAGATCGAACACAGATAGATCGAAATGATAAGGTGCCACCGAAGCAAAGGTGTCGGCTTGACTAAACTCAAAATTCAGTGCAGCCCAATTAATAAAGCTCAGTGCGTTAGCGTGAGAGATCAATACTCCCTTCGGCTGCCCCGTTGAACCTGATGTGTATAAGATGTAAGCCAGCTCTTTATTGACGTCAGCAAGTTGCTCGAAACCCAAATCAAGATAAATGAGCTCGGTGTTATGAATGCGATGCTGTGGTACGTTTTTAAATTCATTCGGCAAGCTGTCAGTCAGGTCCAAGTCAATTAATATTCCCTTGGGGCGGCTGTCTCGAATAATGCTCCCAACTCTAAACGATGGTGCTAACGAGTCAATAGGGATGTAACAAACGTCCGCCGATACCAGTGCCAATAATGCGGCATATGAATCACAGGATTTAGTGGTGCACAAGCTTACTCGATCATAGGCACGAACCCCGATTTTTGCTAATTGCGTTTGTATGTGATCGACGTCTTGTTTTAGTTCCAGATGCGTGCGGTTGTTTGATAAGTCGTTACATGCCTGATTGGTAGTAAAGCCTGGTTGTGTAGCTAAATCGTCGAAGCGAGCACGTACCCATTGGCCTAGACTTTTGTGTGAGAGCATCTATTGCCTACTGATAATAAACGCTTCAATACTCGTCAATGTGTCGAGATTGTCCCTGTCTACTTCATGAGGTTCAAATTCGATACCAAATTTTTTTTCGATAAAATCGACGAGCTGTAGTGTGGATATCGAATCTATAAGGCCATCGCCGATTAAGCTGAAATCATCCGCCAGCTCACCGCTAAAATGAGGGGCCAATTCACTTAAGACAAATTCTTTTATGCTTGTTTTTATCATGGTTCTTAGCGAAATTTTATGAAAGACTCAATTAAAGCCGCATTCATCATCCAACGTAAGAAAAAGTATAGCGTAATTGAATGAAACAACGTGAGTGCTTATCTTGAATAAGGGTGGTTCAGCTTCGATTTTTCCGTTTCGGCACTATCGAAAAGTAGCGCCTTGAAATCACACCGAGTAATCAGTCGGATTATATATTTCTAGACGATAAAGTTAGGTATCTGCTCAGAGCGGCTTTTTAATAGGTTTTATGCTTATAAATGAAGTGTTTTTGAAGCTTGATATAAACTCGAATCATATGAGCCTGCTATACTTCCACAAAGCAAGGCTTAACAAGGTTGATCCTTAGTGTTGCTCAAAACCCCATATTTTTATAAAAGCTTACTTGTTTTCCAAAATAAGTATTTTGCATCACTAATATTGGTCAAGTCTGTCGCGACCTTATACTGACAGCACTCGAAATATATTTTCCTTTAAAGAGGCTGAACCGCAATTTTCAATATGATGTTGTCGATTATTATCCCTTCTAATGTGCTGGATCGACAGTTCGAGCGTTGCTTGCGTTCGGTGGAACAAATTTCAGCAGTTGAAGAGTTCGAATTAATTGTCGTTCTAGATGGTCTGGCGTCTGATGATTTTTTTGATCAATTTGCACTTCCGAATTTAACAATTATTGAATTAGCCGATAACAAGGGCCCAGCGTTTGCTCGTAATCAAGGGGCGCAAGCTGCTACTGGTGATCTATTATTTTTCATGGATGCTGACGTTACATTACACACAAATACTATCAGTCAAATAAATTCTAGCTTCAAATCGGCTAACGCTCCCGACGCTGTCATTGGGTCTTATGACGACGAGCCTGAGTACCCATCGCTTGTTTCTAGGTTCAGAAACCTATTGCATCACTATACTCACCAGCACGCGTCGGCTAAAGCATCTACCTTTTGGAGTGCTTGTGGGGCAATACGCAAAGACGTTTTTTTATCGTTGAACGGGTTTAATACCGATTATAAAAAGCCCAGTGTAGAAGACATCGAGTTGGGCTATCGCTTAATAGAATCGGGCGGTTGTATACGTCTTGATAAAGACATTCAGGTTAAGCATTTAAAGAGGTGGACTCTTTTTAGTATGATTCAAACTGATGTAATGCGTCGAGCTATTCCGTGGACAAAATTAACGCGCTATTACACTCAAATCGAACATAAAGATCTGAATTTAAAGCGCAGAGAAAAAGTAGCTGCTGCGCTAGTTGCTCTGGTTATGATTTGTCTTATCGCCGGCATGGTCATGAGCCCATTGTTGTTCGCGCCTTCGTTGATTGTTACGCTAGCATTGCTTGTGTTGAATAGTGAGTTTTACGCCTACCTTAGATCACGATTCTCGGTGATTCTACTGCCTGCAGTGATATTGCTGCACTGGGTGTATTATTTATCTGCCATTACGGGATATTTTATCGGCAACGTGGGCTATCTTTTTGGCGCGAGAAAGAAAGCAGACTTTAATGGCAACCTCGCCAATTCATCGAGTAGATGGCTGTCCAAAAAAGCGCCTTTATCATCGGGCCGGGGCCCGCAGGGCTAATCGAGATCTATGCACATAAGTGAGTCAGGCCTGACTCTCCTTTAAAAAATGAAAAATTCACCCTTATGTTTAAAGCGCAACTCAATAAACTTATTGTTAGCCAGATAAAGCACTTTGGGCCGCATAAAGTTTTGGTGCTTGATAATGTGTTCAATAACGCAGATGACATGCGGTCCTATGCCATTGCCCACGAGGCTCAATTCAAACCACCTCCAAAAGGCTCCTACCCTGGTCTAGTGCTGTCGGTGAATTTTGCAGACGATTGTTTTCGAACGCTTTATCGCCAAGAGATTGCACATGTTTTTTCAACCGTGCCCGTAGTTAAAGCTAAGCATCGCCTTGGTGTGACGTGTGTTCCTGAGCATCAATTGAGTAAGATTCAAGCGCAGCCACATAGAGACATTCAACAAAGCAGTAAACACATACGGTATTTAGCTGCCGTCACGTATCTGTTTGACCAGCCGCAACTAGGCGGCACGGGCTTTTACAGTGATTGTATTGCGAGCGATCAAGTAGTGTCTGAGAGAGTTGACGCACGAGACAACGTTGCATTATTACCGTCAAAGGAGGTTGGTGATTTAAAATACATCACATCTTCGACCAATATGTTTAGGCTAGATGGAGTAAGTTCGGCTGCTTACAATCGTATGATTGTATTTGAATCGACCAAGCTACACTCCGGCCATTTGCAGTCCCCATCCCTGTTGAGCTCTAATATATGCAGTGGAAGGCTGACCTTGAACAGCTTTTTCACATCACTAATTTTGCCTAATAGTCATTAATGAATATGTGGAAATGCTGGTTAGGGCAAACCTTAAGGCGGTGGTGAAGCACCTCAGACAATTTACTATGCTAGAGGTTCAACGAAGTGGATTTTTTGTTGCCGGATATTATTCTAAGTAAGTGCCTAGCTTTGTACATTTACAAAAGAATTCAGATGTAACAAAGTGAGGTGCCAGGATCTATTTAGTTTAACTTATTCCCCAACCTGGAGAACTTTCAAATGCGGCATTATTTGGTTTCGATGCATCGGTATCGGCTGCCGCATCAATTTTTTGCAATTCTGGCTTAACCCAAGCCTGTTTGCCTGTGCTAGAAGATGCTGCACTCGCCTCAGCATCCTGTGCTGATTCAATTGAATTTAACATGTCGTTATTCATCTTGCTTTCTCTGTATAAGATCAAATTTAAGCGTTTATTCGCAATATAATATACTAAAATGCATTAGCCTGCGCTGAAATTATAAGTGAAACCGCTTAAGTCGCCGTTGATAACCAGCCATTGATTGAGTTTCGGCCATATTTTCGATGTATTTCAGACGATCTGACTGGGCAAACTTGGTGAAAGTACTCGCTTGGGAAAACGATCAGGCTGTTGTGTGTAGGTTCAATCAGCGTGCCATTCGTATTATACGTCTTACGGCTCAGATCACTATCTAAGAGTTGTAGTTCCCCGCCAGTGAACTGTTGAGGCTGCTGGCTGAAGTAGTAAACATAACTGAGCACTCTTGGATAAGTCACACCGTGATCTGAGTGCACTCGGTAATAATCTCCGCCGCCATGCGAAGTGACTTGTGTGACTAAATGGCTTGATTTAGGGATGGGTACCCCAAAACGCTGGCAGGCCTGCTCTAATTGTGTCATCAGTTTGACGCGAATGAGTGCTTCAAATTGGGCCGCGTTTTGTCCACTTAACAACACTGATTGTCGGATTGAAGTATTTATCTTGCGGCTATGCTTTGAGCCAACGACTGACGGTTTTAAATCATATAAATGTTGATCGAATAGATGCCATATCTTCTCTACCTCTTGTGAGTTTAAGAAATCATGTCTATGCACAAATGGCGCGGGTGTGTACTGCTCTTGTTTGGGGTAATTTAGGGCTCTAGTGTCATGACTATTTGCAGTGATGTCGAGCAAGTAGTGTGATAAATCAAGCTGATATTCTAGCTCAATAGCTTTTTGGTAGGCTCGCGACGCGTGTTCTAGGTCGCCCATGCCGCGGCACAATTCTCCTAGTTTGAACCAGGTTGCTCCTGCATTGGGATACTCAATCAGGCGTTTTTCTATGACTCGTCTAGCCTGCTGGTTCAATGCGCGCACGCCCTGTGCAAGCAATTTCTGATTATTGATAGCTGTGCCGTTGCTCATATCAACTCAGGGGAAGTGAAGGTGGCAACCACACGATAGTGCTGGTGCTGAGGTCCGCCAATCACGGTGTGATCGTGCACATTAACCCAGGCATGAGCTTGCATACGTGCCTCATGTGAGGAGTCGAGTTTGGCACCGAGGTGTAATATCGAGGGTACCTTGTAACGATTTAGTAGCCACTTTACACAAAGCGCTTGCGCAAGACACTTACAGGGCCAAGGCGTATTGTTAGCCACCATACTCATAAGTTGCCCCATCTCTAATGCAATGAGTAAGTCTTTCCTATCCGCGGGGATACATACAGTTCTGTTTTCTAAATGATGCCCCATCATCTTTGCCAACTTGCGCATAGGTATAAAGCGTAGCGCAAACCAAGTCAGTAAAGACGATAGTGTGAATACGACCAGCCAGCCCTTTTTTCGCAGAGGTAAGCCAGATATAAAGCGTACCTTTTCAATAAGACTCATGCCCATAATAAGGTTTTAGTATGCATTTTTATCAAACATCACTGTTGATAAAGTTTTGAAGAGTATTCTAATGTCTAAGGCAATGGACCAATTTTGAATATACTCCAAGTCGTAACGCAGACGCCGTTGCATCTTTTCAATTACCTCGGTCTCGCCTCGACAGCCATTGACCTGGGCCCAGCCAGTCATGCCGGGGCGGATTTTGTGTCTGGCCATGTAGCCATGCACTTTGTCGCGATAGTATTCATTGTGCGCTACGGCGTGTGGGCGAGGGCCGACAAGGGACATTGTGCCGTTTAAGACATTTATCAGCTGCGGTAACTCGTCAAGGGAAAACCTGCGAATGAACCTACCGACTCGCGTTGTTCGACTGTCTTTGGGTCTGGCTTGAGGAACATGGTCACCGTCTTGAGATGTCTGCATCGAACGAAACTTCCAGACCAAGATTTCTTTTCCATCTAAACCGTAGCGACGTTGCTTGAAAAATACTGGCCCGTTGGATTCGAGTTTGATGGCAATCGCCGTCACCAAGAGAATAGGGCTCAGTATCACTCCCATCAACAGTGAAATAATAATGTCTTCGGCACGTTTTGCTTTTTCTAAGCCGCCGATGATTGGCGTCGATGAAAGGTTTAAAAGAGTTATTCCCGCTGACTCAACCATCGAGTATCGCGAAAAATCGGAACCAAATAGATCTGGCACCAAAAACACATTAGTGGCGGTATTTTCAAGCTCGGATTGTAACTGTTGAATTTTACCTGCCGCACTCAACGGTAGCGCGATCCATACTTCCTTTACAGCGTGTTCACTGTGTTGGCGTTGTTGTTCGATGAACGCCAGCGCCTCGTCAACGTTACCGTTGATGTTTATCCCTCGATATTGTGTGTTGCGCATACCCTCATCGTCGTCAAACAGACTGACCAAATGGAGCCCTGCCCAGTGTTCCTCGAGAATGGCATCGCACGCGCGCTTGCCCAATTGACCGGCACCAATAATCACCACATTTCGTTGATTATGTTGGTGGGCATTTTTGTTCTTCGAGTAGTTCCAAGACACGATTCGGCCGCTGACCATCAGGCCATAACTACTGAGAAAGATCATAATGAACCAAAGGCGTGAATAGCTATCCCCAGATTTTGTAAAAAACGTTACCATGCCTAAACACAGAGCCACAATCAGCCAGGCTATGCTTAGGTTGCTTAAGGATTTATACAGCCATCTGCCGCGATGAGGTTTATATATGTCTCGCCAGGAAAAGACATAAAAAGTGGTCAGTAGCAAAACTAACAGGAACTTTTGGTAGTCACTGGGAAGATACCAAAATGAATTGCGTATGCGGTACATAAGCACTGCACAGGCCACAATACACAGGATATCAAAAACCTGAAATAAACGATTTGTTTCGGTTTGGTTTTGTTGCATTCTTATGGCTATGAAGCTGGCCGACCCGTTGAACGTTCCCTTTATGCTTTAATCTTCAAATACTACTAAGAGCTTAGAAAAAACACTCAATACTATCTTAGGTCCATGATGTTACCTTGTCTAGCCCTTCATCAAAAGCCCAGTGTTGTGATAGTTTGATATCCCAAGTAGCTCATGGCGTCACCAGATCCAACGAAAGTTTTGCTGTACCTTTTATTCACATTCTTGTTGGGACAACTAAGTTTATGATTGCAGTCTCCGCTAAAATTATACCTATGGAATACGATGCCTGAGCTTTCTGCGAATTTGCAATTTTTGCTTCAAACTGTTCGTTGGCGCGTGGAGCGAAAGGTATTGCCTGAGTTTAGTGCTTTTAGTGTCGACGATGAGGACAACATCCTAATGTTGGCCATTTACCACAACCTGATACCTTGGTTGTGGTACTACCTAGATGAGCATACCTTAGGTTCCGATAGCTTTCGCCAGCAAGTGGCGAAGCACATGCGCAAGGAGAGCCTGATAAATCAATTGCAAGCGAAAGAAGCAGCGACACTTTCATCTGATCTGGCGAAACGCAGGGTCAAACATATTGTGTTTAAAGGCGTGAACATACAAGCGTTGTTCTATAACGGTTTTGTCGAGCAACGGTACTGCGATGACATTGACCTGCTTATTGCGCCGCAAGATCTATTGGTAGCCGCAAGCGTATTTACAGACCGCCAGTACGTGTTACGTGAGCCCCAAGACATCGTAAAACTGTCCGAATTCTTAAGGCAACACTCAAGGTGGTACCGTTGGCGAGACATTGGGTGGGAGAAAACAAAGCACGGCGGCGAGCGCTTAGACTTACACTGGCGACTCGCTGACAAGTTTATTTTGCCTGTCGACACTCATTATTTGCTCAGTGAGTCTGAGAGCGTAAGCGTTAATGGCGTGGATATACCGTGTATGCCGTTTTCGACCTTATTTGTATATGTTTGTGTCCACGGCCATATGGATCATTTTTTTCGTTTGCGATATTTGGTGGATATCTACTGCGCTCTGCATCAGCCAGCTTATGATGCCGATCAGGTGACCCGTTTAGCGCAAAAGTGGGGAGTGCTTGAGGTGGTGACGCAAAGCATAAGCCTAGCTAATCGCTTTTTTAGTCATCCAGTCTCTGAGGCTGATGCGTATTCTGACTTTGTGATCGAGCGCTTCAATGAAAGCCAGTCTTTCCCAAGACGCAGCAGAAGCCTAATGGCTACGTTTCGCGATCTGTTGATGCGCTCTAATGAGCGTAACCCTTTGGCAACGGACGATCGTTTTGAAAAACAAGCACTCAGTGCTAAAGAGAAAATGCAAGGTTTGTTGAAACACGTTCAACGCCGTAATCGTAAAAAAAGTTGGGTCTCGCCAATCATCGCGCGCTGTAAATATGATCAAGCCATGCTCGAGCATTGGCCCAAGGGTGGGTCTGCACTTGTTTGGTACCCTATTGCCCTCATTAAACGCTGTTTTAAGTAGTCCGCCAACAAAGTGTGTTGCACGTGTTGATACTTTTTGCTGCTTCAACTACTTCCTATAAAAGTGGTAAACCTTAATAAGGAAACACGATTTCAAAAAGAAATCTAAGCCATTGACGGCCCTGCCAATAAGGCGGCATCAAGTACTCGAGTAATTGGATTTACTTCTTATGAATGCCTAGAGTCATTTTTATGGCTCCGAATTGTCTTGCTAAGCGCTTGCCTAACAGTACTCGCTATTTTTAAGGCTTGGTTACGTGCGCCCGAGTGGAAAATGATTTTCATGATCGGTAGTTAGTTAGGGTTGGTGTAATAAGGTGAAATAGATTTCTTAAGTATTTTTAGCAATCCTTTGGGTAATTAATTTCATCCAAAAGCCTTTAAAGGAGCGGTTTTATGACATCAATATCAAAATCCCTAGCATCGAGTGCTTTAATCACACTCATTACGTTTGGAGCAACAACTGCCAACGTTGCAAGTGCGGGCGAGCCGGCAGATTGCACCTTGCCGAGTGATTGGTTTACTGACCCTAACGGTAGCGATATTCCTGATCCTGCCGAATTGGCTTGGGAAATAAATTCACAGACCAAGTGTCAGTTTCATCAATGGTCGTGGAATGCATTCTTATGGGCTATGCAAGGGGTGGGCGACGACTTACTGCGGTTCGAAACTTTTCCAACAATGGAAGAGACCGTAAATTCAAATTGGAACCCAAAAACTGTTCGCGAAGAAGTTAAGCTTAGTTTGCGCGCTGGTAAAACGGACCATCCAATTGATTCGATCGCCCAAGCCGGTACATCAGGTATTTTAGTTGCTCAAAATAATTACCCTGTTTATTACAGCCAGCATATTAACCCACAAATGTTTGAGGATATCGCGGGACAAGGTTGGACTAATGCTGCAGGCATAGCCGCCGCGCCACAAGATTCATTGTTCGAAATTGGTGACGTAGAATATAAGGCTGCTTGGGCTGTGGTTTCTAGCGAAGATGATATTCCAGGGGCTTACACTCGCATGGCGAGCATACCCGAGCTTACTTCTTCGACCGTCGCCGGAACCTACACGATTCACGTTCCTGAAAATCCAACTTACAACACCAAGCGTGTTGCGTTAGTGGGCTTACATATTGTGGGTTGGGTTAACGGTCACTCAGAAGCTGTTTGGGCTAGTTTTTCTCCTAAAGAGATCGCGCCGATTGTTGGGCAAACAAAGGACGATCGCAAGCCAGACAACGTTGTTACTGAAACGGCGGGCCCGTTTATCGCTGCCGGAACCACGGTCGCTGATTGTAATCAAGCGCAAACACCAGTGCAGCGTTTGAATGATGATGGGCAAACCTTGAAGCTGACGACTCAAGTATGTCAAATGTTCGAAAATGGTGACAGGTTGCCGCAGGATCAGGTTAACAATGACTCGGTAAACCAAGTTAATGCATCGGCCGCTGAGTTAGTTCCTTCTGGGCTTGCCGCTGCCGGATATAGCGAAGTAGGCGCAGTTTGGTCAAATATAGATGATGAAAACGAGTGGTCGCTAATTCAACAGAAAAAGCTCAACGTGACTTTTCAAAACCAGCTCACAGGATCAACCGTTTTATCCAACCCAGTGATTGAGACGTTTACTCAAACTCAAGCTGGCGCTGACAACTGTTTGACCTGTCACAACTCGCTACAGTTTCAGCCATCTAACCCTAGTATCGACCCTCTCAAGCCGTCGATGCTGAACCTCAGCCATTTCCTAATGCAGATCTACGTCGACACAGCAAAGGGAGTCGACAAAAAATAACTTAGCAAGCCTCGAAGGACGGCTGTTTCTGCAGCCTTCCTAGTTTAATGAAACAGATGATTAAAGGATTTTATTATGACACTCACACTTAGAATTCACCCAGCAATTGGTATTTCGCGCAGCGGTAACGCGCCTGACAGCTATGTCATTGCTCCAGAGACTTCAGCAGGAATGCCTGTCAGTTCTTCTACCCCTAACCCCAATGAAATATGCGGTGGTTTACCTACTAAGCAAGGCACCACTGACTACTCGCCAGTATCAGACCAAGACTTGCGCGATTCTCAGGGGCGGCTTAAGCCTCACGCGCAACGCTTTCGTATCTATGCTTATGATACGCCTCCAAATGGAGTTTACCCATATCAAGGAATAACAACTGAGGTCACACTCGGCGCAACCATCGGAGGTAAAACCGTCACCAAGATTATTTGGCAAGCGCACATGGCAAATAAAAAAGCCAACAACTGGATCATTCCCGAAGACCCTTCAGACAATAAAGATTGGAACAACGGAGTGGGCGGCTTAGCGCATTACGCAGACAATGCAACACCCAACACACGGAATGGCAACTTTGGCACATCAACAAATCCGTTGCCTAAAGATCCGTATAAGTCTGGCCATGGCGAGCCACTTAGCATTGATGAAATGAACGACGAAACTCGGCGATCTTACCTGGTTTTGGATGCAGGCCCCAAAACGTTGCAAGCAGAGTCAGGTGGAGCTTTTGGTGCTGACACTCGAGTAAACTTTGACAGTTCTGCTTGCTCTTATACTCAAAGCGATGGCAGCGTCGAAACCGTTGACTACCCAACGCAATTTCCTGGTGACAAGTTTCAAAACCTAGACACCCCTAATGACACAACGCTTGAAAGTTTAGGCGCTATGGAAACCGACGCAGATGGCCGTCTCTACGTGATTGGTTCACCTGGCTACGCTGCGGGATGGAACGTTAATGAAAACAATCCTGGTGGCACGGTCGACAACGGGACTGATGAAGCATTCCCATTGAACAACGACATCGATAACGATGGCTGGTTTGATGATGCTTGTGATGGACCAATTTCTGCGACCGTATTTTTCGATGATGACAGCTCGCAACAAATAGACGTTCCTGCATGGGTGGTTTGTGCCGATCCATCATTTGCCCCTCAGGTGCGAAATGTAGTTTCAATTTGGGACGAGGTTTACAACTCTTGGTTACGCCAACCAAGTCTTGCGCTTGCACCAGAGCTTTGCACTCCCGGTGATGCAAACAACGATGGCGATGGAGCAACGTATAACGATAGCTATCAACCGTTTTTTCTAGAGGACGTTTGGACTACTTTTCGCGCAGCACACTTGCAGATGTTCTCAACAGATCTGAATGCCAAAGCCATTGGTGCTCATCAGCGCATCAATAATATTACCGCCGAATCGGACCCACAAACTTTCCTTAACCTAAAAAGTTTTATCCGTAACCCGAATACAGGAGCGGACAATGAATTGGGAACGGGCACTCCATTAATGCCGCTTGCATTAGGTGATACAGGGGCGAGCTTTCTAACCGTAACCCACACTCAGTACTTTTTCTTAGAGCAATGGTTCGCAGGCAAAGCTGTGCCTACTGGCACAACGCTAACGGCTGGAGAACTTATAGACAAAAACACACTGACCAATCTTCTTGGAGGGCGCTTCAGCCCTGGTATTGATTTAACCTTTGTTGTACGCGACCCATATCTTTATAACCAAGATTGGCAGAACCCAGATGTAGGGCCTTTTCGTATTGGCGCTAAGGGTTTGGATTACAGCACAGCGAGCACTAATACCCCGTTTCTGTCAGTAGGCTATGTGCCAAATCGACAAAATCAAAACTCGGTAGAGCCAGGCGACTTATGCAAATTCATGGCCCTGCCTTGGCACACTGATTACAATTCTTGTGCCACGCATACTCCTTCTCCAGACCCAAAAAATAACACAACGCTTTTCTGGTCTTGGCCTGCACAACGACCTGTTTCGGTTTACACCTACTCAGATTATCAGAACAACGACAATGAATTTGTTTCTCAGCAACACTTCTCGGTGCGAGGCGCGGGCACGCAATGGGAAGCCGGTAGCCCAGACCCTGAATACGCCAACGGACCATCGAGTGTAGGGCGCTATCAAGAGCGCATGGACATGCTGACTAACTGGTTTAACATTGGAACGAGTATGCAAGGCCAAGCTATTGAAGGCTTTGTTGAAGACCCCAAAAATCCTGAACTCTTCTTAGAGGTACAAAGCCTATTGGATGGCCCGAGTGATTGGTCTCAACCTTGGCCAATACTCACAACCGATAAGGTTTATACCGAAGCAGAAGCCGAAGGTGATTAGAGCAACTTGATGAAAACATACGACGTAATCATCATTGGCGGTGGCGCGGCAGGTAGCGCCACCGCCTTGCATTTGTGTTCACAGGGGGCTCGGGTTTGCATTTTGGAACCATCGAATTTTACACAGCACAGGGTTGGCGAAACAATTCCACCAGATGCGAATGTGTTGCTCAAAGAGCTAGAGGTATGGAACTCATTTTTGGCTGACGCACATCTACAGTGTTACGGAAGCCATGCATTGTGGGGGGCTGACACCTTGGGGCACAATGATTTTATTACTTCCCCGCATGGCTGTGGTTGGCATCTAGACAGAAGCCGATTTGACCGAATGTTGTTAGCTGAAGCTGGCGCTAAGGGCGCAAGTATTGTTCGACAACCAGCCTCTAATATTCAGTTTAGTGGTGACCAGGTTACCTCAATCGATTTGGCAGATGGCTCAAGCATAAGCGCAGACATGTTCGTTGATGCCACCGGAAGAAAAACCTTGTTGTCACGGCGCCTTGGCATAAAGCGCGATTTCACCGATCGGCAGGTTACGCTTTACGCAAGGTTTGATTGCCCCACTGAAGACCTCGGCCACTCGACTTGGCTTGAAGCGGTTCACTATGGATGGTGGTACGCAGCCGCCGTTCCCGGTGAGCAAGTTGTGGTGGCTCTGGGTACGCGGCCAGAGGTGGCTAAGTCATTGCAGTTATCTAAAGCATCACGATGGGCCTCTGCGTTAAGTGCCTCCAAAGTTATTGCGCCCAAGCTCGCTAAAGCTAAGTTTCGGCCAGATAGTTTGGGCGTAACGGCGTCTCAAAGTTATCGAGTGAATCGAGCCACAGGAAAAAATTGGCTAGCGGTAGGTGATGCAGCTTCAGCCTTCGACCCTCTAAGTTCAGCTGGAATATACAAGGCATTGTTAACCGCCAGATTGGCCGCTAAAGCGATCGCCGCGCCGTCTCGAGTTAAAGGCCTAGAAACTTACCAACAACAATTGGATAACGATTACGAACAATACTTAGTTCACCGCCAAGAAATGTATGAGCAAGAAGACCGTTGGCCGAATGCATTTTTCTGGAAGTCGATGCGGGGCGTTGATTCTGTGCATGGGGATCGTGTAGTAGCGTGAAGATAACGCTCTTGAACCTTAAGATAAGAAGGCCGTTAGGTTTAGAAATGAAAAATGGTGGCCAGGAACAGAATCGAACTGCTGACACGGGGATTTTCAGTTGTGATTTCAAGCCGTAAATCTATATTAATCAACGACTTGATAGCGTAGTTAAGCGTAATCGGTAACAGTTTAGAATCAATAACTTAGCTTAATTTAGCGAAAGTTGTAAAAACTTGTGTGTGTACTGAATTCGTACCGTAATGTGACAATTTAGTAAGCGCCAAGTAACCGACACCCTTGCAA
>CANMNN010000026.1 GCA_947499305.1 uncultured Arenicella sp. | reverse complement strand
TGCAGGCTCAAGAGTCTTAGCTGCGATGAGCGTACCCTTAAGTCTTCGTACTGCGTCACGGGTGGTCGTGCCGCTCCATCCAAAATTAAGTACAACAGCATCCCTGCCGCTTTCTTTTAGTAAAGTTTGTAGATGCTCCTGAACTGGGCCGATACGTTTACCGCCGATGTTGCCAGAAGTGTACGGTGACCCTGCGGTAATACTATCGCCAAAGAGTATGATTACATGTTTGGTTTTGCAAAACGATACACCAGAAAACAACAGGCAAAAGACTAACAACGACAGCTTGCTGCGAGCTGTAACGCCTACCCTAGTTTTGATCATTTAATCGTCGTCTAAACCGTGGTCTTTTGGGTCTACCCTAGTACCGTCAGGAAGGTGACCAACTACAACGCCGTTTTCAGAACCCCAGCTAATAGCGCCAGCCGCGCGAGTCGCTTCAGCATCTAAAGTGGCGGTTTCAGTTACTTCTCCTGCTTCGATACGCTCTACAATGTCGTCCATCATCGTCGCTAATTTTTCATTGACCTCGTCATCCTTTTTGAACGTTTCATCATTTCCCATAATTGACTCCTAAATTTAGTTTACTGCGAGCTATAACGCCTACTTTGAGCTCCCCTCATCGACAAGCTTAAGTAATACAGCTGAGCAAGGATATATCACTAAGGTTGCACAAAAGCCGTTAACAAACGGCAAAGCAATTACTGTAAAGGGGACGGTAACCAAGGTTGCCATAGCTGCTGCTAGGAAATGCCATAGTTTCATTTTTAATTCCTCAAGATTTAGTAAATTGATCGTTAGTCACAAATAAGTATTGGTGGTTTCGAATCACGCGATTTACAGTTACATAAACCGCCAGCGGCTTGAATCGGCGGGTTATCAATGAAAATCAATGTACTCTTCACCTCTACTGTTATTCGATAAAACACTTTGTCGATCTCTATGAAGTAGACGCCAGGCGATTTTTGACAAACTGATAAGCGCGTAACTTCAGCATCATGTGAGAGTGCTTGTTGAGTTAGTAGCAAGGTAACGATTAAAGTGGATCTAATAATTTTCATACTCATTACCTATTTAGGTCTACACCAGACTACAAGCTGCGTTTTTCCGTTTTTATGGTCTTCTTTCTCAGCCAGTACTTCAGCGAATTTAGAATACGGGCAGATTTCACTCATTGCTATCTGGCGATGTAGACGCCGCTTTTTAACGTCGGTGTTGAAGATTCGCACCAAGTATTGTTCGTCCTCGCCTTTTATTGGTTCAATGCTGTATTTCTTGCCTGCAAACCTCTGAGTAAGTTCGTCAACGGTCTTGGTTAGTTGTTTGTTTGGCATACAACCAGTTAAGGCGAATACCGTCAGTGAAAGTAAAAATAGTTTCTTCATGTTTAATACCTCGTTAATCAAATAATTTTGACGCCGCTTGCTTTCGACGCTTAAGTTCATCGTTTTGTTTTTTACGGGGTTGCTGGGTAGGTTTCGCTCTTGTTTTCTTTGACACTCGCTTTGTTGCTTGTTCTGGTATTTCTACCTTCCTTGATGTGGCAACTTTGCTATTGCTCTCCTGGGAAAGTTCATATTCGCGCTGCCTTTCAAGCACTGCCTTTTCTCGTTCGGCTTCGCGTTGTTTAGCCGCTTTGATCGCTTCTGCACGAGCTGTTAAGGTTATTTCCAGTTCTTTCAATTGCTTCCAGTTTTGAAGTAATGAAGCCTGAGCGTCTTGCCACTCTTTGAGTATCGAGTTTTGTAGTTCGATAGTTCGTTTAGGCATGACCTTGCCAGTGAATACATCAAGAAGGTCTACAGCCTCCTCTTCCGTCGTCGAGTATTCATCACTCCATTGCTCTACAAGCTCCAGTGTTTTTACGCCACGAGCAACTAAGTCTTTATCCGTAAAATCTTCTGGAAGCTCACTGAGGTCTCCGTATAGAGATAAATCACGACTTTCTATGATTGAGGCGGACAGCTCTCTAAAGCGAGCCTCAGCCGCAAACCGTTTGGCAATAAATTTCTCGTTAGGCCTGTTTTCAGATAAAGAATCAACTGAACTTCGGACTAAGGAAATAGCGCTTTGTAATTCCGTCGGCAACTTATTGCTAATAACAAATTGATCCAGGCGGTTCGCCATACTGTTAATCTGGTTGGCGCGTTGGTCAAATGCACTAGATAAGCGATTTATGTTTAGATTGACCTTGGTTAGGTTCGCGGCTGGTTTGTAATAACCGAAAAAACTCACCATCGAAACAATAAAGACAATGATTACGCCAATAGGAATAAGGTCGGCCTTTTGCCAGTTTTGCTTCGTCGTATTACTGATGCCGCTAGAACCAACAAGATCAGGATATTGATTGCGAATTGGGTGAGTAAAACTTTCAACAGGCTCAGAGCCATGATCAAAGCCAAAAAGCTCTTGAATCATTTGGTTCGGGGTTTTAAACATGGTCGCCTCCAAATGAATACATCGGCTTAGTAACGATGACGTCACGGCGTAATACGCCAGCTCGTCTGAAGACCGCAAGCGCTAACCCTTGGCGTGATAGCAAAGAATCAATTTCATCTGCCGTAACTACTTTAGATGGCTTAATCTGCACATCAGCGTACGGTTCTTTGATGTCAGGCATATCGGGCATTGGTAGACGCAAAAGCTTGCGAAATAACATGTGCATTTTGAAACTGCCGTAGAGAAGGTTTTCAGAGCCAGCAACATGCCCCATGCGCCCGAAGTTGACGTTACGGCTTATTAGCGGCTCATCGGGTGTGGCGTGCATTATTTTTGCAGTGCCCGAATGCACAAATGATTCGATAGAAAAACGTGAATCTGGAAAACCGTTAAAACGTTCTACGACCGTTCGCCATACTTCGCCAACACGTTTGGCCACAAACTCATCGCTTAGGTTCGTCCTGGGCGAAAACGCGATCAGGTTTGAGAAGTTACCAAGTAATTGCTGTGTCTCTTCTTTCCCTAATCGGCTGTTAAGGCCATCGATGTTCTGAGTAGACCAAAGCATGGTAAGACCTAGCGAACGTGCAATAGGCACCATTTCAAGATCAGCCTGGCCAACAAGGTTCTGTACTTCATCTGCGACCATTAAAACTTGAGCTCCGCCGGCTTTACGCCAGGCATCACCACGAAGCTTTACAGCCTGGTAGATGCGGCGCATTGCAAACATTGAGATTAGGTTTCCCGCTTTGCCGTATTTAGCCTCAGGCAGAGATAAACCAACAAGCGCACCATCACAGACCGCCTCAATACGTTCACCCGTTGCGCAGTCGTTCCAGCGAGCTAGATAACGATTTTGCACAACAGGAGTTAACCAGGTTTTGGCCGTCACCATAACTGACGACTTTACGCGGTCAGAGTACTCAGCATATTCAATAAGCCAATACTCACATGCACGCGCGAACAATGGCGTTGGTTCGGCGACGGCTCGCATTAATTCTTCCCGCTCTTCTTCGTTATCCAATAAGCGAAAAATCGTCTTAATGGTGTAATCGGCATCACTTTCATGTAAAAGAATTGCGGCGTTCAATATCGCATTTCTAGCAGCGTCGTCGAATATGCTTACCTCTTTGGACTTGCCGCCAAAGATCGCTTGGCATGAGTCTGCTATTTCTTCAGGATACAAACCCTCAATAGCGTTATAGTCACAACGCTCAGGAGAGATCACGGTATAACCTGGAGCGTCTTCAAGTTCTTCAGCTAATTGACCTTTTCCATCGAGAACAAGCAAGCCGCCCGCTTTATGATTTAACCACTGGCTTGAGATTGGCCGAATGATCGCGCTTGTTTTACCTGTGCCTGACGCTCCCAAAGCAAATACGTGTGTTGATAAATCATTCTGTGACAGTGTCACGGGCATATCTTGCGATGCAGGTGCAAAAGGGTCACGCCTAGACGCCAGTACGCCAGTGGACTCTCCAAAGTGAAATAAGGGAGATTTATCGGCTGCTGCTTTAGTTTGTTGTTCAACTTTGGCTTGTTCAATGTTTTGCCAGTAATCACGGCCAGCCGAATCTCTCAAATATTCAGTTGCAGATTGTTTGGCGGCTTTGTCCATCACTTCTGCCCTAAGCTGACTTGGCGCTGGCTGAGTCACTTCGTAAACAAATAGCCCAACAATAAGTAAAAATAGCAATGTGCTTTTACTGCCAACGCCAAACGCGGTGAAGTCGGTTGGTAACCAAGTCGCAAGCATCAGAATCAAACCCGCGAAAAAGAACGCAATGCGTGTCTCTCTGATTTGTAAGTACAAAGCAGAAACTTCAAAATCAGCGGCGAGCACTTGGCCGACAACACTATCGCCGTCGGCGTCAATATCACCGACTCGATACTTATCAGCTAAATCTTCAGGGATATCATCACTGGGGCGTAGACGCACTAGGCATCGAGACAATACATCTAAAGATGCTTTCTCTTCACTTGGAGTAACTAATACTGAAGGAAGTAACCAACGCCAAACATAAGTCGATGACATGCAAGGTGCGAGTGCGATAAAAATAGCAAGGCTTGTCCAGAAAGCCATCACCAACTCGTACACTTCCCAGTTTGAATTTACCGTCCAAGTAAATGACCACTGCAACAATGGTACAAGTAAAAGTAAGCCAGGAAGATATTTAAATGTTCGATCGAAATGAAGGCGATCAGCTCCATAGTTTGCGAGTAATGAGTGATAAGCACGTTGTATTTTCCAATCGTGTGAACCATGCGGCTGCATTCCTAAGTATTGCACTTCTGCGGGAACATCGGTCTCCCAATAAATACCTATTGGCACATTGCCGCGCCATTTAAATTGTATGGCCTGCCTGATCGCAAACTGTCCATTAAGAAAACAAAATGCGAATGCGGTTTGAATGCCGCGCAGAGTCATAAACTCTAGCAATCCCATGCGTTACTCCTATCGCTAGATTTTCTGTGCTGAAAGTTATTTAGCGTAATAACCATGAAGTGAACCTCGTGTGTGATGTTGGATTAGGGGCTGGTGCGTCAACAACAGCCCTGCCTATTTTTAGTAACCTAGATCGTCCTCTTCTTTCTCCTGAGACTGTTCAGATTCAGCTTGTTTTTCTTCAGCTTTATTCAGCATTGAATCGATCTCTTGTCGCTCAGAACTGACCTCAATGCTTTCCACTTGCGAAGTGTCTTGGGGTTGATCCAAGTTATCTAATTCAGGTTGCTCTAGCTTTTCAAAGTGTGCTTTGTGATCGGCCATTGCCTCTGCATTTTGCCGTTCGACTACTCCTTGGTAGTACGCCGCTTCTTGTTTATTCGCGGCCGTCATATTGGCTTGCATGTTGTTTTCAACAATTTCAGTATCTTGGTTCATAGAGTCTCCAGTAAATGAGTTGGTATTTGATTCGAGTTGCTTCTGTGTGTCCGCTGTCTTCTTCTCAACTTCGGCGAGTAATGCGCGGTTCGATTTGATTCGATCTTGCACGTCACCGCGAGCTTCAGACCGTTCAGAAATTTGTTTTTGAATGCTTTCAGCCTTTGCAGATTTTTCTTCAACCTGGCCAGTGATGTCTGAATAGACATTCGCTTCAATTTCAGTTTTCTTTATCTTGTGATCGTAGGCCGCTTTTGAGGAAGACTTTGAAACAGCATCAGCCATAGTTGGCGCTCGATGTTCCGAGATAGTTCGGTGCATAGATTCAAATTTTTGCGCTTTCTCTATTTCAAAATCTTGCTTACGCTGTTCAAATTTTTCTTGGCGCTCAAACCATTTTTTCTTGGTTGGCTCAGACGTTGAAAAACTGTGGTAATCGCCAACCGATTTTTGAATTTCTCGGTCATGCCATTTTTGATATCTGTCGTGCTTAGCTTGCAAGTCCTTTAGAACTTGGCCGCGTGATTCATTAACTTGATCAACTGCGGGTTTTAGACGTTCAGCCTTTCTTAGATCGCTGTTTGCCTCTTTGCGTTCCTTGTATAACCCTGAGAGTTCGTTACTCAACTCGCGCTGTTCTTTATGAAGCTGTTTGAGTTCACGAAGCGCTTGAACACGCTCTTTATTTAGATCGCGTATCTGTTTGTTGAGCTCAGCACGTTCAGAGAATTCGTTACGTCGATCAAGAGCATTGCCACTTGGCCCAATATGCACAGTTGGTTGTCTATCGATTCCTTGATCTTCCAAACTTCGACTATCAATGCGTTCATCTTTACCAGAACGTTCAAGTGAATTATTGGCGTGCTCCTCCCATGTTTGGCGAATGTTGTTAACTTCTAGTTTGCCGCGCGGATTCTCGCCTCGAATTTCATCTAGTTCGCGTGTCTTTGCTCCAAAACCTTGCTCATCAATTCGACGTGTGGTCATTAAGATATGAGCATGATAATTGCGATTATCACCTTCGCAATCTGGCTCATGGATCGCGTAATCAACGCCAGTTTGATAACGATCAGAAAGGTGCTTAGCGTAGCCTTCGATAAGCTCTTGGCGCGACTCTTGGTCTAATTCATGTGGAACGGCCACAAGAACTTCACGAGCAACCGTAGAGTTCTTTCGATTCTCTGCTGCTTCGGCTTCGTTCCACAGAGTGTCGCGCTCATATAACTCACGAGGTGCGTTGCTAGGTAAAACAATACCTGTCGTTTCAACGCCACCACGGTTAGTGTAATTATGGATTTCGCCTGTGCGAATATCCTCTATCGAAGTACCACTTCGATACGCAGCGGCAGCGGTGGCCGAACGGCCTTTAGATCGACTGATTGTCTGTACACGACAGCTATAGATCGCCATAAAAAATTCAAACCTTGGTTTTAATTTTTACGCACGCAAACTGAAAGTTTGCATAAGTGCGCCCTTAATTATTCTTACGAAAATTTTACGGGATGGTGATGCTTCAATCACCTGCACGTGAGATATCATTCACGATCAAAAGAAAACAAATTTAACTTAAAAATGAGATAAAGCTATGTTTCTGTATAATTAGAAAAATATTATGATTTTATACACAATCAAATTTTAAAGGTTTGCTAATGAAAAGAGAGAGTTTTGGAAGCGTCAGTTTAGTTCGGCAAGGGGATCATAAGTTTTATTCTTTAACACTACCAAGCGAACTTTTGGCTGAAACTTGTTTCGTAGTTGATCGTGAAAAAGATCCAATCGATGGCTTTCAAAGATTACTTGACGAGAAGCGAGCTAAAGAAATAGCAAATTACATTGATAGTGGATTGGGCACTATTCCAAGTTCGATTGTTTTATCTGCACAAGATGATTGCGATCTAATTTATGATGCTCGAAAAAAGAGTATCAGTTTTGAAAAATTAAGGAATGCGTTTCTTATTATTGATGGTCAGCACCGAGTTTTTGGGTTTATGCATGCAACTAAAGCTTTTAGAGTGCCAGTGATTATTTATGCTGGCCTTTCAAAGAGAGATGAAACAAGGCTTTTTATTGATATAAATTCTAAGCAGGTAGGAGTGCCGCCCGAGCTATTGTTAGACATAAAAAAACTGGCTGAGTATGAGAATAATACCGAAGAATACTTGAGGGAAGTTTTTGACATCTTTACGGACGAACCTGATAGCTGCCTATATAAAAAGCTATCACCTGCAAGTAAAGCCAAAGGTAAGTTAACAAGGTCTACTTTCAACACTGCAGTAAAGCCTTTAATTAAAATTTTTGGTGGCAAAAGTGAAAGTGAAGTATATGGGATACTAAACAGCTATCTATTGTCATTTGATGAAGCGATTTTGTTAAAACATGATCTCCATGACTTGATGTTCAATACTACTTTTTTTAAAGCGATATGTGGCTTTTTTCCAGTTGTAGCATCAAAGGTCAAAGATCGGTTTGGAGCTATCTACTCTGCCGATCATTTTTATCATTTTCTAGAGCCAGTTGGCTCAACAATTAGAAAGAATAAGTTGCGCCCATCTGGAGCCGCTTATAAGCCGCTGGTTAAAAATTTGGAGGAGTGTCTAAAAGAAGATTTTCAGCTGTAATGTCATTCGTTCCGAAAGTTCTCGTTCAACAAGCTTATTTAGATTGCTTTCACTGCGAAAGACCTACTTCTGTTGATTTGAAAGGTTGGATAGCTAATCAAAATTATTTTATTGATTCTGATTTGGATAGATCTTGCTTTACACTTAGAGTCTCTGATAGAGACTATGTTAAAGCCGCGCTAGCGAATGATTGCAATAGGATGGCTGTAGCTGCGATTGAAAGTATTGCTGGAATTGCAACGGAAAAGAATCTAAAGAAAAGTGGTGCTTGGGCTGTAATTCGAGCCTATTACGCCTCATATTTTGCTGCTCACTCAATCTTGAGAATATATGGTCGCTCTTGCTCTTATTTAGACAATGCTCATGTTAATAAAGTTTTTGAGTCTGCAACTGCTCTAGGTCGCGATGGCGGTGTCTCAAGTTTAGAGAAGGGGTTTTATGTAATCGATATATCTCCGGATTTTGAAACTGTTAATTTCAAAAAATATAAAGATTCTCATAGAGATTTGTGGGGAGAATTTTTGAAATTAGTTGACAAGCTGTTGGTAGACTCAACTAACGTAACTGCTTTGGCTAAATATAAACTTGAGGCCCAAGACGCACTAACTAAGCTAAAGTCTATGTTAGTTAGATCAAGGTGTAATGAAAAAGGGAATTGGTTGTCAGTGATGAGGAACGCCGTAAATTACCAACATACTCATGGAGTATGGTTTCCCTATGAAAGAAAATTGGTCGCCCCTAGCTGCATTCAACGTCTCGAAAACGAATGGTTGAAACCTATTGATCAATTAAGCATAAATACTTCTGAGAACGATATAGAAGTATTTTTTGAAGCCGCGACAATGCTAACTGCATTATTTAAAGACTTACTCCTATCATGTTCAGCTAAAGCTGGTGGCGGAAACGCAATATTTTCAAATGGAAGCCTACGATTACTAAATGCTTTAAAAGCAGCTTAGACAATATTTATTAGTGCCAAGGTATTAGATAAATAGTAAATACTAGACTGTAAATAACAAAAGCATTTTTTAATTTTACCGTACCAATTCGTTTTAATAACTTAACAAAGTTAACCACACTATAGAAGTAAACCAGTATTGTGAGAGCAGGAGCTAAAAGCAGAGCCTGTATCAATGCAAAAAAGCTTACCTCAAATATAAATAGAAAAAATGAGGTGGTAATTGACATAGCAATTACAATGAATCCTAATTTTTCAATTTCAAGCTCACGCTCTAATGGAAAATAAATCTCCATTATCGCAGCGAGGAAGATTAGCAATGAAAAGGATGCAGTAGTAAACCACAAAAAAAACGACAAATTACTTTTTGCCGATGCAACTACTTTTTCAATTAAATCATGCCCCATTAGCTTTAAGTTATTACGCCACGCATTAATCGAGGCAAACACTAAGATGAATGCAATTGCTATGACAACTAAAGTGGATGAAACTATAGAATTTTGCCATATCGAACCTATTAAAACGCCTGATACTGCAGAAAGAATAAAAGCTAATAAGAACCACTTTGAAAACGAATCCAATGCGTCGTGGCCACTTGCATTAATAAATTCTTTTAGGCCTTTCTCGGCTGCAACTTTCGATTTTTCCTTTAGTTCGCTGCTTAGGTTTAGCATCTCTAGGCTTAAAACGATTAAGCTTACGATGTAAAGAACGGCGCCAATGTTATGTATCAATACTTACGTCCAACTTATAGTTTAATTATGTTTCTAAATGATTTGTGTATTAACGATTGATTGGGCTTGGAACAACTTCGCTTGCTAAAGTTGTCAATGCCTCGTGCTGTGCAAATTCAGTGCAGTACTCACGCCTTCCTACGATCGTTGTTGATATGTAAACGCTAATTTATAATAACATAAATTATTGATATTTAACGTTATTATCAATTCAGGATGAATTGCGAAATATCCTGATCTGGTTTTAAAACTAGACTCATAATCCATTGGTCCCTGGTTCGAGTCCAGGCGGGCCCACCATTTAAAATTTGACAAACTAATTATTTCTTTGTTGCTTCATTTATTAGCTGTTTAACATATGGCTAATGACGATTTCTGATAGATTCCATGCGCATCCTTTAAAGTCAGTTGCATTTAAAAATTGAGCAACATCTGTATAGATGTCTTGGTGGTGAAACTATCATGGCGCATGACATTAGCTCGAGCAAAGTTAACCGCCAATAACATCCCGCTCGGCGACTTAGCTGAAGAGCTTGGCTATCAATCAGAAGCCGCTTTCTCTAGAGCTTATAAACGAGTGATGGGAGAATCCCCTGTTCGACATTTAAGGTAGTTTGATGGAGTGACAACTTTATAGGTAATTCTCTAGTTGAAGATTTTTGTAGTAATAGCTTGGCTTATTATACTTGGCGCCACTTAATCACATTGATCAACATTCGGCGTACTTCTTATCGAAACTTCAGAAAACGAAATTGTCGTGGCACTTAACGACTTGATTTCGAATGGCGCTGTTACGTCACTAAGTGACACACCTGCTTTTTCGAAGCAAGCAAGGCTTACATTGATCTCTTGCCATTGATTTGGCGCTAGTCTTTTTAGTTCACTACTTATATCTATTGACCCATCGCAGCCGGAATCACATGTCATGCTTAGTAGAACAGGGCCATTGATCTGGCTATCAGGACGCAGGTTTATAAATAGTGATTGCTCTTGTGCTCTTTGTAAGCTCAGGTCTATCGTTGTTTCAGACTTAATAGAATATATACTGATGGCGCTTCCATCGAAGGATATTTGACGCGCATCTTCCTGTATATCTTTATCAATTGTTCTAACCTTAATCGCATCGGCCTCGACAATATTACTGCTCATAATTAGCGACTGAGCTTTGTCGCCAACAGCTTCGGAAAAACCTACTGGAAGTGATTTTTTAAACAAGACCAAATTGCTCGTACCATCGGCTTCAAGCACTTCAACATCAAGTGTGTCGCTAAGCTGAAGTAGCCCTTCATTGTTCTCTGAGTTGTAGCTTAAACCGTAACCGTATGGAAGCAAGGGCGAATAGTTTTCATCGTTTCTATTAACCTCTGTTTGTGAGGGTGAGGCTGGCCATGAATATGACAGTCGGCCGGTAAAGTCGTGAGCAACATTACCACTGGTATCAGATAAAAGAACATCACTGACCCCATTGCCTTCGCTGCCCGGAAGCCAAGCTGCTACGAATGCGTCAGACGCGTTTAGCTCTGCATTAACATAGAGTGGGCGTCCGGAGATAAATATTGACACTACCGGTATGCCCTCAGATTTGAGTTTTTCCAACAATGCCAAGTCGCTCTTTAAGCCTTGCTGGTAGGCCACGTTTTTTGTGTCGCCAACTCCCTCAGCATAGGGCTCTTCACCAAACACTACGATTGCAACGTCTGGTTTGGTTTGGTAATTGCCATCGGGCGATAATGTAAGTTTGCCGCCCGCTTTGGAGATGGCCTCGTTAAAACCATCGTAAATTGAACGGCCGCCAGGAAAGTCTGCATTTGTGTTGTTGGTGCCTTGCCAGGTAATGGTCCAGCCGCCAGACTGTTTGCCAATATTGTGTGCTGCATCACCGGCGATCAAAACGTTACTAGTAGGTTTGATAGGCAAGATATTGTTTTTGTTCTTAAGAAGCACAAGTGATTGCCTAACCGCTTGACGCGCAATCTCTCGATGTTGGGCTGAGCCAATAATATCTAGCTTTCCAGATAAGGGGCGGTTCGCTGGGCTAGGTTTGCTAAATATACCGGCCCGTAATTTAACTCGTAAGATTCGACTTACTGCATCATCGATTCGGCTTATCGGAATCTCACCTTGCTTGACTTGGGCTATGGTGTTTTCCAGTAGAGGTCTCCAGGCATCGCCTGATGCCATAAATATATCTAAGCCGGCATTAATGGTAGCCGCGCAATTGTAGTTGGTGCACCCTTTAATTTGCCCGTGCCCTAACCAGTCTCCGACGACGAAGCCATCAAAGCCCATCTTAGTTTTTAGTACATCGGTTAAAAGGTATTTATGCCCGTGCATTTTTTTGCCGTGCCAGCTGTTAAATGACGCCATTACGGTTTGTGCGCCAGCACTCAGGCCTCCCACATAGCCCTGCGCGTGAATATCAAACAAGGTTTGCTCATCGGCGGTGTTATTGCCTTGATCAACGCCATTCTCAGTACCACCATCGCCCAGAAAATGTTTTACCGTTGAGATCACATGCTTATCGCTCAAAAAGTCTTCGCCCATTGAGCCTTGTAGCCCGGTGACAATTGCCGAGGAGTAGCTTTTAACAATCTCAGGATCTTCGGAGTAACCCTCATATGTTCTCCCCCATCGGTCGTTACGCACTACAGCGACTGTTGGCGCGAATACCCAATCAATGCCCGTCGCCATGACTTCTCGAGCGGTGGCTTGGGCGATCTGCTCAATTAGTTCGGGATCGTTTGCTGCGCCTAAGCCAATATTATGTGGGAATAAGGTCGCACCAATCACGTTGTTGTGGCCGTGAACTGCATCAGTGCCCCAAATTGCAGGGATTGTAGAGCCATCGAGCGAATCATCTATCGATGCTTGATACATGTCTTCAGCCAGTTTAATCCAATCTTTGGGGCTAGCATGTTTGTTGTTCTGCGGAAATGCCCCGCCGCCATTTAGGTAGGAGCCGAAACCATAGCGTCTCATGTCTTCAACGGTAAAGTCGCGAATCTCGGGTTGAATCATTTGCGCAATCTTCTGCTCAAGGGTCATGTTTGAGAGCAGCTCTTTAACTTTTGCTTCTAGTTCAATATTGTGGACTTTTGATAGGTCTATCGTTGGCCAAAGGTTAATATCTCCTTGCATAGACTGTACCTCAGAGCTCGGCTTAGCTTGAGTGTTTTGAGCTTGAGTGTTTTGAGCTGGATGGTTGGTCGATTGACCGCAGCTGGCAAGACTCAATAGCGATGCACTAAGTACTACCGACTTAGCTAACTTGTGTATATCTTCGTTTAATTGGGCGTTTAATAAAGATGAAATTTTCATGGCTACAGACGACTCTTATAATTAGGACAACGATAATCTTAGAGTCTCGCAAAGTCTGTGTTTAGGTCGACCAAATTAATGTAATTACAATAACTTGGTCGCCTAGGTCGTGCGCCAGATTGAGGCGCCTCTAATTTTTAAGGGCCATTTTCTCAGCGCGATACTGTGTAGGTGTTGACCCTACTAGTTTTTTGAAAAACGAATTGTAGGTTGCCTTGCTGTTAAATCCGCAGTCTCCAGAGATCTCAATCATTGTTTTATCCTTCTGGCTGGGATCGGATAAGATCAACTTTGCTTCATTTATACGATATGAATTCACAAATTCGTAGAAGTTGGTTTTAAAGTGCTTCTTTATTGCGACTGACAAGGCTCGCGGGTGCATCGATAGTTGCGACGCCAGCTGATCTAAATTTAGCAAGGGCAACAAATATGGCTTTTCGTCTCGCATGTGCTCTTCTATTTTTCTGGCCAATTCAGGGTTTAGTTCTTCATCTTGGGGTGCTTCCGAGGAACTATCGTCTGTCATATGGCCATCAAAAATGCTAGATCTTTGTAGACTTAAGAACATAAGGGCCGTGATGAGAGCGAATGTGAGATAGTTGCCGCCAAGACCCATATAGTTGAATATCGACTCCCCTAAGTCGGGAATAAAAAACGCGAGAGTTGCTACGATCAGTATCCAGACTCGAACAGCTGTAAATGCAATTACTAATATACTGAGCCAGCCAATATCGATCTTTTCAATGTTAGAAAATCGTTCTCGAAGTTCATTGCGGGCTCTTCTGATATCCATTAAACAAAGCACTCCAAAAAACACCCGTAAACTCTCTCGAATAGCTTCAGTTGTGTGACGAATTGATGGCGCATCAGCGATTTGCTCGAGGGTTAGAAACTCTATTTTCTCAGCCGACTCAAGAGAGTAAAACGCGAAAGACATATAAACGAAATAGATAAAGGTAGGTACTAAATAGAGAGCGTCTTTTCTGCGAAGGGCGAAATTCTTGTACAAAATAGACCGCGTGTACCAAAGCAATAATGGCCCTTCAACCCAGTAAGCAATATCGAAAAGGTGGAGCAAGTTTGGAGAAAATTGCAGCCCGAGAATTCGAATTTCAGTGTTGAAGTTAACTAGTACGTGTATCGGAATTACAATTTGAGCGGCGAAAAAGCCAATTAAAAAATAGTCGCTTACGTGTCTCTCATGCTTTACCAACAAAATCAGAAAAATAAACAGCAAGCTCTGAAAAGCGGTTGCTAGAAGTACAGTATCGTGAAAATTAAGTATATGGGCCGACATCGATGTGGTGATCTTTCTATCGTAGTTCTTATGTCTGGACTTTAAACCATACCATCTTAAAAGTGAGTACAAGTGCTGAATTTCGATAACTTAGGCGACTAAATTACGTAATTTGCACTCATTTAGTCGAATGGAATGCTGGCATTTCGTAGATTACTCTCACCACTGGGCCGATATTGTTCGTAGTAAAGGCTTGGTGCTACGCACTCAACAACGCTTCATTCGAAAGCGCTAGATGAGAGTAGTTGAATGCGGGGGAGCGCTTGAAATTATAAGAGCAATAATAGAACCAAACTTAAGAGAGGAAGGAAATGAGGTCTAAGAAAAACCTTGGCCAGCGCACGCAGCTTTCATTAGCAGTGGCGTCGGCAACAAATGTAAGATCCACTGCAAGGTCGAAGGCCTTGAGTGTGGCGGTCAGTGCTGCACTGATTGCGCCGTCAATGTCATACGCTCAAGAAAACGATCAAGAGATCTTGGGCTTAGAAGAAGTCGTTGTCACTGGCTATCGAAATAGCTTGAAGCGTGCTCGAGATATTAAACAAGATGCCAGTGGAGTCGTAGATGCTATTTCGGCGGAAGATATCGGTGTTTTCCCTGATACAAACTTGGCTGAATCACTACAGCGTATAACCGGTGTTTCAATTGACCGGTCTAGGGGCGAGGGTAGCAAGGTTACGGTACGTGGTTTTGGGCCAGAATTTAACTTAGTGACTCTAAACGGTCGGCAAATGCCGACTCATGACGGTGATAGTCGCTCGTTCGATTTCGCTGACTTGGCTTCTGAGGGTATTGCTGGAGTACAGGTCTATAAGACTGGTAACGCCAACGTGCCGACTGGCGGCATTGGTTCTACGATTAATATTCAAACTTCAAAGCCGTTGGACGCACCCGGGCTTAAGTCAGTGCTTTCTCTCAAGGCTGTGCATGATACCTCTACATCTAAAGGCGATGACTTAACGCCAGAATTATCAGGTATTTATAGCAACACATTCGCTGATGACACTTTTGGTATTGCCATCAGTGGTAGCTATCAAGAACGCGACAGCGGTGTAAATACCGGTACTGTAGGCGACTACAATAACTTTGCCGGCACGGTTGACCAAGATTGGGCGTCGGGCACGGCCCAATGGGGTGGCGTACCGCGTGATGCTAATCAGATTAACCGACCGGGTGACTCAGATATCTATGCCGTGCCGCAGAGCGTTGGTTATGAAATAGCCGAGTTCAGCCGCGAACGTATCAACGGTCAGCTGACTATGCAATGGCAGCCGACTGACAACTTGCGTGCTACGGTTGACTATACGTATTCAGAAGTCGACTTTGAGCGAACCTTTAATAATTATTCTGGTTGGTTTAACTATGGTGGTCAGCAAACTCAGTTTTCAGATGGCCCGATTGCCTCGCCAATCGTCTATACCGAAATTGGATCAGCGCCTGATTTCGCTATGGCCGCCGGGCGCGATGGCGTAACCACTGAGAACAACTCGATTGGTCTAAATCTTCAATGGCAAGTTAGTGATCGCCTAAGCTTGGCGTTTGATCATCACAATTCTGATGCGAAAAGCGGTGCCAGTGGCAATAATGGCACAGCATCTCAGCTGGCGATTGCAAGTTTTACACGTGATCGCACCACTTTATATTTAGATGGAGATTTACCGGTTCTCAATCTTGGGCTTAGTCGTGATTTAGATCCCAATGATTTGATTGTGACTGGCAGCGTGTTCGATAACAAAAAAACCGAAATGGAGATTGAGCAAACTAAGGTTAGCGGTAGCTATGACTTCTCTGACGTAACGAGTGTTGATTTTGGCATTCAACTCACCGACGTGGAGAACACATCTCAATTCTCAAATGTTCAACGAAACACTTGGGGCGGTACTACCCAGCCCGGTGAAATCGCAGATTTGCTAACACCAGCTTCAGCGGCAAGCGCGTTTGATCAAATTTCAAACGGCGATGACGCGCGACGTCAGTCAGACTTCTTTGTTTTTGACATCGATGCTTTGGCGGCTAGAACAGAACAGCTAGGTGCAACTCAATCGACAGGTGGTGATTGTGGAACAGGGCTTTGCCCAAGCACAAACTTCACCACAGATCGCCGAACCAGCGAAGAATCCACGGCACTGTATGCACAAGTTAATCATGACTTTAGTCTTGGTGACTTTCCCGTGAATCTCAAAGCTGGTTTACGCTATGAAGAAACCGACGTTGATTCGCGAGCTTTAGTGCCAGCCTACAGTACTATTGTTCAGACTGGTAGTAACGAGTTTGATGCTATTCAAGCTGTCGACGAAAATGGCCAACCAATTCAAGACTTCACTCGTTTGACGGGCCAGTATGATTTCGTGCTTCCAAACGTGGACTTGAGAGTTTCTCTAACCGATGATTTGATCGCGCGCGTGTCTTTTAGTGAGACAATCACTCGCCCTGCTTATACTGACATTCAGGGTGGCGTAACGATTAGCTCATTGCTTCGACAAAGCGGCGGTGACGGCAATCGCGGCAACCCTGAGTTGCTGCCATTTGAGTCGCAGAACATTGATCTATCACTAGAGTATTACTTCGGTGACACTGACTACGCATCTATTGGCTACTTTAAGAAGGATGTAAAAAACTTTATTGGTATCAGCACGTTACAAGACGAAGTACTATTTCCAGATTTGATTTTACCTGCAACGGGTCAACCGGCTACATTTGACGTAACGGCTCCGGTGAACCAAGAAGAAGCGACGATTGATGGATTTGAGGTTGCAATACAAAAGACCTTTGGTGAATCAGGTTTTGGTGTGATCGCAAACGCTACGCTCGTTGATGGTGATGTCGCATTCGATAACCTTAGTCTGGATACGCAGTTCGTACTTACTGGTTTGAGTGATTCGGCAAACTTGATCGGTTTTTATGAAAACGAGAAGTTGCAGGTGCGTGTCGCATACAACTGGCGTGATGACTTTTTTAACGGCACGGCTGGAGCATCGTCAGGAACCGCAGGGCCCGTTAACGTTGAGTCATTTGGTCAGTGGGATATGAGTGCAAGCTATGACATCAATGACAATCTTACTGTTTTTATTGAAGGTATAAATGTCACTGAAGAAACAACTCGATCGTTCGGCCGAAGCACACTTCAAGTCGTTCAGGCAGCTCAAACAGGTGCCCGTTTTAACTTTGGTGTTCGTTACGGATTTTAAAGTAAAAGAGCAATGGGCGGTTTAGGTGGAACGGTAAGTCATAGGGTTGCCTTTCTATTTGAATCGAGGTGGGAGAGGCTAGGTGATGATTGTCACCTGGCCTTTTCCCCATAAGGGGTTGGGTTGAACCAGTGTTTACTTACAGACTAAAATTTAAGTGAATCGGTTTTTAGGTGTACAGTGGTCGAAAAAATTTGGTATCTAAAGGTTAATGGCTCATAAGCGCAAAAAGGTTGTGATTGTCGGTGGTGGAACCGCTGGTTGGCTAGCGGCGGGCATTCTTGCGACTCGTTTTGAAAGCGATGGCGTAGGGGCATTACAAGTAACGCTGATCGAATCTCCTGATGTCCAAACCATTGGGGTTGGTGAAGGCACTTGGCCCTCAATGCGCTCGACGCTACAAGGCATGGGCATATCAGAGACCGATTTTATTCGAGAATGTGATGTCAGTTTAAAGCAGGGCTCCCGATTCAATAATTGGGTTACCGGTGAGTCCGACTACTATTATCATCCTTACTCGTTGCCAAGCTCCTATTCAGACGTAAATCTAGCGCCCCATTGGCAAGCTGTACGCGACCAGGTCAGTTTCGCAGATGCGGTCTCACAGCAAGGCAAGCTCTGTGACCATGGTTTGGCGCCTAAACAGATATCAACGCCGGAGTACGCCTTCGGCGTGAACTACGGCTATCATTTGGATGCAGCGAAATTCGCACAGTTTCTAAAAAATTATTGCACTAATGAATTGGGGGTTGGGCATGTCGAAGCGCATGTAAGAAGTGTGTCGAGTATGGAGAATGGCGATATTAAGGCGGTAGTTACAGACACTGACGAAAGTTATGATGCCGAGCTGTTCATCGATTGCACAGGGTTTGCCTCGGTACTGATTGAAAAACACTATGGCATTAGCCTTAACTCGATTAAGCAATATTTATTCAACGACTCAGCGCTTGCGACTCAAGTTTCATATGAAACCGAACACGACCCAATTGCGTCTCATACTCTATCTACTGCACAGAGCTCGGGTTGGGTGTGGGACATAGGCTTACCCACACGGCGAGGTGTTGGGTACGTATATAGTCGAGATCATGTTTCTGATGCAGAGGCAGAAAATGAGTTGGTTCAATACTTAGTCCCTATTGTCGGTCGCAAGGCCGCGACTGAGATAGACCCTAGAAAACTACGTTTCTCTCCCGGCTACCGACAAGAGTTCTGGCATAAAAATTGTGTTGCTATTGGCTTGTCTGCCGGCTTTGTAGAACCACTCGAGGCAACCGCTATTGCTCTGGTTGAGCTATCAGCGAAAATGGTGGCTGAGCAGTTTCCAGAAAATCCGGCTGAAATGGCCATTGCTGCAAATAAGTTCAATCAAAAATTCACGTACCGTTGGAGCAAGATTGTCGACTTCTTAAAGCTTCACTATGTATTAAACCAGCAGGATGACGACGGTTATTGGCAGCAGCATCGTCAAATTGACACCGTGCCTGAAAGCCTTCAAGAGTCGCTCACACGTTGGCGTTCGAAAGCGCCTTGGCATTTAGACACGCCCTATATTGATGAAATGTTTCCTTCGGCTAGTTACCAATACGTTCTCTACGGAATGGGCTTCTCAACCAATGTCAGTGAATTGGCTTTGAGAGGCAGAGCGCAGGCTCAAGAAAGAGCGAATCAGTTATTTCACGAAAATATTCAACGTACCAAACAGTTGCTTAGCTCAATGCCAAGAAATCGAGAATTTATTGAAAAAGTGCACGAGTTCGGTTTACCCAAAATTTAGCGCTGTTGCGCAGATAACCATTGATGGAAAATTTATTATGACCAATTACGTAATGCTCAATAATGACGAGCACAAGGATTTGCGTATTAATACCTCACACTCTATTGAGATGGGTGATGGCGTTAATTTTGCGATGACCTTCCCGTTTGAGTTTCGTAATGCACAAGCGCACTACCCTATTTTTTTCCAAAAGAATACGGAAACAGGGCGGTTCTACCCGGTGGCTTTGTTTGGCTTTGAGCCTAATGAAAACCTATTTTTGAACGACCAGGGTTGGGGCGCCGCTTACATACCGGCGATGATTCGGCGTCAACCGTTTCTTATCGGCTTTCAAGCCGATGAATCAGAGCCCGGCACGAAGAAGGCCGTGGTAACAATCGATATTGATAATCCTCGGGTCGGTAAGGAAAGCGGTGAAGCGATGTTCATGGATCACGGTGGAACCAGCGAGTACTTACAAGAAGTGACTCAAAATCTAGAATTAATCCATCAAGCCCATGAACACAGTGACAATTATATTAGCACCTTGCTTGAAAATGATCTTCTAGAGCAATTCAGTCTAAACATCGATTTAGAAGATGGATCAGCACATCAGCTTTTGGGCTTCTATACGATTAACGAGGAAAGGCTCCAAAAGCTTAGTGCCGAGGTGTTGGCATCGTTCAACGACCAAGGTTTCTTGATGCCTTCCTATATGGTCTTAGCGTCACACTCGTGCCTACGAGGCTTGGTTGATTTAAAAAACCAAAGTTTGCGATAAGGCGCTTGTGACTAGCCCGATAAAACACATACAGGAACTTCGCTGCAGCGACCTTAGAAGTGTCCCTTCTGAAGTTTTGGAGAGTACTGAGCCGCTGTTGCTTAAAGGGCTCGTATCTCATTGGCCATCTGTTATGGCCGCAGAGGCCTGTATCGAGTCTTCTGTGAGCTATCTGAGAAGTTTTTCTTGTGAGCATCCATTGACGGTATACCAAGGTAAGCCTGAAATTAACGGGCGTATTTTCTATAACGATGACTTTACAGAGTTTAATTTTCAACGTTTAAAAATGCCTTTGGAGCAAGTGCTAGACGCCTTGCAAACTGAGTGCATTGCTAAACCTTCAGCCGAGACGCCGAGCTACTATGTAGGCTCAACAATGATTGACCATTGGTTGCCCGGGTTTCGAGTTGAGAACGATTTAGGCTTGGATGAGCTAAGCCCATTGGTGAGCCTCTGGCTAGGAAACCAGAGTAAGATCGCTGCACACTATGACTTCCCTAATAATATCGCCTGCAATATTGCGGGCCGTCGCCGCTTTACTCTATTCCCCCCTGAGCAAGCCGACAATTTATACGTAGGGCCATTAGACTTTACTCCATCAGGACAAGCGATCAGTTTGGTTGATACAACCAACCCCGATTTTGCCTCTTTTCCAAAATACCGAACCGCACTTGAGGCGTCTCTGGCGGTCGAGTTAGAGCCAGGCGATGCCATTTTTATACCCAGCATGTGGTGGCATCACGTCCAGTCATTAGAAGACTTTAACGCTCTTGTGAATTACTGGTGGCGTGTGACCCCTGCTTATTTGGGCGCGCCGGCGAACGCCTTACAGCATGCCATTATGTCGATGCACGGTTTGCCTCAAGAACAGAAAAGAGCATGGAAAGACCTATTTGAGCGCTATGTCTTTAACCAAGACGAAGCGGCTTTTGAACATATTCCAGATCATGCTAAAGGTGTTTTGTCTGACGTTGATGAAGAAATGGCGAGGGCAATTAAAGCCCGCTTAGTACACTTTTTGAAGTAACTCATTCTTACTTCAAGACTCATAGAGGATAGATAAATGGAACACAATAAAATCAGAAAAGTGGTTATCGCCGGTGGAGGAACAGCCGGTTGGATGGCCGCGGCATCTTTATCTAAGCTACTTGGTAAAACCCTTGAGGTGTCGCTGATTGAGTCTGATGACATACCGACTGTTGGTGTTGGTGAGGCAACCATACCAACGCTGATACAACTGCACGAGCTGCTCGGAATTAACGAACAAGAGTTTGTTTCAAAAGTTAACGGCACGTTTAAGCTAGGTATCTCGTTTGAAAGTTGGCGGGATGTAAAGGAGGACTACATTCATTCTTTCGGCTTTACCGGCAAAGATTGTTGGGCTGCTGGCTTTCAACATTTTTGGTTAAAGGGCCAACAGATGAATTTAGCCAAAGATTTTGGTCAATATTGTGGTGAGTTGGTTGCTGCACAGCAGAACAAGTTTGCGATCACGCCCAAGCAAGGATTGAACTATGCCTATCATATTGACGCAGGCCTCTATGCAAAATTTCTTCGTGAATTAGCAGAAGAACATGGAGCGCAGCGAATCGAAGGGAAGATCGTTGGCGTCAACCTTGAAAATGAAAGCGGCTTTATTAGTTCGTTAACGCTTGAATCTGGTGCTGTTATTGAAGGCGATTTATTCATTGACTGCAGTGGCTTCAGAGGCCTTCTAATAGAGCAGGCGCTGCACACGGGGTATGACGATTGGTCTCACTACCTGCCGATGGATAGCGCGATTGCTGTTCAGACAGAAACGGTTTCAGAGCCTGTTCCATATACACGTTCGATTGCTCATGAGGCGGGTTGGCAATGGAGAATACCGTTACAAAGCCGTGTTGGTAATGGGCTGGTTTTCTGTAGTCGCTATCTCTCAGATGACGATGGTAAAAAGCTACTTTTGAACAATATAGAAGGAGAGCCGATTAACGAGCCACGCGTGATTAAATTCCAAACCGGCACCCGGCGCAAACATTGGAATAAAAACTGCATTGCTATGGGGCTCTCCAGTGGTTTTATCGAGCCCTTAGAATCCACCAGTATTCATTTAATCCAACGTAGCATCACGCGTTTGATGCAGATGTTTCCTTACGATGGAATTCGCCAGCCTGATGTTAAAGAATTTAATGCTCAGATGAGTTCTGAAATTGAGCACATCAGAGACTTTATAATTTTGCACTACCATGTCACCAATAGAGCCGACACGCCTTTTTGGCGATTCTGCCAATCGATGGAAATCCCTGAGTCACTCCAACACCGGATCGACCTTTTTAAGCAAACAGGTCGGGTTTTTAAAGTGCCAACCGAGCTGTTTGGAGAAAATTCATGGACTCAAGTAATGCTTGGGCAGGGCCTAGTGCCTGAACAATATCACCCAATTGTTAACATGATGAGCGATGACGAACTTAACTCCTTTTTACGCGGTATCGATCAATACGTGAACACTCTGGTTGCTCAATTGCCGAGCCACCAAGATTTTATAAATCACTATTGTAAGGCCAGTTGAAGCCGCTATTTAAGTTTACTTTTTAAAAATTGATATACACCCTGCCTCTGCTCGTTAGAGAGGGTGGTGACAACATCATCTAAATCATCTGGTAAATGCTCTGTGGGGTTTCCTGTTTCTTGAAACACTAAGTAGTCGAAAAAGTGGCGCCAAGCTTCTCGTTGATGTGGTTCGAGCTTCGCGATGGTGAGCATGCTGTGCATTAGGCTATGATTTGGCGATAGGTGCTCTTCATCTAAGCCGCCCCACCAATAGTTAACTAATGCGTTTATGTTGTCCAAAGACTCAACTGAATGCCACCATGGAGTCGGGATGTAAATTGCATCGCCGGGTTCAAGTAGGGCTGATTGAGATGCGGCCAATGCATCTGCGAACTTCGGGAATGCTTGATAGTCGGGCTTGTGTAAGTCGACCATACTAATCGGCACGCCGCCCGGAGCATTTAGCGTTGGTCCTATATAAAGGTTTGAGATCTGCTCTGGAGGAAATAGCGTAAACCGGCGCCGACCTGAAGCAACACAAGCTAAATTGTCGTGTACGTCGTAGTGTGGAGCTACTACTCCACGATTACCTAACCAGAGAGTTGGCTTAATGTGGTTGTCGAGTAAGTTTATCGAGTTGGATGATTCGAAATCAGGCATGATTTCTCTGACTGAAGCAGCTTGTATAGCAACACTATGAGGGTTTGGGTTGCTACGTAATGCGTAAAGTTGTTCAAGCGTAGCTGTGATGGCCGCTTGTGTGCGTCTAAAGTTAGTTGCATCTAGGTTTTCTGAATAAAAGAATCGCCCGTTAATTTCAGGCTCGCCGACGATTGTGTAGGCTGGTGTGTGATTGTCCAGCGACATTAAGTATTTAACAGCATCTTCTTCAGATGCGTTTGCTGCTTGGACGAGTCGCCAATCTTTTACTAAACCTCTGATAACTGCGGGTTGCTTGAGGGGAACAATATCGCGCTCAAACGCAGCTCGATCTATGTTGGTCCACTCTCTAATACTGTTAGTTTTACTGGCCTGATTCATCTCAATTTAAAAAAACTGACTTATAGCCTCAATGCTAACGTGCATGAGGCTCGTGAAATGTATAAATAACGGAATATTCGATAACTTAGTCGAAGAACCCGCATTGGCAACCTAGAGTAGTAGAATCTGAAATACTACTTTAGATTTTGCCGAAATGAATTATAGAACCTTAGTCAAAATTGTGCTGATCTCAGCGTTAGGCATGAGTCATTGCCTAATTGCTAGCAGTGCTTCATCTGGAAAGCAGGCAGACTTATCAGTCGAATGGGCATTGAATGTTGGCGGTGAGTATTACATGGGAGCCGATGGCATTGCATATCAAGCCGACCCTTTGGTGCTCAAGGAGTCTTCTAACAAAGTTACTTTAAACTCTGCCATATCAGGAAGCATCAAAGGCGCGCAAGATGGTGTTGTTTTTAGAACCTATAGAGAAGGTAAGAATACAATCGAGCGCTCGGTTGATAATGGCTACTATGACCTGATTTTTAAATTTGCTGAACCAGAAAGTATCAAGATTGGAGAACGGGTATTTAATGTCATTGCTGAGGGCCAAACGGTAATCCCTAAACTCGATGTCGTGCAGGCACGTGATGGAAATGCTAGATCATCTCTGGTGCGCATGGCCAGCAATATCAAAGTAAACGATGGCGTATTAGATATTGAGCTTGAGCCAATTGTTGGATCACCAATCTTAAATGCATTAGTTGTAAGGAAGAAGGTGTCCAGCAGTAATGATTGGGTAATGATATGGGGAGATGAATTTGATTATAAAGGCGCTCCAGATCCACAAAAGTGGAACCATGATATTTGGCCCGCAAAAAAGGTTAATGGAGAGGATCAAGCCTATACCGATAGGTTGAAAAACGTACGCGTAGAGAACGGGCTGTTAGTGATCGAAGCTCACCGAGAAGACTATAAGAAGGCTCTATACACTTCTGGAAGAGTTCATACGGCCGGAAAAGCAGATTTAATGTATGGACGTGTGGAAGTTCGGGCAAAACTCCCGTCGGGCCAAGGCACTTGGCCCGCTATTTGGATGCTTCCGAGTGATCCGTTTCGTTATGCGACTAACTGCGATACAGGTGTTGATTGGCAAGGTAACCCCGATTGCGACGCGTGGCCAAATTCAGGTGAGATCGATATCATGGAGCACGTTGGTTACGACATGAACCGAGTGCATGGCACAGTTCATACAAGAGCTTATTATTGGGTTAACGGAGAGCAACGGAAGTCGAGTGTTGAAGCAAAAAATGTCAGTGAAGAATTTCACGTGTATTCAATGGAGTGGAGCCCAGAGCGAATCGATGTCTACTTTAATGGCGCTTTGTATTTTACTTATATGAATCAAGGTGAAGGATGGGAGGGTTGGCCATATGATCACCCGTTTCATCTCATCTTGAACATCGCAGTCGGTGGTGGTTGGGGCAGCGCGGGCGGGCCAACCGATGTCTCAGCGTTCCCCACAAAAATGGAAGTTGATTATGTAAGGATTTATCAGAAAGCGAGTGTTGTTAAGCAGCAAGCCGATTGAAAGAACCAAGAAAATAAACTAATAATAAAATTGAGGGGTGTCCGTAGTGGAATCTACAAGAGGTAAGTCTGAGAATTCGGGATCAGTAGTAAAAATAGCGTTAGTTGCTGCCATTGGCGGTTTTCTATTTGGTTTTGACACCGGGGTTATCGGTGGAACTCAATTGTTCTTTACTAAATATCTAGCGCTATCGCCCGCTGAGCAAGGCTGGGCTGTTGGCAGTGCTTTGTATGGGTGTTTCTTCGGTGCTTTGATAGCAGGGTATTTAACTGACGCGATTAGTCGGAAATACACTCTTATGCTGGCGGCAGCCCTATTCTCTATTTCAGCGTGGGGTTCGGGAATTGCTGACTCACTTTCAACATTGGTTGTGTATAGAATTATTGGCGGCGTAGGCATCGGTTTCGCATCCATGGCAGCGCCCATGTATATTGCTGAAATCTCACCAGCAGCGCAGCGCGGTCGAATGGTTTCCTTGTATCAATTGGCAATTGTTGTTGGATTTTTTGCGGTATTTCTTGCTACTTACTATATTGGCGGTGGTAATGGTGCTGGGCTCACCGGCGAGCAATCTCAAAGCATATATCAATATAATTTAGAGCGCGGCTGGCGTGTGATGTTTTGGTCAGAGTTACCAGTCGCCATTCTATTTCTGTTTATGTTGTTTTTTGTACCACATAGCCCTCGATGGTTAGCATTAAAAGGGCGAAAACAAGACGCTGTGAATGTATTAACTCGGTTTTCTTCGAGCTCAGAACGGGCCGAATCAGAATACGCGGTAATTGAACAATCACTTAAGCAAGTTCAAATAAGCAACATTCAAGGACTTGTCACGGGTGGCCTGATTTTTGCCACCTTTATTGGAGTAATGTTGTCGATTTTTCAACAAACATCAGGGATCAACGCAATTCTCTACTATGGTGCTGAGATCTTTAGTAGCGCATTGGGCTACGGCCCACAAGATGCTCTGAAACAGCAATTATTGCTAGGCGCTGTGAACCTAATTTTTACATTTGTTGCCATATTTACTGTCGACAAATGGGGGAGAAAGCCGCTTTATCTGTGCGGCACCGCAGGAATGATTGTAAGCCTCGCTGTTCTAGGCTACACCATTCAAGCGCAAGTGCTGGGCATTGCTTCGTTAATAGCAATTCTATTGTTTGTTGGTTCGTTCGCTTTGTCTATGGGCCCGATCGTTTGGGTCGTTTTATCTGAAATGTTTCCAAACAAGGCCAGAAGTTTGTGCATGTCGATCGCGGTCGGAGCACAATGGTTATTCAATGGCGTAGTGGCAAGTTCCTTCCCTATAGTAAATCGAAGTGACTTTAATCAGACAGAGTTTAATGGCGCTTTGCCGTACTACATTTTTGCTTTTTTCTGCGTTGTCGCCTTTGTTTTCGTATGGCGTTTTATGCCAGAAACCAAAGGGAAGTCATTGGAAGAAATAGAAGGCTTATGGAGCAAGGGCGGTTAACTAGAGGCGGAGTTCTTATTCTCAGTTTCATCGTACTCTAAAACCAAAAGCGCCTTGCACGCTAGTCTTCACTAACAGTGCAAGGCGCTCGAGTAGACAAGCTATGTATGATTAGAAGTCTAATCTAAGCCCAAGTTCTACACGTCGACCTGGCGCTGGTGCGAAGTCTTTAACAATCGAACCGTGGTAGCGCTGTTCATCGTCAGTAAGGTTTCTTCCGTGAAGGAATATACTTAGTTCAGTGTCAGCAATGTCCACTTTACGTTGAACGAAAACGCTAAGGTCATTGTAGCTATCGGTTGGCAATTCGAATGACGCAACACGACTTTGGCTATCAACTTTCAAATAATTCGTACGCAAAGTCCAATCTTCGTTGGCCCAAGACAAGCCTATCCCAGCGCGCGAAGCAGGTATTCGCGGAAGTGCCTGATCCGCGCCAGAGCTCAGCTCCACTTCACCTCGAACGGTATCAAGAAGGAAGTTGAAGTCTAGATCGCCTTTTCCGAACACGCCCAAATGCACTAAGCCTTTGATATCGATGCCGGTGAAACGAGCGTCGTCTTGCCCGAATTGAAATACAGGTAAGTCGTCTTCGATTTCGCCTGTATTAGCTTCAAAAATATAGTCAGAAAAATCTAAGATATAGACGCTGGCATCAAGCTGAATTAAATCACTGCTGTAGCCCGTTGAAAGGGTTAAACCCGTTACGCCTTCTTCTTGCAAATTCGGATCGCCGATCTCAAAGGATTGAGTCGCCAAATGAGGGCCATTGCTGAAAAGCTCTTCTATGGTTGGCGCACGGTTAGCGATGTCGAGTAAGGCCGATACCGTGAATTGCTCGTTTACTGATTGAACAAGGCCAAATGACGCGCTTAGCGTATCGAAGTCTTGGTCGCCTAACGATGCTAGGCTCGGCTCATAATCCGTTTGCTCGAAACGCAGCCCAGTTTCAAATTGGATGTTCCCGAAGTCGCGTTGACCGACCCAAAACACACCCAAGGTGTCGCTGTCTACGGGTGGTACGAATGCTTCTTCGCCTACTGCGCTGAACTCGCGATTACCTAGTTGTATGCCTAAAGCGCCGTCAAAGCCAGCGATGGTTTCATGTCGAAGTTCGACACGACCTTCCCATGCATCGTTTTCAAAGCGTGTTCCAACTTCGCCATTTGGCTCAATCTCTTCATGCTCATAATCATTTACACCAACTCGGAAGTTAATGCTTTCAACGCCAGCAAAGGGGTTGTTTAGTTGAGCTTCAAAGTCAAAGCGAGTCTGTTTAAGGTCGATAATTCCTGGGCCTTCGCCTTCCTCCTCTTCGTCATGTCCTTCTTCTTCATCGTGCCCTTCTTCCTCTTCATGGCCGTGGCCGCCCACTAAGCCGTACTCGGCATCAAATGAGCTTAGACTAAAGCCAGCGAAGCCTCTTTCGCCTACGGTGCTTAGTCCAATGGCCGCACCACGTCGCTCTACTCTGCTGCCTTCAAGAATGCCGAAAGCTTCTTCTTCATCGTGGCCTTCCTCCTCTTCGTCATGTCCCTCTTCTTCGGCCTCTTCAGCCGCTATTTGAAAAGCTGATTCGGCGAAGCCCGGTATTTCGTAATCATCAGCGTCGCTTAGAAAACCGTCCAAATGTAAGACGACCGAATCACTTAACGGGGCGTCTAGAACAAATGCACCATTGCGGGCGTCGGCATTGTCAGCGGCACGTAATTGAACACGGCCACTGGTTTCTTCAGGCACTTCAGAATGCACACGCAGGGTCGATGCATCAACTACACCACCAATCGCGCCGCTTCCATACAGTAAGGTGCTCGATCCCCGCAGAACGGTGATTTGGTCGCTAATAAACGGCTCCACGCCTACTGCATGATCGCCACTGGTAACCGATACGTCTAGTGTGTCAATTCTGTCAACGGTAGTCTTAACACGTGCGCCAGCCAAACCATGAATGATCGGCCTGCCAACGGCAGTGCCAAAGCTTGCTGATTGAATGCCAGCTTCGCCCGATAAGGTTTCACCTAAGGAGCCTTGCACCTTGCGAGCTAATTCTTCGCCTTTTAGGGTGGTTACAGATTGAGCCGTGCCGTCCTCTGCAAGTGGGTGGGCGATGATGAGAACTTCTTCAAGCTCGCTCGAATTTGATTGCGCTAATAACGCAGGTGAGGTTGCCGTGCTTGCTAGGAGCACTGCGTATACTGATTTTTTTAACATGTTTAGCCTTAAATAGGGTCCCGACAAACTGACAAAAGTGCCCAGAAAGTGTCGAATAACAGGAAAACAGCTGAAGCATCTGATTCAACTGAAGTTTAGAGCGTTAGCCCTGTGTTATGAGGTAAAACGTGTTTTTGGTGGAGCGCGAGAAGCGTATGCAGAAACCGTGATCGGTTCTACTATATCGGTGATAGCAAGCTGAACGTCTTGCGATGTAATTTGAGCATTGTGCTCGGCACAGTCTGCCGCACTGCTGGCGCTGTGATCTTGGGATGCATAAACCGCGCAAATCTCACTGTGAGCATTACCCAAATGCTGAACGTCATGCGATACCAGTGCAGTCTGAGACAGCAGCAGTAGCAATGCGAATAGAATTGGGGAGGTCAGTTTATACATAGGACGATAGCTTACCATGCACGAATGATGAAAAGTCAAAACATAAAGCGCAAGATTCAGCGTTTTTCTGTAGATACTTCACCGCTGAAGAATGGCCTTATTAGCTATTAACTCTCCTCGGCCTTAATTCAGCGGCAAATCCTTAGAAAGCCATGCGTTAATGCCGCCATCAAGATGGATTAGTTTTTTAACACCTGCAGATTTCAGTATTGCCAAGGATTTACCGCTGCGAACACCTGAGCGGCAATGCACTAGATACTCAGTGTTCGGGTCTAGCGCTTTTAGCTGATCAGCAAAATCGTCCGCATAGTAATCAATATTGATAGCGCCTTCTAAGTGACCTTGTTGGAACTCACGTGCGGTTCTTACATCAAGTACCTGAATGGTTTTTTCGCTGTTGAGCAAGTTATGGGCTTCTTGAGCGTTAACATGCTTTACGCCGTTTTTGATACCAGCGGCGTGAGCCATCGTAAAGTTGACGGTGAATAGCGTTAACAATAGCGCGACTTTCGCGTAGCTCGAAATGGCGTTTTTCATATTAGTTCTCCGGTTTGTAGGCAATGTTTGAAGAGTCTTCGATCAAGCGCCCCCAATAGGCGTTATAGGGATGTACTTTTTTTCCACTCAGTGTGTTTTTCTGGTTAACCCAATTAAAGATACCGCCTTTTAGATTGGCTGATGATTGAGCGCCTGATTCTGTGAGTACAGGATCAAGGCGTGCTAGTAAATCTGACGATCGACGCCCGACTGAGCAATAGAACACGACTGTTTTACCGTCGAGAATCTCGCCATAATCTTCATGGAATTGGTCGACATCTATATTGGGTTGAATTTGAATTGCGCCTTCAATGTGGCTCACTTGAAACTCATCAACTTCGCGAACATCGAACAGAACAACGTCCTCGGTGTTTAGCTTTTGATATTGTTCCGCGGTTAAATGTTGCACATTTTGGTGCTCAGACGCGATATGCGAATGAATTCTGTCTAACGATGGCTGCCACAAAACCGCAGCGCCAGCGCCAATGCTCACGAGCAGTATTCCTGCGATGATTAAGCGTGTTTTCATTGCTTGATAAAAGGAATCTTCAAACTCCATAGGAGCGAAGCCGGTTTATCGTCTTGATATTCTTCTAAGCCGATAGTCATCTTGTCGTGGCCCATTTTGGGTTGGTCGATATAGCTGCTGAAGAGGCGATCCCATAGCGACAAAAAGAAGCCGTAGTTGCTATTTGTTTCAGGCACGATAATAGAGTGGTGAACGCGGTGCATGTCAGGCGTTACGATAAACTTGCGCACTACCGCGTCTAAGCCTTTGGGTAAACGTACATTCGAATGATTAAACATGGCTGACGCATTAAGTAGTACTTCGAAAACGAATACCGCGAATGCGGGCGCTCCTAGAATAGCAATACAGAGAAATTTGTAGAGCATCGACAAGCCAATTTCTATTGGATGAAAACGCGCGCCGGTAGTGACATCAATATCCCGATCAGCGTGATGCACCTTATGAAATCGCCATAATATTGGTAGATGATGTGAGGCGACGTGCTGCCAGTAAATCAGCATGTCTAAGACGATGATCGCTAACAGACATTCGAGCCAAAACGGTAAATCGATAAAGCTAAAAAGCCCCCAACCGGCCTGCTCAACGTATTGCGCTACACTAACTGCCAAGACCGGAATCAAGAAACGCATGCTGATGCTATTGATAATCACCAAAGACCAATTCGTCACCCAGCGTTTTGTACGTGGCAAGGCCCGCTCTTTTTTGGGAGCCAGAAGCTCTAGGAGCGCCATCAAGGTAAACACGCCAATGAATACGCTTAGACGGATTACTCCTTGTTGTTCATCGTTGACTATCATAATAAGCAAGACCTCAATCTGATCTGCAATCTTTCATAGTTTAAGAAAAATAGTGTGATGCCATCTTTACTCAGATCGCGCGAATCGGCTTTCTAGGCATCGCGCGAAAGCTGGTCCATTAAAAATTCGATTGCCAATCTAGCTCTGGCGGGCAAGTACCTTCTGTTAGCGTACACCAGCCAAGTCGCGCCTCGGCTCTTCCAATAACCGTCGAGTACAGGCACTAGTTCTCCGCTCTCGATTGTGTCTCCAAAGCTGGTTCTTGGCATGTAGGCGATGCCCATGCCTGACTTGCAGGCATGGATGATGGTTCGAACGCTATTGGCTTTTATTCGCCCTTTAACTCGAACGTCGATGCTTTGCTTGGGCGTCGAGTTTTTATCAATGAATGACCATTGAGTATAGGTTGATACGATACACGAGTGCATCTCCAGCTCAGCAGGGTGTGCAGGGCTCCCGAATTGTTCAATATAGGCGGGGCTCGCTGCAGCGATGTATTCATGGCTCGCTAACTTTCGTGCGATCAAATTCGAATCTTCTAACTTGCCGAACCTAATCGCAAAATCAAAGTTGTCTTCTACAAAGTTAATCATTCGGGTGTCGTAGTGAACTTCGAGATCACACTTTGGATGCTGCGCAACGAAGTCCATCAGCAGTGGTACAACCGTTGATTCGGCGAACTCCCCGGCAGCACTTACGCGCAATACGCCACTGAGTTCTATTTGATTTGATGTTACAGATTCGTTGGCCTGGTCTAAGCCATTTACCAAGTCAATGCAAGATTGGTAGTAGCTTTCGCCCAGTTCGGTTAGCTTAACTTGCCGAGTCGTTCGGGCTACTAGTTCTAAGCCAAGCCGTGATTCGAGCTCGGATACTCGGCGACTTATGTGTGAGGTGGACACTCCTAAGCGCTTAGCTGCTGCGGTGAAGCCTTGGGTTTCGGCAACCGCAATGAATTCGATAACCCCATCAAATACCGACATTGTTGCTCTCCTGCAATAGTTATTTGTCAAAAATGGATATTATCATCCCTGATGACTGCAATTACACTCGATTCACATTAGTCAGACGCCTATCAAATCTAAGCGAGAAACCCGTTATGAGTATTCAACATGATCAAAAAAGTGCGGTAATGGATACCGTAAGCCATTATCTTCGAGGAATCAGCGATCCAAGCATTGCGGCGCAGAGCATTCAAACTGCCTTTTATTCGAGCACTAATTTGCACTCGGTGAACGAGAGCGGGGATCTTGTGTTTCAACCCCGAGATAGTTTGGTTAAAACTATTCTCGACGGCAATGTTCCTGCACACAGCTCCGAAGTGTTGGGGCTAGAGATCGTTAATGACATGGCTTTTGCAAAAGTTCATTTAGACTTGCCAGACCGTCATTTCTACGACTATCTCACTTTGTTGAAACTGAGCGCAGGTTGGAAAATCGTCAGTAAAACTTATACAACCGTGATGAAGTAGTACGCACTAGCGCTGCTACTCTACCGCTTCAAATATCTAATTATTCTACGCACTAACGAGACACATTATGAAATTTTCCTATCAAAACAAAACCAGAATCCAGTTTGGCCAAGGCCAAGTAGCGAGCATCAAAGAGTTAATTCCGAGCGACCAAAAAGTGATGTTTATCTACGGTTTTGGTTCAATTAAGAAAAATGGCGTTTTTGATCAAGTTGTCGCGGCCTTGAGTGATCATGATTATGTTGAGTTTGCTGGTGTTGAGGCAAACCCCACTGTTGAAACCTTGGATAAAGCAGTGGCACAGGTCAAAGAGCAGGGTGTCGATTTCATACTTGCCGTTGGTGGTGGCTCAGTGATCGACGGTGCAAAGTATGTTGCCGCTGCAAGCCTCTATGAGGGCGACGGCTGGGATATTTTAGAAGCAAAGCATATCGTTAGCCAAGCAATGCCAATTGGCGCCATTCTCACGTTGCCGGCTACCGGCTCTGAATCAAACGTAAACTCAGTGGTTACAAAAGCTGCAACGCAGCAAAAGTTGGCATTCGGAAGCCCGTTTGTGCAGCCTGAGTTTGCAGTGATGGATCCTGATGTGATGAAAACCTTACCTCAGCGACAACTTGCCAACGGCATTGTCGATGCTTGGGTTCACGTCTGCGAGCAATACCTTACCTACCCAGCTGGCGCATTAGTACAAGATGGCTATGCTGAAGCACTCTTAAAAAGCCTTAAAACACTGGGCGATAACTTTTCGGATCAAGATGATGCATGGCGGGCGAATCTTATGTGGTCGGCGAACCAGGCGCTGAATGGTCAGCTTGGCCTTGGCGTTGCGCAAGATTGGGCAACGCATATGATCGGTCACGAGTTAACTGCATTATACGGTGTTGATCACGCGCGCTCTTTGGCCATGGTGCAAGGCTCTTTGTTACGCAACCAAATGGACGTAAAGCGAGCTAAGCTAGAGCAAATGGGGCGAAACGTGTTTGGTCTAAGTGATCATAGTGAACTTGCAGAGCAAACGATTGAGCAAATAGAAGCGTTTTACCAGAGCTTAGATGTTGAGACCCAATTGAGTGATCACGGTGGTGATAAGTCGCTTGCGATTGAGAAAATTATGACTCAACTCGAGAATCATGGGCGTATCTCCTTGGGTGAGAATAACGCGATTGATTTAGAGCAATCTCGTGCGATTCTAAGCCAAGCGGTTGCTTAAGTTTCAGTAAAGCAAAACACTCCTCAAGTTAGCGTTTAGAGAGCATGTGACTATGGTAAGCCTGACATCTCCCCTAATTTCAGCAGAAGAACTGCGAACCAAGCTCGGCGATAGGTCGCTTAAAATTTTTGATGTTCGTGGTGCTTGGGGAGTGCCTCCAATCGTCAATTTTGAGGCTTATGCTGAGGCACATATACCCGGCGCCGTGTTTCTCGATTGGTCGCGGTATTTTGTAGACACCGATGTGCCAATCAACTTGGCCAATGTCGCTTCAAGGACGCAAGCACAGTCTGCCTTTGAGCGTCTGGGTATTTCGAAGGATGATACGCTTGTGCTTTATGATGACTATCATCATATGTTGGCCGCTCGAACGTGGTGGTCGATGCGCTATTGGGGCTTTGAGAACGTGCTTGTTTTAGACGGCGGTTGGAAAAGATGGACTCACCTCGATTATCCAATAACTAAGGTCCCCGGTCACTATTCGAAAGGCGACTTTAACGTAGAAGAAAGAGCGGACTTAAGTGTTTCGATTGATCAAGTTGCAAATAGAGATGCCTCTGTGTGTTTGATCGACGGTCGCGGTGCTATTGGCTACGCCGGGAATGCTAAAGAGCCTCGTTCTGGTCATATTCCCGGAGCGGTTAATGTTCCATTCAAGGACTTGCTCGATGAGCAAACGGGTATGTTTAAATCAAAGGCTGAGCTGTTAGATAGATTCCGACAGCTTAATCCAGATATTGAAAGAACAGCCGTAATCTCTTCGTGCGGCGCAGGTTATGCAGGCTCTATTATTTTACTTGGCCTGAGCGTTGTTGGCATTGACGCGCCGCTATTCGATGGTTCGTTTTCAGCTTGGAAGCAAGACAGTGCTAGGCTTGTCGAGCAATCATTAGAATCAGCATAATTACAATGACGGTGCTTAAACCAGCGCCGCAACCTTAGTTTTAGTCATTTTCGTATTCAAAGACGCTGCAAATCGCTTCAAATAAATGCCGTGCAATGGTAACGTTCTCAACCTTCATTGAGGCCTCGAAAAAGACGCCTTAAAAACTGCCCAAACGGCATGTCGAGTTTACGAGAAAAAGCATGAAGCAAAGCACACCCGCAACCCTACCAACGGTTGGCATTCTAGGTGACGGCCAATTGGCTATGATGATGGCCGAGGCCTATCAAAAACTCGGCGGTAAGGTGGCCATTCTCGCGGCGTCAGACAGCGCGCCAGCAAGCCAAGTTGCTGATCATGTATTTGTCGGTAATATCGAAGATGCCTCCAGCACTGAAGCTTTTTTTAACGCAGTTGACGTTGTAACTCTAGAAAACGAGTTTAATGATGCTCAGCTGATGGTCGACTTGGCGAAACAATTTTCAAAGTCGATTTACCCAGAGCCGGCTAAATTTTCGCTGATTGAAGACAAACTGTCTGAAAAACAGTATTTCGAATCCTTAGACGTGCCCATGGCGCAATACATGGAAATCACTGATGAATCTCAGCTGCCTGACGAGCCAGGTTACTTAAAACTTGCTAAGGGGGGCTATGATGGCATTGGCACCTATCGTGTGTCGGGCCGCAGTGAATCGGTGCCTCTATTCGAAGAGATCAAGCATGCCGGCACTATCTTGTTTGAATACGCCATCGACTTTAAGCAAGAGTTGTCGTTAATCGGCGTCTCGAATAAAGAGCAGATCGTTTTTTATCCATTAGTGGGTACCGAGCAAGCACAAGGCACATGCCTATACGTGACGTACCCCTGCGAGCTTAACGAGAGTATTCAGCAACAGGCGCAAGACTATGTGAGTCGTATTCTTGAAAAACTTGATACCAAAGGTTTGTTTGCTTTTGAGTTTTTTCTCACAAAAGGTGACCAGTTGTTGATTAACGAATCAGCGCCGCGGCCTCATAATTCAGGCCATATCACAATGAATTTAGCGGATTGCTCGCAGTTTGAAAATCATATGCGCGCGGTCACAGGTTTGCCATTGCGCGAGCCTAAAATGTTGGCTGAATCAATGACGATGTTAAATCTCTTAGCCACTAAAGAAGCCGAGTTTAACGACGACGAAGTGTTGGCTCGCATTAAAGATACCCAATGCAGCGCTACTCTTTACCGAAAAGCAAGCTCACGCGTTAAACGCAAGATGGGTCATGTTAATATTTGGGGCGAGAATCAGCGGCAACGAGCCGAAGAGATACTCGAGCAAATGGATATTTAATCCGTCGAACCTAACCGAACAGCTGACGACACAGAGAAAGAGTCATGAAAGTAGCCATTATTATGGGGTCAGATTCAGACTGGCCCGTGATGCAAGCCGCCGCCGATATTTTGAAAAAATTTGGCGTAGACTATCAAGCCAAAGTTGTGTCAGCACACCGTACGCCACAGGACATGATCGACTTTGCTAAGTCGGCTGTTGAGTCAGGTTTTAGTGCTATTATTGCCGGTGCTGGCGGTGCCGCGCATTTGCCTGGCATGGTTGCATCATGTACTACTTTGCCGGTAATCGGTGTGCCAGTTAAATTGAGCAGCTTAGATGGTATGGACTCACTTTTATCGATTGTGCAAATGCCACGCGGTGTACCGGTTGCAACGGTTGCGATTAATAATTCGACTAATGCGGCTTTATTGGCTGTACGTATGATGTCAATCTCGAGCCCCAGTATCCAGCAAAAACTTGCCGATTATGCGGTACAAATTGCTGACGAGTCTCGCGCTAAGACGCTCGATTAAACGGCCTATCGAAACGGGTATTGCACCCAGTTTGAGATCATTGAATTCTGTGGTTATTAGCCTATTGCTAGCCGATGGTGAATCACTTATTTGACGCTAGCTCAATTCTTGTTTTGCATTCATCATCGAGCGATTGCTTAATCAACTTCCAGATTTTGCGATTAAACCCCATCCCTAAATGGGCAGCGTTGACTTCGATGTTTTCAACGTTTGGGCTAACAGTGTCGATTGCGGCAGCGGCAGCAACGATGCCATCTGACTTGCTGTAAATGCTTGTGATTGGTTGCTCAATCGCCTTGTTATTACGCTTTTCTATGCTGCGCTCAATCCAATCGAGGTCTTGACCTTTCGCTTTAAATGCCGAAGCCGCTCGACTGTATTTTGGGCCACCAATAATCGGAGCGCCAAAGGTAATTACTTGCGCAACCTCATCGTTTAGCTCTCGAGCACATTCTCGGGCGAGAAAACCGCCAAGGCTCCAGCCTATTAATACGACCGGCGAAGCTAATTCCTCTGACCGTTCTTTAACTTGCGTGATCGCTCTCTCACAAAGAAACGGAACCCCGCCCTCGCCTTTGTAATTGTTAGGATCATAGTTATCTGGTGTTTCTAGTTCCCAAATTGGTGATAAGTCTTCAAGTGAATGTTCTAGGTCCATGCCAGCCAGATTAAACCCTAATCCCCAGCCTTCAGCATAATATCCAAGGTTTCTTAAGTAATAGCCTAAGGCTTTCATATAACGTTCGTCTGAGCCAAAGCCAGGAAACATGATAATTGGCAGTGCTCCTTCGACGTTCGATGACGAAAATTTACTGAACAGTAAGGAGCTCGGAACCGACGCCATATCAAGTAATGCTCGAGATTCGAATAGTAGTGATAACAGCGAAGGCTGTTTTATGGGCTTTGTCATTGAGTCTTTCATATTTGCTTAGTATCGCAAATGCCGCGTGATCTTAGAGTAGCAACGATCAAGCTTATAATGATATGGCGCAAACTTATTCATCAAGAGAATGATGCGGTATGATTGTGAAAATTACAGAGCATCATGTATCAGTAGCGTCCATGTCGAGCAGTAAAAAAGAGAATGTTAAACGCAATGCCAATAAAGCTGGCGTTGGCAAAGGGAGCGTTGAAAAAGCACCAACAACGCCTAAGCAACCGCGTGCCGAAAAAACGCGTCAGAAGCTTATTGATGCCAGTATTGAATGTTTGGCAAAGCATGGTTATGCCGGTTCGCAATTGGGGATGATCTCGGATCTTGCTGGTGTGAGTCGTCGCCCAAGACAGTATTATTTTCCCTCGAGAATTAGTTTAATGCTGGCTGTATGGCACGAGATTCGGCGTCGTGATGACGCTGATTTTGCCAACCTTCACAGTATTGAACAGCCTTTGGAAAAGACAGTCGAGTTGATTCTCGAATTTGCCTTCAAGAAATATCGCACGCCACAATACTTAGCAGACTTGGAGCTAAAATTGGCGATGCGCAGCGACGATGACTTGGCGCGTGAGCTAGCGCCGCTGATCGAACAGCGAGAGACAGAGGCCGATGAACTTTGGCTCGCGCTGTTTGCAGAAGTTGATAAACCTGCTGAGCAGATAATAGCTACCCGATACCTGCACGTAAGCTTGCTGCGAGGTTTGGCGATAGAGTACTTGTCGCGCCAAGATACTAAAAACTTGGCGCATCTAGAGCAAGAATTTACCCGCACCCTGCATTCGGTTTTAGCTTAGCTCGCGGTTAGTGCGCGAAGCATCCATGCGGTTTTTTCGTGAACGCGCATACGGTCAGATATTAACGCGGCGGACGATTCATCATCCGCGGATTGAGCAACTTTTAATGCTGTGCGACAGGTTTTAACAACTTGCTCATGGCCTTTAGTTAACAAGCTAACCATGTGCTCGGCGCTTGGTACACCGCTGACCTCTTCAATAGAGCTCAGCTCTGCGAATGCTGCATAGGTTCCTGGGGCTGCCACATCTAAACTACGAATGCGCTCGGCTATCTCGTCTACGGCTAAGGCAAGCTCGGTATAATGCTCTTCAAACATTAAGTGCAATTGGTTGAACATTGGCCCCGTTACGTTCCAATGGAAATTGTGCGTTTGCAAATATAGCGTGTACGAATCAGCCAGTAAGTGTTTTAGGTTTTGTGCAATAAGTATGCGATCTTGCTCTTTAATTCCAATGTCGATAGTACTCATGTTTGCCTCGGTAGTTAGGTGCTTGATTGATGCGTTTATAATATCGGCATATCACTGATTCAGTAAAACGATCATTCTCTATACTGATGTTCTAAAAAATAGATTAAAGATGCGACATGACTTCAAACCACGCTATCGATCACTTATCGAGTGAGCTGCTCGCTAGTCGCTTGATAGCCTCCGATTTAACGTAGTCGACGGCTTTTGACAATTCAGCGAGTTGGCTCACGGCTGCACCCGTTGCGGTTTCGCTAAATTTTATGCGAGTGCCGTTTTCGATTGGTTCTAATTCTATGGTCCAAATAACCGTTACTGCTTTTTCTTGTAGCGGGCTGGACATACAACTAAAGTACTAAACTCATAAAATACATAAGTCATTGATTCTGCATAGAACCATATCTTCAAATTACAAGCAAAGCGCTAAATTTTCATCCTAGATAAGGTCAATAATCTAGTTTTGATTTTTTGCAACTAAAGTACTAACTATTTCGTCCGCTATTGAGGTTAAGAGTTAAGACTATTTAGCATAGGTATTGGCATAGGCATTATTTATAAGTGTCGATACTCTATCCAGTTTTTGGTTCAAATAATAACTTTTTAACGCTGCCTTTTGTTAGCTCGCTACAGGATGTTCGAGCGCCGAAAAAAACTAGCTAACTACGACCGGCCGTCATCGAGCTGTCGCATTAATGTAACTAAACCGTCACTGAGTTGTATCTAGCCTGTCATTGAGGAGGACTATATTTGTCTCATTCTTAATTGGTAGAGACGTCTAGATGACTTTCCACGCGGTAAATCGAAATAGCGCTGAGGCTTTATTCCAGCAAATCGCTAACGTTCTAAAAGACGAGATTGATCCGATCTATCAGGCAGGGGACTATTTGCCCTCAGAGCAACAGCTAGCGGAACGCTTTTCGGTTAACCGGCATACGTTGCGACGCGCCATCGATGAATTAGTTCGCGAAGGCTATGTAGAGAGGCGGCACGGAAAGGGAACGCTGATCATGGAGCGCGCATTGGATTACTCGATGCACAGTAATTCACGTTTTACCGAGTCGTTGGAAGCTAAGGGCAAGCGCGCTGACAACCAAGTGATGCGCAAATTAGTCATGCCTGCAAGGGGAGGGGTTAGAAACAAATTGATGCTCAATGAAGGCGACCCAATTATTTTTCTAGAAACTCTACGAAAAGTTGACGATGCGCCGTTTTGCATTATTTCTCACTTTCTACCGTTGAACAATTTTGAGTGCATTGAAGCGGGTTACGACCGCGGTTCATTGCATAAGTTTATTAAAGATAATTTGGGACTCGATCTACGTAGAACCGAAAGTCTCATAACTTCTATCCCACCGCGCGGTGACGATGCAGCACTACTCAACATGCCTCAGCAGATGCCTGTCTTGCGGGTTAAAAGTCTCAATCTAAATACAAAAACTGGCATGCCTGTTGAATACGCGGTGACCCGATTTCGCTCAGACCGGATACAACTTTCTGTAAATTTTTAAACAACTAACTTCCTTCATTGGAGCCCCCCTATGAATCTCAATAAAGTAATCAAACGTTCGTTTGTGGCCGTATGTGCATCTCTTGGCTCGCTGGCTATAACTAATTCTTCACTAGCGGGTGATTTACCTACCGGCTCAAAAGACGACCCACTGCGTGTAATGATGATTCCGGCCGATACGGGTGGAGCTGATATTACTGAGGACTTTAAGCCTGTGTTCGACGCGATAGCTGACGAGTTTGGTATTCATTTTGAGTTAAAAGCAGGCAGTAGTTATGCGGCCGTCGTAAAAGGGCTGTGCGCAGAGCAAACCGATTTAGCTTGGTATGGTGCCGTAACATTTGGCCAAGCGAATGATTTGTGTGGTGCAGAATTGCTTGCTGTTGATGTTAAAAAGGGAGAATCGGTTTACTTCTCAGGCATTTACGCGGCGCGTGACAGCAAGCTAAACACACTTGCTGATCTTAAAGGCAAGAGCCTCGCCGTCGGTTCGGTTTCGTCAACGTCATCGTTCAACTTCCCAATGGCAATGATCATAAATGCGAACATCGACCCAGTTAAAGATCTTTCTAAAATTGTGATTGCGGGTAGTCATACTAACTCGATCGCCGCGTTGAAAGAAGGGCGCGTCGATGCCGCCGCCGCTTCGTTCAATTCATGGGAAAAGGCGGTCAATAACGGAATTATCGACCCATCAAAATTTAAGGTTTTAGCTAAATCTGAGCCCATTCCCAATCCTCCGATGGCGATGAATAAAAACCTATCACCTGAGCTGAAAGCGAAGCTTCGTGAAGCGTTTAACAATATTCATAAACATGTGTCGGCCGAAAAAATTCGAGGCTACGGCGGTAAGAAAGTAGATCGATATGACGCAGAGTACCCTGAAGAAAAAATGTTGGCTGTGTTGAAGAAACTCTCAAAAGTGACTGATGACTTGAAACGCGAAATTGTCGATAAAGCAGGCGAACGATAGCTTACTAATCGTGTAACCAAGGTAGGCCGCGAATTAGAACTTTGCGCCTTAACAATTAACCAGTGATTCTAAACAGGCCAAACAATGTTACAGCTTAAATCGGTTACAAAAGTATATCCTGGCAATACCAAAGCGGTTAACGATGTTACCGTAACCATACCCAACGGCGAGTTTTGTGTATTGCTCGGCCCCTCAGGAGCAGGAAAGTCCACTTTAATGGGCTTAATCAACGGTTTGGTTCTACCCACGTCTGGCTCTGTCGTATTGAACGATGAGCAAGTCGATGCGCGTAACCAAAAGAAGGTTCAACAGCGGATTAGCATGATCCACCAACAGCTGCATTTGATCCCTCGGTTATCGATGCTGCATAACGTATTGTCAGGGAAACTATACGCCTTGCCGCTTTGGCGAGTATTGGCAAAACACTTTCCTGAAAACGATCAGCGAAGAGCATGTCAGCTACTGGCCGAAGTTGGCCTAGATGAGAGCCAATTGCATCGTCGTGTGTCAGCGCTGTCTGGAGGGCAACAACAACGTGTAGCGATAGCTCGCGCTTTTATGGCACACCCTGAAATTGTTTTGGCCGACGAGCCAGTCGCGAGCTTAGATCCGACGGTAAGTCGAAGTGTACTGGCGAGTCTAAGGCATACATCCAAGCAAAATAATACAACCGTTGTTTGCAGCCTTCATCAAGTCGATTACGCACTGGAATTCGCTGATCGCATCATCGCCATGCGAGAGGGAAAAATTGTGTTTGATGGACCTCCTCAACGTGTTTCCGAATCAGAACTAGTTAACATCTATGGTTCTAGTGATGACGATAAATCGACGGCTATAAAACCCGTTCCACAAATCGAGCGAGAGGTTGCCTTAGCATGAGTAACCCATCATCTAACAGTTCCAGCAATTCGACTAACGGGGCTAGGCATCACTCTCAATGGGAGCTACATCGGGCGATCACTCCAAAGCTCGTTGGTATTTTATTACTCGTTTTTATTGCGCTTGCTTGGTCTGCAAAGAATACCGAACTCGACAGAGCCGTCATTGAAACCGGGCAAGCTGTCGTCGCACTTACGGGCGCAACGGATTCAAAAGTGCTAGATAGCGCGGGTCGATTTCTTAACGACGCTTTCCCATTTACCTTTGAATCCTCCATCGAAACTTCTCGAATCGACAATTTTGACCGTAATTCTCTGCCACTTTTTAGCCGAATTGAAAGTAGAGAAACACGTGAATACGATGCCTTTACGGAGACGTATTTAGTAGAAACGAAGGAGTATTTAGTAAACCCCATTGGCTATCTACTTAAAGTGTTGGCGAAAATGTGGGAAAGCATTGAAATGGGTTTCTGGGGCACGGTTCTGTCGGTTGCCATATCCATTCCATTAGGCGTGCTAGGCGCAAAAAATTACACCCCTAATAAATTAGTTTATGCCGGTGCACGCACAATTTTAGGGTTTCACCGAGCCATGCCTGAGTTGATCATCGCGCTTTTCTTCGTTTTGATGTATGGCTTTGGTCCGATAGCCGGAATCTTTGCATTAGCAATGCATACCAGCGGAGTGCTGGGCAAGTTTTTCTCAGACGAAATCGAGAACGCGCCTGAAGGGCCACAGGCCGCACTCAAAGCGTCGGGTGCAGGGTCACTTAAAGTGCTTCGCTTTGCCGTATTCCCTCAAGTCTTTCCCGCCTATGTGGCTTATGTCCAATACATTTTTGAACGTAATATCCGCACTGCCACGATCTTAGGCATGGTTGGGGCCGGTGGCATTGGCATGGAGCTAAAAGGGCGCTGGGATCTATTCGATTACTCGCATGTCTCGACCATCCTATTGGTGATTTTTATCACTGTTATGACTCTCGAAGTCGTCAGTCAAAGAATTCGGGGTCGCTCATTATGAAGTTTTTTATACACCTAACTCAAACCTCGTATGGGATTCATCTATGAGCGGCCTTGATCATAACTCAATATGCACGAATGAAGACATAGGCGGTCGAGCAGGCTGGACTTCAGCATTGATGGCTTTGCCCCGTAAACAGCTTGTTTCAACTGTTGATGAGATAGCTAAAGAATTCAATGTGCGCTTAATCGCTCTTCCAGCATCTGGTCTAGGGATGTTGAAATTCAAAGACTCAGCCCTTGAACAGTCTTTCTTTCTTGGAGAGTTCCCATTGGCTACGGCAAGTGTAGAGTTAACCCTCACTGATGGTCGTCAAATTCAAGGCGCCGCACAAATCATGGAGGATGATTCGAGCTACGCAACATCTCTAGCCATTGCTGATGCCGTTCTTGCACACAAGGTAAGCGGTTATGAAGGCTTGAAAGCATTGGTTCAATTAGGCAAGCAAAAAATTCTGCGCGAGCAAGCTATTCGAAATTCAATGCTAACGCGAACCAAAGTTGATTTTTCACTATTGAGCATGACAGACGGAGACGATGATGAGCTATGACTTACTAAGTAACGCTGATCAAGAGAGCCAACACTACCATCTGGATTCTATTTGGTATGCCGATACCCAGAATGAAATTTTCCAGTCGTTAATGCAAGCCATGTCACGTCCAGGCTCTATTCACAATTTAGAGTCCAGATTAGGTAAGTCGAATACGGTTACGGCCGTGCTTGCTACATTGTCTGATGCTCAGGTAACAGCTTGTAATCATGACTCACTGATAACTGATGAGGATTGGTCCTTGTCGCAGTGCCAAACGGTAAGTGCTGATAAAGCAGGCTATATCGTTTGTGATGGTTCCTTGCCGTGTTCTATAAACCCGAGTCAAGGCAGTTTGGTGTCGCCAGAGCTTTCCGGGACAGTCATCGTCTCCGTCAAAAAGTTGGCGAATGAGTTAACGGCAACATCACAAGACGATCGCCTCTGGCGGTTAAGCGGCCCAGGAGTTGATGGTGTAATCGACGTTGGTGTATCGGGTATTGATAGCAGCTGGATACACCAACGTGAAAATTGGAACAGCGAATTTCCTCTAGGCGTTGACCTTATTGTTGTTAGTGAAACATCAGTTTTAGCATTGCCTCGCACAACAAAAGTGGAGTGTTTGACATGAGTTACGTTGCGATCAAGGGTGGTGGCACTGCCATTAGCGGCGCGGAAGCGGTATTGGAGTTTTTACGTTGCCGAGAAGGTGACGAAGGAGAGTCTGTTTCAGTAAACGCAATAGAACATCAGCTGCGTTTTTTGCAAAGTCGAGTAATTTCAGAGGGAGGCGTGTACCACCCCAAACTTGCGTCGCTCGCAATTAAACAAAGTCTTGGCGATACCTTAGAAGCGGCATTCGCTTTACGCGCCTACCGATCTACCAAACCGAGACTACTAGAAAGCCCAACACATAGTGGCGGAGAGCTTCGTCTAATTCGTCGGATTTCGGCGTCTTTTAAAGACATTATAGGTGGTCAAATGTTAGGCCCGTCTACCGATTACTCATTACGTATGATGCGGATGGAACTGCTGAATGAATCGCCGGAGCAGTTTAAACAAGTCGCCAAAGATTGGTTACAGTCAATGCCTGAATCAGACCTGCCGGACACCTTTCCTAAGGTGCTGGATGCACTTCGCGCAGAAGGCTTACTGCCAGATGTTACTAGTGAACGCGATGGAGTTCCCTTTGATATCACCCGAGAGCCGTTGGTGTTTCCGGTGCCTCGTTCAGCGGCGTTATCGACTATGGCACGTGCTGAAACAGGGTCGATGCTTGGCATCGCATATTCCAATATGCGCGGATATGGTGATATTCACCCCACAGTAGCCGAATTGAGAGTAGGGTACTTACCCGTTATGTTGCCGCACCCCATCACTGGTGAGTTAACGGAAGTGGGCGAAATACTCATGACTGAATGCGAGATAGTTGCGATGTTTGAGGCTAGCGAAGAAGGGCACAAGCCAACTTTTAAGCTGGGCTATGGCGCTTGTTTTGGTCATAACGAAGTCAAGGCCATTTCAATGGCAATCTTAGATCGATCCTTGCAGGTAGGCATGGAGCATGGGCCTAGCAACCCTTCGGAAGACCCTGAATTCGTGCTGCTTCATATTGATGGTGTTGACTCAATGGGCTTCTGCTCGCACTACAAAATGCCGCACTACGTCACATTTCAGTCCGATATGGATCGACTTCGAAGCACACGTAAAGGTCCAACTAAAATGTCCACTTCGAACGTAGGGGCGTCCAAATGAACACTTCAGAAGCTACTCAATTTGGCTTTTTAGACGAGTTCGCAAAAAAGGAAATTCGTCGAACTGTCCTCAAGGCTATTGCGATACCCGGCTACCAAGTACCGTATTCAAGTCGAGAAATGCCGATGGGTCGTGGCTTTGGAACCGGAGGCTTGCAACTGACTCTATCGATAATAGGGCGAGGCCAAACTCTCAAAGTTATTGATCAAGGCTCTGACGATTCGGTGAACGCCGTAAACTTGAGAGGGTTTATTGAATCCGTCTGCCCCAGTGTTAACACCACAACCAACACGGCTGATGCAGACCTAATACAGTCGCGACACCGAATTCCGGAGTTGGCCTTGACAGAAAACCAAGTATTGGTTCTTCAAGTGCCTTATCCGGATCCGTTGGTGATCGTTGAGCCCTCTGAAGAAAAGCGGAAAATCATGCATGGGGAAGCAGACTATTCGCGACTACTGGTGAAATTGTATGAAGACATCGTACATTTCGATGAAGTAACGATTTCACATCGCTACCCCACATGTATAAACGGCCACTACGTAATTGACCCATCGCCAATCCCACGTTATGACGTGCCCAAACTAGACCAATCAAAAGCACTGGTTTTACTTGGCGCAGGTAGAGAGAAGAAAATCTATGCGGTACCACCGTTTACCGACGCGACGCCCTTGGTGTTTGACGACCAACCGTTTCATATTGAAAATTTCATCGACCAAGACGGACAACGTCGAGCCTGCCAACAATGTGGTTCGACCGAAAGCTTTCTTGATGAGTACATGGACGCTGAAACTCAAACGCTCGTCTTCCAGTGTTCTGACACTGACTATTGCACGCGCTATCTAAGCTCGAGAAATAATGGTGCATTACATTCAAACACTGAATTAGACAATAGCGCTGAGGCCGTGGAGCTTGCTAATGACTAAGGTATTAGAAGTCAGGAACTTAAGCAAAGTTTACGGCCCAGGTTGTATGCAATGTTACGAGAGTACTGGCCCCGAATTTGGTACGAATATTTGCCCTTCGTGCGGGTCGATTGTTGCAGCACATGATATATCGTTCGATCTATGTAAAGGCGAAATACTGGGCATCATGGGGGAGTCCGGCTCTGGTAAGTCAACGGCCGTAAAAACACTCTTCTTCGATCAAGAACCAACTCACGGATCAGCGCGCTTTTACGACTCAAACAAGCAGCATGATCTGTTTAGTCTAAACCCAGCACAAAAACGAAATTTGCGTAATCACCGCTTTGGCATGGTGTATCAAAACCCCAGCTTGGGCTTGAATTTTAATGTGTCTGCCGGCGGCAATATTGCCGAGCGCCTATTAATGAACGACCTTCGTCATTACCGACAGATACGAGATCGAGCATGCGAACTACTATCACGTACCGAAGTTGCTATTGCGCGAGTCGACGAACAGCCAGGCAATTTTTCTGGCGGCATGCAACAGCGTGTGCAAATAGCCAAGGCACTGGCCATCAATCCACCGCTGTTATTTTTGGATGAAGTCACAACGGGTCTTGATCTGTCAGTTCAAGCCGCAATTCTTGATCTGATTTTAGAAATCCAACAAGAGTTTGAAACGGCCATGATTGTAGTAACTCACGACCTAGGAGTAATTCGCTTACTCGCTGGTAGAACCCTAGTAATGAAGAACGGCCGTGTTGTGGAAGCTGGTTTAACTGATCAAGTTATCGAAGATCCTCAGCATGCTTATACGCAGCAACTCGTTGCGTCAGCGTTATAGCGGGACAGGTCATATGAAAGAAACTGTTTTGAAAATCGAGAATTTTTCTAAGTCATTTGAAATGCATGACCAAGGTAAATTGATACCGTCCTCGAGTAACGTCAATTTGTCCGTTGTGGCCGGTAAGCTAACGGCACTGGTCGGCCCAACGGGTGCTGGCAAATCAACGGTGCTGAAAAGTATCTATCGTACGTATCTCCCGAGCACTGGGCGACTTCTTTACACCACACGAACATCAAACACGATTGATCTTGCCCTAGCTGATGACCATCGAATATTGGGTTTACGTGATAATGAAATTGGGTTTGTAACCCAGTTTCTGCGCGCCTTACCACGGCAGTCTAGTGAAAACATTGTTGCGGCTCCGTTAATACGAAAAGGCGTAGACAAATCGTCAGCAATCGAAGCTGCGCGCAAAATGCTGCAAAATTTAGATTTACCGGAAAGACTCTGGCAACTATCGCCAGCTACGTTTTCTGGCGGCGAAAAACAGCGCGTTAACCTCGCTAGGGGCTTCGTCTGCGAACCGCGTCTTTTGCTGTTAGATGAACCAACTGCGAGTCTTGATGAAGAAACTGCAGAGCGTGTAATCACACAAATCAATACGTTAAAGAATCGAGGCACGGCCATTCTTGCAATATTCCACTCTCCTCAACTTATTAAACGGCTTGGTGACATTACCGTCGAACTTAGACCTCCCGTCGCCCCAGAAACTCTTGTTCAGAGAAGGCATTAAGATGACAAACCAATATTATCTAACGGGTGCGCAACTTGTACTCAGTAATGAAGTAGTTAACGACGCATCGCTATTAATTGATCAAGGTTGTATTCAAAGCATTAATTCCAGTCACGTTAACGGGGCAATAGAAATCGACCTGTCTGGTAAAACACTACTGCCTGGGATGATTGATTTGCATTGCGATGCGTTAGAAAAAGAGGTGGAACCGCGTCCTAACGTACATTTTCCTCTGGATTTCGCGATCGCCCAAGCCGATAAGCGTAATGCGGCCGCGGGTGTGACCACTATTTTCCATGCCTTATCGTTCGCCAACGAGGAGTTAGGCGTTCGCAATAATCAGTTTGCCGCCGAGATTGTGCGATCGGTAAACCAATGGCAACACAATGCACTGGTGGACAATAGAGTGCACTGCCGCTATGAAGTAACCGATGAGACTGGACTAGAGCAGCTCATGAGCTTGCTCAATGATAAGTCGATGCACCTTCTTTCCTTGATGGATCACACGCCAGGGCAGGGGCAGTTTAAGGACCTCGCAGCCTATCGCGATTATCTCGGTCGCACGTATAAAACCAGCGACGACAAACTCGATGAAATAGTTGACCGCAAACAACAGGCCGCTAGTGGCGCTATGGCGCGCGTAGAAACGCTTATAAAGTGCGCACAAAAAAATAAAATCTCAGTGGCGAGTCATGATGATGATAATCAGCAACGAGTAGATACGATGCATGGTTTGGGGGTCACAATTTCCGAATTCCCAATTGATCTCGATACCGCGAAATACGCTCAAGGCAAAGGGCTCAAGACTATCGTTGGCGCACCTAATATTTTGCGTGGAAAAAGTCAATCCGGGTCGATGCGTGCGGTCGACGCTATCAAAGCAGGCGTTGCCGACTGTCTATGTGCCGACTATTCACCGGCCGCACTATTGGCGGCCGTATTCAAGCTACCCAGCATTACAGACTTGTCGTTGTCTGACGCAATAAACCTAGTGTCACGCAACCCAGCGAACGCTGTTGGTCTAACAGACAGAGGCGAAATTTCGGTTGGCAAACGCGCAGATTTAGTGGCTGTTGCCCACTTTGGCGACCTTGCTCAAGCATCACACACTTGGTCGGCGGGAAAGTTAGTGTATCAAACGAGTTACTGAAATGAGTAACGCTGCTCACAACAGTAAGAACCTCATTTACATTATGGGCGCATCAGGGGTCGGTAAAGACAGCCTGTTGGATTACGCAAGAAATAAATTGGTTTCACAATCAGGGTTGGTTTTCGCACATCGATACATCACTAGACCGGTAGAACTAAATGGTGAAAATCATATCGCTCTATCAAAAGATGAATTCGAGCATCGCGATCAAGCTGGATGTTTTGCGATGACTTGGGGTGCGCACAGCAATCAATACGGCATTGGCATCGAAATTGATCAATGGCTGATCAATGGTCTGACCGTCATTGTTAACGGCTCGCGTGAGTACTTTGGGCTGGCGATAGAGAAATACCCGGAGTTAAAACCAGTTTTAATTCTAGCGTCGCAAGAAACAATTAGAGAGCGACTCGTTAAGCGTGCCCGAGAAACCGATGAACAGATTGAGCGACGATTGAAAAGAATCCGCACTGTTGATTACGGGTCTAAAAATATCGTTCATACCATCAATAATAATGGTTCACTTGCCGCTGCCGGTAAGCAGTTATGCAACCATATACGGTGTAGATAAGCCCATTATGCGACTTACTATTTTAGGAAGCGGCAGTGTATACGGAGCGCCAGTGCTGGGCTGCGAATGTGCTGCATGTTATCGGGCTCGTAACCACAAAGAGTATGCACGAGCGGAAACATCTGCGTTACTCGAAGAAGATGGTTTTCGAATTGTTATCGATGCTGGTCTACCTAACTTGCAAGACTACTTTTCTAAATTCTCTCTCGATAACATCCTCTTAACTCACTATCACATGGACCATGTGATGGGCTTATTTAAGTTACGTTGGGGGTGCAATAGAACAATTTCGGTAATTGGTCCCGACGACACGGAAGGTTGCGGTGACCTATTTAAACATCCCGGGATTCTTGATTTTAAGCAAAAAGCCGTTGCATTTAAACGCGTCGAGCTAGGCCCATTTCGGATAACGCCACTGCCATTGGAACATTCAAAGCTCACGTATGGGTATTTCATTGAGTCAATCTATGACGAGTCTAAAAGTTTGGCTTATCTCACTGATACTGTCGGCCTCTCAGATGAGGTGACCACATTCCTGCAAAAACAACAAATAGGGCTCGCCATTATCGACGCCAGTGAGCCCCCCAGAGACGAGCCTCCCAGAAATCATAATGATCTGACCATGGCTCTGAATATTCACAATCAAATACAACCAGTTGACAGCGTGCTAACTCATATAGGGCACGAACTAGACGTTTGGTTGGAGGAAAACCCGAGCAGTTTACCGAACAATGTGTCGGTTGCTAGAGATGGTCAATCCTATCACCTAGGTATCCAAGAGGCGCTTTGCCATGTTTCTAGTTGAACACAATTCCAATTTTCATCTTGTCGACAACCGTCGATAAGCCTTTTAACTATTTTTCCATTATTACGTTTTTCAATTTACACATTAGAGGTTAGAAAGAGTTCCATGAAAACTAAATTAGCATTAGCAGTAATTTCCACATTAGCCATGATGTCGACTACGGCCAATGCCGAGGTCAAAGTCTCCACCAAAGGTGGGTTAAAGGTAAGTAGCGGCGATTTCAATTTTTCGGTCGGCGGTCGTATTATGTACGATTACAACAAGGCGGAAGAAAACGGAGTTACTGACGAAGACGGCTTTAATTTACGCCGCGGTCGTATCGCTATCAAGGGCAACATCGCTAAAGACTGGAAGTTCAAAAGTCAGTTCAATACCAACGGTAGCGGCGTTGAAGATCTATATTTAACGTATACCGGCTGGGGTAAGGGCGCAAACGTTACTGTGGGTAATTTTATTCAACCGTTTGGCCTGGAGCAGATCACCAGTTCAAAGGACATCAGTGTGCTTGAGCGCTCGGCGGCCACGGAACAATATGCACTCGGTCGGCAAGAGGGTATTAAGTTTCATGGTAAATCTGGCAACTCTACCTACGCAGCCTCTATATTTTATGATGATGTAAATGATAATGAAGAAGGCGAAGAAACAGGCTTTGCTGCTCGTTATACGATTGCGCCAATAAAGTCAGACTCGAGTGTTGTCCACCTTGGCTTAGCTTATAGGGATATCGACGATGAAAGTGCATTGGGTTTTGAGGCAGCGGCCACTTCAGGCCCGTTTCATATTCAAGCAGAGTATATGGACGGCGAACAAGGTAACGATGATATCAGTGGCTACTATGTTCAAGCTGGTTATATTCTCACCGGCGAATCAAGACCGTACAAAGGCGGGATATTCAAGCGTGTTAAACCAGAAGGAAAATCCGGCGCCTGGGAAGTTGTAGCGCGCTATGAAGACGGTGATGCCAACTACAGCGACATTGAATTGGGCCGTACCGATGCCACTGCTTACACACTTGGCGTGAACTGGTACGCACACAAAAATATTCGATTCGGCGTAAATTATACTGACGGTGAAGATAACCTGAGCAACGATGATGGCAGCGAATTTCGCGTTAGGTTTCAACTAACTTTCTAGTTGTTAAAAGCACAAAAAAAGCCAAGCTATAGTGGATGTAGCTTGGCTTAGCGGTGCGTAGAAGAGGGCGTTATGTAAAATCAGAGATACAAAATCGTTTAGTTTTGGGTGGTAACTTTGTTGATAGAATCGGTTCCAAATCCATATAAGTATCTCGCGCATTAATTTGTTCTCCAAGACTTTTTAGATCTACTCCAGTCAACATGCGCTTAATCAGTTTTTCCTTCAATGTTTGATCGATAGACCTCCACCAAACTGGGCGAATATAAATATTTTCAAGCTGTTCCAGAGTTAAGTGAAAAATCGCATTCGCGAGCGCATATTTACTCAAACTCGCGAGAGAATCCACAAATTTTTCAGCTGCGCCTCTTTTTCCACCGAAGTATGTAATGATCGCTTTCGACTTTTTATTGTAACTAACTACATTTATTGAAATGAATTCTGTAGACAATTGAAGGTATCGATTTCCATTAAAATCAACTAGAGGCATGAACGCGCCACATGTTACAAAAGGCAGCAGCTCTTCAAACTCGACCAAAAAATAGGATTCACTCTGTTGGTTTTGAAAATATCTACGATCAAGAGTTTTTTTCCATTCATTGAGAAAATCAAGGATTAGCGTATCTTGCACAATTATCGAGTTAATGGACTCTTGATGTCTGACCTGTGATTCGAAGTCGAAGCCTGCATCTAGTTCGCGATCGATGTTACGGCTTTCGATTAGTTTTTCACGCCGTTGCAGTTCGTAACCCAATGCTCTATATGAAAATAAGAAAGCGTGGAACTCATTGAAGTCAACTCTTTGTTTCTCAATTGGCTTGAAAAACATGTCGTCATGAACACCACAGAAGCCAGGAAAGATCGAAGCCTCCTTTTTTATCCCTTTGAGAAGGAGTTCGAATTTCCTATCGCCTTCAAGCGTATTAAAGTCTCTAATTTTATCTACTACTGAGAAAACTTTACCATTATCTGCAATAGAAGACAGCGGACCGCTGTAATCCCCCCGAAAAGTAATCGACATTTTAAGTAGAAAATTCTTGCAATCCAAATAGGAGAATTTTTTATGCGTACACCACGATTTTCAGACAGCCAAATCCTAGCGATTTTGAAACAAAACGAGAACGGCGTAGCCGTTCAAGACCTTTGCCGTGAACACGGAATGAGTTCCGCATCGTTCTACAAATGGCGAGCCAAGTTCGGCGGAATGGACGCCTCATTGATGAAAGAGATGAAGGAACTTCGAGCTGAAAATGCTCGATTAAAAAAGATGTATGCTGAAGAGCGGTTGAAAGCGGAAATTCGTCAGGAGGCTCTCGAGGGAAAGTTGTAAAGCCATCTCTGCGTAAAGAGATGGCGCAACAAGCCGTCATTCGTTATCGCGTAAGTATTCGCTTTGCCTGTGTTTGTCTCGGTGTCAGTGAAACCTGCTACCGTTATCAACCGAAGCTCTCAAGCGAAAATGCGGTCATCGCGGATTGGTTGCTTCGTTTAACACAGACGCATAAACGTTGGGGCTTTGGGTTATGCTTTATGTACCTGCGCAATGTAAAAGAGTTTGGCTGGAATCATAAACGTGTTTATCGAATCTACCGGGAACTCGAGTTGAACTTACGAATCAAGCCGCGCCGACGAATTAAACGAGACCGGCCCGATGAACTCTCAGTTCCAACATCTATCAATCAAGTTTGGTCGATGGACTTCATGAGTGACAGCTTATCGAACGGTTCGAAACTACGCACATTCAATGTAATGGACGATTACAATCGAGAAGGCTTAGCGATTGAAGTTGATCGTTCCTTACCAAGCAAGCGCGTGATACGCGCGCTTGAGCAAGTGATCGAATGGCGGGGCAAACCTGCAGCACTTCGCTGCGACAATGGCCCAGAATACATCAGCGGTGAGATGGTCAGCTGGGCGAATCAAAACCAGATCACACTGATCTATATCCAGCCAGGCAAGCCAACGCAGAATGCGTATATCGAACGGTTCAACCGAACGGCAAGGCACGAATGGCTCGACATGCACATCTTTAACTCAATCGAACATGCACAGCTTCTAGCAACACAGTGGCTATGGACTTACAATAATGAACGACCGCATTCAGCAATTGACGGCATCACACCGATAATGAAACTGAATGCAGCTTAAAACCTTCTACTTAAAACTGCGGTTATAAATGGGGGGATTACAATATCAATTAGTAACTTTCGACTATTTAAGAACCTTCGAGTTGAGCTTAACTCAGGCCTTAATATATTGGTGGGCGAGAATGATTCTGGAAAGTCGTCACTCATAGATGCGGTCAGGTGTTGCTTAGGGTCAACGACTTCTGACCGCTTTTACTTGTCAGAAACTGATTTTCACAACGATGCCGATTTTATAACAATCCAACTCAAATTCTCTGATGTCACGCCCGATGCTCATCGTTTTGTTGAACACCTCACTCACGAACCAATCGGTGATGGAAAAACAAAGCCTGTTCTATTCGTTCAGTTATCCGCGTCTAAGACCGGAACTGAGCGTAGAGGCTACCCCTACATTAAAACGGACATCCGCTCCGGCCAAAACGGTGATGGTTTAGTAATTGAGACTGAAATTAGGGAATTCTTAGCATCTACCTATCTCAAGCCATTAAGGGATGCGGCCGCTGAATTGTCATCAGGAAGAGCTTCACGCCTTTCACAAATCTTAAGCTCATCGAAAGGAATCCGTGACGATATAGATAATATTCTCACAATCATGGCAGAAGCAAATAACCAGCTTCTAGCTGAAAATGGAGCACTTGAAAACGCAGCTAAAAATATACAAGGTAATTATCTGCATGAGCTCATCTTTGAGTCTGACAAAAACGATCTCGGAGCGTTCATTGATATCGTAGGCTTAGAGTCATCACAAATTGTCTCTTTACCCTCCCACAACAAACTCCAACACCTTAGAGGAGTCTTGGAAGGACTTAGTCTGAAACTCACACTGGATAACAGAATGCATGGTTTGGGGTACCAAAACCTTCTATTTATGGCTGCAGAACTTTTACTTCTTGAGCAGGAGGCTAAAAGCGATTTTCCTCTATTGCTTATTGAAGAACCCGAGGCACACCTTCATCCCCAGCTGCAACTCAAACTCTTGCAATTCATTTCATCAAAGGTTAAAACCGAGAGAAACCCCAATGGAATACAATGTCTATTAACAACCCATAGCCCAAACATCTCATCTAAGGCCGATCCAGCTGAAATAATACTACTGGGAGCTGGTCAAGCGTGGTCACTAAAACCTGGTGAAACGTTACTTGCCAATGACGATTATATTTATTTGAGAAAATTTTTAGATGCAACGAAGGCAAGTGTGTTCTTTGCGAAAGGCCTTCTATTTGTCGAAGGTGACGCTGAGAACATATTGATCCCAACCTTAGCTCGGCTACTTGAAAGACCATTAGAAAACTACGGTATATCTGTTATCAAGTATGATAACAGTGGGTCGTGGAAGCGATTTGCACGGCTATTTATTCGAGGTGGTCAAGATGGCAGTTCTGGTGAATGGTTGCCAACAAAAGTGTGTGTACTGCGTGATCTCGACTTATGGCCAGACTGTGCTGAGGACCTAGCCGATAACCCAGATAATCCCTATGGCTTTAAAGAGTACAAGCCACGGAACCAGAGCTTTTGGTGCCGAAATTGCACTGACGTCGAACAAAGGAAAACAGATCTCAAAGATGGATTGGAGAGGCAAAATATACGAATCAAAATATCAGACCATTGGACATTTGAGTACAGCTTAGCAATGTCCGGACTGTTCCAAGAATGCTACCAAGCCCTGCACGGTTCACTGGAGGGGATTGATGAAATTTTGGATTCTGACGAACAAAGAGCCACTTATATTCAGGCCAATGTTTCCAAAACAGATTTTGCATATGAGTTCGCCAAGCTGCTAGAGGCCCAACTAGACGAAAAAATTCAATCTGTAGTTGGTGGAGAAGATGAGACCCCAGATCAACGAGTTCAACGAACCAATGCAGCTCGGACAGAGTTCTCAATAGAGCTGAGGTCAAAACTACCAACCTACATATTGGAAGCTATTGATTATCTAACAACCAGTAACGATGCCGATGAGGCAGATGTCTTAAACAATGCTTGAAAACTTAGTCTCAAGGTCAAATGTAGAGCAATTCGCCTTGCAGGAAAAACTCAACTTTAATGACGAGGAGAGAATAGCAATTCTAACTTCAATGAGCTCCATTGATGTCCAAGCTTGTCCAGGGAGCGGAAAAACAACATTAATTGCTTCAAAATTAGTTCTGCTTGCGAACAATTGGCCACTAAGAGAGCAGGGCATTTGTGTCCTATCTCACACAAATGTAGCGAAAGAGGAAATTATTAAAAGAGTTGCGATTTCTCAGTCTCCAAATGCTGAAAAACTACTTCGGTACCCGCATTTTATTGGAACCATCCAAGAATTCACTAATCGTTATCTTGCAATCCCTTTTTTGAAATCAAACGGCATTCAAAACATTAGAATAGATAATGACGAGTACGTGAAAAATGCACGAGCACTACTTGGTCTAGCCCAGTTCTCTTGGCTCAATGGTACATTGAACGGCCTTGGAGGTTCAGAAGCGATTGATCACTTTCTGAGAAGTACGTACCTGACAAGAATTAATGACGAAGTGGTTGTAAATATAATCAAACGACCACGTGCATGGCAAAACCCACAACACTTCCAGCGTGCGCAAGCGGACCTCCTGCGGCTGAAGGATTATTTGAAACAAAGAGGGTGCTTCCTTTTTAGGGATATGTATTTCCACGCAAACCAAGCACTTTCCTCCTGTGAGTCACTTAGTGAAATCGTTAGTTTTAGGTTTCCATTAGTTGCCATTGATGAAATGCAAGATACTCAGCTGCACCAAGAACAAGTCTTGTTTGAAGCGTTTCCTCTAGAAAGCAGCGTATGCTCTATTCAACGATTTGGCGACCCCGATCAAGCAATCTTTAATGGTCAAGGAGAAGAAAAGCCTAATGTGACTTTTAATGAGAAATTAGCAACAGAAATGGACTTTGTAATAAATAAGTCACATAGGTTTGACGACAATATCGCGGCCAAAGTAGGTTGTTTCAGTTTCAATAGAATAGGATTACAAACAGAGCTGTCACAAAGCCAGGTAGAGGATAGGCTTGTAGTCTGCGGAGAACCCGGTGCTTTCGAGCATACCGTCATTATATTCAGAGATGCGACTCTTGACCAAGTGGCGAGCACTTTTTCAGATATTGTTTCAAATCAATTTTCATCCGAGGTAAAGCAATCGGATGACTTCACAGTTAAAATTTTAGGTGCTGTTGGAAAAGAAATCGATCCTGATGCCGAACAGTTAAGGATCGGCCACTACTGGGAACCGTACGTCAAATTGCGGCCGGAAGACCTATATAAAGCTAAGTCTTTGGTGCAAGCAGCGCGGCATTGTAGGAAACTTTCATCAAGAGAATGGTCTAAGGGCTATAAGCTCATATCTGACTGCATACTCGAAGTGTTAAGGATGCAAGGAAAGTTAGATGAGGCGGGTAAGTATTACAGCGCTAAAAGTATGCGTGTTTTGCTGGAAGCGAAAGGACATTGGCACTATTTCCGTAGGTTGATTTATTTCATGCTCTACGCCCACTACAAAATCGAAAAACCTATCTGGGAGAGGATGGTTTCGAAAATGAAGATGATCTTTGAAATGGAAAACCTGGAAAAAGAAGTAGCCGATTATCTAGCATTTTCAGAAGAGGGCGGAGGTAGCCACCCTGAGTTGTTTGCGGAAGAACCGGGTAGCCACGTTGACTTAGTGACTCATGCTAGAAACTCCATAATCCACGAGGATGGATTCATTGTTGATCTTTCCACCATACACGGAGCTAAAGGAGAAACTCATGATGCAACCCTTTTGGTAGAAACTAGAAACCACTGTTATGACCTCAGTTCAATGGTCGGATTTATGACCGGAGACTTACCATGTGCTGCGAACCCAATTGAAGATTTGCCCTTGAAACCACACGCACAAAGACACTTCAAACCTAATCAAATGTTTATGCGGCAGTTGTATGTGGCAATGTCGCGACCCCGGTACCTTTTATGTTTGGCACTCCACAATGAAAGAATTACTGAAGCTCAAAAGGATTCTCTAAGGCGGTTAGGATGGTGTATCAAAACGTTATAATTACGTTTTAGGTACAACAAACGTCACCTAATTGGTTCAGCCGGGAATAATTACTCAAAGCTTCTACTTATCCCGGTGTAAACGAACTGATATCCATGGATAAAAAAATAAGAGGGTTAGTTGGAACGTAAGGGGGTTAGTTGTAAAAACGTAAGTACTTTAGTTGTACGTCCACGGGCCGAAGGGTGCATCGAGGCGAATCGATTTTTGATGTATTACATTTAACACCGTGCCGTGTAATACCGAATGCTCGCCCCATTTCTCTTGCCAATGCCCTCCAGCACGAAGATCGAGGTTTAAATTGTTAGCATCACCAGAATAGGTATGATCAGGGTGCCACCAACTTGAGGGCTCGCTTAATCTCTTCCAAACTTGTTCTATCGTTAAGGCTGACTCGGCGCTGTGCGATAAAACATAATAGTCCTCGCCGGAATCAAGAACCTCTGCTCCAACTTGCGGGCAGGCGAAAAGAAATAGTAGAACGACAAAGGTGTTGGTAATCTGATTCATTAATACGCCTCAATTATTGAATTTGTTAATAATACTAGCATTGAGAAGACGCTCTTTGTTTTAACTAGACTGAGTTAGTTGAGGTCAATCTTTAATCGATTGCATCGATACATAGGTCGAGGTATTGGCGATGTAAGGCAAGCGAGAAATCGATTCTGCTAATACCTTTCGATAAGCGTTTATGTCAGACGTTCTAACCTTTAGTAAATAGTCGAACGAGCCGGCAATCAAGTGGCATTGCTCGATTTCGGAAACATCTTTAATTGCCGCATTAAATTTGTCCAACGCTTCTTCGCGAGTGTCGGTCAAGCGCACTTCAGCAAAGGCAACGTGATCTCGTTGGAGTTTTGCTTGATTGATTATCGCCCGAAACCCAAGTATGTAGCCCTCTTCTTGAAGGCGTTTTAGGCGAACCTGACAGGGCGATTTTGAAATTCCGATGCGCCGCGCCAACTCGGTCACTGGGAGGCGGCCATCGACTGATAATAGTTTGATGATTTGCTGGTCGTAGGAGTCTAGTGGGCTTTTATTGTTCATTTTATCGTTCTAAATGACTTTTATTTGTATTTAAATAAAGTATATCGACTTTAAAAAACTAAATACAAGGAATAATGACTTAGTTCTTTGCGATAGTATTTTAGGGATTGATTAACTCTTAACCTTCGTTAAAGCAATGAGGCTTGTATGACCTTACTCGACACGCTACGCACAAAAATACGCACGCTGCACAATGCAGATGAGCCTGCTCTGGTTCGTACATTAGTTAGCGATGCCAATGTACCGCAAAGCCTGCTCGAGCAAGCCTCAAACGGAGGCGCCGACTTAGTGCGTGCGGTTCGCGCTGATGACAAGCCTGGTTTGATGGAGGTGTTTCTCGCTGAATACGGTTTGTCGACTGACGAAGGTGTTGCGCTGATGTGTTTGGCTGAGGCACTGCTTAGAGTGCCAGACAGTGAAACCATCGATGATCTGATCGAAGACAAAATCGCACCGTCTAGTTGGGGCGAACACCTCGGAAAGTCGTCTTCGTCGTTAGTGAACGCCGCGACCTGGGGTTTGATGTTAACAGGCAAAGTGCTCGATGAAACGTCTGGTAACGCCATTTCATCTACGCTAAGAGGTGCGGTTAAGCGGGTTGGCGAGCCAGTGATTCGAGTTGCTGTTAAGCGCGCTATGAAGGAGATGGGTAATCAATTTGTACTTGGCGAGACCATTCAGTCTGCGGTCAAGCGGGGAGCTAAACGCGTGGCACAGGGCTATACCTATTCTTATGACATGCTTGGCGAGGCCGCGATCACCGCGAGTGATGCGCTGAGTTTTTTTGATAGCTATAAAAATGCGATCAATGAGCTGGCCAAAGATGCGGTGCATGAGGATATTCGTGACAACCCTGGTATCTCGATCAAACTATCGGCCTTACATCCGCGCTATCAGGCAACGCAAATTGATCGCGTGTTAAGTGAACTGGTTCCGCAGACACTCGCCTTAGCTCTTGATGCGAAAGCCGCTAATATGGGCTTGAATATCGATGCTGAAGAAGCCGACAGGCTCGATTTATCGCTCGATGTCATTGAGGCTGTACTAAGCGATAAACGCTTAGAGGGCTGGGATGGCTTTGGCGTGGTCGTTCAGGCGTACGGTAAACGCGCCAGCGCTGTGATCGACTATCTATATGCTTTGGCCGAACATTATGATCGCAAAATTATGGTGCGTTTAGTCAAAGGCGCGTATTGGGACTTTGAAATAAAGCGAGCCCAGGTTGAGGGATTAAAGAGTTTTCCAGTATTCACTAAGAAGTCGGCGACCGATGTGTCTTATATTTGTTGCGCAAAAAAATTGTTGTTGAAATCAGACCGAATTTACCCGCAATTTGCAACACACAATGCCCATTCGGTGGCGGCCGTCCAGGCTCTATCGGCTAGCTTAGAAGCCAACAGTTTTGAGTTTCAGTGTCTGCATGGTATGGGCGAATCTCTCTATAAGCACATCACTACGAACACCTCGGCGCGTTGTCGCATATATGCCCCGGTTGGCGAACATCGTGATCTACTTGCGTATCTTGTGCGTCGCTTGCTTGAGAACGGCGCGAATTCTTCGTTCGTAAACCAAGTGGTCGACGAAGAGGTAAGTCCTGAAGAAATTGCAGCTGACCCATTTCAAAGCTGGCTTGCCGATTCTGATAACCCTGTGTCAGCGATTGCCTTGCCCGCTGATTTATATCAGCCTGAACGAACAAATTCAGCCGGTGTTGATCTAATGAATGTTGACGACTTAAAGGCGTTCGATCATGCCCGTAAGCCGTTTAAAAAGACTAAATGGCATGCTAGTCCGATATTAGCCCATGCCCATATCGGAACGTCTCCGATCGAAATTGCCAGTCCGTTCGATGGCTCTGATCATGTTGGTAGCGTAGCCGAGGCCAGTTTGGACGATGTAGAAGGGGCAGTTGTTGCCGCCGAAACATGGTCTTTCGTATCAGCGGCAGAGCGTTCGCGTGTATTAAAGCTAGCGGCAGATTTATACGAACAACACGCCGGTGAGCTATTTGCTGCTTTGACTCGAGAAGCAGGTAAGTCGCCGAATGATGCTGTTGCCGAGTTGCGTGAAGCTGTCGACTTTTTAAGGTACTACGCAGTTCAAGCTGAGCAGTTGGGTGACTATAAAGCTCGTGGCATCTTTGCCTGCATATCGCCATGGAACTTCCCATTGGCTATTTTCACTGGTCAGATTGTTGCGGCGCTTAGCGCTGGCAATGGGGTTCTAGCAAAGCCAGCAGATCCAACTCCGATCGTCGCATATTTAGCGGTGAAATTGCTTCACGAAGCGGGTGTGCCTCGAGCGGTATTGCAATTATTACCCGGTTCTGGCGCAACCGTCGGTGCCGCTCTAGCGAATGATTCTCGCTTAAGCGGAATTTGCTTTACCGGCTCAACTGCGACTGCGATGACAATCAATAAAGCTCAAGCTGCGAACGCTAGTGCTAATGCTCCATTGATTGCCGAGACTGGTGGCTTGAATGCGATGATCGTTGATTCAACGGCACTGCCCGAGCGCGCGGTTAGTGACATCGTTGTGTCGGCGTTTCAGTCGGCAGGCCAGCGATGTTCGGCATTACGATTGTTGTATTTGCAAGAAGACATCGCCGAAGATTTTTTAGAAATGCTGTACGGAGCGATGGAAGAATTAAGCATAGGCGATCCGTGGAATGTAAGTACCGACGTTGGGCCTTTGATCAATCAAGATGCTCAGCAGAAAATTCAAGCCTATATTGATGCGGCTGAATCACAAGGGCGCCTATTAAAACGCGTCGACTGCCCATCACAAGGGCATTTTGTTGCACCGAGTGTGTTGAGTGTTTCTGGTATTCAGGAAATGACGCAAGAAATCTTTGGTCCAGTATTGCACGTGGCCACTTTTAGAGCTGAGCAAATTGACGACATTGTTGACGACATCAATGACAGTGGCTATGGGCTTACCTTCGGCTTGCATACCCGAATCGACGACCGAGTGGAGAAAGTGACAACTCGTCTGACCGTGGGCAATATGTATGTTAATCGGAATCAAATTGGTGCTGTTGTTGGCAGTCAACCCTTCGGTGGTGAGGGTTTGTCTGGAACCGGTCCTAAAGCTGGAGGGCCACATTACGTTAAGCGTTTTGCACGAGCGGCGACTGTCGAGAATTCGATCTCGCTTGATGTTAACCAAGATGACGCGAGGCTTGACTTACAGGCCGTACAAGCTGAGCTTGATCAACTAGGCCAGCAACGCGTAGCGCTCTCAAGTGAAACAATGGCCGGGCCCACGGGAGAATCAAACAAGCTATCGGTGTTGCCAATCGGCAAAGTCTTGTGCCTTGGCCCCACCGTTACCTTGGCAGCAGTCCAAGCAAAACGGGCGCAGGCCTTGGGCTGTGAAACCTTGGTTGTGTGCCCAGGCGCCAGCGAGCTCAACTCAATTAATGGTTTTTTGCCCAGAGAACTTTTGACCGAGCTTAAAGGGCTTAATGCAGTCATTTGTGAAAGTGATGGCGATGATCTTAAAGTGATACGACAAAGTTTGGCGGCGAGACCGGGTGCGCTGGTTCCGTTAGTGTGTGAAGGCAACATTGAGGACCGATGCGTGATCGAACGTCATGTTTGTATTGATACCACCGCTGCCGGAGGAAACGTGTCACTGTTGGCGAGTATGGGCTAGGATTAGCAGATACGCTTTCAAAATCGCAAGCCGAAAAGTCTTGCACTAAGTTTCATCTTTGTTCGGGTATAGTGTTTGATCACAAGTTGTTCAACAAATTGCCTATGAGTTTGTGTATAGAAACGCGCGAGCTTATCTAAAACGAGAGCAAAGAATGAAATTTGATTATGTCATTGTCGGCGGTGGGTCAGCGGGGTGCACCTTAGCGCACCGCTTGGGAGAAGATCCGAATGTAAGTGTTTGCGTGCTAGAAGCAGGCGGTAGTCATAAGAGTCCATTGGTTTGGATCCCTTCGATGGTGATCAGCCTGATACCTTGGCGCGTTAAAAACTGGGCATTTGAAACAACCCCGCAAGCGGCTATGAATGGCCGACAAGGTTATCAGCCCCGCGGTAAAGCACTCGGTGGCTCCTCTTCGATAAATGCCATGATTTATATTCGCGGTGTAAAACAAGATTATGACGCTTGGGCTGAGCAAGGCTGCGATGGCTGGAGCTTTGACGATGTATTGCCCTACTTTAAAAAGTCCGAGCATAGAGAAGCCGGTGAGACAGAGTTACGAGGCCAAGGTGGGCCGCTAAATGTTGCTCCGATCACTGACCCTAGCTCTATTAATGAGGTCTTCTTCTCTGCCGCGAAAGACTGCGGCGTGCCGGCCAATGATGACTTTAATGGCCCAAACCAAGAGGGTTATGGTTATTACGAAGTAACGCAAAAGAATGGTGAACGCTGGTCAACCGCTCGTGCCTATCTAGAGCCAGCGATCGAACGAGGCAATGTGACAGTATTTACCAAGGCGCATGTTTCAAGAATAAATATTTCAAGTGCCAAGGGCGCTAAGCGCGCCGAATCCGTTGATGTAGAAATAAAGGGTAAGCGGCATACCATCGAAGCGACTAAAGAAGTGATTTTATCAGCGGGTGCCTTTGGTTCGCCGCAGCAACTATTATTGTCGGGTATCGGGCCTAAGAGTAAGCTGGTTCAACATGGAATTAGCCAAGTGCATGACTTGCCTGGTGTTGGTGAAAACTTGCAAGATCATTCTGACTATGTGATCAGTTCGCGTACTAAATCTCTTGAAGCCTTTGGTTTTTCTTTGCGAGGCGGATTCAAATTTTTCATCGAGATGTTTAAATATTTCTTTAAACGTCGGGGCATGCTAGCAACTAATTTTGCCGAGTCCGGCGCGTTTTTAAAGATTGAGGAGGATGCACCATCGCCTGATATTCAAGTGCACTTTATTCGAGCCTTGGTCGACGATCATGGGCGAGAACTTTATTGGGGGCACGGCTATAGTGCACACATTTGCGTGTTGCGCCCCAAGAGTCGAGGGTCGGTTAACTTGGCTGACGCAAGTTTCAAATCGGACCCCGAAATCGACATCGCTTTCCTACGCGACGAGCGAGATATGGAGCTGCTCTACAAAGGTAGTCGTAAGGTTCAGCAAATCTTTCGCTCAAGCAGCTTCGATGAAATTCGCGGTAAGCCTTTATATGAGAGTGATACTGATGACGAAGCGGCGTTTCGTAATGACATACGTCAGCGCTGCGATACGGTCTATCACCCGATTGGTACTTGTAAGATGGGCGGCGATGACATGGCCGTAGTTGACACGCGTTTACGAGTGCATGGCATCGATGGTTTGCGTGTTGTTGATGCCTCGATTATGCCAACGTTGATCAGCGGTAATACCAATGCGCCGAGCATCATGATCGCCGAGAAGGCGGCTGATATGATCAGAGAAGATAACCGCTGATTTGCTTGAATAAGCAGACCTTGGCGTAAGCTTAGTCAGCCTTTTTAATCTGAAAAAAGACTAACCGCTTTACTCTTGCAGGCGCGCTTAATTGCTAGCCGAATATTCCTTTTAATGCGAAAAAGAATATAATCGCGAAGCCTGCACCAGCCGGTAGTGTAACAACCCAAGACATAAAAATGTTACCGACTACCTTGAGGTTAAGTGCTCCGATGCCACGCGCAAGGCCAACACCTAATACGGCGCCAACCAATGTGTGCGTAGTTGAAATCGGCAGGCCCCAAGTCGAGGCAAATACCACGGTTGTCGCAGCGCCAAGCTCAGCGGCGAACCCGCGGCTTGGGGTGAGTTCGGTGATTTTTTTGCCGATAGTCGCCATTACCTTGAAGCCGTAGGTCGCTAAACCAACAACAATACCAACGCCGCCTAATATGAGAATCCACGGTGGCAGCATTGATTTTTTAGCCACTTCACCGCCAGATTCGATAACGCTAGCAATGGCTGCTAAAGGGCCAACCGCGTTTGCTACGTCATTTGACCCGTGTGCAAAGGCCATCGCCGCAGCGGTGAAGATCATGAGGATGGCAAATAAATTTTCTACGTTAGCAAAGCGATTGCCACTATCATCCGATTCAGGCTTCTCTTGGACTCGTGCCAACATCATGCCGCCGACAATGGCCACAGCAATACCTGCTGCGGCGGCAAGAGGCATGGCGTTTAAGAATTTACTGTCAAAGCCAAAGTCGAAATCTAAGCCGGTGTTTTTAAGGCCTTTGAGGATGGTCACCATAGCAATCATGAAGCCTACGAAGAACATGTACATGGGTACATACTTCTTGGCGTTTTTAAATGGATTGTTGGTGTCTAGAATGAGTTTTTGTACGCTTAAGAAGAGTGCGTAGGAAATAGTGCCAGCGAGCAAAGGTGATACAACCCAGCTTGCTACAATGGTACCAACTTTGCTCCAATTTACCGCATCAACTGAAATGCCGACCGCTGCGAAGCCCACCAATGCGCCAACGATGGAGTGTGTTGTTGAAACTGGCCAACCTTTCATACTGGCAATTAATAGCCAACAACCGGCTGCTAGCAAAGCGGCCATCATGCCAAAAACCAGTAATTGCGGTTCGTCGTTGATTAGTGCGGGGTCAAGAATGCCTTTTCGAATCGTTGAAGTCACTTCGCCGCCGGCCAAGTAAGCTCCCGCGAATTCGAAGATAATGGCGATAATAATAGCCTGTTTAACGGTCAGTGCCCCCGAGCCCACCGAGGTGCCCATGGCATTGGCAACGTCGTTGGCGCCGATGCCCCAAGCCATAAAGAAAGCGAACAGACAGCCTAGAATGAGCAGTATATGCCCGTGTTCAGCTATAATTTCCATAGCGTTTTATCACCTGAAATAAATGTTGTTTTTTGAAGTCACTGACTCGACTGTTATTTTTAGAATAGTCGCGCGAAATCGGTGGCCAGATTGTAACTGAAACCGAGACTATGGCCACTAAAGAAAAGCCAATAGTCTCGAAGGAACGAGAAAATTAATTAGCGGGCGATCAACAGCTGAAGCTTTCCGCCGGCACTTTGCGCTGAATCGGCTAAGGCGCCAATCCATTCAATGACCTTATATAAGAAGACTACGTTAACGGGGGGGAGCTCATTTTCGATCTTAAACAAGGCTGCGCGAACGTCAATTTGCAACTCATCGTTAATATGTTCGAGTCGATTTAATTCTTCGACTAATT
>CANMNN010000025.1 GCA_947499305.1 uncultured Arenicella sp. | reverse complement strand
TGTCAGCTAAGCGACCGGGTACAATCGTGCCCCACTTCTCTTCAACACCCATAAACTTGGACGGCCAATAGGTCGCTGCTTGAATAGTCTCCATCATTGGCACGCCCATGACATTGACCCAAACTTCCATTTCATTCCAAGTTGATTGGCAGTGAAACTTCAAGGGAATGCCTGAGTCAGTGCCAATCATTAAGACCACGCCGGCATCGCGTAGCTGATGGAACTTGCGTTTCAGAGTGGGTTTTCGCTTGGGCGTAAGTTGAAAATAAAGCAAGCGATCAGGGTGCTCGATAGACTGTTGGATATCGGCAATAGTGTCTTCTTTTAAGCCTCGTTTCCAACAAGGATTATCGGTGGCTTCTGGATTTTTCCTGAGCTCGTCAAAATTCCAGAGGCCTTCAATTGTTGGTGTCCAATAGAGTGGGCCACCACGAACACGGCCGGTCGCGGTGCGCTCTTTCAGTGCTTCCATTACGCTTGGCGGGTACTCTGGCGAGGTTGCTAGGCCAGTGTGTTCAAAATTATCGACACCCAATTCTAGGCCAAGGCGTATTTCTTCTGGGCGATGAGAATGGCCGACGACCTTCATGCCCAGTTTGTGAGCCTCCTCAACAATCGCTGTCGCTTCGGCGCGACTCATCTCATCCTGATCGACAAGTTTTACCACGTCCATGCCGGCATTGTGCAGCTTGCGGACTTTGCTGCGAGCGTCGGCGACGCCGTCTATGCCCCATCGAAAATTCTCGGTGCCAGGGTAGGGCTTATGTTGCAGAAACGGGCCAGATACAAATAGCCTTGGACCATGAAGCTCACCACTGTTGATTCGCTCTTTAATCGAGGCTGACTCTTTGAGCGGCGCGCCGAGATCTCGCGCTGTGGTAACGCCAGCTAATAATAGCTGTTCGGCAGAAGCAGGCATAATTTCGTCTTCTAAACGATCTGGGTAGGCTACGTCCCAATGTTTGTAATCAGCGTGGCCTGTTAGCATTAAATGAGCGTGCATTTCCCAAAGACCTGGCATCACGGTTTTACCTTCGGTTGACACAAGTTCATAGCCTTCAGGGATCTTAATTTCTGACTGAGTTCCTGTGGCGGTAATCATATTGCCATCAACCAAAATCACACTGTCATAGACCGGCGTTGAGCCGAGGCCGTCTATCAAGGTGCCTCCAACTAAGGCAATTTTTTGCTGCGCTTGAGCGCTAAAGCTGAGCGTAACTGCAAGTATAATGAACAGGAGATGGTGATTCCTTAGTTTAGTAGTCATGCTTATATCTTCTCCCAATTAAATTGATTGTCTGACTCGACTAGTTCGATTCAGCTATCGCGCCCTTACTAATGCCTTCGTAAGCCCGAACCTTAAAGGACGCTTTTGGCATGTCGCGTTCTAATACAGATAGAACATGTTCAGCAATGCACTCGACGGTTGTGTCGCTTTCCATTAAATAAACTCGTTCTTCAGGTAGGCGCAAACTGAATTCGCCCTGTTCGGTTCTGTAATTGAACGACACGTTGCTTGCGTCAAATTCGGTTACGTCTTCCGTGGTTCCTAGATAAATATCACACCACATTTCGGCCATCTGCTTTTCAAGTTTACGATTGCGAACCTTGTTTTTCCATATTTCGATTTTGGACCGATGTCCATGTGCAATCCGTTGACAGTTCCCGTCATGCTTTTTCAAACCGTGACTATAGGTGTAGTAGCGACCTATGCTCGCTTCATTGTGCAAGGTAACTTTGATGTCATTGACGTTGTTCGGAAGTACTTCAGTCAGTCGTTTGGCAATAAAGTGCCGTACGCGCTTCCGTGAGATTCGTTTAGCGTCGATCAGGCATAGAGCGCTCGCTGGTGAGCTATGCTCAATCTTAAATTTGTCTTTGGTTTCAAAGCTGACGTCACATGACTCAGCTGATAGAGTGACTTGAGCGCCCTTGTAGCTGCTTGGAACCAAAAGCTTGTGGTCCACTTCTTGATCAATCCATCGTTTGACTTCTTTTTTAACTTTGGCGAAGTCGAACACCATGCTTTGATGGTCTAGGTCGCCCCCCAGCTCAAGATTGACTGACCAGCTGGCGCCAATTAAGCCGCGTTTTGGGTCTAAGATAGAGCAGTCGATCACAGTTAGGTTATCTACAAAAAGGCGTGGCATGAGCGTAAATCAGGTGTAATTGGTTGCGCTAACTATACTACAATTCGCGTGTTACAAATTTGCAGGCAATTATTAAATGACTATTACTCGTTTTCCTCCTTCCCCGACAGGCTATTTGCACATTGGCGGTGCTCGTACGGCTTTATATTCTTGGCTTCATGCGCGCCAACAAGGTGGCACCTTTGTATTGCGTATAGAAGACACTGATTTAGAACGCTCTACACAAGAGTCGGTGCAGGCCATATTGGACGGTATGGAGTGGCTAGGGCTTGATTACGACAAAGGCCCCTATTATCAAACGCAGCGCTTTGATCGTTATAAAGAAGTGATTGATCAATTATTGAGCGAAGGTAAGGCCTATCACTGCGAATGTTCGCGTGAACGCCTTGACGAAATGCGTGATGCGCAAAAAGCCAATGGTCTCAAGCCGAAGTACGACGGCCGTTGTAGGGAGCTTGGATTGGCCAAAGCAGACGGCACCGTAGTTCGATTTAAGAATCCAGTTGATGGCGATGTGGTTATCCGTGATTTAGTGAAGGGTAACATCGTTATCTCCAATCAAGAGCTTGATGATCTTGTGATTGCTCGTCCTGATGGCGTGCCGACCTACAATCTCACAGTTGTAGTTGATGATATGGATATGGGTATATCTCACGTAATTCGTGGCGATGACCATATCAATAATACGCCTCGACAAATCAATATCCTGCAGGCGCTTGGCGCCGATTTGCCCTTGTATGCGCATGTGCCTATGATTTTAGGTGCCGATGGGGCGCGCATGTCGAAGCGCCACGGGGCGGTTGGTGTTATGCAATATCGAGATGATGGCTTTCTGCCAGAGGCTTTGCTTAATTACCTTGTCCGATTGGGTTGGTCGCATGGCGACCAAGAGCTATTTGAAATGAGTGATCTTTTGGAGTTATTCAAAATAGAGGATGTAAGCCGCTCCCCCTCTACGTTTAATCCAGAAAAGTTGTTATGGGTAAATCAAGAAAAAATCAAAGCACTATCGCCTGCGAATCTACTTGAGAAGAGCGCGTGGCATTTCCAGAGTGCTGAATTGGATCAGCCTCAAGGTGTCTATGCTGAGGCTGTTGTTACGTTGATTCAAGAACGTTGCAAAACCTTGCTTGACGTGGTTGAGCAAACCCGGTTCTTTTTTAATGACGTTGAAGCTTATGATGAGGCGGCGTTGAAAAAATGGGTAAAGCCCATATCGCCGGCCCTGTTATCTGGATTGATAGTGAAGCTGGAGGCCTTGATTGAGTGGAAGGCTGAGTTTATTCAGGTCGCAGTGCAATCAGTGGTTGATGAGCATGAAGTAGGATTTGCAAAAGTAGCCCAGCCAGTGCGGATTGCAATTACGGGTTCAACGATGTCTCCTTCGATCGATGCAACTTTGGAATTGCTAGGTCGAGAGGCGAGCATGCAAAGGCTATCAGCTGGATTGCAATATTTTGAAGAGTTGATTGCGTCTCGAGCCTAGAAAGTTCTAATTTTGTTTTTTCGAGGACATTTTGTGGAGTAAGCTAATAAAGGCGGCTTAACGTGCATTAATAAGTAACTGCTTGTGAAAAAAACTTAATAGATTCGTGACGCTCAAGTTTTAGGCTGTTAGAATAACTTGGAGTATGTAGCTAATGCAGCGTTCAAATTGTTGCGCTAAGCTTCCGTTATGATCCAAGTTTTGTCGGGGCTCGCTATCGTTTGGTTTTTGAATTCGGTCGCTGGGCGAATTTAACGCTTGGCTTGTAGCGCGAATCCGTTATAGACTTAAGTATCCAAGCCTCGCCGAAGACGAGGCCTGAAATATAATAAACAAGCTCACGTAACGCGTGGCAGAGCTTTAAGGGTTTGGAACTAATAGGTCGAACCCGTTTAGGCTTGAGCAAGAATAGGTCGATTTTAGACCATTTCTATTTCAACCTAAATTTAGCGATTTGCCTAGCTTATCGCGAGTCAGCCTTAGGAGAAGATGTTTGCCTTGCTTGTGCGAGAGCGTGAACATTGATTGAAAACAGTGAAAGTGAAGGGTCGAGCTGGCCCGACTCTCTCGATGTTAATATAACGTTTACGAGCCCGTCCAAGAGCTAAGTCGTTGATAGAGTGATATTGTGTTTCGATTTCAGCTGCGTTGTACGCTATACGGGTTGGATTAACGGATGCTGTCTTTAAATCTGCGATGAGCCCGCATTGTTGCCATATCGGCTATGGTTCGGCGAAGCTCAGCCAAATATTTCCACCCATACAGTTGAATTGAAGCTGCCTGTCTTGATTGGGCTCTTTGAATCAAAGCTTGTTTATTGTCGGGATTTCCAAGTTGGTCAATGTTGATCGACATGGCGATCAATAAATGTTGAATAACTGAATTTCAATTCTTCTCATTGATGCGAGTTCGTCGTGTTAGCGCTGATGGCAGCGTGTAGCTTGGCAAGGCTGGCATCAGCGAAAGAATTTAAACGAGTCGTTTTTGGCTCATGCGATCTGTTAGGTGTGTTCGCGCGACTACCATGATTGAATGATCTTTAAGTGGCTATTATTGAATCTAGCTAAATAGATTTCATTACAAGAGGTTAAATCTAAAATGAAAAAATCTGTGTTGAAATGGATTGGTCAATCGGTAGCAGTTGTTGCTATTAGTGCGGCCACTGCGACCGCTGCATTGGCGCAGAGCGTCGACCAACAGTTCGCTCGTGAGTTGAAGTTGGTGGAAGGCTTAAAAGTCTATAACAAACAACTTGAAGATCAGCTTCGAGCTCAAACTACCGCAAAGCGCGAAATTTTGGTCTCGATTGACAAAGCTAAAGATCTAGAGCCGCAAGTTGCGCCTCTTCTAGGTAAAATGTTGAGCGCACTAGAAAGTTTCGTTAAAGCAGACCTTCCGTTCAATAAAGAAGAGCGCATGGAAAGCATCCTAAAGTTGAAAGACTTGATGACTAACCCTGCTGCAACCACCTCCAGCCGTTTCCGTAGCATTATGGATATCTATACGGTAGAGATGGAATACGGGAACAACTATGAAGCTTATAAGGGTGTTCAAAACGTTAATGGCGAAGACATTGAAGTAGACATGCTTCGCATTGGTCGTATCGCTTTATATTTCCAAACAACAGATCAAAAAGTATCAGCTATGTGGGATACCGCTAATAACGGCTGGAAGATCTTGCCAACTGATACTAACCGAAACATTCGCAAAGCAATTAAAGTGGCTGCCAAGACTACTGCGCCTGAATTGCTAAGCTTGCCACTTACTGCTCCGGAGGGCGTGTAACATGAAGCGTATTCTTACTGCTGTTGCTCTAGCGGCAACCTTCGTAATTGCCCCAGTGCAAGCTCAAACTGTTGATCAGCTATTGAATCAAGTTAAAAATGGTACTTTGCAAAAGAGTAAAGCGGCTGTTGATTTAGAAAACCGTTATCGTTCAGCGGGTGCTGGCAAAGCAGCAATTGTGACTCAATTGCGTGCTGAGCGCGCTTCTTTGGAAGCTCGTAGTGATGCGTTAGAGGCTCAATATGCCACAAACGATGAAGAGCTCAGTGCTTTGCGCACTCAGCGACAAGCTTCATTGGGTGACCTCAAAGATTTGTTTGGCGCTGTCCAGCAAATTGTTGGTGAAGCCGAAGCGACTTTCGAGACGTCAATCGTATCAGCTGAATTTCCTGGTCGTGGAGCAAATTTTGCTGACATCACCAAGAAGGTATCGAATCAAGCTAATGAGTTAGTGACCGCTGACGAGATTGAATCAGTTTGGAAAGATGTTTTCAATGAAATGGCTCAACAAGGGAAGATCACCAAGTTTTCGACCGAAGTGGCGACAGCTGCTGGCGCGAAAGAAACTCAATCGGTAGTTCGTGTTGGTACGTTTAATCTTGCTGGAGACGGTACGTTCCTTACTTTTGGTAAGGGCGGTGTTGCTGAGCTTCCTCGCCAACCAGATGGCCGCTATTTGAGTCAAGCTTCTGCATTGTTTAATGCCTCTGGTGAAGGCGCTGAGTTCGCACTCGATCCGACCCAAGGTACTCTGTTGGGTGCTGCTGTTGAAGCGCCAAGCTTGATGGATCGTGTTAATCAAGGTGGCCCAGTTGGCTATATCATTTTAGGTGTTGGTGCAATCGCGGGTATTATCGCGATCTTAAAAATCATTGCATTGTTTGGTGTTTCAGCTGCGGTAAACAAGCAAGCTAAAAACCCAGGTTCACCTTCTGCTAAGAATCCTCTTGGTCGAGTGTTGAAGTCTGTACAAGACAGCCCAAGCAAAGACACTGAAGCTATGGAGCTTCGTTTGTCAGAAGCGATTATGAAAGAAACACCAAAACTAACCTCTTGGTTGATGTTCTTGAAGATTGTTTCAGTGGTAGCGCCTCTTGCTGGTCTGCTTGGTACGGTACTCGGCATGATCGAGACCTTCCAGTCGATCACATTGTTCGGTGCAGGCGATCCAAAGCTAATGGCTGGTGGTATTTCACAAGCACTTGTAACCACCGTTTGTGGTCTAGTTGTCGCGATTCCAATTGTATTACTTCACACTGCCGCAGCATCGAAAGCTAAGCGTGTTGAGGAGATCTTGGAAGAGCAATCAGCTGGTATGGTTGCACGTCAGATCGAAGGCTAGTTGTTAGCACGATTCGAACTAAGGCTTAGCTCACGAACACTTAGATAATGATTATTAAGATGTTCGTGGGTTCAGCAAAAAAGAAACTGGTTAGTCAATTGGCTAACTTGAATTAGAGGTTTCATCTGATGCCAGAATTTATTTCAATTGCGTTTGAGTACATTCGAGACTTTATGGAGCTGGGCGGTCCAGTTCTATATTTGATCGCCTTACTCCTAGTTATCATGTGGTACATGATTGTTGAGCGTATTTTTTATATCCGTGGCCCACACAAGCGTGCTGTAAAAGCTGCGCTAGAAGAATGGGAAGCTCGTTCAGAGCGCAGTTCTTGGACTGCACATCAAGTTCGAGAGCAACTGGTCTCGACGGTTGGTAGCAAATTAAAAGAAAACTTATCAATGATACAAGCTTGCGTAGCACTTGCACCGTTGTTTGGTTTGCTTGGCACGGTTACCGGCATGATCGAAGTTTTCCAAGTAATGGCAATCAACGGTACAAGTAATGCTCGAGCCATGGCGGGAGGCGTGTCACGCGCCACAGTACCAACTATGGCAGGTATGGTTGCTGCGTTATCAGGCTTATTTTTAAGCTTTTGGTTGCAGCGCAAAACTGAGCAAGAGCGCGAGCTGTTGAACGAACACTTAACGCTTGATCACTAAACCGATCTAAGCCACTCAAACTAAATTCATATCGCCAGGGTTTTTTATCTGGCGTAGGAATTGGGAGACAGTAAATGAGAAGATTAAGAAGCAAGCAAGAAGATGATGCGAAGATCGACATCACGCCGATGTTGGACGTGGTTTTCATCATGCTTATTTTCTTTATCGTAACCGCTAGCTTTATCAAAGAAAGTGGTGCAAAAGTAGTTAAACCTGAAGCCGAAAATGCTGAGAAGCACCCTAAGGCGACAGTGTTGTTGGCAATCGACGAAAACAACGAAATTTGGTTGGACCGACGAGTAGTTGATCCTCGCGCAATTAAAGCAAATATTAATCGCTTGCGTGCAGAAAACCCTGAAGGCGAAGTGATTGTTCAGGCCGACGTCGAGTCAAATGCTGAAACAGTATTGAAAGTAGTTGATGCTTTAAAGGATGCTGGCATTTTAATTCCAACTGTAGCGACCAAGTCGGAGTAATTGTAATGGCAAAGCCTATCTCTTTATTAATGTCGATTTTAGTGACTCTGGGTTTGATAGCGGCGATGTATGCCCTAATCAAAATGAAAGACCCCGAGTTGGAAGATAAGAAGGCATTTAAACTTCCTAAGTTTACCTATGTGGCGAAAAACGAAGATGTTCAAACCATTGCGCCGAAACCCCCGCGTCCTGATGAAGTTCAGGAGCAACCAGACGTTCCTGAAACTAAGATCGTACCTGATCGTGTAGATGTGAACTCAGATCTTGGGCTGGGTGCTGTAAAGGTTGGTATCAATCGTGATCTAAAAGGCTTTAACTCGAATGACGGCGAATATTTGCCGATTTTTAGAGCGCCTCCAATCTTCCCTCGTCGCGCTCTAGAGCGGGGCATTTGTGGTTGGGTTGAATTGACCTACACAGTGACCTCAGCTGGAACGACAAAAGATGCGGTTGTGGTGAACAGCTCGTCGAAAATGTTTGAGCGTAACGCGATAAAAGCCGCGCTAAAATATAAATATAAGCCACGTCAAGTTGGCGGTAAGGCAGTTGACGTACCAAACGTTGGCATTCTTATCTCATTTAAGGTCGACGGACAGGATTGCTAATTCTCGATATATATCGAGAATTAGCCCTGACCTCAATAACCTAATAATTATAACGGCCTCAATAACTCGTTCAGCAATTCGAAATTGAAAGAGTGATTAGGAAAGTTAAAAGGTGAAAAAAATGATCAAAGTGACACAAGTTAAAAAACAACTTAAGCCTGTACTTACAGCAAGCTTAAGCATTGCGTTAATGTTGCCGATGATGGCTGCAGTTGAAGTGGTTACTATCGACTCTCAGCAGGCATTTGCTCAGAACAGTGCTCCTAAGCCAAAAACTAAAAAAGTTGACTCGATTCGCCAGAAGTTGATTAAGGATTTCGAGAAAGTTCAAGAAGCTTTTGAGGCAGAGAACTATCCCGAGGTTGAGCGCATCCTGCAGAAAATCGAGCGAACTGAAGGTTTGAACAATCTTGAGCGTGCTTATGTTGCTAACTATCGCGGAAACATATGTTTTTCTCGGGACGATTTAAACTGCGCGTTGCGTAACTTCAAAAAAATCACAGCTTCACCTGACGGTTTATCTGAAAGTTTTTACAATCAGATGTTGTACGTAATTGCTCAAGTGCTTTTTTCTCAAGAAAAATACCGAGAAGCGCTCGGGTACGCACAAAGATGGCTTAATACTCAAGAAGAGCCAACGGCTGACGGCTATATGTTGGTTGGGCAAGCTCATTACATGCTAAAGGACTACAACAAAGCGTTGCCAAACGTACAAAAAGGTATCGCTAAGTATGTGGAGTTAGGCAGCATTCCGAAAGAAGGTTGGCTTAACCTTTTGAGTAGTATTTACCGTCAGAAAAACGACTTTAGAAAAATGCTTCCGGTTGTCAAGCAGCTAGTTCAGCACTATCCGAAGAAAACCTATCTTCTAACGATGGCTGGCATTTTCAATGAGTTGGATGATCAAGTTAAGATGACCGGTATGTATCAAGCGATGTACGATCAGGGCTTGCTTACAACCGAGTCTGAATTGGTAACTCTTGCATCTTTGTCGATGAGCCAAGACAACCCGTATCATGCCGCTCAAATCATGAAAAAGGGTTTAGATTCTGGTGTTGTAAAGAAGGAATTGAAAAACTACCGTATCTATTCTCAAGCGCTATACGCGGCACGTGAGTATGAGGATGCGCTAGCACCACTATCTCGAGCAGCAGGCATGTCGCCGAATGGCAAGCTTTATAATCAGCTTGGACAGTCTTATGTAGCTTTGAATCGTTGGAGAGACGGCGAAAGCGCTCTGAATAAGGCTCTCAATAAAGGCGGTTTGACGAATACCGGCCAGACTCTAATCAGTAAAGGCTTAACTCAGTTTGAGCAAAAGAATTTCAAAGGCGCTGAAGCAACATTTGGTCGCGCTTCTAAGTACGAAAAAGTGCGAAAGACCGCTGAGAACTGGATTAAATACGTTAAAGCAGAGGTCCGACGTTTGGAAGAGCTTGACGCTCCAATCCAGGAAATTGACACCAGCGTCGAGCCGGAAGTTAGCTAACTTATCGCAACTCTAATTCAAAGAATAATTAAGAATTTGCCAAGCCGTTTCGGCTTGGCCACTTAAGAGGTTAAGTATGGGTACAGCAGTACTAAAATCGTTACTAAAGAAAAGCGTTGTGGGCGCGGCACTCTTAACAATAGTGCCATCGGCTGCATTTGCTGATCGAACTGACGATATCGTTGCAAACAACAAAAGGCGTCTTGAGGCCGGTGCAGCGTCACAAAAACGTATCGACGATGTGTCTGAGAGGACAGAAAAGATCGTTGCGGAGTATCACCAGCAGCGCAAGAATGTTGAAGTCTTAAAGAAATTCAATGAGCGTTTGCGTCGTACATTACAGGCTCAAGAGAACGCAATGGTTAAGCTTGAGCGATCTATTGAAGATGCGTCTTTAATTGAACGCCAAATAGTACCGCTAATGTTGAGCATGATTGATGGATTGGAGAAGTTTATCGCCGCTGATATCCCGTTCAAATTAGATGAGCGTCGTGCCCGTCTTGACCGTATTAAAGGCTATTTAACCAACGCCAATATTTCTGCAGCGGAGCGTTTCAGGCAAGTTCTTGAGGCTTATTCTATTGAAAATGCGTATGGCCAGAGTATCGACACCTTTACCGAAGAGCTCCAGCTCGATGGTGCCGCTAAAACGGTTAACATTCTTCAAATCGGTCGAGCTGGTTTGTACTACCAAACTTCGGATGGTACACAGTCTGGATATTGGGACAAACAAGCGAAACAATGGACTAGTTTAGACGCCTCTCATAATGGTGGTATAACTAAAGCAATCCGAATCACTCAGGGTAAGGAAGTTAATGACCTTATGACTCTGCCAATTGCGGCACCGGAGGCGATTTAACATGACCACTTTATCAACTATTAATATGGCGATTAAACCAGTTATGCGAAAGGCTGCTAAAACTTCGTTTGTTGTTGTTTCAGCTGTTTCTATTCTGCTGGGTGCCGGATCTGCACAAGCTCAAAACACGTTGAACATTGAGCAGTTGTTTAACACCACCAAAAGCGCTACTGCGAAAGAGCGCAGTGTTAACACTGCTCGTGAGAATTCTTTTAAAGCTGAGCGTAGTAAACAGCAAGGTCGCTTAAATTCTATGAAGAATGAGCGAGCTCGTCAGGAACGCATTGGTAAGGAACTTGAGAATACCTTCGAAGTAAATGAAGAGAAAATCAAAGTACTGCAAGCTGAGCTGGCCAAAGAATTGGGCGACCTGAAGCAATTGTTTGGTGTTATTCAATTATCGGCGTCTGAAGCTCAAGAATCGTACAAGACTTCGTTTATCAGTGCTCAGTACCCAGACCGCTCGTCAAACTTGCGCCAGATGGTAGCGAAAATGGCGAGCTTAACTGAGTTAGTGTCGATTGATGAAATAGAAGACCTTTGGTTTCAGCTCCAGAATGAGATGACTCAGCAAGGTAAAATTGTTCAATATACCGCGCCTGTTCGTTTTAAAACCGGTGAGGAAGTGGATGAGGAAGGAAATGTTACGCCAGTTTATGAGTCGCAAGATTTACAGGTAACTCGTATCGGCGTGTTCAGTGCTGTTGCTGGTGACAATATCCTGACTTACAACGATACCAATGGCTTCACAGCGTTAGGTCGTAAAATGGGCGGTAAACGAGCCGCTTTCACCGGCCTCTCGAACAATCTACAAGGCCTCAGTAGTGGTATAACGCCATTTATGCTGGATCCTAGTAAGGGAGTTCTGTCTTCTGCATATGTTGAGATCCCTACTGTTATCGAAAAGGCTGAAGAAGGTGGTGTTGTTGGATATGTGATCATCGCTCTCGGCATAATTGGTTTGCTTATCTCAATACTTCGAATACTGATCTTGATGGGTGTCGAAGCTAAGGTTAGTAAACAAGCACGCGACTTGAAACGGCCTTCTTTAGGCAACCCACTGGGACGTGTAATAAAAGTATTCCAAGACAACCCGAACTCAGATCCTGAGTCTATGGAGCTCAAGCTTGGCGAAGCCATGCTGAAAGAGTCTCCGAAGTTGAATGCTTGGGTTATGTTCGTGAAAATCATCGCCGTTGTAGCGCCGCTATTAGGATTGCTTGGTACTGTTACAGGTATGATTCAAACCTTCCAAGCGATTACGTTGTACGGTGCAGGTGATCCGCAAACGATGGCTGGCGGTATTTCTCAAGCACTTGTTACAACGGTTCTCGGTTTGATTGTCGCTATACCGATGGTGTTTATGCATTGGTTGGCATCGAGTCGTGCGAAGCGAATTGAGGGAGTACTAGAAGAGCATGCTGCAGGACTGATCGCAGAGCAATACGAAGCTCATAAATAGAAAATATGAACCGCTTAGCCTTCAAGCTAGACTTGCTAGGCTAAGCTCCTATTTACAATTTAAATAGCATATTTGAGTTGTATAGACTTATTAAATCAAAAGAGCACGTTAATCTCAGGTGCTCTCAAGAGGAAGTAATCAATGAAAAGATTAGGTAAAAGTAATACCGAGGAAGAAACCGATATTGACATTACGCCCATGCTGGACGTGGTTTTCATCATGCTTATCTTCTTTATCGTAACCGCCAGTTTCGTTAAAGAATCGGGTATTGATATCAATAAACCACCTGCTTCGGATGAGCCGCCGAATCCTGATGCGCCTAAGCCAATTGTGATCGAGATCGACAAGCTAAACGAAATACGAATTGATCGCAATGTCGTTGATTTTAGAGCAATTAAAGCTACCGTAACTCGTTTGCGTGCTGAGAGGCCAGAAGCTGCGGTTGTAGTGAAAGTTCACCCTAAAGCGCAAACAAAGTCTATTGTGAGAGCAATTGACGGCATTAAGTCGGCTAATGTATCGCAACCGACGATCTCACTTAGTGAGGGTTGATGTGTCGCTAGTGACAAAGGCTTAGCCGTTTAGGCATACAAAGTCCAAAAAAGCGTGCTATTTAGCACGCTTTTTTTATGCCCCAAGTCAATATATTGGCTCATCAGGCTTTGCTTGAAACTTATGTCTCTTTTATGGCGTTGTTGTGGCGGGCTCGAATTTAATTTGTTTACGTGATAGCTTGGATTTTGATGCAGCGCTTGTTCGGCAGACCCACATTAGTTTGTCACTCAAGACGCGGATTTTAGTTAACTAAACTCACGGAGAAAAGCACTTATGGGTACGATATCAAATAGAATCAAACAAAGTTTGAACCTTCGAAATGATGAATCTGAGGTGGATATAACACCGATGCTCGATGTGGTTTTTATCATGTTGATCTTCTTTATCGTCACTGCGAGCTTTGTGAAAGAGTCTGGCATTGGGATTAATCGCCCTGTCGCGAGCACCGAAAGTCAGCCAATCAGTCCGCCAATAGTTGTAGAAATAAGCGCTAACAATATTGTTAGGATCCAAAATTTTGATGTTCCTTCAGCAGCTATTAGATCAACAATCGTTCGACTTAAAGCTCAAATGCCCGACTCGGCGGTAGTGGTTAGAGTTGATCCGAATACCAAGACAAATTCGATGATTGGTGCGATTGATGCAATACGAGCTGCAAATGTAGAGTTTCCGAGCGTAAGTTTGATTCGAAGCTAAAAAGGCTAGGTTTGTCGCAGAGCGACTATAATAGGCTCCAAGCGCAAAAAAATGAGGCAGTGCCGCGCAAGAAGGCGCTGCCGCACTAAACAATTAATCCCACTCTTTACGAAGTGTTCTATAGAAATGATAAAAGTAGCAATAAATGGTTTTGGACGAATTGGGCGAAACGTAATTAGGGCCCTATACGAAAATGGTTATAGTGATCGCGTTCAGGTTGTCGCAATTAATGATCTAGCACCAATAGAATCGAATGCTCATCTCCTACAATTTGACACTACGCACGGGCGCTTTAACGCCCACGTAGACTACACTGAAGATAGCATCTCGATAGACGGCATCAGCATTCCAGCGTTTATGCAAAGAGACCCGGGTCTCTTACCTTGGAGCGAATTAGGCGTCGATATTGTATTTGAATGTACTGGATTCTTTCGTTCGCGTGACAAGGCTAACCTACATCTACAGGCAGGAGCAAAGAAAGTACTTGTCTCTGCTCCTGGCAAGCAACTAGATGCGACAGTGGTCTACGGGGTTAACCACGAAGTTCTAGATGAGAATTGTGTTTTTGTCTCTAATGCATCTTGTACCACTAATTGTTTGGCTCATGTCGCAAAAGCGATGAACGATACTCTTGGGATTGAAAGTGGATTAGCTAACACAGTGCACGCATATACAAATACTCAAAACCTTCTTGACTCTTATCATAAAGACAAGCGCAGGGGCCGTGCCGCTAACTACTCGATGATTCCTACGTCAACAGGATCAGCTAAAGCTATCGGGAGCGTCATCCCAGAGTTGGATGGAAAACTTGATGCTGTAGCAGTGCGTGTACCAACCCTTAACGTCTCACTGTTAGACTTTACATTTGTGCCGCATAAATCTGCAAGTCTTTCTGAAATAGAAGAAATCTTTACAGCGTACGCCGAAGGGCGCGATTCCGTATTTGAACTAAACTCTAAGCCTTTAGTTTCAATAGATTTTAATCATAACCCGTCATCTTGTATTGTCGATATTGAGCAAACACGTATTAGTGGAAATTTGATTAAGATTCAGGCCTGGTACGATAACGAATGGGGGTTTTCGAATCGTATGCTCGATACAGCTATCGCGATGGGGGTCTGACTCCAGTTCGCTAATAGTCTAGTTATCACTCGTTCGAACTAACTCTCAGCCTCTATCACAACATTTTTCAATCGCGTAAACTCCTCACACCCTTTTATTCATACTCGACGAGATCTTTTTTTGGCCATTCGCTTTTAACTAAGCTGTCCGTCATCTGAAGACACATCAGCAAAACCTACGACATTATCTGAATATTTAAAAATGAGCACAACTTCTATCAGCCCCTCCATTAAGGGTGCCCTATCTGCATTAGCAAGCAAAGATTTGCATAGCGGTATAAAGCACAAGTTCGCCACAGACCCATCTCGAATAGATAAGTTCACTCATGACCTAGGTGAGTTTTACCTAGATTTAAGTAAAACGCATATCAGTGACGAGTTAGTATCTAAATATATAGAATTTGCTCAAGAGGTCAGGTTTGAGAGTAAGCGCTTTGACTTCTTGGCAGGTGCCAAAATAAACAACTCAGAAAGCCGTTCTGTATTACACACTCTCTTGAGAGATAGCTCGAACCAAGGTATCAGCATGGTAGAACCTGATTCACTGAAACAAGCTGCCACTTCAAAACAGCAATTTATAGAACAGTATCAAGCAATTCAGACTAAATTGGCCAGCAGGAACGTGCCGGTAGCGGACATAATACATGTTGGTATCGGCGGCTCGTCTCTTGGAACCCAATTAGTCTTCGAAGCACTTAAAGAACTAAATGCCTCGATCAAGGTGCATTTTATTGGCAACATTGATGCACATCAACTTGTCGATGTATTAAGTCAGTGTCGTGCTGAAAGTACGCTTGTAGTTGGTGTTTCAAAGACTTTCACTACGGCTGAGACACTGCAAAACCTAGATTCCATCGCAAACTGGTTTAGAAGCTCGGGAGATAGTGAGCCGCTTTCTAAATTTTACGGTGTAACAGCTGCCCCGACTAAAGCAATCGACTATGGAATTTACAGCGAGAATGTTGTTTCGTTCCCAAACTGGGTCGGAGGTCGCTATTCAGTTTGGTCATCAGTATCTCTATCAGCGGCTTTAGTGATCGGCATCGACCGCTTTAACGAGCTTCTAGACGGTGCCGCTGAATTAGATAAACACTTCTACCAACAGCCGCTCAAATCTAATGTTTGCTTTCTGGCGGCTATGCTCGATCATTACTACGGCAACTTCTTAGAGGTGAAGTCGCGAGCTATATTTGCTTATGACTTCCGTCTTCGTTCGTTGGTTGATTATCTTCAGCAACTGGAGACAGAAAGTAACGGTAAAGATCGTCAGCGCGACGGCACGCCTGTCGACCAGCAGACGTCGCCAGTAGTTTGGGGTGGAGTGGGTACCGATGTTCAGCACTCTGTATTTCAAATGTTGCACCAGGGTACTGCGATGATCCCATCAGAGTTTATTTTGGTTGCTCGTTCGGACCATGAAATGGATGATCATCATCAAGAGCTGCTGGCTAATGGTCTGGCGCAAACTGCTGCGCTATTGGCCGGTCAAGACCTAGAAACGATAGAGCGTATTCATGGTGCCGAAAATTTAAGTGATTCTACTAAGCACGCCAAGATTTTTTCAGGCGATCGACCGTCAAGCACGATTCTGTTAGAGCGCTTAACGCCTAGAGCGCTCGGTGGACTGTTAGCCTTTTATGAGCACAGAACTTTCTGCTTTGGTGTTTTGACGAATATCAATTCTTATGACCAAATGGGAGTTGAGCTTGGGAAACGGTTAGCAAAGCAGGTTAAGCCGTTGTTAGCTTGCGATCAGAAACAAAAAAGCGTAGAAGAGTTTGACCCTTCTACGCTTAATCTAATTGCTAGAATCAATAAGATCTAGCGGTATAACATGACTCTACTGGTCTTTGATGTAGTAAACAAAAACCAATAGCGGCTGTCGAGTAATATCGATAGCCGCTAGAAAACTCTCTAATCGAGTCTAAATTGCACCTTGGTCGAAATTGAAGTACTGCGGACTGCTAAACCAGTGGTCTGGTTGCGAGCCGGCGAAAAACGCCACTTTTTAACCGATTTAACCGCAGCATCATCAAACGTTTTTGCAGGCTCTGATTCAACGACAGTAACATCAATAGGTTTGCCATTTGTGTCGATAAAAAAGCGGACCTTAACCCAACCTTCAATTTCGTTTTTAAGCGCACGTGATGGATAACGCGGCGCTTCACGACTGATGATTTTTGCAGGAATAATTTTTGGTGGCTCAGGCTTTGCTTCTTCTACAGCCGCTGCTGCTTGTTGCTCGCCTTCGGCTGCATCAGCTGCGGCGGCGGCAATCTCAGCCTGTTTGGCTTTAACCTTTTCAGTTAATTCATTTAAGCCTTTGCGGTCAACATTTAGGCGCTTTACGAGAGCTGAATATTTGCTTGTGTCTTCTGCGTTATCTGCTTCGAATGCCTCATTTGCTCGCGCTAGTAAACTTGCGCTCAATGCTTTAACGCGAGGCTCTGAATTTGTCTTGCTGATCTTGTTGGTCTTTAATGCCTCAGACACGAGTGAATAAGCGTTGCCTTTAGATGGAGGAGTTAGGTTTCCGCTCTCTAGAGCTGCATCGATTTTGGCGATTAACTCTTGTTCAGCTTTAAGAGCTGCCGCGGCGCCGCCACCAGCTTTATCATCGCCGATACGTTCTAGCACTGCAGTTGTTTTCGCGATGTCTTCGGCGCTACCGTTTGCTTGAACATCTTTCACATGAGCTTGAATGGCTTGATCTAAATTTTCCACCAAGGTGTCATTATCTAGGTTCAAAGGTTCGATTACTCGTAGTGCTTCGACTGTTTCAAGAGCCTTGTCGAAGTCGGCACTATCAACATACTCTTGATACGAAGTACGTAGTGATTCAGCGATAGTCTTGCGACCTTCGTAGGCGATTGGGTCATATGGGTCGATTGCCAACACTTGGTCATAATACTCAAGTGCGTTATCGCCTTTAGGCGAAATGTAGCGACCATCTAGCAGCGCGTTCGCAGCTTGTTGATTCAACTCATTCGTTATTGATACTGTTGATACTTCGTCTTCAGTTGCGCTGGTAGTTTGCTCTTGCGGAGTATTAACAACAACAGGAGCAACAGCTTCGTCTTCACCACCTAAGAATAGAAAAGCGATAATGCCGAGCACCACAACGCCAATACCCGCATAGATAGCTGGATTGGTTTTCCGGCTCGCAGCCATTGAATCGATGCTGGCCTTATTCTCAGCTGGGCCGACAGTCATAATATCTTCGCCTGCCGCTTGTTTTGCGACCAGCTCGGCGTTTAGGGCGTAACCTGATTTAAATGCCAAGAAGATTTGGTTTGGACTAACCGGCTTGTTAAATGCGCGATAAACCAGGGGTTGGATGTTTGACTTAAGAATTTCGCTAAGAGGTTCTTTTTCTCCGACCATAATCAGTACTTGAGTCGGATCGGCTTGTTTCAGCTTGATCGCTTGATCTATTGCTGCATCAACGCCACCACCCGCACTGTCGATATCGAAGATAATAATTCCATTACCTTCTAACAAATCGGTGTTGCTGAGAACTTCGCCAACTGTTTCACGAGCAGTGAATTGTTGATCTGTGGTGTTGTTGCCAATAATAGCTTCTACTACTGCTGAATCGGCTGATATTACCAGTGCCGAAGGTTTGATATTGTCGTCAGACATGTATCCTCCTAGTTTTTATTTTTGGGGGTGTTCAGCATAATGACCCCAATACGATCATTATGATTCAATTCGAATTGCCTAGTCATAATAGCACTACAAATGCTAATTACCATCTTGTAAACAAGTCAATGGGGCACTTTTGGCACTTTTTTAACAGACTTTTTCAACTCGAGTGACTTTTTTCGAAATCAACATCATATTTAATTGCCTGCCGTATACAAGCAAGTGCCTTTGTTGTTTTTACTTACGCACAATACACATAAGCTTAAAAAAACGAAAATTGCTTGACGTATTGTGCGTAGTTATCTCTAAGCGCCGATTTTTCTATTTAACTCCGCTAGCGCCATTTGCTTAGCTTTGTTCAGTTTCTTCTGATAACGACTTTGAACAATTGCGCTCATGATCAGGACGCCTAGGATGAAGTAGAACGTCGTTTTCGACATTTGCAAAATATCATTACCAAACAATTTCATGTGCGCAAGATGACCACCTTCGGTTAATAACATAACGCCGACCAAGAAAAGAATAAATAAGCCTAAAACCTCATACATTCTATTTTTGTGTAAAAACTCTGAAACTGTATCGGCTAATACCACCATGAGAATGCCTCCGGTGATGATTGCCGTCGCCATTACTGCGAATACCTTAGTTACCGCCATAGCGCTTAAGATTGAGTCAAACGAAAACACAACGTTCATTGCAACAATCCAGAAAATCACAAAGCCCACGGATTTAGATTCGCGTTGCTCGCCGTCGAGCTCCTCGAGACTCATCATGTGCAGGATCTCTTTCATTGCTGTGTACAATATAAAAGCGCCGCCGAACAGCACCACAATAGCATGAAGGTTAAAGTCAGCCTGAATAACACCTTCAACGTGGATTGCAAATAACTGTTGTTGGAAGCTCTCTAAGATATTGAGTAACAAGAATAGCAATACAATACGGAAGAAAACCGCTAGAACAATGCCCCAAAAGCGAACCGCCTTTTGTTTCTCTATTGGGGCTCTTTTGCTTTCTAGTGAAATGTAGAGCAGGTTGTCAAAGCCGAGTACGGCTTGTAGCGCAATGAGTAGTGCTAGGTCGACTAGGTTAGCTAAGGTAAAGATCTCGCCCATCGTAATTCCCCTTTTTGATTATATTTTGGTTCTGTTTTAGTTTTACATTATTTGTCTTCGTATGTACAAAAATAGGCGGTTTGAACGCTAACTTTTACACTGAAGCTGGTATTTGCGGCTACCTCAAACGAGTCGCCTGATTTAAAGTCTTGCCATAGATCGTTATTAGGCAATTTTACGGATAGCTCGCCGTTGATAATAGTCATTACCTCGTGCTGATGCGTACCAAATTGGTATTCACCGATATCCATCACGCCGACGGTGGCGGGAAGAGTGCTTGTTTGTAAGCTGATTGAGGCAACTTTGCCATCAAAGTAATTGTTTACATTTAACATGTCAAAAATGAAGGGTTTAGGCAATCTGCCAGTTGAGTGTTTGGCCGGCGAAAAACGGCACAATTGAATCACCATTAGTTAGAGCGATTTCTTCAGGCATGGTCCATGTTTCGCGCTTGAGCGTAATTTTATGAGTGTTTCGCGCCATGCCATAGAAGTCAGCGCCATAAAACGATGCGAACCCCTCAAGCTTATCAAGCGCATCAAGATCGTCAAAGACCTGAGTATATAGTTCCAGTGCGCCCCATGCGCTATAGCACCCTGCACAGCCGCACGCGGTTTCTTTGGTGTGTTTCGCGTGCGGTGCCGAATCAGTGCCAAGAAAAAATTTATTTGAGCCGCTGGCAACAACGTCGCGTAAACGTTGTTGATGAGTATTACGTTTTAGCACTGGTAAGCAGTAGTTGTGTGGCCGAATACCGCCTACTAACAAGTCGTTGCGGTTCAGTAACAAATGTTGCGGAGTAATAGTCGCGGCTAAATTGTCGCTGCCGCTGAGTACGAAGTCCGCCGCGTCGGCCGTTGTAATGTGTTCGAAGACTATCTTCAAATCCGGAAAGCGCTGATGAATCGGGCCTAAGTGTTGGTCGATAAACAATTTCTCGCGGTCAAAGATATCAGTTTCTGGGTTGGTGACCTCGCCGTGAATCAATAACAGCATTCCCGCGTCGGACATGGCCTCGAAAACTGGATAAAGCGATTCAATGCCACTTACCGCAGCATCCGAATTCGTTGTTGCACCAGCCGGATACAGCTTTGCTGCGGGAATATCTTGCGAACAGGCCTCGTGAATATCGTCAGAGGTGGTTTCGTTGGTCAGATATAGCACCATCAGTGGTTCGAAGTTGCTACCTGTCGGTGCAGCTTCCAAAATGCGTTGTTTATAAGCCATTGCATCACTGCGGTTTTTCACCGGCGGCACTAGATTGGGCATCACAATTGCACGTCTAAAGCAGCGAGCTGTAGCAGGTACTGTTTCGTTTAATAGCTCGCCATCGCGAAAATGTAAGTGCCAGTCGTCTGGCTGTGTAATCGTAATCTGATTCATAAGAAGGAAGGTTAATTTCTGCGTCGAAGTTATTTAGCAAATATGCGCTTAAAAGCGGATGGCAAAGACCTATTTAAAGGTTCTGTGCAGTATGTTTTAAGGCTACAATGCAGCATTCGGTAACTATTGCTGTTTCGAGCCTTCAGCTCGCGTTTTGGTTGCCCCTAGAGTTTAACAAGAACACACAGACTTAAGTCATAAACATGTCAATCAATATTACTTTCCCTGATGGCGCAGTGAAGCAGTTCGACACTGTTACTACTGGCCTTGAAATTGCCGACGGCATTAGCAGCGGCCTGCGTCGTAATGCAGTAGCCATTGAAGTTAATGGTGAACAATGGGATCTGACGCGCGAAATAGCGACCGACGCGAGTGTAGCGATCATTACCCGCGATACAGAAGAGGGTTTGGAAGTGCTCCGCCACGATGCGGCACACGTTATGGCCGAGGCGGTAAAGGAACTTTACCCTGAGACCCAAGTGACTATTGGCCCGTCTATTGAGAATGGCTTTTACTATGATTTTGCTCGCGAAGAAGCCTTTACGCCTGATGATCTGACTAAGATTGAAGCGCGTATGAAGGAAATCGTTAAGCGTAACGAGACGATTGAACGCGAAGTTTGGGATCGCACCGAAGCAATTGACTACTTTAATGGCATCGGCGAAGCCTACAAAGCTGAGATCATCTCGGATTTGCCTGATAGTGAAACTATTACTGTTTATCGTCAAGGTGACTTTCTAGATTTATGTCGTGGCCCACACTTGCCTTCAACGGGCATTTTGCGTGATGGTTTCAAGCTAACTAAGCTTGCCGGTTCGTACTGGCGCGGTGATTCTAACAATGCGCAACTGCAACGCATTTATGGAACCGCATGGTCAGATAAAAAGCAGCTCAAGGCTTACCTTAAGCGTATGGAAGAAGCGGAAAAGCGCGATCATCGTAAGCTTGGAAAGGCGCTCGATTTGTTTCATATTCAAGATGAAGCTCCTGGTAGCGTGTTTTGGCATCCCAAAGGTTGGTCGATTTACCAAACCGTTCAGAACTATATGGCTGAAAAGCAATATCAACGTGGTTATCAAGAAATTAAGACGCCGCAGCTTGTTGATATTTCATTGTGGGAAAAATCAGGTCATGCGGATAAATTCGGCGACGACATGTTTACCCTGAGCAGTGATGAGCGCAAGTTCGCCGTTAAGCCAATGAATTGCCCATGTCACGTTCAAGTATTTAACCAAGGCCTAAAAAGCTACCGAGATTTGCCTTTGCGTTTGGCTGAGTTTGGTTCATGTCATCGTAATGAACTATCGGGTTCACTTCACGGTATTATGAGAGTGCGAAGCTTTGTGCAAGATGATGCGCACATTTTTTGTACTGAGGATCAAATTCAGAGTGAAGTTAAAGAATTCATAGACTTCTTGCACTCAGTCTATGCTGACTTTGGTTTTGACGAAGTGATTTACAAGCTATCAACTCGACCGGAACAGCGAGTTGGCAGTGACGAAGACTGGGATCGCTCTGAGCTAGCGCTTGAGCAGGCTTTGAACGATAACGGTTTAGATTGGGAGCTGCAGCCGGGCGAAGGTGCTTTTTATGGGCCAAAAATTGAGTTCTCATTAAAAGATTGCATCGGTCGAGTTTGGCAATGCGGAACAGTACAGGTTGATTTCTCAATGCCTGGTCGCTTAGGTGCTGAATACATCGCCGAAGATGGTAGCAAGCAAGTACCCGTGATGGTTCATCGAGCCATTCTGGGGTCAATTGAGCGTTTCTTAGGTATTTTGATCGAACAGCATGCAGGCGCTTTACCAGCATGGTTAGCGCCACAACAAGTAATGGTAGCCACCATCGTTACGGAGGCTAATGACTACGCTCAAGAAGTTGCTAATGCGTTAAGAAGTGCAGGCATGCGTGCAGAAGTCGATCTACGTAATGAAAAAATTGGTTATAAGGTTCGAGAACACAGCTTGCAAAAGGTCCCTGCGATCTTATGTATTGGTAAGCGAGAAGCTGAAGAGGGTACGGTAGCCGTGCGCCGCTTTGGTAGCAAAGCGCAAACCGTTATGCCCTTAGAGGACTTTATCGAGCAATTTTCTCAAGAAGTTGACGAAAAAAGAGTATTCGAGGCTGAGCAGGCATCTTGATTGATGCCCTAATTGCGTGTTTTGCGAAGTTAGCGCAACAGTTTAACCCCTAATAAAAACAGAAAACTACCCAAATAGGGCTCATTGATTTGAGCACAGGAGAATTACAATAATGAGTATAACTAAAAGCATTCTTTTGGCTGCAGGCGTGGCCATTGCTGGCACTGGTATTTATTTTACCTCGGCCTATAACCCAGAGAGCACTGCACACGCAGCGGATACATCTAAAGTAAACATGGACAGCGAAGCGGCTAAGCTAGGCTATACCTTTGGTATGCAAATTGCGTCTGACATGAAGCGCCAAGACCTTCAAAATGACATAGATGTTAACGCTATGATGTTGGCGTTTGAAGATGTGTTTGCTGAAAAGGATTCGCGTTTGACTCCAGAGCAAATGCAGCAAACTCAAGTCGCGTTTCAGCAAAAACAGCAAGAGCGCTACCAAGCGACCCTTGATGAAAATAAAGCTAAGGGCGATGCATTTTTAGCCACGAACGCTAAAAAATCAGGCGTTGTAACTACTGAAAGCGGCTTACAGTACGAAGTACTCCGAGCAGGCAAGGGCGCTAAGCCAACGAAGACTGACACTATTAAGGTTCATTACACTGGGACTTTGATTGACGGTACTAAATTTGATAGTTCATATGACCGTGGTACTCCGGCGGATTTTGGCGTAACAAACGTGATTCCTGGTTTTAGTGAAGGTTTGCAGTTGATGCAAGAAGGCGCAAAATATAAGTTCACGATTCCGTCAGACCTCGCTTATGGTGAGCGCGGCCCGGGCAGTATCGGCCCGAATCAAGCGCTGATTTTTGAAGTAGAGTTGATTGAAATTGTGACTCAATCTACCACTAAGAAAGCGTCGTAAACATGGAACCGAAACTCGCCCTGTACTACAGCAAATACTGCTTCTTTTGTCAGAAGGTATTGATGTTTATGCGTGGAAAAGATCTCGACGTCGATTTGCGCAGCACTTCCGATGGCGCGCACGCCCAGGCTCTAATGCAGGGCGGAGGCAAAACTCAAGTGCCATGTCTGCGCATTGAACAGGCCGATGGTGAGATTGAGTGGATGTATGAGTCCGATGATATCATTCGATATCTGAGTCAGTGATATTGGTATTAATGTCGCTAGCGACAGAAAAAAGCCAGCTATTTTCTTAGCTGGCTTTTTTTCTGTGTACTTGAGTAATACTCAGTAGGGGCCAATGTTTAAGTGGGATGAAGTGAGTAAAACTATAGGCTTAGATCGCTATTTGATCATTTTGAAACACCAAGTTCTTTGGCGTTTGACTGCGGGCTTACTTGCCTTCTGCGCTAGTAATGCCGTCGCAAATGTGGCACCGAGCAGTTTTGAGTCAGAGTTGCCTGCTATGTTCAAAGATAGCGATATGGTCGCCTTGGCTGTAGCTGTTGTGCGAGACGGCAAAGTTTCGTCAATACAAACCTTTGGTTCTCTTGAGCTAAATAAACCAAAACCCGTAAATCAAAATACTCGTTTTCGAATTGCTTCGCTCTCAAAAGCCTTTGCGGCTACGGTTGCCGTCCAACTGGAAAGTGAGCGAAAGCTATCATTAGAAAGCCCAGCAATCTTAAGCAATCCAAGCTTTCGATTAAAAAATAAATCTCAGGCAAACGCTTTAACTCTAAGTGATGTTTTAAGTCATCGCGTGTCTTTGCCGCCCTACGCTTATGATAACTTGCTTGAGGCCAACGTTCTGCCCACCAAAATTCTAAGCGAAATGCAAAAGGTGAAGCCGATATGCGGAATAGGGAAGTGTTATGCATATCAAAATGTTGCGTTTGATATGATTACTCGCGCAATTGAGGCTGCAGACGATCAGTCATACGCGAGCTCGGTATCCAAGCGTGTATTTGGCCCTTTGAATATGCAAAGTGCTTCAATTGGTCAGCAAAGTTTAATGGTCGATGACAATTGGGCGCGATCGTACCGCAAGCGGCGTGGTCAAAATTGGAATGCTGTCAGTGTCAAGCCTGCATATTATCGGGTGCCCGCGGCTGGCGGCATTAATGCCAGTATATTGGATATGTCCAAGTGGTTATTAGCGCAACTAGGCGAGGCGCCGGAAGTGCTTCCATCGACATTGAGGAGTGCGCTGCACGCACCTCGCGTTAGAACCCGTAGTGAGCTTAAGCGAATGAGAAGTATGCCAAATGCTAGCGATGCTCATTATGGTTTAGCCTGGCGTATTTATTCGTACGGTGATGCCTCTTTAATAAATCATGCTGGCTCGGTTGAGGGCTATGCTGCCCAAATCGCATTTCTACCAGAACAGCGATCAGGTATTGTGCTGATTACCAATTCAAACACCAAGGCGTTCTGGCAGATTCTTCCTTCGTTTTTAGATCGTGAGCTGGGTTTGCCTTAGAGGCGGAGTCGGTGAAAACAAAAGGCCAGAATTAACCTGGCCTACGATTTCCCCTAAGTATTTTTCGCGACTAGTCGCTGTCGGTAGCTAAGGTTGTTTGAGTGACTAACATTTCAGCTATTCAATATTTATGCACTTAAAGCGTCGAAGATGCTCTGTCGAATATCGTCGACCGAGCCAACACCTTCTATCTTAGTGTAGCTCGGCGCTTCAGCGGCGTCGCTGTTGGCGAAGTCTTGGTAGTATTCGATTAAAGGCTCCGTTTGTTCATGATAGATATCTAAACGTTTCTTAACAGTTTCTTCTTTATCGTCTTCGCGTTGAACCAGTGGCTCGCCCGTTACGTCGTCTACCCCTTCGACTTTTGGCGGATTGTAAATCACATGGTAGGTTCTTCCTGAACTCAGATGTGCGCGGCGGCCGCTCATGCGCTTGATAATCTCTGCATCATCAACGCTGATCTCCACGACATGATCGATGTCGATGCTAAGTTCGCGCATTGCGTCAGCTTGAGGGATTGTGCGCGGAAAGCCATCAAGTAAATAACCGTTTGCACAATCGGCTTCGGCTACCCGGTCTTTGACCATGCCGGTAATGATTTCGTCAGAGATTAAGCCGCCAACGTCCATGATTTTTTTCGCTTCTAGGCCGAGAGGTGTTCCTGCTTTAACTGCAGCGCGCAACATGTCGCCTGTAGAAATTTGAGGAATGCCATATTTTTCCGTAATGAAGGTTGCTTGAGTGCCTTTACCAGCACCAGGGCCGCCTAGAAGAATTAATCGCATGTTTTAGCCTTTTAATCAAAAATAAGGTGAGTCGCAATCGGCGATTAAAGCCCGCCACACCGCGAAAGGTCACGTAATTTATCATAAAATGCCCCAAAAGCATAAGCCTTGCGGGCTTAGGAGCGAACGACTCAGTCAAAGTATTACTTTTACAATTACCCGAAAAAAGTGACCTTGTTTCACGCGCAGGCTACTATATATCTATAGTTTTCGCATTTTCGAATCGCATTTCTGAATAACAGGGCCCTTTTTACGTGACTACCGCAAATAATGATTATTACGCCGCGCAATACCCAATAGACGCTTTAGCGGTTGTTAATGGTTTAGATACTATTAACACGCAGACGGCGAGCACTCTTGACGAAGCTTTTCGTGAGCGCGTGAGGCGTAGCAGTGAAAAGGTTGCCTACACCCAATATAACTCAAGGGCCGACGCTTGGCAGGGAACCACTTGGGCCGAGATAGCGGCTGAGGTTGAGCGTTGGCAGGTGGCTTTTCGTGAGAGCGGTTTGGAGAAGGGCGACCGGGTTGCAATATGCTATCGTAACAGCGTTGAGTGGGTCGTGTTTGATCAAGCGGCTCTGAGGTTAGGTCTGGTGGTTGTGCCGCTTTATACAGCTGATCGTGCTGACAACATTGCGTACGTGATTGGTAATTCTGGTGCCAAGCTTGTGTTGTTTGAGCACAGTGATACCTGGAATTCGGTACGCTCGACTGATGAAGATGTCAGCTCTATAGAGAAAGTATTGGTGTTTGATGGAGATGAAGAAGCGATGGTAAAAACAGTCGCTAACTGGCTCCCTGAGCATGGTCAGCATTTTGAGCGTGGCGTTGCCGAGCCCGATGATCTAGCCTCGATTGTCTATACTTCTGGCACCACAGGCCGCCCAAAGGGAGTAATGCTGTCACACAAAAATATGCTGGCGAATGCGTATAGTGGAATGCGCAGCGTACCGCTCAAACCAAATGACCGCTTATTATCTTTCTTACCTCTGTCGCACACTTTAGAGAGAACAGTAGGCTATTATGCAGCTCTCATCAGTGGCAGTGAAGTTACCTTTAATCGCTCAATTAAGCAGCTGAGCGAAGATCTTAGTGTGGTTAAGCCGACCGTTTTGATTTCGGTGCCCCGTATTTTTGAGCGAGTGCATAACCAAATTTACACAAGTCTAAATGAAACGAGCGCGGTTCAGCGCTGGTTATTTTCATGTGCGATCAATATTGGCTGGGCTCGGTTTCAAACTAAACAGGGCTTACGTGCCTGGCACCCTAAGTTGCTTTTCTCATGGTTGTTTGACTTTTTTGTTGCCAGCAAGGTGAAATCTAAGCTTGGTGGTGCACTCGATTTTGTTATCGTCGGCGGTGCGCCGTTAAGCGAAGAGGTAGCCAAAACCTTTATTTCTCTCGGTATACCTTTATTGCAAGGCTACGGTCTGACCGAATCTAGTCCCGTTGTTAGTGTCAATACTAAGGAGCAGAATCGCACTAATTCTATCGGCTTATTGTTGCGCGGCGTGAACGTTAAAATTGCCGAGAATGATGAGCTTTGGGTAAGTGGTGATAACGTCATGATGGGTTATTGGCAACGCCCGGAAGCGACCGCTAAGACAATTGTAGAGCAAGATGGCACTCGTTGGTTGCGCACCGGGGACCGCGCTTCTATTGACCAAGATGGCTTCTTGAAAATTATAGGGCGCATCAAGGATATTCTCGTACTAGCAAATGGCGAGAAAGTGCCGCCGCCAGATATCGAATCCGCGATTGCCCGTAACCCACTGTTCAATCAGGTGATGATTGTCGGCGAAGGCAAATCCTTTTTATCCGCATTACTTGTGCTTAACAACGACCTAGCTGAGCAGGCGCGTACTAAGTATGGTGATAAATTAGAATCGTACCTAATCGAAAAAATTGCCGAGCAAATGGATGACTTTCCGGGTTACGCGAAAATTCGGAAAGTGCATATCTGTGATAGCGAATGGACTGTTGAGTCGGGTTTGTTAACGCCAACGCTTAAAATAAAGCGCCCAAAGATTAGCGCACACTATAAATCAGCGATTGCCGCTCTTTATGAAGGGCATGGGGTGCATAAGTCGTGAAGCGAGGCATAAGTACCTTAGCCTTTTTAGGTGTCATGATCGTGGTATTAGTGCTTAACGAGAAACAGGCGCCCGAGTCTGATTTCGGTGATTCGCATCAGGGCGTTTCAGTTAAGCATTCTCGAATTAAGGACTACGATGCCGCTAGGCCGCTGCTTTGGAGTAAAGTGTATCCGAGAGGAGGTAAAACGCTTTACTGTGGCGAACGTTTTGACAGTCAACAGCGCAGAGGCTTTAACGTTGAACATGTGTTCCCAATGTCTTGGGCAAGCAATGGTTTAAAATGCGGAAAGCGTAAACAATGTAGAGCCAAGAGTAAGCGTTTCAATCAGATTGAAGCCGACATGCATAACCTTTTTCCATCGCGTTCTGATGTTAATCAAGACCGCTCAAGCTTCCGTTTTGGAGAAGTTGCCGGCGAGTCGAGAGCCTATGGACGAAGTTGCGACTTTGAAGTGAATAAACGACAACGAGTTGTCGAGCCAGCCAATGAAGTGCGCGGTGACGTTGCGCGAGCGATGTTCTATATGGCAGATCGCTATAAAGGCGATGGATTAATCTTATTTAAAAAACAGGTCGAACTCTTAGAGCGTTGGCATAAACTTGACCCTCCGAGTGCCGAGGAGAGGCGACGTAACGAGATTATCGAAGCTCTTCAGGGTAATCGTAATCAATTTATCGATGATCCTGAACGTTTACATCGTTTGATTCGCTCAGGGCATTTCTTCTAAACTAATATTGTTGCCATAAGCCTAGAGTGTTTACCTGACGCTAATCCACTTAAGCAACGTTGAGATTCAAATCAAAAAATTAGACTATGGACACGACAATGATCAATCTAACTAACAAAAATTTTCAGCGAGCCCCAAAGCTCATTCTTAAGTCTGTCATATTAGTTTTCAGCGCGTTCATGCTTGCAGCATGTGGCGATAGCGGTGTTGAAGTAAGTACCGAGTTTCGTAGCGCGCAAGGCGTGAAAGAGGGCGCCCGCGTGTATCACCAAGAGGCTAAGGTTGGTCAGGTGGTTGCTGTTCAGCCATTGGACGAGTCATCGGGTTCGCGGGTAATCATGATGATTGAACCTGAAGCCGCCGCTAAGATTGATTCGCAAGCCGCTGTTGCGGTTAACCGTATCAAGCCGGGCTCGCCGCTTGAGATTTACGCAAGTGCAGCGGCACAGGAGTTTGGTCTCAAAGACGGTCAGCAGCTAAAAGGCTTGAATTCAATGATCGAACTGGTGGCCTGGTCGGTTGGCGATGCAATTGATGTAGGTACAGGGGAGCTTGCTGGCTATGTAGATTCCTTTCAAGAGTATTTAGCGGGTGAGCAGTTTGAACAAGATCGAGCTAGAGTAGAGCAGGGTGTAAAAGAAATGGCCGCCATCGCCAGTGAGACAATGAAAACCGTTGAGCAAGATCTGGCCGACGCAATGTCTGATATCGCTGTTTCCGAAGAGGAGCTCGCGGCGGCAATCTTAGAGCTGGGTGATGAAATGTCGCCGATTGCCGAAGAGATGGCTAAGAGCGGAACTGACCTTATGGCCGAACTTGAAAAATTCACTCAAGGCTTAGAAAATGCCACCGCCGAAGAGCAAATCGCTGGCCAGAAGTTAATAGATAGCCTGATAGAAACAATTGAAAAATTAAACGCGGCCGCAGAACGAGGCGCTGAGCAGGGTGGTCAAGAATCGGTTGAGTAGTTCGCGGGTTTTCTGTAAAAGCTTGAGCTCGATCAGGCGTTACAGAAATCGAGCTTAGATGAAGCCCGACAACACCGACTTTGCTTTTCAAAAGGCAGATTCATACTCACAACAGTCATTTGGCATATTAAAACAACTAGAGGTAAACAGTGAATAAAAAAAGGGAGGCGCTCAAGAAATTAGCGGGTGTAAGTGCGGTTGCCGCTATAGCGCCAACATCATGGATGAAGCCAGTTTTAAACGCTGTCATTTTGCCTGCACACGCACAGACTAGTGTAAATCAGGGACCTACTCTTTCTGGAGTCTCATGCACGTTTGACACTCCCATATTGCAAGTTGGTAGTGTTATTACTCTTGAAGCAACTATTGAAGTGGGCGCAGATAGTTCGGTATCAAATATCGGGTGGGAGTTAATAGCCGTTAATAGCGGTCGCATAATAGCCTCTAGTGGCGGCCAGTTTGTGACGACCGCGTATACTGTTACGAATGCCGATATTGGCACTCTAATAATTAGCTTAGATTTATTCTCTGGGATGGACACAATATCCTTTACCTTGTGTAATGAGACCGTTCAACCTTAGCAAAATACTAATGACCGCTTAGGGCAAACTGGAGACAAAGTTAAACGTCTCTGTCATACTCATAGCCGACGTGGTGGGATTAATAAAAATATTCATAAACCAAAGACCTGAGACCACCCAGTGAGAATAGTTTTATTAGGTTTGATGGGTCAAAGAATAAGATGAGTCAAAGAATAAAACGGTGGTATTTAACAATGTTGAGTTTTTTACATAATGTGACTGTTGGATTAACTCTAGGGTTAGTTGTATCAGCGGTTTATGCTCAAGAAACCAGAGTGGTGGTCATACCCTTGGGTGGGTATGATGTTAGCTCATGTATCTTAACTTCAGATTCATGTCAAAATGGCGCCGCCACATTACTGTGTCCTGATGGTGAGCAGGAAATTCCTTGTGATGTACAGAGTTGCTCTGATGGAGACTGCAGTACAAAACGTGTATTTTTAACGTCAGGAACTTATACCGGCGCTTTAGGTGGGCTAAATGGAGCGGATGCAACGTGTCAATCTTTGGCTGAAGGCGCGGGCCTACGTGGAACGTACAAAGCTTGGTTATCAAGCTCGTTTGAGTCACCTCAGACACGTTTCGTAAGGCATTCAAATGTCATAGTGCGCATAGATGATGCAAAAATAGCTGATAGCTACGCTGACCTGATTAGTGGTAGCGCATTAGATAATCCCATATGTGTTGACGAGAGTGGCAATGATCTGTGTGAGGTTGCGGTTACAGTTTTCACTAACACAGACATTAGTGGGAATTTAGTAGATAACGTGTCACGACGTGTGTGCGGCGACTGGACAAGAACGAGTTTCGACGATTATTTCCCATCAGGTATTTCCAATGACTCATCTGGTTGGACTTCTGGTACTTCTGTCGAGTGCATACAGAACGCGCATTTATATTGTTTTGAACAGTAGATTACTCAGAATAATAGATTGGAATGTTATCTAGATGTGTTGTCGCAATTGATTTGATAAAGGGGCAGAGGCTAGCACTTTTAATGAAATGGCGCGCCCGAACGGATTCGAACCCCCGCCCAATTGGTTCGAAGGTCATCGCCCGCTATGGGAATCACAACTACCTTATTTTGTGCCGCCAGCGTGAATGAAATAGTTGATTACAGAACAGCCAAGGAAATTTGTTTGATCGTTTTAACCCGCATTTTGAACGCTTAGTATTAATATTCTTAGTAAAGATAAAACTTAACAGATCACTCTGTATTTCATCCCCCAATCGGGGGATTGACACGTCTGTACAATATCTAGAAAATAATGGTAAGTTAACCGTTATCTGAGAGATGAAACGTCCTAAGCGCTCCCTAGAAAACCGAGATGGGTATAGGGCATGTTTTTTTGCCCCTTTGACTGACCGTTGTGGGCAATTTTCTGCCAATTCATCCGTTTCTAATTGTCTGATTTCGCGTTTCTTCGCGCTCGCTCTAATGCCCACTTCGGCCAATTCCTGTACGATTTGATCTCAGAATCCAATCGGTGCCAAGGGGCTTTGCTTTCTGTAAATTGCTGATATTCAATTTCTAATTCATCGATCGTTGTGTCAATGCAGCCGATCGAGATGAATACATTTGTAGGGTCTAGCTTGTGCACTGATTTCAAGAAGGAGCCACATTGAGAGCAAAAGCTTCTCTGCAGATTTTCATTCTGATTGAAGTTTGAGAGCAGCTCTTCGCCTTGAAGCCATTCAAAATTATCCTTCGGTACTGTTCCGTAAGTACCGAAGCTAGAGCCGGTCAGCTTTCGGCAAATTGAACAATGGCAATAGCAGCACTCAAACGGAATAGACTTTAAGCTAAACCTTATTGACTGGCACTGGCATTTCCCTTCAATCATTTAGTGTGCTGTGTGTTGACTCATCGCTAAACGCTCGCTTACTTCCCAACTTTTGCCCAGGTGTCTCGCAGGCTAACGGTGCGATTCATAACTAGCTTTTGCTCAGAGCTATCAATTCGATCAAAACAAAAATAGCCTACACGCTCAAACTGAAAGCGGTCTTCAGTATTGGCTTCAGCAAGGCTCGGTTCGAGTTTTGCACTCGGGAATACTTGCAATGAATCAGGGTTGATTAAGCTGATAAAGTCTTCAGCCGCGCCCGGGTTTGGCTCGGTGTATAGACGATCGTACACACGTACTTCGGCGTCAACCGCATGAGCCGCGCTTACCCAGTGGATAATGCCTTTAATTTTGCGACCGTCAGCCGTTTTGCCTTTTGCCGATAATGGATCATAGCTGCAACGCAGTTCGATCACATTGCCGGCGTCGTCTTGAATGACTTCGTCGCAAGTCACCGCGTAGCCATAACGCAAACGCACTTCGCGCCCCGGCCCTAAGCGGAAAAACTTAGACGGCGGGTCGAGCATGAAATCGTCCTGCTCTATATAAATTTCGCGCCCGAAAGGGATTTCTCGCGTGCCCATGCTTTCGTCCTTCGGGTGGTTGTTCACCGTGAACGTTTCAGACTGATCTTCTGGATAATTAGTGATCACCAGTTTCAATGGGTTCAAAACTCCGAAGGCGCGCTTGGCAGATGCTTCCAAATCTTGGCGAATGGCATTTTCGAGAACCGCCATGTCGATGGTGCTGTCTTTTTTAGTGACGCCGATCTCCGCACAAAAATTGCGAATCGAGGCCGGTGTATAGCCACGTCTGCGTAAGCCAACCAGCGTGGTTAAACGAGGGTCATCCCAGCCATTAACGTGGCCTTCGCTAACAAGCCGAATTAGTTTACGTTTACTGGCAATGGTGTACTCTAATGTTGAACGGCCAAATTCAATTTGCTTGGGCATAGCTTTGCCTTTTTCGCCCAATAAGTTTTCGGTCAGGGTGATGTTGGCTAAGAACCAGTCGTAGAGCTCTCGATTGTCTTGAAACTCTAGAGTGCAAAGTGAGTGCGTGATGCCCTCTAGTGCGTCTGAAATACAGTGTGTGAAGTCGTACATTGGGTAAATGCACCACTTGTCGCCGGCGCGGTAGTGGTGCGCGAAACGAATGCGATAGATGATTGGGTCACGCATCGAAATATTCGGCGACGCCATATCAATTTTTGCACGCAGCGTGTACTCGCCTTCTTTGAATTCTCCGGCACGCATGCGCTCAAACAAATCACGGCTTTCTGCGGGATCTCGATCGCGGTTGGGGCTGTCTTTACCTGCTTCGGTTAGGCTGCCGCGATATTCGCGCATTTGCTCGGCGTTTAAATCGTCTACATAGGCTAGGCCCTTGTCGATTAGCTCTAACGCGAAGCCATATAGGTGGTCGTAGTAATCCGAGGCGTAACAGAGTTTATCCCACTCGAAGCCGAGCCAAGCTACGCTATCTCGGATCGCCTCCATGTATTCTAGGCTTTCCTTTTCAGGGTTTGTGTCATCAAAGCGTAAATTGCATTTGCCGCCCAGATCTGCCGCTAGCCCAAAGTTTAAGCAAATCGATTTGGCATGGCCAAGGTGTAGATATCCGTTTGGCTCAGGCGGGAAGCGCGTGTATATATAGTCGTGCTTGCCGTTTTTCAGGTCGTTCGAGCTTATGGCTCGAATAAAATGATTAGGATTAGGTGCTTTGGCCATGGTTTAAAACAAGAATGTGGATTACTGAGTTCAATCCTCGATTATAAAGGATCGCGGGATGTGATGCGCCTAATAAACGTGTGAATTACCTAGGCGTAGCCGATATGTGCTGCAGAGTAATAGGCGTTTATAAACTAGGTTGAGCAACCTGCGCTTGCTCCAAACTGATATGGTTATTTTGCAAACTTGGCGTCGCTAGAGAAATGTTTGAGCTAATCGACTCAGCCAGAATGTATTCGCGAAAAATCTGCTTGGTCTTTAGTAATTGCTTAACATCCTTAATGTAATAGTAAACCGCCCAAGTCACTGCGTAGTCGCCAGTGTCATGCACCATAATTTCTGGCGCGAACTGTTCTTCTCGTACGCCTTCAGATTTGTCGATGCTTTCGAATGCGCGATGCATCATCGCACTGACTTCTTGTTTGGTATGCGCGTAGTCGATGTTAAATAACAGGCGTTCACGTAAGCCTTTGGCCGACGCAAATCTAGAAAGATTTTGTATGCCATGGTCGCGCAGCTTGGCATTGCGTACCATCAGGCGATGATTATTCGCCAGATCTAAGCACTCAGTGTGAAACAGCTTTGTGCGAAAAATACTGGCGACGATGGTCTGGCCGTCCATATTGAATTGAATAACATCGCCTTCTTCGCATAAACGGCTGTTTAAGATGATTAGTCCGCTAATGATGTCCGGCGCCCAAGAACCTTGTGTCATCGCCAAGAAAAAGCCTATTAAACCCAGCGCGCCCCCGGCTTCGAGTAAGGAGTCGAAGCCCATTAAGCGCAGGCAGGAGACAATCGCGATTAGCGTCATCATGGTGGTAACGAATAAGCTTAAACCTCGACTCGAATAGGTGTCTGAGACATTAACGGTATTGTTACTGTTGGTGCGCTTTTTGCCGAAGCGTTGTCGAATAAAGAAATTAATGAGTTGAGTGAACAAAACGGTAAAGTAAATTACGATAAGCGACTGCGTCACTCTAGGCAGAACTTTGTTCTCTTCAAACAGGTAGGCGTTGGCAAGTACCGCAACAATAATAAGGAAGTTCAAAATGCGCATCATGCTAACGCGCGTAACGAGCCCTTCGTCAGTATTCAGCCATTTACAAATAGGGTGTGCGGCGAAAAAAAGCACTAAGCTTGCGCCTAGAGTGAATAAGTCTACTTGGCTGAACGTTTCGCTCAAATGATTTATGAAATCAGTCATAACCCGATTATAGACAGGAACATGGCTTGAGCGATAGTTTTGACTTTGGTCTGGTGCGGCGCTTGCTAATCATTGATGCACAGAAATCGCTTACAAAATGTCCATTCATTGCAAAAATACTAAGAATGGTGAGCCTCATCTCGGCGAATACCTAGCAATAAGGCAGCTCATTCGTATAATCAGTCGTTCAATTTGACTAGTCTGATTCGCTGACGGGGTGATGATGGCCAGGAAAACAGACCCACACAAAGAACTACAGCAGGAGCTATACGCAATGATAATTAGTATTCCGAAGGAGTCCTATAAAGGTGAGAAGCGCGTCGCGCTGACACCTGATTCGGCAAAACATATCCAAAAACTTGGGCACAGCCTTCGCATCGAAGCTGGTGCTGGTAAGGCGGCAGAGTTCAGCGACGCTGAATACAAAGAAGCCGGTGTTGAAGTCGTAAAAGGTGAGGCGATATGGGCCGACACCGACATCATCATGAAAGTTCGTGGTGTGACCGAAGAGGAGTCGACTAAAATTGCGGCAGGCACAACTCTAATAAGTTTTTTCTGGCCAGCTCAAAACGAAGAGTTCATGGCTAAGCTAGCCGAAGCGAAGATCAATGTTATCGCGATGGACAGTGTGCCGCGTTTATCCCGCTCGCAAAAGATGGATGCCTTGAGTTCAATGGCTAACATCGGCGGCTATCGCGCGATTGTTGAAGCATCTAATCAATTTGGCCGTTTCTTCACGGGCCAAGTAACTGCGGCGGGTAAGGTTCCGCCTGCCAAAGTGATGGTGATCGGCGCGGGTGTCGCAGGCCTTGCTGCCATTGGTGCAGCGAAGAGCATGGGCGCGATTGTTCGCGCATTTGATACTCGCTTAGAAGCCAAAGAGCAGGTAGAGAGTTTAGGTGCTGAGTTTTTAGAACTTGAATTTGAAGAAGATGGCTCAGGTGAAGGCGGTTACGCTAAAACCATGAGTAAGGAGTTCATCGACGCCGAAATGGCGATGTTCCGTGAACAATGTAAAGAAATCGATATTATCGTTACTACTGCCTTGATCCCTGGTCGCCCAGCGCCAGAGTTGATCACTAAAGACATGGTTGAGAGCATGAAGTCAGGCTCTGTGATTGTTGACTTAGCGGCTGAACAAGGTGGTAACTGCAAGTTGTCAAAGGCCGATAAGATCGTCACACATAAAGGTGTAAAAATCATCGGTTACACTGACTTGCCAAGTCGTTTGGCAACTCAATCGTCGCAGTTGTACTCAACTAATTTGCGTCACATGTTGACTGATTTAACGCCTGAGAAAGACGGTGTGATCAATATCAACATGGAGGACGAAGTAATTCGTGGCGCCACCGTGGCATTTGAAGGTGAAGTCACCTGGCCTGCGCCCGCACCGAAATTATCGGCAGCACCTGCTAAGCCTAAAGAGGCACCTAAGGCTCCTGAGCCAGCTCCAGAAATGAGTAACGCAACTAAGGCTAAGATGACCTTTGGTGCGATGGGCGCTGCCTTGTTGGCGTTGCTCGGCGTTGGTTCGGTCGCTCCACCCGACTTCATGAGTCATTTTACGGTGTTCGTACTGGCTTGTTTTGTTGGTTATCAGGTGATTTGGAGTGTGACGGCATCGTTGCATACACCACTCATGAGTGTGACTAATGCCATTTCAGGCATCATCGTCGTGGGAGCGATATTGCAGATATCCTCCGACTCCGGATTAGTGCAGTTTCTCGCCTTTATTGCCATTTTGATCGCATCGATCAACATAGCAGGTGGCTTTTTAGTAACTCAGCGTATGCTGAAAATGTTCAGTAAATAGAGGAGAGAAATCATGTCTATGGGAACTATTTCTGCGGCCTACATCGCCGCTGCGATTCTTTTCATCTTGAGCCTCTCTGGCTTGAGTAATCAAGAATCATCAAAACGTGGTAATTGGTACGGCATCATCGGTATGGCGATTGCGGTATGGGCTACTATCATGAACGAAAGCGTCGACAGCTACGGTTGGTTGATTTTGGCAGCGGTAATCGGCGGCACCATTGGTGCGCGCTTAGCCGCCAAAGTTGAAATGACGCAAATGCCAGAGTTGATTGCAATTCTTCACAGCTTTGTGGGTATGGCAGCTGTCTTGGTCGGCTTTTCTAGCTACTTTGATCCAGCGGCGGGTCTTTACGGTGCCGCAGCAACAATTCACAGTGTCGAAGTCTATCTCGGTATTTTGATTGGCGCAGTAACCTTCACCGGTTCGGTTGTTGCCTTCGGTAAGTTGAACGGCAAAATTGGCTCAAAACCATTGATGCTGCCAATGCGTCATCAGCTAAACATCGGCATGGTTGTGCTTTGGGTGTTGATCGGCTGGTGGTTCTTGAGCGTTGGTCATGACGGCGGTACCTTGCCTCTAGTATTGATGACGCTTATCGCCTTTGCCTTTGGCGTGCATATGGTAATGGCCATCGGCGGCGCTGATATGCCAGTGGTAATCTCAATGCTTAACTCTTATTCAGGTTGGGCGGCTGCGGCTACGGGCTTTATGTTAAGCAACGATTTGCTGATTGTTGTGGGCGCTTTAGTGGGTAGCTCGGGCGCTATCTTGAGCTACATCATGTGCCGAGCGATGAATCGCAATTTCGTTAGCGTGATCATGGGCGGTTTTGGAACCGCAAGTTCGAGTGATGATGATGACGCAGAACAGGGTGAGGCGGTCGCCATTCAAGCAGATGAAGTGGCTCAACTTATGGGTGACGCTAGCAAAGTTGTGATCGTTCCTGGTTACGGCATGGCGGTAGCCAATGCTCAACACGCGGTCTCTGATTTGACCAAACAACTTCGCGATAAAGGCGTTGATGTTCAATTCGCGATTCACCCGGTTGCTGGCCGTATGCCTGGTCATATGAATGTACTATTGGCTGAAGCTAATGTGCCATATGACATCGTGCTAGAAATGGATGAGATCAACGATGATTTAGGCGAGGTTGATGTAGTGGTGGTGATCGGTGCAAATGACATCGTTAACCCAGCGGCATTAGAGAATCCGAATAGCCCAATTGCTGGCATGCCAGTATTGGAAGTTTGGAACGCTAAAACCGTGATCGTTTCTAAGCGCTCAATGGCAACTGGCTATGCGGGTGTTGAGAATCCGTTGTTCTTTAAAGAGAATACGCGCATGTTGTTCGGTGACGCTAAAGATAGCGTCGATGCGATCAAAAGCGGCTTATAAACTTTAATAGGCTTTAATTGAGAAATGCCGCCTTCGGGCGGCATTTTTTTTGATGTATAATGCTGGTTTAGATCCAAGCCGAGCTGGTTAAGAGCAAATCATTCAAGTTTGCCAGCGTTAGTCATCAGGAGCAGTACCGTGCAACTCACCGAACAATCAACAATCAGGGAATATTTTCAAGAAAATGGCTATGCCATTATCGATACTGGTATCGATGAGGCGGTGCTAGATGCCGCTGTGGCAGGCTTATCTCCCTATTTTGGTGACGAGCGTGTTGAGCCCGAAGGTGTTAGCTACGCTGACCCTGGTCGCATTCAGGATGCATGGTTTATTGAAAACTCGGTTTATAAGATCGCCACCTCAGAAAGCGTGTTGTCGTCTCTAAAGGAAATTTATGGATTGGAGGCAGAGCCTTTTCAAACTTTAAACTTCTACAAAGGCACGGGTCAACCTACTCACTCGGATAGCATCCATTTCAATTGCGAGCCTTTTGGAAATATGTGTGGTGTTTGGGTTGCTCTAGAAGACATTGGCCCAGATCAAGGCCCTTTGCGTATTTACCCTAAAAGCCAAGAGCTCGAGGAAATGAATTACCCTGATTTCGGCTTAGAACCGGGCTACGATCAGTATCCTCAATATTTGAATGGCATTGAGAATCTAATTGAAAAGCATGGCTATGAAGAGCGTCGAGCCATCATTAAAAAGGGCCAAGCCGTGATTTGGGCGGCAAATGTACTGCATGGTGGTTCACCTCAAAACGATATTAGCCTTACTCGCAAGTCACAGGTGACTCACTATTATGTAGGTAAACCCAAAGCCTGGCGGCCGAGTGAGAGCACTAACGGCCGAGCGTATTTTGTGCCTGAAACCTTGGGCGACTGCACAACACCCGGCTTTCGGGCTCACCCTGGCCCCAGTATCGTAACCAGAGTTGCCGGGCGTGCCCGTAGACTTCGCGACCATGCTCGAGTTGTCGCTAAGGGCGTACTTAATAAGTTAGGCCGATAAAGGCTTTCAGCCTAGTTTTATTATATTGTCGTGTAATCACGAATGAATAGTCGCCCTGAAATTTCCCGACGTTTTTGCGTTGCGCCCATGCTCGATTGTACTGATCGACATGAGCGCTATCTTGCACGCCTTATTTCGAAACATACTGTTTTATACACAGAAATGATCACTACCGGCGCACTGATATTCGGAGACAAGCCTCGCTTTTTAGACTTTAGCGAGATTGAGCATCCTGTCGCACTGCAACTCGGTGGAAGTGATCCTGACGCCATGACTCAGAGCGCTGAAATCGTTCAGCAATGGGGCTATGACGAGGTCAATATTAATGTCGGCTGCCCAAGTGATCGTGTGCAATCGGGTAGCTTTGGTGCTTGCTTAATGCAATCGCCTGAACTGGTTGCTGAAAATGTAAAACAAATGCAGGCGGCGGTTGATATCCCTGTGACCATCAAGTGTCGAATCGGGGTAGACGACCAAGAGCCGCGCGAAGCGCTTTGGGCCCTGGTAGATGCCACCGCGAGTGCTGGTTGTAAGACCTTTTTAGTGCATGCACGCAAAGCTTGGTTGAAAGGCTTGAGCCCTAAACAGAACCGTGACGTTCCACCACTTGACTACGACTTAGTGTACGAGCTTAAGCAAGACTTCCCTGAGTTAGAGATCGTTATCAATGGCGGAATCGACACTATTGAAGCGTGTCATAAGCACTTAGAGCAGGTTGACGGCGTGATGATGGGGCGTGAAGCGTACTCGAACCCCTATATTATGGCGCAAGTAGATCAGGCTTTTTATAGCGATACTCAGGCGCCTCGTACGCGTGACGAAGTGCTTAGTGAGTACATCAAATATGCCGACGAACGACTCGAAAACGGCAGCCGCTTAAATCATTTATCTAAGCATATCGTCGGTTTGTATCACGGCGAACCGCGCTCACGATTATGGCGTAGGCATATTAGTCAAAACGCACATATTCCAGGCAGCAATACCGACGTTTTGCGCGCGGCTTATGCTGAAATGGTCGCGGTCTAAGGTTCCAAAATCGGCATTTAGCTCGCGTCGGCTCAAATTAGAACATCCAGTTGGCTCTAAGTAGCAAATCCTCGGCAATGTATCCAAAGCCTGTAATCCAACTCGAAGGCTGTTCTCCACGTTTTGACAAGGCATCGATACCGGATTGATCAATAAAGCGGCCGGCCTTAATAATGGCGATAGGGTTTTCTAGGTGTGCAATATCATCAAGCGGGTTGTTTCTCAGGAGTACTAGATCGGCTAATTTACCAGGGCTTACTGACCCTATTTGCATGTCTAGTTTCATCGCTTTGGCCGCATTTAACGTGGCTGATCTAATGATAGAGTGCGTTGACATGCCTGCAGCTTGCATTAGCTGCATTTCCTTGTGGGTTGATACTCCCGCTAATAGGTACATGGTCCCTTGATCTGAGCCTACCAGCATGGGCACCCCCAGTTCTTCTGCGCGCTGAGTTATTTTGAGTAGTACTTCGCGCTCTTCAATGTTCCAGTGGGCTTGTTCCTTAGATGTATTTAGCCATCGATTAACGCTTAGACGAGTCAGTAGGAAACGGATGAACGGGTTCATTCTTCGCAGCTCAATAGAATTAATCATGGCATCTTTCTGAACGCTGAGTTCGGTAAGGTGATCAAACGTCGCGAGCGTGGGAGTGAGGAAAGCGCCGCTCTGTTTTATTTGATGGAGGTAGTTATCTAGCTTGGATTCGTCAAAATCAAACCGCAGCAGAGTTTGATAGATTTCTTCAACATGTTCCACTGACTGAAACTTGCTTAATGTGGTGATGTCGGCGTTGCCATCAGACAGGGCGCCATAAGGGCCATGTTTCGCAATTGGCATAGAGATAGCAGCCGCCTGTTCGATGATGGTTGTTAAAATTGGTTCAGGTAATTCACTGTAAACTTTGAGAAAGTCGTAACCTCTATTTTTGTACTCTGTTACCGCAGTTCTAGCGTCCTCTTTAGACTCTAAGGCGTGCTGAAACAAATCTGCTTGCGCATTGTCAAGAATTGGCGACGAGGTATAGAGAGAGGCGCCTGCCCAGGTTTCATTTTCAAGCTCAGATCGAAACCGAAGGTGCATCGGCATTCCGCGCATATTTCTGACTGAGGTCACGCCGTGGGCAAGGCTGTTAATCAGGTCTACTCGATCGTAAATATGCGTGTGCATATCAATCAACCCGGGAACCACATAGGCATGGCGCCCGTCTATTCTGACATAGTCTTCTGGGAGCTTTTGACCGCCAGAGTTAACCCCTGAAATACGGCCATCATCTATTAGTAATTGGCAATCTTCTAACAGTTGACCATTTTCAACATCGACAATAAATACGGGTTCTATCGCGTAGCGAGTTTCTTTCGCGGAAATCGAATCTAGGCTTAGCAAGCTCGAAGGTGACTCATATCGCACATGAAGCACCGCCGAATAAATAATGATGATGGGTAGCGCCGTAATGAATAGCACTGTGATGATTAAGGGTTTAGCGTATTTACGAAACATAGCAATAAAGTTCTTACTTGGTAATTTGTGGCCTAATAATTACCAAGTTAGTTCAAGCTAGCGCCCGAAATCATGATTCCGCACTCTATCGAGGGCTGCATTTACGGCTTGGAAGCTGCTACCTGACGTTGATATTGGCTGGGAGTCAAACCAGTGAACTGTCTAAATGCGGAATTAAAGCTCGACTTAGAATTGAAACCAGATTCAACTGCGATGTCCAATAGGGTGAGATGCTTTTCGACTCCCTGATCAATTCTGCGCTGAACCTCGGTGACTCTTAAGCCATTTATATACTCACAAAAATTTTTCCCAGAACCGATATTAATCGCATTGGATACGTCCTTAACTCCAATTTTCATGAACCCGGCTACATCATTTAAAGAGAGTCTTGGTTGCTTAAATAGCTCAGAGTCGACTAGATGTTGATCTATTTGACTAAACAGCGTTTTGCTAAGAGAAGCGTCTCCAGGCGACGGCTTAGCTTTAAAAGATGACTTACGATCCTCAAATTCCGATACTCCGTTAAACAATAGTGGCTGTTTCACCGCGAACCCGATCAGACTCGCGTAGAGTATTAGCACAGCGGATTGGTGAGCTAAATACCAAGTGTTAAGTACCGAGTATGAGAGTTCGGTTTGCAGGTTCAATCTCACCGTATCTGTTGCACCTAGGACAAAAAATATCCAAATTATGCTTGTTAGCCAACTTAAACGCATGTCGAAAGCGGCTGAACTGCTCGCGTTTGACGCTCGACGGTATTTGGTGAGAAGTTGATACGACACAGTGCCGTAAGTAATCAGACTCAGTGAGCCAATGGCAATCACTGACTGAGTGTGCGAGGTGAATGGTATCGCCAACATCATTGGTAAAAAGTGCAGCATGTCTCTCCGCTTCCAATATGCATCTGAGTAAACCAAGTGACGAACAAAAAAGTAAAATGCGGGACCGGTCGATAGCGTGAATATTGGGGTAACTAAGGTTGATTGATTAAATAAGCCGGTTTCTTCTGAAAAATTGAAAGTCATCAATACCGCTTCTAGCAATAAGAGTATGCATAAAGCTCTAAAACGGGCCCTATGATGCAGTAGCACTGCGCCGAAAATGCAAAGCGAGGTAAACAATATTTCAACGACGTTGACAGGTTGCAGCGAATAGCTTGTTATATACGCGTTCATTTCTAAATTAGGTTTGTTAATGCCGCATTACTGAAAGTAGCGAGCGTTAATTTATCATTCATCTTGCTTAAGTAGACTTGTACATACTGTTAGCATAACGCGCTACACTAATTCTAGGTTCTTATAATGTTTAAACTCATCAAATGGCTGCTTGGCCTGGTTGTTACCATCGCCGTTTTAATTGTTTTGGCGGTTGTAATCGTTCCAAATGTGGTCGACCCAAACGATTATCGAGAAGAAATTGCTGATTTGGTTAAGGATAAAACTGGTCGAGAATTAAGCTTGTCTGGTGATCTTGAGGTTTCTGTATTCCCTTGGTTGGGGGTTAGAACTCAAGGCCTCACATTATCCCAGCCCGAGGGAATAGAAGGGTATATGGTCGCTGTTGATACGGCTCAATTGAGAGTTAAGCTACTGCCATTACTGAGTAAAAAAGTTGAAGTAGATACCGTGGTGCTCGAGCGGCCAATGATCAAGTTAGTAACGCTAGCAAACGGGCTTGATAGTTTTTCAGGCCTAAGCGATGACACTGAAGTCGAAGAGGTTCAAGAAGATTCGGCAACAGCGGCTGTTGCGCTTGCTGTTCAAGGTGTTGAGCTGACCAATGGCACGGTAATTATTGACGACCGTCAGGCCAAAAGCGCGACGGAAATACGTAATCTAAATCTAGTAACCGGAAACCTAATAGGAGATGCCCTAGCTGATATCAACGCCAGTGGCGAATTAATTGATTCAGAGTCTCCCGACCTTACTCAATTCGATATTAGCGCCCAAGCCAATATAGGTACTGACAGTCTTAATGTGACCATTGCCGATTTAATCGGCGAGGTGCAACAAGGCGAATTTAAGCTTGATTTGTCGCTTGAAAACATGACGTTTAAAGAATCTTCGAAAATAGATATTTCGAACATCGAAATTATTGTTAGCGGGCCGCACAAGGCGACAGTAAATATTCCATCGCTTGTTGCAAACTTAGACACACAAAAAGCATCGATGGAGGTACTGAGCGCAGAGTATGAATCAATCAAGGCGCAGATTTTAGACCTTTCTGTAAGTAAGTTCATTGATCAACCGGTCGCGACAGGTCGAATCAATGTGCCTAAATTCGACGCTCGCAGTTTGCTTAAGAATTTTGAGGTTGACTTTCAGCCCAGTGATTCTTCAGCGCTGAGTTCAGTTGGTGTAAGTGCTGCGTTTAATGCAGGCTTAAAGAAGGCATCGATTAAAAATTTAGTTGTAAGCCTTGACCAAACCGAGCTTACTGGCTCTGCCTCAGTCGAGGATTACGAGCAACCCAAAATCAACTTCGATTTAAGTTTGAGCGACATGAATCTCGACTCTTATCTACCCGAGAGCACTGAGGCAGAAGACGAAGTGTCAGGAGGTGAAGCGCTTGCGGTGCCCATGGCTGCTTTTAAAGATGTCTACGCAAATGGCACATTTAAAGCCACTAAGTTGACTAGCGGTGGCGTGGCATTAACTGATATCGACGTGGTGGTTAAGTCTACGCCCGGCAATGTCTCGATTACTCCGCGTGCTAGTTTGTATGATGGCAAGCTCGACGGTGCCATCGTATTCAATGAAAGCTCAGGTAAATCAAGTTTAGCGGTCAAAAACTCGATCGATTTAGTTCAACTAAGCCCGTTGCTAAACGACGCAATCGACTCCGATATGCTGCGTGGCATTGGGACCTTGGGAATTGACATTGTGGTCACTGAAATTGATGGCAAGCAAAGTAACGAAGGAACAATTGAATTGCGCGCGAAAGACGGTGCTTTGTCGGGCTTTGACGTGAACAGTATCGTTAGCAAGCTTAATAGCGCGGCCGACTTGTATAGCAGCTTTAAAGGTGATCAGCAGCCCGCGGTGAATGATGCTGGGGTGCAAGGGCAAAAGAGTGATAACACTGAGTTCTCAGAGTTGCTTGGCACCTTTTATCTAAAAGACTTCTTGATGACCAATGACGACCTAAAGTTTAAAGGGCCCGGTTTTGAAATCACCGGTGCGGGCCAGTTTGATCTTGACAAAGAAAATATGGATTACCGAGTGAACCTGACCATCGCCGAATCGATCAATGGCGAAAACAATGTGGGTGTCCAAAAAATACTGGGGTCCAAGCTAAAGTGGCTTGCTGGTAAGAAGATTCCGATTCGCTGCACGGGCTCGTTTGATGGTCCGATGTGCTTGCCAGATATGAAGGAGCTCTATTCGTTCTACTTAAGTAGCAAGCTCAATGATAAGTTGACCGAGAAGCTTGGCATTAAAAGCGAAGACGGCAAAAAAGTACGCTCCAAAGATATTTTCAAGCAGCTTTTGATCAAGGAGCTTGTTGATGAGGAGCCTTCAGCAGGTCAAGACCAACCATCTGGTGAACAAATCTTGAGTGGTGATGCCAAAGAAGTACCCATTGGTGAACGTGATGCCGAAAATTCTGACGAACAAGCCTCTGAAGAAGTAGCACCTCGAGAGAAAACCAAAAAAGAACTCAGAGAAGAGCGCAAGCGCAAGCTGATCGAAGGTCTTTTTAATTAAGCACTAAGCTCTTTGCCTATAGGAGTAATAAGCTTGTTAATAGGTAAAGAGTGCATAAATAAAGCCTTTCTCAGGTATGCACTTAGTGCAAAACCGATGTAAAAGTGATTCCGCTTGCCCTCTCACAAGTGTAAAATCGGCGCACTATTTAAATTTGTAACATCGCATCATGTCCGAGAAAACAACAAATAAGCCCCTAAACAAACACAGCGCGACCATTACCCAGCCAAAATCGCAAGGCGCAGGCCAAGCTATGTTATACGGCACGGGCCTAAGCCGTGCAGATATGAGCAAGGCACAGGTCGGTATCGCCAGTGTTTGGTGGGAAGGTAACACTTGTAATATGCACCTCAATGATTTGGCGGCACACGTCAAAACTGGGGTTGTTGATTCGGGCCTTGTCGGCATGCGTTTTAACACCATTGGTGTTAGTGATGGCACCACCAATGGCACTTCTGGCATGGCGTATTCATTGCAATCGCGCGACATTATTGCTGATTCAATCGAAACCGTGATGGCCGCGCAGTTTTATGATGGCCTTATCGCGATACCTGGCTGTGATAAAAATATGCCGGGCTGCTTAATGGCGATGGCGCGCTTAAATCGGCCAGCTATTATGGTTTACGGCGGCTCGATTAAGCCGGGTAATCACAATGGTCAAAACCTAGATATCATCTCGGCTTTCCAAGCCTATGGTCAATTCTTAGTTGAAACCATTACTGACGAAGATCGCCAACAAATTGTAGAAAAATCATGCCCAGGAGCAGGCGCTTGTGGTGGCATGTATACCGCCAACACCATGGCCAGTGCGATTGAAGCCTTAGGCATGAGCTTGCCTTATAGCGCCTCAGCGCCAGCAATTGACCAAGAAAAAGTCGATGAGTGTTTAGCCGCTGGCGCAGCCCTTAAAAACATTCTTGAACTTGATCTAAAGCCTCGCGATATCATGACCCGCGAGGCGTTTGAGAATGCGATGGTGGTGATTATCGCATTGGGGGGCTCTACTAATGCGGTATTGCATTTGATCGCAATGGCTCGTGCGCTTGACCTTGATTTAACTGTTGATGACTTTCAACGTGTTAGTGACCGCATTCCATTCTTGGCTGACCTTAAGCCGAGCGGGCAATATGTGATGAACGACCTTCACAATATCGGCGGCACACCAGCGGTAATGAAGTTCTTGCTCGATGAAGGCTTGTTGAATGGCGACTGTATTACAGTAACCGGTAAGACCCTAGCTGAAAACCTAGCCGACTTGCCAGCTCTAAAAGAAGGTCAAGACATCATCAAGCCGTTAAGCGAACCCATTAAACGCACCGGTCACATCCAAATCTTAAAAGGCAATCTAGCCACAGGCGGTTCGGTTGCTAAAGTTACTGGTAAAGAAGGTGAGAAATTTGTTGGTCCAGCCGCCGTGTTCGATGGCGAAGAAGCGATGATTCAAGCCCTCGAACAGGGCAAAGTCAACAAGGGGGACGTAATTGTTATTCGTTATGAAGGCCCTAAAGGCGGCCCCGGCATGCCAGAAATGTTAAAACCAACTTCCGCCGTTATGGGCGCTGGCTTGGGCGAACATGTTGCGATGATCACCGATGGTCGCTTTTCTGGTGGCTCGCATGGTTTCATCGTCGGCCATGTTGTGCCTGAAGCTCAAGAAGGTGGCGGCATTGCCTTGGTTGAAAACGGCGACACTATCACGCTTGACGCCGTTAACAATACCATCGATATGGATGTAACTGACGAAGAGCTAGAGAAGCGACGTGCCGCTTGGGTAGCACCAGAGTTGAAAGCGACTCGCGGTACTTTGGGTAAGTACATTCGCTGCGTTAAAAATGCATCGATGGGCTGCGTGACCGACGAATAGTTGGTCTAAATTCACATCGCAGCAACAGAGCCAACGTGTCAAAGCTAGCAAGTCGTAGTCCGGCGAATAGTAATTCTCAGAACCTCCAAGGCGGTCGAGCTTGCCCTAAATGCGGCTCACACAAAATGGCGCGCTCACAGCTCGAGAGTTACGATGCTCTGAAGGTCAATCTTCTTGGCAAACGACCCTATCGATGCATGCAGTGTTACCATCGTGCTTGGCTGAAAAAGCCGAGCGCGCAGGGACGCAAAATGAGCGTTTTGGTTGTGGTATTGGCATTACTAGTGATGGTGTTGAGTGTTTATAAGTCTTTTGTTGAGCAGCCTGTAGCACCAAGTGTCAGCATAGTCGTGCCAAGCAATTCTCCGGAGACGCAAGAGACCGCCCCGAGGGCAGAGCAATCAACGCCAAGCTTGGCTTCGCTGATTAATATGCCCGACCAGCGCGATAGTTCTGAGAGCGGCGGAGAGAGTTCGCTTAGCAGTATCGACTATGTTGACCGTCAAGTTGACCAACTTAGTGCAGAGCAACAGGCTGCATTGTTGTCGCAAGCCAAAAATCAATCTGAGGCCGCTGAACAGCTCAGCCAAGCTCGAGTGGAGCAACTTGAGAGCGTTTTGCTCCCTGTTGGTGACGAGCTAGAATCGTTGGTGAAAGTAGAGGTGGGTTACATTGTTGAGCGCTGGCGAGAGGCTTGGGCAACAGGTGACGTTGAAGACTACTTGACCAGCTATGGTGCCAATTTTGTTCCTGCGAATGACCTAAGCATAGAAGATTGGAGGCGGCAACGGAGATCTCGAGTTAGCCCGCAAAAGCAAATTGAACTGGGCTTAAGTGGGTTTGATATTAGTATGAGCGATGACCTTAATCAGGGGACCGTCTACTTTAATCAGCGCTATCGCTCAGGCTCGTATGTTGAGAATTCTCGCAAACGCTTGATACTTGAGAAAGAAGATGGCACTTGGAAAATAGTCAGCGAGCTTGAGTTAAAAGAGTAATCGAGGCTGAGCATTTCCACCTCATCTAAACTTAGAGGTTTGCCAGTGAATCGTCTTCAATTGCCTCGAACACGCTTCTTGCAACTCTAACCTTTCGAGTAAACGACGTATGCAGAACGAACTATTTTCAGATGATTCCTCGAAAGGCCCCAAGTCGGCCCCCTTAGCCTACACAATCAGGCCAAAGCTAAAAGCCGACTATATTGGTTTCGAGGGCTTAGTAAAGAGATATCCGTTTTTAGAATTAGAGATACCTCGAAGCATGATCATCTGGGGCCCTCCAGGGTGTGGCAAAACAACTTTGGTGGATATTTTAGCTGGGTCTGACGAAGTAACAGTATTTCGAATTTCTGCCGTCTTATCGGGAGTTCCCGAGTTAAAGAAAAATATCGAGCTGGCGCAACACGAGGTTAGCGTCAATAAAAAGGTCGCGGTTATCTTCATAGATGAGATTCATCGCTTTAATAAAATTCAGCAAGACGCTCTCCTTCCGCATGTTGAAAGCGGGGATTTCGTTCTAATTGGCGCGACCACAGAAAACCCGAAAAGCAGTGTAAACAAGGCGCTCTTATCTCGGGTTCAGCTTGTCGAACTCAAGGCCATTAAGAATGAGTTTATTCTTAAGATTTTAAAGTCAGCCATGCTAAAGGCTGATCAAAATTTTACAGACGGTGATTTGGAGTTAATGGCCACCTACTCAAATGGTGATGCCAGAAAAGCGATTGGCAATTTTGAAACTGCGGTAAACCTGAAGCGCGCAGAGAATTATTCAGCGGACAAGCTAGTGGAGCTCATCAGAGGGAATTCGCGTTCATACGATAAAAACCAAGATCGACACTATGACGTGATTTCTGCATTTATAAAAAGCATGCGAGGCTCTGACCCTGATGCTGCGGTTTTATGGCTCAGTGTTATGTTGGACGGAGGCGAGGACCCTGTTTTTATCGCTAGGCGTCTTGTTATCTTTGCATCTGAAGATGTTGGCAATGCCGATATTAACGCAATATCGATTGCTAACAGCGCGTTGAATATCGTTAGCAACATAGGCATGCCTGAAGCAAGAATAACGCTCGCTCAGGCAACCTTGTATTTGGCCAGCACTGTTAAGAGCAACGCTTGTTACACCGCGATAAACGAAGCCATGGCTTACGTTAAATCGCGGCCAACAATTGAAGTGCCTGCACACCTTAAAAGTCATGCTAAGGCGAGCTATAAATACCCTCACAATTATGATGGCGCATGGGTCTCACAAAGCTACACAGTGGACGATATTCCTCAGTTCTATAAGCCTAAGCAAATAGGCTCAGAGCTTAAAATTGCGGCAAGGTTGGATTCGCTTTGGAATAAAAAAGACAGCAGTTGATCGATGTCTTTTCGGCGTTGTCGACTCGTTATTTGCTGAGAAATACACACCTCTTTGCAGTTCACTAGGTTATCTAATTAGTATTAATGTTAAGGGTTTCTTTGACCCTCAAACTCACTTGAGTTCTCCTCATTTGACTTTAAGGCGCTGGGCTTTCGTAGATCGTTTCTCTTTTTTCGAAGTCGACGCAATGTTATACGAGACGCCCGATCAAGCGCGTTACGAATGCTTGCATAGGCGTTAGAGCTGCGTTTTTTTACGATCACGGGAGCTTGCTCAGCTAGCATAATTTCGATACAACATTCTTTATCCTCACCACCTTTGGGGCCGTTTAAGTCTTTAAGCCGAACGGTTAACTTGTGAATATGCGATGATGAAGCGTGCATCGTTTTGTCTATTTGACCTCGAATGAATGACCTGAGTGCGCCTGTTAAAGCATAGTCCGATGACTTAATTGCTGTTTGCATGGTGTACTTCTCCTTTCGATGATTACTAGAATCCTTATAGTAAGTGTTTTTCCAAATAAGAAAATTCGATCATTTATAAGATATTGTTCGGAAATACCATAGTTCCGAGAATGTCTCTATTTAGATAAACATAGGCGGGCGTTGCTACTAATAAAAACTATTAGGCGCCTTTAGTTGAAATTTCTTATTCAATACGAGTGAGTCTAATTTCAGGTAGAAACTGATTATTATTAAGTATTAACCTTCTTTTTCGATGATAAAAATAGACAAGCTTTAGACGCGCAAGCGAATAAACTTCTCACATCAACTTAACAGAGAGGTAATTTTTATGGAAATCATGGTAATCGTAACGCTGGCTTTATTAGGTCTCGTGGCATACATCGAGATGACTAGCTAAACCCGGTGTATTACATAGATCATTGCAAATACGTTTATGCCTCGTCGAACAAGGTTTTTTGAAACTGACGAGGCATTTTTTACAACTGTTAATAACCTCGTTCTCAGCGCCATGAAAAAGCAATGAGAACCGCAAATACATTCTGTAAACCGAGTCGCTGATAATCTTCGTTAAAGTAATGCTATTTTAGGGAATAGCGAGCGATTTGTTTAGTGAGAGTCGCAGCTATAATTACTCTCAGTAACCGACTTCAAATTTAAAAATAATACGTAACTCAAGAGTTTCAAATCATGAAAAATATTCGCACTCAAGGCAAAAGAATTTTATTAGTGGCATCACTAACAGGCTTGTGTTCTCTACCTGCCGTAGCTAAGGATGTAAGCGATAAGGTCGTCGCCGATCAGCGCGCGGCGCTGCAAAAAAATACGGATGGTAAAGGCTACGGACCGCAGTCGCCTCGTGATATCGATCAAGCCTACGGAACAAATTTACGCGCTTTCGGCTTTGCCCCCAATCGAAGCAATATGAACCTATGTAATATCCACTTCCACAAAAATGCGGAGCACAAAGGCGGTGACTACACCACTTATGCAGGTAATGGTGATGGTAAAGGCCATGATACTGGCTTTGTTTACGATGGAAAATTGACTAAAGCGCAACTAAAGCCTGTCAAAGACACGATATGTGGCAGCAAAGATAAACCCCTTAAAGTGGGAGATACGATTGAAGTGCACTGGGTGTTCACGTCTGCGCAGGTAACACCTGGGCCAACTTTGGGGGCATGCCTCGCCGACAGCACTATGAATCCTGGGCTCAGAGTGGAGGGCCAAGTTTTTGTGCTCGCTAACGACGAATCAGCGCTGGACTTCGGTGAGTTAGCTCAAGTCAAAACCGTTAACGGTTATGCGCAAGCGCCTAGTATTCCGAGTGATACAGGTCGCCCGGTAGAATATTTAGGCTCAACAACTGGGCCGGCTTACAACGAAAAAGCATCACCATTGCAAGTCAGTTGGAGTATGCGCCCTAAGACCGCCGTGTTGGACATCAATTCTGTAGGAGAGTGGTGCTCGGACAATATCTTTGACGAAGGCAGTGCTCACGCAGTTAGAAACTTGGTTACTAACCCAGCACTTCTATCGCCAATCAATTAGGCAATAGCCGGGCTCGGCCAGTGCGCGTTAAAACCGATCAGCGGTTTTAACGCGTTTTTTCTGCAAAGCTGCTAAGGAGCAACTGAGCATCACATCGTGATCTCAGGTGCTCCTTTTTTTATTCGGAGGAGCTTATAACCCTGATCAGGTAGCGCTCTTTTGGCAATCCTTGCACACGCCGTGAACTTCTATTACGGGTTGTTGGCTAGTGAAACCTAGGTCTTCTGCGCCAGCCGTTATCGCTGCAGAAACGTCGGGGTTGCTCACTTCAGCGACGTGTCCGCATTCGCTACAGATATAAAACTGGCATTGGTGCTTAGCGTTCGGTGAGGGGCAGCCAATATACGCATTGAGCGATTCTACTCTGTGAACCAGCTTAGCCGAAACTAAGAATTCTAGTGCTCTATAGGCTGTAGGCGGGGCAGGTTTATGACCAGACTCTTGAAGCTTTTGCAGTACGTCGTAAGCGCCAATTGGATTGTGCTGTGCCCAGATAATTTCTAGAACTTGGCGACGAATGGTGGTGAGTCTCAAGCCTTGTTTTTCACACTCAATTACCGCTGATTCAAGTGCGTCTTTCTGACAAAGGCTGTGATCGTGTTCGCCATGAAACGGAGAGATTACTTGTTTGCTTTTCGTCATTATGAGCAATACTTGTTGAGTTCTTTAGGGGCTGGTATTTGCTTTTTCCAGGCAATGCAGCGGTTCTGTTGAAGTTTGCTAAAACTTCTAATCCAAGCTAGTTTTTGCCCGATTTCTTCACGAGCTAGTTTCGCCTCATCAGAACTGGCGTAACTGCCGTAAGCGAAATAGGTCCACTCTTTGCCTTTCGATACAGATGTAAAACCATGCAAGTTTTTATTATTAACGAACTTTTTGCGTGCCGTAAACTCGGCAACTTTGGAGGCCTCGTTAAAGCTAGCGAGCTGTAAAGTATATCGATCAGAGCTCTGACTAAAGAGCCAGTCATTGTTATTAAGTGAATTGCTGACAGTTTGAGAACTGTTTCGCGTAGTCGAATCTTCTGTTTTCACGGCATCTTTCACCGGTGCAATGGCGACCTGCTTTTCGTCTTGAAAGTCTTCGGTTTTTACCCAGGCATGAAAGCGGTTTGGAGACATTACACGAAACCAACCATTGCGCTTATCCAGCACCGCGAGTTTTTCACCATCGTTCAGCCTGCCAACAATACTTCCTTTGGTTATTAACGGTACTGAGCGAGCGTTAACAGCATTACCCTGAATTGTGCCTATATCATCGGTTATCTGAATGAAGTCTTGATGAACCCAGACAGGGAAGCCCCCAACGTTTCTCACTTTCGTCCATTGCGCATCTGAATCTGAGACAACGAGTTGATCGCGTATGTCGAGAATGGCGATTAGTACAGAACGTTTTGACGGATCGGTATAAACCGCAATTGGTTTAGATGAAGCGCTAAGGTCTTTGCCTGCAGCGCCAGAAGTCGGAGCGCTGTTTACCTGTTCGCCTTCTAAAGTGTCTACTTTCTTATCTTCTGCTTGTAGCTTGGCTACCGGTTCTTCTTCATGCTCCTGCGCAGTGTGCTTTGTTTTGTTGGTGCTCCCGCCGTTTTTCGCTTCTAGAGATTCGCTAGTGCTGATGGCTTCGGAGCTATCGGCCACAGGGGCGTCAGTCTCCCAATTTAGTTGCGTGAGTATGTCTATGGATTTTGGCTCATTATTTTTAGCCGCCCGTCGAAACCATAGTTTTGATTGAGAGTGATCTTCCTTAAGGCCAATACCTAAGTAATAGGCACGACCAATGTTGAACTGTGCCAGCGGATGCTCTTGTTCGGCGGCCTTTAGCCACCACTTCATTGCTTCGGCTTCATTTCTCTTAACACCAACGCCCGTAAGGTATTGGTGCCCTAAGTTGTATTGTGCCAGCGCATGTCCTTGCCTTGCGGCTTGCTTGTACCAATAGACAGCTTGCTCCATGTCTGCCGATTGAAATTGATCATTGGTGAATAGAGCTCCCACTTTGAATTGAGCATCTTGATCGCCTTCGTAGGCCTGAAGCATCCATTTGTCCAATTCAGCTTGATAGTCTGTTTCTAACGCTTGGCGCCCAATTAGAGTGCTCGCTCCTGAGTCTTGTGTTTCAATTGTTTGGCCAAACAAATCAGAACAATAAATAAGCAGCAAAGTGGTGGTGAGCGATATTAATCTATTCATAGTATGTATCGACAAATAGGTTTAGCCGCTGTGGGGAGAGAGCAAGATTGGTCTCCATTATAACGGTAAATAATGAAATGCAGTGCACTAAGGTCATGTGAGTTCCAGTAAAGCAGTTTACTACCAACTTTGGCACACATTGTAACCGCGATATATATCGCGTGCGTTCAATCGATTTTTGTTCATTTTCTTCAAAAAAAACGGTGGCTTCTATTGCAATTAATTTTCTTTTTCTAATTCAGAAAAAACGCTTGCGAATTTAGATCATACCCATTATCTTGTCTTCGTTCTGATTAAAACCACTACATATAGTGTTTTTGTCGAGTAGGGTCACAACTGCTATTTTGAGCTGTTTCAACACTAAACCGCAGACTTTTTACGAGTAATACGAGCGCGTTAAAACATTTGTTTATCAAGCGCTTGGGTAAATTTAGCTGTTTAGGTAGGGAACAACTTGGTTCAGTGTAAACCAATTTTCGTTTTGGGAAGCGAATTTGCTGGTACCTATAACCAAATGTAACAAATTTAGCAGGCGTTGGAAGAGATTGAACTAGATCGCGGTGTGCGGTTGCAGGGAAATGGGTTGCAATCATTAGTGTGTCTTCTTATACGAATGCTCGACCGATCAGAATAGATGTTGATTTATGCTAATCAGGCTTAGCGCTAAGTGGCCTATTAGAAAAAGTACTACCTAACCAATTTAACGCTTTTAACGTTGTTCGGCTGGCATTGTTTTGTTTACATTCTTTTGTTTGCATCGTGCCACCCCAGTTTATTGAGTCATTTAGAGTGTGTGGCTTCAAGCAATGTTCAAAGGCAGCTTAAAACTAGAAATGCGGCCAGCTGCCTTCACAGCTGTATCGCGACCGAGGATAAATATAATGGGCAATCCCGTAGAAGAGTTACAATCTGCGAATCAAACAATCGTATCTGTTAGCACCGCAGCCAAGGGCGGTGAAATCAAGTTAAAACAAATGCCGCTGCAATCCACTTCAGCTGACATTTGGGACAAAAAGTATCGTCTAAAAGACAAAGCGGGTAAGGCTGTCGACGAGACAACTGGGGACACTATCGAACGTGTTGCCTCGGCACTATCGGGTGTAGAACAAACTGATGCCTTGCGTGAGCATTGGTATGAGCGTTTTGTATGGGCATTAGATAACGGCGCTCTCCCTGCAGGCCGCATTATTTCTAACGCCGGAGCCCAAGCCTATAAGCCTGCTACTTCTACCATTAACTGTACTGTGTCGGGCACTATTACCGACTCAATGGATGACATCCTTAATAAGAACCACGAAGCAGGCATGACCTTAAAAGCGGGTTGCGGCATTGGCTATGAGTTCTCGACACTACGCCCTAAAGGCGCGTATGTATCAGGCGCAGGTGCGTATACCTCGGGCCCATTGTCGTTCATGGATATCTTCGACAAAATGTGTTTCACCGTAAGCTCAGCGGGTGGCCGCCGCGGTGCGCAAATGGCAACCTTCGACATTAGTCATCCTGATGTTATGGAGTTTATCCGCGCTAAACGTGAAGACGGCCGTCTACGCCAATTCAACTTGTCATTGTTAATCACCTCTGACTTTATCGAAGCAGTTAAGAACGATGACGAATGGAAACTCTCTTTTCCTGTAACCGAAAAGGAAGCCAAAGAAGATAAGCTCGACGTATATACTTCAAGTGAAATCATCTGGCGTCGTTATCCTGCAGAAAACGGTTATATCAAAAATGATCAAGGCTTAACCGCATGCAAAGTCTACAGCACGATTCCTGCGAATCGTTTGTGGAACATGATCATGACCTCAACCTATGATTTCGCTGAACCTGGTTTTATCTTGATCGACGAGGTTAACACCAAAAACAACAACTGGTTTGTTGAGAACATTCGTGCCACCAACCCTTGTGGCGAACAGCCGTTGCCTCCTTATGGCAGTTGCTTGCTTGGATCGGTTAACCTAACCAAATTTGTTGTTGACCCGTTCACTGACGAAGCTCGTTTTGACTGGGACAAGTATCGTGAAGTGGTGAGCGTATTTACCCGCATGCTCGATAACGTTGTAGAGATCAATGGTCTGCCGCTTGATGGCCAACGTGCTGAGATCGAACGCAAGCGTCGTCACGGCATGGGCTTCTTAGGTTTGGGTTCAACGGTAACCATGCTTGGCATGACCTACGGTGATGACAACTCAGTAGAGTTTACCGAATCAATCGCTCGTGAAATGGCGATGGCCGGTTGGAACCAAGCACTAGAGCTTGCTAAAGAAAAAGGCCCAGCGCCAATCATGAACGAAGAGTTCACAGTAGACGGTGAAATGTTAGCCCTACGCCCAGAAATGGAAGCCGACGGTTATAAAATTGGTGATACCGTAAACGGCGCTGAACTGCACGCAAAATACAGCCGTTATATGCAACAAATCGGCGAGATTGACCCTGAGTTAGTTGAAGAGCTGTCGCGCATTGGCGCACGCTTCTCTCACCACTCATCGATCGCGCCAACAGGCACAATCTCATTGTCGATGGCTAACAATGTAAGTAATGGCATTGAGCCAAGTTTCGCGCATCACTACGCACGCAACGTAATTCGTGAAGGTCGCAAAACCAAAGAAAAGGTTGATGTGTTCTCGTATGAATTGCTCGCGTATCGCGAAGTAGTTAACGCCAACGCCATGCCGTATTCAGATAACGAAGACGAGCAGTTGCCTGCAAACTTTGTAACCTCAGACACCATCACACCAAAGCAGCATGTAGACATTCAAGCCGCCGCGCAAAAATGGGTTGATTCAAGCATCTCGAAAACAGCCAACGTGCCTACTGAGTTTCCGTACGAAGACTTCAAAGAAATCTACATGTACGCTTACGACAAAGGTTTGAAAGGTTGCACAACCTTCCGCTTTAACCCTGAAGCCTTCCAAGGCGTATTGGTTAAAGAAGATGACCTTGAAAACACAACTTACCAGTTCACCTTAGATGACGGCTCAACGGTAGAGTTCAAAGGTAACGAAGAAGTTGAGTACGACGGTGAGACGCATACGGCGGCGAATCTCTTCGATGCCCTAAAAGAGGGTTATTACGGCAAATTCTAATTTGTTGGATTCATTTTGCGCTACTCGGCGTTGGAGAATAATTTTTAGCTCGTTACGTACTATAGTACGCGCCTCACTAAAAATTATTCCCCGCCTTGATTAGCACAAAATGACTCTCACCAAATGCTTGCGGTAGTAGCTCAGATGTTAAGAACATTTAGCACCTTAAGAAAAGACAGAATATAAAAGACCAAGCTCCCTAAACTAAGCTTGGCATGAGGAAAAACCATGACTAAAAAAATCACCGGCAAAATCACAGGCTACCAAGTAAAAACAGCCGACGCTGAACCCGCAGAGCCAGCGCGCATTGCTACCGCTGAAGAAAGCGAAGCCCAACAAAAGAAAGCCGAAGTCGTGCGCATGCACGAGTCAGTGCAACGCCCTGACATGTTGGTGGGTTCAACTTACAAAGTTAAAACCCCAGTAACCGAACACGCGATGTACATCACCATCAACGACATCATTCTAAACGAAGGCACCGAGCACGAAGCTCGCCGCCCGTTTGAAGTGTTCATCAACTCCAAAAACATGGACAACTTCCAATGGGTAGTTGCCCTAACGCGTTTGATCTCAGCCGTGTTCCGCAAAGGCGGCGACACAACCTTTATGGTTGAAGAACTCAAAGCCGTGTTCGACCCTAAAGGCGGTTACTTCAAACCAGGTGGCGTATTCATGCCATCAATCGTTGCTGAAATCGGCCACTGCATTGAGCGCCACATGCAAATGATAGGCATGATCAAAGCCGACAATTTAGACGACCATCAGAAAGCCTTCTTAGAAAAGAAGCGCGCAGAAATTGACGCCGCTCAAGGTAAAAGCGATGGCGGTGATGTCGTAGAGGGCAGCTTCCCAGACAGCGCCACCGTTTGTAACAAATGCAATACCAAGGCGGTAGTGTTGATGGATGGGTGTATGACTTGTCTTAGTTGCGGCGACAGCAAGTGCGGCTGATTTGACACGGCGCCAAAAACGCTTATGCGTTGTTGGGCGATAATCTGAGGCTCGTCACATACTACAGTATACTCCTCACCTCAGAACATCGCCCGTCTAGCCTAAGCGATTTTGGCTTGGTCAGATGATACAAGATAGGGTTTCTTAAATAAAAGGCAAAGCGCAGGACCTGAGCCCGCAGGTTATTGATGATTGAGTGTTAAGCAAAAAGAAAAATTCGTTAAGGTTTAGTAGAGGAGCACTACGCCTTTTGACTGTTATTAATTTCAAGGATTCACACTCCGTGTGAGCGAGACTAAGACTATGCTAGATCCCGAGATTGGTTTTACATCGGATGTTATAAAGGACCCGAATAGATTTATCGGGAGGCAGGATTTAATTCGGTCCTGTATGCAGGCAATAAATTCGCCAAACAGTTTGATAGCGATATATGGAAAGAGAGGTGTTGGTAAGTCTTCTTTACTTAGGCAGTTACAACAAATGGCTTTAGGAGACTATACGTTAGCTACTAATGCCGGGCTGCACCATGAAATCCCGAGTGATCCGCGAACATACCTTACAGTGTTTTATACTTGTGATTCGTTAATAGATTCTGGTGAGTCGTTAATCAATAGATTGTGCAATGATTCCAATGAAGAGGACGGCCTATTGCGTCTCGTACCATCTCAAGGCAAAGAAGTCGTTGAATTCACTAGAACTAAGGAGGTTAGTGCTGGCGCTGATTTGAAGGTAGTTAACTGGGGCGCTAAGGGAGTTGAAAGTCAAAAGTACTCTAGTGTTGTTGAGGGCGATAATATTCAAACCTTTAGAAACTTTATTGCATCAGTAGTCCAAGAGCAAGTTAAGAACAAGATGAATAGACATGGATTGCTTATTCTTCTAGATGAGTTTGATGTCCTTCAGAACAAAGATGGTGTCGGTTCAATTATAAAATCTCTAAGTTCCTCGGATGTTAAGTTTGGCATATGCGGAATCGGTCAAGACCTAGCAGATCTGATTGAAGATCATGCTTCTGTTGAAAGGTTGTTGGAACAAGGTGCTGTGCATGTTAAGACGATGCCAACTAAAGAAGCTATCGCGATCTTGGATAAGGCCGAAGACCTTTTTGGAGATGCATTAACGATAGACGCTCAAGTAAAGCTAGACATTGTATCAGCATCACAGGGTTACCCTTATTTTATTCAAATGATAGGTAAGTCTTGCGTGAATAAGGCAGGTCAATCTGGGCAGACTAACGTCGATAGAGCTATCTATGAATCTGTTTTAGACGACATTAAAAATGGTATCGCTTTCCCGACGCTCGAAAGCGCTTATCAAAGAGCAATAGGGCAAACTGATAATAGGCAAATGCTATTACATTTACTTGCAGAGAGTCCCGAAGAGCAAACGTTGTTTCATGAAGACGTAGGTCGTATCTTTTTAAAGACCGTTAGAAAAGATGCTGAAGATTTCGATGTTGACTACTTGGATCAAAACCTACCAAGGTTGTTGGACCAAAAATTTGGGCCAGTTTTACGTCGTATAGAAGAAGGGCAAGGAGTTTACGAGTTCGTTAACCCTGTTTTTCGACTATACGTAAATCTACGGAAGTTTTAGATAAAGCCAGAACGGGGTCTAAAGCCAGAACGGGGTCAGGTCTTGTTTTTTGCTATAGCAAGCAATCGTGATTAGCATAAGATTTATTAATCGCTTTAATCTTAAGGAATGTAACTAAAAGGATTGTTTAAAAATGGAAAACAATGAAAAGGAACTTGATGCTAGAGGTGTCTTGGCTGAATTGATTTCGTATCGAGAAGAGATGAGTCAAGTTGAGGAAAACAAAAAAAGATCACTGTCGACTAGGGTGTCGTTTTGGATTTGGGTCTTTGGAATATTCCTTTTTCTAATTGGCTATTTAGCTGTTCGCCATGAGATAACTATTCCATCTGAGTATACGCTGGTTTACTTAATTATATTTTTAGTCAGTTTGGTAGTGGCTGTTATTTTTACCTGCTTTAAAGTTTCCCGAAATAAAGAATTCAGGTCTTTTCTAAAAGACCCAGTTGCTGATTTTTTAAATGCGTCAGATCAAATACTCAAAGATGAGATTGCCTTATACGCAAGGTTTGATAAGTACCCCCTAGATGCAGTGATTCAAATTAGAAACTATTTCACTCGCAAGAAGTCGCTCATTGAATCGATATCGAGCATGTTGGTTGGTGTGCTAACCAAGGTTGGTCTCTTGCCTGCAGTGCTTGCAGTGTTGGTGATGATTGCAAAGTTAAACAGCGATAACGGTTTTTCCTTAGTATCAATCGCCGCGTTTGCTTTGATAGGCATCTATTTTGTTTGTTTTAAATTAACTGAAACATCCGTTAAGTTTGAAGAGTATAAATCGATACTCAGTGACTATATCGAGATACGAGAAGATAAGACCTAGTAGCAGTGTTCTAAACGCCTGACTAAATATATTGTGGTGAATTAATAATTGAAGAACCTTAAAAAGGGACACAGCTTTGGCCTAGCTCTCGTATTTGGTGTTCTTTGTCTAATGCAGAACGCGCACGCTGATCAAAAGTTTCGCCCAGCTTCTTTCTCTCATGACGCATTGGAGTTAATCGAAGGAATTCAGTTTAGTACTAAGCTCGAGAAGATCAGCGGTGAGATTAAATGCTCTGCAACAGTTAATGAACATGGAAAGCTCTCGTCCAAAAGGTGCTCGGTTGGAAAAGGAGGGAGCGCGGCTTGGAAGGTTAGAAAATCACTCTTGCGCACTCTGAGAAAAATAAAAGCAGAGCCAGCAATGGTTAATGATTCACCTATCTCGGTGATATTAAATTTTCGAGTAGTGTTAAAAAAAGATTCGAAAGGCTCTGAGTTACGCCTCTATCCAAATCAGGGTTGGGACAGCCGCAAGTATGGTGATGACTATACCCAAGCCCAACAGTATAAAGATGGACATCGAGGGAGAGCCGGATGCCATGCTGGAGAAACTAAGTTTGTTTTGAAACTAGTGATATCTGATACTGGGTTGCCAAATCAGATAGATGTCGTCCAATCAGAGAGCCTAAAAGAAAGTTGCAAAAAAGGTTTTGTTGACGATCTCGCGCAAGATAAATATTTGCCGGCGTTTGTTAATGGCAAGCCGGTTGAATCAAATACTTTCTTATTCATCGACTTTTGATTTTTTATGCGGCAGCCTGAATACTTAGGCCTTTAGTCCAATAGAATCTTCTAATAGTCTGTGATTTATTAGATTTTCTGGCTATACGCCGTCAAACTGATAGGAGGAAAGCATGATTGAGGAAGTCGATGTAAAAAGAGAGGTTGCAGAGCGTTTTTTAAAGTCTCTTAGCACTGCTTCTATTTGCCGATATGAGGCAGGCGCTCGCTTAAAATATCGAAGTATATTTTCATTTCAAGCTACGATCGCTTTATCTATGGGGTTAATATTTATTCCGCTGATGCAAGCGACTAGTTTAAAGCTCGCATTCCCAAACGAAGTCCTCAATATGCTACAACTGTTTATCGCTGTTGCGGTTCTGATTTTCTCTGTTATCAACTCTCAATCACGCTACGGTATCCGCGCCGTGTATCTAAACTCGTGTGGAGATGAAATAAAAAAGCTTGAGAAAGTCTTAACGATCAGGTTGAGTAATGCGGATCCTAGTGATCTGATAAAAATTCATGATATCCAAGCCGAATACAATTCCATTCAAGTGGATGTTGAAAACCATTCTAGAACCGACTACCACTATGCAGTTATTAAAAAAGTCGAGTTGAGGCAGTTAGACGTTTGGGGTTGGATTGGTCTAATTTGGTTGCGCGTGAAAGCACGTTGTAAATACCTTGGTCCTTATGTGATACCAACAACTGTGGTTCTTTTCGAGTGTATTTTAATTTTAGATATGTTGAGCATAACTAAGATATTTTCCCCCATGTTTGTGACACTTGCTCCCGTTGTGAGCCCATAGAGCGAAAACCAAGCAAAAAAAGGGGGGGGCAAAAAAGGGGGCAGGTCTTTGATTTCTGATTCGCTCTAGTATGGAAAAAAGCGGGCGGGTCTTACGTTTTGTCTTTCAAAAAATTGATATGAAAAGGGGCGAGACTTGACTCTGCGAGTTAGATGCTTTTAGTTTAAATCGCATATATGTTACCGTTTGTCTTCAATCGAGGCAGCTTGTAAGGATATTAGAATTAATCATTGGGCACGCACTTAATGATTTTTTCTTGTTTCCATTCCACAAAAGATGAGATTAAAAAGTGTAGATGCTGGGATTATAAATACTAATGATTAAGACTTAGGAGTTGAATGGGGCCAAAGGTAATCGTAGGTATCTAATCGGGTCAGGACAGCCCTTTTCTGATTGTGACTTTGAAAGTTAATTTTCACGCTGGAGGGTGGTATATATTGGGTCCTTTTTTGATATTGTGTCTTCATATTTTTGCTTATACAGATTTTTAATGAGAGCGTAGTCATGAAAAATAAAAAATGGACACGGGTTGAAACTTTATTCCATGCGGCTATGGAGAAGCCTAATAATAGGCGTGAACGCTATCTCAAAGAGGTCGCTGAAAACGATAATGAATATACTGACGCGTTAAAACTTGTTCGCGCGGCAGAAGTGTCGGCTGATTTCATGAGTACATCTATTGGGCTTGAACCTTTTTCACCATCATTTGAGAAAGGTGATGATATTGGCCCTTGGCACATTGGAGAGCTGATCGGCTCTGGAGGTATGGGAGAAGTCTACAAGGTAAGCCGCAGTTCTGAGGCTTTTGAGCAAATTGGCGCTTTAAAAGTCGCGCGTACAAAAGATCTGTATTATCTAAAGCGTTTTGAACTAGAACGCAAAATATTGGCGAGGTTGGAGCATCCGAATATTGGTCGGCTTATTGACGGAGGACAAACCCCTCAGGGTAATCCTTATATGGTGATTGAGTATATTTCTGGACAGCCTTTAACCGTTTATGCGACTGAAAAAAATCTTCCTCTTAAAGCCCGATTGAACTTATTCTCTCGTCTGTGCAAATCTGTTACCCATGCCCACGGGCGATTAGTGCTACATAGAGATATCAAGCCGACCAACATTTTGGTTGGGGAAAACAATCAAATAAAGCTCATCGATTTTGGCGTGGCAGGCAATATTGATCATGAGAACACTACATCAGGGGCAGTGCCTTTGACGCGGGCCTATGCTGCGCCAGAGCAACTGACGGGAGGGCCGGTGTCAGTTGCGACCGATATATATGCACTTGGCTGTGTTATGCATGAGCTTCTAACGGGCAAGAGAGTATCTGCAGAGAATAATATAGATACCTCACTGCCAGCAGATTTGAAGGCCATCATAGCCAAGTCTATGCGGGCGGAGCCATCTGAGAGATATGCCTCGGTCGCTCTTTTACATGCGGATATCGAGCATTTCCAGAATATAGAGCCTATTGCTGCACGTGATGGTGGTCGTGGCTATAAGTTAAGTAAATTTGTTGCGCGCAATAAATTTGCTTCCATTGCTTCGAGCCTATTATTGATCGCTCTTGGGGTTGGTGGGATCGGTATTTATACGCAAATGCTCCGGGCACAGTCGGCTTTAGAAGCACGCAACATCGCCTTGGAAAAAGCAAACCATCAACGATACCTCGCAACAGCATCGCGCACGACCTTGCGAGATGTAATCGGCCAAGCTTTGGAAGAAAGTAGGGATGACGAAGTCGACTTGCTAAGCATCATCGACAAAACGCAGTCGGAAGCGATAGAGGAATTTCAGCTGGCGCCAGAGCGCGCCGCCGCGAAATTATATTCGCTCGCACATCTTCACGGGTCACGGAGTGACCTCAAAAGAACACAAGACGCGTTGGCGGTCATTGTTGCTAAAGACGCAGCAGAAACGCGAGTTTTGGCTCCGTCATTGACCATGAATGCAAACTTTGCATATTTTTCGGGTGATGTTGAAACGTCTGTTGAAAATTACAATCGCGCCATCAAAAGTATGGAAAACGCGCCGGATGTTTTCCGCTATGAATTATTACTGGCCAAGGCCCAGCTCAGCGAGCAAAGCGGTGACCCCGAAAACATGCGCGCAGCCATGATCGGGCTTTTAGAGGAGGCCGATAATCGGGAATTGTCAGATGACTTATCTAGAAACGAAGTCGTTGGATTATTGGATTCTGCGTCTTTTCTGGCTTTGCTGCTGAATGAAAATGAGCTGGCCATTGAAAATCTTGAGAAACTCTTGGAAATTTCGGGTGACATTAAAGGGGTAAAGATACTTCGCGAAAGCGTCTTTATTAATAATCTCGTTGGGGCCTATATGCGTGCGGGAAATCCTAAGAAAGCTCTATCCAAAAATGAAACTCTTATTCAATCTTATAAGGACACAATTGGCCCGTCTATGGAATTAGGATTGGCGCATCGTATGCACGGACGCTTACTCAAAGGTGAGAGGAAATTCGATGTGGCGCTTAATCATTATGACGTTGCGATAGAGTTACTGTCAGAATATGATGTAGAAAATTCCAATATGTATTTTATTGCCAAGATTGAAAGAGAGAAGATTTCTGCGCTCCTACAAAATCCGGATGAAGCTTTGGAGCGCATGGAAAAAATCGCTGAGTCCAGTGGAAAACTAAACGGGGATAGCTTAATCATCGAGAGTCAGTATTATTTTCACAGGGGTGATTTACTTGGTGACCTCGGGCGCAAAGATGAGGCCATGGAAGAATTGGAACGGTCAATCAAAATATTATCAAAAGATCAACGTAGACCAGATCTGCTAGCAATTTCTCAAAAGCGATTAGAGGCACTAAAATCATATTAGGTGCCATGATCTGTGTGATTCAGAGGCATCCTTTTAGGTTCTGGAGTTCTGAGTCTAAATTGTAATTCGCACTCTGAATACGCCCACTCTCAGGAAAGTAGCCATCTAATACGTCTTCAGACAGCGGAGCTTGTTCAATCAACTCAAAATACTCATCTATTGAGTGCCTCTCCGAAGAGGTAAAGCCTATTGATGCTCACTCAAGTTTCCTCTAACGCATGGGCGATCCAAGCTTTGATAAAAACCCAGTCTCTGCGTATTGTTCTGGCGCTCACATCCAAAATTCTTGCCGCTTCTTCCTCAGTAAATCCACCAAAATATCTTAGGTCCAATACATCTTTATAGCGAGTGTTGATTTTTTTCAATCTATCACGCAAATCAGATATGGCGACAATCTGTTCCGGACTCTCGCTGAACTCGGGTAAATATTCGCTCATTTCATCTATCGAATATTTCCCATTGTGGGCTCGCTTGTTTGTCATTTTAGCCCTTGCATAATCGACTAATACATGGCGCATAGCCTGGGCTGCTGATTTAAGAAAATGATTTTCATCACGCCAATCAGAGCTTTCACGTATCTTCAGCCAGCTCTCGTGAAGGATATCTGTGGTCATCATCGTATGGTCGTGCTTTGATCTTCGACGTCTCTCTCGAGCAAGCCACTTTAGGGTGTCATAGTGCTTACTCACCAATAACTCTGTAGCTGAACTGGTATCCAAATCCTTACATTCTCCTAAAATCTTCAGACCCCCAATTTAATTTGGTCGATTCGATAAAAAAATGTCCGGATAACTCGTTTTTTATCGTTTAGTTAGTTTAACGAGTATTGATGATGATGAAAAGCTCAAGGATTTTAAATTTGTGGTTACAAAATTACCCGATAAAACAACGAATTCAACTTGACTGAAAACGACCGATTTATTGACAACAGAGATAGAGAAGAATTGACTTTCACCTGAGTAAACCAACCATAACCAGAAAAATGGATTCTAAGCAGTTTGACAAACTGTTTTGCACTACAAATGTGCCCGAAGTGCGAATCTAACTGCATGCAGTTTGTTTTAGAGCTGCTTAATTTCCGACGATTTCTATAGAACCAAACTATAAAGCCAAACTATAAAACTTAAGGAGAAGCCATGAAACCGATCTTTTTAGTGATCGCCAGCCTAACTTTCGCCCATATGCCATTAGATGCCCAAGCGGGATTTCTGGATAAGCTAGCCGATCGCGTACAAGAGAGGGTTAAAGACACGATCATCAACAAAGCAGCTGATAAAGCGGGTGAAAAAACTGAAGACGCCATCGATTCGGCTATAGCCCCAGAACCTGATAAAGATCAGCAAGCTAATCAAGATTCACAAGCAGATTCGATCCCTAAATTTGGCCAAGGCTTGGAGAAAATGGTTGAACGCATGTCTCAGCCTGTGGAAAGCGAGTCGCTTTATAAA
>CANMNN010000024.1 GCA_947499305.1 uncultured Arenicella sp. | reverse complement strand
CGACTCAAAAAAGGCGTCAGTGATACTCAGAGAGTGATGGCTTGAGAATAAAAACGGCAGAGCACCGAAGGTCGCCAGTACAGTCCAGAATAACACTACTACTAAGAACCCATCGCGATAACGTAAATCGCGTTTACTCTTACGCACCGGTGCCCACATCATTAGGCCTGTAAGTAGCGTGACCGAGAACGACACCATAAATGGCAGGCTGTTACCATCAGCATAAAGCTGCGACACTAACAGCGGGGTTAGGTGCGTGACACTGAATATAATCAGTAATACGCCGAGAATTTTGAGAACCGTTTGGAAGTGCATAATGCGCTTAGATGAAGGTGACCGCTACCTGAAACAATGCCTCGACATCGGCAATGCACGATTTATTGTCCATGAAAATAATCACGTGATCTTCTGGCTCAATGATGGTGTTAACGTTAGGTATGATTACCTCGCCGTCTCGCACGATTGCGCCTACACCGGTGCCGGCGGGGAAAGGTATCTCCCGAACGCCTTTGCCAATTACCTTCGATGAGTTGGCATCTCCATGTGCAATTGCCTCAATCGCCTCAGCACGGCCTCGACGTAATGAATGCACCGCCACTACATCACCGCGTCGGATATGGGCCAACACGCTACCGATGGTGGCGATTCGAGGAGAGATAATTGTATCGATGTCTCGGTGTTCTAAATGTTCCACGTAGGCCGGTTTGTTAACCAGTGCCATGACGCGTTTTGCACCGAGTTGCTTAGCAAGATTGGCGGAGAGAATATTAATTTCATCTTTTTCAGTAACCGCGCAAAACACATCGGCTGCTTCTATATTTTCTTGCAATAACAATCCGGCATCGGCGGCATCGCCTTTAAGCACAATTGTATTGCCAACTGCTTCCGCGATTTTCTCAGCACGTTTCGGGTTAAACTCAATCAGCTTTACGCTATAGCCTTTACGTTCAAGTTCTCGTGCAAGGTCTAATCCTATATTGCCGCCCCCAGCAATAAAAATACGTTTGGTTTTGTCTGATTGGCCACGCATTTCTTTCATCACGGCTCGAATATTCTCTCTCGCTGCGACAAAAAATACTTCATCTTTCTCTTTGATAATCGTGTCAGATTTGGGCGTTATCACTTCATGTTCGCGATAAATGGCCGCAACCCGAGTTTCGGTATTGGGCATGTGTTCTTTGAGCTCTTCTAATTGACAATTAATCAAGGCTCCACCTGCAACAGCTTTAACGCCAACAAGTTGTACAAGACCATCAGCAAAGTCGAGCACCTGCAGTGCGCCAGGGAATTCGATCAGGCGTGTAATGTGATCTCGAACAATTTTCTCAGGAGAGATCACAACGTCAACACTAAAGCCTCCTTCGCGGCTAAAAAGTTCAGGGTTGTTTAAATACTCTTTCGAGCGCAGTCGAGCAATTTTAGTTGGCGTTGAGAAGAATGTTTCAGCGATTTGGCAGGCGACTAAGTTAACTTGGTCGTTATTGGTGACCGCCAAAATAAGAGAAGCGTCTTCAGCGCCTGCTGCTCGTAACACGGAAGGGTGCGCAGCACTGCCTGTTACGGTACGGATGTCCAAGCGATTTTGCAGCTGCTGTAAAACGTCTGAATTAACATCGACTATGGTTACGTCGTTTTCTTCGCCGACTAACACCTCAGCGATAGAGACACCAACTTGGCTAGCGCCCAATATAAGAATTTTCATTCGACTGACTCTAGGATTAGCCTTACTTCGCGTCGCGCGCGTTGATGTCTAAGCTTTTTAATTTACGATACAAATGAGTGCGTTCTAGCCCCACCTTTTTTGCCAATTGGCTAACATTGCCGCTCACCGTTTCTAAGTGATGTGTTAGGTAGGCTCGTTCAAATTCTTCTTTTGCTTTGCGCATGTCGCCATCAAAATAGTCAGGAAGCTGAGAGGCTTTCTGACGCATGTCGACATCACCACCAAGCGCGGACTTTACGCTGTCTAAGTCGATTTCATCGCTATTATTAAGCACTAGAAGTCGTTGTATCACGTTTTGAAGTTGACGAACATTGCCTGGCCATTTGTAGTCGCTTAGAGCTTCCATTGCATCGGGTGTAACTTTGGGAATGCTCAATTGGTTACGGCTTGCAACATCTTGCACAAACAGCTCAATCAATTCCGGTAAGTCTTTGCGCCGTTGTCTCAGTGCTGGCACCTGAATCGGAATTACGTTTAGGCGATAGTAGAGATCTTCGCTAAATTGGCCTTCGTTTACCGCTTGTTGAGGGTTGCCGCTGGTAGTAACGATCACTCGTACATCGAGCTCAATATACTCATTGCCACCAAGGCGCAAAAATTGGCGTTCTTGCAGTGCGCTGAGAAGCATGTTTTGAGTTTCTAAATTAAGGCCAAGAACCTCATTAATAAAAAGCGTGCCACCTTTGGCCTCTTCAAAACGACCGAGAACAACTTTGCCATCGACCTCGCTCCCAAAGAGCGCTTGAGCAACGCCTTCGCTCGGCATGGCGGCGAGGTTTAGTTCAACGAATGCGGCATTGGCTCGTGGGCTATTCTCATGCACTTTTTGAGCGACTAGATGTTTTCCTGTGCCCGATTCGCCAGTAATAAAAACCCAACTATCGGTTGGCCCTAGCAGCTGAACATGGCGCATTAACTCGCGGCTTGAGTCGCTGTTGGAAATCATCGGCGAGCCGTATTTTAGCCGCGATTTAAGTTGTTTGTTTTCTTGCCTGAGCGAGGCGTTTTCTAAACCACGCTCTACGCTTAAAAGCAGTTTGCCTGTTGATAATGGCTTTTCGAGAAAGTCGTAAGCTCCTAGTTTGACCGCTTCAACCGCGTTTTCAACTGTGCCGTGGCCTGAGATCATAACTACCGGAGTGTCACCTAGAATGTTGTTTTCAACCCAGCTTTTAAGTACTGAGATACCGTCTTCCTTAGGCATCCAGATGTCGAGCAGCACTAAATTGGGCTGGTCTTCTCTAAAACGTACTCTGGCTTGGTCGGCATTTTCTGCGACACTTACGCTATAGCCCTCGTCCTGCAATATGTCTTGGAGAATATTGCGAATATCCGGTTCGTCGTCGACGACTAAAATATGTTGGCGCTCAGTGTTCATTTAACCGTGCATTATTTCAATGCAAATGTGAAAAGCAATGTGAGAGTGACGTCTTGGTTTGCTCAGCATCGGAAAGCCGTGTTAGAAAAAATCGATGTTGGGCGTAACTGCGCTTTAAACATCTGATTCAGCGCCGTTGACGTCATTTGAATTTAAACTATTTTGCCGGCGATTGCCACGATAGGTTTGCATTGCATTAATCGGTAATCGTAGGTGCATCGCCGTGCCTTGAGGCTCAACTTGACGGGTCCAAACCGAGCCGCTGTGTTCCTCGACTATTCGTTTGACGATGGCCAGGCCGAGTCCAGAGCCTTTCGCTTTGGAGCTAACATACGGGTCGAAAAGAGACTCCCGAATATCATCAGGAATGCCGGAACCGTTGTCTTTGATAACTAGGTCGATATATTCGCCGGTCACTTTCGCGGCTGTCTGTGTATGGATGCTAATACTGGGCGCCTCACAATCTTCCAAGGCGTGACTCGCATTAATGATTAGGTTATTCAGAACCTGGCGCAATGCCGAGGCGTTGGCTTTTATATTTGGCAAGTCGTCGCTTAAATCGAGCACAAGCTTAATGCCTTGCAAGCTTGAGGTGTGCAACTCGGCGACATCCCTCACTAATAAATTGATATTTAGATCGGCCAGTTTCGCGCGAACAGGTTGAGCATAGCTTGAAAACGCGTTAACCATCTCCTTCATAGACTCTACTTGTTGCACAATAGTGCGGGTACTTCGATCAAGAGTTTCCTGGAGCTCGCCTTCTACTTGGTCATGGAGTTTGAGTTTTATACGTTCGGCTGAAAGTTGAATCGGCGTGAGAGGGTTTTTAATTTCGTGTGCCAGTCTACGTGCGACCTCACCCCATGCGGCGTCTCGCTGCGCTTGAATAAGATTTGTCACGTCGTCAAATACTACGACATAGTTCTCGAGCGGTTTGAGTACTTCGCCGCTGTCTTCAGCAAATAGGTCGTTGTTAAGGTGCAATACTGAGCCGCGAATAATCAGCATTTGCCTTCCATGTGTACCCAATAGAGTGATTTCTTCTTGCCAATTGTTTTGCTTCGATTTAAGCCCCGAGTTAATTAGCTCGAAAAATTGTTTAGCATGATGATCTTCATGGCACAGTTCAGCGGCAGTTTTTTGCAGTAAACTTTCTTGTGCTAGACCTAAAATTTCGCAGGCTGCGCTATTGCAAATCTGCAAGCGCTCGCTTTCATCAAATGAGAAGACGCCCGATGAAAGATTAGTTAGCACCGCTTCAAGATAGCCCTTTTGTTGCTCGGTTTCGGTTTGGCTCGCCAAAGCAACCTGCTGCGCTTGGCTAATCTTGCTGCTCATATTATTGAATGAGCGTGTCAAAATGCCGAGCTCATCAGCGCTCGTCACCGGCAAGTGAGAGCCATAGTCGCCTTCGGCAATTTTCTGTGTGCCAGCTGCAAGGTTTGAAATTGGGGCAACGAGTCGACGAGAAAGGTATACCGCGGTGAGCATCGAAAACAATAAACTCGCCAGAGAGATCAGGCTCAGCGTTACGATTAAACTGAATTTGAGTGGACCTCGCGCGAAGACCATTTGTGCATATTGATTGTTGGCGGTCTCTACGCTGCTGGCCAATGTCGCGTATCGTAGCGGTAGTACTTTTATTGCTTGGACGCCGTAGAATTGACGGCCAAGTTGATTGCCGGGTATGGGTGTGACCACGCGAAATTGTTGCATGGTTTCTGAAATTGGTTCAAGTAAGGTGTATGTTTGATTTAAACGCAGTTCGGTAAATACCTCGTCACCGGGAGTATTAGGCAGAATATTGGCTTCGTCGATACTCGAGAATGCCAGTATTCGACCGTCATCGGTGTAGAGCGATAGTTCGGTAAATTCGTTGATTTCGCGGAGGTCTTTAAGAATATCTAATAATTCGTTGGCGGGTTTGTTCTGGTTTTGTCGAATGTTGTTCGCAATTTTTTGAACATCGGTGATCACCTCTTCTTTGATGCCCTCTAATGCTGATTGGCTGAGCAACAGTGAGTCTTGAACTGTTTGTTCAATGCGCACGTCAAACCAGCTATCTACGCCTTTATTGAGAAACTGTATCGAAAAGAAATAAATCAATGAAAAGGGAATGACCGTCAAAAAGAAAAAGATCAGCACCATTTTCGAAGTGAGTCTAGAACCGATTTCATTTCGACGATATTGCGATACAAGTGCGTAGCCGTTGCTCACTAAAAAGAATACTAAAATCGCTACGCCGAGGCCGCCGATTACGGTAATCCAGAATTGGAGTTCTCCTGATTCGTCGTCGCTGAGTGAGCGAATGATCAGGTAGCTCAATGCAAATAACAGCCCCGTACAGACCGAGATTACCGGCAATGGGGCCGATATCTTTTTAACTATTGATCTGATTGCCATGATTTCCAACCTGAGTTTAGGTCCCAAGCACTGGTTATAAATGCGGTCAGGCGCATTGGCCCTGGGAGCTTAGTTTTGCTTAAGCGAAGTCGCATTTTGTGCGAATTTTGTGTTTGTTTGCTCGCTTCATCCGTACTCCATTTTTGGTGGTAATTGGAGAACTGACCAGTCGCGGTCTCGGCAATATAAGCCATCGTTTCTCGCGTTGAGCTAAAGATTCGTGGAGCTACTTGGCCATCTTGATGCAGAAGATACCGATTTGAGAGAGTGTGCCGGGTGACAACGAAACTGTGTATGGTTTCATGGCTATGCCAATGAAAGAAAGCCCATTGATTTGAATGAACTAGTTCGTTTTCAAAGGTGAGTGAAACGCCGCTGTCAATTGCTGCTTGAACGTCCTCTGAAAGCGCTATCTTTATTTCATTGCCATTATATTCAATGCTTTGTGCATGCACGTTTGCGAATGCTAAAAGCAGCAATAGGCCGAGCGTTCCGGGCTGCCAGCAGTGCGGGCGACTTAAGCGCTTTATTGTTTTTGCAATAGACAATAGTAAAAGCCATCCATGCCATGAACGCCGGGAAGCGTCTGGGCGCCGTATTCTAGATTTAATGCATTTGGGTGTTGCATATCAAGCAGCATAGCATTATCGGTTCTGCCTAGAAACTGCTTGATTTGTTCTTCGTTCTCTCGAGGCAAAATAGAGCAGGTCATGTAAAGCATTTTACCGCCTGTATTAAGTTCTTGCCATAGGTTGTCTAGTAAGGCGGCTTGCACACGAACGAGTGTATCAATATCGTCAGGACGTCGATGATGCTTGATGTCTGGATGGCGGCGAATAACACCAATGCCGCTACAAGGCGCATCTATCAAGATGCGATCATATCCGTTCTGAGGCACTTCCCAGTTCGGTTTCTTCGATGCATCAGCAACCATGATTTTAGCGTTTAGCTCTAAGCGCGCTAAGGTCGAATGAAGTTGCTCGCATCGACGTTCTGAAATATCCAGAGCATGCATGTTTAATTGATTGTCAGCCTGTTCTAGAAGGTGGGCGGTTTTGCCACCTGGTGCTGCGCAGGCGTCGAGTACGTTCGAGCCCGCTTGTGCGTCGAGCAGATAGGCGCTTATCTGCGCAGCCGTGTCTTGCACTGAGCATGCGCCCTCGTCAAAACCTGGGAGTAGGCTAACCGCGCAGGGTGATTTTAGAATAATCCCGTCTTTGCTCGACGGGTCAGCGTCACCTTCAATATCTAAATTTTGTAGCTCAGTGAGATAATCATCACGAGTAAATTGTCGCGAGTTCACTCTCAAGCACATTGGCGGGCGGCGGTTGTTGGCGGCCAAAATTGTTTGACTTTGCTCTGGCCAAGCTGAGTTGATCTCGGTTTCGATCCATTCAGGGTGGCTAGTTGAATTGGCTGTTTCATCAAGCTCGCTTGGGGTGCGTAAATAGTTGCGCAAACAGCCATTGATTACATTTTTTGCCCATTGTTTATTCAGCTGCTTACAGGCCGAGACAGTTTCGGCAACGCCAGCATGTTCCGCGGTGTCGATGTGGCGTAATTGATATAAGCCGACTAACAGCACGAAATGAACAACTCGATCTTTGTTGCGAATCGGAGAGCGGAGTAGGGTTGCCGCTACTTTGTCCAAATCACCGTACCAGCGACAAACACCATAAACCAGCTCTTGTATAAAGCCTCGATCTTGTGGTGAGTATTCGTGGTCGTCAAAAAAGCCTGCGAGAGTGGCGTCTAGTGATTGCCCCTTATCAATGATCTGCCAGCAGATTTTAGCGGCGGCAGCCCGAGTGTTAATTTTCTTAGCCATCGATTTTTCTAAGCCTGAGGCTCAGAACTGGCGTCGCCGAGAACATCGCCAACGTTAAAATCATAGCCATTGAGAAACTGGCCTATTGGTACCGCTTTACTTCCATCGCGCTGCAATTTTTCGAGCCTTAGTACGCCGTCACCGCAGGCAATATCTAGGCCGTTTTCAGAGCACGATAAAATAGCGCCTGGTATATGATCGCTATTATTAGTATCCGTGCCTTTAGTCGCGACTACGCTGGCTTGCCATATCCGCAGTCGGGTAGATGCGTGCTTGGTTTGGCTTACTGGCCATGGTACGAAGGCACGCAATTGCTGATGAAGCTTGGTTGCTGGTCGACTCCAATCTATTTCTGCTTCTGCCTTAGAGATTTTTTTTGCATAGTTTGACGATTCATGGTCTTGCTCAGTTGGTACAAGTGCGGGGTTGGCGCTGAGCTCGTCGAGGGTTTTACAAATGCCTTTTGCGCCTAAGCTTGCGAGCTTGTCATGCAAGCTTGCACTGGTGTCATGATTTTCTATTTCGAGTTCAAGCATGTCGAAGACTGGTCCAGTGTCGAGCCCGAGTTCCATGCGCATGATGCTGACGCCTGTTTTTTTATCGCCAGCTTCAATAGCTCTTTGAATTGGCGCGGCACCACGCCATCGTGGCAACAAAGACGCATGAATATTCAAGCAGCCTAGCGGCGGTATATCCAAAATTTCCTGCGGCAGTAACATCCCATATGCTACAACAATCATGATGTCAGCATTCAAGTCTGAAATTAAGCCTGCTTGGTCTTTAAGGCTTTTGGGTTGGAAAACAGGCACTCCGATTTCGAGTGCGTAATCTTTAACAGGTGGCGCCGTCAGTTTTTTGCCACGACCTGCTTTTCGATCAGGTTGAGTAAATACAGCGATAATTTCATGCGTTTGCGCTAACGCTTTGAGTGGTGCAACGGCAAAGTCAGGCGTGCCGGCGAAAATGATTTTCATTAATCAATAGCTCTTTATCTTTCTTTGGGAATGTATCTGTATTCTCGACGCTCGTTTAGGAATTTCTGGCTCGTTTAACCAATTTTTTCTTTACTCGATCTTGCTTTAATCGTGACAGATAATCGACAAATACTTTTCCCGCAAGGTGGTCCATCTCATGTTGAATGCAAACGGCTAACAAGCCGTCGGCTTCTAGCTCATAAATTTCGCCTTGCTCGTCTAATGCGGTTATTTTAATGCTCTCAGCACGTTTAACCGGAGCGTAATATTCAGGTACCGAAAGACAGCCCTCGTCGTAAACCTGTTCGCCGTCTTGCTCTACAATCTTTGGGTTGATGATTACACGAGGCTGATCTCTCTCTTCTGACAGATCCATTACAATCACTTGCTTATGAACGTCTACTTGTGTTGCAGCGAGGCCGATGCCATTCGCGTCATACATCGTCTCGATCATGTCTTTGACTAGCTGGCGAATCGAGTCGTCAACTGTTTCAACGGGCTGAGCGACAGTTCTCAGGCGTTCGTCGGGGTAAACTAAGATTTCTAAAATGGCCATATCTGGGCGAAATATATTTGATTTTGGGCAGTTAATGCTGGATTTTGCTTACAGTAGACATTGAAAATAACGTAAACTGTATTCTACAATGTTCTCGTAACATACTAAATAAGCTATATTATTTGCCTTTCGAGCTTGCCTCAATGCAGCAATGAGACATACTCTAGCGAATGATCGCTAGCAAATAATGTTTGCACGCGGATCACCTTGGTCGAACTCCGGTCAAACGCAGGCAGCGAATTTAGTCGAGAAATTAGGGTTTGAGGCAGCATTTTGCTCCAACTGACTCGAACTCGCGCTATTATGCTCGAATCAATCAGCACATGCTATGAAAACAAAGCGTTGGCTAGGGCAATTGATAAGTTTAACAATAGAATAAGCCTAACAATAGATCTAAGCCGACGAGAAGCCTAACCAGCTATGCCTGAAAAACAGGCGGATACTAATGACAATAATTAAATCAAAAATTTCCAGAAATCAATTTGCCGAAAGTGCTCGGCGTACCGCTGCGCGTAGCATGAGGCTCTCCCTACAAGCTTTGTTTGCAATTGCACTTACTTTCAGCGTTGGAGTTAGCAGCCAAGCTCAGAGCAGTTCTGTACTGAATGACTCGTACCCTGATCGCTATACTGTGGTCGAGGGTGATACGTTGTGGGGTATTTCAGCTAAGTTTTTGCGTGATCCATGGCGCTGGCCAGAAGTTTGGCAAGGTAATCCGCAAGTGAATAACCCAGATCTAATCTTTCCTGGCGATGTTTTAGTATTGACCTTTGTTAATGGTCAGCCTGTATTGAAGGCCTTGCGTCGTGAAACGGTTAAGTTGTCTCCCAGCGCTCGAGGCACTCAGTATGGCGAGGCAATTCCCCTCATAGACCCTGCTGCGATTGCTCCGTATTTGAACTCGCCTTTGGTGACCGATCAAAACGAGTTGAAAACTGCGCCATACGTAGTAGACGGTTTTAACAATCGTTTGATTCTTGGTAGTGGTGATCAGTTCTATGCTCGTCAAATTGAAGATCAAACGGTTGAGAAGTTCAGGATTTTCAAGCCTGGGCGTCATTTCGTTGACCCAATTACTGGTGAAAGCTTGGGCTGGGAAGCTCGTCACCTAGGTAATGCTCGCATGCTTAAAAGTGGTGATCCATCGCGCTTAGAAGTAACCAAAGGGCACGAAGATATTAATATCCGAGATCGCTTGCGTCCTATTTTAGTTGACGAAGCATTGCCATTCTTTGCGCCTGCCGCACCGCAAAATGATGATATTAGGGGGCTTATTCTTGATACCCCTAATAAGGCTACTGAGCTCGGGGCGCTGTCGATAGTTGCGATCAACTTAGGAGATCGCGATCAATTGAAGACAGGTGATGTGTTGCGTATCAAAAGTCAAAAAATGGCTAAGAAAGACCCATATACTGGCGAAAAATACTTTATTCCTGAAGAAGAAATCGGATTAGCTCTAGTCTTCAGAACGTTTGAAAAAGTGAGTTACGCCATTATTACTGACTCGAACCGCCAGGTCACCCCTGGTGATGCTTTGGTTAGCCCAAAAGCAGAATAGTCTCTTAATAGTTCGCTCGGCATTTTACGCCGGGCGAATCAGTGAAGCCAAGCGCTAGCGCAAGGATTGTGGCTAGTAGTTTGGTGGTTTTATTTACCTAGAAATGGCCATGGAGGGTCACTTTGAATGCAAGCAAAAAATAATAGTTCGAAAGCCAAATCTTCGAGTGCATCATGCTCACTCATCAATGGAAGCGGCCAATTGCCCTTGATTTCAAACGAATTGGGTTGTTTAGAAGCTTGGTGTCGTCTGATTCGTGATCGACGATGGAGTCGTCAGCAAAAGAAGCAGTTGCTTGATCATTATCGGAGTCCGGGGGGTATATTGGATGCCCCGACGACAGAAACACGTGCGCTGATTTCAGGGAAGCCGCGTTCGGCATTGGCAAGTGTTGATGAAGCTGATTTGAAAGCCGATTTAGAGTGGTTAAGTGCCGATGAACATGAGTTGGTGGGCATGTTCGATCCAGACTACCCTGAAAGCCTGTTGCATTTGCCCGACCCGCCGATTGCCTTATTTTTGAAAGGCTGTGCCGAGCTCTTAAACGAGCCGCAGGTATCGATAGTTGGTTCTCGTTCTCCCACACCCGTGGGAAAAAAGGTGGCAGAATCTCTCGCTCGAGATTTAGCGCTAGCCGGCATTACGATTACCAGTGGTATGGCTCTCGGAATTGACGGGATCGCTCATACGGGAGCACTTAACGCGCAAGGGAGTAGCATCGCCGTGCTCGGGAATGGTTTGGATATTATTTATCCAGCTCGTAATAGGCCTCTGTTTGAGAGGTTGGTCAAGCATGGTTTGTTGGTGTCTGAGTATCCTTTGGGCTCGAAGCCTGATAGATACACTTTTCCGCAACGTAATCGCATTGTCAGTGGTTTGGCGCACGGCGTAATCATTGTAGAAGCAGCAGAGCGAAGCGGCACGTTGATTACAGCGAGGTTGGGGCTTGAGCAAAACAAGGAGGTAATGGTAGTGCCTGGTTCTGCATTGAGCGCTCAATATCGTGGCTCACATCGCCTTATAAATCAAGGAGCTAGCTTGGTAAGTGAGGCTGAAGATGTGTTGTTGTGTTTATCGCAGGAGCTGTCGGCTTATCGTCTAAAAAAGGTTCCTAGTCGTTTAGTTGATGACGAGTCTGAAGTTCTAAATAAAGGTGCTCAGAACCCTTTGTTGGCATTTATCTCAAGTGAGTCGACGTCGGTAGATGACATAATCTCGAGCAGTCAATTGACCTCTGCCGAAGTTTCATCCATGCTACTTGAACTGGAGCTTATAGGGGCTGTGGCTATAGCCAGCGATGGCGGCTATGTAAATTTATCTTGATGCGCGACCTAGCTTATGCGCATCTTAAGGGGCTTGCATGAAAGAAGATATGCTCGAAGTACTGATCTATTTATTCGAGAATTACATTATTGATGGCGGTTCGTTTGAGCCAGGTCAAGAGGAGCTCGCTAAGGAATTAGTGAGTGCAGGCTTCCCTGATGCCGAAGTAAATAAAGCGTTTATTTGGCTGGAAGACCTATTGAGCGCTTGTGAGCGCGATCTGAGCAGGGTTCAGTGGCAACCTCAGTCTGCTGGCTCTATACGTTTCTATGCTGAAGAAGAACGCGAACGCTTAGGTTTTGAGGGGCAGTCTTTGTTGGCTCGATTGGTTAGTGCTGGCTTGCTCGATCAGCTTTCTAGAGAAACTGTAGTAGACCGTGTAATGGCTTTAGATTCGGCTGACGTTACTGTAGAGCACATCAAATGGGTGGTGCTCATGGTGTTAAGTAATCAGCCTGATTTTGCTGAAATTGCCGAGTGGGCCGAAGTAATTGTGGGCGAAGATTCGGTGCCTGCAATTCACTAAACCTTGCTCGTATGCGCCTTATTGTGGATACTCTGCACCATTACTGCTTCTATATATGGGTTTAAATCTTAGGTTTGGGTCTTATATCTGCAGCTCTAAGTGTGTTGTAGCACTCTCCGAAATAATAGATAAAACAGAGTTCACCGATAAAAATGGGTAAATCATTAGTCATAGTCGAGTCGCCAGCTAAGGCCAAAACGATCAACAAGTATCTCGGCAACGATTACATAGTGAAGTCCAGTGTCGGACATATTCGTGACCTGCCTACGAGTGGCGGTGATAAAAAACCGGTCGACGCTAAGGAGCGTGCCCGCCAAGCGGCGATAACGCGTAAACTGTCCCCTGAAGACAAAATTATCCATCGGCAAAAAAAGAGTAAACAGCAACTAATCAATCGCATGGGGATTAATCCCGAGCAGGATTGGGAGGCGCGCTATGAGATTCTGCCTGGAAAAGAAAAAGTTGTAGACGAATTAGTCAAACTCGCTAAAGATGCAGACATTATTTATCTCGCGACGGATATGGATCGCGAGGGTGAGGCTATTGCGTGGCACCTTCAAGAAGCGATCGGCGGCGACCCATCGCGCTATCGTCGCGTAGTGTTTAACGAAATCACAAAAACGGCGATTCAAGCTGCCTTTGAAAACCCTGGTCCTGTCGATATGGCGCGCGTGCAGGCTCAGCAAGCCCGACGGTTCCTTGATCGCGTAGTAGGTTACATGGTTTCTCCTTTGCTATGGGCTAAGATCGCTCGTGGCCTGTCAGCCGGGCGAGTACAGTCAGTGGCATTAAGGTTGGTGGTTGAACGCGAGCGGGAAATTCGTGCATTTATCCCTGAAGAATATTGGGATTTGTTTGCTGATCTTAAGACCAAAGCTAAAGACGCGGTAAAGTTTGAAGTTCGCAAGTATCAGGGCGAGAGTTTTAAGCCAGTAAGCCAAGAGCAAACCGAGGTTGCGATTGGGCACCTTGAGTCTGCCGAGTACAAAGTGGCCGAGATAAATGAGCGTCCAACCTCGACTAAGCCGACCGCGCCTTACATTACGTCCACATTGCAACAGGCAGCGAGTACGCGCTTGGGTTTTGGTGTCAAGAAAACCATGATGCTAGCCCAGCGTCTTTACGAAGCCGGCTACATCACCTATATGCGTACGGACTCAACAAACTTGAGTAAAGATGCAATCGCTGATTGTCGCGGTTTTATTGATAAAGAATACGGCAAAAAGTATTTGCCTAGCGGCCCAATCTCATACTCGAGTAAAGATGGGGCTCAAGAGGCTCACGAAGCAATTCGACCATCGGATGTGAATGTAAAGCCAACTCAGATAAGTAATGTTGACCGAGACGCCGAGCGTTTATATACATTGATTTGGCGCCAGTTTGTTGCTTGCCAAATGGTCCCAGCTAAATTTTTAAGCACCAGCGTAGTTATCAATGCCGCAGATTACGAACTTCGCACTAGAGGTCGTGTGATTGTCTTTGACGGCTATCAAAGAGTACAGCCGCCGCAGGCCAAGAAAGACGACGATGGGGTGCTGCCATCGATGAAGGTAGGTGAGGTGTTTGATTTAGAGAGCCTGATACCCACTCAACATTTTACTAAGCCGCCAGCTCGGTACACAGAGGCGAGCCTAGTTAAAGAGCTGGAGAAGCGCGGTATTGGACGACCATCAACCTACGCGGCGATCATCTCTACGATTCAAGACCGTGGCTATGTGCAGGTCGAAAAACGGCGTTTTTATGCTCAAAAGATGGGTGACATTGTTACTGAGCGTTTGGTTGAGAGTTTTACTGAGCTTATGGATTACAGCTTCACAGCAACCATGGAAGATCGCTTGGATGATGTGGCGAAGGGGCGTTTGCAGTGGCGTGATCTCTTGGATCGGTTTTATGAAGACTTCTCGTCTACCTTATTAAAAGCTCAGAATGACGATGATGGTGGAATGCGCCCGAATAGTCCGACTGAAACGGACATCGCTTGTACTACCTGTGGACGACCAATGCAAATTCGCACGGGCAGCACGGGTGTATTCTTGGGGTGCTCTGGTTACTCTTTGCCGCCGAAAGAGCGTTGCAAGTCGACCATGAATTTAGTGCCGGGAGACGAAGCAGTAAACGTTGATGAAGACGATGAGGCCGAAGCAAAGTTGCTAATCAGCAAGCACCATTGCTCGATATGTAACACCGCGATGGATAGCTATCTGCTCGATGAGAAACGCAAATTACATATTTGTGGCAACAACCCTGATTGCTCAGGGTTTGAGGTAGAGCTGGGTTCGTACAAGATTAAAGGCTATGAAGGCCCGGTCCTTGAGTGCGATAAATGCGAAAGTGAGATGCAACTCAAAAACGGCCGTTTTGGTAAATACTTCGGTTGCACTAATGAGGACTGCAAGAATACTCGCAAGCTATTGCGCAATGGCGAGGCGGCTCCTCCCAAAATGGATCCGGTACAAATGCCAGAGCTTAAATGCTTAAAAGTCGATGATCATTACGTTCTGCGCGATGGCGCATCAGGTATGTTTTTAGCCGCGAGTGGTTTTCCTAAGAATCGTGAGACCCGAGCTCCTTTGGTGGCAGAGATTTTGCCGCATAAAGATGAAATAGACCCTAAGTACACATTTTTGTTCAGTGCTCCAGTCGCTGATGAAGATGGCTTGCCGACAGTAATTCGTTATAGTCGTAAGACTAAAGAGATTTATGTGCAGTCTGAAGAAGACGGTAAGGCCACAGGTTGGAAGGCATTTTACGAAGGTGGTAAATGGGTAGTGACCGCCGCTAAGCCTGTCAAAAAGAAGAAAGCCAAGAAAAAGGCGGCTAAGAAGAAGGCCAAGAAAAAAGTGAGCAAGAAAGCCAGCAAGAAAAAGGTTAGCAAAAAAAGTTAGGCTGATTTAGAAGACAAGCTAACAAGGGGATTGTCAGCTTGTCTTGCAAAATAAGGGTAGCCCTACAGTTTTAGCTAGAATAAACCTTCTGTGTCCTCAGACTCTTCGATGATTCTTTCGGACTGTTCTAGTGGCGTAATTTTTGGCAAATCTTGAGCATCAAAATTCAAGTTGTCTTGATCTAATGCGTTGTTTTCAATAATCGATTGACTCTCTATAAAGGCCAGTTGCTCGCCATAAAGCTCTTGATAAAGGGCGTACTCGGGGGTTAGTTCCGGTATTTCAAAGTATTCTGTTATGGCCCCCGGGTCGAACTCGTCGGTGCGTTGGCCGCTGCTGCGGTTGACATGCCCCTGTTCAATGTACTCTGGCAGCTCTTCGCTGTCTTGCGGGGTGTCTTCGAGTGCAACTTTCATATAGTCAACCCATATAGGCAGGGCCGCCACGCCGCCAGCCTCGCCACGACCCATACTCTTGGGCTTGTCAAAACCAACCCAAACGGTTGTTGCGATACTCGAGTTAAAACCGGTGAACCATGCATCGACATAGTCGTTGGTTGTGCCGGTTTTTCCCGCTAGATCTTGTCGCTTTAGTTCCAGCGCTTTTCGACCAGTGCCTCGTCGGACAACGTCTTTGAGCATGCTCACCGTTAAAAAATTATTAGCATGGCTCATTACTCGAGGCGCAGTATAGAAGCGTTCTAGACTCAAATCTTCAGCACTAATAGGGCTAGTAGGTACTTCTGTATCGGTGCTGAGGTCCTCTACAGGCAACTCGCCTACGCCTGCATTTGCCTGCTCTTCGAGCAGTGACTTCTGTTCTTCGCTTAATTCTGGTTCGGGTAAGTATGTCGAGTAGCATTCGTCGCAGTGCTTTGGAGTTGCTGCTCTGTAAATAATATTGTCATTGCGATCTTTGATTTGCTCTATGAAATATGGCTCAACGCGATAGCCGCCATTGGCGAGTGCCCCATATGCGCTGAGCACTTCTATCGGCTTAGCTCCGCCAGAGCCAAGAGCCATAGTTAGCGATGAGGAGAAACGATTCATATTTATGCCGAAGCGCTCGAGGTAGTCACGCGCATAAGGAATGCCGATTGCGCGGAGAATTCGAATCGACACTAGATTCATCGATTTGCCTAACGCTTCGCGCATGCGGGTAGGGCCGAAAAACTTACCACTGTAGTTCTCGGGCCGCCAAAGAGTGCCGTGTGCAGGGTCGCGAATTACAATTGAGCTGCCACTAATAAGGCTGGCTGGTGTGTATCCTTGGTCGATCGCGCCTGAATAGATAAATGGTTTTATGTTTGAGCCAGGCTGACGAATCGATTGTGTTGCACGATTGTATTTATTTAAGAAGAAATCATACCCCCCAACTAAAGAACGTATTCTTCCGCTCGATGGCTCTATTGATATCAATGCGCCACTGACATCTGGTATTTGGGAGAGCTCCCATTGTGTCTCAAGTAATGGTTCTACGTCGGCTCTAGTACTAGGCTCTATTGATGGCGCCTCAGAGTCTCCTTTGGCTTCGATCGGGCTTATATAAACCACATCCCCTGGCTGCAGCAGTTCGGTCATGGCCTTGGGCTTATCGCCGACTAAATTGGCTGTTTTATGGCGTTTAGCCCATTTTGCAGACTCAAGTGATATTTCGACTTCACTATATTCGTTGCTTTGTAATCGGGCCGTCGCCTCGTCGACAAACACGGTGACTGCAGGGATCTGCTCCTGGCTGGAAGGGTATGCGCGAAGTGCGAGTTCAATCGCCTGATCGTAGTCTTCAGGGCTTAGTGCCTGCTGCGCAAGTGAGTTAAGGTCAATTTTTCCAACTGCCCCGCGAAAGCCATGTCTTCTGTCGTAGTCTCTAAGGCCTTTCCGGAGTGAAGCTTGCGCCTGCGTCTGCAGTTTTGATTGTATGGTCGTGTATACACTCAATCCTTCCCAATAGGCTTCTTCGCCGTATTGTTCAATCAGTTTGGCGCGAACCATCTCGGCGATATGGGGCGCAAGTAAATCCGTTTTTCGGCTATGCGCCTTAGCAGTGACCACTTCAGAAACCGCTAAGCTATACTGGCTTTCGCTTATTTTTCCTAATTCAAGCATGCGGCCCAGCACGTAATCGCGACGAATGATTGCGCGTTCTGGGTTACGTAGGGGATTGAATGTTGATGGTGCTTTAGGTAGACCTGCAAGCATCGCGACCTGCGCTAAACTTAATTCGCTCAACTCCGTCCCGTAATAAACGTCTGCCGCTGCACCGAACCCATAAGCTCTATGGCCAAGAAATATTTTATTTAGATAAAGTGAGAGTATTTCCTCTTTGCTTAGAATTTGCTCTAGTCGGAAGGCGAGTAGCACTTCCTTCATCTTTCTTGTATATGTTTTGTCACGCGTCAGGAAGAAGTTGCGAGCGACCTGCATGGTTATGGTGCTCGCCCCCTGACCTGAGCTGCCAGACCTAAAATTTGAAATTGCAGCCCTAAAGAGGCCTTTGAAATCGACGCCGCTGTGCTCATAGAAGCCGTCGTCCTCACTAGCAAGGACAGCGTCTACAAGGCTTTGAGGCGTGTCTTCGAAGGCAATAGGCTTGCGGCGCTCATCACCAAACTCGGAAATGAGTAGGTTGTCAGCAGAGTAAACTCTCAGTGGGACTTTGAGCTGAACGCCTTGAATGCTCTCTGCATCAGGCAGTTCTTGACTGAATTGGACGATCAGAAAGCCTGCGACAATAAAGCCGAGCATAAAAAGGCCACAGCCCCATTTTGTGAGCTGAAACAGCAGGTGCGATTTATTCAATGTGCCAAATTCTTATCGGTAAGCCAAAAACGATAATATATGAAATGTTAGATTTCCTAAATAGAAATGTGGCATTATTGCTCTGGGTTGGTTAGACTTTAAGGTAAGTAATTATAATAATGATATAAATATCGGTTTTTATGGAGGTTTCTTGAAACTGTTTACCAAAAAATCTAAGGCAGTTGTCGGCATCGATATCGGAACCCATTCGATAAAATTGGTCGAACTTGCTGGTACCAAAGCGAGCCCTCAGGTTGTAGCTTGGTCAGTTGTACCTCTGCCGGTCGGCGCATTTTCAGAAAATGCAATTGCTAATGCAGATTTGGTTGCGGATGCTTTGAATACCGCAATGCTAGAATCTGGAGCCAAAGCCGAGGTTGCGGCTGTTGCTGTTTCTTCTAGTCATGCTATTACCAAAGTGCTTGGGATGCCTGCAGACATTGGTGAGCTTGACCTTGAAGAGCAAATTAGTATTGAAGCGCTACATTTTATTCCTTACCCGATCGACGAGGTCAATCTAGACTTCGAAGTAATCGGTGCGTCTGAGTCCAACGATCAAGAAAACGATGTGCTGTTGGTTGCTTGTCGTCGCAGTATTGTTGACGACTATATTGATCTCATTGATACCTCTGCGCTTGAACTAGAGTACGTTGATATTGACACCTATGCTCTTGAGCGAGTGTATCGCTCTCAAAATTCTCTTGGTGCAATGTCCGATCAGCCAGTCGCTCTATTTGATATTGGGTCTTCGAGTAGTCATTTGATGGTAATGGATGACACTCGAGTGCTTTATTCTCGTCATCAAAATTTTGGCTCATCACAATTAGTTAAGCTGATTCGCAAGGAATATGGCGTGTCAGCCGATGAAGCCGAAGAGATATTGAATTCTTCACAACCTCCTGGAGACTTTCTAGCCGCGGTGCAAGAGCCATTTGTCGAAATGCTTCGTCAAGAGGTGAGTCGGGCTTTGCAGTTTTTCTACTCTTCAAGTTCATATTCAAACATCGATAGTATCGTTTTGTCTGGGGCCTGCTGTGCTTTGGCGGGCTTGTCTGGTGATCTGGAAGTTAAGTTGCGTTCTAAAGTGTCCGTCTTAAATCCAGTTGCTAATGCCGATGTACGCACTCGTCGAGACTCGATTACAAGCGCCGCTCCGTCATTGTCGGTTGCCTACGGTCTATCTTTAAGGGGGCTTAGTTAATGGCTAATATTAATCTACTGCCTTGGCGTGAAGCTCAACGCCGAGAGCGCAATCAAATGACCTTGGCAATATGTGTAGCCATGTGGGGTGTTGCATGCTTGATCGTGTTTGCAGGCAAACTCTTCATGGACTATCAAATTAGCCACCAAAAAGCACGAAATGCCTATGTGCAATCTGAGATAGATGCTTTATCTAAGGTGATAGCAGAGATTGAAGACTTAAAGCAAAAACGTGATGATTTGCTGTCTCGAATGGAAGTTATCCAGACCTTACAAAAGAATCGAGCGCAAATCGTACATGTTTTTGATGACATGGTGAGTAAGTTACCAAATGGTGTTTTTTACGACAAAATTTCTAAAAGCGATCGTCGGCTGGCAATTGTTGGCAAAGCTCAATCTAACGGTCGTGTCTCGGCACTGATGCGCAGCTTAGATGCATCAGACTGGTTTGACGGGGCGACGTTGAATGTGGTCGATGTAGTAGATCAAAATGGTGCGTCTGTGAGTCAATTTGACATACTTGTTCGTGAGCAAAGAGCAAACGAAGATAGCTCTGATGAAATTGTCCGTTAGTCGAGCGGCGCTGTTGAAGTATAGAAAATAGTAGAAAGCATATGAATATTAAACAACGGGTAGGTGGCCAATGAGCATTCCAGCAGTTAGCCTGATAGACGAGCTCAACGGCCTTGATGTAAATGATATCGGATCTTGGACTCGTAGAGTAAAAATTTTAATGGCAGGCATCCTGTGCCTTGTAATAATCGGTGCGGGTTTCTATTTTATAATTCAGGACCAACGAGTGTTGCTCGCGGCGGAACAACGAAAGGAGCCAGGCTTAAAAGAGAGTTACCTTGAGAAGAAAGCGCTGGCGATCAATTTAGACGCCTATAAAGATCAAATGGTAGAGGCGGAAGAAACCTTTGGTGTGCTGTTGAAGCAGCTTCCAAATGAGAGTGAAATACCTGCATTGTTAATCGATATGACTCAAGTTGGCTTGTCTCGTGGGTTGCAATTTGAGCAAATCAAACCGGGTATTAATGTCGATAGAGATTTTTACGCTGAGAAGAACGTCGATATTATTGCAAACGGCACTTATCATCAAATTGCAGGCTTTGTTAGCGACGTGGCTGCGTTGCCGCGTATTATTAATATTGCTAATTTCACTGTGGAACGGGTCAGTCAAGACTCCGAAAATTTGAGGTTTCAAGCTACCACGAAGACCTACCACTACTTGGAGGATTCATATGAGTCAAATTAGATTTATGAAGCTGTCGATGGTCTTGATTGGTGTCATGATGCTTCAAGGGTGCGTAGACAGTAATATGACTGACTTGAAAGACTTTGTGGAGGAAGCGTATAGGGATAAAAAGCCGGAGATCGACCCGCTACCTGAGATCGAGCCATACCAAGGCTTTGAATACGCATCAGCGGAAAAATCAGACCCGTTTTTATTCGGCAATATTATTTCTAACCGGAATGATGAGGCTGTTGTTGTTGGTAAAAGGCCTGATCGAAATAGAATTAAAGAGCCGCTGGAGGAGTTCCCTCTGGATGCTTTGAATATGGTAGGAACATTGTCTCAAAAGGGCGTTCCATGGGTTATCGTCAAAACCAACTTGGGAACGGCTCACATAGCTCAGGTTGGAAATTATCTTGGCCAGAATGATGGCAAAATAACTCAGATTTACCCAGATGAACAACGCGTTGTTTTGGAAGAAACAGTGGCTGACCCTGCCGGTCGCTGGATTACCAGGGACGTAGAAATAACAATAGATGAACAATAACGATTCAGGAAGCAAGATTATGAGAGTAAAACTAATGCCCGAGCGCTTCAAAACCTTGTGTGCCTATTTGCTGCTAGCATTGATTACAGTTAACGCGGCCTCAGCACAAAATGCCAATCTCACTGATGTTGTCTACAGCACTCTCAGTGGTGGCGATGTGCAGATCGATTTCAAAGCGGATGCGCAGTTGCCAGAGCCAGGCACGTTTAGTACCGACAGGCCTGCACGAATCGCGATAGATTTTTTTGGTATGAAGAGCTTGTTGCCGAGCCCGAAAACCCAGATTAGTGAAGGTCGTGTAGATAGTATTGTTGCGGTTCAGACACCAGACAGAACACGTTTAATCGTGAATTTATTTGAGTCGGCGCGCTATAAGCTCACACCGATCGATAACGGTTACTCTTTAGTGGTTTTCAATAACCTCTCTGACGAGAGTCAAGTTACTACGCCTAAGCCGTTCGCGAGTCGCCCTGATGTTGAGTCCTCGACGAGTATCAGAAACATAGACTTTCGACGTTCTGAAGCGGGTGGCGGCAAACTAATCGTTGATCTGAACAGCGATAACGCTACCATTGATACTCGAGAGCGTGATGGTGAAATTATTATTGATCTACTCGATGTAAACGTACCGGCTGAGTTGGAACAGAGACTAGATGTCACTGATTTCGCAACGCCAGTTCAAACAGTCGATTCATTCCAAAATTCAAGCAATGTTCGCATGGTGGTGGTACCAAACGGTAAATACCAGCATCTTTCATTCCAGTCTGGCAAGCGCTTTACCTTGGTCGTAGATCCGATTGTCGAAACCGAAGAAGATTTGCGTGATGAAGAGGATTCTGAGTTGGGTTTCAATGGAGAACGCTTGTCGATCAACTTCCAAAATATCGATGTGCGATCGGCATTAGCGGTTATAGCCGACTTTACTGGGATAAACTTTGTTACCAGTGATTCAGTTCAGGGTGAAATTACGATTAATTTGAAAGACGTCCCTTGGGATCAGGCCTTGGATGTAATCTTGAGAACGAAAGGCTTGGCTAAGAGGCAAACAGGTAATGTTGTCTGGGTTGCACCAAGCGCAGAGATTCAACAGGTGGAAGCTGAGGAGTTGAAGGCGCTTGCGGTGGTTGAGGAGTTTGCGCCTTTAGCAACCGAAATCGTGCAGATTAATTATGCTAAAGCCGCTGATATTGCTGATGTGATCAAGTCTGTTAAGGTCGTGCGACAAGGTAGTGTTTCATCTAGTGTAGGTCAAGAAGTGAGTAATAGATCGTCTCTAAACGTTACCGAGACTGATAAAAACTCTTTACTTAGCGCGCGTGGTAGCGTAACGGTAGATGAACGAACCAATAGTCTACTGGTGCAAGACGTTCCGGAAAAAATTAAACAACTTCGCAATGTAGTCGCTAAGCTAGATAAGCCAGTACGACAAGTGTTGATTGAAACGCGCATTGTAGAGGCAAACGATAATTTTAGCCAAGAGTTAGGCGCGCGATTGGGCTTTCAGCGCGTGGTGCAAAATGCTCTATTCCCGGGATCGAATAGTTCAGTTATTGGTGACGTAACATCGGGTGGTACGTTAAATGGTAATTCAACTTTGAATGATTCAGTAGTAAATCAAGCTCAAAACCCAGATGATCCGTTGGAGTTTGATCGAGATGGTGGCTTGTCGGTTGATCTTGGAGCGAACACTATTGGAGGCACTACTCCAGCTTCATATGCGTTTGATATTTTTCGAACCGGTCGAGGATTTGCTCATTTAATAAGTTTAGAATTGTCAGCATTAGAGGCTGATGGCCGAGGACGTGTTGTTGCTAGTCCAAGGCTGATAACGTCAAATCAAAAAGAAGCTGTAATCAGTCAAGGGCAGTCTATCTTTATCACTGTTCCTGGAAACGGAGGTGGTGCTGGTGGTGCTGGTGGTGCTGGTGGTGGCCTCGGTGGCGGTGGCGGTGTAGAAGAAATTGAAGTAGAACTTCGACTAACAGTTACACCTCAGATCACTCCAGATGATCGCGTGATCATGGATGTCGATATTAGCCAAGATAACGTAGTTTCATTGGGTGCCTCGATCAACGTAGTAGGCACTAAAGAGATTCAAACTCAAATTCTTGCTGATAACGGCGAAACTGTAGTTATCGGCGGAATTTATCAGCAGGACGAGAGCGACGGCGAGACTAAGGTGCCGATTCTTGGCGATATTCCGATCGTGGGCAACTTGTTCAAGCAGCGTTCTAAGCGATCAAATCGTACCGAGCTCTTGATTTTCTTAACACCGAAGATCATTACTCCAAAGTTGGACCTAGGTTAGCCGTTTACAGCCGTATTTAGCTAAAATACGGCTGCTCGAAAAGCAGGGGCATTTGCTCCTGCTTTTTGTTTTTGTAACTCGGCGATACCACGCCATAGTTGATTGATGTGCTCTTAAGAAATGAGCGTATTTACTTGTTCAGAAGCACTTTTCTCTTTTTTTGCTCTCAACTTTTCCCCTAACTATGAGTATGATGCCGAGCGTGCTGCAGAGCACTCAATCAAGGTTTTAAAAACCGCTTGTTTTACAAGATTTACGTAGATAGAGATAATGCAAAATTTGATTCTTATTGGCCCCATGGGCTCAGGAAAAACCACCGTTGGTAAGCAGTTGGCCAAACGCACGCGTATGGACTTCGTTGATTCTGACCATATGATTGAAGAACGGTGCGGTGTTTCTATTTCAACAATCTTTGATATCGAGGGCGAAGATGGATTTCGTAGACGTGAAACAAAGATGCTTTCGGAGCTATGTGAGCGCTCGGGAATCGTGTTGGCTACTGGTGGTGGTGCTATTACCAGTGAGGAAAATCGAATTTTATTGCGTAAAGGCTTCGTGGTGTATCTGAAAACATCGATCGAAACGCAATTGGCTCGCACCCAAAAGAATCAAAATCGCCCACTGCTGGAAAACGTAGATGCCGAGAGCAAGTTACGTCAGTTGATGACAGAGCGAGGAGAGTTGTACGAGCAAGAAGCAGACCTAGTGGTCATGTCAGGTGATCGCATTGTTTCTAAAGTGGTAGATGAGATCATGGAAGCGCTAGATAGGTAGTCGCTTAATATCAGATATCATATAGACAAGAGGAATGTGGAATATTGCTTAATTTCATAGCCCCCGCTCGTTGTTTAGACTTGGGTTTAGATGACTTTGAATGCATGAAACTGTATACTATGCGTCCTTTTTCGCTCTAACCGAATTTTTTTCGGTTTTTCTGGCGGCCAAAACCGATCATTCAGATTGATCAAATAGGCACGAAAGAAGTGTTTATTAATAGAGGCAACCGCATTTGCATTGCCAAAAAGTAGGCTCAAAACAGTTGCTGCTTGTTTTACGCGCTAGCGTCGGGCACCCCAAGTAGTGCAATAAAATGGGAAACGTAACAAACTGTTTAGTCAATTATATTGATATCTACTCGAAGTTCGTTTGAGTAAATCAGGTTTGGCAGCCCAAAGGATTTGGAGCGTTGAAAATGGAGGCCACGACACTGTTCGGGCTTCTTTCACTGTCGGTGTGTGTTCAGTTGACCATGCAGCGCAAGTTTTTTTGGTAGGAAAACGACGTGACTAATATGTATCATAATGAAGGCGGCTTGTACCGCCCCGAGTTTGAACGCGATAATTGCGGCTTTGGATTAATCGCTCAAATGGACGGCGAACCTAGCCATTGGCTAATTAGTACCGCGATTAGTGCGCTCGCCCGTTTAACTCATCGTGGCGCGGTCGCCGCCGATGGCAAAACTGGAGATGGATGTGGCTTGCTAATGGCCATGCCCAAAGCGTTCATGCATCGTGCTGCGAAGGATCAAGGTATCGAGCTAAGCAAGCGTTTTGCTTCGGGTCTCGTTTTCTTAGATAGAGATCCTGCTAAACAGTCGGCTGCACTTGAAAAGTTAGCGACTGAGCTACTTGAGCAGGGTATTAAAATAGCTGGTTGGCGTGATCTGCCACTTGATCAATCAGCATTGGGAGAGCAGGCGAAAGCCTCCTTGCCTGTAATCAAGCAAGTATTCATCAACGCCCCGGCCCTCTTGAGTGAGCATGACTTTGAACGCCGCTTGTTTTTGGCGCGTCGCAAAACGGAACTCTTCATTGCTGAAACCGATGACAGCGAGTTCTATATACCGAGCTTGTCGTGCAAGGTAATTTTGTACAAAGGCTTGGTGATGCCAGAATACTTGCCGGTCTTTTTTAAAGATTTAAATGAAGATGATATGGCGTCGTCACTGTGCCTATTCCATCAGCGTTTTTCGACCAACACTTTGCCGCAATGGCGCTTGGCTCAGCCGTTTCGTTACTTGGCTCATAACGGCGAAATTAATACGGTACAAGGCAATCGAAATTGGGCGATTGCGCGTGGTGCAAAATTATCATCGTCGTATTTTCCCAATCTTGGCGAAGCGGCTCCGTTTGTGAATACCAAGGGCTCAGATTCAATGAGCTTAGATAACATGCTCGAAGTCTTTTTGATGGGTGGTATGGATATTTTCAAGGCGACTCAAACCTTGGTTCCGCCAGCATGGCAGAACGCTGAACATATTGACCCTGACCTAAAAGCGTTTTACCGCTTTCAAGCGATTCACGCCGAACCCTGGGATGGCCCTGCGGGAATAGTATTGACCGATGGTCGTTATGCCTCATGCGCGCTTGATCGCAACGGTTTGCGTCCAGCTCGCTATGTGATCACCAAAGATCGCATGATTACGCTCGCGTCTGAAGTAGGCGTATACGACTACGAACAAACCGATGTGATCGATAAGGGGCGCTTGAAGCCAGGCCAAATGATGGCGGTGGACACGCATACCGGCAAGATCATCATGCCAAGCGATGTGCACCAACGTGTTAAAAGTGAACACCCTTACAAGCAGTGGCTAAAAGATAATGTAGTGCGATTAAAGTCAGGTTTGAATGATCAAGAGACAAGTGTGTCTCTCAACGCGGCATCACTCAAGATTTATCAAAAGCTATTTCAGATAAGCAATGAAGAACGAACCGACGTTATTCGAGTGTTGGCCGAATCTGCACAGGAAGCAACCGGCTCGATGGGGGATGATACGCCAATGGCGGTATTGTCACTTCGTCACCGTTTGTTGAGCGACTATTTCAGACAACAGTTCGCGCAAGTTACTAATCCTCCGATTGACCCATTGCGTGAGCAGATAGTAATGTCGCTGGAAACTTATTTCGGCACTGAAAGCGGTCTATTCGAGCCTACTGAAGCAATGGCGAAGGCTATTGTTGTTGATTCTCCGGTACTATCTACAAGCAAGTATCAGCGTCTTTTGGCAAATGAAGACCCCGATTTTGATCACAAGTTAATTGATATTACTGTCGATAAAGACGCCTCGTTGAAGCAGCGCATCGGAGAAATTTGTGACCAAGCCGAGCAAGCGGTTCGTGACAATAGCCGAATTATTGTTCTATCCGATCGTAATATTTCGAAAGAACGCATGCCTGTACCAGCTTTGTTGGCTACTGGCGCTGTGCATCATCGTTTAACCAAATCTGGTTTGCGCTGTGATGCTAACTTGGTGATCGATACGGGCACCGCACGCGATTCGCATCAATTTGCGGTGCTTATAGGATATGGCGCTACTGCGATTCATCCGTATCTCGCCTATGAGACTATTGCCGAAATGGCACGAGATGGGCAAATAAATGGCGATATTAGTGTTTTCTTGCGTCAATATCGTAAAGGCGTAAACAAAGGCCTTTACAAGATTATTTCTAAGATGGGTATCTCGACAATTCATAGCTATCGAGGCTCGCAATTATTTGAAGCGGTAGGCCTCGCTCGTGATGTAGTTGATCTATGCTTTACGGGCACGACCAGCCGAATTCAGGGCGCAGGCTTCTCTGATTTAGAAAACGATCAGCGTGTGATGCTGGAGTTTGCCTGGAATCCCCAAACAAAATTAGAGCAGGGCGGTTTACTTAAATTTATTCACGGTGGTGAATACCATGCCTACAATCCTGATGTGGTTCGTACCATGCATGCGGCGGTTGAGAGTGGTGACTTTGAGCTATATCGGGACTATGCCGACACGGTGAATAACCGAAAGCCAATGGTATTGCGAGATTTACTTGCTGTACGTGATGATATTGAGCCGGTGTCGCTTGATGATGTTGAGCCTTGGGAAAATATCGTTTTGCGTTTCGACAGCGCCGGGATGTCGCTAGGCGCTTTGTCGCCTGAGGCGCACGAGTCTTTAGCTGAGGCGATGAACACACTCGGTGGACGTTCCAATTCAGGAGAGGGTGGCGAAGATGCTGCACGCTTTGGCACCAATAAAATGTCGAAGATCAAACAGGTGGCCTCTGGCCGTTTTGGTGTAACTCCGCACTATCTTGTAAATGCTGAAGTGCTACAGATCAAGGTTGCTCAGGGTGCAAAACCTGGCGAAGGTGGTCAGTTGCCAGGCCATAAAGTAAACGGAATGATCGCGCGCTTACGCTATTCACGACCAGGTGTGGCGTTGATTTCGCCGCCACCGCATCACGACATTTATTCGATTGAAGATTTAGCTCAGCTGATCTATGACTTGAAGCAAGTTAACCCACAAGCTCTAGTGTCTGTGAAATTGGTCGCCGAAGCGGGAGTTGGTACGATTGCTGCAGGAGTTGCAAAAGCCTACGCTGATTTGATTACTATTTCAGGTTACGATGGTGGAACAGGTGCTAGCCCCTTAACCTCGGTCCGTTATGCGGGCTCTCCGTGGGAGCTCGGTTTAACCGAAGCGCACCAAACTTTGCGCGCTAATGATTTACGCGACAAAGTTCGCTTGCAAACTGACGGTGGCTTGAAGACTGGTTTAGATGTTATTAAAGCAGCGATATTGGGTGCTGAAAGTTTCGGTTTTGGTACCGGCCCAATGGTTGCATTAGGTTGTAAGTTCTTAAGAATTTGCCATTTGAATAATTGTGCTACGGGTGTTGCAACTCAGCACAATATTTTGCGCCAAAAGCATTATGTAGGCACTGCGGAGCGCGCGATGAATTATTTCAAATTCATCGCCATGGAAACACGCGAATGGATGGCTAAGCTTGGTGTTACACAATTGACAGATCTAATCGGTCGCACTGACTTGTTAGTTGAGCTAGAAGGTGAAACGGCGAAGCAGCACAATCTCGACTTATCTGAGATCTTGTACAGTAATAGTACTAACGATAAGCCACAGTTCTGTGTTGAACCTAAGAACGAGCCGTATGATAAAGGTGAGTTAGCTGAACAGATGGTGGCCGATGCATTGCCTGCGATCACTAATAAAAGCGGCGGTGAATTTAGTTATCAAGTTAAGAATATTCATCGCTCAATTGGCGCGCGCTTATCGGGAGAGATTGCTAGAGCGCATGGTCATGAAGGTTTGTCGGACGCACCAATTACCTTGAATTTGCACGGCACGGCGGGTCAAAGTTTCGCAGTTTGGAATGCGAAGGGCTTAAACATCAACCTTGTCGGTGACGCTAACGATTATGTTGCAAAGGGTATGTCAGGCGGTACGGTCGCAATCTACCCAGCCGACGGCGTTGAGTTTGTCGCCAATGACTCAACAATCATCGGTAATACTTGTATGTATGGTGCAACCGGTGGTGAGCTTTTTGCAGCGGGCAAAGCTGGTGAGCGTTTTGCGGTTCGTAACTCAGGCGCTTACACGGTTGTTGAGGGTCTTGGTGATCACGGTTGTGAATATATGACCGGCGGCGCAGTTTGTGTGCTCGGTGAAACCGGCGTCAATTTCGGTGCTGGCATGACTGGCGGTGTGGCGTTTGTATTGGATGAAGACCGACGCTTCATTGACCGTTATAACCATGAGCTTATCGACACCTATCGACTCATGCCTGAAGCAATGGAATCTTATGCTCTATTTCTTCAAACCATGATTGAAAAGCATGTGGCGGCGACCGGCAGTGTGCGTGGTAAAGAAATCTTAGATGATTTCGCTGATTACTTGCCTAAGTTCTGGATGATAAAACCAAAAGCCAGTGACCTAGAAACCTTAATTGATTCGTTGTCAGCAGCGGCCTAAGGAAAAGAATATGAGTAATGATTTTCAATTTTTAGACGTACCTCGCCAAGACCCTGAAAAGGTTCCTGCGCTTGAGCGAAACAAGATCTTTAAAGAGATCTACGGTCAATACGAAGCTGAGCAAGCGGCGTCTCAGGCCGAGCGTTGCTTGGGTTGCGGAAACCCGTATTGCGAATGGAAATGTCCTGTGCATAACTTTATTCCAAACTGGTTGAAGTTGGTCGCTGAAGGTAATTTGTTCGAAGCGGCTGAACTGTCGCATCAAACCAATTCGTTGCCTGAAGTCTGTGGTCGAATTTGCCCACAAGATCGTTTGTGCGAGGGCGCGTGCACGCTGAATGATGGTTTTGGTGCCGTGACAATTGGCTCTGTAGAGAAATACATCACCGACGAAGCCCTTAAACAAGGTTGGCGCCCTGACATGTCTAATGTGACGTGGACCGACAAAAAGGTCGCGATCATTGGTGCTGGCCCAGCCGGCTTGGGCTGTGCTGACATCTTGGTGAGAAACGGTGTTAAGCCTGTTGTTTTCGATAAATACCCTGAAATTGGTGGCCTGCTGACTTTTGGCATACCGCCATTCAAGCTCGAAAAAGAAGTGGTGCAAACCCGTCGAGCGATTATGGAAGAGATGGGCGTTGAGTTTGTGCTTGATACCGAAATAGGCAACGATATACCTTTTCAAGAACTGCTTGACGGTTATGACGCGGTATTCTTAGGAATGGGCACGTATACCTATATGAAGGGTGGCTTTGCCGGTGAAGAGCTTGATGGCGTGCATGAAGCTTTACCATTTTTAGTGTCGAACATTAACCGAGAAATGGGTTTTGAAAAAGACGCACTCGACTTTGTTGATATGAAAGACCGCAAAGTTGTAGTACTTGGCGGTGGTGATACCGCGATGGACTGTGTTCGTACGTCTGTTCGTCAAGGTGGCACACGAGTTACATGCGCTTATCGTCGTGACGAGGCCAACATGCCCGGCTCAATGCGAGAAGTGGCAAACGCGAAAGAAGAAGGTGTAGAGTTTTTATGGAACAGTCAGCCAATTGAAATTGTTGGCGAAAACGGCAAAGTGACCGGAGTTAAGCTCGCGACCACTCAATTAGGTGAACCTGATGAGCGCGGTCGTCGACGGCCGGAAGTGATCCCAGGTTCTGAGGAAATTGTTGAAGCTGACGACGTTATCATCGCGTTTGGCTTTCGCCCAAGCCCCGCGCCGTGGTTCGCTGATTTCAATATTGAAATTAACGACTGGGGCGGTGTGCAAGCGTCAACCGATTTGGCTATGAAGTTCCAAACAACTAATCCTAAAGTATTCGCTGGCGGCGACATGGTTCGGGGTTCTGACTTGGTTGTAACAGCCGTATTTGAAGGTCGTGAAGCGGCTGAAGGTATTTTGAATTACCTGAATCAACACTGAGTAACTAATTGCTGAGATAGAAAAAGCCGCTGATTTGCTCAGCGGCTTTTTTTTGCTCTTTAGATGTCAGTCGATCTCGGTAATTAATCCTGAAGATCGATTAACTGTTCACCCAGAGTCATTTTGAGCCTGTATAATCGCTTCCATGAACGATATGAAAAATGATTTATACCTTCGCACCTTGCGTGGCGAAAAAGTAGAACGAACTCCTATTTGGGTAATGCGCCAAGCTGGCCGATATTTACCTGAGTATCGCGCGGTACGTAAACAGGCGGGAGATTTTCTTACGCTTTGTAAAACGCCCGAGCTTGCATGTGAAGTAACCATGCAACCGATAGACCGCTTTGGCTTAGACGCTGCGATTCTATTTTCTGACATTTTAACCATTCCTGATGCAATGGGTTTGGAGTTGGTGTTAGAAGAAGGTGTTGGCCCAGTTTTTAACAAACCTGTGCGCAGTGAAGCGGATATAAATAAGCTCACTGTTCCAGACGCGGAAGATGATCTTGGTTACGTGATGGACGCTGTGCGTGTCATTCGTAAAGAGCTAGATGGTCGAGTGCCTCTAATCGGCTTTACCGGCAGCCCGTGGACATTGGCTAGCTATATGGTCGAAGGCAGTGGCAGCAAAGAGTTTCGTCGTATAAAAGGTTTGATGTTCGAATCTCCGCAGGCAGCGCACACGCTCTTGCAAGTGGTCACTGATAGCGTGATCACCTATCTAAAAGCGCAAGTTGCTGCAGGCGCTCAAAGCCTAATGGTATTTGATACATGGGGTGGCATGCTTTCTACGGCCAATTATCAAACATTCTCCTTGAGCTACATGCAGCAGATTGTCAGTGCAATTAAATCTGACGCGGCAACTAAAGACATCCCAATAGTGTTGTTCACTAAGGGCGGCGGTCAATGGTTAGAAATGATGGCCGACACCGGTTGTGACGGTCTGGGCTTAGATTGGACGGTGGATATCACTAATGCAAAGGCGCGTGTGGGCGATCGTGTTGTTTTACAGGGTAATATGGACCCAGTGGTAATGAATACTGGCACCACACAGGTCCAAGATAATGCCATGCAAGTGCTCGAAGGCTACGGTCAGCATCAGGCAGGCGATAAAGGTCATATATTTAATCTTGGCCATGGTATTCAGCCCTTCGCACAGCCCGACAACATGAAAGCGTTGGTTGATACTGTTCAGGGTCAAAGTTCAAAGTTTCACGCCTAGCGTCAACTTCTAAATTTTTTAGGGGCACATCATGATTAATTTTGATCGAATCGAAGAAAATATTTTTCTCGGTAGTGCCCCACAAAACAGTGTCGACGTTGCACGACTCAAGCAGATGAAGATTACCGCGGTACTCTCATTGCAAAGTGATGCTGATTTCAAATCACATCGCATCGATTGGAAGAAGCTACAAAGCTCGTATCAATATAATGAAATAAGTGTTCAACGCTTTGGCATCATTGATTTTGATGAGCAAGATTTAGGCAAAAAATTACCTGAGCCAATTCAAGCATTGAACCAAATGCTTGCCATAGGACATCGCGTTTACGTGCATTGTAATGCTGGTGTCTGCCGAGCGCCTGCAACGGTGCTTGGCTATCTTTGTCACTTCCGAGGCATGACTATTGACGACGGCTTAGAGTATCTTCGCGCAAGCCGTCCTCAAGTTCACCCCTATATCAGCGCTGTAGAGCAAGCCCTAGCAAAGCTATCCGCTGGCTAAGTTTGAGTATTAGAACTCATTGAGTCAAAACTAACTAAATTTAGCAATAGAATTAACCGCCGCCTCTCGTGCGTACATTGCATCGCGGTATTGTAAGTAGTTTGCTGGCACGTCAAAGCCGAAACGATCAGCCCAATTAAACGTTTGAGCTACTAGAATGTCGGCGAAGGTGAAAGAGTTGCCCAGTACAAAACCGTTGATATTAACGAGTTTGCCGAACGCATTCAGCGCTTTATCAAACTCCCACTTGGCGGTGTCCAAAACCTGTTCAACGCGTTGCTCTTCGGGAATCGCAAACTTGTGTTTGCCTGTGGTCCAAAGCGGTTGTTCTAATTCGCTTAAAACAAAAAAGGCAACTTCATCGTACTTGGCTCGATCCTTTGCAGCACTTGGTATAAATCGTCCATTGGCGAGCGTATCGATATAGTTCAGAATCGCAGCGCTTTCAGTTAGCACAAAGTCATCATGCTTTAACGACGGCACTTTACCTTGTGGGTTTAGCTTTAGGTATTCAGGCGACTTAGCCCCATTTGAACCAGTGCCCGATAACTCAAGTGACACAAACTCGTGTTCTAGGTCGGCTTCAGCAAGTGCCCAAAGGCATCGAAAAGATCGAGACGGCCCTAGGCCATAGAGAGTAATAGACATAAACTAGTTAATTAAATTATTCGAGGTTAGAAAATCAACAACAATATCTTTTACACGACCTTGTGTTTTGGCCGTTGGATGTAAGCCATCTTGCTGAATGGAATCGGGTTCTAAGAAAAATTCTTCGCGATAAAAGTCGATAAAAGGTAGTTGATATTTTTCAGCCAGCTCTGTATACGTCGCGCGAAATTTATCGATGTAGCGTGGGCCATAAGAAGCAGGTAATGAAATACCGACTAATGCCACGGTCACACCCTTGTCTCGCATGAGAGTTATCATCTTCTCTAAGTTGTCTCGCATTGAGTTGATCGACAAGCCTTGAAGGCCATCATTCGCGCCGAGTTCGAGCATCACCAAATCGGGTTTTAGTTCATCTAGTGTTATCGGTAAGCGGGCCAGGCCACCGCCAGATGTCTCGCCGGACATGCTCGCGTTGGTAACTTTAATTGTATCGCTGAGTTCAAGTGCTACTAAGTGGGCCCAGCCTTGTTCTAAGTCCATGCCATACGCTGCGCTCAGGCTATCTCCGAAAATCAGCAGGTGTGGCTTTTGCTCATTGGCTAGAGCTTTTGCCGAAAAGCAGAAAATTAGCCATAGACACAGGCATAAGGTGAACTTTTCTTTCAAACGGTTCTGTATCATTAGGTTTATAGCGGGTTTGTAATTGCCTAGGTGTTGATAATAGCGCCAAGCAGCACTCGATTAATATTGATCGAATATCGTTTATTTTTTGAACGTTATCATATTGTTCGTCACTAACCTGTTAAACCTAATTTAGCCTGAGCCAATTAAAACCTACTTCTCTGATAAAAAACTGCAAGCATGAGCAATTTCATAATCCGTACCGAAAGCATTACTAAACAGGTGCGAACCGCCGATTACGACCTAACTATATTGAGTGATATTTCTTTACAAGTCGAGGCGGGTCAAAGTGTCGCGATTATTGGCCCATCTGGCGCTGGTAAATCAACCCTACTAGGCTTGTTAGCCGGCCTAGATACCCCGACTACAGGTAAGATTTGGCTCGGTGAGCATGACATTACCGCAACCAACGAAGAGGGGCGAGCGGCAATTCGCGCGCAAATGGTCGGCTTTGTATTTCAAACGTTTCAACTTTTAGGCAGTTTAACCGCATTAGAAAATGTATCGCTGCCAATGGAGCTATCAGGTCAGGCAGATGCTCGTAAAAAAGCGATCGAATATCTCGACAAAGTTGGCTTATCAAACCGCACAAGCCATTACCCAAAACAATTATCGGGCGGCGAGCAGCAGCGTGTAGCGCTAGCTCGGGCATTTGCCTGTTCTCCTAAAATACTATTTGCCGATGAACCTACTGGGAATTTGGACCAAGCAACCGGTAAAAAAATAAGCGATTTACTCTTCGACTTAAATCAACAAAGCGACACAACGTTGGTGTTAGTAACTCATGAGCAACGTTTAGCTGAGCGCTGTGAATCGATCATTACAATTGACGATGGTAAGTTAGTGAGTCATGTATACAGCGCGCCAAGTGGAGAAGCTAACGCCACTAAAGCTGAGAGCGCAGCATGAACTTGATTGATATAAAGTTACTTTGGCGAGATTGGAAGGGTGGCCAACTTAACCTAGTTGTCTCGGCATTAGTTCTAGCGGTGATGGTCGTAACGGCGGTGAGTTTATTCGCTGATCGTGTCGAAAGAGGGCTAAATCAACAAATCACCAGCTTTTTGGCATCCGATTTAACCGTAAGAGGCGGCATTGAAATTGGTGATGAGTATCGAGCTAAAGCTCAGGAGCTGTCGTTAGCCACTGCCGATCTAGCTCTTTTTCGATCAATGGTATTTTCTGGCGATAATAATCACTTGGCATCGGTTAAAGCCGTTAGTAAGGCTTACCCCTTGCGCGGGCAGATGGAGTTAAGTGATAACTTGGACGGCGGTAGCGTTTCCAAGCGCAGCGAAGGCCCATCGCAGGGAGAGGCTTGGGTTGAGGCTCGGTTATTCAATCTTCTCGATATTCAGATCGGTGACAAAATTGAAGTCGGCTATTTAAATTTGACGGTTAGCAATATGATCGTCAATGAGCCAGATCGAGGTACCGGATTCGCCGCGGCTGGCGCACGTGTGATGATGAACCTTGACGACCTGCCGGCCTCACAATTGGTGCGGCCAGGAAGCCGAATTGGCTATCGTTTTTTAATGAGCGGTGATGCTAACTCAATTGCGGCTTACAAAGCATGGTTCGACGCTCGTGAAGAAGCGAAAAAAGACAGTAGTGAGATCAAGCACTTTCGGTTAGTTACGCCAGAAAATGCTGAAGAGCAATTGGCTGACGCGATGCAAAGAGGCCGAGCGTTTTTACTCCTTAGCGGCACTATCGGTGTGTTGCTCGCTGGGTTGGCCATGGCACTCGCAAGTCAGCGCTACGCTGCCCGTCTTACTGACCAAGTAGCCTTGATGAAAGCTTGGGGCCAGCCGACGAATTCGATCCGCCGAAGTCAATTTTTGAGATTGTTTATCATCGCCGGGATTTCTACCGCACTGGGCATTTTATTCGGTTGGTTCGCGCACTACTTATTGCTCGAAGTCGCCAAGGGCGTATTCAGCGTAGAACTGCCGCTGCCGAGCTCGAGGCCGTGGATCGTCGCGGTGATCACCGGCTTTGTTTGCGTGCTGGGTTTTGCCTTGCCAGCGCTTTGGCATTTGCCAACTATTGCCCCCTTGCGAGTATTGCGACGCGATTTACCAAATTCATTGATGGGTCAAGGCCGAAGGCTTGCGATAGGCGTTATCGCCCTTCTATTGCTAACCTTTTGGTACAGCGAGAGCCTAATTACCTCGCTATTATTTCTAGTCGCTGTCTTTATATTGTTCGCAGTTTGTGCGTTTATCGCGCTCCAGTGCTTGAAGCTAGTGCAGCGATTCGGCAGTTGGCGTGGCAGTTTTGTACGCTTAGGTTTGGCTAATCTCTGGCGCCGTCGGGGACAAACATTGGTTCAGCTCGTTGGTTTTTCAACAACCTTGATGTTGTTACTAGTGGTTACTGGCTTGCGTACTAATTTAATTGCAGAGTGGCAGGATCAACTTCCGGCCGACACGCCAAGCCACTTCTTGTACAACGTTGCAGATCGAGAAGTCGACGGCGTACGGCAATTATTAAATGAAGAGAAGGTTGGCACCACCGATTGGTTTCCTATGGTGAGAGGTCGACTTGTCGCGATCAATGGTGAGGCAATTAGTCGCGAACGTATGGCAAAATCAGACGGCCTGAGTCGCGAAGTGAACTTCACCCAAACCAGCGAACTACCGCTGAGCAATGTCGTTGAAGAAGGTAAATGGTGGACCAGCCCGCCTGCAGGTCTAGAGTTTTCGATAGAACAGCAAGTTGCGCAAGAAATTGGTGTCGGCGTTGGCGATGAGATTGAATTCAGTATTGGCGGCCTCAAATTTACTGCGACACTCGCAAGTATTCGTAGCGTCGATTGGCAAAGTATGAACCCCAATTTTTACGTGGTTTTTTACCCCGGCGCGCTTGATCGATATGCGCCTAATTGGGTTACAGCAGTCCGCGCAGGTGAAACAGCAGAACTAAAACCCGGTGAACTAGCCAAGCAAGCCCCGTTTGTGAGTCGGATGGTCAAACAATACCCAACTGCCGTTGTTCTAGAGTTAGGAGATGTAGTCGCCCGTATTCGTGACGTCATCAATCGGGTTACTCAGGGTTTGGAGCTGATTTTGTTACTGGTTTTACTGTGTGGCGCGTTGGTGTTATTCGCAGCAATTGGTGTTTCTTATGACGAGCGGTTACGTGAAAATGCTATTTTACGAACCTTGGGTAGCTCGAAAAAAATCATCATTGGCGCGCTTACCATCGAGTTCGCGGTACTAGGCGCTATTGCCGGGCTGATCGCAAGTGTTGGCGCTGAGACCATTCTATTTTTTGTACAACGTAATGTTTTTGATATGCAAGCGCAATGGCACCCCGGTTTGTGGGGTCTAGGAATAATGTCAGGTGTGATAGTAATTACCGTACTGGGCTTGCTTCGCAGTAGAGAGATCATTACCGTGCCGCCGCTGCAGTCCCTAAGGCAAATTGCCTAGGCTCGAGTTCGAGTTGGGAACACAGCTATTTTTAATGAATATTGGAGGAGATATGCGATCTTGTTTTATACCTGTTCTTAAAAGCAGTTTAGTAAGATCAGCCGGTGCTGTCGCTTTGCTGATGCTTTCGAGTGCTGTTAGCTACTCAGCCAATGCTCAAAACGCCGCAGTAATAGGCGCCAGTTCGTTTGCCAATGATTGTGCAAGAGCATCAAGTGTGGCTATTACAACTGGCAGTGCTAATCGACAAGACCTGAACTTATGCGATCGCGCTATCTTAGAAGGAAATCTTAGCCAGAAAGATCTGGTCGCCTCGTATGTGAATCGAGGAGTTATCCACATGGCCATGGGTAAGCCTAAGCTCGCACTTGCGGATATTAATCGCGCGCTGGGCATGGATAGCGATACCGGTGAAGCCTATGTTAATCGGGGCAATCTTTGGTTTTTGGGCAAGCGCTTAGAAAGTGCGATCGAAGATTATGATAAGGCGATCGACTTAGGTGTGGAAAGGCCGCACGTCGCGCATTTAAACCGAGCGATGGCGCATGAGCAACTCGGAAATTTGGTTCAGGCAAAGCGCGATTATCAAGCCGCTTTGGGCTATCGCAATGATTGGTCTCAAGCTCAAACTCGCTTAGATCGAGTTGAAAAAAAACTTCTAAGTGAACATCGTGAAGAAAACTAAAGTAAAAGGTAATTATGTTGAGAGCCAAGTTGAGAATTGGCTAACCTCGATCGTTATCGAGTTGAATCTGTGCCCGTTCGCACTGCGTGAATATCGTAAAAATAGCATCCGTATCAAATCGTCAGCCGCAGCGATGGTACAAGAGGTAGTACGCGACTTAGTTGTTGAGTTGTCACTACTAAATAAGCACGATGACATTGAAACAACGCTTCTAGTATTGCCTAATTCTCTCGCTGACTTTTACGAGTTTAATGACTTTCTCGGTTTTGCCGATCAGCTTATCGAAGAAATGCACTTCGAAGGCGTATTTCAAATTGCCAGCTTTCACCCGGATTACCAGTTTTCGGGCACTGATAAAGACGCCGCCGAAAACTTCACCAATCGCTCACCCTATCCAATCTTGCACCTGCTTCGTGAGTCAAGTTTGGATCGCGCCGTCAGGCAGCACCCCGACACGTCACAAATACCTTTAGACAATATTGAGTTAATGAATAAACTCGGAAGCGAACACATGTTGAACCTACTTCGCCAGTGTCAAACGGTTCACGACTAGCTGCTTTGCCAAGCTTCATCATCGAGTTAATATTAGCGGATGAATGATTCGCGCTCTCGCACACAGGCCTCTCACAAGCAATACTCGTTTGGAACATGGACCCTAGTAGCCTTGGTTGTAGGCAACGCCGTTGGTGCTGGAATATATACCACATCTGGCTTTGCACTTGCTGACTTAGGCTCTAAAGAGTGGGTTATGTTGGCGTGGTTTGTTGCTGGCTTAATCGCGCTGATGGGCGCCCTTAGCTATGGCATGTTAGTACAAGGCCTCTCCGACTCTGGGGGGGAATATTTATATTTGTCGCGCTCCATTCATCCGCTGGCCGGGTTTATTGCCGGCTGGGTCTCTCTACTTGCGGGCTTTCCAGGCGCGATTGCCTTTGCCGCATTGGCGTTCGCTACCTATACCTTGTCGGCCTTGCCTAACTTAAACGCAGTATCTGCCGACTTGCTCGCGGTTTCAGTTATTGTTATCGCTGGCTTTATTCACATTGCGAGAACCAAATCGGGAGCTAAAATGCATGAAGCGATTGTCGCCTTTATGTTGATAGCACTATTACTTGTGATGCTGTTTGCCGCTGGCCAATTCTATTTTTCAACCGAGCTGCCGGTCACAAGCGATGAGCCCTTAGCTCCGTTCAGCATTTTCGCCTTCGCCAATAGTTTAGTTTGGATCTCCTTAAGTTACTCGGGCTTTAACGCCGCTTCCTATGTCGCCGGAGAAGTACATAATGCTAAACGGCTAGTGCCTAGAGGCATGTTGATAGGTACCATGCTGACGATGGTGCTATGCGTTGGTATCAATGCGATTATGGTATACGGAGCGCCAATTGAGTTACTTCGCGGGCAAGCCGATATCGCGGTTGTCGCCGCCGAAGCGATGACTGGTAAAAATGGCCGAAGAATCATTGAACTATTAATCGCCATATCGCTACTAACTTCTATAACAGCAATGGTATTAGCCGGACCGCGCGTTTACGCAAAAATGGCGAGCGACGGCGCTTTGCCAAGTCTATTTGCCGCGCGTTCTGGGCAACCGCCGCGCATGTCGATTGTATTGCAGGTGTCTTCAGCGATTGCATTAGTATTGATTGCTGATTTGCGAGGCTTATTATCTTACCTCGGCTTCACCTTGTCGCTATGTTTGGCCTTGGCGGTAACCAGTTTGTTCGTAAGGCATTGGCGACTTGGCGAAAAACCAAAATCAAGATGGTACCCGATTGCGCCGATTTTGTTTGTAAGCTGTACGGTCACGTTCGCCACGCTATCGGCAGTAAACGATCCAAAACAATTTTACGCAGCCATCCCTACGGTAGTTATGGGGGCGCTTGCGTATCTTATATCCAAAAGAGGTTTAAAATGAAAAAGACGATTGCGATTGCGCTTCTGAGCAGCTTTCTACTAAGCGCTTGCGTGTCATTGATTGCGCCCAATGTCCAGCCTGAATTGTCTAAGCTCAAGGCGGGTGCTTATAGTCTCGATAAAACACATGCTCGTCTTTTGTTTAAGGTGACACACCTTGGCTTATCGACTTACGTTGGCCGTTTTAACGAATTTGATGCCTCGCTAGAGTTCGACCCCGAGAATATTGATTCGGCCAAATTAAGCGCGATCATCGAGGTTGGATCGCTCGACATTAATGATGCTGACCTCAAAGATGATTTGATGGGGCGTTCTTGGTTTCACCAATCGGCGCATCCTCAAGCCGTGTTTGAAAGCACCTCTGTACGCTCTGTTGATGGTAACGACTTTGTTTTTTCAGGCGATCTAACTTGGCGTGGCGTTACCAAACCGATTTTGGTTAATGCTACATTTAACGGCGGTGCTAACAACATACTAACCGGCAAATACACCTTGGGTTTTTCAGCCAAAGCCTCGTTCTCTCGATCTGAATTCGGTATGGATAAGTTCGTGCCATTGGTTGGCGATGAAGTGATTATCGAAACTTACGCCGAATTCTTGAAAAATTAGCAAAAGGACAGTAACGGTTTTGAAGTTGTTTTAGAGCACTGCTAAGCTGATTAGCAAGTAGAGCAGGGCGGATATCGATGCAGCTATCATGGCGAGTGGCAGTTGAGTATTCACGTGATCCATTAAGTCGGCGCCACAAGCCAAAGACGACAATATAGTAGTGTCTGAAATCGGCGAACACTGGTCACCAAATACTGAGCCGCCCATAATCGCCCCAAAACAGAGTAGTAAAAACGTCATGTCTGGCGATAGAACTAACGCCAGTGGCAGGGCAATCGGGAACATCACTGCATAAGTGCCCCAAGATGAGCCGATCGAAAACGCCACCAACATGCAAATCACTAAAAGTAAGCTTGGTAGAATATATGGCCAGTTGCTTAAAAAGCCCGAGGTGCTATCAATAACGAATTGAGCGGTACCCAGTTTGGACGATACGGTGGCCAGGGTAACCGCTAAGCCCAATACCAAGGCGCCAATTGTTACGCCCTTTATTCCCTGAATCATTGCATCGAAGGCATCTTTGACTTCTAGTCCGCGAACCACGCTGCATAAAAAAGCGACGACTACCGCCGCACCAAAGCCCTCGAAGACCATAGGGCTTGCACCCGAAGCCCATGGAATTACGCAAAATCCAAGCAACACGCTAATCGGTAAAAAGAAGTCGATCATAGATGCTCGGTAGTTACTCGGTATATTTGACTCGGTCAACTCGCTAGCGGCCATGGGTTGCGAGCCTGGTGCGTCGAGCTCTCCGTTTGTTGTAACTCGCTCAACAACCTTCGCCATGGGTGTGCTCAACAGTGGTAGCTTGTTGAGAGAAAATAAAAAGGTCATGCCCACCGCAATCCAGGCATAAAAGTTAAATGGAATTGCGTATAAGAACATCTTTATCGCGGCTTCTTCATTCGCGATGATCGTACTTAAAGGTTCGATGGTAATCAGGCCTGCGATGTAAACCGGCCAAACGTTGAATGGAATGATAGTGGCAACCGGTGATGCGGTGGAATCGACCACATAGGCTAGTTCCTCGTGCGCAACCCCGTGTTCGTCGGCGATTGGTTTAACCGTTGTGCCGGTGAGTACGGTGCTGATTGTGCCACCTTGATGAAACACCAAGCCCATGCACCAAGTGAAAACTTTTGCGGAAGTGCGCGAGTTTACAAAGCGTCGAGCAAGTGTCTCGGCGAAAACCTTCGCGCCCCCGTTTCGGTTCCAAAGCCCAAGTAAACTGCCCAGCGCCCACAAATAGACCAACAACATTTGCGCGTAGTTTTCGCTGCCTAGGCTGGGAATCAAGAACGCTTTTATTACATTGAGTTGCCCCGAGACTAATCCGCCGGCAAAGATACCCATAAGCAAGGCCAGCAAAACATTCCGCGTTATAAAACAAGTGACAATGGTTAGTGCGGCGGGGAATAGTGACCAAAGGCCATAGTGGTCAACAACGTTTTGCGGGCGTACTAACCAAATCAATAGGCCTATACCGAATATGATAGCGACTTGAATGGCGCGTTTAGTATTCATTGAGCTGTAGGTGCACTGGAATGGTTGTTGACGATCTATCCAGTGTATCAATATTTCGAAGCCCAGGTTGGGTAGGCTAGGCTTTAACTACTAAGCTATCTTGAGAGTTCGCTCGAGTATCTTGAATTAAGCGCAGCAGGTGTGCAGTGGCCGTGGCATCATTTAATGCTCTGTGGTGTCCGTTTAAGTCGATATCGAAGTGCTGAGTTAATGCCGACAGGCTATACGACTTTAAGCCAGGGAATGTTTTTCGCGAGTTAGCAACGGTACAAAACTTAGGCTTTCTAAATCTTCTATTTAGAGACTCATAGGCCGACTTGATAAAGCCATAATCAAAGCCAACATTGTGGGCAACAAAAATTGTGCCCTTGAGTTGCTGTTCGAGCTCATCAGCGATCTCCGAGAAAGTTGGTGCATTGGCAACCATCGCGTTATCAATACCGGTTAGCCTAGTGATGTGCGCAGGCACATGTCGTTGCGGGTTAACTAAGCTTGACCACTCGCCTATTATTTCCTTATCTCGAACATGTACTACGGCAATTTCCGTAATCGCATTGCCACCTTTACGCCCGCCGGTAGTTTCAATGTCGACTACAGAGTAAACCTGTTCAGGGTTACTCGCCCAACTTACTTGGGAAACAGCTACCTGCAAGCCAGCATTGCGCAAACGATTAATACTCACCAACTGATTAGGTCTTAAGGTGTCACCAGAGGCCTTCACTTCTTCAAAACGAAGAGTCTGATCTTCAATAATGAGTAGATCGGGGTAGCCATCTTTTGTGTGTTTATAGTGCTTTGCCATGCGCCGCAAAACGCCGGCAAGTTTATACGCATTTTTACAGCTTAATGCTTGGCGTACCGCATCCAATACTGTCGGCGACCATCGAAAGAGTCCGTTTGGTTTTCCGTAGTGCAGAACTGATCGCTGAGTTAGCTTAGCGATTACTCGCTCAGGCGTTTCGAACTCAGCCAAATTTTGTTCAATTTTAGCTCCTTGCTGTGCATAGAAATCGTTCTTTAACAGCATTGGCAAACGGTCGAACTCTGAATATTGTTGTTGATCAGCCCCCAAAAGTAAATCCCAAAAGGTAAGCCCAAACAGCACGCGCCAAAACGTGTTCTCGGTAAATACGGCGGTGATATTTTGTTTCTGATAGTGCTCGATCACACCCAATTCAACATCGTTAATAAAGGCCTCATCAATCTCGATGTTGGTGCTTTTCTCTTTTAGCATATCGGTAAACACACTGGTGCGTTTGCCGAGGTATTTGCGTGCATAAAAGTCTTCAATAAAAACTTGAGTCCCCGGTGCCGTTTGAGATTCCCTCAGCTCTTCGAGATCTTGTTTTAGCTCATCACGATCGCCGATTTTGTAACTTTCTCTTACCCATTTTTCGATTGCTTTAGGTTCGTCAGATGCTTTCCATAACTCTATTGCTTTGTGCGCATTTTCGCTAAGATATTCCTCGCCAACGCTCAGCAATAATTTATCGCGAGTTTCTTTGGCGCTTTGGCCAATAGTATTCGTTTCTAATAAATAATTTGCGATGCTCTCCCTAAGTTCTGCTGGTTCTAGCATGAAATCACGCCGTTTGGTTTGCAACATGAACGCGCTATTAGCTTCCGCAAAGTTAGTAAATCGAGCGACGGTTTTAGCGTCGTTTCGAGTTTTCATTACGCCAAGATCTCGCATAACAAATTGCTGAAAACGATTACGAATATCGCCAAAGAACAAAAAAAAGATATAGTCGATGCAATCAGTTCTTTGGCGCGCGATGAAGTTTGAAAGCAACGGCTTTACCGTTTCGTCTTCACCGCTAAGGTGCTCTCTCGCCATATCAGCTAGGCACTGTTTCTTGTCACTTGATTTAAGCTTAACAGGGGCCTGCGCAAGGCATGTAACAAGCTGCGGTTTAGTCAGCTCGTTAATAAGCTGAGGCCAATCGTCAGTTTGAGCTGTTCGTAAATAACCAGAAGCCTGCAGCTCTGCAAGGGGATTTTCAATCTCGCCAATTTCTGAATAACTCAATGTGGCTCGCTTAATAAATCGAGGTTTTCGCCCCAAGCAACGTATCAATAAGCATTGCGCTGCATCGCTAAGTGAATCAATGCCCCGCAAATACACTCGATGCTCGTAATCGAGTAAGTGATCGCACTCATTTTGGATAAATGAAAATAGTTCGCGCGCGTGATTTAGGTAATATTTTTGTGGAAGCGTGGGCGGGGCAATGGGCATGTCGATAAGCTACGTTTAAATACTGTCTATAAAAACAGTATTTAAACGTAGCGCTGTTGTCAATAGCTCATTGGCCTCTTAACGCGATTCACTGATTAGTAGTGTCAGTAGCAAACTATTATTAGTGCGATTTTTCGTTCTGTGAGATTGCTTTCTTTATTGCCTAGAAACCAGGCTTGGAGTCAACGAGTTTGCGCATTAGCCTCTACTGACATAATGTTTAGCAGCACCATGTATTCTTAACTCCTGCGAGCGATTGTAGTTCAGTTTTGTAGTTATGCTTGCCATCGACACAATACAACAATGAGAACATAAAAATGCCATCAAAGAGATCCGAAGGAGCTGTGCAGCCGGGCGTAAAGTGGGGCCCATTTACACTACGTATTCCGCTTATTCACTTGCGTTTTAAATTAGGAGATATGTTGCAAGGCATGGCCGTGGCGGGAGCTACTGGCTTAGCGTTAGTGCCTTATTTTATGGCATTGCTTGGACTGAGCTTTGAAGAGGCCGTCGTGATGGCTATGTTTCATAGCACGCTGATCTCATTTTCGTGGATATTCTTCGGTGACCCGTACGCGCCTGGCTGGCTCACTCCAGCCATTCCATTCGTCGTTGCGTTTATAACTGCACCGGCTTATCTCGGCGATCACACTTCTCAATTTCAAGCAATGACGGCCTTATCGTTAAACTTTGCCCTCATATTGATTTTTCTGGGCGTGACAGGGCTCGGCGCAAAACTGTTACAAGTTGTGCCCAATGTCCTTAAAGGCGGGATTATTTTAGGTGCCGCTGTCGCGGCCTTTTTGCGAGTCACGAAAGATGGTGATGCAGCTAATATTTTCCAATCAGCCCCAATCGCAGGAACAATAGGCGTGTTGGTTTGCATGATGTTTGCTTTTTCGAAACCGTTGTTAGCGACGGCTCAACGAAACCCAGCGCTGGCTAAAGTAGTTGGCTTAGGTCTACTGCCAGGTTTTATCATAGCCGGAGTAGTAGGTTTGTTCACCGGTGAGTTTGAATACAATATTCGTTGGGAGCTCTTAGATGTATTCGGCGCGACCGTCACTTTGTGGGAAAAAGCATCACCGTTTTACATTGGCTGGCCTTCGATGAGCATGTTCTTATCTTCTTTCCCACTTGCTCTAATTACCTATATTCTGTTTTTTGGCGATGTGATCACCGGCAATGAAATGATTGAGGATGCTCAAAAAGCCAGAAGTGATGAAAAGCTCGAAATCAATAATAGTCGAGCGCACATGGCGACTGGCATACGCAACATACTCATGGGGCTGACCTCTCCTTTTTTCGCGACCCAAGGCGTGTTGTGGACAGGCATTCAGGTCATCTTGTTAAAAAGGTGGGCAGAAGGGCGAGACAAGGTCGATTCTTTCTTTGATAGCATCGGAAGCTTTTATGCTTTAGGGCTGCCCGTTTTATTCATTCTGCTGCCATTGGTAACCTTGCTCGAACCACTGCTGCCGTTAGCCCTAGCCGTTACATTGATATTGACGGCCTTTGCTTGTGCCACTCTGGCATTGTCATTGGTTGATGATGCCACTGAACGAGGTGCTATGGTGATAACGGCGATGGCATTCAGCGTGTTCGACCCATGGTTGGGCTTGCTGGTTGGCATTATCGCGATTGCAGTTTTGTGTGGTCCTGGGGTTTTTAGGCCGACTGAGCAAAAAGAAGTTTAGATTGTTAGGCAAATTGTTGGTGCACAGAGGCTTCACCGTTCGCAAAGGCGAAGCGGGTAAATCGCTTGAGTTCTTATAAAAGCCAAAAGAGAGTGTTAGAGGTGCTAAAGCTTGATTAACAACGAGCTCTTGTTTTCTAACACTCTGTTGAGTTCCACTGAGCTTATCAACTTCGTGTTATAGAAATTTTTAGCGCTTTCAAAATTAAGTAATTTAGTGCAGGGAGATTCCCAGCATGGCTTTGTATGACTTCCACTGAATTGGGATTGCATATATTCGGTTTCCCTCACCTTCGGTTTCCATGGTTGGCAAGCCTTTAGTGATGTGAGGCGCTGAGATTTCAAAGCCTTTACCTAATTCCTTGCGAGCGTTTCCCGATAAGGTATTCGCGACCTCGCCTACCGCGTCTAACATCATTGATTCGGAGGTGTCGGTTTCACCAACTGATAATATTAGGTGGCGCAGCAGAACAGCTGGAGCCGAGAAATAACAAACGCCATTATAATCACCCGATATGGAGATTAGGCCGGTGTAGTCTTTGCATGCATCTTTTATTTCGTCGACTAGATAGGGTGCGCCAACATTAACACTGGGGTCTGATGTATGTGCGAAGTACTTTACGATGCTCGACAAGAAAACTCTTAAATTTTCTTCTTTCATGTCTATTCTCCTTAACGGCTAGTCGTCGATAATTTCTTTCAGCGCGGCTTTCAAATCGGCGCCGCTGAACGGTTTTGTAATAAAGCCCATCGCGCCTTTTTCGAGCGCTTCTATGCCGATCGAAGTGTCGTTCAGTGCCGAGATAACCAGTATTTTAGTGCTCGGATCTCGACTGATTAATTGTTCGATGCAATCGATGCCATCAAGTTTTGGCATAGTAAGGTCCATAGTGACCACATCTGGAGACGATTGCTCAAACAGATCGATCGCGTCAGCTCCGTTCTCAGCAGTGCCGATTAACTCAAAGGTATCTGCGTCGTATTCTCGAGCGATTCGTTGCCGAATGAGCTTTGAATCGTCAACAATCATGAGTCTATGCATAGCTCGCCTCCGTAAGTTTTTTCGTTGCCATCTCAGGCGCGGTCTTGGGTATGCTGATGATGAACTTAGCACCAACGCCTTGACGAGTTTGCAGCGATACCCGCGCCCCAAGTTGATCAGAAATGCTGCCCAAGACGCTTAGACCGGCTCCTCGGCCGGCGTCAGCATCGGCGGCCGTGCGAGTGCTGAGTCGATTTTTAAGCATCAGCTGCAATAGCTGTTTTGAGGAAACGCGGTCAATGTCTTCGGCTTTAATGAGCCCATTTTTACTGGCTTCTAATTTGATGCTCTCAAAATTGATGCCAGCGCCATCATCTTCGCACGACAAAATTAGCTTGCCACTATTCTCTTGAAGTAAACATAGCTTAACTGAGCCTTGTTCGGATTTGCCCAGCGTTTTGCGTATGTCTGATGATTCGATGCCATGGCTAATGGCGTTACGGACCAATTGGCTCGCCAGTGAGAGTATATTTTTTCTTAGGTCTGGTGCCAGGTGTGGCATATCGAAGCCGCCAGTACTGAATGCCACTTCTTTATGTTGACGGCGCGAGACGTCAGTTGCCAATTTGATTAAGTTTTGAGTTTCCCCCGAATCGATGGTTTGTGGCGACTGAGAATGACCCGCTACCGCAGACATCACCGACTTCATTTGTTCGTTGGTCGATATTAATCGGTCTAATAGGATTGTCAGAGACAAAAAGTCATCTCCGCCAATATCGTTCTTTAGTTTAAGTTGGTCGATTTTGTCTTCTATCTCATGGCATGTTTCGGAGATAATGGTCAGCCCTAACAAACTGCTTTCTCCCTTGGTCGCATGAACCAAGGTTAAGACCGAATCGGCTTTTATTTTAAATTCGCTACTATTGCGGGCGGGATTTCGAAATATTTGATTAATTTTTTCGTAGGTTCGATCACTGCTTTTTATAAACTCTGGCAGCATGTTAGCGTCGGCGCTCAATAATACGCTGATCATCTCAAGTTGTTTTTCGCTCCGCTTTGTCTCTTCGATGAGTTCGTTTTCAAGTCTTATCTCATTGGAGATATCCGAGACTGAGGCGAGCACTCCCTCAATTTTTCCATTATTTTCAACTCTTGAAAAAGAGAAGCGTAAGTACTTACTCGTGAGTTCTCCTTGATCTTGAACTTGAATAGGGAGTTTCTTTAAAGGGTTTAGATCTTGTAATAATTTTTGCTTCTTGTGCGGATCAAATAACAGCCTTACATAGCGTAGGACCTTTTCGAGATCAGTGCTGCTAACAATGTCGCTGATGAAGGTGTGTAAATTTTTTCCAGCGAGGAAACCACTTGAAAATATCCGTTCGAGCTCTTTTGATTGTTGAGAGCCCATGTTGAAATCTCGGTCAATCAAAAACAAGCCTTGATCAACGGTCTCGAAAATTTTTCTGGTTTCGCGTTGGGCAAGCAACGCTTTTCTGTCAGCGCGTTGTAGCTGGCCAAAAATCAGAAACAAAATAATGGCAAAGCAAACAAGGCTTGCGATTATGCCGAGAGTTTGAATTAAGCGAGAGGTGTCGGCGCTTGCCGTTGCTTGGCCTTCTTGATAGTTGGTTAGGTCATTCATCAACTTCAAGATTTGGTTAATATTACTATTAGCGTAGGAGACGTTATCGGCAATGAGGCCAGACAGTTGCCTTTGGCCGGAAATCGGTAAACTCGATCTTTCAGCGAGGTCTACCATAGTCGAGAGCCGGTCGTAGAAAGGCCCCCAAAGTTCATTTGCTTGACTTAATATCTCACGCCCTCTGTCACTAGTTACTTGTTCAAGAAATGCGGCTCCGCCTTTTGTAGAGTTGGTTTCGCCACCGTTTGTAAAGGCTTTTAACGATCGGTCAAACAAAGCTGACGCGGCCTTGAGTTCGGCGATATCAATCGAGAGGTCGTCCTGCGTATAGAATTTATAGTTGAGGTTGCTCAATGATTTCGCGGTGCGTTGCGATAGCATCCGTTGCCGGCCTGCAATATTCACGGCTTCTGCGGTCACCTCCGTTTGAAAAGACGTATAGAAATTGAGCCCTAGTACGCCCAACACCAATGTCAAAAACACAACAACGGTTGCGATAATCGCGGCGTACCTACCAAACACTTTAGACATAACTGGCTCCCTAACTTATGAGAATTGATAAAACTTAGATCAATCTAAATGCTCCTTTTTAGCGCGTTATTCGAGCGCCTTGACCAATAACTGGGCAAATGAATCGATCTAAAAACTGTTCTCAACCCAGTAGTCACTCCTGAGGTTTACTTGTTGCTTTAGTTCTAACGCTAAAGTCTAAAATTACCGAAACCTTGTAAAATAGGAGTACTACACTCATGAGTAAGCATGATCTATGCCAAACTTTAGGCGTATTAGAGATATTGGAAGAGTCTGCTGCTTGTCGGAGCTCGGTATGCCTATAGGTGCGGCTAGTAACCAGGGGGATAGGATGCAGGTGATAATGCATATTCTAAAATTTGTTCGACATTGTCAGGAAGACGCCGCGAAGGCCGACGAGTGTTTGCTCAGCTTTTATGGAAAATGAGCGCAAATATTGAGGGCCAAGCTAAGGGCCTATAAAACTCTAAGCAATAGACCTATAAAACGCTAGGCAATGCGTGATAGTGTTGCGTATTCTTTAAAAACCAGAAATTTCCCCCCGTGAATTTAGAGTTGAAATCGCAAAAACACGCGACACTTTATGGTCTTGCTACTGTTCTATGCTGGTCAACGGTTGCGACCGCATTTAAGCTAAGCTTAGCCTATCTGAGTCCTCTACAATTGATTCTGCTGGCTTCACTGGTTTCATGGCTTTTTCTACTTATTGTTTTATTGGTGCAAGGCCGACTCAAGCAGCTGTTTCTACTTAGTAAGAGAGACTATCTAGCATCGTTTCTCTTTGGCTTAATGAACCCAGCCTTGTATTACTTCTTATTGTTTTCTGCTTACGATGCCTTGCCTGCGCAAGAGGCTCAGGCATTGAACTATAGTTGGGCGATCGTGATGAGTTTATTGGCGGTGCCGTTGCTTTCACAGAAGCTGAGTCGGTTTGATTTGCTGGCAGCCGCTCTATGTTACCTTGGTGTGCTTTTCATAGCTACTCGTGGAGATGTGCTAGGTCTAAACTTTGCCAATTTGACCGGTGTCGCTTTAGCGCTCGCGAGCACGATTGTTTGGTCCTTGTACTGGATTTTTAATCAACGTGACCGGCGTGATCCAGTCATAGGCTTATGCCTTAACTTTTGTTTCGCCTTGCCGGTGATCATTGCGGTTGCGCTTTACTCTGGCGCGCTCGAGAACCTTCTTGAACAACCTTGGCAGGCGTATGTTGGTGGTATTTACGTTGGTGTGTTCGAGATGGGTTTAGCGTTTGTGCTGTGGTTACGAGCGATGAAATTGGCGGAAAATACCGCGCGTATCGCGAATCTAATATTTATTTCACCATTCTTATCTCTTGTGTTTATCAGTCTGTTCTTGAATGAACCGATTCTTAGTAGCACGCTAATCGGCTTAGGTTTTATTATTGCGGGTCTCGCACTGCAACAGCGATTTTCAGCGCGATAGGGTATAGTCGTAAAATGAAAAAAGACACGGCGTTAATTACCGCGGGGCGTGATAAAAAATACACTGGTTCTGCGGTCAACCCTAAGCTTTCTCGAGCATCAACTATTGTATTTGATACTGTGGCCGAAATGGCGCAGGCTGGCTTCGATAAAAACTATCAATTTGATGGCGGCAGCCAAGCTGCGGAGTATTATGGTCGGCGCGGCACAAGTACTACGCTTGCGTTTAATGACGCGATGTGTGAGTTAGAAGGCGCGGTTGGCAGCTACGTTTACCCGTGCGGTACGGCCGCTATTACAGCGAGCTTGTTATCGTTTTTGAGTGCCGGAGATCACCTTCTGATGGTCGATTCAGTATACGAGCCAACTCGCGAGTTTTGTCAAGGCACTCTAGCTCGCATGGGTATTGACGTGAGCTACTACGACCCAATGATTGGTAAACGGATATCCAGCTTAGTTCAAGATAATACAAAAGTAATATTTCTAGAGTCTCCTGGTAGTTTGACCATGGAAGTTCAGGATGTGCCGAGCATTGTTGAAGCCGCTAAAGCAAATTCGATTACTACTATGATCGACAATACCTACGCCTCACCGTTTAACTTTAGGCCGCTGGATTTTGGCGTTGATGTCTCGATTCACTCGGCGACCAAATACCTCAACGGCCACTCCGATGTAATGCTTGGGGTCGCCAGTGCCAATGCGAATGCCTGGCCTCAATTGCGTGATAATAGTTATGAGTTAGGGCAGTGCGCATCGGTTGATGATATCTACACTACATTGCGAGGCATCAGAACCTTAGGTGTGCGAATGCGCGAACATCAAGCTAATGCACTTAAGGTCGCCAGTTGGCTAGAGAAGCATGATCTGGTTGAACGTGTGTTACATCCGGCGTTTGAAAGCTGCCCGGGCTATGAATTTTTTCAGCGTGACTTTTCGGGGGCAAATGGTTTGTTTTCAATTGTGCTGCGCGATGCCAACCGTAAAGCCGTTTCAGCAATGTTAGATGATTTGGTCCATTTCAAAATGGGTTTTTCGTGGGGTGGCTTTGAAAGTTTGATTCTTCCCGTGGGTAGTGCGCCAGCCAAACGCGCCCAAGCACCTTGGAAGTTGGATAGCCGTTTGATTCGTTTGCACATCGGCTTGGAAGACAGCGATGATTTAATACAAGATCTAAGCGCTGGGTTAGAGCGTTTGAGAGAGGAGCTTACGAATGCCTGAAGTGTTTAGTCTATTACCTGCAGCTGTTGCCATCGCGTTTGTGCTTTGGCGTAAAGAAGTTGTGGCGGCTTTAGTTTTAGCTGTTTTCGTATCAGAATACTTATTGTTGATTAAAACTGGTAACTATTTTTTAATCGATGCCTTTGTTCAGGCGATCGAACGGGTCGTCGCTGTTTTTTCAAGTGCTGGCAATGCACGAATTCTTCTTTTCAGCGTATTAATCGGTGCAGTTTTAGCCTTCATGCGATTCTCCGGTGGTGTTAATGCTACGGTGCAATTGATGGTGCGCAGTGGCATGGCCAAAACGGCTCGACGTACCGGATTGATGACTTTTATAACCGGTGTCGTCGTCTTTATTGAGTCAAACTTGAGCGTGCTTACGGCAGGCATTGTTTCGCGAGGATTGTTTGATAAGTTCAATATGAGTCGCGAGCGCTTGGCGTACATTATCGACAGTACATCGGCGCCAATTTGCATACTAATACTCTTGAACGGTTGGGGTGCATTCGTGCTTGGGATTATTGCGCCGTATGAAATGGAGCAATCTGCTGTTAGCATTTTGCTTGGCACTATACCTCTTAACATCTACGCCTTATCAACCTTAGTCGTGGTGTTCTATACAGTTTGGACTGGCAAGGTCTATGGGCCAATGGCCGCGACTGAGTCGACTCAGTCTGGCGCTGGAAAAATGCCGACTTCGACTGACGATTCCAGCCAAGAACGTCAAGGCCGCGCGCGCGACATGTTGCTACCTTTGGCTGTTATTGTGTTTGGCATGATCGCTTTTATGTTCTGGACAGGTAATGGCAAGTTAATGGATGGCAGCGGTTCTGCTTCGGTGTTGTACGCCACCATTGCGGCCTTGGTGGTGTCGTTTCTAATGCTGATCAGGCAACCTCGTTTTAGTCATCGACAATTAGTCGAAGAAGGCTTTAAGGGCGTGTCGGAGATTTTGCCTTTGGTTGCGATACTCTTGCTCTCGATCGCATTGGGAGCAAGTGTTAAAGAGCTAGGAACGGGCGTTTATATTTCGGGTTTGGTCGCCGATTACCTTCCCTTGTTCTTGGTGCCTGCGGTGGTATTTATCGCTGGCGCATTTGCGTCTTTTACCACGGGCACTTCATGGGGAACCTTTGCGCTACTCGTGCCGATCGCGATGCCCATTGCGATAAACCTCGACTTACCTCCCTCTCTAGTTCTCGCCGCCGTGTTGGGCGGCGGAGTGTTTGGTGATCATTGCTCGCCTGTGTCGGATACAACGGCGGTGTCGTCCTTAGCTGCAGGTTGTGACATTCTCGATCATGTTAAAACTCAGCTGCCGTATGCGCTGTTTTGCGGGGGCATTACCATCGCGGCCTATGTGTTGATGGGCCTAGTTGCTGTGGCTTAGCAATTTTTACTGACTTTGCTCCCACGTTCATATTTAGCTTAACTCTTTGTAACCTGCTTGACGTAGAATGATTACGCTTGTAATCTTCATTACGATTACAGACGTAATCAAACTACAATAACCTATATTTTTCGGCAGCAAAGCATGTCTAACCGAGTTAGTGAATCAGAACATAAAGTAATGGAGGTTCTGTGGCAGGAGTCTCCATTGAGCAGCGGTGACGTAGTCGCGCGTTTGCAACAACATGACTGGACTGAAAAAACAGTCAAAAGTTTTTTAAATCGCTTGGTGAAAAAGCAAGTGGTTTCGTTTACCCAAGACGGTAGACGCTATTTATATTCTCCAATAGTTGAGCGCCACGAAGTTCTCAGTGAAGAGAGTTCGGGTTTCTTAGAGCGCGTATTCAAAGGCGATATCAAACAATTGTTGGCGACCTTTGTGCAGAACAAACAGCTCTCACAAGAAGAGTTAGATTATCTCAAAGGTCTACTAGACAAAGAGGCGAATCATGACTGAATTCGCGCACTGGCTTTGGCAGTTTAACGTTGACGTTAGCTTACTGCTCGGCATTATTCTTATAGCGCGTACCATATTAAGACGCTTTGCTGCTCTGTATAACCTATACCTACTTTGGCTAAGCGCGCCGTTGGCATTAGTTGCCAGTGCAATATTGTCGAGCATCGATTTCACAGGATCTAGAGTAGTCGAGCCCGTACAACGCGTTGTATATCAATATATCCCGAGCACGCCGATAGGGTTAGAAAATGCCGCTCAGACGAGTTTTGATTACCTGCTACTTGTTCTAATTACCGCGCTTAGCGTCGCTTTGCTTCTGGGCTTACGATTGGTACTACAACATCAAAATCTACGTAAAGAGCTAAAGCGAATTCAAGCACCCGAAGTATTGAATATTAACTCTCGTTACCCCTTGATTTCGGTTCAAAAAGAGGGTTTTTCGCCGGCGGTTTATGGCTTTCTTTCACCTGCTATTTATTTCCCAACCGAACTTGTCCGGCAATTGAGCAATCGCCAGTTAGACCTCATTGTTAAACACGAGGAGCAGCATATTCGCCAAGGTCATCTATGGCTTAATTTAGCTTGGGATGCATTGGTTTGCCTACTTTGGTTTAACCCCATTGTGTATTTTGCACGCCAAGCTTTTAGGCATGACCAAGAGCTTTATTGTGATTACCTAGTTTTAAAAAATTCTGATTCGCGTGACCAGCATCACTATGGTCACGCACTCCTATCAACCGTGTCTGCCACACACTCGGTTAGCTTACTTTGTTCTTGGAAGATGTTTAATCAACTAGAGGAACGAATTTTGAATATTAAATCTACATTTAGCACATCTAAAAAACTAATGATAAGCCTCTCTGCAGGCCTTCTCGTATGTTTTGCGTCGGTATACTCCTTAGCATTGGCTGGTGACGATGATAAACAGGATCGCAAAGTCAAAGTGATCGTAAAAGAAGCTCAAAAGCATAATGTGAAGCTCAATGACGATGACGTCTCGTACATAGAGGAGGACGGTGAAAAGTACGTAATTGAAAACGGCGAACGTCGAGGAATGACAGAGCAAGACCAAGCGAAATACGAAGCGCTTATGCAGGAGATTGGCATTGGCATAGATGGTGAAATTGACCTAGAGCTTGATGGAGAACTTAGCGATGGACATCGTGTGATTACTATTCGAACCAACGGCGGCACTGACAATGTGCGTGTGATCGATGTTCTCGAGAGTTTAGAGGGCCTTGAAGGCTTACAAGGCTTGGCGGGTCTCGCAAGTTTAGAAAGTCTTGTGGGCATAGAGGGCTTAGGGGAGTTAGAGGCGCTAAAAGAGCTCGAAGCCTTGGGTGACATCGACATCGAAATTTTAAGCGCCGGAGCTTCAGAGCTTGCGATCGCTGAACAGGAGTTAGCCGAAGCGCTTAAAAGTGTTGAGCGTGCAGCCGCCAACGAAAACGCAAATAGGGCTGAACTTAAAAAATCGGCTAAGGAGCTAAGAGCAATGCAAAAGCAGCTGAGTAAAGAGCGGGCGCAAATGCAGAAGACGCGTGAAAAGGCTCGCTTGGCGGCGAAAAATGCAAGGGAGAAAGTCAGTAGCGCTCCCTATTAACTAGAAGTCTGAGCTATTCTATTAAACATTTGATTTAGTCGAGTATTAGATAGAGGCGCATTTATTGCATAAACCAAGGACGGTTTGCTTAAAATTTCTTAACAATATAAAAATATCAGCTCTCCTTCACTCTGAGGTAGAGCCACTTCTGCACCGAAACTGTGCAACCTTAAAACACCAGCTTTCTTCGGTTTGCAGAGACATGCACCAAGATAGATTGGCGTAGCGCACCATTGGCATGCTTCATATATCAAGAAGTTATGCTGAGAATAAAAAAACCTCATTTTTAAAAAGACCTCAGCGCGATTACCGTTTAAGTGTGACCAGATTTCGCCATTCCAATTTGGGTTTGACGAACCGGTTTTGGTTCTCGACATCGAGTTCTTAATCTAAATGTAATGCAGGAATATTATTATGTCTTATCTTCGTACTACTGGAATTTTCAAAACTCTAATTCTTACTGCGACGCTATTAAGCGCCAACGGCGCTCACGCGACAACGGTTGACCAAAGCTTTCGTAGCTGTGCAGCAAAAGCAATGCAACAACGTGATCAGAATGCGGCGAGAATTGTCGTAGACAATCGAGAGCTTTCATCTGCCGAACTTGATCACGATCATTCAAGCCGCCAACTGCAATATCGCATGAAACTTACCGACAGTCGTTCTGGAGAATTCATTGGCGATGTCACATGCAAGTTGAGCAGAGTGGGCGAAATCATATCTGCAGCTTTTGATAGCTAGATCTTATTCGACATATTGGGACTTTTGGCTCTTTAGTTGAGCTAATCACGATACGCCAAAAGTTTCCATGTCGTTTATATAGGAGTATTAACATGAATAAAGCTAACAACACACCAAATGACTCATACGGGATTTCACGAATCGATTGTGAGCGCCAAAATGCGCACGCATGGAGAGTCAGCTTACGTCGCCACGGTAAGCGCCATGTAAAAAATTTCACTGATAAAAAACACGGAGGAAGCGACTTAGCATTAAAAAGCGCTAAACAATATCGTGATCAGTTGGTTCAAGAGCATCCGCCCATAAGCCGAAAAGAATTTTGTAATATTAAGCGTCGACACAATAAATCCGGCATCACTGGCGTTTACACATATCGAAAAACCTATACTCTAAAAGATGGAACAGTCAAAGAGTCTTGGTATTGGGAAGCCAATTGGCCAGATGTAAACGGTGAGAGTGTTTCGAAGGCGTTTCCGGTAAATCGCTTCGGCGAGGAGCGCGCCAGGCAAATGGCTGTTGATGCCAGAGAGCGTGGCATGCAAACCGTTAACGGCACCTTCTGGGCGGCCGAGCGCGCTGACTTAGTAATCCAGAACGCCGCTAATTTTACTTAGAAATTTGTTGGTAAAGTAAAATTGAGTTATAGCAAAAAATCGGCGAGGAGATATCTGTAGAGAAGTCTAGCGCAAACAATTAGTAGCGTAAGCCTTTTAGAAAGTAGGTTTTCATAAGGCCCTTGCCTTTAATCTCGATGTCGCCGTTTAACTCAAAGTTATAACTGTCTTGTAGTCGAGTTTTAAAGGCATTTAAAACGTGTATTTGGCCGATGCTGCCACTTGATTCCATGCGACTGGCCACATTGACGACATCGCCCCAGAGGTCTTAGGCGGATTTTTTGGTTCCGACACCCCCGGCAACTGCCGTTCCTGAATGAGCGCCGATACGGATATTGATATCAAGTCCCCGATTGCTAACAAAGCGAGCGAACTCTTCACGAACCGCTAGAGCAAAGCCACATAGCCGATGTGCATGATCGGCGGCAGGTTCAGGAATTCCCGCGACAACCATGTAGTAGTTTGACCAATTCGACCGGTCCAAGTGATTCGGATAATTGAGTGAAGTTCACCAAGACAGCAAACATCTCGCCAACTTTAGGAAATTCATCGGCAATGGTAGTTTCCGCTGCTAACTTGTTTAGTGGCACCTGAAACCATCGATAATGGAACTAGTACTTTGCGACGCAGTATAAACACCGATGCAATGCTTAAGAAAAGGACAGCGAAACTTATGCTGAGGGCGAGCATGATCAAGCATCGGCCCGTGTTGTGCAAACGTGCAACCTCGACCTTAGTTCGATCATCAAATCACGTAATGAAATGGTTTCTCCATCGGGAGTGGGTCGCGCACCGTTCTCACCAATGACAATGTCCCAGTAAACTAGCGAGTAGTCTTGAGGGCGGGGTTCTAGGCCTGAGCGAATGCCCTTGATCTCATCAAAGTGAACAAGGTATTTTTGTTCGCCAGTGCTCACGTATAGTCCCGCCATCTTGGTCAAGTCATCTGAGCTTTGACGAAGTTCGTCCGCCAAGATGAAGGACTCATAACGTCGATGTTCTGCCTCAGCTATCTGCAGGCGAGTATCGGAAGGTAGCATTAAACTCGCAAATAGCGAGCTGAGTAAAACGATCAGTAGGCTAAAAATCGTGATTAGTATTCTGTTTATCGACAGCGGAGTACTTACCTTTAGGGTTCAGTTGGGCTGCGTATTACAGCTTCACAGATTTACTGAATCTTATTCGGCCGCGGTATACGATGAAATCACTAGATGCATTTTGATTGCCGAGATTGGATCGACCGTTCTACGAGCAAAAACCGATTAAGCTTCTAGCTCTTCCCATCTAACAAAACACTGGTCTAGCTGTTCTTGTAACTCTTTGAGTTGATTGCCAACCGATGCAATGGTCGCTTGATCTTGTTGATAAAACTCTGGCTTCGCCATCTCATTAGTGAACTTTTCAATTTTGACCTCTAGATCGTCGATTTTCTTCGGCAGTTGGTCTAGTTCACGCTGTAAGTTGTAACTGAGTTTTTTGGGTTTTGCTGCGGCCTTTGTTTTGACCGGGTCTTCCTTTTTCTTTGGCACGGCCGCTACGCTTACATCACGCTTTTGACGTAACCAATCTTCGTATCCACCGATGTACTCGTGTACTTCACCATCGCCCTCGAATGCGATAGTGCTAGTGACGACATTATCTAGAAAGGTACGGTCGTGGCTCACCAATAATAGTGTGCCGGTGTAGTCCATTAGCAATTGCTCCAAGAGCTCTAATGTCTCGTAGTCTAAATCATTGGTTGGTTCATCGAGCACTAAAAAGTTGAACGGTTGCGTGAACAATTTTGCAAGCATCAATCTGTTGCGTTCTCCGCCTGACAATTTAGCCGCGGGCGCGCGAGCACGTGCTGGGCTGAACAAGAAATCTTGCAAGTAACCCATTATGTGTTTTGATTGACCGTTAATGGTAATTTCAGTGTTGCCAGAGACATTGTCTTGCACGCTTAAATCATCGCGAATTGCTGATCTATGTTGATCTAGGTAGGCAATTTCTAAATTGGTGCCAATTTTAATTTTCCCGCCGTGCGGTTGATTCTCTCCCGTTAACACTTTTATCAGCGTTGATTTACCACAACCATTCGGGCCGATAATACCGACTTTGTCGCCACGAAGAATGCGACACGAAAAGTCTTTCATGATGACGCGTCCGTCGAAACTTGCGTGTAGATTTTCGGCTTCGATTACTACCTTTCCTGACTTGCCGCCACCAACGTTTAAGTTGATGTTAGCGGTGCCTTGGCGTTCTCGGCGTTGCAATCGTTCTTCGCGCATTTTCTTTAACGCGCGCACTCGTCCCTCGTTACGAGTGCGGCGCGCTTGTATGCCTTTGCGAATCCAAACTTCTTCTTGCGCTAGGCGTTTATCAAATTTGGCATTTACCACGCTTTCATCTTCGAGCGCTTTGGCTTTGGTGCTTAAATAGGTTTGGAAACTGCCTGGATATGAGGTGAGCAGTCCGCGGTCAAGCTCGATGATTCTTGTGCATAATTTGTCGATGAAACTTCGGTCATGCGAAATGATCACCATGGTCACATTTAGGCTAATCAGCAAGGCCTCAAGCCATAGAATAGTATCAATATCCAAATGGTTGGTCGGCTCATCGAGCAGTAAAATATCGGGTTGCTTAACCAGTGCGCGTGCCATTAGGACTCGGCGTTTCATGCCGCCAGAGAGTTGCGCGAACTGCATGAGCGGGTCTAGGTCGAACTTAGAGCAAAGAGTTTTGACTTGCACGTCTAGGCCCCACGCTTCGAGCTCGGTGACTTTAGTTTGTGCGTCGATATCGTCTTCGCCGGCCAAGTAGTAATCAGCGAGAGCTTGGCCTAAGTCTTGGTCTCCTAATGCTACAACGCTACGGATATCAAAGTCGATGTCGCTTGGAACTTCTTGCACTAAGCGCCCGACTATAGTCCCTTGCTGGATTAGTAGCTCACCATCGTCCGGTAGCAGCATTCCATCAATCATCTTTAATAGCGTTGATTTACCCGCGCCATTTCGACCAATCAAGCCGATACGCTCGTTGGGTTCGATAATTAGATTAGCTTGGTCTAAAATGGGGTCAGCGCCAAAGGCAACGCTTACATTTTTAAGGCTTATTAAAGACATAGTGTAGGCTGCTTTTGCAGCGTTGGTTTATAGCAATATAAGTTGCGAAATCGGCCAGAGTGTATCACTAAATGCCGCCACTATCCCTAGCCTACCGAGATCAAATAGGCTGGCGAGCATCAATCGAGTTTTTTGTTAGAGGTTTTAGATTTTTATGTTAGTTGAGCAAATCGCAGTAAATAATAGCCTTCGAAACTATATGTACTTGGTGGCCTGCCCCGAAACGCGGGAGGCCGTAGCGATTGATCCCTTAGACCATCAGCGGGTTTTGAAGCGTGCCCAAGAGCTGGGTTGGAACATCCGTGGTGTAATTAATACTCACGAGCATCATGATCATATTGGCGGTAACGAGCCGGTAATAGCAGAGACCGGTGCAACCTTATACGCTCACGAAAATGCGACCGATAAAATCGCCAATGTTGATGTCGGGCTGCGTGCGGGAGATAGCGTACAAGTGGGTACCAGTGTTGAACTGATTGCCTTAGACACGCCTGGACATACGTTTTGTCATACGTGTCTTTATTATATGGGTAGCAACGAACTTGCCCCCGCGCTGTTCTGCGGCGACACCTTATTTAATGCCGGTGTTGGCAATTGCCATAATGGCGGGAACCCGCAAACCATGTATCAAACCTTCGCTCGGCAAATTTTTTTATTGCCTGACGAAACCAAAATTTACCCTGGGCATGACTATATAGAAAACAACTTGTTGTTCACCCTGGATCGAGAACCAAATAATGCTGCCGCTACCAGCCTGCTTGCGGCGGTTCGTCAGTGGCCTGGTGAGAAACACTTTATTTCGAATATCGCGATGGAGCGCCTGGTGAATACTTTTTTTCGTTTAGACAGTGAAGAGATCATTGCTGCGCTGCGCGAGCGCTTCTCAGACCTTGATGCTGAGCCCGATGCCGAGACGGTGTTTCTGAAACTGCGAGAACTTCGAAATCATTGGTAAGGCTTAGTCGGTTTCCCAATCCACTTGTTAATTAAGACTCTTGAGTTTTGACATCAGAAACGCTAGCTCGACCTGATTGTTGCTCATTGATATCGCCTGGTGGTAACACGCTCTAGCGTCTTCTATTTGGCCTAGTTTGGCGTGTAAGTCGGCCTTTGCGGCATAGAATGGCTGATAGTCCTTCAGCTCACTTTCAACTTGCTTTAGGCTTTTCATTGCTTCTAGCACATTGCCTTGATTCGCCACCGTCACTAGGCTGTTGAGCCTGACCACAGGCGAGGGTAGGAGTTTAAATAACTCGGCGTAGAGTAATTTTATTTGCTGCCAATCAGTGTTTTTCCAACAGTCGGCTTCTGAGTGAAGCGCACTTATCGCGGCTTGAATCTGAAATTTACCTGCGCGATTTTGACCTAGGCAGCCGAGCAATAGGCGTCGACCACGACTGATTTTTACTTGGTCCCAAGTTGATCTATCTTGATATTCAAGCGGAACAAATTCTCCATGCTCGGATGAGCGAGAGTTGTTTCGAGATTGATGTAGAAGCATTAGGGCAAGTAGCCCGCCCACTTCGGGCTCGGGTAGCAAGGTAAACAGAACCTCAGCTAGGCGTATCGCTTCATTGCCTAAATCCTCTCGGGTTAATGATTGACCTGAATACGCACTATAAGACTCGTTAAAAATAAGATAAATCGTGGTTAGCACTGAGTCTAAGCGAGCGCTTAAGTCCTTACCTTCTGGCACCTGATAGGCAATGCCTGCTGATCGAATTTTCTTTTTAGCACGAACAAGCCGCTGCTGTATCGCCGTTTCGGAGCACAAATAGGCTCTTGCAATCTCAAGTGTGCTCAGGCCGCATAGCGTTTTTAGCGTCAGTGCAACTTGCGCGTTTTGATTGAGTGACGGGTGGCAGCAGGTAAAGATAAGCTTTAGGCGCTCATCAGGGATTTCTTGTTCGGACTCTAGATTAGCCTCTGACTGCGCGGTGCAGTTGAGGTGTAATGCGTTTAATTTGCGTTGCCGAGATGCAGTTCTCTGGCGGTCTATCATTCTTCGCCGGGCTGCATTAAGTAGCCATGCTGTTTGATTGTGCGGAGCAGCGTTTGGCCATTGTTGTGTGGCTTGGATGCAGGCGTCTTGAAGCGCATCTTCAGCCAGCTGAATGTCCTTACATTCAGAGACCAAAATTGCCAATATGCGCCCCGATTCAGCGCGAAAGAGCTGCGCTAAATCGAGTTTCTTCACTTTGCGCTCGGCACTATTGTTCTCCATCAAATACCATTACAGGCCTTATTTCGACGGTGCCGTAACGAGCCGTCGGTATTTTTGCCGCCCACTTAATAGCTTCATCAAGGTTTTCACAGTTCATCAAATAAAAGCCCCCCAGTTGCTCTTTGGTTTCGGCGAAAGGGCCGTCGACAATCTCGGTTTTTCCGTTTCTAACGCGTACCGATGTTGCTGTCGAGATTGGTTCAAGCGCCTCTCCTCCAAGCATGTTTCCGGCTGACGTAAGCCCTGCGCTGAATTCCCCGTATTGCTCCATTAAAGTGTCCCAATCGACATCTTCGCTGCCTTCAACATCATAAATAAGTGCGATGAATTGCATATTTTAGCTCCGTAAATTTAGTTTTCATTGTGATTTAAAATCAGACAAATATCCAATTTGAGCCTCTGCTCACAGTTAAGTCGTTTAAACCTCGCTGAATTCGACACTTTTGCAAAAAAATAAACGCCTTTTTTACTCAAAGCCTTATAATTGGCCTCTTGTGGTCACATATGTGGCCGAAAAACTTATTTAGAGATGTTTCGGAGAAAAGGCAATGTCGTTTGATGATCGTGATGGTTATATTTGGATGGATGGTGAGTTTGTAGATTGGCGCGATGCCAAGGTGCATGTACTAACCCATACATTGCATTACGGCGTAGGCGTATTTGAAGGTGTGCGTGCGTATGCTACCTCTGAAGGCCCTGCTATTTTTCGGTTGAATCGCCATACTGAGCGATTGCTACAGTCGGCTAAGATTATGGGCATGAAGATCCCGTATTCGGTTGAAGAGATCAACCAAGCTCAGCTAGAGTGCGTGCGCCGAAACAACCTAGAATCAGGCTATTTACGCCCAATGGCTTACTACGGCTCAGAAGCGATGGGTTTGCATGCTAAAGGCTTGAAAACTCACCTGATGGTTGCCGCTTGGCCTTGGGGAGCTTATCTTGGCGATGAAGCGCTTGAAAACGGGATTCGTGTTAAAACCTCGTCATTTAATCGTCATCACGTAAACAGCACCATGGCGAAGGCGAAAACCAACGGCCATTACACTAACTCGATCATGGCACTGCAAGAGGCCGAGAATGCTGGCTACGACGAAGCACTAATGCTTGATACCACCGGCTACGTTGCTGAAGGTTCGGGCGAGAATATTTTTATAGTACGACGTGGGAAGATTTACACGCCGTCATTAACCTCGGCTCTTGAAGGCATTACCCGCGACACTATCGTTGAATTACTAAAAGATGATATGGGTATGGAAGTAGTTGAAAAGCAGATTACCCGAGACGAAATCTACACAGCGGACGAAGCTTTCTTTACTGGCACTGCTGCCGAAGTAACGCCAATTAGTTCGCTTGATGATCGTATTATTGGCGACGGTAAGCGCGGCGAAATAACCAAAGAAATACAAACCCGTTATTTCGATGTGGTAAATGGTCGCAACCCTGATCGCATGTCTTGGTTGACCTTGGTGTAAGCTGACCCATTAAGGAAAGAGTTTAGGGCTTCAAATAGTGTCAGCTCCGACTAAAAAATACCTAATCATCGGCCCTTCATGGGTCGGTGACATGGTGATGGCGCAGAGCTTGTTCATTGATATTAAACAGCGTGAGCCCGATTGCCAGATTGATGTTCTAGCGCCCGCTTGGACTGCGGCTTTGATTGATCGTATGCCTGAGGTCACTGAGCTCATCGCCGCTAAATTCAATCATGGAAAGCTGAGTTTAGGCGAGCGTATAAAGCTCGGCAAAAGTCTTCGCAATAAAGGCTATACCGACACTATTCTTTTACCCAACTCGCTAAAATCGGCGTTGGTTCCTGCGGTCGCCAAAATCCCAAAGCGCACAGGTTTTATAGGCGAGCAACGTTGGGGGTTTCTAAACGATATTCGTAAGCTCGATAAGCAAGCGATACCAATGACGGTGCAGCGTTTTATTGCGCTAGGCTTAGATAAAGGCGCCGAAGTGCGAGCGATTGCCTCGGTGCCAGTACCGCAGCTTGTTGTCGACATTGAGTCGGCTCAACAGGTCCTACTTGATAATGCGCTTAGCCTCGAAACAAAAGTGTTGGTTCTTTGCCCTGGGGCAGAGTTCGGCCCGTCTAAGCAATGGCCGATTTCGCACTACGCGGAATTAGCGAATCATTATTTAGACAAAGATTGGCAAGTTTGGCTGCTTGGTTCAGATAAAGATAAACTCTCGTGTTTAGAGATCGACGCCCTGACTAATTGCAAAACGAATGTCTTGGCGGGTAAAACCTCCTTGCCTCAAGCGGTGGATTTAATGTCGTTCGCATCACTGGTAGTGGCTAACGATTCAGGCTTAATGCACATTGCCGCGGCGTTGCAAAAGCCACTTGTTGCAGTTTACGGTTCGACCGATCCAGGGCATACGCCACCGCTGAGTAAGAATCATTCAATTGCTCGTTTAGGCCTGGAGTGCAGCCCGTGTTTTAAACGCGAATGCCCACTCGAACATCTCGATTGCTTAAAAAAGCTGGCGCCATCGAGCGTAATCTCGTTGTCTGAAAAACTCTTATTAAGCCCAGATGCCGACACACTAAATTCAGGAGAGGCGTAAGCATGCGAGTGCTTGTGGTGAAGCTCACATCAATGGGCGATGTATTGCATTTGATGCCCGCGCTCTCGGATTTAAGGCTTAGCCATAAAGATGTTTCGGTCGATTGGATGGTCGAAGATAGTTTTGCCGAAATCCCTAAATGGCATCCATCAGTTGGTCGAGTTATTAAAGTGTCGACGCGTCGTTGGCGAAGTTTAAATCGTAAAAATATTTCTGAGTTTCGTGCCTTTTTAAAAGAACTTCGTGCTGAACGGTACGACGTCGTGGTCGATGCTCAAGGCTTAATGAAAAGCGCCGGTTTTGCACTTTTTGCCAAGCTAAACAAAGGTGGTTTTCGAGCTGGCTTTAGTGGCAAGTCAATTAAAGAGTCTCCTGCAGCTAGGCTTTACCATCGTAAAATAGACGTGCCGCGAGCGCAGCATGCGATTGATCGTTTGCGCCAATTATTTGCTGGCGTGTTTGAATACTCGCTTGGCAGTGACATGCTCGATTATTCTCTGAGCTTGCCGCCTCTCAGTTCTGATGATTCAAGCGCTGAACAGCAAGATAAGGCCATTATGTTATTTCATGGCACAACATGGGCTACAAAGCATTTGCCTAGGCAATTGTGGCGCGATATCGCGGAGTTGGCGTGTGACGATGGATATACTATTAAACTAGCTTGGGGAAATGAAGCTGAATATCAGCGAGCAAACTGGATTGCCGAAGCTCGCCCTGAAATCACCGTGCTTGAGCGTTCGAGCTTAACCGAGTTGGCACACACGATATCTGGAATCAAAGGTGCAATTGCAGTCGATACCGGTCTCGGGCATATGGCGGCCGCTTTAGGTGTGCCCTGTATCTCAATTTATGGTTCGACCGATGCTTCATTAACCGGCGCTAAAGGCAAAAATCAAACCCTAGTTCAAAGTCAGTATTCCTGTTCGCCATGCATGCTTAAGAATTGCCCTAAGTTGAATGAAACAGTGAGCGAACCACCGTGCTACATTGCGTCAGAGTCTAATTTAGAACTAAGCCCCAACGCTATTTGGCGACGATTGAAGTCTCAGATTAGTTAACAAATCGGTTAAATTCGAGTAAAAAGCGTCGCTAAAATGCGAATGCTTCTGTTTTTAAGCGTATAATTGGTTTCTAGTTCGAGAGCCCAATCAATTATGCACTTCGCCTTTTGTCTATATAAACACTTTCCGTACAGCGGCCTATCGTTAGATATGCTGCGAATCGCTAATGAGTGCACCCAACGTGGCCATAAAGCGACTGTCTTCACAGGCAGCTGGGAAGGTGACGTACCGGATGGCGTCGAAGTGGTGCTGATAAAGCACTTCGCGCTAACAAATCATACTCGTGCGGCTACTTTTCATCGTAAGCTGAGGAAGATACTAAAAACCCGAGAGTTTGATGTCGTTGTCGGCTTTAATAAGATTCCTGGGATGGATATCTATTATTGCGGCGATTATTGCTATGTAGGGCGTTCGTTTTTACGTCACTCGTTCTTTTATCGATTTACTCCTCGATTCCTATACTTCTCAAGCTTTGAACGGGGTGTTTTTGAAGCCTCTTCGAGAACCAATATCTTGTCACTGTCTGATCGAGAAAAGTTAATTTATCAGCAGTATTATCTAACTCAAGACTCTCGTTTTTTGTGCTTACCGCCGACCCTCGAAAAAGCGCGCTGGGCAAACCTAGATCAACTACCAGATCGCGCTTCTTTGCGCACGTCCTTGGGCCTTCGTGATGATGACAACTTAGTACTTCTTATTGGCTCAGGCTTTCAAACCAAAGGCCTTGATAGAGCCATTTTGGCGCTAGCTAATTTACCAAAAGAATTACTCGAGAGAACCAAGCTGTTTGTGGTTGGCCAGGATAAAACCGAAAACTTTCATCGCTTAGCAAAGCGTCATGATGTGGCCGACAATATTCATTTTCTGGGTGGTCGCAAAGATGTGCCTGCCTTAATGAAAGCGGGCGATATGCTATTACACCCAGCCTATGCTGAGACAACCGGCGGCGTGTTACTCGAAGCAATTGTTTCAGGCTTGCCGGTATTGGCAACGCCAGTTTGTGGTTATGCACCGCATATCAAAATGGCTGATGCTGGCTATGTGTTGCGCAAGCGATTCTCGCAAGATGAGTTGAATCAAAAACTACTCGAAATGCTGTTATCAGATCAAAAAGATAGATGGCGTGAGAACGGATTAAAGTACGGTCAGAATCCAAGTTTATATGTAATGCCTCAGCGGGCCGTTGATTTTATTGAGCAAACCTGTGTTCAGCATCGACTGTATTTGCCCGGTGAGCAGCGCCAAAAAAGAGATGAATCACTCTACATTACCAATGAGTTACGCCAAGCACTAAAAGGCGAAGACTCGTTCTATCAAATGATGAATATCGAAGGTAAGGTTTATCGTGAGGCGCTTGGCAGGCGAACCCTTCGCTTTACGCGTGGCAATAAAGATTACTTTTTGAAAATGCATACCGGGGTAGGCTGGGGTGAAATCGTTAAGAATCTTACCTATCTCAGAGCGCCAGTTGTTGGTGCGTTGAATGAATGGCACGGCGTACATCGACTCAAAGATTTAGAGATCGATACCATGACCGTCGCAGCCTATGGTATTCGCGGCAAGAATCCTGCGACTAAGCATTCGTTCATTGTTACCGAGGCATTGCCTACTGAAACTAGCTTAGAAGACTTTTGTGGCGATTGGCAACACAATCCGCCTCGAACTTTAAAGCAAGTACGATTAAAACGCTGGATTCTCAATAAGGTTGTTGAAACTGCGCGGGTAATTCATGAGAACGGCGCCAACCATCGTGACTTTTATTTATGCCACTTCTTGCTTGATTATCATTTTGAAGCTGACAATCGGGTATCACCTGAGAGCAAACTCTATTTAATCGATTTGCATCGCATTCAAATGCGTCGCAAAACGCCTGAGCGTTGGGCTGTTAAAGATATCGCTGGTCTCTACTACTCTAGTAAAGAAATCGGTTTAACTACCAGAGATTTGCTGCGTTTTATGAAGCTCTATCGAGGAAAGCCTTTACGTGAAATTTTGCGCTCTGAAATGAGTTTTTGGCGCAAGGTGGTTAGTCGCGGCAACAAGCTTTATGAGTCTGAGAAACGCAAAGCATTAGTCTTGGAAAAGCTTAAAAGGCAAAACGCGAGCCCGTCTCAAATTATTGAAGGCGACTTCAGCGAGACGGCCAAGTCAGATTTGCACGAAGTTGATAAGGCCGGCAGTAGTAGCGCTGATCACCGACAAGTTATTGGTAAGTAGCCAATGACTATCGCAAATACCAGTGATCGCGTTAAGTGGGCTCATCAGCCAATTACTCGTACCATTGACTGGAGTTCACGCGTTTGGATGTCGAGTGATTATCTTAAAAAGGTACCTGTAAAAGCCAAAGGTTTAAATCAATTGCTTGTCGATACTAATGAAGCGTTCAAGCATGATCGAACTACAACGGTTAGCAAAATTGAGTTGGCCGGCGAAGTTATGGTGCTTAAGCGCTATAACCCTCGAAATCAATGGCACAAAATCAAGCGAGCATTACGTCGTTCCCGTGCTAGACGTTGCTGGCAGATGAGTTATGCATTTTCTCAAGCAGGCTTAAATGTGGCAGCGCCTATTATGATGCTTGAAGATCGCTTTGGTCCGTTTCGTTTAGATGCTTATTTCTTAAACGAATATCTAGAGGGGCAAGAGTTGTTGACGCTAATGCCAACGTTGGATGAGGCTCAGCAGCTTAAAGTAGCTGAAGCGATTGAAGACGCTTTTGAGAAAATGAAAGTCGCGCGCCTTACGCATGGAGATTTAAAAGCGAGCAATCTAATGTGGAGTGATGAAAAACTTTACTTCATTGATTTAGACGCTGCTCAACAACACAGTAACCCAGTTACTTGGATGAAAGGACACGCTAAGGATCGTAAACGTTTTTTGAAAAACTGGGAAGGCAATAAGCAATTGCTGTCTACATTTCAAACTGACATATCTTAGGCTGCCACCCCGGCACTAAGAATAAATGCGCCGACAACTAAGCTCATATAGAGTTTAGTTTGTATTTTCGCATTAGCCCGTTCGGCATTGCTAAAGCCGGTGTTTACAGCGTTTTTGATTAGTGTTGCCATGTTTCTATAACCCGTAGAATATTGTGGATAAAGCGCTCTAGCGCCGTTTTTAGTTATGTTGCTAAGATAGAGGGATTGTTAAATTACGTGTATTACGGCTTATTACGCGACTAGGGTTTTCTAATATTTAACGGTCTCTTTGGGTCTGGATAATATAAGACTGAAATTGAAATTGCTTGAGCGAGGATTTGCTTTTCACCACGCCGGGTTGATATTTAATCGACGATAGAATCAGTCCTAATGCAAACCACAGACTTAGAGTGCAAATCTTTTTAATGTTCAGCTTTA
>CANMNN010000023.1 GCA_947499305.1 uncultured Arenicella sp. | reverse complement strand
ACGGCTCTGAACCTGGAAAAAGCTCGCCTGCAACAAAGTTAAAATCTTGTGTGCGAGCTGAAAAGCCATCACCATTACCAAACACATTACCTGCTTCGGTCGTTATTGGGCCATTATCTGGGTTAGGTGCGTCAAGCGCCCAATCGTTTAGATCATAATTTTCCCAAGGTTGTGCATCTGGATTCACACCGAAATGTAAAGCATTTTGCTCAGCGTCTGTGTACTCAACTTCGACAGGTCGTTCGACAATCACAGGGATCCAAAATCTAATCTTAAAGGTTCGACCCCAAATTCTTATAACTTTGGTCACCTTTTTCCATACGATTACTAGCTCAGTAGTAACCGGCGGCACAAAAACACCTTCTGGAAGGCTTGGGATAAGCTCAATATCAGGGTGATCACCAATTGGTAGCTCAACCGGAGGAAGGTCAACAACTTCTGGACTAAAGAAACGGTTGTAGTTAACCGCAACATTAGTGATATCAATCCCATTGTCGTTAACAGCCGCAGGGTCACTTCCTGGAGCATTAGAAGAACCCACGGCGTTAGAGTTAGCATAGAAAGCAAGCATTCCAAAATCAAACGATCCAGGCGTTGAGTCTATGCCAGTAAAAGAACTTCCTAAGAAATCAACTGTTATCTCTAGCTCATCAGCGGCTGTGCGCACAAGCGTAAAGTTAACCGTGTATTCCGTGTTGGGCTCAATAACATAGCCAATATCATCACTGCTCCCAATCGCGGTAAACCCACTCGAGGTTGTTAGCAATCGACCGGTCGCTGATGGATTAGATTTACGAATATCTAAATCAGTACCAGAATCGGCACTTTCGATATCTAGCTCAAGGTAAAAACCAGGTAACCCTGCGAAATCAGGGTTCGGGGCCGAAGAACTAAAACTTGTGTTTTGGCCAAGCTGCTCTGCACCAGTACGGCCCAATGAATCAAAGATACCAATGCGAATATCTTCGCCAGTAGTAGCTACCGTCGCTGGGGTGACAAACGTAACAGATGTTTCAAGAGAATCACCCGCAGTGGACAATGTTTGTGAATTAAAAAGACCATGAATTTGACGGCCAGATGAACCACTCACTAAACCTATCGAATTGGAATTGATTTCAATTGCACTCGAAGTACTTGAAGCAAAGTAATCAATGTCTGTTTCCGCAGTTCCGTCAACGGCTAGATTATCGTCAACAACCGACTTACGGATAAACTCAATATTTAGATTTGTAATATCTAAACCGTTATCCGGCTCTCCAGGAACATTAGACGTTCCCATCGCGTCAGATGAAACGTTAATTGCCATCATACCGAATTCTGTCGACAAGGGAGCGGCGTCGCTGATCGTAAATGACCTACCTTGAAAATTCGCATTCACGTCAAGGCCTTCGTCGGTGCGCTCAATTGTTAAGTAGACGGTGTAGTCAGTGTTCGGCAATATCGTATACCCGATATCTTCTCCGTTCTGGCGCGCAAAACCACCGTTGGTATTTAGCAAACGCCCTGTAACAGTCGGCGTAGAACGACCAATTTCCAAGTCAGTCAGAGGGCTGAATCGCTCAACGTCGATTTCAACGTAGTAACCAGGCAAACCAGCAAAAAGTGGGTTTGGGTTAGATGAACTAAAGCTCGTGTTCGCACCAAGTTCAGTGGCTGAATCACGACCCAAATGATCAAAAAGACCAATTCGAATATCATCACCACCAATCGATACAGTGTCAGGAGTGGTGAAACTTAAGGTTGCTCTCAGTAGGTCACCAGTACGCTCTAAAGATTGCGTTGGAAACAAGCTATGAATATGACGACCAGATGGGCCGCTAACAATACCAATAGAGTTTTCGTTAAACTCTATTGCGCTCCCGCTATTAGATGCAAAGTAATTTGCATCGGTTCCGACGGTGCCATCGTTTGCAAAATCATCGGCCACCACCACTGTTGAAACGTCGCTACCAGTGCTGCCACCGCCATCTCCGTCACCGCCGCCGTTATCGCCACCGCCATTATCTCCGCCTTCAGTCGTTGTTGATTGAACAACTAAGCTATTTAGATCTATGCCATTGTCGGCTTCACTGACAACGTTAGACGTACCAAACGCACCTGAAGATGAGTTAATCGCCAACATGCCTACATTATATGAAGCGGGAACCAAGTCAGTCGCGGTGAATGTTGCATCGCCAAAGTCTGCGCGAATTTCAAGCGTTCCTGAAGCAGAACGAGTGACAGTAAGAACTACCGTATATTGAGTATTCGGTTGAAACACATAACCCGCATCTGGGCCATTTCCGATACTCGAAAAACCCGATGACGTTGATATTGAACGCCCGGTAACGCTTGGGTCAGACCGGCGAATATCGAGGTCTGTTTGCGGGTCAGCACTTTCAACATCAAGTTCAAGGTAAAAGCCCGGTAAACCTTCAAACACAGGGTTAGGTGAGCTACTGCTATAGCTGGTATTTTGACCAAGCTCAGTCTCCGAAGTGCGCTCTAGATGATCAAATAAGCCAATGCGAAGGTCTTCATTAGTCGCTGCTACGGTTGCAGGAGTAGTGAACGTTATCGTCGCTTCTACATAGTCACCGGCAGCATTTAACGTTTGTGTTTCAAAAAGACTGTGGATTTGACGACTTGACGTACCACTGACCAAGCCAATTGTATCTGGATTGAATTCGATAGCGCTCGAAGTACTAGACGCGAAGTAAGCCGCGTCTGTGTTAGCCGGGTCGGTTCCATCGATAGCAAATACATCGTTAACCACTTCAGCGAATACACCAACGCCAGGCTCACCACCAGGGTTGTCTGGGTCAACAGGGTCTCCCGCCGTAAACTCAACACTGAAACCAGTAATATCAACACCGTTATCATTAATGATATTTGGGTCAACGCCAGCAACATTAGACGAACCAAACGCACCACTAGACGAACTAACACCCAACATGCCGAAGCTAAATGATGCTGGCGCAAAGTCGGTTGATGTGTGTGTTCCGCCATCAAAAGCAGCTTGAATTTCTAGAGTGCCTGCGGCTGTGCGGGTAACAGTTAGTTCAACAATGTAATCGCTATTTTGAACGATTGTATAACCTAAATCTGGTCCGCTACCAAATGCCGTAAAACCTGTAGTACTCCCTAATAGACGGCCAGTAGTAGAGGGGTCAGATCTTCGAATATCTAAATCTGTTGCTGGGTCAGCGCTCTCAACATCTAGCTCTAGGTAGAACCCAGGCAGACCCGCATAACTCGCGTTTGGGCTGGCTGTGCTGTAACTCGTATTCTGAGCAAGTTGATCTGGAGTATTTCGTTCTAAATGGTCGAACAGCCCTATTCGAATATCTTCATTGGTAGAAGCTACCGTCGCGGGCGTGCGAAATCTAATTATTGCTTTGAGTGAATCACCTGGGTTAGTCAGAGTTTGCGTCTCAAACAGACCATGAATCTGACGGCCCGATGAACCACTAACCAAACCAATAGAGTTAGCATTGACCTCTATCGCACCAGCAGTGCTTGAACCAAAGTAGCTGGCATCCGTTGTGGCTGTTCCATTAAGAGAGAAATCATCGTCAACAATATTGGTGGCGTATGACGAGGTCGCAAAAACCAATAAAAGAAAGGTAAAAAGAAGATGTAGGGGTTTAATGTTCATGAGTAATATCTCATCTATTTGAATTTAATTTATATTTCGCATCTATCACGGCGCTCTCGATACGATATTGAGATGCACAATGAAAAGAGCGTTAACATTACTAGTTTGGGATTTCTGAACTGCAGAAACTCCTCCTCCGGTACAGCATTCATGGCCAACTAAACCAGTGAACAACCAAGCTCGCTAACAAACTAACTCAACAAATATCTATTACGCCCGATTAAGTGGTGAATCTTTATAGATCAGCCGAAAATGTAAGATAAATAATAAGAAATTCATATGACAACAAGGTTCTACGGCTCCAGGCATCAGCCCAGCTGTTAGCAAAAATATTGTAATTGGTTAGATTGATATCATTTACAAAAAACTAGAAGCAGCTTTTAAATCTCGTTTAAGATGTCGTAAAAAGCACTATTTAACTGATATTTTGTATAATTCTGTAAGAAAAAACGTCAAATTATTGTAAGACAGATTTTCATCACCCTCTAACCAATAAATATTTAATATCAAAACCAGACAAAGGTCAACGAAATAGGTATAACAAATGCAAATAAATTGGTAATACAATATTGATTTTCCTCTAAAGCACTTCCTCTGTCGTAATTACACACCTTGTGTTTACGCTCTGACCGTAGTTTCCGCAAGAAACTCTAAGGTTGAGGCTTGATCGTCAGGGCTTGATTAATTAATCACTGTTCAAAATGAACACTGTTGCAAAGAGGTTAATAGCTTGCTTTTAGGAATGGGTTCCAATTTGCACTGAGTGGATACATTGATGGCATTTTTTACCGTGTGTTGAACACTGAACCCCGCTACAATTTAGGGCTATACAAACGCTAAATTAAGATCAAATGACGTCAACAGCAACGATCAGAAAAATAAACCTGATCAAAGGGATAGGTTCCGCATCAGCATTGATAGGCGCAGCACTGGGTTTAAACATAAACAGTATTCACTCTGATGGGCCAGGCATAACTATAAGTATTTGTTTAATTGTAACGGTCGCATGCATCTTGCGCGCTCGGTCGCTGTCACGCTAGAAATAACTCCGGATAGGGATTTCATGGAAAAGTATCAACTAATTTACTCAGGAGAGCGCTGCGGCCCATTTGCCAAACTCCCTCTCGAAGAGCACCTCAAATTACTTAAACTGTCTGAAGCGGCCTGTGAAAAGATATCTAGCGGCTCCAGTGTAGTACTCAAAAGCGGCCTCGACGAGCCGACCATGCTAGAGCAAAAAGCGTTATTCAGTAAGCGTGGTTTAGTTGCTAAGCATCGCCTTGCTTTAACTTCCCAAGTCTTCCACGCAGGTCTAAAGCCATTGAAGGACGTGGACAGCAACCAACCTCACCCCGTGATAGTCCTCCATAAGGAAAACGAGCCGCCTCAATTGTTTTCTCGCCCACTAAAAACGGAAATTAGTACTGCTGCAAGTAATAATAGAGGCACTAAAAACGAGCCCATTTTTGTCAGCTACCTGAATTATCAAATCGGTCTTATGGTATTAATGGTTTTAGCGGCCGCAACATCTCTACTGTTACTCACGCCAGTGATGACGGCCGTTCAATCTGTCACGAGTTACAACGCCATAGTGACAATATGCGGACTATCCTTTCTATTGAGCAGCATGCTAATGCTTCCTCGCTTGTTTCAACCACTTCAAATTACCGACATATCTAAGGGCAACAATAAAATTCAGCTTGTTGACCAGGTCTCGTTAATAATTGGGAAAAAATCGCTCAACTGGCACACTGCCGATTTATTCGGCAACTTCGATATCGCCTCTAAAGACGCATCAGCCTATTCCGACGGCCTCTTATATAGCTGGAACGTTAACCATCGAATAGAAGACACGGGCTCGGCAGCTATTGATGATATTCACTCGGCAATCACGCAAGGGACAATTATTGAAGTGGTCGAATCGATTTGGAAAAAAATTGAACAGCTTATTGAGCGTCGATCGTCTGGAGGGAAAGCATCCCTTATTGACTGGGATTGCGAGCCAGCGTCCGCAGTTTTTAACGCCAAAAATGAGGTAGTTGCCCTGATCTTCAACAATAGAAAACCAGCATACAAAATAGTTCGCTCAAATCTCAGCGATGACATTATTTTGCATGCCTTTTGCCTATCAATACATAAACGTGGATTCGCATGAAGTATCGATTCATCTATCGTGGCGAAGTCACTCAACCTGGTACCGAACAAGAAACCAGCGTAAAACTTTCGCGATTGTTTCGCGTGTCAAATTCGGATGCCGCCAAGCTTTTCAGTGGAGACTATGAATTTGTAAGAGATAACCTCAGCCTTTCGATGGCGGATGATTATCAAGCTTTGTTCTTGCGAGTTGGAGCTAGAAGCAAGATAGAACAGGTCGATCAAGATTTATACGATCAGGCTGACAATAGCCAACGCGCTAACGGCATATCTGCTAACGACAAAGAAACTGGCGAGCCTAACAAGAATCTAACATCTGGACCCAAGGCAAGGGAAGTTCAGTCAAATTACGGACATCACATACAGAAGCAACTAGACCAGTCCAATGCTTTACACGTCCCGCCAGAAATAGAGCCGGTAAAAAATTCCTCGAAACATGCTCAAAGTGCACATCAGCCGTCGACAAACAAACACCTTGAATATCGGATCCAGAAAAAGAGTTTAGCTGCGAACTGGCTAAGAATCGGTGGGCTCGCAGTCGCCGGCACGCTGATAGCCGACAGTCAGCTACAGACTTCTTTTTTACCCGACCAAGAAGGTATCGATATTGGTATCTGGCCGATATTATTTGCGCACATACCATTATTTATAGGCTGCTACTTTCTCGCGAAAGAAAAACGTTTATCTCCGCCATTTCGCTTTTTCGGCCTACTTAGTTTCGCCGGACTATCCATATTAATGCTACTACCAGCCAAGGGGCAGAAAGACCATAAAGTAGGCTTCAAAGGGCTAGCGCTCGCTGTATTTAGTTGCTCTGTTTTTGTTTATTGGCTCGGCGGCTCAATACGGAGCTCCGCCGATACCTCAGTCATCTATGCGCAACTAGCGTCACTGCGCGACGGACGGCAAGAATACCCATCACAAATACGCCAAGGCGAATCTCATGTTTACCAAAATGAGCAAAGGGAAATGCGCGATGCCATACTTGATGTCATCGCCCTAGCCAAAAGCGAAACGCTTCGACCGGATGAGGTCACCGATTTAACCGAAGCGATGTTAGGAGAACTTGGTCACTACATTGCGTGGCGTAGATACCAAATATTTAGGCATCATAGCGATAATAAAAAGCTACCAAGAAGCTTAAGAGAAGACGAACAAGATCAAGACCAAGCGATATTTAAAAGCCTCTTAGTCACCTCAAGAGAGAACCCCCACCCGAGATTTCACGAGGAAGTGATGTTCTGGACTATCGGGCCTTATGGCACTCGATTCTCAAGACCCAGAGCAGAAACCAGAAACCTGGATCAGCTGTTCGACTCGCTCCTATATTATGAGATTACTAATAGAGAATCATTCGCTTCTTCAAAAAATAATAAGAAAGCGGATCAAAAACCAAGGCTCGATCTAGAAAAGATAGGCTTGCCGCGTGTTCTCAACACTGCGATCTCAAGACATAAAGACTATGCGGAATACGAATTTGTTGGCGGGCCAATGCAAGGGAAGACCTTAGCAATTGGCTTTTTCTATACTGAACGCAAAGTAAAAAAAAGCTGGGAATCAGAAGCTAGAATTGACTATAAGCTCAACTATGCTGTTATCAATGCCGATCTTCCAGCGACCTCGATGTCTCCATTAGTAACTGTATTTTGGGACTACAAACCTGATCAATTCTAGTTACATCAACTCAATGTGATAACGCTAGAACCGGTGACGTAAATAGTAGCTAACCGCAAACAGCTCAAAGCTAATGGACCTAAATGACAATAGCATGCTCGTAGCTAATGATACGGGGTACCTGTTTTCTATCTCGCGTTCATTCTAATAATCAGGTGGTCTTAGTTTACACATATTCCGCCCTGACTTTCGCTCTTGCTCGGTGATTGACCACTCTATAATAGACTACTATAAACAGATTACACTCACTCTATTTGCGGTACTCATAACTGGCAAACACAATTCATTGTCCTCACATACGTCGCCAATACCGTTTCCATTGGAATCAACTTGATTTAAGTTAGGCTCAAACGGACAGTTATCAATAACGTCATTAATTGTGTCGTTATCATCATCAAGATCACAAGCATCTCCCTGACTATCGTCATCGGAGTTTATTTGAGAGGGGTTAACAACATCAGGACAGTTGTCGACATCGTTCTTAATACCGTCTTTATCGTCATCGTTACTTGTATCAATTCGAAAGCGCTCATTCAATGGGCCAGTAATATTGAAACTGGTTCTATTATCGGCGGCATTAGCGCTGCCATCAGAGATGCCGCATGGCTCTCCCTCGCAGTCAAGACTTGGGTTTGAGAATACATAGCCCCAAGCCCGATCATTTAGATATGACATGATTGTGCCTTCACTGCCATTTCCATGACCGCAAGCATAGCCGGTATAACCTCCCACGCAAGGGTCACCCTGCGCTGGATTAGCCGACAGTCTTTCATGCCCTGAACCTAAATTATGACCGATTTCGTGAGCAAAAAGAGAATCAGAGCCAAAGCGTGCAAATTGTGACACAGAATAGGCATACCTCTGGTTGCCTCCATTAACCCATGCTATGCCGCTGATGCCTCCACTACTTTTGAACGGCAGCACGGCAACTAGGTCAGCATAATATTGATCTCGGAGATTGGCCACATTATTGAAAGAGCCAGTGCTAGCAGTCACTTGGTTAAGCAACGTTCCAACGTTGGTCGAATTACTAAAGTTTATTTGTCGCGCGTGGGCTAGCTTTAACTCGATGTTAATACCACTTCGTACGTAGGCGTCGTTACTAAAAGCGATCATTTGATTGATCCGAGTTAGCGGGTCAGCAAACCCATTAGCAAATTCCTGTGAGTAGATAATCATAATCGTAACCTCACTTTTGCTGCTATTGTTATTAACAACGTCAGCTTTTGGAAGCAAAACAGGTTCGTCCTGCAAGTGCCTCATAGGCTTAAAATCGGGGGCGTACATCATGTCGTCCCCCAGGTTAATCTCCAAATCATATAAGCTATTGTCGACGAGCACGGCATTCCTGTTTTCGTCGATACTGATTGTAAAGTTATATTGAGGGTTAGTTAGTGTTGCATACACGGTATTTTGGCCAAATGTAATCAACAACGAGCCGTTCGACCTCGGCCCGAATACGCCCTTTAATTGCGTATCACCATTAGAGCTCATACTCTTTGTGGCGATTGAAATATCCAATAGTTGCCCATCAGGTAATGGAAATGAAAACGAGTCACCTACCTCTAAGGCTGAAATTTTCCGGTCGACATCAATCAAATGAATCGCATTGTTGGCACTCAGACTTGGCTTCCCTGTTAGTTTTGATGAGGTGATGGAGTATTTAAAAAGCTGATTTTCTGACGCCTTTTGAGCATTTGAAGCCTTACTAAAAAGCCCACAGACAAGAAGCACGATCAGTATTTTTTTAATTGATATCATAAAATCTAGGCCTTTTTTATTTCATCGCAGCTGTAACGCCGCGACCGTCGTAAATGAGGGATTAACTTATAGGCTGCACGAAGCGAATACAGGAGAGTCAAATCATTTGTAACACAGTGCCGAGATCAGGTCTCGTCGATAATGGCGATATTAATCATTTTTAAGGCATCCAATCTTATCGAAACATAGTTGTGAGTGAACAAATAATATAGGGCTGGAGAAGGAGTTCTGATCAAGATAACTCTCATCAAGACAACGCTTTAGGCATCTAGTGAATCGTAACCGCGAATCAACGAATGGAGGTCAGATTTCGTTATACTAATTTTGCCTTTGTTTTGAAAGGTATATGGTAATCCAAAGCTATTAGCGTTCTTGTTCTATCAATAGCTACGCTTGTCGCTCAAAGCGCCACAGGTATAGTCGTGATTTTATTTCAGGCCATAGAACAAGTTCATGGCCCCTATATTCTCTGCCCTTAGTCAAGTCTTGACTGACTCCTTTTAGAGGGCCCTTAATAACATCAGCAACAACATTTACATAGGCTTGCGCACCTGCAACCACCGCTTTCGCAAAAATAGAATGAAGGCTATCACCTTTTTCAAGTTGAGAGTGCGTTCGTGCAAACACCTTTCCACCATCAATTAGTGCTGTGCATTCATGAATCGTTGCACCGAGTTTGTGGGGCTCTTGATTTACTATTGGCCAAAATGCACAGGCCGTCCCGCGGTAATCTGGGCTAATTCCAGTATGCATATTTAGCGCTAACTCGGTGGCGAAATTGAGAGTCTCTTCAGATACAACAGTCGTTCCATAAACCAATATTGCATCAGGTTTAATAGTTTTGAGTAGCTCGTGTGTTTCTCGGCTATTGATACCCTGCACGTATCGCACATTTTCACTCGGTGAGAAATTTAACGAGGTATCGCCGAGAACAGACTTTAAACATAAAACCCTTTTTTGATTATTCTTGATAAGTCGCAAGAATAATTGACGTCCAACCTTGCTCAGAACATTGATAACGCCATGTTCTAAATATGACTGAATTGTTCGTTGGCGCTTTTCTATGTCAACAAGCACAGCCTCAATATCAAAATTGTCGCAGAGCTGATTCGCAACATATCGTTGCTCAAAACCATCAGATGTCAGTATGACCAATTTTTTGATGTTTTTAGAAGGCTTCATGGTGTGTCTATTTATAAAACTAATTTAGCTAGCGATTCATTGTTTTGCGTTACTATAGAAGCACGTTTACTCAATTATCTAGTATTTAGGGAAAGCCGTGAACAATGGTATGTCGAGGGTTTTGACTCAATATTTTATTATGAGGTAGGTCGTCACAAGCTCTATATGTTGCCTATCCCTAATATTCTCACGAAAAAGATGTTAATAGAAAAAATCTCACGGAAATTAGCGCGAGCCGTACCGCTGAAGTCACTGAAAATGAGCAATGACCAGCCGTTGGTCAGCTTTACGTTTGACGATTTTCCGAAGACGGCTCGAACGAACGGTAGCGCCATACTCCAAGATCAAGGGTATGTTGGTACGTTTTACGGATGTGCGGGGCTACTGGGGAAAATTCACGATGGCACTCGCATCGCAGAGACAAAAGACATTAAAATTCTTAGCGAAAATGGTCATGAAATAGGCTGTCACAGCTATGCTCACCTTAATTGCCAAAAAGCTTCGAAAGAACACTTGCAACAAGACTTAAGCAGAAATGCATCAACTTTGAGTAACATTGCTGAGCAAAGTATAACCAGTTTTGCTTACCCTTTTGGCAAAATGAGCATAAGAACGCGCCGTATTGTCGCTGGCCATTATACGTCGGCTAGGACAACTGTGCCGGGTATCAACCACGACCGTGTTTGTTTACATTCGTTAAAGTCGCACCAGGTTTATGGCAGCATGTTTAACAGCGTGTTTTTTGAAAAAGTAATAGCGCAAGCCATCAGCACTAACGGCTGGCTAATTTTTCATACTCATGATGTGTCGACCTCGCCCTCTGCCTTCGGCTGCACAATAGATCAATTTACCCAATTAGTGCAGCTGGTTAGAAACGCCGGCATCAATGAAGTTCATACTATGAAAAGCGCAGTAGAGTTTATTACTTAATGCACCTTTACGCTCTTCATAATAAAGTTGTCTCACTCGGAATCTTGAAACAACCCTCCCTTTAAAGCCTGGTCGTTTTTAAATCGCAAAGCAGGACTGAATTACTAATGAGGCGGCCACCTATGCTTCGATGCTGCTCATTTAATCACACCCGCCAACTCCGGCTAGGTCCTTGAACCAGGCGCCATAAATACTGTTAGAGTTAGTCGCGAAATAGGTATTATTGTTCGGGTCTATATGACCGAGATCATTGATTGTATCTCTCGAGGCCGCTACGCTTGCTAAATCAACAAAATAAGACTTGCTCCCAAGCTGACGATACAGCCCTCCCCAACTTGGCGTTTCAGGATTGGAAATATCCCCATTCATCAAATAGAACACTGAAGGTGAGTCGCCCATTTTAAGTCGAGTTTGCGCATTAGAGGCAAACGAGCCATCAGGGTTCGGGTTTCCGCCAGTATTAGTTTTCGCAAGCTCTTGAGCTAAACAACTTTCGTTTTTGATTTCGGAGTGCTCAATAAAGCGATGTCCTATGCTGTCGGCACCATAACCGCTTTTCTCTTCAAAACCTCCGAATGTGAAATTTGACTCAATCATCCATAGGTCAACATCGCTATTTGAATTCTCGATGTAGTTACCTCTTACGAATTCATAGGCAGTGTTATCACCAACAATGCCGGGTGCTTTTCCAATATTGCTTGAACCAATAACATACAAACGAAGGTTCTTGGCTACTTGCTTGTTAGTCAAAATGCCAGGGCCGTCTGAACCGTTTAGAGCAATTGCCACTTCACTCAATGAACCCCACACCAAAACGTAAACTGGTCCGCATCTGCCTTGGTTGACAATTTTTGAAACTTCGTCGCGAATAAGTTTCGCGCCCTCATGAACACTTGGATCATAAGTGGGTATCTGCTGTGATCCGCTGAGATTAAGCCCTTGTCTTGTAACTGATCTTAAGTGATCTCGGCTTGGGTAAGCCGACTGAGGGTCGGGTAAATTAGCCGAATTTAGTCCAACGAGCTCGCTCCTATCCTTACCATATGCATTGGTTATACGATCTATCGTTGAAGTCGAGCCATCACCCCCGCCTGGCGTACTAATTAGCCCAACCGTGTTAAAGCGATAGCTTGAACTCAGGTAGTGGATTAATGACTGCGTGTCATCCTCTTCCTTGAGAACGCCATTAATGGAGCCTCCTTCTCTTATATCTGTTGTAATAATCACTTTGGGTTTTGGACAATCCGAACTCATCGGAATCATGAGATCTTTGTATCCAATGAATTTTGTTTGCGCGAAAGAAAAAGAGCTAACAAACGATAGAAATAAAACTAAACAACACTTTTTGGTCATTTTGAATACTCCATTAATAAATAGTTTAGGCAGGTTTAATCAGTATTGAGTGATACCTTCAATCGTTCGCACCACACAATCAAAGAAATAGAGTTTCGAAAAAATCGAAATAGTCCGAGACAATGAGATCGTGCACGTCGAATGCTTGTAAGCACTCTAATGTTAAGAATTACTCAATAGACTGTTTTCACTCTAGAGAGCCAGCATAAGGCCATGCATTTTTCACAAAGCCTTATACCTATTTCCGATTAAGAAGAGTGTGTTACATAGTTGATCTTGCAACGTGGTTTGCCGCTTGCGGGGTCGAGACTCGCTGTATCAGGACTGACCCGGATACTGACCGTCTTATCATTAAATTGCGCGGCTAGTAAAAGAGAATAGATCGCATCAAAATTACCATGAGAGTTTAATAAGCGAATGTATACACCTGAGTGAGGCACACAGTAGCTAGGATCTAGCGCAGTTTCAGTTCCTTCTGTGTCGACTAAGACTGTGTTTTGAGTAATATAAAGTTTTTCAATTTTATCTACACAGTTTTTTGAGGCGCAGCTAGCAAAAGCAGACGAGGCCCCAAATGCCATAAGCATCGTTGCGGTTAAGGTTGCGAGTTTGATTTTCATAGTGAGTTCCCTCTAAAAGACGTTTAAATAAAATGTATTCATCCAAGAAGTGCGGCACGCAAAGATAATATTCGCGGCTAAAATCGCACTCTTATTACCTCAATGTCGCTATCGGCACATTTTTGGAATAACTTACTCTAACGTTTCTCTTACTCAACTCCCTTGAAAAAACGTGCAAGATATAGAGTTGATAGTCACCAGGGTCAAGTGAGGACGCCCGCTTTACATTTGATAGTTGTCCTTTCTGCCTACTTCTAAGAGCCGCGAGCCAGCTGCGCTTCTATTACATGCACCGAGGGTATAACCGCTTGTAACCGTCTCGAATAGAAGCCTACAATGATTTTAGGCCAAATGGGATATTGAGCCATTAGCCCGCTCACGCGATCATAGACACCACGAGTTGAACTAGCCCGATCTTGAATGTGTCGAGTGACCTATGAAAAAAATCTGCTTATGCTTCGCCTTAGTCATGGTTTGCGATACATCGCTCGCTAGCAATTTAGACCAAGCTGACTGGTTTGCACGAATGAAATTAAGATTAACCGGGGCGTTCGACGTCGAGTCTGAAGATCTTAACTCGCAAGTTTTATACCGCGAGATTGCGCGCGGCTCAGTGTTGGTTGAGACCTGGTATTCAGGAAGCCAAAACGAGGAAGTAACTCTGTTTCACTTGGACAACGGCGACCTTGTTGCTACTCACTATTGCGCTAAGGGCGTGCAATCAACCATGCGCGTGGTTTGGCCGCCGAAAAGCGAAAACGCAATCGAATTTAAACTGGCTTCAGCCACTAATCTTGCGAGCCCTGAGGCAACACATAACTCTGGGTTTGCCTATACTTTTTTGAGCGAGACCGTCCATCGCACCGAAACGTGGAGCAAGCAGGGTAAGTTGCTCAATTCTCAGCTCACGCTCGTTAAACGCTAAGGCAAATAAGCAATTTTCAGAACTGAAAGCGTTTTCAGTCCTTGATCTATATCAACGGTTAATTCAGGCCTGAATTTGGCAATAAACATATAGCCATGTAGTCACTCTTGTAAATCAGGAAACTTTTTAGGGTCGAATTTGAGGCAACAATAAACACCCTAGCTACTGGAAAGTGCTAGTCATTTTGAATGCAAAACTCTTGACCATCCACTTTAAAACGCTCTCCATACTCTTGTGCTTGATTCGCGAGCGCATAAACTTCTGTTGCGGTAATTGTGATTGTTTCACCTATCGCATTAGGTACCATCTTGTACAATAGAACATCAATGGACTCTTTGTGAGCCTTAATAGGCAGGCGTTGTTCATCACAGAAACTTAGGTGCTTAGGATCGAGTTTAACGGTTTGATCAATTATCGTGTAGGCATCCCAGAGCATGTTTGAGTCCATGATTACCCCTTGAGCCGAGACTGCAATGGCTACCTTATCTGCGGCTCGGCGAATCAACGCAGATGATGCCAACAAGTATTCTCTGCGACTTGGGAAAAAAGCCAGCACAGCGTCTCGAACTCTACTACTTACCAATAACAATTTTTGGTTAGCTGCATATTGCTGGTCGCGCTTGTTTCTATCCCCACTACTGATATCGATAATTTGTTGGGTATCATTTAACCCTGCCAGCGCGCCGTGAATATCTAATAGTGTATTAGTTTTTCTTGCATGATCTTGAATCATTGCGTCTAACCGTTGATTGTGTTTCAGCAATGAGTTGTTAAAAATCGAAGCAATAGATGAGTGGCCATTGCTGATCGATTCAGCGCTGGGTTCACGCACGCGCCGCATTTCACTGGCTCTCATGTTGTAAAGAGACACGGCACCAAGCAATTGACCAAAATGAATAAATAGCTCAATACGGTCAGCGCTAGGGCCATTTTCATGCACGTATCCAAACGCAGGCCCATGCCAAACATCACCTTGCTGTTTATTAACCGCGTCTTGCGGCTTGTCTGTTACTGGATTGGTCTCCATAAGGTTCGATTCGGCATCTGGGTTATCGCTGCATGCGCTGCAGATAAAACCTAGCAGTATTATTAAGATAATGGAGTTCGTATTCACTATTTAGCCTCTGAGTTTTTACTCGGTTATACCGCAGTCTGGTTTCTGACTATCGAAGTGTGCGTTGATGAGCTGATAATTCCCTATAAGCAGAATGTAATCACACGATTATTTTTAGCCTTGACGACAAAGCAACTTTCCTCAGTAAGATTCGGCTCATACTCATAGGCTCCGATATCGCATTCATCTCCAGCAGGTCGGCTTACTCCGCGCTGATCAGGCCGATAATCGCCCCCAAACCCAAGCGATATAAACTCACCTCTGCAGCCTGGTGTTGAAAAGAAGAAGGGCGCAGTACCCGAAACTGAGTTCTGTAGCCCATTGTCTATGGCGGGGCTGTTTGCGACCAACGCATGGGTCATCGTCTTGCCCCCATTATCGTTTAATGAATCTAAAATGGTTCGAAGTGTTGCTTGGTTTGTTCCCTGCGTCAGCACGATGTTATCGTTTTGAAGAAACTGAAGAATGTTGACTGACTGACCGTAAGTGTTGGCGCTGTAGCCCAAAACGTTATTTCGGATGTCAACATCACTCGGACTGCGTAAACTAATAAAGTGCGCCTCTTTAGAGCTCGGCGCCGTATTACCTGACAATATAGTGTTGCGTATAGTCACGGAATTTTGGCCGCCAGAACCCATGAGTAGAGATAATCCACCACCAATAATTGAGGCTGAATTTTCGGTGATAGTCGCATTGAACACAGCTAGGCTTGAGCTGGGAGCAGCCGCTAGCGAGATGCCTCCGCCTGATTGACTATCATTATTAGAGATAGTTGTATCGTAGATACTCACTTGGCTTGACGAGCTCATTCCGATTCCACCACCAGTTTGAGCTCGATTTTCATGTATCAGACTACGGCGCACTGTAGCTCGCCCGCCTTGAACCCAGATGGCGCCGCCAAAATCTGCTGAATTATCAGTGAGTTCTACGTCGATCATAGTGAGCACGCCTTCGACGCGAATCGCCCCTCCAGTAAAACCCATACTCTGGCCAAAATTTTGCAGAGATACATTCTCCAAACTCAATTCACCACCGCCAAATGCGATTGTAAACGCACGATAGATGTCACTTTGACTCGTCGGTCTAGCGATTGTCATTGGCTTATCACCGGGTCCCAAGATCCGAATTTGAGAGACTATTTCTGGCGTACCAGAGCTGCCATTTAAATTACTAAACGCGATCCCGGGTAGCTCATAACGAGAAAATTGATCCGCGAATCGGATAGTGTCGAGGCCAGTACTACCTGACACGCACCCACCGACGGCGGTGTTGCTATTCGCTGAATCGATTGCCTCAATTAAGTCGCAGCCGGTCGAGCCAAATGCCGCGTTAACCAGTAACTCTGCTGCTTGAGCTAATGACGTTTGTATACACAGCAGAGCCACGAGGAGCCAGCCTCTTAGATGAATGATATTGGGTATCATTTTAGCCACCTAACCGGGCCGTTGAACGGTCCAATTCTGCCCATCGGCTTTGATGTCGCAAGCATGTATGGTAACCAAGGCGGGGTCATCACGCTTTTTGTTTTTACCCACATCAAGACACTTTCTTGTGTGTAAATTAACCACATTAAAGTCATGATCAATTGACCATAATTGATCATAATGGTCTGAACAATTAACTATGCTGACAATGCCGCCGTTGTAGTTTTGACTGTCGCTTTTAACATTTAGGCAGGTATTGTTAAGCGGCTGCCTAATTTTCAGGTAGCGACCTTTCTGTTCAAAATACCAGACTTGATGCGGTTTTTTAAAATCACATTGACTTACTCGCGCCTCTCGATAGATTGCTAGAGCGCCGCCCGTTAAGCACATCTGTGCATCTTTGCCAGTGGCTAACTTTGACGGAAACCTTCTTACTTGGAACCCAGCACTAGCGGCAATCGAAAATTGCTTATTCGCATGTTTAAGATCAATTGCCAGAGTCAGCGCGGCGTGATTTTGACCATGCAAATTATCGCTAAACTTGCCTTCGATTTTAAAGTCTTGACTACTCACAAGAGTCACTTGCTTGCCATCGACAATACTAGTAACTATCACATTCATATCATTGACGGTGAAACGACCCTCGCTATCAACCTTTGCAGCATGACTTGTAATTGAATACAGCCTAGCGTTTTTAACGTTTACGTCCCGCGCGAAAACCGTTGGGCGCACAATCGTAAAGTCATCTAAGGTTAGTGAAATTTGACGTAACACCAAATCACAGGTTTTATCAGCTTTGCAATTGTTGCGATCAAACTCTACTTCACCGTGAGCGCTTGTCTCGGCAAAACGCCAGTCTAAAAATTTTGCACCAACGGTTACCTTTGACTGAGTTGATACAGCTAATGAATTTGTCAGTGAGTTTTTGGCCAATATGACTCCGACTTCTTCAGGCCTTAAGCCTACAGAAGCGCTATTGCTTAGCATGTCTACTCGGCTAAGCACCTCGCCGCCTCCTATTTCTGTTGATTCTGGGATAAAACAGGGCTCTGCATCAGCTTCAAACAAAGAAGACTCAGGCTCAAAGAACGACACTCTTCCAGATGTTCCCCTCAAGGACACAAGGTTGGCCTCATTCGTTTCAATGAAAATTTCACATGCGCGCGTTTGCAAATCGATTGCGGGCGCCTCGTTACTGCATACCCGTTGCATCTCTATAACCTCAGCAGTCTCTGGTACTTCGTCATCGTTTAGGTAATCAATGCGAATGCGGCAGCTGACGGTATGAACTTGCCCTTCAACATCGGGAGGCAATAAACCAGTATGGTCGACGCTGGCGAACAGAAAACAGCCTGATAAAGCAAGCGGGAGTGTCAGTGATAGACAGATTTTTATAAATGTATTTGTCATAGTTATGTCCTTTTAATGTTTGCTTGATCTTGCAAGATCAATTCAAGCCCCTGAATGATTTAGTATCGATTGTTTGTGCCGTTATCGACTACATTGGGCGAGGTCTCTTCGAATTGATTGTCTCGACCGTAGTTGTTACGCGTGTCATTTCGCGAGTAAATACCGACACCGCTATTGCTGATTCGGTTACCTAATAAAGCATTGCCTTCAACGCGACTTGTTGACGTAGAGACGCCAAGCCCTAAGCTAATTGCGCTGCTAAAGTCTGATAGCTGATTGTTAGTAATTTGATTCTTGAGGCTAGAATTAAAGCCGCCTGAAAGGCAGGCTCCACCGGCATCAGCTAAGATTGAAATACCCGAATCGCCACCTTCACGAATCGAGTTATGATTGATGTGATTGTAAGAGGAGTTATTCAAGCGTATAGCGGTTGTGTTCGTGTTTTCTAAAATACGATTGCGATAAATTTGGTTACGGTCAGAGTGATTTAGATGAATCGCATAATTCGAACTCTTCCATACAAGGTTGTCTACGATCACATTTTTATCAGCCTGATGACCACAAATTGCGATACCACCCAGCGTTTGATAAAACTCATTGCCGCTTATCAAATTTTGGCTCGCAGTTCTAGATTTATCTCTTACCGTGATAGAGACGCTAACTGAGCTGGTTTGAATGAACTGGTTTTCCCGAATTAGCGCCTCGTTTCCGCCGTGTATGGCAACACCATGACCGACTTGGTAAAACAGCACATTATTCACAGATAAATGGTCAGAGGACGAGCTATTAACACCAGCCCAAAACCCTTTTACTGAACCGTTTTTAATGGTTGCCTTGTTATAGCCTACGACTTGAATACCAGCTAGCTGCGCCGAACCTGATAAGGTAAAACCATTTAAATCAATCGTTACATTATTGTTAACGACTTCAAGCGCCGCGTAGCCGTTTGTGCACTCTAAGTCTTTTTCGAAAATGATATCGCTAGCGATTCGATCGCCACAATTTAAGGCATAGGCATTGTTTAGGCTTAGAGCTAGAGCCATCAGTACAATTTTAAAAACTAAATGCTTCATTAACTTCTCCTTAGTAGCGAAGAGGGTCACGCCCTTTTAAACGTTTAAGGCTAAATGACTCCGTCATCAGTTAGCAGCTCTCATTGAGCTGACTATGCATACCACCTTACTGCTAGTGAAAGATTGATCGCAACGGGCCATTTGGCCATTTGACTGATATTGGCGCTACTCTGATATGCTTAGGTTGTGATTAGAAATTCTCAAAGGCCACGATGAAAGCAGTAGGCAGGCAAGTTTTAATTATTGACGACCACCGTTTATTCGCGGATGGCTTGGCCTTGCTGTTGAGAAATCTTGAAAGCTCTACCACTGTTTCTGTTTCTGTTTCTGTTTCAGATGATCCAGTGGCCACATTAGCTGAAGAGGAGAAAATCTCATCAATGGATTTGATATTGATCGATCTCGATATGCCCCGATTTAACGGATTCGCATTTTTGACAGCAATGGCGAGTCGAAAAATCAATGTGCCAGTCGCGGTAATATCAGGAAGCGAGAAGCCTGCTGAAATTGAGCGAGCACTTAAACTGGGAGCCATAGGTTTTATTCCAAAGAATAGTGACAGTAGCGAATTGCTCTCTGCTGTTAAGCAAATTCTCGAGGGAAAGCGCTATTTACCAGCGCACTGGGACGGTAAGATCAACTGGGTGTCTCCTGACTTAGGTGCATCAATCGACTTAGGCAAAATCACTGAGCGGCAACGTCAAGTTGTGTCACTCATGAGAGATGGCATGCCAAATAAAACTATCGCATTAGCGCTGGGGATCAGTGTGTCATCGGTTAAAGGGCATATCGAATTGTTGTTCAAAAATTTGAACGTGAACAACCGTACCGCTTGTGTTCAAGCGGCTCGTGATGCCGAGCTCATTTAATCGCAAAGGAGATTTTAGTTGACTGTATTTGGGTCGATCAAATCAGCAATGGATTTTTGTAGCTCGTTGATATCAATTGGTTTATGCAAAACATAATCAGCTAAATCTTGTATCTCTGAACTTTCAGTTATGAGCGTATCACCTGTAATGAGAATTGCCGGAATGTCTCTATTGTACTCTTCTCGTATACATTCGATTGCCTGAGTACCTGTCGTTTCGTTTCTTAGGCGATAGTCGCTAATGATGAGACTTGGGAGATGATTATTGGTGGCAAGTTTGCGCATCGTATCTTCGATTGACTCTGCTGAGATAACTACCGCATGTTGTGCCGTGAGGAACAACTCCATAGCCTCGCGAATAGATTCATCATCATCAATGACAATCACCAAAAGGCCCGCTAAGCTCGCTTGCCGATCAACGTCGTTATCATTTGAGGCAGTCCTTACGCCTGTAGTTAGGCCGAGACTTACGGTCGTTCCGTGGCCAAGTTTCGACTCAATACACAACTCAATGTTCGCTAGATCACATAAACGACTCACAATTGATAAACCCAAGCCCAAGCCTTTGCTCCGGTCTCGCTCAGGATTGTCTATCTGATGAAATTCAGTAAAAACCTTATCTATTTGACTTTGCTCTATACCAATTCCTGAATCTCGAATGTAAAGCACACAACTCTCAGCGCGAGCGTCACATTCAAGTGTTACCTGCCCATGCTTAGTGTACTTAATTGCGTTATCGAGCAAATTGCGAATCACTCGATAGAGAATGGTTTGGTCACAAAATACAATTAGGTCACGATCCACCTCATTGAGTAATTCTAGGTGGCTAGACTTATTTTGATATTCGATAACGATACTTTCAACGAGAGTGTAAATTGAAAGATGTGTTGGACGGTTTTGAACGTTATCGGCATCCAGCTCGGCAATATCCAGTAAGCTATGAAGCATACTGTTAAGGCCCTTCAAAGAAAGCTCAACCTTATCGATAATTTCATCGCCAGACTGTTTAGACTGCAATGGTTTAAGAGCATGCATAAACAAGTTGATAGCATTTAACGGTTGACGTAAATCGTGACTTGCTGCTGCAAGGAATCGATCCTTAGCGTCTACGGCTTGCTCTACTGCTTTCTTTTCTTGCGCTAAGTCATCTAATAAATTCGCTCTATTAAATTGGATTTTTGCAGACTCGAGAAACAGAGACTGCATGTTATACGAAATATACAGGAAGGGTAAAATATGGAAAGTCGCTACTATGGCAATTGAGGTATAAGGTTGCTCACCTTGATAAATCATGCTGCCTATAAACGGCAAAGAGAACGCCAAGCCAAAGGCAACAAAGCTCGGAAAATAAGTCGCATTAACGACAAGCCCTCCAGAGGTACAGCCCGTATAAAACGAGATGACAATAGCCAAAAAGAGAATATTATCTTGGTCAAAAAATAGTACCGGAACTATCCCCCAGACCGAACCTTGGAGAACGCTGCAAAAGAGAATTAATGCGTACCACCTCGGTGGACTAAATTCTGTGCGAGAACGAAACACCAGCTTAAAAACGAAAGTAATTAACGAAGCTGTAACTGCGGCCAAAAGCCATAGAAGGAGCTTACCGTGGGCGAACATATCCCACAGTAAATACATGATGAGTGAGCTGATGCCCGCCTCAGAAATAAACGAAGCAAACGCGTTTTTGGTGATTTGTCTGCCGCGCTCTTTTGCTACATAGTAGTTAAAGTCTGAATCCATAATTAGACGCTGTTAGACTGATTAATCGACTTGCGAAAACTCATTGTTTTGTAATAACAACACTGTGCATCATAAACATTGAAAGATCAAAGAAAGCAGCGGTGTTGTATAAATAAGGTTATAAACGAATTAATCGTCACTATGACCTAACGCCATACTCTCTCCAATTTCTTTCGTCATATGGCATTCGTTTGCAGATCGAGGTCATACCTAATGAGGGAACACTGAACGTTATGCTGTAGTCAGCAATTATGTATCCCATGAAAATCTGGGTGTTCTTATTTGTAAAAAAAAGCTAAAGAGCAATTTGGCTGTGCTAGTCTAGGCGCTTGCTTTTTAGTGGTTAACATAAGTCACTACTAAGAGTGTCTACCAAATTGATAATAAAGGAATAGGGAATTCAATGAAATTTTGGGTTAATAAGAACTCTGAAACAGATAACTTCGTGATTCTAGCTAAAGACTCATTGATAGTTGCCTCATGTGACGAAGAAAATTTAGGCACTAGCGAAAAAAAGTTATCACAAGGCGATTCGCCAAGCATCGTTTTTGGTACCGATAATTTCACCACTATTACATTTTCACAAGTGTTGAAAATGGTAGCCCGAAGCACAGACGCCGAGGTTGATATTGACTACAAAGTCAAAAAAGAAGAAGAGAACAAGCTGATTTGTTTTGAGAATATTGAAGGTGCTCAAAATTTCACCGCGGCCATTGAAAAGCGTTTGCCAGAGCGGCTAAAAAAGAAGGAGTTTCAACAATCGATACTCTCTGCTGGGTTCCCACCCTTGCTAAGTTTGATTACCGCCTTGGGCATAACAGCCATGTTTATTAATAAATTTCGTTGGCTCGCGTTGATTATTGGCGGAGTCTGGGCCCTCGCAAGCCTCTACAAGCTATTCACTCGTGTGACCCGCCCACCATTGATTACTCAATGGTCTAGTCGAAATGCCGTTGGTGCTGCATGGTCACAGATTAAAACAGCGGGCAGCCTAATGCTTGTAGCAGTTATTGTTCTAGCATTCTCCAGCAGATTCCCTGACAGTTATGGTGAACAATCGTTTGTACAACACATGGACCATGGAGAACTTGAGGCCCGTAACGTAACAAAGCTACTTGAAAATGGCGGTGATATTAATCTTTTAGACAAATATGGTAGCCGCCCACTACACTACGCCGCTTACAATGAAGACTTTGAATTGTTTAAGGCATTGCTTGATAACGGCGCCGACCCAAGTTTAGAGGACGATCAAGGCGAAGATGCCTTGGACGAAGCGGTATACCAAGATCAATCACAAATGACGGGATATCTATTGGGCCAATACTCAGGGCAAGTGAGCCTTAAGGGCAAACTAAATAGCTACCTTGGTGACTCAATATCTGCATCGATGATCTCTCAATTACTAGCCAATGGTGTAGACCCGACTGAAACTGATGAAAACGGCTACAACGCATTGCAAGTGGCGCTAAGCAACTCGGCTGACTATGAAGTAGTGTCGATTCTATTGGAGAATAAAGTTCCTTCAAATGTGCAGTTAGATGGGCTCTCGTTAAAACAGTTTGCTTTAGAGAATGGCCAAGGTGACGTTGCCAGATTGTTTGATGATGGTGGTTTGAGCTTTGAACAAGAAAGGCTGTTAACCGAAAAAATCGACGCTTTTTACGCTGATAGAGTAAGGCAGCAGTTGAGTAAAATGTCTGGGGTCGCCAAGTTGCTTGTCGGCAATATAGACGATGACGAAACCAAGGAATTAGCACAAGAATTATCTAGGTCTATGCAATACAAAAGCTTGTCGGCCGTTGGTAATCAGCGCATTTTATCGGCTTATGCCGAGGGCTGTGAAAAAAGTGGTTTTGAAAATGCTGAAGCGTTTAAAAATCGTCAGGCCGAAAGAGCTAGAAAGCTATCAGGGCATAGCGGTGTTGCCAAGCTTATCATTGAACGAAACCGTTCTATCTACAACGAAGCCAAAAGTGAATTTGTGACGCCTAGTGAATTTCAGGCTAAGGTTGAGCGGTCAATAAAGGGCGTTGAAAAACGTTATTCAAATGCTACCGAAGAAGGCGCTGATGTATCTGCGTTGAACGCTAAGTGTGCCGATGTTTATAAAAAGGTAGCGGCCCGTACCAAGTAGTCACACAACTGTTTACTCTAATTGCTTCTATATTTCGTATACCTTGCACGGCGAGGCCGCCGTTCAATTAGAACTACTAAAAAATCAGACTCGCCTGGAACTACTTAAATGCAAATTAAAGCAACCTGCCCTGATTGACTTTTTAATGGGAAACAAAATGCTTCTTCACATAAGTCCCCGATTCCGTCTCGGTTCGAATCTGTTTGATCTTCGTTCTGAATAAATGGGCAGTTATCGACCTGGTCATCTACTGTATCGTTATCATCATCAGAATCACAGAGGTCGCCGCGACCGTCTTTATCGTTATCTAATTGATTAATGTTTGATAAAAGCGGGCAATTATCAAACTCATCCGTGACTAGGTCGTTATCATCATCAAGGTCACAAATATCACCAGACCCATCTCTGTCGGTATCATTTAAATCGCTGCTGGCGATTAGTGGGCAGTTATCTAGGCTATCATCATACTCATCGTTGTCGTCGTTTACATCACAAGCATCCCCTTGCTCGTCTTCATCTGTATCAAGTTGCATTGGATTAGCGACCTCGGGGCAATTATCATTTTCACCTTGTAATCCGTCGCTATCATAGTCCGTAATAAAGTCTGCTCGAAAAATTCCTGTATGAGCAACCGCGTCACTCGGGTCGACCTCATTACGAAATATCAGTGCGCTAGAATCCGGGGTAAATCGAATATCCAACCTTGCATCCTCAAAACCGATTGCAGGCCCGGTAGCACCGACTCGATAGTCTATTCTTGGAACTACTTGATTGCGAAGAGAAATAGAACCGTCTATCGGGGTCACGTAGACACTTAGGAAAGTGTCGCCTTCAAAGACTCCGTAATATGCAATGAGTTTGCTATCGGGAGATATAATGAACCCTGGCAAGGACTGGGTAGGTAAGGGCGCATGACTAAGTGTCACCGCCCTATTGTTTTCAAGGTTCACGGAATGAAATTTACGCTCGTTTTCAAAGTCGTGCGCTGCAAGATAGATTACATATTTTCCATCATCACTATATGAAAAACCTCGCGCTCCAGAGTACCGATAAACATCTCGAGGGGCCACACTTGAATTTCTCGCGAGTGTTGAATTGATCAAGCGATGATTACTGCCGTCTATGTTTACGATGAATAGTTCTTGAATGGATGTAGATATTGCGTCGGCTCGATACAGCACGCTCTGCCCATCGGGCGAAACCTGAAAATTTGGCAAGTTGGCTAAACCTGTCGACTCAACTCCATTCCTTCCGAGTAGTTCTTCAGATAACCTCAGTCTGTTGCTTCCATCCAAGTTGACCACAAACAACTCATTGACAGTTGAATCTCGTTCTGTCGCGGTATACACAATGCTCTGTCCAGCATTCGCGAATTCATACCGATCAACAGTTCCACCCATAGGCAAATCACCATTTAGCTTTAGTAAAGCGCCACCTGCGATTTCCACCGAAAAAAGCTCATATACTTCAGTTTCGCTATTCCCTTTAAGGAAAACAACCTTCTCACCACTCGGATTCAGAGATATAAATTTAACCTTATCGTCACTGCTTAATCGCAATAGTTCTTGCAGCCCAGTGCCGTCAGCAGACACGGAGTACATTAATCGATCGTTGGTAACACTATCTTCGCCCCAGAGGAGGAATCGACCCCAATCTTCAGACATCAACACCCGTTTGAACGAATCAAAGCGATTAACATCTTTTGACAACTCTACTCGATCAGACGAACCAAGCGGGTGGAGATAGAGCGCCTTAGAGAATCCCCCGTCTTCAGGAAAGATTGATTCGGAATAGAGCACTGATGCAGAAACTTCATCAAAACCTAAGATAAACCTGAATATATTAGGTCCTACTGGGTCCGCTGGCGTTACCCTTATAGCCTCAGACAGTCCACTTAGCTCCTTTACAAAAATTTCAGTTTGCTCTGCATCTCTAACTTGATAAAGAACATGTGTACCTCCCATTATTACTATCGGAGTCGTAACAATGCTTGTAAGCGGCAAGTTAGGGTTTAAATTTACTGGTACTCCACCGGTAATCGGAACACTGAATATTTGAGAGGTAAGAAAGCCAGCATCAATGTTTCCCTGCATCACCAACGTTTGACCATCAGGGGTAATGCTAAACCCGACAACGTGTCTGCCGCGTTCCAGATTTGTAAGATTAGTGATCATGGAACTAGCACTAATAATGCTTACAAGAGAAAAGCAACACAACAGTGTATACAGAGCTTTTTTTACTATTGTGGTGCGCATACTTTATCGATACTGTAGCCAAAATGGCGGCACTGAATTCTATGTATGCTTTAAAGCTATGGCAATTGATTTGAAGCATATATCTGGCGTATTTTTTCAGCTACCCACTATTCTAAATAGTAACGAGTCTAAATAGTAACGAGGGACATATCATTAGAGCCCTCCGCTCTTGAAAGAAACACATAACGGGTCGAGTCTAATGAGATGATTCGCCCCACCCTTGCCTATTAGACTCGGTCGTGAGATCAATCACACGAGGCGAGCACCGTGGCCAGTAAAGTACTAGAAATTGATTTAGGCAAGCGATATTTTCATTTACATGCAGTTGATAAAAACGGAGTTCTTATCACGCGAAAAATTAAAGCGCAACGAGCGACTTCCCTGTTTAAGTAAAGGACCTTGTCTAATTGGTATGTAAGTCTGCGCCGGAGCACATCACCTTACACGCAAAGCCAAGACCTAAGGCCATCCTATGGTGACCCAACTATTTGTTAACGTGGTTTGCGCTGAGCAGCAAGTAATAAGATGTAATAGGATCACAAGGTAAATATCAGATATGGTTTCTCTCAAAGGAGTCATGACGTTTAGTCATGCTAACTCCTTACATTGGATCCATCCCAACAAAACGGATGATGGATAAACAGATGAGTAATTTTTTGAGTGATGGTTTGATTTTTATGAAGAATTTAAGATCCCCCTTGTATTTTTTCGCGATGACACTCATCGTGTCTTGTTTTTTTTCAGAGCATGCGAACGCCACACCTAGCCCGGTCGAAACACTAACTTTCTCACCAAAAAAATTGGATGAAAATGGTCAAGTTGGATCGGTCGGCGCCGGCCATTTTCGTGATTCAGTCTATGATGACTTAATTTATATCGACGTATCAGGTGATTTGAATTTCCGTTCAAGTAGCGCAAGCAGCATCTCAGATACCAGCGGAAATTTTCACGGATCGGCCTTGGTTGACTCGAGTGTGGATCACTTAAAAATATGGTCAGTTGATGTAAATGCAGACGGATATGACGATGTAGTTACAACATCCACACTCGCAGCATCACAGGATGACTATCAAACCAGCCAAATACATGTCTTTATGTCTAACGGCTCTTCAAGCAGTTCCAGCACCTCTGGTGCAACGTTTTTTGAACCACCTCAGACATTTACATTGAGTACGTCAACCCTAACCGGATCTACAGCTTCGCAATCCTTAGCTGACATCGATTTCGGTGACTTTGACGGTGATGGTGACTTGGATATGGTTATCACTGCCACAGGAGTGTCTTCTGTTAGCGAGACAGATGATGACAAGACAAACATAACCTATACCAATCAGTCGCTTGCCGGGATCCGTCTAAATTCTGGAGCAGGTTATGGCACCACAGCATTGACGCTAACTCAAACAGAAGCCTCACAATCAGGAACCGATGCGGCAATATATACGTCGTTTTTTTCGGGCAAGGTTGCCGCCGGAGACTTTAATACGGACGGCAAAATAGATGTAGGTGTCTGTTATTCCGCTCCAAGTTTTACACCCCCGTCGTCAGTGATTTATCCAGGTAACGGCAATGGCACCGTAGATTATGCCGGATATGCGACTGTACCTGTGCAGGGGTGTAAAGATGGCGCCGGAGTTCGCCCATTCGGGCCATTTAGCACGGCTGAAAAATATGCTTCTGGTTTGGCGAATTCAGGCACATCAGACAATTATGGGCGCTACGTGATTATTGAAAATAATGACGGACGAATATTTTTCTACAGCAAAAATTGGGATGATGCCACTGGGTCTGGAACCCGAATACAAAATACGCAGCTTGGTCAGTTAGGCCCATTTACCGACTTTAACAATGACGGCTCGGCTGACTTCATGTTCCTCGACGGCCATAACTCCGAAGTCGTTGCCGGTTGGGATTGGACTAACAACGATTCGCGCTACATCCCAAACCCACCTGACATCACATTGGGCAGCGGTACTCAGAGTGGCGATTACGGTGATTTTAATGGTGATGGCTGGCCTGATGCGATCGGGTTCGATGATAATGACAACATTATGATCTATATGAACTTGGCCACACCAACTAACTGAACGCTAAATTCGTCGCTCAACTTCGGTTGTCGAACATCCCCATAGCGATGGCTGGCTTTTGTTCTAGTTCATTTTTTGAGCCTAACAACAGCCAGCTCATCGAAACTGATTACACAGACAGGTAACAAATGTAAAAACGAATGCAGATAACAGGGTCAGGTCTTGCCTTTTGCCACCTTAACAATTCGACTAACTCGAGCATAGTGCAACCCAAAGTAATCGCCGATTTCCTTCAACGTGTAGCCGCCACTCCTATACGCTGAATAAATAGCGCAATCTCTACCGGGTGCGTTTAACTCATACTCTCTTAACGTTAAGGGCTTCGGCCTTCGTTGCGAAGCAGGCACTTCTGAAAGATCCTTATTGCCCTCAATCAAACCTTGCATTTGATTTACAAAATCTTCGCCGCCTAAATACACTTGATTACGTAATTCTTTCCATGGCGAGGGCTGGTTTTTACCTTCATCGATAAATTTCTTATAAGCAAAAATTGCTGATTCTTTTGTTCGACCAAATGACGCAAGCAGCCAATCGGTTTCTAACCAGTCAAGGCGCTTAGCGTACCCAACGGTTGCCCCATAACTACTCCATGGCCAGTCCTCAGCCTTACGAACCATTTCGGCACGCACAGGGTTCAAAACCACATAACGAGCCAACTCAAGTAAGTAACTTTCTTTATCAACATGAATCGCGGTATATCTACCTTGAAAGCAATGCCCAACACGATTGTGAGCTCGGTTAAAGCGCTGAGTGTAGACCCCATTCAATTGGCGCATTCCTCGCGAAAGATTCGCATCAGGCGTTTCAATTATTAAATGATAATGATTGTCCATTAAGCAATACGCATGACACACCCAGTTACACTCTTCACACACGCCACCCAATACATCCAAAAATGAAAACCGATCATCGGCACCTTCATAGATATTTTCTCGACGGTCGCCCCGAGAAGTAACATGGTAAAGCGCACCAGCGAACTCCAATCTCAATGGTCTAGCCATAAGTAAAATCCTTTTTACTATCAATGAGTAGTCAAACTAACACGTTAAACCCGCATAGGAAAAAGGCAAGACCTGACCCCGTTCTTTCCAAGGGCGCTATGTTGAGTGTTTATCAATTTCAATTGCAAACTAATGCCAGCTGCTTTCAGGGTAGCAATATCGATTGTGCGATGAATCTAAATTTGGGGTCATTCAAATGTCCAATAGTGCTACCAGGCTCTGGCTATACAGGGCCTCAATGCTTGCCTACCAAATGCGCAGACGCGCTTTGTCAAACATGTACCTAATAATAAAACTCGTTAATTTGTAAAAAGGGGGAGGCTCTGTAACTCCCCTTCTGAGAGGCAAGCTCTTAAGCCACTTTTGGAACGACTATTAACTCAAAAGGCGTCATCTCACTAGACCTGCCTCCGTTTCTTTCGCTCTTATCTCCTCATAATTTTTTTAAATCTAGCGATGCGGTCATTGAGCCATGAGAGATCAAAACTGAAACCCACATTGGATTGACACCAATCGAGTCAGTTGAAAAAAGAAACTGATTCCCCAATTGATCATTTATCGTCGGCGCCATGAGAACATTGCCACCCAATTCTATGATAACTTTTTTTCCAATGTGATTGCCGGAACGCTCACTCATTCTGGCTGCTCCCTTCTCCGTCAGGAACATATAGACAAAATCTCTTTTATCGATTGCACGTGCAGACGCGCTAGCTACATCTTCGGTCGTCACCCAAGGATCAAGTCTATCGTCACTATACACAAGGAGTTGCCCTTTGTTTTCGGACATAAATTTAATGACTGCTTCATCAGGGCTTCCATTTTTGAATCTCAGTTGCCGAGCTTCAGGATCGAACTCTATCTCTGAAGAAAAAGAAACTTGGAATTCATTCATTCGCCTAATAAATACTTCGACGTCTTCGAGGCTAGCGTCTACATTTTGAACTACATATACGACATCTGGCTGAGAAACATTATCACAACCCTTTAAATAGAAGACCGATAAAAGGATTATTAGTGGAATCTGCTTGTACATTTTATGGCGCTTCTAAATTATGTTCTTTGGACGTAGAGAATACGACAATCGAAAGTAAAAAGGTAAGACTTGTATCCAGCAGAAATCGAACACTCTATTTACCTGCCAAATAATTGCAATGATCAGGGAGCGGGTGCTCTTACTCATTCATCGCTTTAAGAAAGCTATCAGTGAAAAAGCCAAATAGCCCTCATCTCTATAGTAATCGTTCATAGTTTTTTCAAAAATCAGGACAACCACGCTACAAGGACACCAAATAAAACTACAGCTTGCTGGCTATTTAAAGTTACTGTATTCATTGCTACCTTGTTTTTTCGAAATCGGAATTAGGAAGTGGGGGTCCTGTGTTGTTATTCACTACTCCCAGAATACTGGCAAATCACTAACTGGCAATAAGCCATAATCATGAAACTCATCTAGAGAATGATTCTCAAGCTCTTGTTTTAATGTTATTTCTAAGCATTGCCTATCTAACAACAGATCTTCAATATTTTTTTCCCAATTAGTAAAATCAAGTGAAAACTCAGTCGATGGCCAAGATTCAACTTCATTACAAATCATATTGAAAAGCTCTCTTTTATATTCATCAAACCCAAACCAGGCAGCAAGAGATAAAACATCCAAATAAGGCCCTAGAGGATACTTGTAGATCGCAAGTTTTTGCGGATTAGAAATAGCGTTAACATAACTTTGAATTAGTTTATCCACTGATATCACTTTGCTATCAAGAAGCTCAGATAATTGTTTGAAGCGTTCGATAAAGTCCTGATATTGAGCATCATGATTGTCAACATATACAGCCTGCACAACTCCGTCTTGAATTAAGTTTTGAGATAAACTCAAGGCAACCGTTTCAGAAGGGATCAATAAGTTATGAAAATGAAATGTAGGAATATATCGATCTCCAGCACTAGTTCTATCTAAACAAACACCAACCAAGAATGGTCCGTGCCTCCTCACCAAATGCATAGATCTATAGACAGTGAAATCTACAAGTTGATGCTGCCAATCATTTGTTATTTTCTTCTTATTTTTTGTTGTCAGTTTCATTGAGGGTGGACTTTTTAACCAGTGCGTGTCCAATGTTGTTTGTCATTACTTTTAACGGCTACTTTAGGGTTCAAAAGCACAAATCAGGACACCCACTCTATCATTAACAATAAAAACAGAGTTTTGATATTACTTTAATTACCCATCACTCAATATTCTGAACCTGTTCGCGCATCTGCTCGATGAATACCTTCAAATCAACGCTCGCCTTTGTCATTCTCGGGTCTTGGCTTTTCGAACCTAAAGTGTTCGCTTCTCGATTCAGCTCTTGCATTAGAAAATCTAATCGCCTGCCAGCTGGCTCGGGCTTGTTTAGTACTTCACCTACTTCTTCTATATGCACGTTTAAACGGTCGAGCTCTTCGGCTACGTCAGTTTTTTGCAAAAAGATTACGAGTTCTTGTTCAAGCCTTGCGGGGTCGAGCTGGTCTTTTATGTCGGCTAATTTTTCATCTAAACGGGTTTTGTAAGCTTCTACTATTTCGGGCAAGAAGGCTTCTACGCTTTTAACAACGTCGTTCATTGCCTGCAAGCGCTCTCTGATTAAATCAGCCATTTTGTCGCCTTCTTTGGCCCTGGCTTGCACCATGCCATCTAGAGCTTGACCTACCACGCTTAACAAATGTGCTTTCATCACTTTTGGGTCGGCTTTTTTAGCTTGCAGAATACCTGGCCATTTCAGGGCGTCGATGGCTCTGATCATTTGCATTTCGGGGATTCTTTGACGCATTTCATCAAGCAGGTTTTGTAAATTGTCGGCGGCGTCCAAATTGGGCTCTAAACTGGAGTTTTCAGACTCTTTTAGGCGAATAAACACATCCACTCGGCCTCTGGAGAGCTTGGCGCCGATGGTGTCTTTTAGATCACCTTCAAACGCTCTAAGGTCTTCTGGCATTCTCGGCGCTATGTCTAGAAAGCGGTGATTTACGCTTCTGAGCTCGCAACTTAGCTCGCCTAATTCGGTTGAAATGGCGGCTTGGGCGTAGGCGGTCATGCTTTGGGTCATTGATTTAGGCTCCAGTTTTGGTGATTTGCTGAAAATGCGGTACTGACAAAGTTCGCTTCAAATGACTATAATACCTGAATGAGTATCCTTAAACCCAAACCAACTACGATTCCGGCCCTTCCCCTACGCCCGGATACAATGGTTGAGAATTATAAGATCGGCAAGGTTATTGGCGTTGGCGGCTTTAGTGTTGTTTATAGTGCACTAGATACAAAAACCAATGCGGTTGTTGCGATCAAAGAATTCTATGCCACTAACTGCATGCGCCGTGCGCGCGATGGCTCGCTGCATGTATTCCCAAAAGAGCAGGAACACAAGTACCACATTGGTCTAAAGCGCTTCTTCGATGAAGGCTTAACACTGTCGCAAATTGATCACCCGAATATCGTTAACGTATCAAATTTTTTCCGCGCGAATAACACGGCGTATTTAGTGATGCGCTTTGAGCACGGTAAAGACTTACGTTGGTTTATCAAGAACACCGATTATGTGCCAGACGAAGAGTTTATTTTAAGTGTGTTCAGCATGGTGTTGGCAGGCTTAAAAGAGGTTCACAAAAACAGCTTTTTACACCTCGACATTAAACCAAGTAATATTTTGCTTCGAGCAAGCGGTGTGCCGCTCATTCTTGATTTAGGCGCGGCATATAAGTTCCCCTCCAGTGAGCGACATAAAGTGCATACGCTCACTCACGGCTACTCGGCTCCCGAGCAACACGAGAAAACTGACTTGAGCTTATGCTCGGATTTGTACGCGATCGCAATGACTATGCGTGCCTGCATTACTCACAAGTCGCCACCATCGGCGGTTAAACGTTTAAAGAAAGACACATTGCGCCCGCTTAGTGAAACTCACGCAAAGCATTACCGTAAGAACTTGATACTGGCGATCGATCGAGCAAGCAGCTTAGACCAAAAAGAGCGCCCGCAATCAGTAGATGAATTTGTGGAGATTATGACAACCCGCTAAGCGGCTGGTTTATTGCATCGTGGATTACTCAGTATCACAACAAAGCCATCAAGGCGGTCGAGATTACAACGAAGACCGCACTGCTATTTTTGAACGCAATGGCACTATTCTTTTAGTTGTTGCCGATGGCCTTGGCGGCCACGCGGGTGGTGATATTGCCTCGCAAGCGTTTATTGACGCGATGGGCGATTCTTTTACCAAGGCAACTGAAAAGCAGCTCAATAATGCCGACAGTTTTTTAACACTGTCGATCAACTACGGCCACCATACAATTCATCGCCGCGCGGTGAGTCAAGGCTTTAATGTTGACTCACCAAAGACTACCTGCGTTGTGTGCTTGATACATGATGGCGTTGCTACTTGGGCGCATTCTGGCGATAGTCGGCTTTATCATATTCGCAAACGTAAAACTCTTTTCATTACTGAAGATCATATTTCGCGCAAGCTTGGCAATGAAAAGAATGCACCAATTAATCGTTGTGTGGGGGGCTTAGAAAACCCTCGCCCGCAAATTGGCGAGCCGCACACGATGGAGGATGGCGACATCTTTTTCTTGGCTACTGACGGCGCATGGGCAAAATTTAAACCTGATGATCTAAACGATTATGTTGACCCTGAGCACCCAAGTCTTGGCCTAGATAGCTTGTTACAAGCCTTAGAAAATCGCAATAAAGCTCCAAGCGATAACTTGTCCTGTGTTGTGCTGTTTTGGGGCGTTAAGCAACTTGACGGCCAGTCATTTAGCGACTTCGAAGAACCTCGTACAATTCAACTTTTAGAAAACTCGATAAAAGACAACAACCCTTCTGATACGCAAGACAGTGATGAGCCCAAAGAAAAGTTCGATATGAAGAACTTAGATAATGCTATCTACGAAATTGAGAGCTTTATCACTGAATTAGACGATAAGTTCTGAGCCTCACCTCAAGCCCATTCAATCGTTACATTAATATGCGAACATCAATCAACTTTGATGCGCACCAACCAGAGAGACATTCATGTCTGATACTTTTTCTCGACCAAGCGGCCGAGCTACTGACGAACTCCGCCAAATCACCATTGAACGCAATTACACTGCACATGCTGAGGGCTCTGTTCTGATCAGCTGCGGTAATACTAAGGTGTTATGTAATGCAACGGTTGAAGAACGCATACCGCGCTTTCTTAAAGGCAAAGGCCAAGGTTGGATTACTGCTGAATACGGCATGTTGCCCCGCTCTACGAATTCACGCATGGGTCGCGAAGCTGCTCGCGGCAAGCAGTCTGGCCGCACACAAGAAATTCAGCGATTGATAGGGCGCTCTTTGCGCGCCGCAGTTGACCTCAGTAAGCTCGGAGAACACTCGATCACTCTTGATTGCGATGTTATTCAAGCCGATGGCGGCACACGTACAGCGTCGATCACTGGCGCTTACGTTGCCTTAGCTGATGCAATTAATCACATGTTGGCAAACAAGCTGATCAAAGAAAACCCAATTGAACGTCAGATTGCGTCTGTTTCGGTTGGTGTCTATCAAGGCACACCGGTGCTTGATCTTGACTACCCAGAAGACAGCACCGCCGAGACCGACATGAACGTAATCATGGACATCAATGGCAACTTTATTGAAGTGCAAGGTACTGCCGAAGGAGCACCCTTTACGCCAGATGAAATGAGCGCGATGATCGCTCTTGCAGGTAAAGGCATTGGCGAGCTCATTGAAAAGCAAAGCGCGGCGCTAGCGACTACTTAAAGGTCAGCGGTTACGCAAATGAAAAAAGTGGTTCTCGCAACCGGCAACCCCGGAAAAGTCGAAGAAATGCAACGCGAGCTGCAGACCTTTGGCTTTAATGTAATACCTCAAACTGATTTCAACATTGGCGAAGCCATTGAAGACGGCTTAAGTTTCGTTGAGAACGCAATAAAAAAAGCGCGCTACGCGTGCCAGCATACAGGCTTGCCAGCAATCGCCGATGATTCTGGCTTAGAAGTTGATGCTCTAAATGGCGCACCAGGCATTTACTCAGCACGATACGCTGATGGTAAAGGCGACATAGCGAACTATGAAAAACTTCTGGACGAGCTCGCCGGTGTAGTTAGTGATTCAGAGGCTCGTTCAGCGCGCTACCAATGCGTAATCGCTTATATGCGGCACGCTGAAGACCCTACCCCGATTCTTTGCCAAGGATCATGGGAGGGCCGAATCGCACTGTCACCAAAAGGTTCTAACGGCTTTGGCTACGACCCTGTTTTTTATGTAAGCGAACACGATCGCACAGCAGCAGAACTTGAGGCAAGCGAAAAGAAGCTACTTAGCCACCGAGCTAAAGCGCTAACCTTATTAAAAGCTGAATTAAATAAAGCAAAATAGTTACACACCATGCCAAGCGCATAAAGCGCTTGGCGCACAACATATTTGAAAATTGATCATGAGTTTATCGTTAAACCGACACCCTTCTTTTTCTGGTCGCAAAGGCCCTGTTGTTATTCTTGTAGCTGACGGCGTTGGCGTCGCTCCCGCTGGCCCGAGTAACGCGGTCACCGAGGCGAACACACCTACTTTAGATGCGCTCGCCGAGCAAAGCTTGTATACCGAGCTAGCTGCTCACGGCACGGCGGTCGGCTTACCCAGTGATGACGATATGGGCAATAGTGAAGTAGGTCATAACGCGATTGGTGCAGGCCGAATTTTTGCTCAAGGCGCGAAGCTAGTTAACCAAGCGATCGAGAGCGGCAATGTGTATCAAAGCGATGTTTGGGCCTCAGCCATTGAGCATGGCAAAAACAATACGCTTCACCTTTTAGGCTTACATTCAGACGGCAATATACACGCGCACACTAAGCACTTATATGCGCTAATGCAAAAGGCAGCCGAACAAGGCGTGCGCGAATGCTGTATTCATGTGCTACTTGATGGGCGCGATGTGGCCGCCCGATCTGCGCTTATTTATATCGAGCAAACTGAAGAGTTGATTAACAAAATCAACGCTGAATTCGACGCAAACTTTCGCATTGCCAGTGGCGGCGGGCGCATGGAGATCACCATGGACCGCTATGAAGCCGATTGGGAAATGGTACGCCGCGGTTACAACTGTCACACACACGGCAAAGGCCAGGGTTTCAGCTCAGCGGCGCAAGCGGTTGAAGCTATGTATGAATCGAGCGGCAAGGACGATCAATATCTGCCGGCCTTTGTGATCGAAAAAGATGGTCAAGCGGTTGGCAAAATGAACGACGGTGACGCTGTGATCCTGTTCAACTTTCGCGGTGACCGAGCAATTGAGATCTCTCTAGCCTACGAGCGCGATGACTTTAATCAGTTTGATCGTAACGAATTTGGCACACACCCCAAACTCTTCTACGCGGGTATGTTGCAGTATGACGGCGACGATATGATTCCGAACCAATACTTGGTAAGCCCTCCTGATATCGACCGAACCATGGGCGAATACCTTGTGCAAGAAGGTGTTAGATCGTTTGCTGTGTCTGAAACCCAAAAGTTCGGCCATGTAACCTACTTCTGGAACGGCAATCGTTCTGGCTACTTAGACGAAAAGCTAGAAGCCTATTTAGAGATCCCGTCAGACAATATCGAATTCAACGAAGCGCCGGCTATGAAGGCGCGCGAAATTACTGATGCGGTGATCGGCTTGATCGAAAGTGGCGAGTTCGACTTTGGACGCTTAAACATTGCCAATGGTGACATGGTTGGCCACACCGGCGATTTGGCGGCGGCCATTGAAGCTATGGAAGTGGTCGACGAGTGTGTTGCTAAGCTAATTGAGGTTATCAAAAAGCACGATGGCGTATTACTCTATACCGCGGACCACGGCAATGCCGACATTATGTATACAGAGAAGAATGGTGTGCGCCTACCAAAGACTAGCCATACATTAAGCCCTGTGCCGTTTGCGATTGTAGACCCTAACTATAAGGGTGAATACGACTTAACACCTCCAAGCGATGCGGGCTTAACGCACATTGCGGCAACAACCTTGAACTTACTTGGCTTTGAAGCGCCTGAAGATTACCAACCGAGTTTATTGACGTTTAAGTAAGTCCTCCAACTAACAAGAGTAAAACGCCATAGACATGAGTAACAAACTTATTCACAAAGGCAATTTAATCGAGCTACACCACGAACGTGTCGACTTCCCTCAAGGTGGCCATACCTATTTCGATATCGTCAAGCACCCGGGTGGTGCGGTAATTGCGGCGATCAATGAACGAAATGAAATTTGCCTGTTAAAACAATGGCGACATGCAATAGGAAAGACTATTTGGGAGTTGCCCGCAGGTTGCTTGGAAGCCGGTGAGCCCCCGTTGGAGACCGCTAAACGTGAGCTTGAAGAAGAAGCAGGAGTTACCGCCAAAAAATGGCGAGACCTCGGGCATATCTCTAGCAGCCCAGGCTTTAGCAATGAATTATTGTATTTGTTCGAAGCCAGAGAAATAGGCGCTGGCACACTCAAGCTAGATGATGCTGAGCAGCTCGAAGCGCATTGGTTACCACTTGAGGACGTTAAGGATATGGCCCTAACGGGTGAGATTATTGATGCAAAAACGCTGGCGATATTATTTAAACTTGGCGCACAGTAAATTACCCAAAGGCGTTTTATACAAAGTAAAGCGTCAATGCAATACCAGCTCCAAAGCCGCCCAAAAACAGGGCGGCCATGACAGCTTGAGTGCTCTTAGAAAAACGTTCAGGTCTGTCAGTTGTTTCAAATTGTTCAGAGGCCATCAAAAGGTCTACAGCATCAAGTTCGAAAATTGCAGCATAAGCTGCAACAGTTTCATTTGATGCAACTCCGTCTTTCTCAACGCGCTGGATTGTGCGCATACTCAAATCACACACTTCGGCAACATGCTGCTGCGTCCAGTTTTTTTCCAGACGCAGCTGCTTGAGTTTTTTTGAATCAACTAACATAAACGGTCTATTTCGCTAAGTAAGTGATCTAAAAGAATAGTGACAAGATGCCACCGATAACCAAGCCTAAGCCGACCATACCAGCGAAAAAGTGAGCGAGCTGTTTCGCGCTCAATGCGGCTAAACGGGGGTCTACTTTACTTGCTACTTCCTCACCATCTACCAATAGCGTTACTTTCTGAGCCATGGTGATTAGGTTAGTGATTTTACTCTTCACTTGGTAGGAATGCTCATCGTAACGACATGACACTGATGCAGCAATATCGGACGTCATAGCCCAGCTAGTCGCCTCATTAGTGCCGTTTATATACAGTTTTACTCGACTCATAAAACCGTCATTTAAATAAACAATCTCATTGCCGTTGTGCTCAAAAACCGCACGGGTAGTGTAATACTCATAGCCAATAAGATGCTTAATTGTTTGCATTGTGTTACCCGCTAAACTTTGGTCGTTCTCGTCACTATTGTCGCTAGCTGAAGATTGAGTTGATGTTGAATTATTTAAAATTGTGTTTGTCATGGTTGTTACCTCGACTGGTTAATGGAAATGCCATTTGACCAACAAACATCAATATTCTCGACGACAGTTTAACGACTGTCGTATGTACGGCTACGACAGTTATATGACAGCCACTCTAAGTGCTTGATTTAGAACAACTTTCCATCATCAAAAAATTCTTCTCTAAAGCTCCGCGGTGAGCATCAATGAACGCTAAACCTTTGCCGCCCATCTCATCACGCAAGCTTGGGTTAGCTAAAAGCTCGGCTAGTACAGCTTCTAACTCAGCAGCGTTTTGTACCATTCGCCCGGCACCCTCTTTAATTGTCCATCGACTGATATCTGGAAAATTAAACATATGCGGTCCAAAGACTACTGGCACACCAAGAGCACAGGGCTCCAAAATATTTTGGCCGCCTAATGGTTCTAAACTGCCCCCAACGAATGCAACATCGGAGCTAGCATACATTAACGACAGCTCGCCCATGGTGTCACCTAAATAAACGTCTACATCAGATGACAACTCAGGAACGTTGTCGGTTCTACGAACGCACACTAAGCCTCGGCGCTGGATTTTACGCGCCATATAATCGAATCGTTCTGGATGTCGGGGTACTAACAACAACAGCAAAGACGGAAAAGCCTCTTTTAGGGACTTGTATGCTGACAATATTCGGCCTTCTTCCCCTTCTCGCGTGCTGCCGGCAATCCAAATTAAACGGTCTTGGCCAAGTTGGCGGCGCATCACTTCGGCCGATTCGCGCAAGCTTGGCGGCACATTAACATCAAACTTAATGCTGCCCGTTTCGGAGATTTTACTCGATTCAATTCCTAGCAATTCAAGGTGCTTACGATCGAGTTTACCCTGTACCGCAAAATGATCTACCATGTTCAAGGTGCGCTTTACTAATTTTGGGAATTTGGCATAGCCTTGGTATGAACGCTCAGACAAACGCACATTTGTATAAATCAAGGTCGCGCCCGAGCGGTGTACAGCCTCGATCATGTTAGGCCAAATTTCGGTCTCCATGATGAGAACTGTTTTGGCGTTCACCCTAGCCACAAATTGCTTCATTGCCCAGCCAAGGTCGTACGGAAAGTAGCAATGCGAAACCTGCCCTTTTAGCATCATATTCACCATTGCCGAACCTGTAGGTGTGGTCGTGGTCACTAAAATATTGCTGTCGGGCTGAGCTTGTAATAGGCGTTTGACCAACGGCGCTGCGGCACGTGCTTCACCTACAGAAACCGCGTGAATCCATAAATCAAACGGCGCATTTTCTTTCATATCGGCACTAGCAAAACCAAAACGCTCTCCCCAGCGGGACCAATACTGAGGGTTCTTAAAGCCTCTAAAAACTAGGCCGATCAAACCAAAAGGAATTGCGAGATTAAGCAGTAAGCGATAAAGCCAAATCACGAGAGCCAGTCCTTGACGACAATAAAGTCGCTTAATAGCTTTGCTTCATCTGAACCTGGCTCTGGATCGGCGCGATACTCCCAAGCTACCATCGGCGGCATCGACATCAAGATAGATTCAGTGCGCCCTCCAGACTGCAAGCCAAACAAGGTGCCCCGATCAAAAACTAGGTTAAACTCAACATAACGACCACGGCGCAGCAACTGCCAGTCGCGTTGAGCTTGGGTATATTGACTGTCTTTACGCTTATTGAGGATAGGTGAATAGGCTGGGATGAAGTGATCACCGACACTTTGCATAAACGCGAAACTCTGCTCGAAACCGGCTTCATTTAAGTCGTCAAAAAACAAACCGCCTATGCCGCGTTGCTCTTTTCTGTGCGGCAAATGAAAATAGTCGTCGCACCATTTTTTGTATTTAGGGTAGAGGTCGTCACCAAATGCGTGACATGCTTGGTATGCGGTTTGATGCCAGTGAATAGCATCATCCTCAAAACCGTAAAATGGAGTCATGTCAAAACCACCACCAAACCACCAAATAGGCTGGTCAGTGTCAGCACCTGCTATAAAGAAGCGCACATTCATATGTGAGGTTGGAGCCAGCGGATTTTTCGGATGAATTACTAAGGACACTCCCATTGCTTCAAACGGTTTACCGGTGAGTTCTGGGCGCTTTTGAGTCGCGGCAGGCGGTAGCTTATCTCCCTTTACATGCGAAAAATTCACACCACCTTTCTCAATCACCTCGCCACCTGAAAGCACCCGCGTTCGGCCGCCACCGCTACCGTTAGTGTGCTGCCATGCATCTTCGACGAAACATGAACCATCAATCTCGCTCAGTGAATCACAGATTGAATCTTGCAGATCTTTTAGGTACTTGGAAACTTGCTCGCGCATATCATTCTCAAAACTACTTTGCCAACATGGTTAGTGAGGCTATTTTAGCTGACTTCGACAAGCTTTTAACTAAGTTTATTGGGCCAGATTCGATGGCAGAGCCAAGGGTGCTTTTTTGACGCAATGCAGGTCTTGGCAACAACGACTAACGCAGTTGCTTACCACTCATAGCGTCTCGAATAGTGGAAGCTTGATCTGCTCCACCTACTTTTAGATCAACAATATAGTCCAAGTCATTAGCAAACTGCTCTCGCACATCGCTAGCAAATAACAAGGCATCTTGACCGTGGCGATTAGCACTGGTAGAGACGATCGCATGGTCAAACTCTAGACAAAGTTGCTGACAAACTGGGTGAGCCGACACTCGCATAGCGATACTAGTATGTAAACCCTTCACCCAGCTCGATACTGCGGGCTTGGTAGGAAGAATCCAGGTATTAGGGCCTGGCCATGAATCTTTAACTTGTTGCAGCAAAGGCACATTATCCAGCAGAGCATAGTCAGCTACTTGGTCTATATTAGCCGCAACTAGAATCACTCCTTGATCCTTTTTACGCCCTTTTATTGCGAGTAGCTTCTCTAGTGCTTGCTCGTTTCTGGGGTCACAACCTAGCCCGAAACAATACTCGGTAGGGTAGGCAATGACGCCCCCAGCACGCAGAACATTAACTGCATTAGAAATTTCTGAATTCATAGTCGCTATTTTAGCGAGCTTCATTGATTAGGTATAGCGGCTATTATTCCTCAATGTTTTACAGCCGCCGCACCTAAATGTTTAGCTCATAAAGCGAAGTCTGTGTAAAAGCCAAGCGCCCTATTCATCATCGTCAATATTTGCGACCAACTGAAACTGCGTATCGGGTGCATTTAAATCCCAGGTGTAGTCAAAGCCTGTGCGCGAGAGCCCGAGCATTGATCGTCGAGTAGATTCCGGCGCATTTTCCTGAACGTATTGCAAGAGTGCCGATTTATTGGGAGCAAAATCTTCAGCATACCAATCAAAGACTGAATTCAAGACGATACGCCCGTCTTCTATTCGAACGGCTTTAGGGTGAGCGAAAAAGTCGTTTTTTGCTTGCTCTAATAGAACCTCATTGTTCTCGCCATCAAACGCGGTCTTCAACACATTTGCGCCACTCAACGCGCCGGTAACCAAAGCAAAATGAATTCGCGGGTCCTTCCATATCGGCCTCAAGATTCCATGCTCAATATCGTCCAAACTTATATCTTGCATGACTACTTCGGCGACATTTCTATTCCATCTGGTCGAACGCAATCCACCGCGCAAGAGACGGTTGATCGCTCGGCTTGAACCAGACTGATATGCGTCGACAATCTTGTCGACCATTATGGCGTTATATAAATTTATCCAAAAGGCTTGTGCTTCTAGTGAATTCAACTGGCGCGGTTCCATCTGCTGCAAATAGTCCAAGTAGGTTTTGATCTTTAATGCGTCGCCAGCCGTTACCGCTTCATAATCAAAGCGATTAATGCCACTGGCGTGCTGATCATCGACATATAGATTAAGAATATCCTGCCAGGCATCATGATTAACCTGTATTGCGCTCGCAGGCTCTCGATCGTCCCAAAACTTAATTAGTTTAGCCTTCGGCGCCGCGTACGCTGAAGTCATTAGTAGTAAAAGTGTCATAGACACCAACAATCCTGTAGCTCGCGCCCAAGATAACCCAAAGAAAAGTAACATTTCCAACCTCCCGTATTACGACAACCAGCGCCCCTATGACCCCGAATACAACATGCCGTAAGCAATTATTGTAGTATTGAAAGTGAAGCCTTTACTTAGCTCTCTTTAATTATAGTGCGGCAGCCCCCTACAGCCTGACCTTTCTTGACATATCGTCTAACACTTACTTGCATCACTTTCAAGCCCAGTATGTAGACAAAATGTGCGTTTTAAAAGACCTTTTCGACCAAAAATCAATCAGCTTTGTTTAAATCCCAGTCATATTGGTACTCAATTTTAGAAATTTTCTCGAGGTCTTGCCTGTTTCCATCATAAAAGCGAGCGATGTAAGCGACAATTTCTTGCTCATTTTCACCAAAGTCACCGCCATACCAATCGAAAATACTCGACAAAATCAAGGTTTCCCCGCTTACATCAACTCCACGAGTATGATTAATGAAGCTCATTGCCGCGGCTTCCATTAACTCATCGGAGTTAGCGGCGGTAAAGACCTCTTCATCCAGATTAGGACAACCAATGCTCGCACAATTCACTGCAAAATGAATACGGGGATCTTTCCATATTGGGCGCAGAATTCCATGTTCAATATCATTCAGGCTTAGTTTTTCACCTTGAACCACGACCAAATTTTTATCCCAAGGGCCAAACGGCGAAGTTAAAAAGCGTATGCTTCGTATCGAATCGACTGGGTACTCTTCTAGCACTACCTGGGCAGTAAGCGCATTATAAAAGTTAATCCAATATGCTAGCTGCTCGTCCTTGTTGAGTAGCCTAGGATCGACTGCCTGCAAGCTTTCGAGATACTTATCTAATACTGCGCGATCTGCTTTCGTTACTGCACCATAATCAAAGCGATTAACCCCGGATGTGTGCCCAGCATCTAAATAAGTATCGAGAAGATTTTGCCATGCCTCATGCGACACCTCTATCTCGCTGTTAGGGTCATGCTTCATCCAAAACTCCTGAGCTTTTGCATCAGGAGCCGCGGCTGCATTTAAACTTAACAGCAAGGCAGAAAAAAACGAGACTGCCAGCACCAAGCGGCAAGTAAATTTAGTGTTCATTGCGATCTCTCCAACAGCTATCGTTTAAAACTAAGCAAATTAAAATAGAAACGAATCAGAAAAGATGATTTTGGCGAGCTAGCCGCGGCGCCAAGTATGAAATTTTTCAACCCATTTTAATAAGCCATGCGGCTGGTTCTCGCGCTTCCAATTACCGGCAACAAATTTATTCGCCTCAGCCATGCTAGGGTAAAGGTGAATTGTCCCTAAGATTTTGTTCAAGCCAAGATTGTGCTTCATCGCCAAAACGTACTCGGCTATAAGCTCACCAGCGTGACTACCAACAATAGTGACTCCTAAAATCGTGTCTTTACCGCCTTTTGGCGTAATCACCTTAATAAAACCATGCGCTTCACCGTCGGCGATGGCGCGATCAAGGTCATCAATACCATAGCGAGTTACCTGCACATCCAAGCCTTTCTCTTTAGCTTCCCGCTCACTTAAACCGACACGAGCAACTTCTGGCATAGTGAAGGTCGCCCAAGGAATCACTCTGTAATCGACCTTAAACTTTTTGGCGAAACCGAAAAGAGCATTAACCGTGGCATACCAAGCTTGATGAGACGCTGTATGGGTAAATTGATATGGCCCAGCGATGTCACCAACCGCAAAAATATTAGGTACATCGGTACGCAGATATTCGTCGGTTTCAATGGTTCCGTTTTTACGCAATTTAATCCCTAACTCTTCGAGTTTCATGCCATCGCTATTGGCTTTGCGTCCAACCGCAACAAGCACTTTATCAAACGGAATTTCAACCATGCCATCCGCCGTTTCGCAGTGCAAAACCTTTTCACCATCATCGGTGAATTTCACCGCTTTATGATTGGTTAAGACATTGATGCCGTCTTTTTGAAACTTCTCAGTGATCACTTCAGCAACGTCAGTGTCTTCTCGCCCCATTAGCTGATCCATCATCTCGATCATCGTAACTTTTGATCCAAGTTTTGAAAAAGCCTGGCTAAGCTCGCAGCCAATTGGGCCTCCGCCCAACACCACCAAACGTTCTGGCAACTCTTCAAGTTCCCAAACATTGTCCGAAGTTAAATAGTCGATATCGTTAATGCCTTGAATTGGCGGTACAAACGGGCGCGCGCCTGCTGCGATAATTATGCTTTTAGTTCTGATGTCTCGATCACCAACACGCACCGTATGCTTATCGATAATCTCGGCTTCGCCCATTACGCACTCCACTCCAAGCCCAGTAAAACGCTCTACTGAATCATGCGGCTCGATGGTTTCTATAATGTCGTGTACGCGCTTCATAACCTTGCTGAACACCGGTTTCACTTCAACCTTCTCAAACCCAAACTCTTCAGCTCGGCTCATGGTGCTGGCGACTTTGGCAGAGCGGAGAATCGCCTTGCTTGGCACACAGCCAGTATTTAAGCAGTCGCCACCCATTTTGTGTCGCTCAATCAAAACAACCTTTGATTTAACAGCAGCTGCAATAAGGGCACTTACTAAACCACCCGAGCCCGCACCGACTACAACTAAATTTGCATCATACTTTGCCATGATTATGCACCTGCCTCTGAGTTATCTAAATCTGATTCTTTTTTGAAAAATTTGAGTGCTGTTTTTGCAACAATTGGAAAAACACCCAACAATGCAAATGACAACAGCAGTTTTGGAGAAGCGATATCGCCCAACGTAGAAATATCTGCAAGCTGAGTCCCCGCATTCACGTACACAGCAGTGCCCGCTAACATGCCGATTTGACTTGCCCAATAAAAAGTCCAAGTCTTCAACTTGGTTAAACCTAAAACCGAGTTCACCACGAAAAACGGAAATAACGGCACTAAGCGCAAGCCAAAGACATAAAACGCACCTTCACGTTCAATGCCACTATTAATTGTTTTCAGACGTTCGCCAAATTTAGATTCGATCGCGTCATGAAACAAATAGCGCGTCATTAAAAAGGCAATTGTCGCACCGATAGAGCTCGCGAAAGACACTACAAACAAGCCGTTCCAAAACCCAAGAATTGCTCCTGCTGCGACCGTCAGTAGTCCCGCAGCAGGCAAGTTAAAGGCCGCAACCATTACATACACCAAGAAAAAAATAGCCGAAACTAAAACTGGGTTGTTATTGTAGAGCTCGTTGAGCGAGTCTTTTTGCGATTTCAAATACTCTAGATTTAGGTATTGACCTAAATCAAAGACTACAAACGCAGCAATTACCGCGAGTATCACCGCGACTAGGATAAGTTTTGTTTTCATACTACTATTCTTTCGAGTTGTACTTGAACAAGGTCAAGTTGTTGGTTGAGCTAACTCTATTCTTTACTTTTCTCGCACACTATTTTAGATACGTGAATTAAGCAAAGATAAGCATTATTTAACTTAGCTGAATTAGGGACACTTCTGAAGACCTACAATAACAGGCTTTTCTTACTTACAACGTGATAGATTCTCGACTGATGATACAAAAACTAGGTTCACAACTGCACTGGCAGCCGAATTCACTTGCTGATTTTCAACCTCTTGGCATTAATGAACTGCATGTCTGGCACCTAGAACTGTGTTTGGACGAATCGCAATCTGCCGCAGCGCTTAAACTATTAAGCGATATTCAACGCGATAAGTATCACCGCCGCTCAAGCCCCTATCTCAAGCAGCAATACTTAGCGGGGCGATACTATCTTCTGACTTTGTTGGGCGCTTATACAAATCAAGCGCCCGAAGATGTGCTGCTGAGCTACAGCCGCTTAAACAAGCCGAGCTTGAGTGATGAAAGCTTAGGCATCGAGTTTAACTTCACCGACACCGACGGCCATGGCATGTTTGCGTTTAGTCAAAAAAGGCAGGTAGGAGTCGATATCGAATGCTTAGATCGAGATATTAATTTCAGTGCGATTGCCAAGCGCAGATTTACTGAACAAGAGTTAGCATTCACGATGCCGGGCAATCAAATCGATCATCAACGTTGCTTAGCCATTTGGACGCGCAAAGAAGCCTACGGCAAAGCCACAGGCCAAGGTATTAACTTCACGATGAATCGGCGCAATCTGTACGAAGAAGGTGCTAGCTCACAGACATATAGATTCACAGACGACGAAGACCTAGCTTGGACTTGTAGGCAATTTTCGATCGGTAAAAAGTACATTGCCAGCGTGGTGCATGAGGGTCATGAGCGCCTAGATATTAAAGCCTTCGACCGACTTAGTTAAGCCTCCTAAAAGCGCGCTTAATTTGATTAAACCACTGACCATAATATTCATGCATCGCTAAGGTGGTCATTTTCAAGGCGCTAGCCGAAGGGATATAAGAGAAAAAAGGAGGAGCCACTCGAGGCCGAATTAGCACATCAGCAACCGCCGGAGTAATCGTCAAAGTCTGCGCTTTAAATAGCTCATACGCTCTGGGCATATGAATTGCCGAGGTCACCAACAAAACGCGATCAATACCTTTTTGTTCAAGAATTGTTTGCACATTAACTGCGTTTTCAGCCGTAGTTCGACTATCGGTCTCGGCAACTATTGCGCTAGCAGGCACTCCCCACTTCTCAAGCAGCTCGGCGACGTAGAACGCCTCACCCGGAACTCCAGGACGAGAATACACATTGCCACCAGCAATGATGATCAACGGAGCTTTTTTGGCGAAATACAATTGCGCTGCATGCCAATAACGGTCAGCGGCAGCACCTAGTTGTAAGCTTTGACCCGGTTCAGAGGGAACACGCAAGCCGCCGCCCAGCACAATGATCGCTTGGTGCGCCGAAATTTCATCAATGGGTTTCTGAGGGTAACGGCTTTCTAATTCTCCCACTAGAAAACGGGCAAACATGGGGTTACTGGAAATCAGTAAAAGAAGTATCGATATACAAGCGCACACTTTCGCCCGCCCCTTTCGCCCACGAGCTCCGCTATACAAAGCCACGACACCGAAAACCGTGACTAGACCTAGCGGGTAAAGCGCGGCAGATACTACTTTAATAAATACAACTGAATCCATTAAGAACGCGCAGTGATTTTGACATTGAAAACAAAGCTTAAGAGTATCATGCTTTTATGGCGTTTGAGCTTAACTGAATTAGGCTCAAATGTTACGATACTCTCCCTAACTATGACTGCGCCTTGAGCGCTATTTCGCAAGCCTTAATCGGTCGAACTAGCACCCAGAAACGCAGTCGATTACTCCTAAGCATCATGGATTTATTCGATTTTAAAGAAGGCCGAGAAGGCTATTACGGCGACTATGGCGGGACCTTCCTGCCTGAGATTTTGTATAGCACCATCGAAGAACTCAAGGCGGAATTCCGCAAAGCGAAGGATGACCCCACATTCTGGCAAGAATTTATTGAGTTGATGCAGTCTTACTCTGGCCGACCAACGCCAGTTACGCATTTAGCAAACTTGTCAAATAAGCTCGGTGGCGCGCAAATCTACGTGAAGCGCGAAGACCTAAATCACACCGGATCACACAAAATCAATAACGTAATGGGCCAAGGCTTGTTGGTCAAACGCATGGGTAAAACCCGTGTCATAGCCGAAACCGGCGCAGGCCAACACGGTTATGCAACAGCGACCATGGCTGCTCGCTTTGGTTTTGAGAGTAAAATCTATATGGGCGCAGTCGACGTGGCCCGCCAGCGCCCTAATGTGTTTTGGATGGAAAACATGGGCTCAGAGGTTGTGGCAGTCACTGATGGCCAGCAAACTTTGAAAGACGCGATCAATGAATGTTTACGCGATTGGGTGACCAATATGGACAACACTCATTATGTTCTTGGCACGGCCTGTGGCCCGCACCCTTTCCCTGAGATGGTCAGCTGGTTTCAATCGATCATCGGCCGCGAAGCTCGCGAGCAGGTAGTTGACGCCGCTGGTAAATTACCTGATCGAGTGTTTGCTTGTGTTGGTGGTGGCTCTAATGCAATTGGCTTGTTTCAAGGTTTCATGGACGACAAAGACGTTCAACTGGTCGGCTGTGAAGCAGGTGGCTTTGGACCAGGCAAAGGTAATCACGCGGCGCGCCTAGCTTATAAAGACGCTACCGTAGGCGTAGCTCAAGGCATGAAGACTTACTTCTTGCAAAACGACGATGGCAACATGCTAGAAACTCATTCAGTTGCGGCGGGCTTAGACTATATCGGTGTGAACCCGGTGCTTGTACATTTATGGGAGCAAGATCGAGTTCGCTTTGAAGCAGTAACCGATTCTCAAGTTACCGAGGCCCTAAAGCTATGTATGCGAACCGAAGGACTAATTCCAGCGCTCGAAAGCTCACACGGGTTTGCTCAAGCGATCTTAGAAGCTGAAAAAATGTCAAAGGACGAGGTGATCTTGATCAATATGTCAGGCCGTGGAGACAAAGATATTTTCACCATTGCGGATGCCTTAGACGACAGCCACTGGAAAAAATTTATTAAACAAAAGGCCGATGCCTATTCTTCGGAGGCGTAATCAAGATGCCACTTAACCAATATTTAGCCGAACGAAAAGCAAAAGTCGCAGACAGTAATCGCCCTGCGATGATCATGACCCACGTTGTGTGCGGTTACCCATCATTCGAGGCAAATTGGAAAGCACTAGAGGTGATGGACTCTTTTGGAGTCGATCTAGTCGAACTTCAATTTCCATTTTCAGAGCCCTCAGCCGATGGCCCTTTGTTCGTCAAAGCAAACCAAGAAGCCATACGCAGTGGTGTGCATGTTGAAGACTGCTTTGAGTTTATGGCGAAAGTCACCGCCAAGTTCTCGTTCAAAGTAGTAATGATGGGTTACTACAATACCGTCTTTAAGGCAGGACATCGTGATTTTCTTCAGCGCTTGAAAAGCGCCGGCGCTCACGGTTTTATTCTGCCCGACCTGCCAGTAGAAGAAGCAGGTGAATTACACGACATCGCTAAAGAGTTAGAACTTGCACCAATTATTTTGATGACGCCAACCAATTCGGATACCCGCTTAGCCGAGTTGGCGAAATCAGCCGATGGTTTTATCTACACAGTTGCACGCAAAGGTGTAACAGGTTCTGACACCGATATGAACACCGAAGTTTCTGACTTCATTGAACGATGCCGAACATTTACTGACCTGCCGCTCGCAGTTGGCTTTGGCGTTAGCAAAGCCGAAGATATCGAGTTCATTGGCCAACATGCTGATATAGCTGTGATCGGCACGGCAGCACTCAAAGCATGGGAAGACCGAGGCGCCGAAGGACTTACGGAGTTCTTCACTCAACTGCTACATTAATCTGAAGCACAATCACCAAGCACTGCTCTTAACATATGGCCGATCAGCACGCGAGTGCTGATCGGCCATATGAGTTTTAGCATCACCTCTTCAAACGTTGTTTACGGATAGAGCAGACGTACAGCCAATTCCTTTCAAAAACTTGATTACTAAACTGTAAAGCAAGCATCTCTTTAAATATCGGTCTTTATATGTGTGATCGAAAATTATCACGCCAAATACGGAATTTAGCGGCGCAGATACTTCTTGATTGGTTCGTGAAAAAAGTGATCGTCTCTCAACAAGAGTGCAGTGAGAAACATTTCTACAGAGGGTGACTTTACCTCAGCATCGAGGCACTTTTCACGATACGACAGAACATTTGCTCGAGATCAAACTCGTTTAAGCAAATAGTTTTCCCTTGATTGGGTTGGTAGGGAAAGGGGCCAGAAGTGCTACAGAGTGATTCCTATAGCAACGACTGGCCCCTTTTTTCTTGTGCGTTAAGCTTTATAAAACTAGACACTCTACCCAATAGAACGTATCTTTTTGCAAATAGCATCCGTTATAGATGGAATTTTTATTAATCGCTTGCGATACTTTTCGGAGATTTGAGCGCGGATCTATCCGTATTTTAGTTAAGACACTGTTTTGCAAAAGTCGCAAACTAGTGTCTGCTTGGGGCTTGGAAGTGCCGTTACCATACTTGTGCTATCACTCATTTCTAGCTGACGCTAGCAATGCGCACAACTTCATTGATATCTATTAGTAGTGGAATTAGAAGTGCAATGAATTACGAGCCATGATGGCTAACGAACTTTAAAATCCAATTCACCTTCATGGAGACTGGACTGAAAATGAAACGATGTTCTTTGTTTTGTGCCGGCATTTGGCCATTTATTTTGCTACCTTTATTGGTATTGCTGCCTTTATTATTTTTTAAATGGCATCCAATCGAAGCCGATGTCGCCAACAATACTCGACAAGATCTCGACTCAATTGGTCAGGGCTGGGCGAAAGTAGAAACCCGCAATCTTGGTCGCGACGTTCTGATAACTGGCACACCTCCAAATAATGCGGCGGTCGATGCCGTAAGGCTCAAAGCTGAGCAGAGTTACGGCGTTAATAGTGTGACCATCAGCACGGACGTACAAGCCCCATTAACCGCTGCCGAGCTAAACGCAAGTATTGCAGGCTCATCGATTGAGCTTAGCGGTAAGCTAGCAAATCAATCTGCAATAGACCGAGTTGTCGCACAAGCTAAAACGGCGTTCGGCGAAAATAATGTCACCAATAAGCTTCAAAGCGGAGACTCTGTCGCCAAACTACCGAACTTACTTGGCTACTTTAAAGCACTAAGCAACAAAACAAATAAGTTAAACACTCTAACCGCATCACTAAATGGTACAGAGCTCTCACTGAAAGGAAGTGTTGCCAATGCAGAAGCAATCAACTTACTCGATGAGAAAATGTCGCAAGAACTGGCTCTAAACGTCGATAATCAACTGCGCGTTATTTCACTACCGGTGAAGAAATTTAACTGCTCTGAGCAGATCAACAATCTACTCAGCAATAGTCGAATCAACTTTGCTAGCGGTAAAGCCGCAATAGAGCAAAGCAGCTTTCCTCTGCTTGAAAGTATTAAGGCGGTCGCCCTTCGGTGTCCTAACACACGCTTTGAAGTGTCTGGACACACTGATTCTAAGGGTAACGTGAATTTTAATAAGCGCCTTAGCGAACAACGTGCTCAAGCGGTAATAAGCCACTTGAACGGGCTTGGCCTAGATATCCAAAATTTTACCGCAGTTGGTTACGGACCAGAGCAAGCGATTGCAGACAATGCGACCGCCGAGGGCCGTGCCAAGAACCGCCGCATCGAATTTAAACTTAAGAACTAACTGACAGCTAATACGCTAATACAACGGGAGATCAAACATGGGTTACCTATTTTTTCAGATTTGGGTTTGGATTTTGGCTGCATTCATTCTTGGATGGATAGCACATTGGTTATTGTGTTGCCGCTCAAAAGATCATGAACACAGCGATTTTTCCTCGGAGGCAAGTAACACGAATCAACTGGCGAGTCGTGAGGAAATTGAAGCAGTCCCAGTTGAGGTTGCAACGGTTGATGAATCTTGGAAACCGCAAGGGTTTGCCAGCGCGCCGAGTGACTCGGATGAATTGAAGCGCATCAAAGGTATTGGCCCAGTAATCGAAGAAACATTGAATGATCTTGGCATATACCAGTTCAAACAAATAGCCAGCTGGGAAGCTCAAAACATCTCATGGGTTGAGAATTTCCTAGCTTTTCCGGGACGAATCAATCGTGAAAATTGGATTGAACAAGCCAAAACACTCGAAGAAGGCGGAACCACCGAATTCGCCGAGCGCGTAGATAAAGGCGATATTAACTACAGCTAAGTGATTGCGCCGAAAACTCGTAAAGTGACCTCTACACGAAATGCAGACTATCCGTCTGCATTCTTAAAGTTTGGCCATAATTTAACTTTTACTATTGATAATTCGCTCTGGCTTCGGTTAGACTAAAGTCTGAACATTGAGGTTGCACAGGAGCCCTGGCCCCTACCCAACCCAATAACCCAACCAAGGTTTCTGCGTAACTTCTCTGTTCACTTCTTCCCTCCCTTTGCGTAACTCAAACGCGGCATCAAAAAAACAAACAACAAAAACAGCAACTTAGGGGTTAAGCTCCTCTTTAGTGCTGTGCATGCAAACCGGCTTGGCATGCTTTCAAGACATTTTTAGAGTGACCTGCATTGCTCATTTAAGACCCAACTCATCATCAGACTAAAGTCTGACGATGAGTTGGATTTAGAGCCCATAACTACTTTTTAAACGCCGCCGCGAGCTTAGCGGCCATGGCGTTATTAGCCATCGGTTTAGCTCCCTGACGACCGCCTGCTTGGCCCTGTCCATTTTGAGAGCCATGACGTGTTTTGCCCGCGCTATTTGAGTGACGCTTCTGCGCTCGTTTATCGCTAGCGCCTTGATCGTAACCTTGCTGCCCTTGGTCGTAGCGCTGCTGTTTAGATTCTTGGAGCTTCATCGTCAGTGCAATACGCTTTCGCTGGATATCCACTTCAAGTACTTTCACTTTAACGATCTGACCAGCCTTAACCACTTTGTGCGGGTCGTCGACAAACTTATCGGCCAAACACGAAATGTGAACCAATCCGTCTTGATGCACACCAATATCAACAAATGCGCCAAAGTTAGTTACATTTGTCACCGTGCCCTCAAGAATCATGTCCTCGGTAAGATCTTTGAGTGTCTCAACCCCATCTTTGAGGCTCGCCGTTTTAAATTCAGGTCGCGGGTCGCGGCCTGGCTTATCAAGCTCTTTAATAATGTCTGTGACGGTTGGCAGCCCAAAAGCCTCGGTTACAAAGTCTTCTGGGTCTAGTGACCTCAGAAACGCACTGTCACCGATAATTGAATCAATCTCTCGGCCTTTTGAGGCGGCAATCGCTTCAACTACCGAATAAGCTTCTGGGTGTACGCCCGATGCATCTAAGGGGTTGGTGTTATCGACAATAATTCGTAAAAAGCCTGCAGCTTGCTCAAAAGTCTTGTCACCCAAACGTGCCACTGATTTCAAGTCTTCGCGGCTATTGAAGCGGCCGTGAGCGTTACGGTAATCAACAATGTTACTAGCGATAGTCTCGTTTAAACCCGAAACCCTCTTCAATAGAGGCATTGAAGCCATGTTTAGATCTACACCAACATCATTTACACAATCTTCAATTACCGCATCGAGAGACCGCCCTAATTGAAACTGATTAACATCATGCTGATATTGCCCGACACCTATCGACTTTGGCTCGATTTTCACCAGTTCGGCAAGCGGGTCTTGTAAACGGCGAGCAATCGATACTGCTCCACGAATCGTCACATCCAGGTCTGGAAATTCTTTAGCGGCAAATTCAGATGCCGAGTAAACCGATGCGCCTGCTTCATTGACCATCACCTTTGTTAGTTTGAGCTCAGGATGACGCTTGATCAAGTCGCCCGCGAGCTTATCGGTCTCGCGTGAGGCAGTACCATTGCCAATTGCGAGCAATTCAACATTATGCTTTTTCGCCAAGATTGCGATTTCTGCGATGGACTGGTCCCATTGATTCTTAGGCGCATGAGGGTAAATAGTGCCTTGGTCTAGATATTGACCAGTGGCGTCAACAACCGCGATTTTCACACCCGTTCGCAAGCCAGGGTCGAGACCAAGTGTCGCTTTCGCGCCGGCTGGGGCCGCAAGCAATAAGTCCTTTAAGTTCATCGAGAAAACTCGAATAGCTTCTGCTTCGGCTTTTTCGCGCAAGTTGAACATTAAGTCGCCGCTGATGTGCAGCAAAACTTTAATACGCCAAGTCCAACTCACAACTTGAGCTAACCATACGTCGGCCGCGCGACCTTGGTCACTTACTCCCCAGTGCTTGGCGATCATCGCTTCGCACGGGTGTGCGAACGAACCCAGCCAACCACCTTCCGGCGCAGCCAAATCTAATGTAGACGTTAGAATACCCTCATTTCGACCACGAAAAATCGCCAACGCTCTGTGCGGTGGAATTTTCTTATAGGGTTCTTGATAATCAAAATAGTCGCGAAATTTCGCGCCTTCGCTTTCTTTATCTTTAACAACGTTTACAGTGACAACCGCTTGATCTTCTAACAACGACCGAATCTCGGCCAGCAGACCTGCATCTTCAGCAAAGCGCTCCATTAAAATTGCGCGAGCGCCATCAAGGGCAGCTTTGGCATCAGCGACAGGGGTATCTTCTGAGGGATTAAGGTATTTGTTAGCTTCTACTTCAGGCTCGAGCTCAGGGTTTTCAAGCAATGCGTAAGCTAGGGGCTCCAGGCCAGCTTCTATGGCTATTTGCCCTTTGGTTCTGCGCTTTGGTTTATACGGTAGATACAGATCTTCAAGCGCATTTTTGGTTTCTGCCGAACGGATTGCTTTTGCGAGATCATCGTTAAGCTTACCTTGCTCTTCAATGCTGTTAAGTATGGTCGCGCGTCGGTCTTCAAGTTCCCGCAAATACTTCAAGCGTTCTTCGAGGTTGCGTAATTGAGTGTCATCGAGCGCACCGGTTACCTCTTTACGATATCGAGATATAAAGGGAACAGTTGCACCTTCGTCAAGCAAGTTAATAGCGGCGCTAACTTGGCCTGTTTGCACATTTAGCTCTTTGGCAATTCGATTTTCAATAGACAACATTTAAAGCACTTATTTAATAAATTTAGCGGCTAATTATCTAAGAAACGAGCGCCGAATTCCATGCAAAACTGCACCTCAGTCGCCATTAAAAAAGCCCGAACTGGCATGCCAGTTCGGGCTTAATCAACAAGTTATAGAGCCGAATAGCTGAAGAATCTATCAAACAATAGCGGCTTCTAATCCTCAAAGGACCCTAGCTTATCTTGTGTGCGCAGCTCGAAGTCGCTGGTGTCGTGACGTTCGCGTAATTGCGAGCTCAATTCGCCCCACGCGCGATTAACCATCTTGCCACGTTTCACCGCGTCGCGTTGACCAATTTCTTTGGTCCAACGATTCAGGTGCGTGTAAGTATGTGCCTCCAAAAACTCGGCCGCTTCATACACTACATTGTTCATTACGCCACCATACCAAGGCCAAATGGCCATGTCGGCAATCGAATATTCGTTGCCAGCCATGTATTGCTTATCAGCCAAATGCCGATCAAGCACGTCAAACTGGCGTTTAACTTCCATCGTAAAGCGGTCAATACAATATTCGATTTTAGTTGGTGCATAACTGTAAAAGTGACCAAAGCCTCCACCCAGATACGGAGCGCTGCCCATTAACCAGAATAACCAGTTTAGACATTCGGTTCGGGCTTTATGCTCTTTAGGTAGGAATGCATCAAACTTCTCCGCCAGATACAAGAGAATGGAACCTGATTCAAACACACGAGTCAGCTCACCGCCAGAATGGTCGGCTAACACCGGAATCTTAGAATTGGGGTTTAGCTCAACGAAACCGCTTCCAAACTGCGCACCTTCGGAAATATCGATCAAATAGGCATCGTACTCAGCGCCTGAATGCCCTAATGCCAAAAGCTCCTCGAGCATAATGGTAATTTTCACGCCATTGGGTGTTGCCAGCGAGTAAAGCTGCAAAGGATGCTCGCCAACGGGTAACGCCTGTTCGTGCGTGGCTCCTGCTATTGGTCGATTAATCTTGGCGAATCGGCCGCCACTCTCTGATTCCCACTTCCAGATTTTTGGAGGCGTATACTGATTGATGTCGTGCTGATTCTCGTCGCTCATATTAGATTCCCAGATTTAGTAACATTAGTTTGTAGGCACTCTGCGCTAAAAGCATTCAATTAGGCATAGCCATTGGGGTTTTTCGATTGCCAACGCCACAGATCTTGCATCATACGATCAAGATCGTATTCAGCTTTCCAATCTAGGTGTTCCGTGCTTTTTCGTGTGTCGGCATAACAACTTGCCACGTCGCCACCACGTCGAGGCATAACTTTATAGTTAATAGTTTGACCGCTGGCTCGCTCAAAAGCTTTCACCATTTCCAGCACTGAGTAACCTTGGCCTGTTCCAATATTGTAAGATTCGCAGCCATGTTCAGAATTCAACGCTTGCAGAGCCTTCACATGCGCATTCGCTAAGTCCGAGACATGAATATAGTCGCGCACGCCAGTGCCATCCGGAGTATTGTAATCGTCGCCATAGACTGACAAGCAATCTAAACGCCCTACGCCGACTTGCGAAATGTATGGCATAAGATTATTCGGGATATCGCTCGGATCCTCACCAATGAGGCCACTTTGATGCGCTGCCACAGGGTTGAAATAGCGTAGAATCGATAGCTGCCAGCTCTGATCGGCTCGATAAAGGTCGCGCATAATGTTCTCAACCATCAGCTTGCTTTGACCGTAAGGATTGGTAGCGCTTAATGGAAATGATTCGGTTATTGGCACCGAACTCGGATCACCGTATACGGTTGCCGAAGAACTGAAGACTAATCGCCTACAATCAAAATTATCCATCACTTTGAGTAAGTTGAGTGCACCAGAGACGTTATTTTGATAGTACCGCAGCGGCTGTTGCACAGACTCACCAATCGCTTTGAAGGCCGCAAAATGAATCACAGCATAAAAATCATTCGCCTCAAATATACCGCGCACTGCAGCCTCGTCACCAACATCGGCCTCGAGAAAATCAATAGAGGTACCACATATCTGCTCAACTCGACGAATAGACTCTACATGACTATTGCTGAAATCATCGAGAATAAAGACCTCAAAACCGTTCTCTATCAAGCTAACAACCGTATGACTGCCAATATAGCCTGCACCTCCGGTTACTAGTATTTTTTTGCTATTTTCTTGCATCAATCCACCGAGGCAAATGTAGTTGTATTAGTGGCTCTATGCTAATATTTGTCGTGTAAATTTGCATCAAGCCTTTTGGAAATTCCACTTCTGCGATCATAACAGCTAATTGCTAAGCGGATCTGAAATCGCTCTATTGAATACACCGTTTAAAGGCCGACTAAAGAGCGCCACTATGTACGCGAGGAATTAGCACCAAACTCCAAGCTTTTCTAATCACGAAAATCCCATTTGGTGCACGCAAAGAGCCTAACTCTGCGCTAATTTGCCATACGTCGTTCAAATAAAACCAATAATAAATGTATCAACTATACCGAGATCGCCCATTTCTAGTGCTCTGCATGGTATTTGCCAATGCAACCCTATCTCTGTGGAGTTTCAATATAGACCCCGTGATTAACAACGACGGCGTTACTTACCTACATCTCGCACAGTTCATGCTAGATGGTCAGTGGGCCGAAGCCTTTGAAATTTATAGCTGGCCTTATTATTCAGCATTCATAGCTGGTTTCTCGCAAATCACCATGTTCGGGCCTGAGACGGCGGCTTATATACTCAATACGATTTTCGCCACATCTTTAACACTAGCCTTTGTTTGCATTGTTGCTGAGCTTTCAAACAACAATAAACGCATCATATTGATCGCTATGCTGGTGATTTTATTCTTTCCCAGCATCACCAAGTACCGCTCATTTATCATTCGAGACTTTGGATACCTAAGCTGCTACCTCTGGTCACTCTACTTCATATTTAGATTTTGCAGCACACTGAACAAACGCCACTTAGTCGGCTGGTTAGTTTTTGCGGCCTTAAGTTGCCTATTTCGATTTGAAGGCATTGCGTTTATTTTAATCGCGCCGTATTTCTTATTCTTGTTTACCGCTCGAGACATCCCATATCGAAAATTGATAATGAGCAGCTTATCCATAAGTTTAATTATCTGCGCGGTGTGGCTCACCATATGGTATGTGAACGATAAATATGCAGGACTCATTGCCGCGGCCAACGCAGATGGTAAAAGCATTGATAATGTATTCGAACTATTTTTAATGACCACCGAAGAAAGTGTTGGCGGCGAGTCGCTAACCGTCTGGGCAACATGCAAAGCGATATTCTCTAATCTGGGTAGCGTACTATACGAGCTGGTACGCAGAATGGCGATTTTCTATTTCTTTTTCGCGATCTACGCCTACATCAAAAACATCGGCTTCAAAAATGACCTAATCAAACGCACTTGGTTGGTCTACGTAGTTTGTAACTTAAGCATGCTAGCCGCATACAGTATCTACAACAACTTTCTGGTGAGCCGGTACACCATGGCATCGGCATTAACCTTGTTGCTTTTATCACCATTTATCATCGACAGAATAATCAACGGCTTTCAAGCCTTTAGCGTTGGCAAAAAAACCTTCTCAATAGTCGCCATATTAGTATTGAGCATCATATCGCTCGAAGGCTTGGATGTGCGTACGAAAAAAGAACACATCAGAGAAGCCGGGCTATGGGTTAAAAACAACATTCCAGACGATGCCACTTTCTTCAGCAACGACCCCCTGGTGGTTTACTACGCAGGGCGCGGCTACACTGGCAGACTAAATGACGCGTACTCTACGCTGCACTTACGCGAGCACATGGACAAGCGTACGCTAAAACGATTTGATTATGTTGCCCTGTCAATTAACCCTAAAGACTACTGGGAAGACCTTTCCCGCCAAACCCTTTGGTACGAACATGGGCTACCTGAGAAAATTATAAACGGGGTTGGCGAGCGCGCAGTGTTTATTTTTAAAATTCGTAAGCGACGCTAACATTGAGCACTACCGCTTGATGTTAAAATAACCCCATGGTTACACGCAGAAAAATTTTAATTGGCGCCGGTCTTACCACGCTCGGTATAGGCGGTTATATATATGATCGAGGGCTACGATTGCCGACTCTGCACCTAGACCCATTGGCTCTGAAAAACACTTTTAGCCTAAAAAGTGGGGCCACAGCAGTCGGTAACGAAGTAATTCAAACTCTCGGCAGAGATAATAAGAAGAGCACGCTAGACGCTAGCTTTCGCGCCTTTGCACCACAGCCAAGTCTCACTTTTTCACCAGGCGATTCGGATAGCATTTCAATTTCTGTCGATAATATCTCCCCCGAGGCTCAACTACTGACCAACGTGCCCAGCCAAGTCAGTGAAGACGTATCAAAGACTAAACGCCGACTGCACATTAGAACTAAATCTGCGCAAGATATCGAACTCAAGTGGCGGCTTCCAGAGCTCAGTGAATATACCTTCGCGTCTATTGGCGACACTGGCGGCGATAAAGAACTCGACTGGTGCATACAACGAGCCGCCGACTTAGGGGCAAAGTTCCTATTACACCTAGGCGATTTTAATTATCAAGAAGGTGACTATGATCGTTCGATAAACGCATTTAATAACTCCCCAATACCGGTCTATGTATCTATTGGCAACCATGACTTTCATGATGAAGGCGCAATCTACCCACAATTTTTGCGCGAGATCGGCCCACTGAATAACACTTTTAGCATTGGAAAAACGCGTTTTGCTAATATAGACACCGCAGCCAATGTACTGCCTTATGGCGCCGGCCAACGAGGTGCAATGTTCGAGCGCATGATGAGCGACCCGAATTACACCGACACTGTGTGCTTTACGCACTGCCCATTGCATGACCCCGATCCAGATAGCCATCATGACATGGGCAGCTCTGGTGAACGAGACTGGCTGATCAATGCAATGAAAAATGTCGGCGCTAAAACCTTACTCAGCGGCCATATACATATCTATCACCGCAGTGACTTTGACGGAATTGATAACATCATCGTCGGCCAAGGCTTGGGTCATCAAGACTTACTAATTAATGACGACGCGTCCAAAATAGTACTCGGTCACGTCGATCAAAATGGTGCAGTAAAGTACACCGCTGAGCCATTAGCGATGCCACTCGAAGCTCACTGCCACCCGAGAATCGACCCTGTAAAAGAGAGCTTACGAGGCGGCGAACACAGTGAATTAATCAAGATTCTGGATAAGGTTTGCCAAACCTAAACAAACAAAAGCAAAGACCTACATTCGCCAAAATGCAAACCAAAAAAAGGCATAGCCAATCGACTATGCCTTTTTCTAAAGTTGTTCGTGTCAGAATTTCTTAGCGCTTCATAGAACCAAAAAATTCTGAGTTTGCTTTGGTGGCTTTGAGTTTATCAAGCAAGAATTCGATCGCTTCGATCTCATTCATTGGGTGCAGCAACTTACGCAAAATCCATACTTTTTGCAGCTCTTCTGGATCCATCAATAACTCTTCGCGGCGAGTAGAAGATTTGTTTACAACAATCGACGGGTAAACACGTTTCTCAGCGATCTTGCGCTCTAGGTGCACTTCCATATTGCCAGTACCTTTAAACTCTTCGTAAATGACCTCGTCCATTTTAGAGCCTGTTTCGATCAAAGCCGTCGCAAGAATAGTTAAGCTTCCGCCTTCTTCAATGTTTCGTGCTGCACCGAAAAAGCGTTTAGGGCGCTGCAATGCGTTTGCATCGACACCACCGGTAAGAACCTTACCTGAGGCTGGCGCAACAGTATTATAGGCTCGCGCCAAACGTGTAATCGAGTCAAGTAGAATCACCACGTCTTTTTTATGCTCGACCAAGCGTTTAGCTTTTTCGATTACCATTTCAGCAACTTGTACGTGGCGCGCTGCGGGCTCATCGAAGGTTGATGAAATAACTTCACCGCGAACACTGCGTTGCATTTCTGTTACTTCTTCTGGACGCTCATCGATCAATAAGACCATCAATTCAACATCAGGATTATTAGTAGTGATCGCCTGAGCAATTTGCTGAAGCATTACCGTTTTACCGCTTTTGGGCGACGAAACAATCAAGCCACGCTGGCCTTTGCCAAGTGGAGAAATCAAGTCAATGACTCGGCCGGTTAAATCTTCAGACGTGCCATTTTCCTGCTCAAGCTTCATGCGCTTATTAGGATGCAGCGGCGTCAGGTTTTCGAACAAGATTTTATTGCGCGCTTCTTCAGGAGTCGAACCATTAATTGTCTCCACCTTGAGTAGCGCGAAGTAACGCTCTGAATCCTTGGGAGGGCGAACTAGGCCGGCCACAGTGTCGCCGGTACGCAAGTTAAAGCGGCGAATTTGGCTGGGCGATACGTAAATATCATCTGGGCCAGCTAAGTAAGAACTATCGGCCGAGCGAAGAAATCCAAAGCCATCTTGTAAAATTTCCACCACGCCCTCGCCTTCAATGTCCTCACCCTTTTTGGCTAACGACTTTAAAATCGTGAAGATTTGGTCTTGCTTACGCATTCGGCCTAAGCCATCTAGCTCCATCGAGCGGCCTATTTCAGTAAGCTCGGTAGCGGTTTTCTTTTTAAGATCGGTTAAAGATGCTGACATATGTAGTTAGAAACGTAAGTAGTTAGTTGTATTTGTAGAGTTAAATCTTGTAGTAAGCGTTTTCTAGTCTCGCTTGTAAGCTAGACCGCAACGCGTGACACGGCTCAACGGCCCGAATGACTATTTATCAGAAGTGTCCAAGATCAATACTTGGAACTTATTTCAGTTTAATCGCCAGTCAGCAACACATTTAGTAGAGTGCAGCTCTTGGCACATCGGGAAACAATATTTGGAGTTCGATTCGACGACTGCGAATCTTTTTAAACGATATCACGCCAATTGACTAAATGTCTAGCGTATTAGTTTCTGTTCTATCTCGATCGCAATTCAATCGATAATAACCCTTAATAACCCTTAATAACCCTAGGCAATGATTGTAACGACAGCCATCCTATACGCCGCCGTCACACCAACTCTCAGTTAGCACCTCATTTACATAGAATCAAAATGAGGCGCTGGTCACTAAAAGTTTAGATATTTTCGTCAATGAACGCGGTTAGCTGTGATTTAGACATCGCGCCAACCTTAGTGGCCGCGACATCGCCCTCTTTAAACAACATCAACGTTGGAATTCCACGGATACCGAACTTAGGGGGCGTGTTTGGATTACTGTCGATATCTAGTTTTGCAACGGTCAATTTATCACCGTATTCTGCCGCAACTTCTTCAAGAATTGGAGCTAACATTTTGCATGGGCCACACCATTCTGCCCAGTAATCGACTAATACTGGCTTGTCGGCCTGTAAAACGTCTGATTCAAAGCTAGAATCTGTGATTTCAACGGTGTTTTGAGACATAACTATTCGCCTATTAATTTGGAAATTAGGGTATAGTGTGCGGATTATTTTGCATATTGCAAGTACAAAAATCTGGAATTGGTCTCCGACTAATCTCACCACTATGTCGCCGTCGCTCGGGTTTGAAATAAACCGCAAACACAGGCCACGAAGCTAGACAAATGGTGATAATCGCGCAGAGCGCCTGAGACCAGTTCAACTCACAAAGCCAGCTGGGGTTCTTCTTTTTATCGAAGACCATGTCTTAGGAATACTATGACATTGGTTCACCACCTCACGGCGTAATATTTAGTGATCAAAAATCATGAGCGAGAAACACTTAAGCGACACTCGGTTTTCCGAGTTAGAAATACACCCAGACGTACAAAAAGGCATTGAAGGCATCGGATTTGAATTCTGTACTCCGATCCAAGCGCTATCACTGCCCATTGCGCTGCAGGGCAAAGATGTCAGCGGTCAAGCGCAAACCGGCACAGGTAAAACAGCGGCGTTCTTAATTGCATGCTTCCACAAATTACTCAACAACGAGCGTAAAGAGTCGAAAAAGAAGAACCCAATTCGTGCTTTGGTTGTCGCTCCAACGCGTGAGCTAGCGATTCAAATTCATGAAGATGGTAAGAAGTTAGTTGAACACACTGGCTTAAAGATGGCACTGGCCTATGGCGGGACCGACTATGACAAACAACGCGCCGCGATCGAATCAGGCGTTGACGTTTTAATTGGCACACCCGGCCGCATCATCGACTACTTTAAACAGGGAGTATTTGCCCTAGATGCGCTTGAAGTAATCATTCTCGATGAAGCTGATCGCATGTTCGATCTGGGCTTCATTGCAGACATTCGCTACTTATTTCGCGCAATGCCTGAACCGAGTGAGCGCTTAAATCTGCTGTTCTCGGCAACCTTGTCGGCGCGGGTTGGTGAGCTTGCATATGAACACATGAGCGAGCCTGAAGTGGTGAAGATTGAGGCCGAAGTGACCGCTGATCGCATCACTGAAATTGGCTACATGCCGTCGAACGAAGAAAAGATACCTTTACTAATGGGCTTACTGCAAAAAGCCAATAACGAGCGTTGCGTGGTGTTCATTAATACCAAGCATATGGCCGAGAAAATTGACGCTTGGCTTAAAGCCAATGAATTTAAATGCGCGATGCTATCGGGCGACGTGCCACAGAAAAAGCGCGAAACGTTATTGCAACGCTTTAAAGATGGCGACGTCAATGTATTGATAGCCACAGATGTCGCGGCTCGTGGCCTGCATATCCCGGACGTAAATTTTGTGGTGAACTTTGACCTACCAACCGATGCCGAGGATTACGTGCACCGTATTGGTCGCACAGGCCGTGCCGGGGCCAGCGGTACTGCGATGAGTTTGATTTGCGAAACCTACGCGATGAACATCATGGATATCGAGCAATACATAGAACATTCGATTCCGGTCGAACGTGACATTGCTGAACTGATGTTTAAAGACCCTGTTGTACCCGACTTATCAAAACTCAGATCTAACCGGAAGAAAGATAGCCGATCGAAAGGCAGCCCAAAGAGAGACGGAAAGCCTAGGAACGAGCGCAGCGGGAAACCGAGCCGAAGCCAAGCCTCTGGCGACAGTGATAGAGAGCGCGAGCGCCGTGAAAAAGGCAACCCAAATCGCGTGCCTAAGAAGCAGCGCCAGCAATCAAACGAGCCAAAACAAACGCCAGAAGAGCGCGAAGCGGCTAAACTAGCCGCTTTAGAGAAACGTAAAAGCGAGCCTAAGAAAGCACCTCGAATTCCTTTGCGCGGCCGCCGTGGCCACGAGGTTCCAGCGGTTGGCTAAACTCTACCCATAAAAGCCAAGTCTGTTTTAGCAATGCCCGACCAAGATAAAAAACAACCTCAAGAGCAAGCTCAGCACTGCAATAAACGATCTGCCTTATTACTCGGCGGCGGCGGTGCTCGAGCGGCTTATCAAGTCGGCGTTTTAAAGGCCATTGCCGAAATGATTCCAGAAGGTTGCCCGAACCCGTTTCCCATTATTTGTGGTACATCAGCGGGATCCATCAACACTGTTGCTCTGGCATCAAACGCCTCAAATTTTCACCAAGGAATTGCTAAGATTCTTGGCGTTTGGTCAAACTTTGAACTGCACCACGTATTCTATGCTGATGGGAAAAATCTATTTAAGCGAATTGCACATTGGGCCTGGGCAAACTTAGGTCCTGGCGATCGGCATAAAGGCCCGAGTTCGATTCTCGACAACCAACCATTGCGAGAACTGCTCAATGAATACATCGACTTTAACAACATCAATAAGTCGATCAAAAATGGCGAATTGCATGCCTACTGCTTAACCGCTTGCAGCTACACTTCTGGCGAATCGACCACTTTTTACGATGGCGCCGCCGAAATCAAAGACTGGCAGCGAACTCACCGCGAAGGCATTCGCGAGCAAATGAGCATCGACCATATGATTGCTTCTTCGGCTATCCCGGTTATCTTTCCTTCAGTACAACTAGGCAACGAGCATTTTGGCGATGGGTCAATGCGTCAAATTTCTCCAATCAGCCCAGCCTTACATTTAGGCGCGGAAAAGATTCTTATCATCGGCTTGCGGATGGAAAAAGAGCTGGGCCTCCCTGATCCTCCTCGATATCGCCCTTCTCTCGGGCAAATTTCAGGCTATGTATTAGACACTCTTTTCCTCAATAGCTTGCAATCTGATATTGAGCGAATGGAACGCATGAATCGCACTTTACAAGAAGGCAACGACGGTACTCACGAAAACTTAAAAGTCATCGAGCACTTTGTGATCAGTCCGTCTGAAGATATTGCGAACATCGCTATGAAACATTTTCTAGAACTGCCTAAAAGTTTTCGTGTTGCGCTTAAGTTTCTAGGCATGGCGAAAGCCAATAGCAGACGCTTCATCAGCTATTTGATGTTCACCAAGACTTTTTGCCAAGAACTAATTGAGCTAGGCTATAAAGATGCTATGGATCAGCGGGAAGAGCTGACCAAGTTTCTCGAAAAATAGATTTTTCACATTGCCCCATACTCAAGTGCAAACCTAGTCTTCGCAGATATTCGCCAGTGAGCACTCTACAACATCGTGTCGACATACAAGCGCTCCGCGGCATTGCTGTCTTATTGGTAGTTTTTTATCACGCTCGCCTAATTCCTATCGCAAATGGTCACTTTGGTGTCGATATATTTTTCGTAATCTCCGGCTTTCTAATTAGCTCTCAGCTGTTTAGGCAAATTGAAAACGGGCTTTTTTCATTCAAACAATTCTATATTCGCAGAGCTTGGAGGCTTTTGCCTGCAGCCTATGTGGTTATAGCCATCTCACTTATTGCTGCCCCATGGACGTTAACCCATGCTGAGATGAGCGATTTGATTCAGCAAGCATGGGGCTCGCTTAGCTTTACTGCAAATTTCGTTTTATGGAGCCAGACAGGATATTTTGAGAGCAGCGCTGAGCTAAAACCGCTACTGCACATGTGGTCACTTTCTATTGAGGAACAGTACTACCTAGTAACACCTGCGTTATTGGTACTCATCCCTCGACAGCACTGGTTCAAGGCAGTACTTATACTGACTCTAATCAGCATGATCGCGTATTTAGCGTTTCTTGAATCTAAACCAGGTGCTAGTTTTTACTTCACACCGACGCGTGTTTGGGAGCTCGGCATTGGATCAATACTCGCTTATCTACTCCGCACAAGAGCTAAGCCCGACACAACCAAACCCTACTTATCAACACTAGCCTGCGGCCTTATAGCGCTCGGCGTTGCTTATAATTTTGAAGGGATTAATGCCAATCGAATAAATTTACTTGTGGTGGTTTTCTCTACGGCCACGATCATCGCTTGTGAACCAAAATGGTTAAATCAAGGCTTAGTGGCGACATGGCTAGCGAAAGTTGGCGCAATCTCGTACTCCCTTTATCTTGTTCACTGGCCAATTCTATCTCTTCTGAGCAACATTAATATTAGCGGCATGGATCTTTGGTGGCTTTATCGAGCTTTCGCAGTAGCGCTATCATTCATTGCAGCCATCGCGCTTTATCACATAATCGAAAATCGATTTAGAATCACGGACGAGTCTCAGGCGAGAGGCTTTGTTCCAATATTGTTCGCATCATTCCTCATCATCGCATTAAGCTTCACGATAAAGAGCCTAAGCGGTGGGCAAAAATACACTGAGCTTTTTCGACCAAATGTTGGCTTAGACCAAGCCTGCCGCTCACCTGAATTCTACGAAATACCTGCTTGTAAAACCTCTGCCAGACCTTCAACCCTTGTATGGGGCGACTCATACGCAATGCATCTAGTCCCTGGCATCAATGCTTCAAAACATGACGGCCTGATTCAAGCCGCTTTTTCTACTTGCGTGCCAATCGTTGGAATAAGCTTTTATCAACCTCCCCAACATGGCTTAAGCTGGGCACAGAAGTGCCTCGCTTTTAACCAATCAGCGTTAGACCATGCGATTAAAAATCCAGACATTAAATTAGTAGTTATCGCTTCTGCTTGGATGCACATGCTGAACGTGCCTCTACATGTCAAGATTACCGGCGATGAAGCCCAAGCTATACAACTAAGCAAAAATGACATCATCGAAGCAATTGACCAGACAGTTTCTATTTTAAAAAAAGCTGGTAAAAAAGTGGTGCTCGTAGCCCCTCCACCATCCCTCGGTTTCAATATTGCAAAGTGCCACGAGCAACGCGATCGGAAGCAGCTCAGAATCGGGTTACAGCAGGTGCGCGAAGATTGCCGCCTTGATTTCGCCAGATATCTAGAACGTGATAAAGCGTTGAATGCTATTTTTGAAACGCTTCGAGAGAAAAATATAGCGATATACAGCTTTGCTGAGAATCTTTGTAACAATGAGTTTTGTGAAACCAAACTTGATGAGGTTATTTTGTACCAAGACAGTGGACATCTCTCAATATCCGGCGCCATATACTATGAGCAGAGGTTTTCAATGTATGACGAACTCAATAAACTTGCCAATTAGCTCACCCCAACCCACCGTTCAAACTTCATCGCTAAATACTGGCTATCTCAGCGAAATCTATTTATTCTTAAGTAACAAAATTTTGCAATTATATGAGCACGGTAATTGAGTAATTGCTAGTTACCTTTTCGCGCTCATCGCCTTAGGTTAACGGCGAATTATGATCGCAAGATATAATTAATGGCAATTCGCGACTCATGCAAAGCGAAACCAATTACACAAAAATAAGATAACGACTATATAGTGGCCTCTTTTGACCTCAAAAGCCCCGAACATTCTGGGCTGGAATATTTACGCGACTACCACACATTTGGGCGCCGCGTAGACTCTGTTGACACAGCACTACAACATGCCTTTATCTCTAAGCTCCATGCAATCATAGAGTGGCGTGAGCCTTATTGGTATATCAAAGACGTTTCCAAGAATGGCATTAAGCTAAATGGCAAAATCATTCCAGCGCAAAAACAACTGCCGTTAGATAAAGGCGATGTAGTCGATTTTGCAGGCATGAACGAAGTCACGCTAACAATGGTAAGCCTTGATGCCCCACAAGCGATGCTTATTAACACCGAACAGCCAAGTGAAATCACTCCTCTTGCCGAAAGCGTGCTACTTCCAAATGAAACATCTCCAGAATTAGCGCTCTACCTCTGCCCTGATCGCGAGCAGTGGTTTGCCGATGACATCGCCAGGGGCGTTGAGGTCGGCCCTTTCGATCATAACGATGCAATTGAAATTGAAAACAAGACATGGAAATTCTTGCTGGTAGCCGAAGACGACGCTACCAAAGAATTCGATCCTAAACAAACCACCCTAGATGAGATTATATTTCGCTTTGACCTTAGCCAAGATGAAGAAAGTACAAATCTGACTCTCATCCAAAATGGGCTGGAGATCGACTTAGGTGAGCGATCTCATCACTATCTATTAGTACATTTGCTGCGACACCGACTCGACGATCATTCAGGCTGGCTCGATAGCCAACTTCTAATGAAAGAACTAGGCTTGGAGGAAACACATATGAATATTCATATTTTTCGAGCACGCAAACAAGTTGCCAATGCGCTACCAAATGCCATTGGACATTCGAAGCTGATCGAACGGCGACGCGGTGCGCTTCGCGTGAACATCTCCAATGTTGAAATCTATAAAGAAGGCGTTAAAGAACTTTAGTTTATGACTACGCCACTCAATCAACTCGAGTCGCTCGGCCGTTACACTCTACTAAGAGAGCTTGGCCGTGGCGGGATGAGTGTGGTGTATCTAGCAAAAGATACCGAACTTGGGAGAGAGGTTGCCATTAAGTGTGTTGACACCTCTGCCCCCTCAGCAGCAAAACTCGCCGAACGATTACGGTCAGAGGCAAAATTGCTTGCGCAATTAAACCATCCAAATATTGTTCAACTCTATGATGTAGTCGAGCAAGAAAATATATTAGGCTTAGTCATAGAATTCGTCGGCGGTGACACATTAACCCAGAGACTGAAGCAAGATCCAAGCAAAGAAGTAAAGCTCAAGTGGTTAGCTGAAGTTGCTGATGGCCTCTCCAGTGCCCACCAAAAAGGCATCGCTCATTGCGACCTAAAAGCCGATAACGTTCTAATCACGCACGACAATATTGCCAAGGTCGCAGACTTTGGCATTGCCAAAGTTAAGCTCAATGACTATCTAGAAGATGACGGGCTCACTCGCGTAGATAACGTTAGCGGCAGTTATTTTTCATTGTCTCCAGAGCAAGCCACAGGTCAACCTGTTGACACAAGGACTGATTTATTTTCCTTGGCGATACTGACCTATCAGAGCCTGATCGGTGAACATCCCTATGGAGACACACATAATAAAATAGCATTACTACAAAGAATCATTTCTGAACCTGCCCAAATCAGCCCGAAGTCGGCACTTATATTAGGGCCCAGGCTCGGACAAGTTCTTATTGCGCTACTTAACAAAAACCCATCTAAGCGTTTGTATAACGCAGCTCAAGTCGAAGAGATACTCAGGAACAATACTCAATCATCAAGTCCGTCGGAGGATGAAACTCAAGAAATTCCAATCAACGCTCATGAGCAAAAGGGGGAAGCAACGTCTATTCAGACTGAGACTAAGAGATCAACCTTCAAAAAATCTTGGCTACCCTTGCTAATGCTGGCAACTGGTTTCGCAGTTGGCGCTCTTACGCTTGACTTGAGCAGTAAACCAGAGACCTCACTCGACTCAGTGACCTACATTGCCCTTGACGAAATTAAGGTAAGCTCGACGGAGGATAGCCCCCAAAAACAAAACGCTCTTTATAAAACTAGCATAAAGCACAGCGCAGAGAACGCGCTGCTTGCGCTCACTAATGTAGGATTGGTAACCGCGAGTGATCTTAATAGCGCAACCGGTAGTCTAGCTCAAAAAGCATTAGCGGCAGGCGTTGACAAAGTCTTAAGAGTATCGCTCGATTGTGGGAAGAATAGTTGTGATATTACCCTAGAAGAACGCCAGGGGCCCAAAATGGCAGTGAGTAAGCGCACTAATTTCATCTCTCCTTTTTCACTCACTCTTTCTGAAGTCGAAAATCAGATTACGTCGAAAAGCATCGAGTTGCTTGGTGGCAAGCTCACCGATCAAGCAAGCGTGGCAATTTCAGATAAAGATTACCAGAGGTATCTATCCGTTTATAAAGACAGCAAAGCGGGCACGGCCTCGACCATTCAGCAGCATCAAGCGATCACGACTTTTATCAGAAAGTATCCAAGCTACGAGCCCGCCTACCTCTTAGCGTTTCGCATTGCGAATCACCTTAATTTAACGTCAGGCAACGGAGGGCCATTGAGTGAACTAGAAGAGCTAGTAAATTCTGCTCCGAAAACACTTGAGTCGAGGGTAAGTATTAAAATAATACTGTGCAATATCGCGATAGTTACGGGTGACATTTCGCAGGCTGAGTCACGCTTAGATGAAATACGCACGACCGATGCTGACATCGTTGAAATTAGTCAATTAGAGAGCGCTTTGGCTTACGCAAAAAACGATTTCGACTCGCTACTAGAGCTGGATAGAAAAAATGTTTTATTGAGACCCTCTGCACTGAATCACTACAACTTAGCGACCTCGGAATTTTTTGTAGGCAACTTAGATTCCGCAAATGAGCAACTTGATGCTGCGTTAGCTCTTTTACCAAGCTACGCCTATGCACGTGATTTAAAGGCTTCTATCGCAATGAGTCAAGGCAAGTTAACTGATGCAGAGAATATCTACAAATCACTGATCAATGAATCAGACGGTGGAAACTACTATGTCAATTACGCTCTTACTCTAATGCTTAAAGGCGAGGCCACGTCTGCGGTCACTATGCTTGAAAAAGCCATTGAGCTTAACCCTAAATCAACAATAGCGCGACTCACTTTAGCCGACGCGCTCTCACTGTCAAATCAGAAGCGTGTGGCGAAAAAATATTATTTGGAAGTTATTTCTTCAATCAAATCTCCGACTACCCCTCAAGACTACTCATACCTTGCTCAGGCACAAGCGCACACTGGAGAGCTAACAGCCGCAGTGAGAACACTAAAAATCGCAAATGGGGCATACCCTGATATCGCAGAGTTAGACTACGCTTCGGCAATCGTTAACACTCTTGCTGGTAACTACATCAGCGCAACGGTTGATGTCAAGGACTCAATCGAGCAAGGGACTAGCCCCATTTTCTATACCTTCAACTGGTTTAAGCCCTTGTGTTCTAATAAGGACTTTGTCGATTCGACTAGCCCTATCACATCCGAACTTTGTAGCGTTAATTAGTCCCAGCCAAATAACCTTGTACTAATTTCCAGGGCTACGTCTCACCACGATCCCCGGATCAATAATCCCTTCAATAGTGTGGAAATAAAGAGCTGGATAAGCTACGAACTCACCCTCAGAAGGCTCGAGAAAAGTGATCGTAACACCTTGCTCTCCATTACCTGAAACGTGCACACAATGATCTGGCACAGAATTCGGGTCAGTAGGTATGGTCGTAACCAATGGCTCCATAAATTCATTTGTCCCTGTCAGGTTAATATTCAGCAATACGCTCCCAGGCTCACCCGCTTCGCCTTGATCTACCGAGAAAACGGCTTCGACCATGTCGATCTCGCGATTCTTATTCTTCTTAGGGTCAAAGTAAGTCATCTCCCCTTGATAGATAGCGACCGGCCCATCACCGCCTGAAACTGACCCTATTATTGGCCCGATTGCCAGAGCTACTTCAGTTGCGGGCAGCTCTCCGCCATCACCGTTCTGAATACCTTGTTCATAGATCTCTAGAACTTTTATCTTAACCTTTTTGATACGAGCGGTCTTTGTTGAGGCCATAGTTATTTGTCTCCTTGAATCGTTGTTAATTTAATGTCCCTTAGACTATCACCCAAACCGCTGAACTAAAACCACTGTGTAATGCTATGTAATATTATCGCCCCCTGTTTAATTGCACTATTCACTTACAACGTCTACCCCGAGTAATTTAGATGCCTTAGCAACATCCAAATTTAATAATGGAAACATTCGAGTTTTTTTGAGTCAAACACAGAGTGTACTTAAGGATTTAGGGACAAGAAGTTGTTGGAGTATATCGCCACGGATGGCGCCTTAACATAACGACCAATTACCAAACGAATATGATAAAGCTGAACATTAAAAAGATTTGCACTCTAAGTCTGTGGTTTGCATTAGGACTGATTCTATCGTCGATTAAATAT
>CANMNN010000022.1 GCA_947499305.1 uncultured Arenicella sp. | reverse complement strand
GAGCAGGCGCAATGGCACCGCGCTTGACCGGCTGGGGTCGTAATCAAACAGAATGATTTTATGTGTTTGATTATCTGGTGGCGGGTCCGCCTTGCGAACCCACATGTACGATTTGGACTGAGCTCGTTTGCCCGCTTCGTTTAACATCTGCACCGGCGTTTCGTCCATGTGCAACACTGGCGCGTTCAGCAACTGCTCTTCCAGCCGATTGATGATCGGCTGCCGGTGTACTTGGCCGTCGCCACGTAGGCCAGCAAACCAGGGCTGGCTTGGCTTTTTTCAATCGGCTGTTTGGGCTTAGCGGCGGTCTTGATTACCGTCTCGCCCGCGTGTTCACAACATTTGCAGACGTACTGCTTACGCACGTGGCGAATCACTTGGATTTGCATCGGGATTACATCCAACTGCTCACTGACTTTATCGCCCATTGGTGTTAGCGCATGGCCGTGAGCGCACACTTTCTCAGAGTCAGTTAAGTCATGAACCTGATCAATGCGCGGTAAATTCTTCGGCAACGGTTTGCGACCACCTGATTTGTTACGCGTGTGAGCGGGCACCGTTACCTTTTCAGGGGCAGACGCGAGTTCTGCACTGAGAGCCTCGGCCTCGTCAAACAACTCACTTTGTAACGAACGCAAGCCTTCGTTGAGCTTAGCAAAACGCCGATGGCGTTTGGGCTAGTTCACGTCGACGTAGCCTAAAATACTTCGGATTCAATTTATTACGGCGACAAAACTCCGCCGCACTCAAGCCACTCGAAGCATGTTCATCAATTAAATTTAGCCATTCAGTTTTACTTCGTCTGATCATTATTTGCTCCTGATTAAGGTCAGAAACATAAGCATGATCTTCTTAATACGCTAGGGTGTCGGTTACTTGGCGCTTAGTTACATTCTCTATTACGTTCATATTGAGGTTGGCCTAATTGGTGTTAGGTTCTGCCTAAAAAGGCTCTGTTTTTCAATGTTTCCCTGCGTCAACTAAAGCTCTCTATCAATGGAGTGCAGGTTGTGAAATGCTCTTTTGTGATTGGGTTAGCAGTATGACTAAATGTAAAGACATTTGACATAAAATTTGACCATAAAAAACACCTGGATTACAGCGGTGGAATTCCTTAAACTGCTCTTTCTTAAGATATTACTAAAAGTCTATTAAAGAGTTGTTGTTTTGGTAGCTGAAGTCAAAATTCTAGTGTGCGCTGTTTCGTCCTTTACTGCAGGTTTAACGTTCCTTGCTACTTACGCTATCAAAAGCAGAATAAGCCAGTCGAAACTCTATGCCCCACTATTCCTGTTTTTCTTTGTGCTTGGAAATATTCAGGTCTATTTTCTAATAAGAGGGATTGCTTCGGTTTACTTTGAACACCCTTTTTCTCCAATTTTAACCTTGCTAAAGCAAGTAATTGAACTCAATATGGCTCCGTTATTTTGGCTTTATATTCGAGGGATAACCTCGCAGAAGCCGACAATGATAGATCGAAGGGATTTAAAGCATTTTACTATTCCGTTGTTGCTGGCCTTATTCTTAACCTTTAGTAGTTTGCTGGTTGATTTGTTTGCTTATATGCGCCCCTTAATAGATGTTAAAGGGGTGTTTAGTGCTCGCCTAAACGAAGTCCTAAACGGTGTGATTTTTATACAACTCCTAATTTACGGGGTTCTGGTTATTCGCCGAATGAAAAGAAGTCATCACCAAATAGATGGTGCTTTGTTCGACGAAGTTAATAATTATATGTTTGTTAACTTTAAATGGCTTTGTTGGTTGATTTTATCAACTATCGGTTTGGAATTAGTATTTCATGCCTGTAAATATCAATTTGGGGATGCACCCGTTATCGATTTTGTTAACTTTATTCTCCGTGCTTCTATTATTTGGTCATTTTGTGCTTGGGGTGTATATCAGAAAGCTGAATTGTTGAATGATTCATCATCAAATTTGAGCGAAGATAAATATAAAAAATCTGGACTCTCAGAAAAGCGCCTTTTAGAGGTTAGTGAGAAAATTAAAGCGGCCTTCGAAGAAGACAGTTTTTACCGACAACCGGATATTTCTCTTGCAAGTTTATCTGCGCGGGTTGGCGTGTTACCTAACTATGTATCTCAAGCTCTCAATCTCAAATTGGGCGAGCCTTTTTTTGACTATGTAAACAGGTTGAGAGTGAATGACGCTCTGCTTCGTTTGGAGCATACTAATGATACAGTCTTGAAGATATCGATTGATGTCGGATTTAATTCACGCTCTTCTTTCTATTCTGCTTTTAAGAAAGTGACCGGGGTGACTCCAAGTTTGTATAGAGATCGTATGTCCCAATCGAGAATTGACGCAGTTAGTCAGACTAATTTATTGATAAAATGATAGTTAAGATTATTGTTTAGTTCTTCAACTACGATAAAAGGGGGTAGCGTGTACCTATCCGTTGCAGCTGACTTTATGTATATAACAGAGCAAAGCCTTTCCACTTTTTTCGCTTATGTTTAGTGGATTGCGAACTTGAAGCTTTTGAGTTTTACTTAAAGCTTCTGTTCTAAATTGAGGGGTTGTATAATTTTCGAACTTTAAAAGAAGGTTGGGCCTCCGCAGTGTTCTTCCAAGCATAGTCGGACGGTATGATTTGATACCCAAAGAGCGCGATCGCCTATAAACCAAACAAAACCGGCTGCTAAAATAGCAAGAACAGCAATCAGAATTACAATATTTTTAATCATGGAAAGCAGGACACTTGTTTAACAGCGCTTTTAGATAAAATGGTATTAATAGAGCTTAACATTGGGCAATTCACTTGTTTGTCAATTTTGCAGCGCGTCCACCGCGTTTTCTGATTGTTTTCGATTGAACTGGCCAGCAAGCCAATACGCCGTGCCGCACCAAGCAAGACCGAGCGCTAAGCTCGCACCTGCCATGCCAGCACCCGCGACACCGATGGCCTGCAAGCCCTTATATGCTAGTGCGCTTGATGCATTGCCGCCGCGAAGAATTGCTGTGTCAATAAAGTTTTTGGCTTTGTACTTTTCTTCGCGGCTCACTGCGCTGAACAGCATTTCACGAGCAGGTTTCATAATTGCGTAATCTCCTGATCGTCTGAAAATCTCAACGCCAACCATAACCGCCAAAAGAGGCGTGACGGCCATGACTGCAAAACCAATAGTAATGCCAACCGGCACAAACAGTAGCGCAAAACGAAATCCAAATTGCTCGATCAGCCGACTGGTGATGAACAATTGAATGATTAAGGCTAGAACGTTAACCGCAAAATCGATGGATGAAAATAAACGTGTGCGACTTATTGGGTCATTTAAGGTGCGTTCAACGATTTCTGCTTGTTGAATTTCGACAAATGTAATGCTGATCGCATAGAGGGCAATCAGCAGACAAATACCAATTAGGTAGGGAGATTTTACTATCAATTTAAAGGCGTCGAATATGCCTCCCTTCAAGGCTTCGCGCTTCAAGGTATCCCCTTGGATATCAAAGTCGTCGTTCTTCCATGATGTTAACCAGTTCATGAGAATCACAGATAAACCGAGTAAGCTGGCTGAAATCACAAGTAGCGGTGCGAGCCCCAAGGAATTAACCAAACTCGTCGTAATGATCGGGCCACAAATCGCGCCAGCGGTGCCGCCTGCGGCAATAAAAGCGAATAGGCGCTTGGATTGTTTGCGGCTATAGATGTCGTTCATGAAACTCCAAAACAAGGAGACAATGAACATATTGAACACGTTGACCCAAACAAAGAAAGCGCGAGTGGTGTTTGGTGAGCGCTCGGCAACGTCGAATAGAAAGAAAAAGACGATCAAGTGGCTTGCGAAAAAGAGAGTGCAATATGACAAGAACTGCCGCGTTCGAAAGCGTGTTGTTACCCAGCCGAAAAGCGGCGTGATCATAACTAACACGGCAACGGTCATTAGTGCCAGCCATTGAAAATTACTGACGCCGTTAGCGATTACCATTTCGCTGCGAATTGGTCGAATAATGTAGTAGGCACAAAGAATCAAAAAGAAGTAGGCGCATGAGACTAGTAGGGCTTTGACTTCATGAGATTCAACGCGCACCAAGTGCGTTAATAGGTTTTGAATTGCCAACATATGTGTTTTGAGCGAAATTTTTATGTGGCACAAGTCTAACATCTTGCGAAAAACTGTAAATTTTTGACTTTTTATAGGGTAGAGCGAACGTTCGTTCTGTTTTCTATGCTAAGCTCCGCGCATGAATTCGGTATTGGAAAACACTTCGAAAAAAATCGGGGCACCTGGTATTGTTGCGGAGATTAACTCGCTAGCGCATTTTATCGAGAATTTTCCTCTACAAGGTGAGGCTCTTTATGCCACCGTGTTTAATCGAAATAGTGAAATCGTGCAGACTCAAAAGGCACGTTTCGCAGTGGCAAATTTGGAGAAAATTCTAAGTGCGACGTTTCAAGTATCCGCCACATCGGGATTTGATCGTATGTCGCTACGAGATTTGTCGCGCCAAACTGGCATGAGCATGGGATCAATCTATTCGTGTATCTCTAAAAAAGAAGATATCGCTCTAATGATTGCCGATATTGTGCGTTTGTCGAGTGAATTAACGCGTCAACACGCAATGCAGTCGGATTCCTTGTGGACCAAAATTGAGCAGAGTATTCGCTTTCATTTGTACGCGAGCACTTTGCTTCAGCCGTGGTATTTCTTTCTATATTTTGAAACTCGTTGTTTGCCAGAGGCTCAACAGCGCGAATCAAAGCAGATCGAATTAGACGGTATTAAGAGCTTTGAGGCTCAAATTAAATCGGGCGTCGAAAGCGGCGAATTCCACACTGAAGACGCTCGAATGGTGGCAAATACAATCGTAGTTCTATTAGAAGATTGGTATTTAAAGCCTTGGAAAACCCTAAGCCCTTGGAAAGCCAACATTTCGATTGAGCAACGAGAAAAACAAATTAATAACTATAGCCAGTCAATAATCGAACTGGTGAGAAAACTGCTGGCAGAAAATTGATTGGAGCGATTTGTTCGCTGTGTGATTTATTTCAGAAATGCACAGAAAACTGCCCTTGATTAACGTATTTTTGAAAATTCTACAGAGTATTAACTATGAATTATAAAGTTCCTTTAAAAGATATTAAGTTCGTGTCGGAAGAAGTGCTAGACATGCCAGGCCACTACACTAAGTTCACAAAGGGGCAGCAAGCTGAACCTGAACTGCTTGAAGCAATCTTTCAAGAAGCGGCTAAGTTTTGCGAGAATGAACTTGAGCCAATGAACGCCAGCGGCGACGAGGAAGGCTGTAAGTTTGACAACGGCGTTGTTACTACACCTAAGGGCTTTAAAGAAGCGTACTCTAGCTTTGTTGAAAATGGCTGGCCTGCGCTTTGCGGCCCAACTGAGTTCGGCGGTCAAGGCATGCCAGAGTCAGTAGGCCTGATCATGATGGAAATGATGATTGCGTCTAACCATTCTTGGAGTATGTACCCAGGTTTGAGCCAAGGTGCGATTAAAACTGTCGATGCGCACGCAAGTGATGATCTTAAAGCGCGCTTCATGCCTCCAATGGTTGCCGGTAACTGGACAGGCACAATGTGTCTAACCGAGCCACATTGTGGTTCAGATCTCGGGTTGTTGAAGACATACGCTGAAGTTGACGAAGATTCTAGTGAAGAGGGTGCGTATAAGCTTTCTGGTAGCAAAATCTTTATCTCATCAGGCGAACATGACATGGCCGATAATATCGTTCATATCGTTCTAGCACGCCTTCCAGATGCACCTGTTGGTATCAAAGGCATTTCCCTATTCCTAGTGCCAAAATTCTTGGTTAATGAAGATGGCTCTTTGGGCGAACGCAACACAGTGTCTTGCGGTTCAATTGAAGAAAAAATGGGTATCCATGGAAACTCTACGTGCGTCATGAATTTTGACGGCGCGAAAGGTTACTTGATCAGCGAGCCGCACAAGGGCATGCGCGCAATGTTTACCTTTATTAATGAGTCGCGCTTAGGCGTCGCTATGCATGGCCAAGCCCACTCTGAAGTGTCTTTCCAAAAGGCACTTGCCTACGCAAAAGACCGTGTTCAATTCCGCGTGAAGCCGCGTGTTACGCCTGAGAAAAACGCAGATCCGATTATCTGCCACCCTGATGTTCGTCGTATGTTGCTTACGCAAAAAGCGTTTGCTGAAGGCGGCCGTATGCTCAACATGTTCTGCGGAAAGATGGTTGATATAGAGCAATCTGCAGACTTTTCTGAAGATGAGCACGCTGAAGCCGAAGCGATGTTAGCGGTACTAACCCCAATCGCTAAAGGTTTCTTGTCTGAAACATCGATGGAAACAACTAACTACGGTATTCAAGTATTAGGCGGCCATGGCTTTATTAAAGAGTGGGGTATGGAGCAAGAAGTTCGCGATGCTCGTATTTCACAGCTATATGAGGGCACAACGGGTATTCAAGGCTTAGATCTCTTGGGCCGTAAAATCTTGGGCACCCGCGGTAAAGTGCTCAAGCCTATGATCGCTAAGGTTGAGAAGTTCATTAAAGAAAACAAGCGTAACAAGTTCGCCAAACAGCTTAAGGCATATGTTGGTACTTGGGAGTCATTGACTCGTTCAATCGGTATGTCTGCGATGCGAAACACTGACGAAGTGAACGCAGCTGCGGTTGATTACCTAATGTTCGCTGGCTACGTTACCGTTGCTTACTTCTGGGCTGAGGCTGCGGTTGCGTCTGAAAAGGCGTTGAGTAATGGCGCTTCTGAGCCTGAGTTCTACAAGACCAAGATCGCTACAGCAGATTTCTACTTCCAGCGCATCATGCCTCGCACTTTGGCACATGAAGCGGCTATTAAAAATGGTATGGAAAGCATGATGGAGATCGCGCCAGAGAATTTCGCGTTTCTATAACACTGCTGCTCAAGTTTGATTAACTAAGTTAGCCTGACTAAGAGTAAGAGCCCACGCTCGAGAAATCGAACGTGGGCTTTTTTTGTGGGGTGAGACGTTTGCCAAATTGCCTGAGCGAATTCTAATTTAATTTCATTATTTCCGATTGTTGTAATTTACTTACATTTTTACAGTAATTTGATAGTATTGAAGCTGCACTAGAATTATTTAAGGGTTGGACCATGAAAAAATTTATAAATCTATCTTTGTTTGCTACCGCGATACTATTAGCTTTCTACACGCATAGTGCTAACGCTTGGGTACAAAAAATATCGTTAGAGCGAGTGTTTGTCGGTGAAAATATCCGTATTCATGAAGTTGCTGTTCGTTGTCGAATACAAAAAAAGCAAAGAATAATGAGAAAGCAGGTTTCTAGTAATGGCCCTTGGTGTTCAACTGACATCCCAAGCTTGTGTTCTAAATCTAAAATTTCAGCAGCAAGACAGCTATGTAAGCTCAATGCGAGCGAGTTTACTGCGCTAGCAAGTGGCAAAGCAGACGTTGCTACGCCGGCCGCACAGCAAAGTGGTTCTAAAGTTGAGGGTATCGCCGAACCAAAAGTAGATAGCAAACAAGATTTACTTGCTGAACAAATGCTTATTGAGGAGCAACGAATCGAAATCGCTCAAAAGCGAATTGAACTGACGCGTCGTGAAGTGGAGCTTAAGAAGAAGCTTTCTGAAATGGTCGTAGCGTCGACGCCGGGTGCTTAAGTAAGTAGGCGTTTAAAAAGGATCGTTCAAATAGTAAAAGGGCGTATGACCCTCTAGGTCATACGCCCTTATCTAACTTTCTGCGTGCTTATTTAGCTTTCAACAAATGCGCGCTCAATAACGTATTCTGCAACGTCACCGCGAATGGTTTCTTTGAAGCCTCGCTCGTCTAGAATTTCGCAGAAGTCTTTTAGCATTGACGGGCTACCACATAACATGAATCGATCATCTTCAACATTGATCGGTGGCAAACCTAGTGACTCAGCGAGTTTGCCTGACGTTAGCGCGTCAGTTAAGCGTCCTTTAGTATGGAAGTCTTCACGCGTAACGGTTGGATAATAAAGAAGTTTACCTTTTACCATTTCGCCAAAGAATTCGTTTTCTGGGAGCTCTTTGATGACGTCTTGGTAGGCTAACTCAGATACTTCGCGAACACCGTGAGTTAAAATTACCTTATCAAAACGCTCATAGACCTCTGGGTCTTTGATTACACTCATAAATGGCGCTAATCCTGTGCCTGTTGCGAGTAGATACAGGTGTTTAGCCGGCTTTAGCGCGTCTACCAATAAAGTGCCAGTAGGCTTTTTACTGACCAATAGTTTGTCGCCGGGTTGGATCTTTTGAAGGTGCTGAGTCAAAGGGCCATCTTGTACCTTGATGCTAAAAAACTCCATGTGCTCTTCGTAGTTTGCGCTGGCAATACTGTAGGCACGCATCAATGGTTTACCATTGATCTCCATGCCAATCATGATGAATTGGCCGTTTTCAAAACGAAAACCTGGATCACGAGTGGTAGTGAAACTGAATAAGGTGTCGTTCCAATGGTGAACCGTTAGTACTTCTTCTTCGCGAATATTTGCTGCCATGATTATTCTCTTTGCGTGCTGTATTTTGCCTAATATTTCATCAAATTGGTGGTCTTATATAAGTTCACCAAAGTTGGCGCAAAGGTTATAGCGCAAAAGGGGCTTTGTAAACAAAAGTGCCTGAAATTATTAGAATAATTTTCGCTATCAAGCAGTGTTTTGGTTATAAGTAGAAATATTAAAAACATATCGCCTTTATAACTTTTTCAATCTATTTCGAGTGTTTACTGAGTTTTGAGCAAGCTAAAGCAAATCACGTCTTTTATTGTGTCGGTAGACAGTTTTGAGTAGCATCGAATTATGAAAAATCACGATCAAAGTTTTACGCATCTTAACCAGTCTGGTGAAGCCAATATGGTAGATGTGTCCAACAAGACAGACACCACTCGGCTTGCAATTGCGCAGTCTCGAGTTCTTTTGAATGACGATGTGCTTACTAAAATTCGTGAGCAAAGTATTGCCAAAGGCGATTTGCTGGCGACCGCTAGGATCGCGGGTATTCAAGCCGCAAAGAAGTGTTCTGATTTGATCCCGCTTTGTCATCCTTTGCCTCTATCTAAAGCAACTGTTGATATCCAAGAGTTTAGTGATGGAGATAAGCAGGGTTTGCTGATTGAAACCAGCTGCACAACCACAGGTAAAACTGGCGTCGAAATGGAGGCTTTAACCGCGGCCTCGATAGCGGCATTAACGATATACGATATGTGCAAGGCTCTGGATAAAGGTATTGTTATCGAATCGACTAAACTACTCGAGAAGCAAGGCGGAAAATCTGGAGATTGGAAACGCAATGATTAAGATTTTGTTTTTTGCACACCTACGGGATTTGGCGGGAGTCAGCCAGCTAGAAGTGCCGCTTGGGGATATGACGCATGTCCGCGATTTACTGAAAGGGCTCGAGCCACTCGTACCCAAGCCATTAATAGACGCGCTTAGCGATCAAACTGCGATGGTGTCGGTTGATCATAAATACGCTGGCTGGGACGCACCTTTAATGGACAATGTTGAAGTGGGCATATTACCTCCGGTTTCAGGCGGTTAGATGAGCTCGTCTAAGTGCACGGTAGTGATCCAAGAGAAAGATTTTGACGTGGGCACGGAGTATGCTCAAGCATGTAGTGAAGCGCCGCGAGCTGGTGCTGTAGTGTTCTTCGTAGGTCTGGTGCGTGATTTGTATGACCTTGATTCTAACGATGATGCTATTGATTACTTAGAGCTAGAACACTACCCTGGCATGACCGAAAGACTGTGTGATGAAATCATCGAGCAAGCTGACCAACGCTTTGGTTTCGATTATGCGCGCGTGATTCATCGAGTTGGTAAGATCTATGCGAGCGAGCAGATCGTGATGGTGGCGGTGGCCAGTAGGCACCGTGATAATGCCTTTCAGGCGTCACAATTTATAATGGATTATCTGAAAACACGCGCGACCTTTTGGAAAAAAGAGGTAGGCGCACGTGGTGAAAATTGGCTTGGCCGAAAAAACAAAGATCTCAATGCTAGCAAGCGATGGGAAACTTCCCCGACTTCCCAAATAGAATTAAGTGAAACGAATGAGTAATAGCTCCGAATTTACACCATTGAACGTAGCGGTATTAACAGTCTCCGATACGCGCAACCTTGATAGCGATACTTCAGGGCAATACCTAGTCGATCAGTTATTGGAGGCAGGGCATGTTGTTGCCGAGCGTGAGATTGTTATTGACGATGTGTACTTATTACGTGCTCAGGTTTCTCACTGGATTGCAGATAATAATATCCATGCGATTATAAGCACCGGCGGTACAGGTTTTACCGGTAGAGACAGCACCCCAGAGGCACTGGGCCCCTTATTCGATAAACAAATTGACGGTTTTGGTGAACTGTTTAGGCATCTCTCACTGACAGATATTGGTACATCGACTGTTCAGTCCCGTGCACTTGGTGGCATGGCTAACAATACCGTGATTTTCTGTTTGCCGGGCTCGACAGGCGCTTGTCGAACAGGCTGGGAAGGTATTTTAAAAGAACAGCTTGATAGTCGTCATCGGCCCTGTAATTTTGTACCTCATACCAATGCGAAAGCATCGAACCTTAAGTAATGATTACTCTCACCCAAGCACGTGCTCAACTAGAGTCGCTTGAATCTCTGAAAAGGACTGAAGTTGTTACACTCATGGACGCGCTCGGTCGAGTTGCTAGCGAATCTGTCGCTTCTTCTTTAGATATCCCTCCGTGCGATAATAGTGCAATGGACGGTTTTGCTGTGAGCACTTCGAGCCTTAGTGACGGTGGAACGGCACTGCCAATATCTCAACGAATACCCGCAGGTGCACAACCGGCTGTTTTAGAGAAAGGAACAGCCGCTCGTATTTTCACAGGCGGTGTGGTTCCAAGTGGCGCAGATGCGGTTGTGATTCAAGAAAACTGTGATTTTGATTTGGAGTCGGTCACTATTCTAAAACGGGTTGAGGCTGGTGCGAATATTCGACCACAGGGCCAAGATATTAGTAGTGGCGCTGAAGTTATTTGTGTCGGCCAAAAACTAAGTGCAATCGATATCAGTTTACTTGCTTCTATCGGCAAGGCCGAGGTTCGCGTATATAAACCGATAACCGTCGCCTTATTTTCGACGGGAGATGAACTTATAGAACCTGGTAATCCGTTGGCATCGGGGCAGATATACAACTCGAACCGCCCATTGTTGGTCGCGCTTTGCCAAAAAATGGGGTTTAAGGTTTATGATTGTGGAATCGTTGAAGATACCTTAGACGCCACAAAAGTGGCATTGAGTGATGCGGCAGCGAATGCCGATGTGATCATCTCTAGTGGCGGTGTTTCGGTTGGTGAGGAAGATCATGTTAAACCAGCCGTAGAAGCATTAGGCGAACTCGCCATGTGGAAGGTTCAAATCAAGCCAGGTAAGCCGGTGGCGTTTGGCAAAATCAATGGCGTGCCTTTTCTAGGCTTGCCAGGCAACCCTGTTTCATCGTTTACGGTGTTTCAATTACTCGGTGTGCCATTGCTCAATACCTTACAAGGGAGAGCTAAAGAGCAAATGATTAGTTACCCCGTGATCGCCGATTTTGATAAAAAGTTCAGCACTCGAGAAGAATACATTCGAGTTAAAATTGAGCGAGACTCCAGGGGGCAGCTGCGTGCCAATCGGTTTGCCAACCTTAGCAGCGGTGTAATGTCGTCATTATCATGGGCCGATGGTTTGGTGAGGCAAGATATTGATACCGAGGTGATCGCTGGTCAAGTTCTAGAGTTCTTGCCGTTGCACGAGGCGATGTTATGAGTGGGTCATCAATGGAAAAAACAATTGAGTCGCCACGTAGTTTGATCGATTCTTTTAATCGTCAAATTCGCTATCTACGCCTGTCGGTCACTGATCGCTGCAATCTTCGTTGTACCTATTGTATGGCAGAAGATATGACCTTTTTACCTAAGTCAAAAGTGCTCAGCTTAGAAGAAATGGCAATGGTTGGGAAAGCATTTGTCGGCCTTGGGGTTGAAAAAATTCGCTTGACCGGTGGCGAGCCATTGGTTCGAAATGGCATTGTTGAACTCGCGGGGCAACTTGCTAAGTTGGATGGCCTACGCGAGCTGGTGATGACCTCTAACGGCGTGTTACTTGATAAATTCGCTCAGCCATTGCGAGACGCCGGTATGTCACGCATCAATATCAGCATTGATAGCCTGCGCGAAGATCGTTTTAAAACACTGACGCGATTTGGTAATTTAAGTGATGTTCTGCGCGGGATTGATGCGGCCCGAAATGCAGGCTTTGACAAGATAAAGCTAAATGCGGTGATTCTTAAGGGCACTAATGATGATGAAGTTATCGACCTTACTAAGTTTGCCGTTGATAAAGGCTTAGACATCTCGTTTATTGAAGAGATGCCGCTGGGTGAAATCGACGGCCATATTCGCGAAGAAACTGCGATTGAGAATCGCTCCATTAGAGAGCAGCTAGAGGCGCATTTTAGCTTAGAGAGTTCTGATTTTTCCGACCGAGCTAGTGGCCCATCGCGCTACTTAAAGATTGCTGGTTCAGATTCGAAAGTTGGTTTTATTTCACCCATGAGTGATAACTTTTGTGCCAGTTGTAATCGCGTTCGAGTAACTGCTGAAGGCTTACTGCTTTTATGTTTAGGCAATGAGCATTCGCTTGATCTGCGTGAAATTATAAGAAACGACCCCGGTCAGCTTCAGCAGGCAATTGTTGATTCGATGCAGCGTAAACCCGAGCGGCATTATTTTGACCCGAAAGACATCACGATCACTCGGCACATGAGCGCGACCGGCGGCTAGATCTCTATTTTTATGTATAAGCTTCAAGATCAGTCGACCACTAGATTAGCCCAACGATATTAACCTAATACAATGAAACAGTTAGCAAGCGCTCAGCGTTATACCGATATCGACAAGCTTCGCGGCTACTTGATTGTTCTGGTGATCATTGGCCATATTGTATTAGGGTCGGTGCATGAAAATTTCATTCGCTATAGTATCTATGCCTTCCATATGCCACTTTTTATTGGGCTTAGCGGCTATTTGATTAACGCCGAATCGCTGCGAAAAGCGCCGTTTTTTAGCACCTTAATGCGTTATTGGTGGCGGGTTATATTGCCGTTTGGTTTCGCTTTTGCTTTCTATACCGGGATTCTACTATTTCATGCTTATGAAGAAGGTCGCGTAACAGCGAAGCTAATGCTTTCCTATATTCATACGCCTTACTATCATTTGTGGTTCGTCCCCACACTGGTTCTGTGGGTGTTGGCCTTTGCGGGCTTCTTAAAACTTAAGGTGCCCCTATCGGCGGTGCTCATCGCTTTTCTGCTCTCTAGTCTTGTTTGGGCGGGTGTCTCTAAGGCAGATTTCGTATCAATTGTTGCGGCATTGTTGAGCAAAAAAGTAATTTATTTTTTCGGATTCTTTTTGTTTGGTGCTTGGCTAAGAACAAGCGCAAGTGTAGATTTTCGGCGTGTTTTTACCAGTTTCAGAGTATTGCCAATTGCTTTGGTGCTGCTCTGTGCTGTGCCGTACTTGCTGAATATAGGAGCTGAAAAAAGCTGGTTAAAGGCGGTTTCTTGGTTGGTGCTAAATTTGAGTTTAATCACCGTGCTAATACAAGCAGCAGTTACTGGTAAGCAGTCAAAACCCAGTATTGTGTCTGAAATAGGTCGCAATTCGCTGCCCATCTATCTCTGGCACATGCTGCCTATGTTTTTATTAAAAGGCTTTGATATTCATCAAAGTAATGTGTTGATTTACTACGCAGTAGCCGTGATCAGTACATTATTCATCACTCTGGTGATTTTAAGACTCGAAGGGAAAAGCAAGCTAAGCGACCGATGTTTGTTCGGCGTAGGCTGAAACAGGTACAATACCCGACCACGAGAAATTATTATCGTAACCGACGCTAGCCGGTAGCGATAGCTTATTTAGGAGCGAGTATGTCTATCTACGAATTTAGCGCAACCAATATCAAGGGCCAAGAAATTAACTTGGCCGATTACCAGGGAAAGGTAATACTAATTGTTAATACCGCCAGTAAATGTGGTTTCACACCCCAGTTTGAGGGCCTTGAGAACTTACACGGCGAATTAGAGCCAGAGGGTTTGGTTATTCTGGGTTTTCCGTGCAATCAATTTGGTAGCCAAGACCCTGGTGCTGATGGTCAAATTGAAGAGTTCTGCCAGCTAAACTATGGCGTATCGTTTCCAATGTTTTCTAAGATAGATGTTAACGGTGGTGATGCTCACCCATTGTTTAGCTATCTGAAGAAAGAAGCTCGCGGTGTACTTGGTTCAAAGGCAATTAAATGGAATTTCACTAAGTTCTTGATCAACCGAGAGGGCGATGTAGTCGCTCGATATGCGCCGAATGATAAACCTGAAGATATTAAAGCCGATATTCAGAAATTACTCTAAGCATCGCTTAAAAGGATTTATCCCCTATGAATAGTATTATCGATATAGCCGCGGTATTGATCAGTGTTTCCGCAATCTTCGCGTATATAAATCACCGATTTATCGGCCTACCAACGACCATCGGTGTGATGGTGATCGCCATGTCGGTATCGTTGTTGACCTACTTGTTGTCGTTACTTGGTTTCGGTGATTTTCATGGCCAGGCAACCCGCTTGCTTGAAGGGATAGACTTCAATCGAACGCTCTTGCACGGCATGTTGAGCTTTCTGCTATTCGCTGGCGCTTTGCATGTTAATTTAAGTGATCTGCGCAAGCAAAAGTGGTTGATACTAAGCTTGGCAACAATTGGGGTTTGTATTTCGACTTTCTTAGTTGGCACGATCACTTTCTATTTGTTGACAGCGCTTAGTTGTCAGCTACCTTACATTTATTGTTTGTTGTTTGGAGCGTTAATATCGCCCACAGACCCAATTGCAGTAATGTCTACTGTTAAGCGCTTGGGTGTGAGCAAAGAACTAGAGACCACTATCGCCGGCGAGTCTTTGTTTAACGATGGCGTTGGTGTTGTGGTGTTTATGGTGCTGTTGATTCTGTTACAGAGTCCCGATCAGATAGACGCTACACATGTGGCGATTCTCTTCGCTGAAGAAGCTCTTGGCGGAATTGTTTTTGGATTAGTACTCGGTGGCTTGGGTTACTATCTCATCAACACTATTGATAACTATAAGGTCGAAGTGTTGATTACCTTGGCCTTAGTGATGGGCGGTTATGGTTTAGCGATGTATTTGCATACTTCGGGCCCAATTGCCGTAGTGGTAGCAGGTTTGATCACAGGTAGCGTATTGCGTCAGCACGCGATGTCGGATCGAACTCGCCAAAGTGTTGATGATTTTTGGGAGCTAATCGATGAAATTCTAAATGTTATCCTGTTTGCCTTAATTGGCCTCGAAATGCTAATTATCCCATTTGAGAGTCAATGGTTCATTGCTGGCATGCTCTTGATTGCTGTCGTAATTGCGGTTCGTATAATCAGCGTGGGCGTGCCGATTCGCTTAATCGGTTTGAAGAGAAAAATGCAACCGCACTTGGTTAAGATCCTCACTTGGGGTGGGTTACGTGGAGGCATCTCGGTTGCCTTGGCTTTGAGTCTGCCGGACGGTGAGTTTCGCGATTTAGTATTGTTCTTAACTTATATTATCGTGGTGTTCTCGATCGTAGTGCAAGGTTTAACTATTGGTCCTCTGATCAAAAAGTTAACATAGGCTTTAGTCGAGATTAGCCGCTCAATCGGCGCGAATAGCAAAGCTTAAGGCTTGGCCCATTTCCTCGCCGAGGCAAAATACCGAGTGCCAGCAACAACGTTTTTCGTCACTTTGTGGCAGCAGTAGACTGTCACCTGGCGCAAGTTCAATGCCGTGGCCACGAGCAATAAGGAATTGTATAAAGGCCTCAGTTTCGTTGATTAGATGGATCAAACTTGTGTTTGAGAAAGAGTCTAATTGCTCAGCTAAATAGACTCGGTCACCAACGAGTTCACTCATTTCTCGACGCATCTCCAAGGTGAGAGAATCAGGCCATGGGTGTGATTTTGAGAACGTGATGATCTCCTCGAGTAAATGCTGCTTGGGCAGCGCTAACCAAAAGGTACGGCCGGTGAGCTGTGCAAACACCACCCCAGCATGTCCACGCTCGAGATCATGATGCAGATAGGCACCTCCGTTTGGTCCATTGAAGTAGATGATGCGTTCGACAAAATTAACTTTTTTGCCCTCTAGGATTTCTTCTAGCTTTTCATCTAGATTTGCATCAGCTGTAATGATCGATGATTCCGGAAACACAGCTTCGCTGAGTTCAGCGGCTAATGCTTGGCGTTCTGGGTCGGAGGCAACATCTTGCTCAAGGTCAATGCCAAACGAAAAGCGAAAACGCAATGACACATCGTCGTCGTGAAATGATAGCCAAGAGGCTTTGAGCCACAAGTCTTCAGCGATAATTTCCTTGCCGTTCATTGCGTCGAAAATAACCATTTCAATTTCTTGAGGGTCGCCCTCGTTGAATGAACTGCCTAGTGAAATAAACTTGGGTTCCAAGCGCTCGAGGTAAGGTGTGTCGGCAAGAACATCATCGCAAGCATCCTCTGCTAACACAGCTCTAACTAGATCCTCTGTTTGCTCAATGTTATTATGATGCTTTTTGAGATAGGCGGCACATTGCCCTGTGAGTAAAACAGGCTGCCCATTGTGCCAACGGCGAAGGTCGCTCAATTCAGAGCGATTTTCAATAGTAGGAGCGGTTCCTAAATCGAATCCTCGACGACGTAGTGTTTTTGAGATCATTGTTGCTTATTTAACAGAGGTTTACAGTTAAACTCTTGGTTTGTGGTTAGACTTGCCGCAATTCAAGTATGAGGAATTATTGGGTTACGTGCGCCTTGAAAATGAAGTTTTACGGGAAACTTGCATTGCGCCTACCAGACCGAGTTTGACAGCTGCCGCTAGGCGTTGCCAGCGAATTGAGGGTGAAAAAATAGGGCGCTTTAGGCGCCCTATTTTTTTGCCTGTAAAAAACTATTCTTCAGACAAGCAGTGTAATTAAGCTTAAGGTTTTTTAGGCATATTACATGTTCGAATAACTTGGGCCGCCACCGCCTTCTGGAGAGACCCAAACGATGTTTTGTGTTGGATCTTTAATGTCGCAGGTTTTGCAGTGAATGCAGTTCTGACCATTGATCTGTAACTCGGGCTTCCCTTCATCTTCACCAACTATTTCATATACACCGGCAGGGCAGTATTTAGTCTCAGGCGAACCGTACTCCTTGTAATTTACATCGATCGGAATTTTCTTATCTTTCAAGGTTAAGTGCACAAAGATGTCTTCCTCATGATAAGTATTTGACAAGAAAACCGAAGACGGCTTGTCAAAACTCAATACGCCATCAGGCTTTGGATAATCAAATTTTTCACACTCAGAAGCCTTTTTCAGTTGTTCATGATCCGGTGTGTTGTCACGCACATTTGGCAAGATACCGCCCAAGATTTGATCAACATAGTTGTACATACCGCCAATATACATACCGAACTTGTGCATAGCAGGGCCAAACGAGCTGGATTTTTTGAGTTCTTTACCTGCCCACGACTCGCGAAATGCTTTGTCGAACTGGCTAAGCGTTTGACCGCCTTCACCGCCGGATGAAAGATGTGCGTGCAGTGTTTCGGCTGCTATCATTCCCGACTTCATAGCGGTATGCGTGCCTTTGATTTTTGAGAAGTTCAAGGTGCCGGCATCGCAGCCTACCAATAGAGCGCCAGGCATGCTCATTTTACCCAAAGCGTTCCAGCCGCCTTTGGTGATTGCACGTGCGCCGTAACCCAAACGCTTGCCTCCCTCTAGAACCTTGGCGAATTCTTCATGGTGTTTCATGCGTTGGAATTCATCAAATGGGCTCATATGGGGGTTGCTGTAGTTCAAATCAATAATCAAACCCAGCGTTACCATGTTGTCGTTCAAGTGATATAGGAACGAGCCACCGGTAGTGCCTTTCGATAGCGGCCATCCAGAGCCGTGAACCACTTTGCCTGCTTCGTGATTCTCTGGCTTCACTTCCCAAAGCTCTTTGAATCCAATGCCATAGTGCTGCGCGTCGGTATCTTGATTGAGGTCAAATTTTGCCATCAACTCTTTGCCGAGTTGGCCGCGACAGCCCTCAGCGAATACCGTGTACTTAGCATGCAATTCCATGCCTGGCTCAAAGCTGGGCTTGTGATTGCCTTCAGGGTCGACGCCATTGTTTGGAGTTGCTACGCCTTTTACACTGCCGTCTTCATTGTAAACAACCTCAGCACCAGCAAAGCCAGGGTAGATCTCAATACCTGCGGCTTCAGCTTGCTCACCTAGCCAGCGAACAACTTTCGATAAGCTAACAATGTAGTTGCCGTTATTGTGCATTGATGGTGGAATCATAAAGCCTGGGAATTTCGTCGACCCTTTTTCTTTGAACATGTGCAGTTCGTCTCGCTTTACCGCCGTGTCTAAGGGAGCGCCAAGCTCTTGCCAGTTTGGCAGTAACTCGTTTAATGCCTTTGGTTCAATAACCGCACCAGACAAAATATGAGCACCAACTTCGGCACTTTTTTCAAGCAAGCAAATGCTCAAGTTCTCGTCGAGTTGTTTAAGACGTATTGCTGTCGCCATGCCTGCGGGTCCACCGCCAACGATGACAACGTCATACTCCATACTTTCGCGTTGAATTGCTTCGCTCATAATAATTCTCCAGTAACGGATTTAGTTTAAATATAAATTTATTTGACCAACATGCGGCGCTCAATTCGCTCGCGCGCATGTACGATGTGTCGTTTCATGGTGACCTCAGCCAAAACTGGGTCTCGCTGTTCAATTGCATATACAATTTGCCGATGTTCCACAAGAGAGTTGGTGGAACTGGTGTTGGCGAATTCGTTTTGATATCGGAACATCTTTATTAGGTTGTAGAGTTCGTGGATTAGTGCGCGCTCTATCACTTTGTTTTTACTGCCGCGTACCACCATTTCGTGGAAACGATAGTCGCTCTCTGCAGGGACAAAGGCGCCTGAGTTTTCGCGCATTTGTTTACTTTGTGCATCGATCTCTCGATGCAGTTCATCAATTTCTTGCGAACTCATTTTTTCTGCTGCCAGTGCCACAGCCTTGCTTTCTAAAGCTTCGCGTGTGTCGTAAAGCTGCAAAATTAATTCGCGATTTATCACTACAACGCGAGCACCTTGTTGCGGAATGTGCTGAATTAGGTTCATGCCTTCTAAGCGGCGAATAGCCTCTCTTAAGGGGCCTCGACTCACATCGAGTTCCTTCGCCATTTTTGCTTCGCTTAACTTAGCACCCTGCGCGATTTCGCCAGTAATGATGGCGTCGCGCAGTGTCGACGTTAGCTCAGCACTCAAGGTGCTGCTGCTATTAGTCACGCTACTTAATGTTGCAAATTCACTCATACGAAGAAAAATAGAGACATTTCGTTAAAATGTCAACATTTAGAGTTTTTGATCGCATTTATTCCTTGAATAGGTTTAATAAATGTAAAAAATGTCGACATTCGTTGAATTTGGGTTTTGTTTGTCCTAAACTGCCATGCACTTGGTGTAATGCGACTCATAAATTCGGGCTATATCAAACACAAATTCATAGGTTGATCGTCGTGAGATGGGCGACTTATATAGCTTTCTAGCTAATTAGCGAAAAAAGCAGCACGCTTTTTTAAATTTAACGGCTTTTAAAAAAAGCTTATTGGAGTAAGTAATGAAAGTTCTAGTTCCTGTAAAACGCGTTATCGATGCTTATGTAAGCATTCGCGTTAAGAGCGACGGCTCTGGTGTTGACACCGATAACGTAAAAATGAGTTTGAACCCTTTCTGCGAAATCGCATTAGAAGAAGCGATTCGTTTGAAAGAAGCAGGCACGGCCACTGAAGTTGTTTTGGTAAGTGTTGGCTCAGCAGACATCGAAACTGTGATGCGTTCAGGCTTAGCAATGGGCGCTGACCGTGCGATTCGTGTTGATGCTGATAACGACGTTGAGCCTTTAGCGATTGCTAAAATCTTGAAACACGTTGTTGAAACCGAAGAAGCTGGTCTAGTAATTACTGGTAAGCAGTCAATCGATGGTGATAACAACCAAACTGGCCAAATGTTGTCAGCGCTTCTAGGTTGGTCACAAGCAACCTTCGCGTCTGAAGTGGTTCTAGAAGGCGACAGTGCGAAAGTAACGCGTGAAATTGACGGTGGTCTTGAAACTGTTGCGATTCCAATGCCAGCGGTTATCACCACTGATTTGCGTTTGAATGAGCCGCGTTACCCAACGCTGCCTAACATTATGAAAGCTAAGAAGAAGCCATTAGACGTGATTGCTCTAGCCGACACTGGTGTTGACGCTGCGAAACGTCAAACCATCACAAACGTTAGCCCGCCTGAAGCACGTTCAGCCGGTGTTATGGTTGGGTCTGTTGCCGAATTGGTAGACAAACTCAAAAACGAAGCCAAAGTAATTTAGTGGGGTGAATTGATCATGACTACATTAGTAATTGCACATCACGACAATGCAGAGCTTCACGCTTCTACATTAAATACAGTAACAGCAGCGACTCAAGTTGGCGGCGACGTACACGTACTTGTTGCCGGAAGCGGCGCAGGCGCGGTTGCAGAACAAGCGTCACAAGTAGCGGGCGTTGCTAAAGTTCTACACGCTGACGCAGAGCAGTTTAAAGACGGCGTTTCTGTTGAAGTGGCGAATCTCGTTGTAAGCCTGGCGGGTGACTACTCGCACATCATGGCGGGTTCAACTACGTCAGGTAAAGATATGCTTCCTCGCGTTGCGGCCCTAATCGATTCTTCGCAAATCTCTGACATTATGTCAGTTGAATCAGCGGACACCTTCAAGCGCCCAATCTATGCGGGCAACGCGATTGCCACAGTACAAAGCTCTGACGCGACTAAAGTTATTACGGTTCGCCCAACGGGTTTTGATGCTGCTGAAAATGGCGGTTCGGCTGAAGTTGCGGCTATCGAAGGCCCGGCGGCAGTAGGCTCTACTTCAGTAGTAGGCCGTGAGCTGACGGTTTCTGAACGCCCAGACCTTGGCGCAGCTGACATTGTTGTGTCAGGTGGCCGCGGTGTTGGTAGTGCTGAAAACTTCAAAATCATCGAAGGCTTGGCCGACAAGCTGGGTGCAGCGGTTGGCGCATCTCGTGCGGCAGTAGACGCTGGCTACATGCCAAACGACTATCAAGTTGGTCAAACCGGTAAAGTCGTCGCGCCAAACCTGTATGTAGCAGTAGGCATCTCAGGCGCGATTCAGCATCTAGCGGGCATGAAAGACTCGAAAGTAATTGTAGCGATTAACAAAGACGAAGAAGCTCCAATCTTCCAAGTTGCCGATTATGGATTAGTCGCTGACTTGTTCGAAGCCGTGCCAGAATTGGTAGAAGCTTTGTAAAAAGCTCTAACTCTTAGGAGTTAATTTCTTATGCAATGGAGAGGCCTCGTGTGCAAGCACGAGGCCTTTTTTGTGCGCTCATTGGGCTGTCTTGATGGGCAGCCTTGAGCATTCGTTTGTCAGGGTGATCTCCATACAATCTGGATACTTTCTCCATCGCCTCTTGATATTTCTATCGTAAAGTTATTTTGCTCGGTAAATTTGGTAGCAGAGCTTTCCAGAGCCGAGAGTGCCTTCAGACTCAATTTTAGTCTGACTTATTTAACAAAATCATAGGTGAAACAAATGCTTAATTCGAGACGAAATCTAAAACGCGGCGCACTAGCAAGTGCTGTGGCTTTAATGTTAATGGCTGGGGCCGCAACTGCTGGAGATCATGGTGGTAAGAGACACGGTGGCATGGGTTTTAACCTTGAGCGTATGGCTGACAAGCTAGAACTGAATGAGTCACAGGTGGCTCAAATACAACAACTGATCGATACAACTCGCCCAGAAAAAGGCAGCAGAAAAGCGCATAAAGCTCAAATGCAAGAGTTGATCGAGCAGGGCAATGTAGACCAAGCAGCCGAGCTTGCTGCTGAAGCAGCGAGGCAGCGCGTCTACAATCGAACTAACTTTAAAAATAGCCTGAGCCAAATTCTAACGGCAGAGCAACTTGCTAAAATGGAAGAGTTTAAGGCGCGCAAAAAAGAGAGACGCGAGCGCAGAAAGGAGAGAAAAGGTGGTCGAGATGACGCTGAGTCAAACAGCTAGCCAATACTTTTGCGAAACTCAGGACTTAATATGAAATTGAAAATGTTAGCAGCCCTTATACTATTGATCGGTATAGCGGGCTGCGCAAGTAACGATCGCAAATCACGTTCGGGCTCTAGTGACCAAGCTGTGACCTCATTGTTGCCTGGTGGTGCTTTATTGATCGGTTTCGATCTTAATTATGATTATCAAATAGATCAGCAAGAGCTTTTGACCGGTCGCGACAGAGCCTTTGACAGTGCTGATCTAAATGACGATGACATAATTAATGTGTCGGAGTATAGGCAATGGCAGGTTAAGGCAATGGGGGCTCGCAGTGCTAGACCTCACTTGGTCTATTTTGATCGAGATTTTAACGATCGAGTTACTCAAAGAGAGTTTACTGTAGGGGTAAACAAAATGTTTCATGACGCTGACTCGAATAGTGATAGCGTTGTAAGCTACCAAGAGCTGGTTAAAATTGTCTCTTCGCCGGAGAGGAGTCGAGGTAACTCAAAGGGTGGCGGTGGTCGAGGCTCTGATGAAAAGAAACGTCAAGGGCGAGGTCAGCGCAGCAATTTTTAGTATGCATAGTGATAGAAGAGCCTGAATTTCGATTCAGGCGATCTTAATCTAAGTCAGTGTAGTGAGTAGGTAGCCGGAAGCTGTAATACGATCATTTATGAAAATTAGATACAAACTTTTCTTAGCAATCTTAGTCACTGCGTTTGTGAGCGTCTTTGCTTTGCAACAAGCGCAGCGATACAGCTTTGAAAAGGGCCTAAAACGCTACTCTGACAGCAGCCGGTTCGAGAGGTTAGCGCCATTGATTTTGGGGCTAACTGATATCTATGTTCGAGACGGAAGTTGGGGTGCATTGCAAGGGCAAAGGCGGCTTCCAATTCCCGAATTATTAGTTCGTTCTGAAGGGCAACAAGGCGATCGTAGCAGTCGACATCGTCCGAGAAAATTCTTCTCGGGTTTAACCCTTCTTGATAGCGATAAGAAGCCGATTGCCGGAGCTTTCCACGTACCGATTGGTGCGAGCAAAGCTATCGAACATAACGGACAGGTAATTGGATATCTAGCATTGTCACGGGGGCCCAGAGCGGCTCGTTTAATTGATAGAAACTTTGCAAAGCAGCAGCAAGCCGGGACCATTTGGGCGGCTGTGGTAATTCTGATCGGCGCCCTGCTGTCAGCTTTTTTAATATCCCGTAGTTTGGGGCGACCGATTAAAAATTTGGTCGAGCAAGTCCAGAAGCTCTCTGATGGAGAATATAGTTTTAGTTTTGTAGGCGAGAAGAGTGATGAATTTATCTCGCTATCGCGCAACCTAAATAGCCTTGCTGCTACTTTACGAGAGAATCGCCAAAATCGACAACAATGGATATCCGATATTTCTCATGAACTACGAACACCGGTTGCAGTCTTGCAGGCTGAAATAGAATGTATTGAAGATGGGCACAAAGCGATGAATATGGATTCTTTGTTGTCTTTAAAATCTGAAGTAAATCGTTTGAGCCACTTGATTAGCGACCTACATCAACTGACTCAAGCTGATTCTGGATCAATGTCATTCGATTTTTCAATGTGTGATCTTGCAACAGAAATCGAAAACGCTGTTGCTGCGAATAGAGAGCGATTTTCGGAGAAAGAACTTTCAGTTAGCGTAGAACTGGAAAAGATGCCGCTGGTATTTGGCGATATATATCGCTTGCGACAAGTCGTCAATAATTTGATTGAGAACACATTGAGATACACAGATGCGCAGGGAGTATTCCGAATAAGCTGGCGTGCTTATGACGGCGGAGTAGAGTTATTATTTGAAGATTCTTCACCGGCAGTGCCTGACTCGTCTATTCCGAAATTATTTGAAAGATTGTATCGGGTGGACCCATCACGGAACCGTGCTACTGGGGCATCAGGGCTCGGTCTCTCTATATGTCATGCAATCATTGACGGGCACGGGGGCACCATAAATGCAGACAAGTCTGACTTGGGTGGGCTGTTAATACGTTTTAGCTTGCCTTGTGAAGAAAAAGGATCAACTTCATGAACACGATTTTTATAGTTGAAGATGAGCCGAAATTAGCTCAAGTATTAGAAAAGTACGTTCGAGCCGCAGGGTATGATGCAATGGTCTTTGACCGGGGTGATGTGATAATCGACGCTGCACGCGAGCACTCGCCCGATCTGATTCTGCTCGATATTATGCTGCCCAATAAAGACGGTATAGAAGTGTGCAAGGAGCTTAGAGCTTTTTCAGAAGTACCTATCATCATGGTCACTGCCAAGGTCGAAGAAATAGATCGGCTGATTGGCTTAGAGCTTGGTGCTGATGACTATATTTGTAAGCCGTTTAGCCCAAGAGAAGTGGTCGCTCGTGTTAAAGCGATTTTGAAGCGAACAACGCGCACCGAGCCAAACGCATTGCAGGATATCTCATCCAGTGATTTGGTTTTAGATAGCGCTAATTTTCAAGCTTCTCTAAATGGTATTGAGCTTGATTTAACGCCCATCGAATTCAAAATCTTGGCGGCTCTAGTTGGGCCGCCAAGTGCGGTGCTTAATCGAGATTCATTAATGGAGCATATGTACAGCGATCACCGAGCGGTAAGTGATAGAACAGTTGATAGTCATATTGCTAATTTACGAAAGAAGCTTAAAGTAGTTAATCCAGACGCTGAATTTATTCAGCCAGTTTATGGCGTAGGCTATCGCTATTCCGAGCCTTCCTAAGTTCTTTGTCCGCAGCGGAGATTCACGCAGGGCATGGAGCGCGACCTATTCAAAATTAACAGCCTTTCGAACGAGATGCGCAGCTGCGTTGGCGCTCTTATTATCACCCCAGCGTTGTAAATAAGTTGAGCACATATTAATTTTTTATTGCAAACGCAAATGAGAATGATTATTATTCGCGACCAGAGATCGCAGGCTGAGAATTTGCGGTCATCAATAGATTGCATATTTAAAGGTTGTGTATATGTCTCAAAAATTTCACTGTGCGGTGAGCGCAGTTCTATTCGCTAACGTCGTATCGATCGGTGCGGTGAGCGCAAACTCTGATGAACAAGGTAGTAAATTGGAAGAGGTTGTTGTTGTAGGAAGTAGCAAATTTGGTGCGACAAAATCAGCTATTCCAATTTCCGAAACGCCGCGTTCTGTATCGCTTATAAGTGCCGATGAGTTTAATGAGAGAGGGGCCTTAACAATCAGTAATGCCTTGAATTATACGGCTGGTGTAACAAGTAACGCCTTTGGTTTTGCTACACGTGGAGATTTCACCAGCATTCGAGGGCTTGACGCACCAGAGTATCAAGACAACTTACAAGTGCTCTTTGGCTTTTACAACAATGCTCGCACGGACGTATATACGCTTGAGCAAATCGAAGTGCTAAAGGGTCCGTCATCTGTTTTGTATGGTCAGGCGGCTCCAGGAGGAATTGTTAGCACTGTGTCGAAAATTGCTTCTAACGAACGACAGCAAAAGGAGGTAACTCTTAGCGCGGGAAGTCACGATCGCTTACAGGCATCGGTTGATGCGGGTTTTGATCTAAGTGGTGACGGCCGGTGGACTGCTCGAATTGTTGGGCTTGCGCGAGAAAGTGAGACTCAAGTAAACCTAGTCGATGACGACGCAATTGTTCTCGCGCCATCGATTAGCTATGAAAATGAAACCACCACACTCAGCGCGCTTGTGAATTTTACTCGCCGAGAAGGGGACACATCTGCTCAATTTATTCCCCTTGCTGCGAGTGCTTGCGGTTCAAGCAGTGTTAACATCAGCGAAGCAAACGTGTGCTCTGCGACGAGCGGCCAAACAGTTGATCAAAGCGTGTACGTTGGCGACCCAAATTTCAACCAATACGATAGCGAGGCGACAACGTTCAGTTTGTTTGCTACGCATCAATTTAACGATGCTCTATCGTTTGAGGGAACCGCACGCTATCGAGAAAACGAAGCGGACTATAATCAAACATGGATTTCATTTTTAGGCGATGGAACGGCGCGAATACTTTCAGACGGAACCGCGATTGCTAGATCTTGGTCAAGCGCTCCTGGTACATCTGAGCAATTCGCCTTCGATGCACGTTTACGAGGTCGCTTTAATACAGGCGCCGTAGAGCATGAGCTACTCGCTGGCTTGAACTATCAAGATGTTGAAACCACTGTTGATACGGCTTTTCTTTATGGATTGCCAACAACATTTAATATTTTCTCCCCCGTGTACGATGGGGCTGAAGTTCCCAGCGATGCAATTTTTGATTCTGTACGTAGCCTTTCAGAAACACGAACCGTAGCTAGCGATGTTTATCTAACCGATCATATGACTATCGGTAATCTGGTAGTCAGTGCTGGCTTGCGCTTTTCATCGGTTGACTCTGAAGATGCGAACGCCGATCAAAAAGACGATGAGACCCCGTTTTCGTTAGGTGCACTGTATAAAACCGAATCGGGCTTAAACCCATATATTAGTTATGCGGAGTCGTTTCGCGCCACAGTCGGTACAGATGTGTTGAGCGATACGCCGTTAAAGCCAAGAACGGGTGAGCAAACGGAAGTGGGTTTTAAGTATCAACAACCAGGTAGTCAAAATACAGTAACGATCGCCTATTTCAATCTGGAAGAGGACAACCTAGTAAGTTTTGTTGCTGCAGGCCGAACGCAACCCGGGCTCACGGTCGATACAACGGGCTTTGAAGTCGAAGCTAGGTGGGCTTGGAACGAGTTGCAATTTGATTTCGATTACCGCCATCTTGACGCGAATGATGTCGACGAAACCGGAGGTGAGGTGACACGGCCAAGCTTGCCTGAAGATGCTGGTTCGCTTTGGGTTACTTGGGTGCCGACTAGTGACGCCCTTAGAGGTTATCGTTTTGGACTTGGCGCTCGCTACGCAAGTGAGAACGAAAGCAATGGAACTGCATTCTTAGCCGCGAACGGTTTCGCCCCCACCGACAATCGCGTTGTTACTGATGGGTATAGCATATTTGACGCCGTTATTTCGTATGAGACCGATAAATTCGACTTTAACCTAAATATCCGCAATCTAACGGATGACGCTTTTTATGCAACTTGCTTGTCTCGCGGAGATTGCTTTTTTGGTGAGCAGCGCACCGTGATAGGCAGTGTAACGATGCGCTTTTAAATGACTAATCTCGATGCTGGAATGCAAGCGATACCCTTGTTTGCACTTATAGTAGCGATTGGTGGCACTCATGTGCTGCTGATCGCTTGGCGGGCTAAAGAAAGAAGTAAACCGCTTTTATTGGTCGCATGGGGGCTGGTGTTTGGTTCGTTTTATCTATGGACCTTAACTACTGCCTCCGACAAAGGAGTAGCGCTTGGAATCACCGCTTGGGTTGCGATAGTACTGATCTATTTACTGCGCCAAGCATTTGCCTCTCCCTTTAGAGTTAAGCCAATAAGAAGCAAAAGTGTAACGCAAAGCAAAACTTCCACGAGCAGTGAAATAAATCAACGTCAGATTATTGGTGTAATTGGCATGGTAATGCTGCTCGGTCCTTTGGCTGGGCTATCGGCAATGGTATTGGCGACCATGCTTTTCGTAGTTGCATCGGAACTTGGGGCCGAATACACCGCAAATTTGGCAGTGGCTTCTATTTTATTCCCCATTCTTTGGGCGGGTTTGGCGGTATTACTCGCATATCAGAGGCGCTCGCTTGTTCGGTTCATGACTGTATTTGGCGTTGGGGCTACATCGCTATTAAGCCTATACGTCATAGTTTGAACCCTATCTAAATGTGTAAGAGTTAGTTCACTGTCAATGGTCCATTGAGTTGTTAGCATGAAAAGAAATATCAATATCAAGTCAAGTTCGAATCGAGTCGCTCGCTCGCTGCACGCACACCTTGTGATTGCGCTTGCGCTTGGAGGCCTGATTTATATCTTGGCGGTCACCGGTACGCTGTCTGTGTTCAACCGTGAACTACAACGGTGGGAACAGCCGAGCGTATCTGAGATGCACTCTATTTCAGCTGTGTCAGCCGAGGTGGCCGCTAAAGCTGTGTTTGAAAGCGAAGCAGTTCCCAGCAAGCACCTTTATATAAATTTTCCACAAACCGACCTCCCGCGAACAGTTATCACCACTGATACTAACGCTTATTTTGCCAATGCAGATGGTTCTGTCGGTGAGAAAGAGCACTTTCCTTGGACTCAGTTCCTCTTAGATCTTCACTACTACTTACACTTACCTCAGGTATTAGGTTTGACCATTGTTGGAGCTTTGGGTGCATTCTTGCTCGCGATGTCTATATCTGGTTTTATGGCGCATCCTAGAATTTTCCGAGATGCATTTACCTTTAGGCGTGGAGAGGGCTTGTTACCCATCGCCGATTTGCATAATCGACTAAGCGTTTGGACGGCGCCGTTTCATATTTCCAATGCCCTCACAGGAGCGCTTTTGGGTTTAGCGACTGTATTCGCTTTTTCAATTGCTACTTTCAACTTCAATGGCGATTTCGAAAAAGTGTTTCCTCCCGTGTTCGGAGAGGAGCCAGCAGAATTAGAAGGTCGCTCACCAATCGCCCAAATCGCAGCTCCAATAAATTACATGTCTACGGAATTTCCGAGTCAGGAGCCGACCTTCTTTATTTTGCATGATCCCGCGACAGCAGGGCAGCATGTAAGCATTGTTGCTAAGCATACTGATCGACTAATCTTTGGTGACTACTATAATTTTAACGCGCAAGGCGAATATCAAGGAAACGTTGGGATATCTGATGGAACCCTAGGGCAGCAGATAATTGGCTCAGTCTACAATATTCATTTTGGCAATTGGGGTGGTTTGCCAGTCAAAGTGGCGTATTCCATTTTTGGAATTGTGTTGAGTATTATCATCGCCAGTGGTCTGCGCATTTATTTTGCACGAAGACGTCAAAAAGGTAATGCAGTGCCTAAGCTTGAGTCGGCTTGGGAAGCAGTAGTTTGGGGTACTCCATTTGCCCTATCACTATGCTTGCTTCTTGCGGTTGGTGTCGGGCTTCAAGGTTTGGGCTTGGTCGCTTTATTTTGGCTTGGCATGTGTGGGACGATTATTCTCTCGTCTATTCTCGCCGATGCTCAGAAGGTGCGTATAGGACTCCGTTCTTTTACATCAGCATGTTTGGTGCTAACGATTCTGATTCATCTTATGAGTCACTCTGAGGCGATATTCACTCAAGCAATGTACCCAGTTTCAATGCTGTTAGTGATTTTTTCAATCGTTCTACTTATCCCAGTTCTTAGGAACGCAAAGCTCTCTAAACTAAACCGATCTAAGCCGTTATCAACTTAGTGGTTACCAACCGTGCTAGACACCGGCCGACTAATATTATGCAGACATCCAGACTTATAAGCTCCGCGAACAATCCAATAGAATGCTGCAGCCTGACAAATGCAGTACGACATGGTAGGTGCGGCAGCGATCCAAGAATGGTCGCGGAATTCATTCGTAAGTACACCGTAAACTCAGCTAATGCGTCTCGTGAAGAACAATGGAATGCTCAAGCTGATATCGTGAGAGTGTTATTTGAAACCATTGCCGACCCATTGTTAGCGACCTGCTGGCGCAAATGGTGTATGCAATGTTGTTGCATGCCGCTTCATACGTTGCGGTGTTTAAGTCTAACGCCGTCAGAATCTGAAAACACAAGCAAGTTAGAAGCAGAACTAAGAGCTCTAAATGAATACTATATTTCTTAAGTATGTAACGCTTGTTTACCGTATAAATTCGAATTTAACCCCTTTACACTAAGACTAATTATCATGACTATAAAAAACTTTATATCTCTTATCTTCGTCGCACTTACACTATTAGCGTCCAATATTTATGCATCAGATAAGCCTATTAAGCACATCATTATTGAAGACATCACGTCGAATGAAGAAGCTGTTAAAGTGTTCACCGAAACAACCCAGCAACTCAAAGCAAAAACGAAACTTGATAGCACTGAAATGAATGAAATACATGTCATCACTTATTCATTAGAGAAAGCCGTGGCGTACTTTTCAGAAAACACAGTAGGAGAACAAAAAGATACCGCAATAAAAATGGCGGAAGTAGTAGAGATGATTCACCTAGGTTCTGAAAATAATCGCAGTGAAGAAACAGCGCAAAGTTTAGAGCAGTATTTTGTTTTAGCAGATGATTTCGCTACTAAGTTTTGAGCAAAAAATGTAGCTATATCTTTATAAAGTGCCAAGGCTCAATTCAAGTTAAGGATGCTGAGTTAGCATGATAATGGTGGGGAAGGGTATGTTAGTGCCCTTCTTTACTGTACGCAATGCACCGCCAGTCGACCAGACTGAAGACAATCGGTTTAACCTTTGTAAATGTCTAGGACTTGTCTAATTTCCAAGCTGTTTTTGATCCCGAAAATAGGTTCGCAAGTAGAGTTATCGACAGCCAATAAAATGACAAAATAAGAATGCCAGATGCAGCGAAAGGAATTAAGAACTTGTTTGCCGCGATAACTGAATCTGAAACAACAAATAACACGGCCGCAATTGCCACTAAGGTAGCGTTTTTATTTCCATGACTTAGGCTAAAGCTGAGCCTGAAGCCTTGCCAACACATAATGACAATGCATAAAAAATAGATCGCGACGGGCAAGGATAATTCGCCCAAATTGGGCAGTAAAACTACGTAGTAAGCTATTGCGATAATTATTAGTACTGACAGCGGAAGTGGGTATAGCTTGCTATTTGAAAGTTTGAAAAACACAAAAGCAAATAATAAGTGCGCTACTAGAAAAGCCCCCAAGCCAAAAGCGAAGTATTCATCGTATAGTAGAAAAATATCGCCAGCCAAACAGAATATTAGTGCTATAAAAATTAAATTTTTATAGTCAGAAAAAACGCTACTTTGGTTATGGGTGAATAGCAGCGGCAGCAGAATGATTAAGATAGTCGTAAGCGGTTTCAATAGCTGGTACCACAGAGGGTTATCTGCATAACTTGCAAAAATTGATGCAATTGCGCAAATACCAATCAATATGTTGAGCACGCCTTTACATGATGTTAGACATGCCAAGACACTGTTTTGAGAGTTTAGAGACTGGTTCATTGATCTACCACTAATGCAATTGAAGACAAACTACTAGGCAATAGAATATCTTAAACTAAGTCAGGCTCTAAAGAATCATAATTTAGGTTCTTGGTTTAGGGTGATCGGAGGTCTGAGGTTTAAGTTTAAGTTTAAGTTTAAGTTGCAAGAGTTACTTAGCCCTCCTTAAGATTAAATTTTATGTCGCGCGGCAACGCTAGAAATATAAGGGTTCAGACAAAGTGCTTAAAAATATTTGTAACTGGATACAGTGCTGCTGCAGCCCGTGTTCTATCTTGTGTCTTCCAACGAAGCTCGGTATTTAGAGTTGAAACGAAATTTTCTGCGATAAGGGGCGCATCTGACAGTGTATTGCGGGTATGAATATCGCTGATGAATAAGTCCAGTAAAATTGGGTATAATCGAATTCCACGAAAAATCCGCCGCTAGGCTCGCGTTCTGCAGGCTCAACGGCAAACTTAAACACGTCTTACACAGTCTGAAGAGAGGCAGTTATGGGTCGAGAGATTAGTCAGCAGCACCTTAGTAGTTGGAATAGTCGTCAAGCTATTGCAGAGAAAATGATCCCATTATTAGGATCCTTGTATCGCGGACCAAGTGTGGTGTTGCGTGTTTTTGGTCAGAAGATCATGAACGCTTCGACCATTGAGATCATTAAAGCACATCTGCATGGCCAGCTGATTGTCGGTAAAACTTTAGACATGGATCAAAGCTACGCCATGTTACAGCTAATCGAAAAGATGAACTTGCGCCCGTGTCGTCTAGATCTCGGCAAGTTGTGCCATGAGTATCTTGAGCAAGAATCTGATGAAGACATGCAAGCCTTCTTAGTGCGTCGACTGTCTCAATTGTTGGGTGAAAAACGACCTGAAGATGACGAGTCACATGATGTTGTTTTGTACGGTTTTGGTCGAATCGGCCGTTTGCTTGCTCGTTTATTGATCGATCGTACTGGCACAGGCGCTAAGTTGCGTCTTCGAGGCGTAGTGGTTCGCAGCAAAGGTGACGTTCAACAAGATTTAGAAAAGCGTGCTGAGTTGCTGCGTCGTGATTCAGTTCACGGTGAGTTTTATGGCTCGATTAAAGTTGATGTTGAGAAGCAGGCGATTATTGCCAACGGAAACTTCATTCAGTTCATCTACGCTGGCAATCCTTCTGAGATTGACTACACCTCGTATGGTATTAAAGATGCACTAGTTGTCGATAACACAGGTATTTGGAAAGACGAAGCGGGTCTAGGCCAGCACACTTCGTGCCCAGGTGTCGCTAAAGCAATGCTAACTGCGCCTGCCAAGGGCGATATTAAAAACATTGTATACGGCATCAATGACGACATGATCGAAGCCACAGACACGATTTTATGTGCCGCTTCCTGTACGACCAACGCGATTGTTCCTCCGTTGAAAGTGATTAATGACAAATATGGCATTGAAAGTGGTCACGTCGAGACAATTCATTCGTACACCAACGATCAAAACTTGATCGACAATTATCACTCGGCGGAGCGACGTGGCCGGAGCGCACCGTTGAATATGGTAATCACCTCAACTGGTGCAGCAAAAGCGGTTGCTAAAGTACTGCCGGAACTGTCAGGGGTATTAACCGGAAATGCGATTCGTGTCCCAACCCCGAACGTATCAATGGCCGTTATGAACTTGAATCTTAAGCAAGAAGTAACCGCCGAAGAATTGAACGAGACCTTTCGTCAAATATCATATCATTCGCCATTACAAGAACAGATCGGTTTCACATACTCAACAGAGGTTGTGTCATCAGACTTAGTGGGCTCAACGCATGCTGGAGTGGTAGACGGTGGTGCGACCATCGCTGATGGCTCACGCGTAGTATTGTATGTTTGGTACGATAACGAAGCTGGCTACAGCAACCAAGTTGTGCGTGTAATGCAAAAAGTGGTTGGTCTATCGCTCGATTGCCTCGCCGGATAGATCGGTCATAAGGCTACAAGAGCAATAGACAAAGCCCTTGGCGTTTGCTAAGGGCTTTTTTACATCTAGCGCATCTCAAAAACATCATCTTAAATAGACAGTGTATGAATTCTAAACAACTCAATATCCGCGGCCTCAAATATCATATTCAGGAGTGGGGAGATTCCAGTAAGCCATTGCTGGTGTTATTGCACGGTTGGATGGATTGCGGAGCGACGTATAAGTTTATTGCTGAGTATCTATCTAAGGACTACTTTTTGATCGCACCTGATCTCCGAGGTTTTGGCCAAACAGACCATGCGCCGGGTTATTGGTTTCCTGACTATTTTGCCGATCTTGATAAAATTCTCGATCATTACTCGCCACATCACCCTGTCAACTTAGTTGGTCATAGCATGGGCGGTAATATTGTTTTGATGTATGCCGGCATTCATCCTCAAAGAGTAAGTAAGGTGCTGAGCTTAGAGGCGCTTGGTATGCCACCAACTGAGCCGAGCGAGGCTCCAGAGAAATATCGTCGTTGGATGCGTGAAATCACCAGTGAAGAGCCGAGCAAAATCTACCCTAATTTTGATGCGCTTTGCTATTCGGTTCATAAAGGTAACCCGACACTTGAACCAGAAATGATTATTGAACTTGCGGGCCTTTGGGGAGAGCCATTTGGTGAGCAGGGGGCTTATCGACTTAAGCACGATCACGCGCATCGTTACGCAAACCCTGTGCGATATAACTTTGAAGATGTCGTCGAAATATGGAAAGAAATCACCGCTAAGGTAGGCTTAGTTATGGCCACAGAATCGAGTTTTTATAAGCGCTTTGCTCAGTTTGGGCGCATTGAAGAAGCTAGGTCGCTATTGAGAATTGCTGATGGAGACTATATTGAAATAGCTCAGTGCGGACACATGTTGCATATCGAGCAGCCGGAGAAAACGGCCGAGGGCATCGCTAGCTTCTTTGCTTAAAGGCGCAAACTGCGATTAGAGCTTGCTTATGATTTCGAGCTCGTCTTCCACAGCCTCGATACGTGCGGCCAACCGCGCACGCTCATATTCGCTGGTAGTAAGTCTAAACGCACGCTTATACTGCTGAATCGCGAAATTATAATTGCCGCTCAAGTAGTGGTATTCTCCGCGAGCGTGATAGGAGCGTAGATTATCCCCTGTTTTACCGTAGGCTCTTGCCAGCAGAATATGGAAGTACGGCTCGCTATTATCGTTTTTGAGCGCCGCCTGAATAATTGGAATTGCTTCGCGATTACGTTCAGTTAATACCAATGCATTTGCATAATAAATGTCTACCAAATTGTTGCCGATCGCGTTTTGCGTGTCGTATAGCTTTTTGAGTTGTGCCAAGCCTTCGTCAATGTTACCTGCGTTTAATTCGTTGTCGGCGCGCACCAAAGCAACACTTACATTATCTGGATAGTCCCGTTGGAGCCTGTTTAGGAACGCTCTGGCTTTTTCAAACTCGCCATTCTCAGCCAGTGCCATGCCATAACCGTAGCGATTAGCAAGGGTGTCTTTACCAAGTTTAATTTGTTCATGAAAGCGGTCTCGAGCTGCGGCTTTATCTTTAGCGTAACCAGCAATGGCTTTGGCTTGCATTAGTAAAAATTCGGATTCATCTTGCTTTTGAGCCTGAGGGTAAGCGCGTACACGCTCGGCGGACTCGGAAATTCGATTTATGGTTAACGGATGAGAGCGAATAAATTCTGGGGCATGGGACTCGCTAATACGGCTTTCTGTCAGCAAACGCTTGAAGAATACCGGCATCGCTGATGGGTCAAAACCCGCACGACTTAGTAAACGAATGCCTAAAGCGTCTGCCTCGGTCTCATAAGCGCGGCTATAGCTTAGCTGACGGTCAATGATGCTTGCTTGTGAAACACCTAGTGCGGCCTGAGCGGCTTGCGCACTGCCCGATGCGGCGGCCGCTAATAGGGCGCCGATCGCAAGCCAAGAATCGTATTGAGAATTTTCAAATTTTCGCGAAATGTGTGATTGAGTAACGTGTGCGATCTCGTGCGCGACGACTGAGGCGAGCTCACTTTCGCTTTCAGATTTAGTTAAGATTGCCGTATGCATGGCAATATGGCCGCCCGGTACGGCAAAGGCATTGATCGCATTATTGTCGATCAAATAAAAGTTATATTCTTTTCCTGCGTCATCGCTCACTTCCAATAGGCGATTGCCTAGGCGGTTAATGTAGCCAACTAGCTCAGGGTCTGATACGTACGGTAAGCGATAGCGAGACTGCCTAATGAAGGATTTACCGAGTTGTTCGGCTTCGAAGTCACTTAGAAAATTTGCCGCATTTGAACCGAGATCAGGTAGTTGGTCAAAGTTATCTACCTGTGCTTGTACCGTTCCGATAGATAAGGAACCACTGCTGGCAAACGCTATAACGGCGCTAAGAAGGACGGTTTTAATGCGTTTTTTCGGAGTTAAATATGCGGTCATTCGGATCAATTTTTCAGTCAATGTATGCGTTTAATTTGTCTCTATTTTGTTACTACTCTTTGTTACTATATAGAACATAGTTAAGCCGACTTTATTGCGTTTAGTCTACATCAAGCATGTCAAGAGCCATATTAACGTCATGACAGAAAATACAATATACGAAATTAGCCAGCGCATTGATACCTGCGGTACCCGCTGTCCGATCCCGCTATTACGCGCCAAGCAAGCGCTTAAAAGCATGAACGAGGGCGAGTATTTAGAGGTGTTGGCGAGCGATCCCAGCGCAAAACCTGATTTTGACGCCATGCTTAGGCACTTGACGCACGAATTGGTTAGTTATCATAGCGAGACTAGCCCAAAAAGAGTCGACACATTTATTATTCGAAAGGGTCAGTAATGCAATGCTACGTGTATAAAGGCGAAAACAAAGAAGATCATTATCTCTATTTAAATCAAAATCTTAGTGATGAAGCATTGCCTGATGGCTTTCCGCAAGCGATCTTGGATTTGATGGGCGAACTGAGCTTTGTGGTTGATTTCGAGCTAGATGCGAATAAACAACTGGCGCAAGCCGACGCCGAGCACGTACTCGAAAATATACAGAACCATGGTTTTTATTTGCAAATGCCGAAGAAAGACATGGATGCCTTAGAAGATGCCTACTTTAGTTAAGTTCAGCTAAGCGATTGTTTGTCTGAGTATAATTCTAGAATGAACTTTAATATCCTTGTCACTGGGGCTTTGTATTCAAGCCAATCAGCTTATAGCGCGTTGCGATTTTGCCGCGCGGCAGCCGCGGCTGGCCACAGTATTAGCCAAGTGTTTTTCTATCAAGATGGTGTGACTCAAGCTAACCAGTATTCTCTCCCTTTAGATGACGAGTTCGATGCAGTCAGTAGCTGGGTAGAATTCTCAGAGCAAACCTCCACACCTTTGGTTGTTTGTGTGTCGGCTGGTGAACGTCGAGGGTTAATGAGCGAAGAGCAAGTCTTAGAGAATCACCTCGGAGCCCATTCGGCGGTTGGAAGTAATGGTAGTTTGCATTCTCGATTCACTGTTGCAGGCTTAGGCGCTTTGCATCAGGCGAGCTTGGAGAGCGAAAGAATGGTGACCTTTAAATGAGCGCACAAAAATACCTCTATGTGATCACTAAGGCCCCGTATTCAAACGCCACGGGCATTGAAGCCTTGGACGCCATACTAATTGGCGCCAGTTTTGAGTTGGATGTATCCGTGCTGTTTTTGCACGATGGCGTATTTCAATTAAAAGCCAATCAAAACTGCGCTTTAAGCGATTCTTCTCTTCCTGCAATTAAACAATTCACTAAGACGTATAAGGCACTCGAGGATTTTGGTGTTGATGAGCTCTATGTTCAAGAACAAAGCTTAGCCGCTCGCGGCTTAGGAGAATCAGATTTGCTCGCGCCGGTGAAGCTTGTTAATAACCAGTCGATCAAAGCATTGATCGCTGAGCAAGATCAGGTGTTTACGTTTTGAGTAGCTTAATGGTCATTAGCCGCTCTTGGCACGATCAGGTAGCGCTGTTTGAGCCGCTGTGTTTTGCTGGTGCTGGCGATACTATTTTACTGCTTGAAGATGGGGTATTGGCTTTGCAGTCGCCGATTACTCTTGCGTCGTTCCTTGCAAAGTGCGAAGCAAGCCAAGTATCGGTCGTTGCTATGCTTGATGACTGTCGCTTGCGAGGTATTGATAATAAATATCCTCAAATCGATTTAGTAGAGTATTCAGCTTATGTTGATTTAGTGGTCGCACATGATAAGCAAATAGCGTGGTAGTTGAGGCAGAATAATGAGTGAATATTCAATCGAATTTCAAGGGCAGACCTACTCGACCGATGTGCAGGGGTTTTTAAAGCAACGGCTTGCTTGGTCGCCTGAACTGGCGGTTTATATCGCGAAGCTTGATGGTGTTGATCTTACCAATGAGCATTGGGAAATCATCAACTATTTTCGCGACTACTATGATGATTATAATATCCCGCCCCCAATGCGGATGGTAATTCGAGTATTCAAAAAAGCGTTCGGTGAAGAAAAGGCCAATAGTCGCTATCTGTTGCAGTTGTTTCCGGAAGGTGCGACCAAAGCGGCTAGTAAATTTGCCGGTTTGCCCAAGCCTAAAAACTGCAAATAGGCCTCTCAAGCTCATGATGAGCTTTTATTTAGTTAATTCCGATCTAAAACAGCGTTAAAGCAGCGCATCGAGCTACTAAAACCGTTAAAATCCGCCCATGAAATTTGTAGATGAAGCAGAGATTACCGTTCAAGCGGGTAATGGTGGCCACGGCGCATTGAGTTTTCGCCGTGAAAAATATATACCGCGTGGCGGCCCCGATGGTGGCAACGGCGGGCGTGGTGGTTCGGTTTACCTAGAAGCAACCGACGGCTTAAATACCTTGGCGGACTTTCGCTTTGTGCGGCACTATCAAGCCAAAGGCGGCCAGACCGGCGGCGGCAAAGTGAAGACGGGTCAAGGTGGTGACGATATCGTGGTTAAAGTGCCAATCGGCACTATGGTTTACGATGGTCAAACTGAAGAGCTGATTTCCGATATGACCGAAGAAGGCCAACGCATTGCTGTTGCGCTTGGCGGCGAAGGTGGCCTAGGTAATACAGTATTCAAATCGAGTACTAATCAGGCGCCTCGTAAAATCACCAAAGGCAAGCCTGGCGATGCCAGAACACTCCGTCTAGAGCTGAAGGTATTAGCCGACGTCGGTTTGCTAGGCTTACCAAATGCAGGTAAATCGACCTTCTTGCGCTCAGTTTCGCAAGCCACGCCAAAAGTAGCCAACTACCCGTTCACCACGCTTCATCCTGAGCTTGGTGTAGTAAGTTTGGGTATGGGCAGCAGCTTTGTTATTGCGGATATTCCCGGTTTAATCGAGGGCGCGGCGCAAGGCGCTGGGCTGGGTATTCAGTTTCTACGTCATTTAGCCAGAACTAAGCTATTACTGCATGTGGTGGACATTGCTCCGTATGGCGACGAAGAGGCAAATCTAGCGAACGATATTCGTACTATTGCCGGTGAGTTATCGCAATACAGCGAAGAAGCTGGCGCCGACCTAGATCAGCTTGACCGTTGGCTTGTGATTAACAAAACCGATGTGGTGCTGGATGAAGATCGCGAGCGTATCGTTAGCGACCTCTTAAAGGAGTTAGATTGGCAGGGGCCGGTTTACACCATTAGCGCGATTAGCCGACAAGGTACGCAAGAATTGTGTAACGACATCATGAACTATATTGATTCCGAAATTCGCGCACAACAAGATGAAGTGTTTGTCTCTATTCCAACGCCAAGTAGCGAACCTTACGACCCGTCTAAATAGAAAAACTCGATGTTAGTACCATGAGCGATCGATCCCGTATTCAAACTAAAAAACGTTGGGTAGTAAAGGTAGGTAGCGCCTTACTTACCAATGATGGTGAGGGCCTGCACGGTGCCACCATTACTAAGCTGGCCGAGCAAATAGCGTTTTTACGTGACAAAGGAATCGAAGTTATTTTAGTGTCTTCGGGATCGGTGGCTGCTGGCGTTAGCCAATTAGGTATGCAAGCTAGGCCAGAGCGAGTCGATGAACTTCAAGCGGCTGCCGCGGTGGGGCAGGCGTCGTTAGTGCGTCACTACGAGCAGGCGTTTCAGCCGTTTAGCATTAATACAGCACAGGTATTGTTAACTCATTCAGATATTGCCAACCGCGAGCGTTATTTAAATGCGCGCAGCACTTTGTTGCGTTTACTCGAGCTAGATGTGCTTACGGTAGTCAACGAAAACGACACTGTTGCCACTGATGAGATATGTTTTGGTGACAATGATAGTTTAGGCTCGTTGGTCGCAAACCTAGTTGACGCAGACTTATTAGTAATTTTAACTGATCAGAATGGTTTATATACTTCTGATCCTCGATCAAACCCAGATGCTAAGTTGTTACATGAAGTGAACGCTAATGACGATAGTCTAAGTGCAATGGCTACGGGCGGTACTAGCCTCGGGCGTGGTGGCATGGTGACCAAATTGTCGGCAGCTCAGATTGCCAGTCGCTCTGGTGCGTCGACGATTATTGCAAATGGTCGAGAAGAGCAGGTGCTTGAGCGTTTATATGAAGGGGAGGTGCTGGGCACCTTGCTTGTTGCGAGCCAACGCTTGGCCTCAAAGAAGCAATGGATGGCAGGCCAAATGAAAATTGCCGGTAAGATCGTAATTGATAAAGGCGCAGTTGAGGTGCTTCAACAGTCAGGCCGAAGTCTATTGCCAGTTGGTGCGATTGAGGTTGAAGGTGACTTTATGCGTGGTGAGCTAGTTAGTTGCGTTGATCAGTCTGGGGTTGAGATTGCTCGCGGGCTTTGCAATTACAGTTCTGATGATTCACGGTTGATCGTTGGTAAGGCTAGTAAGGATATTCGAGCTTTATTGCCTTTTGCGGCTGATGATGAGTTGATTCATCGGGATAATTTAGTGTTGGTTTAGTCTTCGTTTTAACTTGTTTTGTCTTTTTAGTATTCATTTCTTTTCTAGATCTGCAACTCGCCGTTGCGGGCGTTCATTTCTTTGCGCGTGCAAAGAAACCGAACCAAAGAAAAACGCTGCCGTTGCGGCAGTCCTTCGGATACCCGATATTCAGCATAATTTATACGGCGCTGCGGAACTCGCCTTCCAGGCTCAAACAGTCCTCGCGAAAACCCCGTACAAATTACACCGAATATCGGCTGCTTCAAATGCAGGCTCGCGCAATAGAAATCAGATTTAAAAATAGTCGATAGGCGCGGATGTTTGTGAGCCCCTTTTATCTATGAGCTTTTGCATTTTATGCAATGCCCGAAGGGCGAGTAGTGAAGTCTTTAACGTGCCTAAAGGCGTAACGAAGTTACGACAGCGCAGTTTTTCTTGGTTCTGTTCTTTTGCATCAAAAGAATGAACGCCCGCCACGGCGAGTGGCAATCTGGAGAAAAACCAAGAACTAGAATCAGAGAAGGACTTCGGTAAAAACAACAATAAGGTGGTCGAATTCAAAATCAATCCGTCAAAGCGAACCAGATAACCGAAAAAATTTTTTGCTAACTACTAGCGAGACTCGATCGCGCGACAGCCCAGCGCCCACAAAAAAAGGACCCGATTGGGTCCTTTTCGATAAAGAAAATAAACTTGGCTAAATTAAGCTGCCATTTCCTTTACACGTTTGTTCAAACGGCTTTTCAAGCGAGCAGCACGGTTTTTGTGATGCAGACCCTTAATTGTTGCCTTATCGATCATAGAAGCAGAAACTTGAAACGCCTCTTTAGCTTGAGCTTGATCGCCAGCTTCAATAGCAGCATCAAGTTTTTTGATGGCTGTACGCACGGCAGAACGTTGCGAATGGTTACGCAATCGACGAACTGTATTTTGCTTTGCGCGCTTACGCGCTTGTGGAGAATTTGCCACTTTTAGTTACCTCGTAAAATCGAAGGGGGAATATGCAGATTTGGCGAAAAATTGTCAAGCCAAAAAAACACTTTATTATCGGCAAAGCCTCACTGTTTGCTCACTTTTACTAGAAGCTTACAGGTATACTCGCGAAAACCGCTTCTTTTTAGAAAAAATGTCGAAAAAACTCCTTAAATCCACTGCTATTGTAAGTGCTATGACGCTGATATCTCGTATCAGTGGTTTGGTACGCGATGTTGTGATGGCCAGCGTTTTAGGGTCGAGTGGCGTGGCCGATGCGTTTTTCGTGGCATTTAAAATACCCAATTTTTTACGCCGAATATTTGGCGAAGGGGCCTTTGCCTCGGCATTTGTGCCGGTTTTCTCTGAGCTATCCGAACGTAACACGCAAGAAGCCAAGGAGTTTGTGAATGCCACTGCTGGTATTCTTGCGCTAATTACCTTTGCCTTGACCCTCTTGGGCATGATTTATGCACCTTTAATCGTTTCGCTTTATGCACCTGGCTATAAAAGTGACCCCGTGCAGATGGCTTATACGGTGGACGCGTTACGGTTTATGTTTCCCTATTTATTTTGCATTTCCTTGGTTGCGATGTCGGGCGGCATTCTAAACACCATGAACCGCTTTGCCGTACCAGCGGTAACGCCTGTATTGCTCAATATTTGTCTAATTCTTGCGATGTGGCTATTGGTGCCAGTGATTGACAGCGCAGCTCGTGCGCTTGCGATCGGGGTGTTAATCGCAGGTGTGGTGCAACTATTGTTTCAATTGCCGAGTCTTTATAAAGAAGGGTATTTGCCGAAGCCAAGCCTTAATTTTGTTAGCCCTGGCGTTAAAAAAGTGTTCAGCTTAATGGTGCCTGCGATATTCAGTGTATCGGTGGCGCAGATTAACACTTTTGTTAATACAGTGTTCTTGTCTGGCTTAATAACAGGCAGTGTTAGCTGGCTGTATTATTCAGACCGCTTGATGGAATTTCCGGTCGGGGTTTTTGGTATTGCCTTGGCGTCAGTAGTATTACCAAGCTTATCGAAGGAGAATGTGTCAGGTACGGCTCAAAGCTTTTCACAAATGATGGATTGGGCTTTGCGTTGGGTGGTGCTTATAGCCTTACCCGCGACGTTTGCTCTGTATCTGTTAGCGACGCCGCTCCTGTCGACTATATTCCAACGCAATGCCTTCACGCCCCACGATGTCGAAATGGCCACCCTGTCTCTCGAAGCGTTTGCGGTCGGTGTCTGTGGTTTTATTTTCGTTAAAGTGCTCGCGCCGGGCTTTTTTGCTCAACAAGATACCAAAACTCCAATGCGAATCGCTATAGTTGCCGTGCTGGTGAATATTATCCTCAGCGTTCTGTTGGTCGGCCCATTACAGCATACGGGGCTGGCCCTCGCTGTGTCCATTGCGGCTTGGGTCAATGCGTCTTTGTTGTTTGCAATGCTGCTAGTGCGGGGTATTTACATTCCACAATCAGGCTGGCTTTGGTTCCTTCTGCGAGTAGCAATCTCAGTGGGAGTGATGTGCGCAGCTCTGATTTATCTAAATGAAGCGCCCAATATTTGGCATGATTGGTCCTTGTTGTCTCGTGTATTACGACTTTGCATGCTGGTTGCTGTCGGCGGTATAAGCTATTTCGCATGTCTCTTTGTGCTAGGGATTCGCCCTCAACAACTCTTACTTCGCCCGTCGGTGGACGCTTAGTTGATGGTTTACGCTGAAATTGGCCTAAAAGATAAGCTTTTTAATATCAAAGAAGCAAAAGCCCTGTTGCTGCTGGTCCGCTCGGTTACTAAGGCTCAGCGTGCCGCGCTAGAGCCCATTCAAAGTCGACTAGACACGATGTTGGCGAATGATCCGCGTCGCTGCGTGTTCGAGCGAGATTTTGAGGTGGTAGTGTCGCAATGGCGGGATAAAATTGAGTTATTGGGTGCGCGAGTGTCTGGGCTTTGGACTGTTGAATTTGATGTCGGTGGAGGCAGTTTGTGCTGGCGCTATCCCGAGTTGTCACTCAACTATTTTCGTGGCGATGGTGCGCGCTTCTCAGAGCGTGTAAAATTGAAAGACTACATTGACGAAATAGACCCAGATTGGGCGCGGTAAATTCGATTCATGACACTAATTCGTGGCTTAAACAGTTTGAACAAGGCGCAAACTCCAAGCGTTGCTTCAATCGGGAATTACGATGGCGTCCATTTAGGTCATCAGCACGTGATCTCTACCTTGCTCGAACACAGCAAGCGCTTGGCTGTTCCCTCGACAGTGATTACCTTCGAGCCGCTTGCTAAGGAATTTTTTGCGCCAAATTCAGTGCCGCGCTTAACGACCGTTGAAGAAAGAGCTCAATTGTTGCTCAAGCAAGGCGTTGATCAGGTTTTATGTATTGATTTTAACGCCAGCTTCGCGAATTACGCGCCAAGTGATTTCATTCAAGACGTATTGATCGACGGCTTGAATATTCAGCATTTATGCGTTGGTGATGACTTCCGTTTTGGTAAGGGTCGAGCTGGTGATTTTGCGCTTCTTAGTTCGGTTGGCGCCGAAAATGGCTTTGACGTAACAGCGCATGACACCTTCGAACTTGAAAATTTGCGTGTTAGCAGTGGACGTATCAGAGATGCCTTGTCGGTTGGTGACTTCGCACTTGCAGAAAAATTGCTCGGCAGACCGTACTGTATTTCTGGTGAAGTGTCTAAAGGTCAGCAACTTGGGAGAACAATTAATTACCCCACCGCCAATCTGGTATTGCCTGAGATGCTAATGCCTGTCTCTGGTGTATTTGCGGTTTCGCTTAAGCTTGAAAACAATAGAAGTTTAGTCGGGGTCGCCAATATCGGGAACCGCCCGACGGTTGACGGAAAAGAGAACCGTTTAGAGGTTCATATATTCGATTTTAGCCAAGATATATATGGGCAAAACATCGAAGTTTGCTTGCTTGAGAAGATTCGAGACGAGATCAAATTTGATTCTTTTGAGGCATTAAAGGGACAAATTCAAGAAGATGCGACCCTCGCTAAGGCGATTTTGTCTGATATTTAGAAAAATCTCACAAAAATCAGCATTTTGGATGCACTTCTGATTGGTCGAAGCGACTATCTAACATAAAATAACCGGCTACTATGCCTGCGTGAACTGTTTTGCGTAGTCTGCAATCGAACCGCCTGAAACGACGTTTTATATAATGAGTAAAGAAAAGCCCGGCAGTCAATATAAAGACACTATTAATCTGCCTCAAACCGCATTTCCAATGAAGGCGGGTTTGCCGAATCGTGAGCCGCAAATATTAAAGAAGTGGGCTAGCTTAGATGCCTACAACGCATTGCAAAAACAACGCAGCGACGCGCCTGTGTTTGTGCTGCATGACGGTCCTCCATATGCGAATGGCAATATTCATACTGGCCATGCAATGCAAAAAATTCTCAAAGACATCATTGTTAAGTCTAAGAACTTACAAGGCTTTCGTGCGCCTTATATACCCGGTTGGGATTGTCATGGTCTACCGATTGAAATTCAGGTTGAGAAGAAGCACGGCAAAGCTGGGCAGAAGATTGATAAAAAAACCTTCCGTCAAAAGTGTCGAGAGTACGCTGGCCGTCAAGTAGAAGGGCAGAAGAAAGACTTTATTCGTTTGGGTGTTCAAGGTGACTGGGAAAACCCTTATCTGACCATGGACTTTAAAACCGAAGCCGACACCGTACGTAGCTTGTCAAAAATAGTTGAGTCGGGGCATTTGTATCATGGCTTGATGCCGGTTTATTGGTGTCCGGCGTGTGCGTCTGCTTTGGCAGAAGCGGAAGTGGAATATCAAGATAAAGTATCGCCTGCGATTGATGTTAAATTTAGCGTGGTTGACCATGCTGATTTCGCTGAGCGCACATCTATTGATGCCAGCAAGTTGACGAATCCAAGCGTGGTTATTTGGACCACAACGCCGTGGACATTGCCTGCTAATGAAGCGGTTTCTTTGCACCCAGAGCTTAACTACGTTCTAGTCCAAGCCGGTGATCAACAGCTTATTTTAGTGGAAGATCTAGTGGACCAAGCGCTTGCACGTTATGAGCTAGGCGACACCCATGAGGTCTTGGCGACGTTTTCAGGTCAAGCGCTTGAGTTATTGAGTCTTAATCACCCGTTTTATGACAAGCAAGTTCCTGTCATTTTAGGTGATCACGTCACCACAGATGCTGGTACTGGTGCCGTTCACACTGCGCCTGCCCATGGCGGGGAAGATTTCGCAGTAGGTAAAAAATATAATATTCCAGTTAACAATCCTGTGGGCTCGAACGGTACGTATCTTGAGTCAACCGAGCTATTCGCAGGCGAGTTTGTATTTAAAGCGAATCCGCATGTGGTCGAAGTGCTCGAAGAGCGCGGCGCCTTGCTTAAGCATGTTGAGTACGAACATAGCTATCCACATTGTTGGCGACATAAAACACCGATGATCTACCGTGCCACAGCGCAATGGTTTATCGGCATGGAGCACCTGAAGGGTGATAAAGGTTTGCGTTATCAGTCGCTTAAAGCGATTGATGAAGTCAATTGGGAACCAAGCTGGGGTAAAAAACGTATACAAATGATGGTAGAAGGTCGACCTGACTGGTGCGTCTCTCGCCAGCGTAATTGGGGCGTGCCAATTGCTATTTACCTTGATAAGCAAACTGGCGAAATGCATCCGAATACGCCAGAGCTGATGGAGCAAGTGGCTCTACGAATTGAGCAAGAAGGTTTGCAAGCCTGGTACGACCTAGATGATTCAGAGTTGTTGGGCGACGACGTAGATAACTATGACAAGGTACTAGACACCTTAGATGTATGGTTTGATTCTGGCGTGACGCACAATAGTGTGGTTAACGCGCGCGAAGAGTTAAACTTCCCGTCAGACTTGTACCTCGAAGGTTCAGACCAACATCGAGGCTGGTTTCAGTCTAGTTTGATCTCGAGCGTAGCGATGAATGAAGGGAGGCCTCCATATAAGTCGGTATTAACTCACGGCTTCGTGGTCGATAAAGACGGCCGCAAGATGTCAAAGTCTCTAGGCAATGTCATCGCGCCTCAAGAGGTATTCAATTCACTCGGCGCCGATGTATTACGCCTTTGGGTAGCGGCAACTGACTACAAGTCAGAGATGAGTTTGTCGAATGAAATTCTACAGCGTACGAGTGAGTCATATCGTCGTATTCGTAATACCGCGCGTTATTTGCTTGGTAATTTAAATGGGTTTGAGCCCTCGCAAGCGCTTGCCTATGAAGACATGCTGAGCCTTGATCAGTGGGCAGTTCGGTTAAGTGCAAAAATGCAAAAACAGATCGAAGACGCTTATGAGAGCTATCAGTTCCATCAAATTTATCAACGTTTGCACCAATTCTGCGTTGTCGATATGGGAGGGTTCTACCTCGATATCATTAAAGATCGTTTGTATACCCTAAACGCCTCATCGCAAGCGCGTTTGTCGGCGCAAACCGCAATGCAGCATATTTTAGAAAGCCTGGTTCGTTCTATTTCTCCAATCTTGAGCTTTACTGCAGAAGAAATATGGGGGCATATGGCTGGCGAGCGAGAAGAGAGCGTTTTATTCGCAACTCACTATAAGGGTTTTGAAGGTGCTCCTGCTGACCCAGAAGCCGACGCGGAGTGGGACGCTATCATCGAAATTCGCAATGAAGTGGCTAAGCAAATTGAAGCTCTACGGTCAGCCGGCGACATCGGTTCAGCTTTAGATGCCGAGGTCAATTTATATGCCAGTGGTGATACGCACGCGGCTTTAGCAAAGCTGGGCGATGAACTTCGATTTGTCTTGATTACCTCTGAGGCAGGATTGCATGGCTTTGAAGAAGCACCCGAAAGCGCGGCAGACACTGAACTAGACAGTTTAAAAGTCTCGGTGAGCGCCTTGAACGCTACTAAATGTGTACGTTGTTGGCATCGCCGACCAGACGTTGGCGATGTTGCCGAACACCCTGAACTCTGTGTGCGTTGTGTTAGTAATATTGATGGCGATGGCGAGCCTCGCCATTTCGCGTAAGGCCAGCTTTGAGCTTTGACTAAGTTATGAAACATTTAAAGTGGCTATGGTTGACCTTGGTTGTGATTATTCTCGACCAAGCGACTAAGTATTGGGCGGAGCATATTCTGGGGTGGGGCGGCTTGATACCGATTCTGCCGATTTTTGATCTATCGTTGGTGCATAACACCGGAGCAGCATTTGGTTTTCTAGGCTCGAGCGGCGGTTGGCAGCATGTCTTTTTCGTAAGCCTAGCATCGATCATTAGCGTTGCCCTACTTATTGCGATAGCGAAACTTCAGTCATTTGAACGTCACCTAGCGGTGGCATACTCGTTAGTGATCGCAGGTGCGATCGGAAATGCGATCGATCGCGTGATTTATCAGTATGTGGTCGACTTTATTCACTGGTTTTACCAGGATTATCATTTTCCACACTTTAATATCGCAGATATCTCAATCTTTATTGGCGCTGCATTGTTATTTGCTGAAGCTTTTGGCAAACCTTTTTTGAATACAAAGCAACGTTAAGTAATAGGTACCAGACCATGAAAATTCTACTCGCTAACCCTCGTGGTTTCTGTGCTGGCGTAGACCGCGCCATTGATATTGTTGAACGAGCGATTGAGCTATTCGGAGCACCAATTTACGTACGTCATGAAGTGGTACACAATCGTTTCGTGGTCGATGACCTTAAGAATAAAGGCGCTGTGTTCGTAGAAGAGCTTCATGAAGTGCCAGATGGTGCTACGGTTATATTTAGCGCACACGGCGTCTCACAAGCGGTTCAAGATGAAGCTGCAGGTAGAGACTTAAAGGTATTCGATGCTACTTGTCCGTTAGTAACGAAAGTGCATATGGAAGTAAAGCGTTATCGCGATAAAGGTATTGAAGTTGTTCTAATTGGTCATCAAGGACACCCTGAAGTCGAAGGCACCATGGGGCAGGCTGATTCGGGAATGCACCTTATTGAAGAGCCGTCGGATGTTGCTGACTTAGTTGTTCAAAATGAGAATAATTTAGCCTATGTGACTCAAACTACGCTTTCTGTCGATGATACGAAAATAGTTATAGACGCCTTAAAAGAGCGATTTCCCAGTATTAAGGGGCCGCGTAAAGACGATATCTGCTATGCGACCCAGAACCGTCAAGATGCAGTACGCTCCTTGTCTCGAGACGCAGACGTGGTGATTGTTGTTGGATCTACCAATAGTTCGAATTCAAACCGATTGCGTGAACTATCAGAAACCCTAGGCGTGCCAAGCCACTTGGTTGATAAGCCAGAGCAAATAAAACACGAATGGTTTGACGGCGTTGACATTGTGGGTGTGACTGCTGGAGCATCAGCGCCAGAAATCTTAGTTAAGCAGGTCATAGACCAGATTAAGCATTGGGGTGGCACGGTAGTAAACGAAGCCAATGGCCCAATAGAGAGCATTTCATTTTCCCTCCCGATCGAGTTAAAAGTAGGTTAGATCGTTAAAAAACGTAAACTAGTGCCGTTTATCTCCTGATTTATACCGCTCGTCGAAATTCGCCTTCAACTTTGATGGCCGGTATTTAATACTCCAACTTCACAGTTAGTAGTCCTACTAGAGAGTTATTAGTGTTGATCGTATCGAACAAAAAAGGTTTTACCTTGTTGGAGCTAATAGTTGCGATTGCAATTATGGGGCTCATTACTGCATTCGCCGCGCCCAATTTTCTAGAGCTGTTGCAAAATCGCGAAATGCGATCGCAGGCTGCGGCAATCAGTGAAGTAATGAGCTCCGCGCGCTCCACCGCACTCTCGAAGGCTGGCGCCGTTGAGGTTTGTTGGAACAATACCGCTAGCGCAGACACTTTTGGCGGACCTAATGTCAATTTACAGCCCGGGCAAATGGTCATGATAGACACCTCCGTGGCTGACAATGTAGGGCGTTTGTTCGAATACCAATCTACTAATTTTTTTATTGATGATAGTGTCGCTGCGGCGGATGAACCCTGCGTCGTTTTTGGGGCCCAGGGCCGCGCTAACATTACTCCGGGCTTTCTTGTGTGTCGTAGGCAAGGAGATGACAGCCGCGCTGTTACAGTCTCAGTTTTAAATTCCGGACGTTCAACAGTGGTAGAGGGTAATACAAGGGGGCTTAGTTGTGACTAAAAAGAATATTGTTGGTTCAATGTCGTTTTCACGCGATCAACGAGGAGCGACCTTGGTTGAGGCCATGGTTGCATTGTTTGTATTTTCAATTGGCGCGCTAGGGATTGCTGCTTTACAAGTCAGTGCCTTGGTGCGAAGTGATGATGTAAAGCAAAGATCCGTCGCTATATGGAAAGCCCAAGAACTCGTAGAGCGCATGAAGGCGACGAGTTCAATTACCGGGCCAGACGGAACGAATGATTACCCTCAGGGGCTTATGCAACTCTACATAGACGATATTGGGAGCGACGAAGTCACTCCGATTGGCCTGAGTGCCACTTCTGGTGGCTTCAGTTGTCCGGCTGCTGCCGTAACTCGGTGTGATGATTTGTCTACCACTGATGCGGCGGCTTGCGATATCGAAGATATGGTTGCTTTTGATGTTTGGAGTACGTTTTGTGATCCGGTTTCGGGGGCGACCTTGGCTGGAGAAATCCCAGACGATCCGGGCCTGAATAAATTGAAGGCTTTAGATGTCGCGCTCTTGCGCGATGGAGGCGGTCAAATGCGCTTATATCTCGAATGGCAAAATCGTTCTGCGGACCAAAATGATGCATTGAAAGATGGCTCTGGCACACCAAAAAAATTGAAAACAGATTTGTGTGGCGATGAAGTAGACGTTGATGCGAATGTATCGGTTTACTGTCTGAGGTTTATATAAATGGTTCAAAAGCAATATACAGGCATATCTAATTTAGATTCGGGGCATCGTCAGTCGGGCTTTACTCTTGTGGAGCTCCTCGTTGGCCTTGTGTTAACCCTATTTATAGCAGGCGTTGCGCTTACTTATATGGTTTCTTCCGCAAGAACATTTCGCACTCAATCGACGGATTCTATCTCTCAGGAAAACGCACGTTTCGCTCTAGAATTGCTTGCTCAAAATGTTCGCCTTGCTGGGCTCGATACAGAGAATGAGTTTAAAACCCGTCTCGCTGGTATTTACAATGGAAGCAAATGTGAGGCTAACTCAGAGGCGAGTATCGTTGATGGAAAGGATAAGCCTTGCACAGTGGACGAGCTATCGTCTGGTTCTGACAGGTTTGGAGTTGATTTTGTCGCGAATGCAAACGTCGACATCGTTGGTTGCAATGGTCAATCATTGAGATTCACAACGAGGAAAATATTAGTTAATTTGTTTTGGACTGCCGATTTAGATGGCGATGGCATTCGCTCGCTTTATTGTCAAACATACAATTTTACGGATGACAAAATAGAGGGTAGCGCACAGCCTTTAATAGATGGTGTTGATGTTATGCAAGTTCAGTATGGTGTTGACGTGCCGGGGCTGGATAGTTTCGGAGTGCTAGATACCGACACTGTTATAGACCGCTATCAGTCTTACACAAATCTTATGGCTGATTCAAAAAATCAAGAGGTTGCAGTTTCCGAAGACGGTCCAATATCGCCAACGCTTATTTCTCAACGAGTTCGAGCAATCAGAATAGCACTGTTAGTTGGAGCGGGTACTCGAAGCAATGCTGAAGCAAGAACCGAAGAGAAGAAGAAGCGGACATATCAACTGCTAGACGGGCCATCAGTTGAATTTGATGACGCTATCTACCGACAAATCTACACGACTACAATCGTTCTTCCTAACTCATTGTAGTTCTTGAAACTATCTTGTAAATACGAGTATTGAGATGAAAACAATTGTTCAAAAAGAGATTAAAGTTAATGCATCAAATCGACAAAGAGGAGCTGCGTTATTGATCACCGTTGTTGTTATGCTTGCGCTTACGATATTGGCACTGGCATCTACCAATGCCAATCAAAGCCAGGCTTTGATGGTAAGGAATTCACAGTTCAGATTCGAAATGTTTAATGCCAGCTATTCCGAAATTGATGCACAGCTTAGCGGTATTAATGCTCAAAATATCTCTAAAGGTATCCCGCCTCACATTAACTATTTAATTGATGGGGATGCCGGCACTAAAATCTATACAGACGCCGCCAAAAACCTCCCGGGAGCCCCAGTTTTTAACGATTTGACTTCGATTACTGACCCCGATATCGAGAAAGCGGTGACTCAGAGTTATCGCGGGCAATGTAGAGTTATAGGTGAGCAACTTGGCGCAGGCATAGAAAAAATTCGGTGTAATGAGCTGCAAATTGATGCCAGCACTAAGATGGCTCGAACAGAAATTAAGTCTGATCAATCTCAGATCTTCGAATATCGTACACTCGCTGAATAGTTAATCACTATCCTCTAGCTATATATATAAATTTAGTGGTAAAAATCATGAGAATTATGAAAAAGAGATTCCTACGCGCTGCTAAAGCTGCGTACACAAAACGTAGCAACACTATCTCGGCGTTTGGGTGCGCATTTGTACTGACGTTTAGTTCGGGCAATGTAAATGCCGAAGACATCGAAATTTATACAGGTGTTATTGCTGGGGCCACAGGCAGTGCGCCTACAGACCCCGACTTCAAACCAAACGTATTATTTATCCTCGATAACTCTACGAGTATGGGCTCGACTGAACCGATATATCGTGGCTTTGTTGATACTTCAGACGATGACGATGACGGTGATGGCGATGTTGATGATAGCTGTTCCGTCGATTTGACTGCCTATGATCCTAGTTTTGACTATACGTTTGGTCAGAATACTGGGGATCAGAATATCTATGTGTATTTTAATTTATCTCAGTCAAATTTTTCTGGAAAAGTTATCTCACCAGCCCAGAATCAGTGTCAGTACTTTCTTGATAATGTAGATACGGCAACCGACACAACGCCTTTTGTAGAAGATGAAATCATACAGTTTGGACGCAATCCTAATAACAACAATCGTTATAGCTGGGACGCTAATATTAGCCGTATGGATAATGATGATGCATCGGCGGTGGAATGCCAGCGGGACAGGGGTGCACATGGGCACACGAGATTAAACACGGGAGATACAAACCCAAGAAATTCGTTTAGAGAAAGATTTAATCCTAATGTGGGAGAACACTACTTCTCTAATGCGAGCTTTGGTCAAAATCCCTACACTCGCGGGGGCGGGGCTATTGATATGGTTGCTGCTAATTATCATCACTTTGTGCAGCTTAGAGAGGGCAATACATCGGCTCCTCCGAGTTGTTTGTCAGGAGGAGGCTCGAGTGCCGGCCCGAGCTCTGATATCACCGGTATTAGTCCCGAAGACTTACTCGCTTTGCCAATAGAAACGTCATTAGAGGCGTCTTGTGGCGGTGCTCCGGAAGATAGAAACCCGTTTACTGGTTTCAGCCCCTTTAAAAACACAATGTTCCGATTAGCGGACAGCACTAACCCAGATCGTTTCGACGTTTATCAATGCGTCACACGTCTAGATACGATGAAGCTTGCACTCAGCAATGTGCTTAAAGACGAAAAAGGAATTAATGCAGGGCTTATGAGGTTTAACCTCAATTTGAGCAACGCGACCAGTGGCTCAACCTTGACTTCGGCAATAACCGACCTTGGTGTTGATGCGAATCGAAATAACCTCATTTCGGAGATAAATCGTATCGAATTTGGTCAAGCAACTCCAATCGCTGAGTCGATGTTTGAAGCTTATAGATATTTATCTGGCGGAAACATTGCGTTTGGCTTTCGTACTCCAAGTGCCGGAAGCAATCAGCATGCGACTTTTAACATAGATGGGAATGATACAAGTACATTGCCACGAACGCCCTATAGTACCGACAGCCGTGCGTTCGCGGCAGGCAGTACCTCCAGGTACGCGAGCCCAATTACGACTCAATGTCAGCCCACTAGCATTGTTCTTCTTTCTGATGGTGCGCCAAGTGTAGATGAGGACGCCGATAGTGCGATTAGAACTCTTACACGGGATTTTAGCTGCGATAGTGATAACAATGCGTCCAGCCCAAATTGTGCAATTGCGATGTCGCGTTATTTAAATAACAACGACATCGCACCGAGCTCGATAGTAAATCGTGATGTTACAACCTATACAATTGGTTTTAACCTATCTTCTGATTTATTGCGCAATATTGCAGCTGCTGGAGCTCCCGATAATCCTGGTCCTAACAATGGGTATTTTGAAGCATCGGATACATCTGGCCTAGAGATCGCGTTCAGATCGATATTGAGCAATATCGACTCGGTAGAAGCAGATCTTTTCTCTGCGCCGGCCGTAACTGTAAACGCGTTTAACCGTTTGCAAAATCGTGAGGATATTTATTATGCATTGTTTAAGCCTGAGACTCATACAAGGTGGGAAGGCAATGTTAAAAAGTACCGAGTGAACTCCGATGCCGAAATTGTCGATGCTTCTACACCTGAGCAATCGGCAATTGGTGGAGACGGCTTCTTTGTCGACAGCGCCAAGAGTTTCTGGTCAGAGGATCCTGACGGGGGCGTAGTAGCCGATGGTGGATCTGGCGGCGAAATCGCTTACCCTCGCAAACTTTTCGGGAATATAAACGGATCTGTTCGGCCTTTGTCTTCGTCTACTCCGGCTGAGGCTGTACAACAATTTTTGAGGGAAACAGTCAATTCAGAAATTAACGTTAGCGTCAATTCTACAGGGAACTTTATTGGCCCTGTTAATATTCCTTTCGGTCTAGGAACACCTATAGGCGTAGACTTAGGTGCGGCCCCGATAATTGGTGAAACAGTCCTTGAAAATCAGGCTAAAATAGCTGCATGGTCGCTTGGGCTCGATATTGACAGAGAGCGTGATTCAACTCTAACAATCCCATCTAACCAATATGTGGGGGATAGTCTTCATGGAACACCTTATGTATTGAGTTTTGGTGGGACAGAGACACAGCCTGATGATGTGGTTTTCTATACAACGAACCAAGGCATGCTTCATGCAATTCTTGGTGATACCGGTAAAGAGCTTTGGTCGTATATTCCTGACGAAGAGCTGTTTTCTAACCTCGGGACCTACTACAACCGTTCAAGTGCCGAAAAGCTCTATGGTTTAGATTCTGAGATTGCATTCAATGTTGTTCGTGACCCCGACACCCAAGATGTTGTTGTGGCTCAATTGTTTTTTGGTCAAAGGCGGGGCGGCAGCAAACTCTTTGCTGTCGATGTAAGTGATGCCCTGAAAACGGGTGTGACACCATTCAGTCCGATGTGGACCATCGCTGCAAACGACCCCTCTTTTGCAAGATTGGGTCAGACTTGGGCGGAACCTGTTGTAAGCACAATCAACTATTGCACTGAAAATAATCCTCAAAAGTGCTCTGAGGAAAACAGTGCGTCGCCTCGGTCGGTGCTGTTTGTCTCCGGCGGTTATGATGAATTTTACGATGACCCAACAAATACCATCGCCAGCGCAGCTGAAAACGTCTTGGGTAATGCTATTTATGTCATTGACTCTCAAACCGGCGCTGTTTTGTGGATGGTAAGCAATGACAGGAACAATGTTCTCGACCCAGATCGTGATTTGGTAATTCCTGAAATGGATCATAGCATTGTGTCAAAACCTACGGTGGTTGATACTGACGGCGATGGCGCTGCTGATACGATTTTCGCGACAGATATAGCTGGGCAAATATTTCGAATTGACTTTAGAACAAACAGTGCTGATACCGATGATATTTCATCACGAGACAACTCAGACAGTAAGGAGTCTAACGGAGATGTTTATAGCAGTGTCTCTGGGGGGGTTATAGCTGATTTGTCTGAGCCAGGTACTAATAGACGCTTTTATAACTCTATTGACGCAACTATCGTCGTTCGTAATACGAGTAATGATGTTGGTTTAGATGTGCGGGGCGTTAGTTATCTCTTAACCACTGCGTCGGGCTATAGAGCGCACCCGCTAGATCCGGAAGCTTTTGGGAACCGTATTTATTTCATATATGATGATGCCGTTGATGAACCAGCTCCAGATTTGAGTAACCCTATTGATAGTAACGGTGATGGTGTAGAGTTATCGAGACCGCTATATACTAAAGTTGATTCCGGTTCTTTAACGTCACTTAATTTCCGAAATACTGGAACGACAAATAATCAACTCGAGCTTTCTGGCTCAATTAGAGATTCCTTTCCTGGATCGTTCATAAATCTTCCAGATTCTGGGGAAAAAATCATAAGCCCAGGAGTGATTAATAATGGAAGATTGCTAAGTGTTTCTTATATTCCTGCGGACTCAAACGCGAGCAATCTAGCCGATAAGTGTGAAGCGGGTTTAGGTACATCACGAGTTTATTCGATTGATTTAGGGACCGGGCAAACAATTGTTGAAACCTTAAGCAGGCCGGGCATTACGGCATCACCTGTTATTTTGTTTATTGCAGGTCAGATTACTGGAGTTGATGGCTCAACAGTAGAGGGCCTCAAGCCAATCGTGATTATTGGCACAGAGCCATTTGCCGGTGAAGATTTAGGAATTGAGGTACCTGGTGTTGGTAAAGCTAATCGAAAAATGTGGTGGGAGAGTACTCGTGCTAGACAATAATGCCAACTTAGAAACTTTAAGGTGAACGTATGAAAAAGTTAGATATAGCCAAAGGTTTTACCTTAATTGAAATAATGATTGTTGTTGCTATCGTAGGCACCTTAGCCGCCATTGCGATACCTTCGTATAATCAATACATTATTAAATCAAATAGAGCAGACGCGAAAGACATGTTGACTCAAGTTATGTTTGAGCAAGAGCGCTATCAATTGCGTAAACGAAAATATACGGACGATTTAAGTGACCTTGGTTACACTCTAGCGGGCGGAAAACTTGATAGTGAAGAAGGGCTTTATGAACTCACAGCTGGTGCTTGTGGAGCAATATCCTTGAATGATTGTGTTCTTGTTACGGCTACGCCGAAACCGGGGTCAATACAGGCTCTAAATGCTGAAGCGCCATTAACCTTGAACTCTAGAGGGGAGCAGGGCGGCAAATGGCGAAAATAGTTATGAGCCGTGTCGCCTTGGGTAATTGAACTACGGTGATAGAACAGCGTAATCTCTCGATACCTCTACTTTGTAGAAATTCAAATCTGCTAATAACACTACTAATTGGCCAGTCGATAGTTACTTGTGTCTGGTTATTAGTTGTTACTGAAACTAGTCTTCAATCTTATGCGTTGTATTCTTTGTACAGTCAAACAATGCTGCTGCTTAGTTGCTCTGTTTTGTGTCTTGTTCGGGACTCGGTGGCTACACTAGAATATCTGAATGGTGTTTTATGTACCGCGCTATTAGTTGTTGCATCTTGCCTACTTGTAGAGTTATTGGCTCAAACGCTTGACCCAACAAAGCCGAACTCGCTAGATCTATCGCGTTTTGTGCGTGTGGCCTTGGCCTCATTTTTAGTCTTTTTGGTCGTTACCCGTATTTTTCATCTTTTAACTATTCTCGATAGTCGAAGCAAGGCTGAAGCAGAATCTCGATTGATTGCTCTTCAATCTAAAATTCAACCGCACTTTTTATTTAATAGTCTGAATACTATTTCGGAACTAGTCCAAAGCGAGCCGGAGGAAGCTGAAAGGGCAATTCATTCGCTGTCGATTCTTTTTCGCTCAAGCCTAGAGAACTCAAATAACCAACATTCCCTTAAGAATGAAATTAGTCTATGCAATCGATACTTAGAGTTAGAGCAATGGAGGTTCGACTCCGACCTTCAGGTTAGATGGAATATAGTCATCGAGAATTCATATAAATGGCTGATTCCTAAGCTTGTGCTACAACCAATTATCGAAAATGCGATTAAATATGGTAGGTCCTTAGATGGATGTATCGATATTTTGATTGATATTCGCGAAACTAAGCAAGATGTATCGATTTTTGTTGAAAATAGTAAGGATTCAAGAGTTATAGAGACTAGATCCGGTCATGGTATTGCGCTTGACAACATCAGAGAGCGTCTAAGCGTATTGTTTGATGATGCATACGCTTTTAAAATACGAGATTCAGAGGAAAAGTATAGTATTTTGGTTAGAGTGCCCAAAGTTGTAAATCCAGCGGCTTAATGACAGTTCTCAATTGATAATATGAAGTTGACTGCGGCGATAATTGATGACGAACGGCTTGCTAGGGCAAGGCTTTCGAGAATGTTAAATGAGCTGAATGTTTCGGTTATTGCTCAAGGGCGTAATGGTCTTGAGGCTGTCGAAATTGCTCGAGAGCATAAGCCAGACATTATCTTTCTAGATATAAATATGCCCATTAAGAATGGCATAGATGCAGCGAATGATATCGGGGAAATGGGCGACGAGGCACCAAGTATCGTTTTTTGTACTGCCTATGAGCAGTTCGCCATAGAGGCATTTAAAACCCATGCATCTGATTATTTAGTAAAACCGGTACAAAAATCTGATATTGATCGAGCCGTTACAAAGACATTGTCGGTATCTAGGTTGCAGCGTCAGGAGCTTATCTCACAAGGTTCAACTCATCGGTCTGTGACTATAAATGTAGATGGAATTACCAAAAACATAGATTCTGGTGAAATTGTTTACTTTTCGACCGTTGAGAAAAGTGTTTTTGCAGGACTGGCCTCTGGAAAACAGGTGATAGTTGATACTACATTGAAGTATATTGAATCAGAGTATGCCGATAGTTTTATACGTTTACATCGGAGTACATTGGCGAATATTGATCGTATGGAAGCTATTTTTAAAAATGATGATGGCTCGATATCGGTGATGCTTGAAGGTTGTAATGAAATTTTTACTGTAAGTCGCCGGCATCTAAAGCAGGTGAAAGAATGTTTTCAAAACTAAGTTTAAAAGCGCGTGTTAAGAGAGCTGTTGCTATTCTTATTGGATTCTTCGTTTTAATAGTACTTTCCTCTTGTTCTTTGACGAAATTAGTGGCGGACGATAAGGGTAATGTCTGCACAATATTTATGCAGAAGCCTCATTGGTATAAAAGTGCTAAGAAAAGTGTTGAAAAATGGGGAGGTAATCTGCATGTGCCTATGGCTATTATCTATCAAGAATCGTCGTTCAAGCGTAAAGCGCGGCCGCCAAGAAACTATTTCTTAGGAGTTATTCCGGGAAAGAGAGCGAGCAATGCGTATGGTTATGCCCAAGCTCTGACGGGAACATGGGGAGAATACAAAACAGCAAGCGGCCGGCGTTCAGCCGATAGAGATGATTTTTCTGATGCCTTCGACTTTGTGCTTTGGTATATGAGTGTGACTCAAAAGCGAAACCAAGTATCGAAGTGGGACGCCTACGCTCAATACCTCAATTACCATGAAGGCCAAGGTGGCTACTCTCGCGGCAGTTATAAGTCAAAACAATGGCTCATAAATGTCGCCAAGCGGGTTGATGCGCGATCTAAGAGTTACGCGGCACAACTAAATCAATGTAAGGCCGAGCTTGATAGCGCAAAACGATCTTGGTTTTAAACCACTGACCTAAAATCTTAAGTCAGTGGCTATCACCGTTTTAGCCCTCTTCGTATGCGCTCATTGATGGGCAGCTACAAATAAGGTTTTTATCGCCAAATACATTATCAATACGACCAACCGGTGGCCAGTATTTAGAATTGCCATCGGCCTGCGTGTCTGGCTGATACGCCACACGACGGCTATAAGGAATTGATAACTCGTCGTCTAAGACAAATGACATTGTGTGAGGAGCGTTGCTGAGCATCGAATTGTCGATGGGCATGTCGCCATTCTTAACCTGTTGGTATTCGTTAAAGATACCCTGCATTGCGCGACAGAACCGGTCGAGTTCGGCTAAAGATTCGCTTTCAGTGGGCTCTATCATTAAGGTTCCAGCAACCGGAAAACTCATGGTCGGCGCGTGAAAGCCATAGTCGATTAAACGCTTGGCAATGTCGTCTACAGAAACTCCATGTTCCTTCATTGGGCGAGTGTCGATAATGCACTCATGCGCGACAAGCTCATTATTTCCTGTGAATAGAATTGGATAGTTTCCTTTCAATTCTTTGGCAATATAGTTCGCGCTTAAAATTGCGCACTGGGTAGCTTTTCGTAAACCGCTGGCACCCATCATTCGAATATACATCCATGAAATCGGGAGGATACTGGCACTGCCAAACGGCGCTGCGCTAATGGTTGCGCCAATGCGATCTTGGTTATATCCATCTTTAGGCATGAACGGAGCAAGGTGTTTGCCCACTCCGATTGGGCCAACGCCGGGTCCGCCGCCACCGTGAGGGATGCAAAATGTTTTGTGTAGATTTAGGTGTGAAACATCGCCTCCAAACTTACCTGGTTGTGCAACGCCTACCAAGGCGTTTAAGTTAGCGCCATCGATATACACCTGACCACCAGCATCGTGCACCAGTTGACAAACTTGAGTGACTTCTTCTTCGAACACACCGTGAGTCGACGGGTAGGTGATCATAATCGCGGCAATGGCGTTTTGGTGTTGAGCGATCTTTTCTTGTAGGTCTATTAAGTCTACATTGCCTCTATCATCACACTTAACGACCACCACCTTCATGTTGGCCATTTGTGCGCTGGCAGGGTTGGTGCCATGAGCTGAACTCGGTATCAAGCAGATATCACGTTGAGTATCGCCACGAGATTCGTGATAAGCCTTAATGGCTAGCAAGCCTGCGTACTCACCTTGTGAGCCAGCATTCGGTTGCAAAGACATCGCGTCGTAGCCCGTGCAAGCACACAGCATCTCTTCGAGTTGGCGAATCATCTCTTGATAGCCAAGGCTCTGGTCTTGCGGTGCAAATGGGTGAATGTTCGCGAACTCAGGCCAAGTTACTGGCGTCATCTCACTCGCGGCGTTGAGTTTCATAGTGCATGAACCGAGTGCGATCATTGAGCGGTCCAAGGCAATATCCTTATCGGCTAGCTTACGCAAATAGCGCATCATTTCGGTTTCACTATGGTAGTCGTGAAATACGGCCTGGCGCATGTAAGCATCGCTACGCAAGTAGTCCGATGAGAGCGTATCTGCTAATTCGATAGTCGCATTCGAAGCGCCCTTACCATTTGTATCTAGACAATTAAGTAGCAGTTTGACGTCCTCTAATTCAAACGTCTCATCTAGCGCAACACTTACCGTAGAATCATCTCGTTTGTTAAGGTTGTAGCCTGAAGCCAACGCCGACTCGACGATGGCATCGGCGTCGATTTGGCTTAGAGTGACGGTATCAAAAACAGTAGAGTTTGTTTCAATACCGAGTTCTTTGCAGCCAGCCAAAAGTGTATTGGCCAAACGATTTGCGTGTTCGGCTTTTGCTTTTAATTGTTTAGGACCGTGATAGCAGGCATAGAGCGTCGCCATAATGGCAAGCAAAGCTTGCGCCGTACAAATATTGGACGTCGCTTTCTCTCGGCGAATATGTTGCTCACGAGTTTGCAGAGCCAGGCGGTAAGCTGGCTTGCCATGAACGTCGATTGACTGGCCAACTAAGCGACCCGGCATGGAGCGTTTGTATTTGTCTTTTACAGCGAAGAAACCTGCATGAGGGCCACCAAAGCCGAGAGGTACACCGAATCGCTGTGAGTTACCTACTACAATGTCTGCGCCAAGCTCAGCGGGCGATTTGAGCATGGTGAGTGCCAATAAATCACTGGCCATAATTACCAGTGCTCCAGAATTGTGAACGCGCTCGCATAAATCCGTTAAGTCGCGAACCGTGCCGCGCGTGTCTGGATATTGAAGGATAACTGCGAACACGTCGTCGTTAATGTTCGCGTCATTAGATTCGTCGAAAAGTTCAATTTCAATACCTAAAGGGGTCGCGCGCGTGTACAACAGGTCGATAGTCTGAGGGTGACAATACTTTGACACCATGCAACGATTTCGCTTCGCTTTAAGGGCGCGGTGAGCGAGCGTAAGCGCTTCACCCGCGGCTGTTGCTTCATCTAGCAATGACGCATTGGCAATATCTAAGCCAGTGAGCTCGGTGACCATGGTTTGAAAGTAAAACAGAACTTCCAGCCGACCTTGAGAGATCTCAGGCTGGTACGGTGTGTACGCTGTGTACCACGCTGGGTTTTCAAGTACGTTACGCTGTATTACTTTAGGCGTTAGCGTATTGTAGTAACCCTGACCAAGGCAAGACTTAAGTAAAATGTTCTTGTCGGCGATGGTCTTGAGTTCGGCTAAAGCTTGTTCTTCACTTAGCGCTTCTTTCAAATTCAAAGGAAGGTTATCTGCGATGCTTTCAGGCACTACGGCTTGAGTGAGTTGATCGAGCGAGTCATAGCCGAGTTGCTCAAGCATGTTCGTTATATCGTTATCGCTGAGGCCGATGTGTCGTTGTACAAAAGGTGTATAAGTCATAGTCGAGGCTTAAGGTAGTTAGTCTTAGCGTAAATTTAAATTATGAAATTGGAAGAGTGCGGTCGATGGCGTAAATGGTTTAACTTAAGGGCCTGATTTAGACGTCAATATCAGAATTAGTTGCTTCGCCATTTTTCACGAAAGGGTATTTTGCAACGCGAGCCTTTAGCCGCTTGCTTCGCACCGCAATCTCTACAATATCGCCTATTTGTAAAGTGCGATTCACGCGTGCGAGTGCAATCGATTGTTGTAGGCTTGGTGAGAATGTACCGCTGGTTACTTCGCCGATGTGTTCATCGTTAATGTAAATTTCTTGATGGCCACGCAGCACGCCACGATCAACAAGAATCAAGCCTATCATCTGCTTAGCCGAATCTTTATCAAGTATGGCTTGTCGCCCAACGAAGTCTCGATCCGACTTTGTGCAGACTGTCCAGCGTAAGCCTGACTCGTAGGGAGAATGTTCTTCGTCCAAGTCGTTGCCATAGAGCGCCATGCCAGCTTCAAGTCTTAAGGTATCCCTTGCTCCAAGGCCACAAGCTTGAACGCCAGCTTGTTCAAATTTGGTCCAAAGCGTTTTCGCGAGTTCAGCGTTGACTATCAGCTCTACACCATCCTCGCCGGTGTAGCCGGTTCGGCCAACAAAGTCTTCGCCTGCAAAACCACCTTGAAAACGTGCGAGGTTCGCGGCCACAGTGGCCAAGTCGTTTGGTAAAACTTCCGAGCATATTTCAAGTGCTTTCGGGCCCTGAATCGCTATTAGAGCGAGTTCAGGTCGCTCCTTAAAATCGACATTGAATTCTTGAGCATGCTTTTTTAGCCATTCCATGTCTTTTAAATTAGTCGCGGCATTGGTGACTAAACGACAGTGGTGGTCGTCGATGTAGTAAGCAATGAGATCATCGATCACACCTCCCGCCTCATTGAGCATGCAACTATAAATTGCTTTGCCACTAATGCTCTTAGTTTTGGATATGTCGTTAGCCAGTACTTTTTGCAGCATGTTTAATACGTTTGCCCCCGTTAGATCGCTGACAGTCATGTGCGATACGTCAAACATTCCGCAGCCAGTGCGTACGGCGTTGTGCTCGTCAATTTGCGAGCCATAATTGACGGGTAATGACCAGCCGCCAAAATCGACAAGCTTGCCGTTTAACGCTTGATGTTGTTCGAATAAAGGGGTTTTACGAGGTGTATTATTGCTGTCTTTCATTTGAAACCGTTGAACCGTTTTTATAGCCCGAAGCTATTTTATTAAGCTGACAACTATTGAGTTGACAACAAGAGCGAACATAAGTCGATGAAAACTCTCCTAAAAAATTAGAAAGGTCTTTGCCGACGCTCATCTAGAACGTTCTAAACGAGTTTTCGCTCCTCTGTCCGGTTACCTGAAAGATTACCTCTTCGGTGGCTTATCTAGTACTATTTCTAATAAGAAATCTACTTGAATAAGCGCTCTCCAGAGTCGAGTGTTTGGTTGTTGTTAGTGATAAACAACGACTAAACAAATCTGCGGTCCTTTTGCCTGAGCGGTTACGAGCACGTTGCGCCTTCGGCGGGCTTTGAGTTTCAAGCCTCTCTTCCACAGATTTTTCTCGAGCGCTGATTATAAACGTTTCTGCTTTTCATGCGAGTGAAATGCTATCAGAGTTAGCTTTTATTCAAAAAATAGCACTTCGAAATCTGGTTTTTAAGTCTTCGAATATTTAGGTTCGAAAAGACTTGGCCTCGATCTTGTGTTTGTTTAACAGCCGGTGAAACTCAGTTCGGTTTCGCTTTGCCATCTCAGACGCTTTGGTTACATTCCCATTAGTTACTTTTAGTAGTTGAGTGAGGTAATTACGTTCGAAATCTCTATGTGCAGCACTCAGTGGAGTGATTTGAAACATCGGGTTGCTCAGTCGGCTATTTAGAAGAGACTCTGATATTACTTTTGTTCGGCAGAGGCGAGCACATTGTCTTACGACGCTTACGAGCTCACGCACGTTTCCTGGCCATTCAGCTGTGAGCATTAGATGTATCGCTTTATTAGCGAAGCTCAAATTCTCAGCGCCGTTAATGCTTCTTAGGCATTGAGTGGCGATTTGATGAATATCTTCGCGCCTTTCTCGTAATGCGGGCACCGTTAGTTTCGTTATTTCCAGTTTTTCCCAGAAGTCGGCTGCTCGGCTATTGAATTTCCCATATCGACCAATAACGGATGTTGTGCAGATCATGCGAGAGTTAATCTCGTATTCTTGATCGGAATCAATGGGTTTGGCCTTTTTACGAACCAATGCATGAAGAAACCGAACCACGGTCTCCTTGCTAGCTTCATTGAAATCACTCAAAATCAGTGTGCCATTGAATGATTTTCTGAAAGCTCCCTGAAACTCCGGCTCGTCTATAGTGCCATTGCCTATTTTTCCGAACATCTCTAATGCGAAAAGGTCGTGAGGGAGTGCTGCTCCCGAAATGTGCACCAAACTCTCATTAGCTCGCTCACTCAAGTTATGCATTGTTCTAGCCAGCTCATCTTTGCCGCAACCGTTTTCGCCTTCGAGTAGGATGACCGCCTCGGTTGGCGCCAACCGCTCTAGCTCTTGCATTAGAGCCGCCATTTTCGGGCTTTTGCTTGCGATATTGTTGAATGAAACGGTTGATCCATTGCTAGATTCTTGCGCGTTGACAGCCTTTTGCTTGGATACAAAACCAAATTCACGCAAAATTCGAAAGACCTCATCAACCAACTCGTCGCCATCGAATGGCTTTTTCAAGAAGCTCGCGACACCATCTTGGGTGGCCGCGACAGCATCAGGAATTGTGCCATGAGCAGTGATCATGATTACAGGTAGTAACGGGTATTGCGCATGAACTTGTGTGAAAAATTGCATACCGTCTATCCCTGGCATTTGCAGATCGGTGATAACTAAATCCGGTATCCAGGCATCCATAATAGCCAATGCATGAGCCGCCGATTCTGCGGTTTTAGTTTCAAAACTTACTGATTTTAGGCGAAGTGAAATAAGTCGCAACAAGTCGATATTGTCGTCGACTATAAGCACCTTGGCCCCATCAGTTAATGAAAAATCTAATGTAGTATTCATAGTTTTACTTGTCACAGCTGGCTTAGTCGTTTTGGGCAAATGGCTTCGAAAGTATGGCTACAAGCTAAAATTTAGCCAACAGGAATACAAACGCTAAAAGTAGCGCCTGTTGGACTGTCTACTAGTTTTATTTGTCCTCCGTGGTCATCGACATATTGCTTTGCAATTGAAAGCCCAAGACCAGTTCCTTTAAGGGTAGCTTCAGACTGGCGCGCGCCAATATAAAATGGGTCAAAAATGAACTCGTGATCGGATTTATCAATGCCTGGGCCGTTATCCGCTATTTGAAAACAGCATTTTTCGGGACCATTTTTTGCAACCTTAATAATAATTTTGTCTCCCGTCGGCGAGTGTTTAATCGCGTTGGAGAGCAGGTTGTCAAAGACGGCTGTGATTTGACGTCGATCAATTAGTGCCTCGCAATCGTCTGCGCTGAGGTCGATTTTCAAGCTCTTTTGTTTAATCGCAAGCTCGTTATTCTCAAGCGCTTTTTCTATAAGCTGAGATAAACGGATACGATTTCTCGGAGTGTTTTCCCTTAGTCCAATAGCCGCATTGTAATCCAGCAAATTCTCAATGGCGTTCTGAAGCTCGATGCTGCTGCGAACCAATATTGAAGCAACCTCCTGCTGTTCAGAATTCATTTCACCCATGACTTGCTGGTCAAGCAAGGTTGCCCCTTCTTTGATGGATGTTAAAGGGGTTTTTATTTCATGTGAAATATGACGTAAAAATTTTTGTTGTTGTTTTTCATCATTGCTCATCTGAATCCTCAAGCTTTCAAGGCTTGTGGAGACATCGCGCAAAACGGATCGATTTTCTATTTCGATTTCTTCGTTAAGCTTGTGATCCCTCAAATTATTTATCGAGGTGACTAAGCGACCAAAAACAGTATGTAAACGTCTCGCTAGAGCCACGTATACGACAATTCCGAAACTAAATAAGGCTATCCAAGAGTAAAGAATGGCGGCCCGTTCGCTACGTAAGTTCTCGGTCCAGTCATTAAGCTGGTGGATGTTGGCGTGAGCAGAATCCTTTTCGATTTGGGAAAAGGGGAATTCGTGATCACGAAGATAGTCTCCCATGACAACTAGTTTTTCAGTGATTCGAGGCTTAATTTCAACGACGCCATTAGCGCTAAACTCAACATGCTTTGCAAGCTCATCGTCTATAGTTTTGATTGTATAGTAGGCCAACATAAGCGCAGGCGTAGTGATAACAATGTAGGTGATTAGAATTATCTGAATCGGTGAGACTTGTTTCGCGTTTATCGCCATAAATTGAAAGCATCCTCATGCGCGTTTTTCGAGAGTGCAGTAGGTCCACTGTTGAGTGAGATATGCACCGAGATTATAGTAGCGCAGCCGAGATTCTTGAGCAAACATGAGCGATTGGACGGTAGCTTGGGTCAATGGTAGGGTGTATTACTCTAGGCGAAAGCCTTCGTGAAGTACTCATTAATAGAATGTGATTGACGCAACTATGAACGATCGATTTGATTCAAGTCAGCTAACCGAAAAAAATTACGCGGCACTATTGTTGAGCTGCGCCGATCAGGTCGGCGTTATTGCCGATGTCACTGGGTTTTTTGCCAAGCGTGGGATAAGTCTTTCAGACTGCTCGGAGTTTGTTAATGGCAATGAGATGTTTTTGCGGGTTCAATGGATATTGGACGCCCAATGGCTAGACGCTGCTTCCTTTAGTCGAGATTTTGAACCGATAGCTGAAAAACTGACCGCAGATTTTGATGTTAAGTTTTGCGATCGTAGTCATTCCCTTGGTTTGTTTGTTGCAAGCGAGACAGAGATGTTGCTTGGAATTTTGAATAGAGCGGCGTCAAGCGCAATTAGAGGGTTAGATATCGCGTTTATAATCGCCTGCGATCAAAGTGTGAGTAAGCTCGCAGATCGGTATGGTTTGCCATTCTTCTATATCGATAAGAGCGACGGGTTTCTGAATCAAGAGGGTCGCTTGCTTGATATTATTCAACGTTATAAATGCGACTTTTTGGGTTTGGCCCAATTTCCACATGAATTGCCAAATGAACTGCTTGCGAAGAGCGCCTGCCCAGTGATTCAGACGGCGCCCATGCCTCTGTTTGCCGACAGTGGAGCAAGCTCCTATCAATCTGAGTTCGAAAGAGGGGCTAAGTTGCTAGGCGTGAGCTCGTTTTTACTCGATTTGAGCGAAGATGCTGAAAGCAATGCTGATAAGGCTGGCACTGCGAATATTGGGCCAATCGTTCACCAAGATACATCGCCAGTTAAAAATGGATCGTCGGTCGCTGATCTTTGCTCACTCGGTATTGCGCTCGAGCAGCGGGTGTTCTTAAGCACCTTGGAGGCATTGCTGGAGCACAGAGTGTTGCGACATGGTTGCAAAGCGATTGTTTTCGATTGAGCTTGATAACGTTATCCTCTAGGAATTGACGTGTCGAGCAAACTCTAGTGCTTTTAAAACATGCCGCAAGCTGTCATATTAGCCGCAACTCTAGACATTCATCAGCATTTGCACGCTACTTACTCCGCTTTAAGCATCATGAAATTTGATTCTCAAGGGGCGCTCGCCTCACAACACATAAAGCAACTGATTGACGATTCAGTGATAACACTCGACAGTCCAGTTGACGATGACCAGATTCAACCCGCGAGTATTGATTTAAGGCTCGGCAATGTCGCATATCGAGTGCGCTCATCTTTTTTGCCCGGTAAGGACCGGTCTGTTAAAGAATGCCTTCAAGACATGCTGATGCATCGAATGGATTTGTCAGATGGTGCTGTTCTCGAAAAATCTTGTGTTTATATCGTGCCATTGCAAGAGAGCTTAAATTTACCCATCGAACTCGCGGCCGCGGGTAATCCAAAGAGCTCAACCGGGCGGCTGGATGTATTTACTCGCTTGATCACTGATAATGGCACCGAGTTCGAGCAGGTGCCTGCTGGCTATTCCGGCCCCCTCTATGCCGAGATCGCACCGCTTACCTTTAGCGTTTTGGTGCGCCGTGGCTCTCGATTGTCACAACTGAGAATTCGCTGCGGTCGGTCGAGCATTGATGATGCCGCCCATTTCGACTTGCAGAACAAAGAGCGATTAGTCGAGCTTGAACTCAGCGCTAGCGAAGTTAAGAATGGGATTCCCGTCAGTGTTGATTTACAAGGAGATGAAAACGGCCTGATCGGTTTTCGCGCGAAACGCCATTCAGGCGTAATCGATGTAGATAAATCGGCGGCGCAGCCAATTTCTGATTTCTGGGAGCCGTTATACGCGAGCTCTAAGCAACTTATACTCGATCCTGGCGAATTCTATATTTTAGTATCTAAAGAAGCCGTGCACGTTCCGGTGAACTATGCTGCTGAAATGGTTCCCTACGATACTTTAGTAGGTGAGTTTCGTGTGCATTATGCTGGTTTCTTTGACCCTGGCTTTGGCGCGCCAGAAGCGGGCGGCAATGGCGCTCGCGCTGTGCTTGAAGTACGCAGTTTTGATGTGCCGTTCTTGCTTGAAGATGGGCAAAACGTTGGTAGATTAGTTTACGAAACCATGCTTGAGACCCCAGATCGAATCTACGGGCAAGGTGTACCGTCAAATTATCAAGCTCAAGGTTTGAAGCTAAGCAAGCATTTTAGAATGGACGACTAGCAAGACTCGGGTTAGGAGCTAAAGCAGATCGCGCGAAAATCACCCCTAGGGGTGAGGAGCCTACGTAAAGAGTTTAGTACATTATCAATCGACCCAAGAACGGGTCGGCACTGTCAAAGCAGTGTTAAATCAAATGGAGAAATGATAATGAAAACCAAATTAACTAATACCGATTCAACTTTTCAGTCAACGACCAAGCCTACGAATTTTGTTCGAGCTGGCGTTCTTGCCAGCAGTTTGCTTGCTAGTTTAATGATTGCAAGCCCGGCTTCTGCAGCCAGTCCTTGCAAAGGCTTAGACAATTCTGCGTGCAGTACGAATGCTTCTTGCGGTTGGGTAGACTCGTATCAACGTAAGGACGGGCGAGCCGTTAAAGCTTTTTGCAGAACGAAGTCTGGCGCTAAACGCTCTAGTGCAAAAAAAGCACAAGCTTCCTCTAGTGCGCCGAATAGTGCGCCGAAAAAATTGCAAAAAACCGTCGCCAAAAATGGTGGCTAAATGGGCTATTTCTAGCAATAAACCTAGAGTAGTTAACATTGAAGTAGTTAAACATTGTTCAGCTGAAAAGAGCCCTATATTTGGGCTCTTTTTATTTGTGCGCTTTATCCGCGATGAAAAGGCCTCGCTTTGGCGCAGGATAGCCTTCGATAGTTTTACTAATGTCATTTGGGTCTAGAAATTCTTTTAGAGAATGAAATTGCATCCAGTCAGTACGACGTTGCTCATCCAGAGAGGTAACATTCTGATCGACACACCGCACATTTTTTAGTCCTGATTCGTGCATTAGCTCAATGGTTTTGTCGACCGTTGTAATGCTCCATACGTTTCGCATTTGAGCGTAGCGATCATCGGGCGTTAATATGCCGCCTTCAACTTTATCAATGATAAGTGTTTCTAAAACCACCTCTCCGCCGGGTCTAGTTAAATTGCTCAACTCAATAATATGGTTTATCGGATTGCGGCGGTGATACAAAACGCCCATCGAAAAAACGGTGTCGAATAGGGGCATGTCGCTAGGCATATCTTCGATGCCAATGGGCAAAAAATCAAAATTCAAATTATTAGCGTATTTTTGAATCGCCATGTATTGCACCATGAAGCGCATCGAAGGGTCAATTCCAAGCACATAGTTCGCTCCGTCGCCAAGCATGCGCCAGCAGTGATAGCCAGTGCCGCAGCCGATATCAAGTACTTTGCGGCCTGCTAAGGAGCTAAGGTGCGGGCTTACCCGTTGCCACTTCCAATCTGAGCGCCACTCAGTGTCGATGAATGTGTCGAATATTTGATACGGGCCTTTGCGCCAAGGCTTAAGGGCGAATAGACCTTCGTGTAAACGGCGTCTTTGCTCCGAGCTAATACTATTCTCAGTGCCGAAACTTACGATATCTTGTTTAAGCATTTGAGAATGAATAGGCAGCTCCGGTAGGGAATTGACAATATTGAGCCAGCCCGCTAAATCGCCATGGCGCTTGAAGTCGACACGCTGGTCGAGTGCGTTCTTGAAGGCGTTATGCCATTGCTCAAACTCCGGTCTTGCAAAGAAAGGTGAGAAGTCTATTTTTGTTGAAGTCATTTGATCGCAAGTATCGAGATAAATTGTAGGTTTTGGACCCAAGGTGTAATGATTCTGAAGCCTGCACTCTTTAGCCGCTTAATGTGAACTGCTAGTGTTTCAGGAATCAGGACATTCTCAATCGCATCACGTTTTTGCGCAATCTCTAACTGGCTATATCCTTGATCGGCTTTATATTGGTGGTGAATATTAATCAATGCTTGATTAGTTGTGTCGTCGTCAAAGGTGATTTTTTCCGATAGTACTAGGTAACCATTGCTATGCAGGCCATCGTATATGCGTTGAATTAAATGGTCTCGGTGTTCGAGCGCAATAAATTGCAGAGTGAAATTCATTAATACCATCATCGCGGACGAAACTTCTGATTCTAAGAGGTCTTGCTCAATAAGTTGACTGGCTGCTGTCTGGTTCTCAATTAGACTTATGTTTTGAGTTGCTTGCTCGATCATCGCAGCGGAGTTATCAATACCGATAATAGTGGTGTTATCGCTTTCAGGATTTAAGCCCTGAGCCATCGCAACCATGCCTGCGCCCAGTGAGCAGCCTAAATCGTAATAATTGGCTTGTTTCTCTGCTGTTTGAGAGAGTTGGCATTGGCGAGTTAAAGTCGGTAACATCTCGAGAATTTGCTGGTAGCCTGGAACCGACCTCGAAATCATGTCTTCGAATACAGTGGCAACGCGTGCGTCAAACACGAAGCTGCCACGTTTCGCTCGTTGCGCGTTATCGCTCGCTTTATAAATTTGGTCTTTGTTACTCATAGGATTGCGTCAATAATTGTTGCTGTTGGAGGCAAGCTTGCGCACTAATTATAGTCTAAAATGCAAGCACACTATATTTGCCTGCGCCCTAATTTACTTGGTCGTTGAAAGCCACATTGCTCAGGTCCACGCCTCTAATATCTTAGTTGCAAAGCGTATTGCATGATTAATCAAGTTTTCTCTATTGTCGCCCCGCTTTTTATCATCGCTGCGGTGGGTTATTTCTATGGTTCACGAGTGCGCCCTGAAATGCGAATAACCAATCAGCTGATCATGGATATCTTCATGCCAGCCTTGATTTTTCACGTTATGGTTCAGGAGGGCTTTTCTCCACTTCAGTACGTCAATCTAATGTTTGCAGGAATGCTATTGATGTTGCTTTCCGGTGCAATGGCCTTCTTTCTCAGTAAGTTGTTGGGGTTTTCTTGGCGTGCATTTATTCCATCTGCAATGTTTTCTAACTGGGCCAATTTAGGCCTTCCACTCTATGTCTTTGCGCTAGGAGATCAAGCTCTTGGCGCTGGGGTGATGTTGGTTGTCGCAGGCAATCTTCTATGCTTCACCCTTGGCACCTATATTTATTCTGGGCGCTTGAGTGGTTTTGAGGTGCTAAAAACACCGATTATTGTTGCGGTAATACTCGGCGGGGCACTGAACGCAGCTGGATTAAGTCTTCCGCGAGCAATTGATTTACCAATTGAAATGTTGGGCCAAGTTGCGATCCCGTTGATGTTGTTCTCCTTAGGAGTTCGACTCACGCGCGTCACATGGCATGATTCAAAAGCTGGTATTGTAATGGCTGCTTTTTGCCCGATCGTAGGCGTTGGACTGGCGGTTCTTTTATGTCAATTTGTGAATTTAAGTCCACTGCATCAAAGCATTCTCGTTCTATTTGGAGCCTTGCCTCCAGCGGTGATTAATTTCATGCTCGCGGAACAATATAATCGTGACCCCGAGGCGGTAGCATCGATGGTATTGATTGGCAATATCGCATCTATTGTAAGTTTGCCAGTGGCCTTGTGGATTGTGTTGTCTGGTGGATTAACTTAGATCAGCTCTGCTGAGCTCGTATCGTTGGTGTAACCAAGAAGTGGTAAGCTCGTGCAGTTAGCGGTAATCGGCTTGCATTTTTTTTGTTTGACGTTAGTCTTGCACTCCTAAGCAAAGCTAGCGCGATGACTTGATCGTCGTGAACGGTTTTTAACTAATAGTTCTAATTGATCCGCCTAAGATAGTTAGTAAAAGATGGCGCTTTAAGTACGCCGAGAAGAAATATGATTCAACAGCCAAGTTATAGTTACGAAGACATTATCGCGCATGGAAATGGCGAGTTACCCGAGCAAGACATTTCGCGTTTGCCATTGCCTCCTATGCTGATGTTTGACCGTATTACGTCGATCACTCAAGACGGTGGTGAGTTTGGCAAAGGTAAGGTTATCGCCGAACTCGATGTTACGCCAGAGCTTTGGTTTTTTGACTGTCATTTTAAAGGTGACCCTGTGATGCCGGGCTGTCTTGGTTTAGATGCAGTTTGGCAACTGGTTGGTTTCTTTTTATCGTGGAGCGGAGGCCCCGGTAAGGGACGGGCTTTGGGTGTCGGTGAAGTCAAATTCACAGGCCAAGTTGAGCCAGATGCGAAAAAAGTACGTTATGAGATCGATATGAAACGCGTAATCTCCAGACGCCTATACATGGGTATTGCCGATGCCAATGTTTATTGTGATGATGAGTTGATTTACAGCATGAGCGATTTAAAAGTTGGTCTGTTTGGCGCTGATGGCAAATAAAGAGTTCACTAATTTTAGAATAGATAAATAAACAACCGAAGAGACCCAATTGCGATGAAAAGAGTTGTAGTAACCGGTATGGGCATTGTTTCAAGCTTAGGAAACGATGTAAAAGAAGTCACGAAAAGTCTTAAAGATGGCAAGTCTGGCATTCAATTTTGCGATGATTATGCAGAGCTAGGTATGCGCAGCCATATCGCTGGCCGTGTACACCTGGATCAAAAAGAATTAATTGATCGTAAGCATCTTCGCTTTATGGGCGATGCGGCCGCATTCAGTTATGTGGCAATGCAGCAGGCAATCGAAGACGCTGGATTGGACCTCGAAGAAATCAAGAACCCTAAAGTAGGTCTGATCACCGGCTCTGGTGGTGGGTCTCCCGCAAATAATATCCTTGCGGCGGAGGTTGCTAAGGAACGTGGGGTTAAGCGCGTTGGGCCCTATGCTGTTCCAAAAACTATGGGTAGCACAACATCGGCATGTTTGTCGACGATGTTTGGTATTCAAGGTACCAGTTATTCTATTAGCTCTGCATGCTCAACCAGCGCTCATTGTATCGGTCATGCGGCGGATTTAATTCGCGGTGGCCGTCATCACACTGTGTTCGCAGGCGGCGGGGAAGAAGAGCATTGGACTATGTCTATTTTGTTTGATGCTATGGGGGCGATGTCGAGCAAATATAATGATACGCCCACCGAAGCATCACGAACGTACGATGCCAATCGAGATGGCTTTGTAATTGCTGGCGGAGGCGGAATCTTAGTGCTTGAGGAGTATGAGCATGCGCTTGCACGCGGTGCCAATATCGTCGCTGAAGTGGTTGGCTTCGGTGCCACCTCTGATGGTTTCGATATGGTTGCTCCATCTGGTGAGGGTGCAATTCGTTGCATGCAACAAGCCATGGAAACTGTCGATGGTCCAATTGATTATGTAAATACACACGGCACTAGCACGCCCGTTGGTGACGTTAAAGAACTCGAGGCTCTAAAATCTGTATTCAAAGACAAGATGCCGTTTATAAGCGCGACTAAAGCTTTGTCGGGACACGCTCTGGGTGCAGCGGGTGTGCACGAAGCGATTTATTCATTAATTATGATGAAGGAAAAATTCCTTGCTGCATCGGCCAATATTAAGGAACTGGATGCGGCCGCCGTTGGCTTGCCTATTTTGCTCGAAAACCTAAATCAAAAAGTAAAAACCATGATGTCGAATAGTTTTGGTTTTGGTGGCACTAATGCGACCTTAGTCTTTCAGGATATATAGTCTTTCAGGATATATAGTCTTTCAGGATATATAGTCTTTCAGGATATATAGTCTTTCAGGATATATAGTCTTTC
>CANMNN010000021.1 GCA_947499305.1 uncultured Arenicella sp. | reverse complement strand
TTTGAGTTTCTTCATATTCTCGTCTGGTTCTTTGCTAACTCTCGCGTTAGCCGCAATCTTGGTCTTGATTCCGCCGGGGTGAACCGAGGTGCAGCTAACACTGCTATTCTCATTTTCGAGTTCTTGTCTTAATGATTCTGTCAGGCCTCTAACTGCGAACTTGCTTGCGTTGTAGGCTGATTGTTCCGGCACACCGATTAGGCCAAATAGGCTGGAGATATTAACAATATGACCCCACTCGGCTTTTTTTAGTGCTGGCAGGAACGCTTTGCTTCCGTAAACAACGCCTGAAAAATTGATACCCATTAACCATTCGAAGTCCTCGATGCTGGTTTCACTGAACGTGCCGGATGACAGGGCAACGCCAGCGTTGTTGATCACTAAGTTGACCGTATTAAATTCTTTTTGAATGAGCTCAGCGTAGTCAAAAACACCTTGCCTGTCTGAGACGTCGAGTGTATCGGCGAGAACCTTTTGGTCAAACTGATTTAGCAGTTGAACGGTTTCTTCGAGCCCGTTTTGATTGATGTCGGAAAGCGCTAATGAGGCGCCTGACTGTGCGAGCTGGATTGCAAGTTGGCGGCCAATGCCGCTACCGGCGCCGGTGACAACGGCAACTGAATTCATTAATTTATTCATATTTAAGGATCGTCTTTTTGTCAGAGGCTTAGGGTTTGTTCAAGCTTGTGTTTAATTGTTCGTCTGAAAGGTTGATTAAAATTTCACTTAACCAACGTCGAAAATGTGCGCGGCTTTTATCGTTGTTGCCAAAGCCTAGTGCGTCTTTTATTCCCTGTCCTGAAACTACTTCACCTACCAGTGCAAGAGTTACAAGCATGACTAAGCGGTTAGTGTTTTCTAGGCTGGCGTTGTCATCAAGCTTTTGGCGTAAACTGTGAGAGAGCTCAACAACGCTTTGCATGTTTTGTTTTAATGAACTTTCAGCGCCGCTTAAGTGCAGCCAAACCGCTGCCTTGCCTTCATCTCCAGGGTAAGAAGTGTCGAGCACGTGAGTCATAGCATCAACTAGATCCTCTGGTTTAGCTTCGGTGGCTCGTTTAATAGCTTGAGTTATACGGGCCGTCGCACGCTCCCCTACACGATCTGCTAGGGCATTGACTAGGCCGTCCCTTGAGCCAAAATGGTGAATAATATTGGGGTGTGCCATGCCAGCCTTCTTGGCTACCGCGCTGATGCGCAGCCCTGCTGGGCCCACTTCAACCATGAGTTCTTCAGCGGCGTCAAGAATAGCATCGCGTGCTTGTTCAGGTGATTTATGCGTTTTTTTCGCCATAAAATTCTAGTTTACCGTGGCTTGTACGCCAGAGCTGTTGACAGTTTTGTAAATTGGTCTTAAAGTGCTCATTCTAGTTTACAAAGTTGTAAACAACAAATATTTTTAAGTGAATTTTTCTCTTTAACTAATTCGCTCCGCACATTTTTTTAAAGGTTTGACTATGTCCACAAGTAATCCTGTTTTGGATCAGCACATGCCAGCGGCTGATGTATCTTCGTCTCGCTCCAAGCTTGAGATCGTGCCGCGTCGAGTAAAATTTGATTATAGTGATTTTGATAATCTGTTTTACTATGCGGGGAATAGCTGTATCAGTTCTATGTGGGTAACTTTATCAGCAACTTTCCCGGCAGGTGAAGGAGAGTTTATTAAATCAGTCAAGCTATTTGAAAACCAAATTAGAGATCCTAAACTTAAAGCAGAGGTGCGAGACTTTGCTATACAAGAAGCACATCACTCTTTGCAGCACCGCCAGATCAACAAAATGTTTGAGGATCTGGGTTATCAGGTCGCCAAGCTCAATGTAAGTTTTAAAGACGAATTAGCTAAACGTGAGCAAAAATGGTCGCCCGAAAAGCGCTTGGCGCAAACAGTCTGCGCAGAGCATGTGACAGCGGTTATGGCGCATCATGCGCTCACTCATCCTGAGCATATGGCAAATTTCCCTGAGTCGTTTCGAAACCTGTTTTTATGGCATGCTATTGAAGAGATTGAGCATAAGTCGGTAGCTTTTGATGTGTATATGGAGTGTGTTGGCGATATCAAATTGTTACATAAGCAGTATAAAAATTTCACTCGGTTTGAATTCCCTTTTAGTATTTGGATGGGTAGTCGATTTTTGCTCAAAGAACTAGGGCATAAAGTTACTTGGAAAGAACGCAAGGAACTATGGAGTAGCCTGTACGGTAAAGGTGGTCTGATTAGCGATATGCGTAGCCTCTATAAACAGTTTTTGAGAAAGAACTTCCACCCTTGGGACCACGACGATTCAGCTTTAGTGGAAGAGTGGAAAGAAAAATTAGCGCCACACTTCGTTGATAAATAGCAGGTCTAAATAATTATGACGCACTCTCATTACGATGCGATTATCATTGGTGCCGGTATTTCGGGTATCAGTGCGGCCTATCACCTTCAAGCTTATAACAAAGGAAAACGCTATAAAATCTTAGAGCGACGAAAAGCTCTCGGTGGAACCTGGGATTTATTCAACTATCCAGGTATAAGATCTGATTCGGATATGTATACCTTTGGTTTTAATTTTAGACCTTGGGATGACGATGCAGCTATTGCCGAGCGCGATAAGATCGTCGACTACCTGCAAGCGACTGTGAAAGAGTTTGGGATCGACCAAAATATTGAATACGGTGTGCATATACAAAAAGCGAGCTGGTCAAGCGAGGACAATCGTTGGACCTTAGAGTCTGGTGGCGGTGATACGTTCACTTGTCAGTACATTTATATGTGTGCCGGCTACTACAATTATGACCAAGCACATGAAGCTACCTTAGATGGTCTCGAAAATTTTAAAGGAGAAGTATTTCACCCTCAGTTTTGGCCTGAAAATGCCGATTATTCTGATAAAAATGTAGTTATTGTTGGCAGTGGCGCTACCGCGATTACCCTATTGCCAAATATGGCTGAACAAGCAAGGCACGTCACCATGCTGCAGCGCTCCCCTACCTATATGGGGTCTAAGCCGGCTGTCGATCCAGTGGCGAATTGGCTGGCAAAATGGTTCGGTAGATGGGCTGCGCGTTGGTGGTTTATCCTTAGTACGATGTTCATATATTGGTTTTGTAAGGCCTTTCCGGAAAGAGCAAAGGCAAAAATCGTTGATGAAATTAAAGCCGAGTTAGGCGATAAATTTGAAGCGAAGCACTTTACTCCACACTACAATCCTTGGGATCAGCGCGTGTGTTTATGTCCAGATGCAGACTTTTTTAAGGCTATGAAGGCGGGAAAGGCTGATGTGGTGACAGACCATATTCAAAGTTTTTCGGAAAATGCCATTGAACTAAAATCGGGAGAAGTGCTTGAGGCCGATGTAGTCGTCACAGCAACCGGGCTGAAGATGCAGTTCTTTGGTGGTATCGACTTCGATATTGATGGTGAGCATTTGGTTGCAAACCAGGCATATGCGTATAAAGGAATGATGCTTAGTGGCGTACCGAACACGTTTCTGGCGGTTGGTTACACTAATGCGTCATGGACGCTAAAAGTGGACCTGAGCCATCGTTATGCAAGTAGAATGATTAGCTATATGGACGAAAAAGGATACTCTAAGGCGGTGCCCACTGCCTCGGCAAACATGCAAGACGCACCGTTGATGGACTTATCTTCGGGCTATATTCAGCGTTCATTGGATATGCTGCCCAAGCAAGCTACAAATAAACCTTGGCGGCTTAATCAGAACTTTATACTCGACAATATAGCCTTGCGTTTTACATCGGTTGATGATGAAGAGATGGTCTTTAGTTGATTGGTAAGCCGGCGCTGATAAAGGTCGGCTGTAGGTCTTGTTATCGATATATTTTAGTGTGCATCAGATATAGTGGAAGTTTCAGAGCCTGAAGGTCAGCCAACTCCTTGAGTATTGGACTACAGTTATTCGCTACTGACTATTCGCTACTGACTATTCGCTACTGACTATTCGCTACTGACTATTCGCTACTGACTATCTCAGTTACTGCTTCTAGAAACGCGTCCATTTCGCGATCAGTGCCAATGCTAACTCGCAAGAACTCATTGATTCGAGGCTTGTCAAAATACCGTACAATTATGTTTCGCTCTCGTAAGGCAAAAAAGATTTTTTCGGCGCTTACATTTTTATGTGTAGCAAACACGAAGTTGGCACTAGAGGGCAATACAGTAAAATCCATTTTTTGCATACGCTGCGTTACGCGCTCGCGGGTTGCGTTTACTTTCTTGCACGTCGTCTTTAGGTACTCGTGATCTTCAAATGCCGCCGCCGCTCCGGCTATCGCCAGCGAGTCTAGAGCATAAGGGTGAAAACTGTTCTTGATTCTCTCTAAACCCTCAATTAGTTCAGCGTTAGCAAGTGCTATTCCAACACGTAAGCCTGCCAGCGAGCGCGACTTTGAAAGGGTTTGTGTAACGACAAGGTTAGGACACTTATTAATCAAACGAACAGCGCTGTCATCAGCAAAATCTACATATGCCTCGTCAACAACGATTACTGAATCAGGGTTGCGCGTGGCGAGTTTTTCTACTTCATTAATTGATAAAGCAATGCCTGTTGGAGCATTCGGATTCGCAAAAATAACACCGCCGTTTGCTCGATCATAATCATCAATATTAATGGTGAAGTCATCACGTAAGGGCACCTGTTCGTAATCAATTTCGAATAGTTTGCAGTAAACAGGGTAGAAGCTATAGGTGATATCTGGGAAGAGTAGTGGAGCGTCATGTTTTAGTAAGCCTCTGAATACGTGTGCCAGTACTTCGTCTGAGCTATTGCCTATAAAAACCATGTCGCTTTCAACTCTAAAGTGATTTGCAATGGTTTGCTTTAGTGACTTGGCATTTGGGTCAGGGTACTTTCGCAACTCCTCACCATTGGCCTTAGCAATCGCCTCAAGAACTTTGGGCGATGGTCCGAAAGGGTTTTCGTTGGTGTTGAGCTTAATCAGATTGCTTAATTGAGGCTGCTCGCCAGGCGTGTAGGGTGTGAGTTGATTAACGATGTCTGACCAAAAGCGGCTCATGATATTTTAATTTTGTCGTAAATGTTATCGAAGAAACCAGAGTGTACTCGGGTCTTATGAAAGTAGTGCCGAGATTAGTTCAGCTTTGGTTAATACTAGCATTGCTATATTTGAATGCGAAATTAAAGCATCGCTGTCTGAGTCAACATTTAGTCTGACTGTTCGAGGCGAGCGAATGTACTAGAATGCAGTCAGTCGACATAAGCATAGATGCTGCTACACTGATTAAAAGCTTACAACTTATTTTTGAATGGCCAAATGGGGGCTTATATGAAATTTAAATCAACGACCATGCTGACCGCGATTGCGTCACTCGCGATATTCTCAGGCGCTGTATCTGCTCAGAGCGACTACCGCGTTTATAATGACAGCTATACTGACGGCGTAACAATTTATGAAGATTGTGATTTCAAAGGAAAAAGTCAAACTTTGAGACCTGGTGAGTATTCGAGCCTCCGTCAAACAGGCTTCGGGAATGATCGGGTGTCTTCAATTCGGGTGCCAAGAGGTATCGAAGCCGTGATCTATCGAGATGACGATTATCGTGGCTCGTATGCTCGAATCGACCGAGATATCGTTTGCTTTGATCGAACCTGGAATGACGAAGCCAGCTCGATACGCGTGCGCGAGACAGGCTACAACCAGCGCCAAGAGGATCGCTATGACGATCGAGGTCGCGACCGTCGTGATAATGGTGGTCGATCGAACTCTAACGTAACTGGCAAGAATGTGTCACAAGTGATTTTTGACGGAGCCTCACTGCAACAAGTTGCTAAAAAACAATGGAGCTATGACCGCAGGCGCGGAAACTCCACTCAATTTGATGAGGTTGGTCGTGATCGAGATTCGGTGTATTTGAAAAATAGATACACAGCAGAGACTATTCGTATTGACCTATTTGCAAATGATGTCACGATCGTATCGCGAGACGGACGTCGACAGCGGTTTGATATTGATCGTAAAAATGCCGCTGATGTTAATAGCAATCGCGGTGACCGAGATAACCAAGCAGTGACAAATTCATCGGCGAACTCTCCGAGCAGAGTCTTCAACTCAGGCTGTTTTAACTATAAGGCCTACGCTAAGAGCGGCAGTGGCTCGGTACGCTTTTACACCTCTAAACCAAAGCTAGTGCAATTCGATCATCGACCAGTTACCGGCCGAATTTGCCACAACGGCTCTCTTGGTATGGAAATTGGAAAGTTAAAGCAAAATATTGACGTTATTGTTGAGCTAGACGGACGTCGATTCCGCTTTGCGCCCAATGAGCAAGAGAGTAGCTATCTCAATAATTGGTACCGTAAGTCGGTGCAACTAGTTGTTGGTCAATAAACTTTTATGTGATGAGCGACTTAATAAAGGTCTATACCGCCGACAATGTATTAGAAGTCGGTTTGATGCGCAGCTTGCTCGAGCTAAATGGGATTGCTAGCGAGCTGCGTAATCATCATACCTCCAGTTTGCTTGGTGAAGTTCCCTACACTTCAACATGGCCTGAGCTGTGGACTGATTTAGACTCAGCGGATCTGGCCAAAAAGTTGATAAGTGAAGCTCAAAATAGAGAGGTTTCGGGTGAAGACTGGTCTTGTTCCAGCTGCGATGAGCAGATCCCATCGAACTTTGATCTGTGTTGGCAGTGTGGCTCGATCAGAAGCTAGTGTGTGAAATTTCGCTGTTCGAAAACTTAGGTCTTGAAATTGCGCTAATTGGCCTTAAAACACCAACATGCCTTTTTTACTGCTCGTTTTTCTATTTATCGCCGTCCCTATCGCTGAAATAAGCGTGCTGATCCGCGTCGGAAGTTCCATCGGCGTATTGAACACAATAGTGTTTGTGATCTTTACCGCAGTGCTCGGGGCTTATTTGGTGCGCCAACAAGGGTTCGCGACTCTCAGTAAACTCCAGCAAGAAACTAATGCTGGCCGTGTTCCCGCAATGCAAATCGCAGAAGGCGTAGCTTTGCTTTTTGCAGGGGCTGTGTTGATGACGCCCGGTTTTATTACCGACGCGGTCGGTTTTGCTATTCTCATTCCCCCTGTTCGCCAAGCGTTGATTGCCTGGGCTGCAAAGAACTTTTTTAAAGGCGGAGTTGCTTCTGCCTATTCGAGCGGCAATTATCCCGGTTCAGGTAACTCAAATGGCGCGCACAGCGTTGACCCTAACGTAATTGAGGGTGAGTACACAAGCGAGTCTGATGAGCGTAAATAAATCAAGGCTCAAGTATTGACTTTACAGGCTTCGTCCATATTATTAGCACTCTCGTTGCTAGAGTGCTAAAACTCTAGTAAACGACCCAATTAATTATTAACTTATCCCTTTCTGGAGGCACAACGAATGGCTATTCGTCCACTTCATGACCGCGTTCTCGTTCGTCGTAACGAAGAAGAGCAAACTTCTGCTGGCGGCATCATCCTAACTGACTCAGCAAAAGAGAAACCGTCTGAAGGCGAAATTATCGCCGCCGGTAACGGAAAAATTTTAGATAACGGTGAGGTTCGCGCCTTAGACGTCAAAGTTGGCGACAAAGTTCTGTTCGGCAAGTATGCCGGTACTGAAGTTAAAGTCGACGGTGAAGATCTTCTAGTAATGCGAGAAGACGACATCGTCGGAGTGGTGGAGTAACCGAACTTTTGCCCTCACTCTTCGTTAAGAAAAATACTCAGTCGGTTACGTACAGTGAGTACGTGCCCTCCCTGCGTTTTTTCTTGCCTTGATTGAGAACAAAATTTCGATTCCTAGATATCTCTATCTCTCGATCTTTCTGTTTATCTTTATAGAATTAAATCCGTTGTTGTTTTTATAAATACTATTTGGCAACAACGAGTAACCCAAATTAAGAGGAATTTACCATGTCAGCAAAAGACGTAAAATTCGGTGATGACGCGCGCGCTAAGATCCTTAGCGGCGTAAATGTATTGGCAGATGCCGTTAAAGTAACGCTTGGCCCTAAAGGTCGTAACGTTGTGTTGGATAAAGCATTCGGCGCTCCAACCGTGACTAAAGACGGTGTTTCAGTTGCTAAAGAAATTGAACTAGAAGACAACTTCGAGAACATGGGCGCTCAGCTTGTGAAAGAAGTGGCTTCTAAAACTAACGACGTTGCTGGTGACGGCACAACGACTGCGACTGTTCTAGCGCAAGCGATGGTTCGTGAAGGTTTGAAAGCGGTTGCCGCAGGCATGAACCCAATGGACTTGAAACGTGGCATCGACAAAGCAGTTGTTGCAGCGGTTGCTTCACTTCAAGACCTTTCTAAGCCTTGCGAAGACGCGAAAGAAATCGCTCAAGTAGGTACGGTTTCAGCTAACTCTGACGAGTCTGTTGGCAATATCATTGCTGAAGCAATGGACAAAGTTGGCAAAGAAGGCGTAATCACTGTTGAAGAAGGCCAATCGCTTGAGAATGAGCTTGATGTTGTTGAAGGCATGCAGTTCGATCGTGGCTACTTGTCACCGTACTTCGCTAACAAGCAAGACACTATGATCGCCGATCTTGAGAACCCAATGATCTTGTTGCACGACAAGAAAATCTCAAACATCCGTGACCTATTACCAACTTTGGAAGCCGTTGCTAAAGCCGGCCGCCCATTGTTAATCGTTGCTGAAGACGTAGAAGGCGAAGCACTTGCTACTTTGGTAGTAAACAACATTCGCGGTATCGTTAAAGTATGCGCGGTTAAAGCACCTGGTTTTGGTGATCGTCGTAAAGCTATGTTGGAAGACATCGCTGTATTGACTGGCGGTAAAGTTGTTTCAGAAGAAATCGGCATGAGCCTTGAAGGCATCACTCTAGAAGACCTTGGTTCTGCTAAGCGTGTTCAAGTTTCTAAAGAGAACAGCACAATCATTGACGGCATGGGCGACGCAGCTCAAATTTCTGACCGTGTTAACCAAATTCGCGCGCAAATCGAAGAGTCTTCTTCTGATTACGACCGTGAGAAGATGCAAGAGCGTGTGGCTAAACTAGCTGGCGGCGTAGCATTGATCAAAGTTGGTGCAGCGACTGAAGTTGAAATGAAAGAGAAGAAAGCACGTGTAGAAGATGCATTGCATGCGACTCGCGCAGCGGTTGAAGAAGGCGTAGTACCTGGTGGCGGTGTTGCACTAGTACGCACTTTAGATGCGGTTGCAAAAGTAAGTGGCGACAATGCCGATCAAGACGCTGGTGTTAAAGCGATTCTTCGCGCAATCGAAGCGCCATTGCGTCAAATCGTAGACAACGGTGGTGATGATGCTTCTGTTGTGTTGAACGAAGTACGTAACAACGAAGGTACTTTCGGTTACAACGCAGGTACTGGTGAGTACGGCGATATGATCGAGATGGGTATTCTTGACCCAACTAAAGTAACACGTACAGCGCTACAGCACGCGGCTTCTATCGCAAGCATGATCATTACTACTGAAGCAATGATCACTGATGCGCCACAAGACGCAGCAGCAGCTCCTGCAATGCCTGATATGGGCGGCATGGGCGGTATGGGCGGCATGATGTAACGTCTTTGTGACGTAGCGCCCAGGACGGGCCGAGCTTCGAGCTATCGAGGCTTAGCCTTTCCGCGATTTATTTCGTAAAGAGGCCTCGACTGGGAAACCAGTCGGGGCTTTTTTGTGGCCTAAGAATACTCAAGCCTTGCCCAAGATCTGAAAACATGAAAAAGTAAGCATCATCAATTGGAGAGAACTAATGAGTAAGGCACCTTATCAAGGCCAATGCCTTTGTGGCGCAATCAAATACGAGACTGACTCTGTCGACCAAAAAATGGGGCATTGTCATTGCACTATGTGTCAGAAGTTTCATGGCGCTGCGTTTTCAAGTTATGCATCGACCTCGAGACAGAACTTTCGGTGGCTTTCAGGTGAAACTGAATTATCAGTCTTCCAAGCTGAGAATGGTACGAAGCGGAAATTCTGCCGACGTTGTGGTTCAAGTCTGATTTTCGAATCGGCTGATGATAACGGTCTTACAGAATTCGCTTTAGCTAGCTTAGATATCTACCCTAGCCTCAGGCCGGATGCTCATATCTACACCGGCACTAAAGTTGATTGGATCGAAATCAATGATGATTTACCCAAGCATCTAAATGGTCGTAGCTAGCAATCAAGGGAATTAAGAATCAGCCAAGTGAAGAAAGTGCGATATTAGGTGAGTCAAATTTATGGATACAATTCTAAAAACAATTCCGAGTATTGTTAATGATGGTAAGGCCAAGTCCTATTGGGGACATCATCACATAAGCTTACACGGCGATGCTGCTTGGATGCTCTCGGAGCAACAAAGCGCTTTGAACTTTCGGTTGCGCTCGAGCGCCGCTGGCTATCAATCAGATTGGCACGTAGCGGGCGACCCAACTTTGTTGCTTATTCAGGCTGGTACTATTGAAATAGAGTTGCGTGATGGTTCGCTAAAGCGGTTTTCAGCAGGCGAAATGTTTGTGGCTCAAGACTATCTTGACGAAGGCATTGAGTTTACAGATGTTCTCGGCCATCGCGCTCGTGTTGTTGGGCAAGAGTCCCTGAGCGCATTGCATCTAAAACTATCAAAACGCTGAATACATGCACTTTAAACTGGGCTATCTTAATGATCTGTATTCTGAGCATTGGCAAAGCGGGGGGATGAAGTGAGCGAAAAGTCAGGCGTTGACTCAACGAGGAGAAGCTTGTTCGCCGGTTTGGGCATATGCGCGGGCCTAGGGCTGGCAAATAATGGCCTGCCTCACTGGCTTAGCGGCCCTGTATTCGATGGTCTATCTTTTGGCGAGACATTGGCCCTGCTTGATCGAAGTCTCTCAGATGAGCAGCGTTCATACATTGTTTTGCCCTATGACGACCCGTCTAGACAAGTCACGAATACCTCTGTGATTCACACAGGGCCGCATGTCTCTACATTATTAAACCCCCATCAAGTCGAAATTGCTCGACACCTCTATAAAACAATGTTGTCGTCTAATGGTTATGAGCTGTTTAGAAATACTGTTGGGCTTGAAGGCAAGTTTGAGGGGGCGTCGCTAAAGTTCTATTCCGATGGTACTGATTTGGCTAACTCGAATAATTCTGTTGTGATGTTTAACGGCGGGCATTTCATGTTACGAAAAGCTCAAGGGCGTGACAAAAACCATGTATTCGGTGGGCCAATTTCATACGGCCAGCAGATTGGTAATCATCGCTTTAAGGTAAAGGGTAATGCATTTAAGTTGCATGGCGATGCAGTTAATCACTTGTGTTCAACACTGACACAAATGCAGCTATCTCGTGCTTATCAAATTGAGCCGCCAATGGAGCTGGTTACACAGGTGCAAGGTGAGGGCGGCAATTTTACTGGTTTAGCGTTTGCTCAACTCTCAGAGTCGCAGCTCGAACTCGCTAAGCAAACCCTAGAAGTGCTTTTTTCTTCTTATCCCGAGCAGCAACAGCGTGATGCATTTACTGCAATTGAAAATAACGGTGGTCTTCAAGCCTTACATTTAAGTCTATATAGAGACTTTACGTTCTATGAAAATGGTGACCGACTAGTCGATTTGTCAGACGCTCAAATTTCAGCGAAAGCAGGTGCCTATGTGCAAGTTTGGCGCATTGAGGGTCCTGGTTGTGTGGTGCACTTCAAAGGGTATCCTCATGTCCATGCTTACATAAATATCGTTAACCGGCCTGAACGAGCAGCCATCGGAGAACAATTAGCTCGGATAACATCACCTCTTGGCGGCGTCGCGATCACGTCACTTTTGTTAAACGCACTGCGTCAACATACTGGAGAACCCTTTGCTTACTACCCTATGCCAGCGGCTGGACGTTTGCCTAAAGGGTTAGTTACAACAGGTAGTATCTATACTCTAGAACCATTTAACAATCATGCGGTAGTTGTCGAACTTAGACCAGAACAAATGTCGCCTAAGTTGCTCCAAAGTTTGAGCTTGCAAGGCGCTGATCTAACACCTGGTAAAGCAACTCGATTGGCGACTGTGGATTATTTCTTGAGAGATTCTCGTGACCTGGGCGAAGTAGATGCGCTGATTAGTCGGGGTGGCTCGCTGCGCGACTCTCTAATCGAAACTCTGAGAGTGACGCCGGAGGCCTTGTTTGTTTAGGCAGCGAATTACGCTGCCAAGGTCAGCTCATTTAGGTTTGCTCATTGCCGCTTCTGTCGTAATTCTTGCATGGTCATTTGCTACTGGTTTTAGACTTGCCAACGATGAGATTATTCTAGCTTGGCAGGTCAACGGCAATCGATTGGCGAACCTATTCATCGCTGGCTTTGCTCAGTGTGCAGGTTTGGCGGCTCTAAAAACTAAGTTTGGTTTGTCGCAGCATATCCGCTTGTACCTTTGCTTAGTTTTGATCTGCTCCGCACTCATTGTTGCGTCGATTGTGTCTATGCAAATTTGGCTCGCGGCGCTTTTGGTTATTGCAATTACGGTGTGCTCGATTTATCTAAGCGATAAAATTGAGCTACATACGTCACTTGGCAGATTAACCTTAGGCGTAACTTTGTACGCTGTTTTTTTCTTAAATATTGTCGTATATTTTGCCGCGAGTACACAGGGTGACGATGTCTTCGGGGGGCTCGTTTTATGGCTTTTCTCGAACGCAAGTGCCCAGAGCCAGTCCGCGACATGGGTTATGCTGCCTATGTCCATATTAATCGCAAGTCTTATAGTGGTAAAAGAGAAGGACTTACTAGCTATTGTAACAATCGCGGTTGGGGTGGGGCTCGCTGGTCCGCTATTGTTTATTCCCTACTTTGTTTTGTTAGTGTTGCCGACTGGTATGGATCCGCGCTACAAGATTCTGACGTCGGGCTTACTCGGCGGTACGTTTGTTGTGGCAACAAGCTCGATCGTTCAGCTTATGTTTGGGGGCTACGCGCCAGCGTTAATAATTCCTGTAGTATTTGTGCTTATTCCATTAATCTTGTTCTACAGTGGTGTTCGAATCGAAAGCACAAACCGAGGTTTTCATGGTCAAGAAAGTAGAAATTTTGAGAGAGCTCTGCTCGCGATCATAGTCGCGATAAGTCTTGCGGTAGTCTTGCACGTAAACGAGTTTGCGCAAGGTCTAATTTAGTATGAGCCGCCTTTTATTGAGAGCACTTGTCTGCTGAAAATGCCTCGGTGTCAATTGTTCTAGCTGGATTTTTTAAGCCTCTGCCTTTGTGCCTTGAGCTTGCTCTTCAGTGGGCCGAGAGCCTGCTATCCAACCTATCGACTCCATTGGGTTTTTTGAGTGTTTCGGGTTGCACCGCTTGGCTGCTCGAACGCTGGCCATCATGGTTCCGCAGCGTTGGCATGCGTTTACTTGAATTCGACCATTGCGTGGATTGCTATAGAGCACCCATTTATGGCCAGTCAGACGATCTTTGCTGCCAAGATTATTTGTTTTGATACCCATGATTTCCGCCGAACTATCGATATTTGAGTCTCTATTATTTGCTAAATATTGGCCTAGTCGAAGTTTGAGGTGCTACATTTAACAAATGTTTTAAGTCATTGAAATTCGCTCTATGCCCTGCCATTGCTCGGTTTAACGTAAATCTATCGCCTTGAAGATGCTTGACAATTTGTTGATTCGATAGCACAGTAGCCTCCATAAGCGTAGTAGCGTCGCCGTTGGGAGTGCGTCATCGAGGCATCGGCCTCTGCAGTCGTAAGACGCTATACAATTAAAATGTTGAATAAGACGGCGCGCTTGCGTCGTTCGGGGTTGAAATGATCAAATCGATTTCAGGGCGATTGCAATTTCTATTGCAATCGAAAGCTATAGCTATTGTCTTCTCTATGGTTCTTTTGTCAGTGCCTTCAGCGTATGCTGTCGCGCAGCAAACGGAATCAATCGAAGGGTATTGGAAGCAACAAGGTGAGTCTTTCTATATTAGAATCGACAGCGAAGACGGCCGTATGAACGCGGAGGTTGTTCGTAACGACTGGGCTCCAGGCCTTGTGGGAACTACGTTTTTTAGCAACGTTGTTGCTGTGCAAGGTAAAAAGGGGCGCTGGACCGGCGAAGCCCCTAATCCTAATTCTTCTCGCGCTGGCAAAGCTACATTAAAAATGAACCGTAGTGGCGAACTTTCTGTTCGCCTAAAGCCCGGTGGCAGATCAATGTGGAAGCGCAGCGAGGCTGTAGAAAAGCGCTTTTAAGCAGAAGTTCTTCCATTTGCCCGTATTCTGCCTCGAGGCGAAATTCGGACGTTCTCCTTTTAGGCAGTGCCAACGATAAAGCTAGCGCACGTGGTTGTGCTGCCGCCTAAATTAAAAGTCATCATGTCTCTGGCATTTCTAATTTGATTGCCTTCATAGCAATGGCTCGATTGCTTGGCGCAGTCGAGCAACATGCGCACACCGGTGGCTCCTACAGGGTGACCTTGTCCAATTAGGCCGCCGCTTGCATTTATTGGCAGTCGCCCGTTGATTTGTGTCTCGCCGTTTTCTATGGCTTTCCACGCGTCACCTGGTGTATAGAGACCAGAATGATCTAAGATCATATATTCGGTTATGTTGAAGCAATCATGCACTTCTAAGCCGCTGACTTGTTCGATGCTTTTTAAACCTGCACGGTTGAGCGTTTGCTCGAACAACACTTTTACGTGTGGTAATAAAACCTCTTTGCCTTCCGCCAAGCGCCGTTTCTCTGCAAAGCGCATTGGCGCATTTACGTGGCCCCAACCTTTGATGTAGGGCAAGCTGTCTAGGCTGATGCCACGCTGCTCCGCATACTCGGCCGCTTTGTTAGCGTTCGCTAGCAACACAGTAGCGGCTCCATCGGTAATTTGACCGCAATCTAATCGGCGAATATTGCCCGCGATGGTCGGATTGAGTTCATCGTTGTCGCTGAAACTCTCAGCGCTGACATCCCAAAAGCGGGATTGGGCATTTGGGTTTTGTTTGGCGTTTGTGTAATTTTTCTCAGAAATCGCATAAAGGTGGTCTTTGTTGACTCCAAATGTGTTTTGATACTCATCAATAAGGTCGCTAAACGCACATGGCCACACAGTATTTGAGCGAGCCCACTCTTCTCCAAACCAGGCGGCACCTGCAAGCGGGTCTCCCTTGATTTGCGGTTCCTTAGTCTTCATCATTTCAACGCCGACGACGCAGGCAACGTCGTAGCGACCAGATTCTAAATCTGACATCGCTGCTAACAATGCCATTGACCCCGATGCACACGCCGCTTCATGGCTTGAGGCAGGTAGGTACGCAAGGCTCGGGTGCACGTGACCAAAAAAGCCACCTAGATGTGCCTGACCAGTATAAGAGGCGGAAACAAAATTTCCGACATGACCGACTTCGATATCGCTTGGGTCTAACTGAGAGGACTCCAACGCACCCTGTACTGACTCATTGAAGAGGTCGAATATGGTTTTGTTTTCACGAACCCAGTTACGGGAAAAATCGGTTTGATGACCGCCAAGAATATAGATTCGGGATGTGCTCATTCGTACTTGCCTAAGTGAGTAGATTGATTAAATGAAGTTTCTGATAAAAAGTATAGCTCTTAGTTGAGCACAGCCTCTATCGGATTAAGCATCATTATCCGAAGATTGTTCGGCAGCTTGCGCAGCCCTAACGGTTGGACCATCCGCCCAGGTAGCATGTGTGCCACTTGAGATTCGATGAGGCAAAATAATAGTACAAACTGGACCAGCTTCGATATTTTGAGCATCAATTAGCACACATTCAGAGCGATCTTGCTTAGTGTCAGTAATGAAGCTTACTAGATAGCCATCGTCTTCAGATTTAGCGTTGATTCTCGGTACAAAGGGTGCTTCGCTACCATAACGTTTACTGCCAAAGTAGAGTTCTTGGATGTCGCCAGTTTCTAGATCGTGCTTAACAATACCCGCAAAAAGGAACCAACCAGGCTTTGTGTATGTTGAGTACAAATAGCGAGCCTTTTTACCCGCGTAAGCTTGGTTAAAAGTGCCGAACTCTAATACGCGATCGCTCAGGCGCTCTTCTTTGACATCGCCTGTTTTTAAATTAAAGCGCCAGCGATGAAGCTTCGATTGGAACGATTGCTCATCTAAGCCCGCCATGAATTTACCAGCTAGTTTAGGCATACGAGGCATTGGTGCAGGGTCTGGTTTGTCCTGAAAGTAGCCGTCAAGCACAATTTCATCGCCCTCTTCGTAGGCATTCATCCAATGTAGGACGTAGGTTGGAGTGGCCTCGAACCATTGCACATCGTCTTGATTGCCATAGCGAGGCAAAATTGCAAAGCGCGTTGGCGTGTCGGGATAGTAGGTTGGTACGTGTTTACCGCGTTCAAGTTTTTCTGGGTCCCAAAAGAAGGGGAGATCTACCAATATTGAGTAGTTCTCGGTAAACGCCATATCATGTGGTAAGCGCGGTCCAGGTAATGGCACAGGCGTGTAGTGCACCAGTTTATTGTCTTTATTGACTACACCATAATGTTGGTATGGCGGTTTTTTGGAGTAGTTGAAAAACAATAGCTCGCCGGTATTTTCATCGACTTTAGGGTGTGCCGATATGCCTTCTTCGGGTACCCAAGACTCGGTGCCGTACTGCTCAAGCGTATAAGGGTCCAGACGATAGCCCTCGCCACATTGCCAGAAGGTTGATAATACTTGACCTGCATGAACGACTACGTCTGTAGAACTTGCGTCCTTTAGATACTCTTGAGCACCCCAGCCCGGTCGTTTTGATAACTTGGCATCATTTACAAAGCCGGTCCAAAGCGCCTTACCGGCTTCTTGTTCTGCTTCAAAGCCTTTGGTGCGAATAAAGCGATTTCGATATTCTGCCTTACCATCTTTGAATGAAATTGAATGCAACATACCATCGCCATCAAACGGGTGATAATGGCCTAAAGGCTTGTGTACCGGGTTTTCAGTATTGCGTATGTATACACCGTCGATATCCTTTGGTATTTCGCCTATCACTTGCATGTCGGTTGCATTAACTTCATCAAACATGGGCGCCCATGCCCCGTTTAGATAGGGGTGGATGCCGCGTTTGATTGTGTGTTTTACAGTGTTTTTCCAAGTGACGGTCATGATGTGCCTCAAATAAGTAACTACTACTATGAGACTATATTTGAAAGTTAGATTTGGTCAAGGCTAAAACGTGATTTTTTCAATTAAACTTTCAAAGTCATATTATGCATTCCGAATAATGCCATGAGCCTGAAAACTAGTGCTAAGCAACTGAAATTGCTCAGAGAAACTGTCAGAGATGTGCTTTTTGGGTGAGCGACTTTTCGCTAAAGCTTTGCTAAGCTCCGCCCATGGACCAGCAACTCATTTTAAATCAAACTATTGCCGACGGGCTGGATGTGATCGGCGATCGCTGGACGCTTCTTATATTGCGATCCGCGTTCTATGGCGTTAAACGTTTTGATGCCCTTCAAGCGGCGACTGGCGCAAGCCGCTCGACCTTAACGCGTCGCCTAAATGCGTTGATCGAACACGAAATATTCTACAAGCATCCTTATAGCAGCGCATCGAATCGTTTCGAGTATAAGTTCACCGAGAAGGGTTTGGGTTTACTTGGGCCCTCTTTGCTAGCAGCAAAATGGGAATCCGATTGGCAAACAGAGGAATACATCGACATAAAAGGCCGTTTGTTTCATGAGCATTGTGGTTCTTATATGACACCGAAAGTGGTGTGCCGGGCCTGTAAAGCTGAGCTCAGTTTTGATGACGTTGCATGGCCTAACATGGCTAAGCAACTCGACTCTCAGTTAGAAGAAATTAGAACCTACAATACTCAGCACCGAAAACGAGTTAACAAGCAGACTCTTGGCGATATAGGTAACTCAAACCTCGCATCATTGATTGGAGATCGTTGGACCCTCTTAGTTTTGATTGCTGCGTTTCTGGGCGTTCAGCGTTACGATGCGTTTCTCAATAGTTTAACAACGCCACCGAGTGTTCTTTCTGAACGTTTGAAGCAGTTAGTAGTGAATAAAATTTTTTCGAAAGTTGAGTATCAGCAGAACCCGCCTCGACATAACTATGTCTTAACAGAAAAGGGCAAGTCTCTTTTCCCATTTGTTATGACGTTGAGGCAATGGGTTGCCTCTGAAAGTGCCCATTGTGTTAGCCCTCTAAGTCATTCCTGTTGCGGTAAGCCGCTCGATATTGATGTTGTTTGCGATCAATGTGATCACAGGCCATGGCCGTCAGACATGCAATATCACCATCTTAAATAGCTCGTTTACTCGAGTTACGGCAACTAGCTCTAAGCGCTATTTGTCTATCTCTATTGTGCCACTCATTGTCTCTAAATTTACTGTAGAGTCGCCATCTCCTAAAGTGAAACGCATTGAGCCCGAGAAAGAGAAGTTACTTTTAGTCTTGTGATTTGAAATCTTGTTTTCTATTTCCCCGCCAGGGCCTGTTTCAATGTCGAATGAGGCATTAATGTCGTCAGAGTCGAAATTAATATCGATATCTCCACTGATTGTCCCCGCCAGTAGACGAGCATTATCCGCGAGCTCTAGTAGAACTTCGATGTCGCCTGAAACCGATTCAAGTTTGATATCATTTGATCTTCCAATCTCGGCGCGTATGCTGCCTGATACAGTTTGAGCGTCGAACTGTTGCGCTTGGCCACTGGCTTCGATGTCGCCGCTCACCGACGACAAATTGAGGCGGCCGCTTGCGCCTTTTACCATAACGTCACCGCTAACAGACTCGAGTTCTACATTGCCGGTTCCGCCATCAAGTTCTATGTCGCCGCTCATGGTGTTTACGCGAACTTGACCCGAGATATCCTGCAGCTCAAAGCCGGTTGATGTGCCATCTACTCGAAAGCTGCTGCTTTTGGGGGCGTAAATTGTGAGTTTGGCATAGCTGCCCGAGCGACTACGGTTCCAAAAACCATGCTCTCCACTATGTTCAATTCGAGTTCGATCACCCTTTGTATTAAAGGTGAAATTATGGTCATTGATCGGGACATCCCCAACTACGCGTACCTGAGGTTTGTCCCAGCCTTTAACGATGATATTTCCATCCATCACATCAATATCTATATGGCCTTGTTTTTCAACGTCTAAGGTGCGATCAATCTTCTCAGCTTCAGCGATGCTCGACACTGCGATCGCTAAGCCTGCGAATATAATAATGATAAGGTTTTTCATAGTGTTTCCTCGCTAAATGGATATGCCATTTGCTGTTTTGAATTTGTTCAAGAGTTTTAGTTCTTCTTTGTAAGTGCGTGCCAACTTGGCGGCGTGACTGCTATTTGTCGGTTGCGCTAAAATCGCTTGTTTTAGCTCAAGCGACGCATTGTCGATGGTAAGTAGTACCATCTCTATCTCTGCAACAGTGGTCGAGTCAATGGTGCCTAGGTCACCATTTAATAAGGCAGTGAACTGCGCTCTGACTTGACTATGCTGCTGCTCGATAAGGCTAATTTGGCTCTTTTGGAACTCAATATAACTGGCCTGTAATTCATAAGTATCTTGGGCTCGTTGAAACGACATGCTAGACATAATGAACGCCCCAAGTGCTAACATCATGCAAGCAGCCATCGAAACCGCAAGCCAAGGTTTTTGTCCACCGAAGCGCAAAGGCATTTGTACGACCTCGCCTTTTGCCTGGGTTTGTAATTCAAGGCTCGTTGATGACGCGGGGGCACTTCTTGCTTCGAGCTTAGCCTGAATATCCGGCCACAAATCTCGATCAGGTTCAATGCTCCAATTTAGCTGTCCTAACACATCGCCCTTATCATCATTTTCGTTCTTATAAGTCATAGTTGCTGCTCTGCCTGCGCTCTCAGAGTTGTTCTTGCTCTGTGTAAATGAGTTTTCGATGTGCCAATTGCCATGCCCGTAATTTCAGAAATTTCATTGTGCTGGTAGCCCAAATATTCGTACATAATTAACACCACCCGAGCCGAATCAGATAAACAACGCAGGGCTTGGTCGATTTCTTTTTGCAAGCCAAACGGTCGATCTACAGTACTTTGTTCATAATCGCCGCCATGATTAGAGTCGTCTAAACTATCGATCTGCCATTTGTTGTGTTTACGCAAGTGGCCAATAACCACGTTGCTAGTAAGTCGAAAAAGCCAACTGCTGAATTTGGCATCTCCGCGAAAGCTGTCTAACTTTTGCCAAGCTCGAATAAACGATTCCTGAGCCAAATCTTCAGCCAATTCTTTTTGCCCACAGAGTCGCAGACACAGGGCATAAACTTTCCCTATATTGGCTCGGTATAAATTTTCATAAGCAGACTGATCGCCGTTCTTGCTACGGCTTATCAGTTGCGATTCTTCGTCTAGCAAAGTAAAAATCTCACATGTTTAATAGTAAGATGGGTGAATAGAGTAAAAGGTTTACAGAAAAGAAAAATAAATACAAAAATATTGCTTGATAAAGGGCTAATGTCCGCGAAGGCTATTTTGGTAGTGCTAAATTGATCTAAATAGTCTAGGCTTGATTAATCAGAAGTCTATAGTGCAAATTCACTATACCTAATTTTTATGGATCTATAATTTAATAATGGCTCGTTCTAAGCAATTGGTTGATGCAATCAAGGTAACCCTCAAGCAGCAGGGCATCACCTATCGTCAGCTTGCGCAAAAGCTTGATGTATCTGAATCGACCATCAAGCAAATGTTCGCAAATGGCAACTTTAGCCTGAACCGCCTTGATCTTATTTGCGAGCTGCTTGATGTGGACCTCAATGCACTGCTTGAACTCTCTGAATCACTTGAAGATCGCTTAACATCAATTAGTTTAGAGCAAGAGCAAGCTCTTGTTGAAGACAGAAAGCTATTGGTGGTGGCCTATTGTCTTGTTAACCATTGGAAAGTGGACGAGATTGTTGAGCGCTATGATATTAGCGACATAGAAGTAATTACACTGCTTGCGCGGCTCGACAAAATGCGATTGATTGAATTGCAGCCGAATAACAAGGTGCGCTTGTTGATGGCGAATAATTTTTCGTGGAACCCGAATGGACCAATCGAGAGGTATTTTCGGTCAACTATCCAAACAGAGTTTTTTAACACTACGTTTGAAGAGGATGGCGCTCTTCGAGTTGTGAAAAACGGTGTACTAACAATGAAGGGGCAAGTTGATTTACGTAATCGGCTTAAAATGTTGGACTCTCTCTTCGATGAAATATCTGAGCAAGAACGAAAAATTCCGATCAGTGAACGCCATGGTGTGACAATGATTTTAGCAATCCGCAATTGGGAGGTTAGTATCTTTACTGATCTTGAGCGTAAATCACAGTCTTGAACTTAGAACAGTCTTGAACGTAAAACAGTCTTGAACGTAAAACAGTCTTGAACGTAAAACAGTCTTGAACGTAAAACAGTCTTGAACGTAAAACATCTTTAACTAAAGCATCGACTATGACAAAACAAAAAGGAATGTGGGCCCGAGCCGCTGAGGTAGCAGAGCAAACGCCGGCTGAACGAAATCGCTATGTCGACCTGCTTAGGGCCCTATCTATTAGCGCGGTGGTTCTAGGTCATTGGATTATCGCGGCACCCGCGACTGTTGGCGGTATTGTTAGTATGGATCACTTATTGCAAATTCAACCTCCTGCGCAATGGTTAACCTGGCTGTTTCAGGTGATGCCAGTTTTCTTTTTTGTGGGGGGGTACTCAAATGGCGTGTCATGGGATAGCGCGCAGGCAAAGGGTACAAAGTATTCTTTTTGGTTAGAATCACGCTTGCGACGTTTACTCGGGCCAGTCATTCCTTTGATATTGCTCTGGGCCTCTCTCGGTATTTTGGGTTTCTATTTGGACCTGCCGAGGCAAATGATACAAATTGGTTCACAAATATCCTTGGTGCCGACTTGGTTCTTGGCGATCTATTTTATTATTGTGATGTTTGTGCCGATCACTCGAGCGCTTTGGCGCAAGCTTGGTTTACTCAGTGTGATTTTGCCTTTTTGTTTAGCAATAGTGGGAGATATCGTCTTTTTTAATACCGGGGCTAAATGGTTTGGCTGGTTCAATTACTTCTTTATTTGGGGAGCAGTACACCAGCTTGGTTATGCTTGGCAGCAAGGCCGTTTTGGCGGGGTTGCGCCATCGCTTTGCTTGGCCATAGTTGCGGGCTCTTTCTTGGTATTGCTTACTCAATTTGGGCCATACCCGATCAGTTTGATTGGTGTGCCCGGCGCTGACTTTAGCAATACAACGCCGCCTAAACTACCTCTTATAGCACTCGGCTTAACTCAGATTGGTTTACTGCTCGCGCTTGAGAAACCAATTCGTCAGTGGCTAGCAAATGTTAAGGTTTGGACCGCTACTGTACTCATAAACGGGTTTATAATGCCGATCTTTTTGTGGCATAGCACGGTTATGATTCTCACCATCGGTGCTTGTATTTGGCTGTTGCCAATTGTGTTGTCAGTACAGCCAGGCAGTAGTTTGTGGTGGGCTTATAGACCTGTTTGGGTGCTTGTGTATTTTGCTGTCATGATGCTAAGTCTGCCGCTATTTATGTGGCTAGAGAAAAAGCTTGGCGGTGGCTCCAGCAAACATAATACGGGTTTCGCAGTCATACTTTTTGGTCTAGGTATGTGTGGTGGCTTGGCTGTTTTAGCTGGCTTGGGTGTGGCCGGTAAAGGTGCCTTTGGCTTAAATTGGTTGGCGATTTCACTGCCAATTATTGGCGTCGTTGCCTTGTCTCTTATCGGCAAGGGTAGGAACCCTCAGTAAAAGGGGGGCAACAATGGCTGTTATAAAATTAAGCCGACTTCAAACTGCCTTCTAGCGGGCAGCTTTGAGGCGTTCGTTACTCTGGAGTGCGACTTTTCTATTAAATCGAAATGCGATATCGCCATCGTGTTCAGGGTATTTAGATCTCAAGTAAGCGTGAATTTCGCGTTCGATATTCAGGTAAATCAACTTGAGGTCTTTGTCGTCTATTAACTTTGCATATGCGTATACTGTATTGAGCACGTGAGGGTGGTGCAGTCGAATGACGATTTTGTGCCTAGAATAGATAGCCCTACTAAACTTGCTCACCAGCATGATGCAACTTGTGCCCACGTTTTGTATTGGTATTGTTGAAAGGTCAATACCCCTCCGCTCGAAAATCACGGGACTGTCGCTCGAATTTTTAACATTATTTACCCACCCCTGAGTGCCACAGTAAAAACTTTAATCGTAACTAGCTTTTAAGATAACAAAGTAAAAATACGCCCTTTTTGCATATAATTCGATACTAAATTCTCCAATTTCTATAAAAAATGCAAATAAAATCACATTCTTTGACAGTTAGTCTTGCAATTTCTTGCTAGATTAGCGTCCTGTAGTTGATAATGAATTGAGTTTAAGTAAGCGCGCTGATTTTAGACAAGCGCTTTGTTTAGGCGACATCTTCTTTAACGGTTGGCCTGTAAAGGCGAAAAGAGCGAAAAGTTCGGGCATGTGTCTCTCAATTGGGGGGGGTAGATCCCAGAGCTTCATAATAGAAATAACAAGCTGCATTAGAAAGGTAGCAACGTTGGGTTTCTAGTAGATGTATAAATCTGGGAGTAGGAAATGGGGTTGAGTAACATCATGCGTTTTAAAGGGCTTACCTTTGCTACGCTCGGCTTGGTTGTTGTCTTTCTTGTCTATTTAGCGTTGAACTTATTGCTTAACGCCAAAGCGGAACGAGATTTAAGATATACAACATCAATAATCCAATTGCTTGATCGAGTATCTCCGTCACTAAGTTCAAGCGAAACACAAAGTTCAAGCGAAACACAAAACTTAATATCGTCCTTAGAAGGTTTTAAAACGGGGCAGTCGCTACGAGTTTCTGGTGAGACAATTAGTACTCACACCTTATCAAAATTTTTAGCACCGCAAGAGTCGACGCTAGACTTGCTAGTGACTCAGATGCGCGCAGGCGATTTTAATGCATCAACTGAAACTGCGGGTGGGTTGATAAAATCGATTGATAGGCGGTTATCGAAAAAACTTAAGCTTACACGGTATTTACAGGTTGCCGCGGGCATGATTGCCATTGGTTTTTACTTACTCGTAATTATTCCGATGATCATGCGATTGTCTGAGAATCAAGACGCTGAAGTTAAGGTTGTAGACGAAACCAAAGGCATTATGAGTACGGTTTCCGAAGGCTTGTTCTTATTAGATCATGATTATCAAATTGGACTAGAGCAGTCGGCTTCCCTGAAAAAGATTTTTAAATTAGACCGAGACCTTGAAGGAGACTTCTTTGATTTTATCTCGAACTATGTGTCACAACATACCGTACAAACGGCGAAAGAATTCCTCGGCTTACTTTATGGAGATCGTGTTAAAGAAAAGCTGATTAAGGATTTAAACCCACTCAACGAAGTCGAGATAAATCTTGTGCGGCGCGATGGATCATATGAAAGCCGCTACCTAGATTTTCAGTTTAATCGTGTAATGGAAGAAGATAAGCTCAAGCAGATTTTGGTATCGGTAACTGATGAAACACGACGAGTATTGCTAGAGCGAGAACTCGCAGAGACAAAAGAAGAGCAAGAAGCTCAGATGGACTTGCTTCTTCGTATTCTAAAAGTAGATCAAGCACAGTTAAGAACATTCTTTCTGGCCGCAAATTCTGACTTGAATTCTATAAATAGTAAATTAGAGGCTCGTGGTCACGGTAGCCTTGAAATTCAAAGCAAGGTTGCCGATATAGCGAAAACGGTTCACAAGTTAAAAGGTGATGCCGCCGCTCTTGGTTTACATAACTTTGAATTTATCGCTCATGCACTGGAAGAAGAGTTGGTCTTAGTTAAAAATAACGCTGACAAAGTTTCAGGAAAAGCGTTACTGCCTGCGATTACTAAAATTAAAGACTTGTTTTCTGAATTAGAGCAAATGGAAAACTTAGTAGAGAAGTTATCGCAAGGGCAAACTCAGAGCCTGGTTGACGGTGCAGACTCTATCGAGGCGACCTCTGCAGTCGCTGAGGATGCAAATGCATCAGGCTTTGCCCACCTTCTTCAAGACCTATCTAGAACAGTAAGCAAGCGCAACAATAAGCGCGCGCACCTTGAGGTTCACGGCTTAGAGTTAACTGAGCTTCCTGATGAGTTGCAAGAAACAATTCAAAGCGTTGCGGTTCAACTCGTTAGAAACAGTATCGTGCATGGTTCGCTCATGCCGGATCAGCGACTAAAAGCGGGTAAAACCGACTACATAAATATCACCACCAGCCTGAACGAAACCGATCAAGCTTATACCCTACACGTGCGTGATGATGGAGAAGGGCTCGATAATCAGGCCATTCTTGATCGAGCGATTGAAATCGGCATGCTCAAGCCTGAGCAGCTAGATCGGATTGACGTAAAAACCGCGTTCAAGTTAATTTTTCACCCCAACTTTAGCCAACTCTCTGAAGCAACCTTAGATGGCGGTAGAGGCGTTGGCCTAAGTCTTGTGCACACGATGGTGAAAGAACTAGGTGGCGCTATAAGCGTGCAACATAAGCTGGGTCGCTTTAGTCAATTCAAAGTGTCTATTCCTAAAGCCTAATGTCCTTGGGCACTAGCGCAATCGTTCAGCAATAAACTAATTAATAAGAGGCTTAGCCAATGAAGTTTATGGTGGTAGATGACTCAATGGTCATCAGAGAAAAAGTTGAGAACGTCCTAAAGGGCGAAGAATTTGAAATAGTCGGCACTGCTCAAAATGGCGTTGAAGCTGTAGAGCAATTTAGGCTTCTAAAGCCGACGGTTATGACGCTCGATATTACAATGCCCTTGATGGATGGCATCGAGACGATCAAAGAAATAATGGCGATTGATTCCAATGTGCGAATCTTGGTCGTCTCGGCCTTGGCCGATAAAAGTACTCTAATACAAGCGATGCATCTCGGCGCTTACGGCTTCTTATGCAAGCCATTTAGAGATATAGAGCTGATCGAGGCAATAGAAGAATTAATTGAGGACATTGTCTAATGAAAGAAAAAAGCTTAGAAGTTTTCGTCGATGGTTTAACAAACTACTTCGATAAAACCACGTCATCTTTAGCTAAGGTGAGCACGCCATTCCTAATACAAGATATCAATAAATACCTGCAAGACTATACGGGCATCATTGGTATTTCAGGAAACCACAAAGGGTCTGTATTTTTCACCGCACCTAAGATAATGGTCGTTAAGTTGATTTCAGAAATTGGGGTCATGACCACCAAGGAAGAAAAGCTAATGGACTTAGTAGGCGAAATTAGTAACACCATTGCTGGTAACGCGCGGAGAGTCTTCGGTGATCAATTTATGTTGTCAACGCCGGTTGTCCTTAAAGGTAAAGGCGAGCAATTACATGTATCAAATATATCCAGTATTTACGTGATACCGGTCGTTTGGCAAAACATGAGTGCTCACCTGATCATCAATTTAGATACAGTTTAAAGGTAGGGGGTGAATATGCATCATTTAGTGAAAGGTTTAGCCATCGCTCTGCTTGCGCTGCCGACACTTGCTTTGGCGCAAGAGTCGCAGGCCGAGCCAGTAGATACCCTTCAGGTATTGAACTATCTTTGGGTTGGAATTTGTTGTGCGCTTGTTTTATTTATGCAGGCCGGCTTTCTGCTAGTAGAGGGCGGCATGGTGCGTTCCAAAAACGCCATCAATGTAATACTTAAGAACTTTACCGACGTAGGCTTGGGAACAATAGGCTATTGGTTGTTTGGTTTTGGGCTCATGTTTGGCGCAAATGAGACTGGCTTAATTGGCACGTCGTCATTTTTTCCTTCATTCGCTGATACGGGCTCTAGTTTAGAACTTCTTTATCAAATGATGTTTGCGGCGACTGCGGCAACAATTATGTCTGGCGCGGTAGCCGAGCGATTCAGTTTTCTGCCCTACATTATCGGTGCCTTTTTCGTAACCTCTGTAATCTACCCCATTTTTGGGTCATGGGCTTGGGGCGGCAGTGGCGAGAATTTAGGTTGGCTGCGAGAACTCGGTTTTGTCGATGCTGCGGGCGCCACGGTAGTTCACTCAATAGGTGGCTGGTGTGCCTTGGGTGCTCTAATAGTTATTGGCCCTAGAACAGGGCGTTTTAGTCGTAAAGGCGATGTGCATAATATTCCAGGTCACAGTCTGCCGTATGTCGCCTTGGGCGCGTTTATTTTATGGTTTGGCTGGTTTGGGTTTAACGGCGGTTCAGTGAACCGAGACTTTTCAAACCTAGGTCAAATCTTGCTTAATACGCACTTAGGCGCGATTGGCGGTATATGCGGTGCTCTGGCTTGGCTGGTAGCAACTAAACGCGGCTTTCTTATGGTGATGATAGTCAATGGCTGTCTTGGCGGTCTTGTGTCGGTTACCGCAGGTGTTGATCAATTGGCACCTGGCTTCGCGTTACTCATAGGCATTATCGGAGGCATCGTGGTTGTAGCATCTGCCACCGTATTAACTCGTTTTAAAATCGATGACGCCGTAGGTGCAATCTCGGTTCACGGCTTCTGTGGTGCTTGGGGCACATTCGCGATCGGTATGTTTTATCAAGGAGATATGTTTAACGCCGAGCGAATGGTGGCTCAAGTGATTGGCATTGTCGCGGCATTAGTTTGGGGCTTAGGAACTTCTTTTCTGATATTCAGTGCATTGAATAAAGTGATGACGCTTCGTGTTTCTACCAAGATGGAGCAACGTGGTTTAGACATCAGTGAACATAAAGAAATCGGTTATAGCGACTTCGTGATTACTCACGTTAAAGCTGACCAGTAGGGTGATGTAAGATGAGTAAAACATCACAATTAAACCAGCGCATCGTGTATGCGGGCCTTTTGCGAACCAATATTGATCGCGGCGCTTTGAAATCTGCTTTTGAACATTGGAACAAGGGCAATTCTGAAGTTCCGGTCGATATTTTTGATGTCGTCGACAAAATTGTTGACTATATCGGGCTCGGAGTGCCAGAAAAGAAGGCGTTGACACTTGGCCTACATACGGCTTCCTCGGAGCTGTATAACGACTTAAAGCCTGTACCTGAATTTATTCTAGGTGAGCAAGCTTCGGATGTCGCGAGCTCAGATGCTGAACCACAACCCAGTGAGGCTCCCCAGCAAGCGGCTCATTTGAATATCACTTCTCGGTACTTACAAGCGGTATCACTTCAGATTAAGCGCAACGATGCATCAACGCATAAAGAACTTGTTCAAGCCGTAGCTGACGAAGGTCTACTCAGTGGTTTATCTCGTGAGGTATCTGATTGGGCGGCTGATAATTTAAACGCAATCAAACTTGGAGCGTCGGTTACTGTAGAGCAATGTCAAGAACTGGCACATGAGTTCTATGTCATGGTCTGTGATTTTATCGGCCCAGTGGAAATTGATATCATCGTCAATAACGTAATTAGTGACCTCGCAAAATCTAGCGAAGCGCGCGACTTTAACCCTCAGAAACTTTTGTAACTGAGGGACGAAGTTTGCTTCAACGGACTATCCTTAACTTAGTGTAAGGCAGTTGTAGCAAGGTTTGCTGTTAAGTTGTGGCGAACCTTCCAACTGCTTTTTCCTTAATCGGCAAGTGAATTACGGCCGCGAGAACTCCGAGCAAAATATTAATTAACCAAATTAAGTCATAACGAGAGGCATCACCATAGCTCGCAAAGCCTAAGTATTGCCCGCAAAAGCTGCTGATAACCTCAAAGGCTTCAGATTGCTCGTAAAGATACCCCCCTAAAAATACGCCAGAGAAACTACCGAGCTGATGCGATAGAAATACCACCCCATAGAGTAAGGCCATATAGCGCGTACCAAACATCACGGCGACCATGCCAGAGGTTGGTGGCACGGTCGCTAGCCAAAGCACGCCTATTCCGATACTGAAAAACACAACGCTGTAAATCGTCGGCGGTAGAACGATGAAAATCGCAATGACTAAGGCACGCAGTAAATAGATCCACGCCAACATGGTTTGTTTCGGCCAGCGCGCTGACCAGACTCCAGCCATGTAGGAGCCAACCAGGTTAGAGACACCGATGATCGCCAAGCTCATTGCTGCAACTTTTGTGCTAAAGCCCAAATCACTTAAATAGGCAGGCATGTGTACCGTGATAAAGGCTAGGTGAAATCCGCAGACAAAGAAGCCGACCACTAACAAAATATAGTGTTTATGCCCAAATGCTTCTCTGAGCGCTTCGCCAATACTTTGATCATTCTCTTTATCAACAACCTCAGCAGCGCCGGAATAAGGTGCCAAAGGAAGTGCCAGAAAGACCATAAGCAAGGTCATTGCCGAGAGTATTTGCAAAGAAGAGAACCAGCCGAAAGCATCGATCAAGACTTGTGAGAAGGGCACAACCAAAAACTGCCCCATAGAGCCCGCCGCGGTGCCGACTCCTGCAACCCATTGTCGACGATCTTCAGGAACCGCGCGCATAAGCGCTGGAATGACTATTCCAAAAGACGTGCCTGCAATTCCAGCCCCAACTAAAGCGCCCGCTGATGCACTGAGCGCCCACGCGTCTGATGCAAACGCCATCCAAAAAATGCCAATCGCATAGAGTGCTACGGCCGATAAAATGACTTTCAAATTACCATAGCGGTCAGCTAAACCGCCGGCGAACACCGAGACAATTCCCCAGCTCAAATTTTGGATTGCCAAAGCAGTGGCAATAACATCACGGCCCCAGGTATGAAACTCGCTGATTGGTTTTACGAACAAACCAAATGAGGATCGAAAGCCAAACGACATCATGACCAAAAGGCATGAGCTGATGATTAATATTTTGACGCTTGGCGATAGGGGCGACAATTTGTTCATAGGGTTTACTGATTAATTAGCCGATTGAATAGGGGTAGGCGAAGAAAATGAAATGCGCAGAATTTAGAAGCAAATGAGTGATGATTGGCGCTTCAATTCGGCCTGTAATCTTGTATGTATAACCGTATAAGATTCCCGCAACTGTCGCTAATATAACGTACTCCAGCCCGCCCGCGAAATGCGCGAGGCCAAACAACATCCCCGCGAGTACCACGGCGATTTCCGCACCGAATTTATGTTGAACTCGCTTCGCGATTTCTGCTTGAATTAGGCCTCTGAATAATATTTCTTCAGCAAGCACAGTAAAAAACAAATTCTTTAATACCCAAGGCCAAAAAACTGCAGACAGTGTGACGTCAAAGCGTGAATAGCCCAGTGACAGTGCAAACAAATAGATCACAGGTATGCCAATCAATATCGGCAACGCTAATAGTAAGGCAACTCGTTTTATCTCGCTCCATGATCGGATTAATTGGTCGTGAAACAGTAGTCCAAGAACCAAAATACCAAACATCGATTTGTCATAATTGAACCAAATATCAAATTCAGCAGAAGCCTGATTTAGCTGCAGTGCATTTGCAAACTCATGATTATTGAAGCCAGGAACAGCATGAAGACTTAAGGCTACTCCAACACTTAACAGCACAATTAGCGCGACTAAACTAAGAGAATTTTGGCGCTGATAGACGAGAGCTAATGCGATAATGAGAAGCGCACAAAGAATAGCTGAGTAGGTGATTGAGTTGCCTATTAAAGCGACTGCCACTGTTGCAAAATAAGCAATTTTCCAAACAAGTGCATGCCGATGCCACACTAAAATTATCGAGACAACGACTAAAATTGTTGGAATTTGTAAGCCTAGTAAATAAAAATTTTGCATCTTGGTTTAGACCTAAATTAGGGTGATTTTCGAACGCTCAATTGATCGTTTAGTCATTTCATCAAATACCCTCTAAAGCCCTATTCTAACTGCAGTTAACGGGATTTTACTGCGCCATAGTTCGAACACTATTCGGTGTTTCGAAGCGTTACAAGTTTGAGTATGCAGTCATTGAAAAATTAATGACAGTTGTAAAAAAGTTGTTGACGCAACTAATTTTGTGCGTATAGTGCGCCGCCATGAAATATCAAAACACACAATTTAACCCTTCAACACTCGTTGCCCAGTTCATTGCGAACTGCCTGAGTGCGGAAAACGCATGCCCAGAAATGACTGGCGCACTGCGCGTTGCTTATGGCTCGTCAAGCCAAATAGCAATGGGGAATATTTTTATAGACTCGTAGTCTCTCGTTTTGAGAAGGCTGCGAAGGCGGCCTTCTAGGAAAAGCCCAGTGTTAAATACGCTGCGCAGACCTCGGTTGGCCTCCGCCTCCGGGGTCTTTTTTTTGTGGCGAGAACTCGTCATAAATCAAAAGGACTTTCATCGTAAAGATATTAACGGAGTAAAGAGTTGCGATAGTTTGATTGCCTGTAACGAACGCTGGTTCTGAATGCCAGCCTGGTGCCTGCTGAATTCAGCCTAGGTATGCCTCAGAGAATCAAGAGATCCAACGCCAACCGAAATTGTAGCTCAGTGGTAGAGCGCAGGATTTTATCCTGAGGGCAAAGGTTCAAATCCTTTCTATTTCTCCATTTGGTAGCTCATTGGGTAGAGCAGCAAGCTCATAACTTGTCGGTAGCGGGTTCGAATCCCGTCCATAACTTACCAACCTGAAACGTTGGCTGTATGCGCGAAAGCGCTTTTGAAAGTGGGAAGCCCCCACGCCGTGTTTGGAACGAGTGACGGTCTTTAGGGACAATCATAAGGTTCAGGCGCAGCAAGCGACTCAGTGGCCTGCGCAATGCGTTGCCGCCAATTCGCTCGATTGTAAATGGTTTGATATTGCACGATGCAGAGAATTAACAGGCATGTTGAACAAACCAAATGCAGGCGACCGACTTGGTCTAAACACATTGCCCGCCCCTTAGTCGTGGGGGCTTGCTGCGAAAATTTTATACAAAATTAGAGAAAATACGTTTTGTTAACAAAAAACGCATAAGAAGAAAAAGAGAAGAGGAAACAAAGATGAAATTATTCTATTCAAAAGTAATCATCGCTCAGCATGAACGCGGCTTAGTCCTCAAGGACAAACAAGTTGTACGCTTGCTAGAGCCAGGTGTTCATAAGTGGTTCTCGTTCGGCGAAACTGTGGAGTTAATCAACACCCGTTTAGCGCGTGTTACGAGCTTCGATGTGCTGACATTAGTGGAATCAAAGTCGGATTCAAATACAAAGCTTAAAGACAAGTATTTCACTGTTATTGATTTAAGTGAAAACGAGGTTGCCTTGGTGTTTCAGCGCGGCGCACTTCGCGAGGTAATCAAAGGCGGTGAACGTGCAGTGTTTTGGAAAGACGCCGATCAGCTGGAAATCAAACGTATCGATGCAGGTGCAGAGTTGAAAGTTGAAAAGGCGCTAACGAATTTAGTTGCGCGACGAACAGGTGTTCAAGGCTTAAACGAGGTGGTATCTGCTGCTGAAGTTGCCACTAAACATATAGGTTTGCTATTTGTTGATGGCGTAATGGTCGAAACGTTAACGGCCGGTTTACACGCTTTTTGGCGTGTCAATCGTTCGATTAAGGTTGAGCATGTTGACTTACGATTGCGTAGCTTAGAAGTTCAGGGTCAAGAAATTTTGACTCGTGACAAGGTGAGCTTGCGTATTAATTTGTCAGCGGGCTTTCAGTTAACTGACGCGGTACATGCACGTTTAGAGCTAAACGACTACGAAGCACATTTGTACCGTCAATTGCAATTTGCCTTACGTGAAGCGGTAGGAACCAAAACCTTAGACGCCTTATTGGCCGACAAGGAAGCGCTAAACAGCGAAGTGTTCCGTGGAGTTGTAAAGCAAATGGCTGAGCTTGGTATCAAGCTTGCGACGGTTGGCATTAAAGACATCATTTTGCCAGGCGAAATGAAAGAAATTTTGAACCATGTGGTCGCAACTGAAAAAGCCGCACAAGCCAACGTGATTAAACGCCGTGAGGAAACCGCAGCGACAAGATCACTGCTTAACACCGCTAAGTTGATGGAAGCCAATCCAACCTTACTCCGTTTGAAAGAGATGGAGACGCTGGAAAAAGTCGTCGAGAAAGTTGAGAAGCTGAATGTCTACGATGGCTTAGAGGGTTTGCTAAAAGATACCGTGAGGTTGAGCTAGTTCAAAGTAGGTTTTCGCTTTAGCTAAGAACAAGGGTTTCTAAGGAAAGTGGAAGTCTACTTTTTATAATAAACAGGAGGGGCATCATGCCCATTTTAACAACAATAAATAAAGGTCGAGTGCCGGTGAAAATATACACCGACGACATCGAGCCGAGTGCTTATCAGCAGTTGGTGAACATGTCGCACATGCCGTTTATTCATTCGCACATCGCGGCAATGCCTGATGTGCATTGTGGGATAGGTGCCACCGTTGGTTCAGTAATACCAACCAAAGGCGCAATTATCCCGGCGGCGGTCGGTGTTGATATCGGGTGCGGTATGAACGCTATTCGCTTGAGTTTGAAAGCTGATCAGTTGCCTGACAACTTACGAGGTTTACGAAGCGCGATCGAAAAAGACGTGCCAGTTGGTTTTAATATGCACAAGTACGATGCTGTGCCCGATTCGACTGTGCGGTCTCTATCTAATGGTTTATCTCGTATTTGGGAGAAGCATCCAAAGCTGGTGAGTAAACAGAAGAAGCCTTATCAAACTTGGGTTCGTCAATTGGCGACTCTAGGTGGCGGAAATCACTTTATCGAACTTTGTTTGGATGAAAACGATGATGTATGGGTAATGCTGCATTCAGGAAGTCGAGGAGTTGGCAATGCAATTGGTCAGTACTTTATTGAAATGGCGCGTCGAGATATGGAGAAAATTCAAATGAATTTACCAGACCGTGACTTGGCCTATTTCAGTGAAGGTACCGCACACTTTGACGACTACATCGAAGCTGTTGAGTGGGCGCAAGACTACGCGATGGTAAACCGTCGGGAGATGATGAAGAAAGTGCTGAACGTTTTGAAAAAGCGTTTACCTAACTTCAAAGTTACTAAAGAGGCGATTAACTGCCATCACAATTATGTGTCTGAGGAGTTTCATTTTGGCGAGCAAGTATTTGTTACGCGAAAGGGAGCGATTCGAGCTCAAGAAGGTGAGCTAGGTATTATTCCAGGCAGCATGGGGGCTAAATCGTTCATTGTTCGAGGCCTTGGTAATGACAGTTCGTTTTGTTCTTGCTCTCATGGAGCGGGTCGGGTGATGAGCCGTAGCAAAGCTAAGAAACTTTTTGATATTGAAGATCTCGAGCAGCAAACCCAAGGAGTCGAGTGCCGTATTGATAAGTCGGTCGTTGACGAGATTCCTGCGGCGTACAAAGACATCGATAAAGTCATGAAGAACCAAGATGATTTAGTAGAGATAGTGCATACCCTCAAACAAGTGGTTTGCATTAAAGGCTAAGTCTGAGATCTAAAATTCTTCCCCGCTTTGCCAGCAAAGCGGGGAAGAATTTCACCAGTAGAAACGCAATGAAAATGAATCACAAAAACTAAATGAAACCAAAACCAATTTAGACAGCCTGCCAAGCAGGCAAAAAGGAAAAAAATGAAATCACAATTATTAGATGAAGTGATCGCCTGCTTACCCAACGGGAAAACACATTACCGATATTTTTCGGGTGCTTATGCATCACGGATATTATCGATGTTGATACCAAATCAAGTAGGTCTTCACAACTTAAAACAAACTCGTTTTAAACGATTGCTTGAACATAAGAGCGTTAAACCAATTGTTGCTCATAGTGGCAATGGTGTGCTTGATAGAAGTGCACTTGAAGCAAGTTGGCATGAGCCTTCCCAACCTTATCTACTGAGCGTCAGCCGTTGGGGAGGTGGAGGTGAACGAGATTGGTATCAAACCTCTCGAGGAGGCGAGAACTTAGTGTTGCAATTGAACTTGCCATCGCAACATCAGCAGCAATTCAAGCGTTGGATTGACCCAAGCAACCGCTCAAGTTTGAATGGCGTATGGTCAAGCCACCCAGTACAAACTGAGATCAATCAGCCGAGCTATCGAGAAACCTTAGCATGGTCGAGAATTGATTTGGATTTTGATACCAATGAAGCTTTGATCGAAGAAGTGCAGAGTGATGCTGCTCGAAAAGTCATCTCGATGACCAAGCGATACAAGCGTTGTGGCTGTGAGAGGTGCGCAGATAGGCTTAAATATGTTAAATGGTTTGAGCCCTATCTAAAACTATGGTCCGAAGCTTTGTTGTGCGCGACTATCGAATTCATTCATAAAGAACTCGGTATTGAGCGTATTTTTATACATACAGCAAAGTCAGGTTGGCAAGTTAAGAAAATGAGTAAAACATGGCATGCGCCGAGGTCGCTCTATTCTGATCTGCCCAAGAAATTTGCCTTCAAGCAAACGTATGCGGCACCAGAGTTTTTATTGCAAACGCGTTGTTATCAAAAGCTGATTCGTAAACAACCTGAAATCGATTTTTATCAGTTGTCGATGAACGAGCTTCGTAGATCTACAGAAGACTCTTGTAAAGGAGGCCGACTATGCCGCGCCGCATAATTTCGAGCTCGGGTGTTACGACCCAAGTGCCGAGAAATCCAGTTGCGCGTTCTCCTTTGTTAAAAAAAGGGGGCGCACACGAGCCTAGTAAAACCAACCAGCGACGAAATGCAAGGTATGCACTAGAAGCACAACTCGAAGACTGGCGAGAAGAGCTGGAGTTTGAACGCTCGCTCAAACTCAACGAAGACTGAATCAAATGCTTTAGACAACGTTATTTTCGTTTTATTTACAAAAGGGCTCGATCAGTCGATCGAGCCCTTTTTGCTCGTCTGAGTCATGAACTCGCTTTGTAGATTGGGGGTCACTACTATGTAAATTACGCGAGCCAAACTTGTATGCTAAGCTGTTGATGAGCATAAGGTGCTATAAATGTTCTCTGCACCTTGATGATGAACCCGTACTCAACCAATTGGAGGGCGTTTGAGTCTGCGTGCTTTCTTAGGTCAGCGCCGGTATCGGCGTTTGAGTTTTGCGCTTTTCGCAGCGCTAGTGGTACACCTTGGCTTGGTGTTAACCGGCGATTGGGGAATCTCATTATTTTCGACTCCGTCCAATCAAGATCGAGTTCTAACGCTGACTTTAGAAAACAGTACCTACGAAGGCCTAAAGGAAACGGCTGTTGACGAGCACGATACAATTAACGAGTCAAAGCTCGGCGAGCCCGCTGATATACGACCGCAGGAAACTCCTATTGATAAGCGTCAGGAGTCTGCAGTAGAGAATTCAATGCCAGAGATGGCTCGGGCGCAAGAGCAGGCTGAGGAATCGCTTAAACCAAGCTCCGAAGAGACGACCGCTTCGAGTGACTCACAAACACCTTCTGATAAAACGCTAATCGATCAAATTATAGCCGACGCTTTTTCAAAAGCGAGTTTGCTTCATGAGCCAGACGATCAGACCGAGCTGCTTACATCCAATTTTCCTTCTGAGATAAAGTTGGCGCAGAAGCCCAATGTTGACCTTGTTGATCCAGAGTCGATCGAACCGGTTTCCAAGAAGCTAAACCCTGTTGAGTTAGAAATGCTCGACAAAAAAATGAGGCGCTGGACAAAAGCCTTCTCCAGAAAACTCGACTCACAAGAGCCGACACAGTGGCAAGAGGGGGATCAAAATTTCGAGGTTAGTTTTCAGAGAATACCTGCCAAAACCGACATGCACACCGACGAGGTGATGGTTGAGGTGGTAACCAAACGCGATGGTAAAAAGCTAACCACAAGCATGCGACTAAAAAAGATGGCGTTCTCAAATTTTGCACAATTCGTTAATCATTGGGATCATCGAGTGAGCATACATAACGACGAAATGGACGGCCGCTTCCATTCGAACACCAAAATTAGCCTGATGGCCGATCAACAAGGTACGCCCCTGTTTCACGGTAAGGTAACAACGGCGTCGTACTTTGTAGATGTTAGAGGTAAGGTTTCGCGTAGAGAACTTTTTCGTGCAGGAATCGAGACGGGCGTTAAAAAAATTGCGATGCCAAAACCAAGTGTTTTGTTCGCTCAGGCGCATGCGGACGAAAGCGTTAACTCGATTTTAATTGATAAAGATGCGCGCATTATTTTTCTTAATGACGGCCGTTATTTGATTCAGACCTTCAAAGAAGTTGGGGCAATGCGACCCTATTATATTGGTAATCGACCGCTTTATATATTGGCCGCTCCGGGAGTGAGCTTAACTTTGAGCGGAACGGTTAACGGCGCCGTGGCGGTGTACTCGCCTAAGAGAATCATCATCGAAGGAGATCTTGTTTATGAGAGCAGTAAGCCGATTGATGAGGGAGGCGACTTTCTAGGTCTAATTTCTGGCCGCAGCGTTGTGATAGGCAAGCGCAAAAAGATGGCCGATGGCGATCTGAATATTCATGCCGCGATATATGCGAAAAGCCGCTTCGAAGTAAGTCAACTTAGTGGTAAGCGAGTTGGTACACTCAATATTCTTGGTAGTGTTAGCGCAGGAACAATTACTGCCACTGAACCTAGGTTTGATACTAAGATTGTCTTCGATACTCGATTAGAGAATCTTAGGCCACCTGGTTTCCCTGTTACTGATCGATATGAAGTGGTGGCAAGCCAAAGACAGTGGAAGCTCGCTGATGATCCGTATCACGAGTCTCTCGAATCACTTGAAGCCGATGCTGAAGAAGAGAATGAAAAAAATTTACTTAGCGATGAGCAAATCGGTGATGCTGATATCGCGACAACATTCAGAGAATTAAAACCTCTTAGAGTTGAAAAGCCTGACGGGGCCACTCTTGCGAGCTCTGGCAATGAGGCTGTTCAAAGTGAGGAATCTATTCCCGCCGAGGGCTCTATAGCAGACGAAGAAGCAGCTTCCATTGAGCAGGAAGTAGATGTAGATGAATACAGTCAATTTGAAAATTATTCCGATGATTGATTAAAACAGGTTGGTGGGTGACCGCTTGTGGAAAACCTAAGAACAGCGCATCATCATGGTTTACGTTGACGATAATTCAAAATTTAATACAACAGAAATATGCCCATAAATCGATTCTCTCTACTTATATTGCTCGCGCTAATTGCCCCTGTGTCGGCTCATGCCAAGGATAGCTTGGACCAAATTTTGACTGACCACTGGGCGCAAGCAAATAAAGAACAAATCTTCTTTCGTAAAGACCCAGACACTTTTCGAATGAATGGCAGTTTGCCAGACGTCTCTGCTGCTGGTCGTGCTCGTCGAGCTGAGTTTAATCAAATTATTTTGAGTCGTTTAGATAATATCGACGCATCAGGTTTAAGCGATAAAGACCAGATTAACTTTAGGTTGTTTCGCTATGAGCGCGAGGCTGAAGCTTTAAGCTATGCTCAACTCGATCACTATTATCCGCTTCATTACTATTCAAGCTTCTCGTCCTATTTTGCTGGGGCTCCAGGCAATATGTCGTTTCTCAGCAAAGAAGATTATGACAATTACCTCATTAGTCTAGCTGAGTACCCGCGCTACCTTGATCAATACTTGGTCGATTTACGCGAGGCAATACAACAAGGCCATGTGCACTATTGCAAAAGTTTTGATGGTTACGATAAAACTATTTCAAAGCACATTGTTGACGATGTTAAGACCAGTGTTTTTTACGCACCATTTGCATCCATGCCTAGTGAAATAAGCGGGCTAGAGCGAAAGCGAATTCTTAAAGCGGGGGCGGAATTAATTAGTAATACAGTGATACCCGAGTACCGGCGCTTTCACACTTTCTTCGTGGAAGAGTACATGGCGAGCTGCCGCAAGGAAGTTGGTATCACTGCTCTAAAGGGTGGTAAAGACTACTATCAGTATTTAATTGAGTATCACACTACAAGCGATTACACGGCGGATCAGATTTATGACCTTGGGCTATCTGAGGTCGCTCGTATTCGTGCTGAGATGGAAGCATTGATTGAGAAAATTGGTTTTAAAGGTGACTTCAAAGCCTTTGTAAAATTCTTAAGAACCGACAAGCAATTTTACACCACAGAGGCGAGAGACCTAATTGAGAAAGCAAGTTACATCTCGCGCAAAATGGCGGCGCAATTGCCGAAGTGGTTTGGCCACTTACCTCGAAACACCTTTGATATTAAATCAAGCCCAGGAGGTGGCGCGTACTACGTCGCCTCAGATGGCAGTGGCAAAACCTCGGGTACCTACTTTTTAGATACTCGTGATCTTGCTAGTCAGCCATTGTATAACTTAGAAGCGCTTACCTTTCATGAAGCCGAGCCAGGGCATCATTTTCAAGGTTCTATTGCGATGGAGTTGAACGTGCCGGAGTTTCGTAAAACGCTTTATCACTCAGCTTATGGCGAAGGCTGGGGGCTTTACTCCGAACGCTTGGGTAAAGAGATGGGGTTTTATCAAGACCCATACAGTGATTTTGGTCGCCTAACCTATGAAATGTGGCGCGCCTGCCGCTTAGTTGTGGACACTGGAATGCATGCAAAAGGTTGGTCACGTCAAAAAGCGATTGACTATCTAGCGGAAAATACGGCCTTAAGTTTGGCTGATGTAGAGGGCCAGATTGATCGTTATATTACCTGGCCCGCGCAAGCCTTGTCGTACAAAATCGGTGAGCTAAAAATTCGCGAACTGCGTTCGCTAGCAGAAGAAGAATTGGGTGATGATTTTGATATTCGCGCCTTTCACGATCAAATGTTAGCGAATGGGAGCTTACCTTTAGAGCTGCTAGAGGAGCTAACACTAGAATGGATTGAGAAAACCAGTTCTGTGACAAAACGTTCTGTGATAAAACAATAGGCTTTAAGCCCAATGGCGTTTTCGAAACCGGAAATGCTGTCGCAATTGATTGCTTGGTCACAACGTTGTACTTTTAAGTCATAGATGCAACGTTGTGATTAGGTAGTTTAAAATACTTTATTAGTGCCGATAGCATTTCCGAAAAGGAAGTCGATTAAATTGGGTTTTATTTCATGCCGAATAGAAACTTTAGTGTTTTCCATCGGCGAATGATGTGCTCAGTTATTAACCAGCAGCCGATAACGGTAATCGATAGCACTAGGGCAAATTCAGTGGGCCCGCCGAGAGAAAATTTAGCTAAAAAATAGGCGGCAACGATTGTTATTGTTTGGTGAAGGATGTACCACGGGTATACGCAATTATTGGCATGCTTTAACCATGAACGTTCGTGGTTTAGTAGTCTAGCTGACCAGCCTAAAATCGCTAGTAACCATAGCCATTGGTTAAGTGTTGCGATTACTCCTTCTAGATGATCTTGCCATTCGTACTGATTGAATTTGAACCAGAGTAAAATCAAGATGCAATAGCATAGAACTGCCCCTAGAAAAGATACCCAACGTAATTTGCTTATTGTTTGCCAAACGCAGGGCTTGTCGGAAATTATATAGCCGATTAGAAAGAAGGTGCCATACATTGCGTGTGCGTACCAATCGTCTATCAAGGCGTGAGAGATTTCTTTTTCGTCATTCAATATGATCTGCCACGCGATTTGGATTAACACCGGAACTAAAACTAGGGAGGTCTTATTGACTCTGTATAACTTGATTTTCGATAGCTTACTACGGCTCACTATCACCAGCGGTACCAGTGCGAGTGTGTAAAAGAATAGATACGGTATGAACCATAGGTGGTTCCATGTAAACCCGTATTCGGCGCCGTCAAAGGCTCCCGATGGCCAGCCTTGAAACGTGAAATATCGAATCAAGAAATCCGCGTAGGATAGCTCTCCATAATGAGAGGAGATTGACCCGTTTGAAAGAGCTTGGATATATGCTTGAGGTGGTACAACTAAAATCAAGCCAACGATAAATGGAACCAATAAACGAAGGCTTCGGCTTTTAATGAAATCGACAATCTTGAGCTTTCTTAGTAAGAAGCTCGACGCAATACCCGATACCAGGAACAATAGAGGCATTCGCCACTGGTTAACCAGAAGCATTGGAAACTTCACCCAATCATATTGATACTCGCTTTTGATATGCCAACCCCAGTTTTCCACATAGAACATTGCAACGTGGTAAACAATCAAAATTGAAAATGCCATTACACGTAGCGCGTCTATGTCGTAACGTCTTGATATGTTGGTGTGGTTCATGTTTCCATGTGGTGTGGTTTTTAGATTTGTTTATTTCAAGCTGATTGCCCTTTTGTATCAATGCACATGTGACGAATGGATGGCCCTCAGTGATGAACCGTGGTCATATAATGATGAGTTAATGCCCGCTTTAGGGCTTTCATGTGATTTGTGCTCTTTGTGAAAATTATTCTAATACGCTTTTATGACTCTGGATCGGTACTTACAAATTCGCAAACGCTTTGAAACTGGCTTTTGGGTGATTCTTGCGATTGCTTTCTTCATAAGCGGGTCAATCGTGCAAAGAATGGATGCCAATAGGCATGGTATAGACATACAAAACTGGGAGATACTTTCGTGGGAGGCGAGTAGCATGATCGTTGTTCTCGCACTGATCCCGCTTATATTGTATTTTGATAATCGCCTTCCATTGCGCTGGTCAAACTTTAAAGTGTCTGTACCAGCCCACATTGGGTTTAGCATTGTTTTTTCAGCCCTGCATGTTGCAATGATGGTTGGCATTCGAAAAGTAGTGTATTGGTTCAATCACTCGTTTTACGATTTTGGAGAAATTTCTGAGCAGTTTTTTTACGAGTACTTAAAGGACGCGCAAACCTACGCTACTGTTTTAGTAATAGTATATTTGTATCGTCACCTCATCTTGCGCTTGCAGGGGGAAGCTAGCTTGTTGGATGTGTCAGACACTGATGCTCATAAGGTGGCAGAGGTAAAACCAAAACGTATACTTGTCAAGAAACTAGGTCGAGAGTTTTTGATAAAAGTCTGTGATATCGAGCGAATAGAAGCAGCTGGAAACTACGTCAACATTCATATCGCTGACCGCGTTTACCCGCTGCGAGAGACTATGATAAAGATTGAGCAGCGTCTCGATGATGATAAATTTAGACGGGTCCATCGTTCTCATATTATTAACCTAGACCATCTCGAGGAAATTAAGCCATTCGAGAACGGGGATGCTCGTATCTTGCTTGATTCGGGTGACACTGTGCCTATGAGTCGGGCTTACCGAAAGTCAATACGTTGAAGTTGCTACCGAGCGGCTGGTTTACAGATAGATAGTTTCACCGCAAAAGGATTGATCAGCGTGGCCGTTTTACGGCTCAAGGCCTGTTTCGCCCCAACTTATCGTGACTAGAAACCCAGTCTCCAGCCAATACTGCAGCGCCTAAAGAGATCTCACCTGCAAGGACTGTCGCTGCACAGATTTCGGCTAATTTAAGCGCTCGATCGTTGCCGTAACAGCCCATCATTTCCAAGCACTCGCGCTGGGTGCCAAGGCCGGTGCCGCCGCCATAGCTGGCGACGATCACGGATGGTAATGTGATGCTCCAATACAAATCGCCATTTTCCATTAAGTCCGAATACACGATAGCGGCCTGAGATTCGGCTATGTTCGCGGCGTCTTGACCCGTCGCGATAAAAATGGCGGTTAAGCCATTTGCCGAGTGTGCACCATTATTACTCGTTCCCGCTAACATGCCGCCGACATTATTTACTTGGCGGACATCAAATAAATCCTTGGTGTCCACACGTAAAATAGACTTAGCAACGTCTCGAGGTATTACCGCTTCGGCGACAACTCTCGCACCTCGTGAGTTTAGAGTATTGAGTTGCGAATGCTTTTTATCAGTATCGATGGCGCCAGAGAGGGTGTAGCGATTTAATTTTGGATAGTTATCCGCAATCCAATTACAGGCGGCAAAGGTTGCTTTACCGCACATGTTTTGACCAGCGGCATCCCCCGTTGTGTAGTTGAATCGGGTGAAGCGCATTCTAGATACGCCATATTGTTCGACGTGTGAAAGCTTTCCGACGGAGGTTGTTGACTCGGCGACTTCGCGAATTTCACTTAGATTTTCATTGAACCAAATGCCGAATTCACGGGCGTCTTGTGCATTATCAAAATGAAATACAGGGGCGCGTTGCATATAGCGTTCGATTACAGTGGTTTTAACGCCACCAACCTCGGTTAATACACGCATTCCTCGACTGTAGCTGGCAACCAACGTGCCTTCGGTAGTCGCCATTGGTATATAGAAATCCCCCTTTGCATGTTCACCATTAATACGTACTGGCCCCGCTAGGCCAATGGGAACCTGCGCGACACCAATCGGGTTTTCTATATTGCCCTTAAGGCTGTCCAGTTTATGCGAGCTGTGGGCAACGTGCTTTAGCTCGACGCCCGTTTTAGCTGCAATGAATTTCTGACGCTCTGCGATTGCCTCGGCTGAGTAGTTATCTGCCGAGCGAGGGATCTTCTTCGTTGAGTCGTTCATGAATTAATCATCAACTTTGGCTGTTTGCGCCCGTTTAGCTTTACTCATTGCTTGATATACGCCACCAAGTTCCCGCATGTCTAAGCCGCCGTCCGCACTCTTATCAAATTCAGAAAAGCGGTCTCCGACGAAGCGCTTTAATTGTCGGCTGAGCTCGGGCGGCGCAAGTTTACCATCGAGGTTCTTGTCTAGCATTCCCATCATTTGAAACAGTTCTGCACGCTGTGAATTGTGAATCGGTTTGTCGGTTGATTCATCTACCCAGCTATAGCCAACTGAACCGTAGAGCATTTCCTCTTCTGATTGAAGGCCCCAATATACGGCTTGATCAGGCGCAGGATTGCCTCTGTTTTTGGACGAATTGTTATAGATAGTTCGGTGAATCATCTTCGAGCCAGCGGGTATTCTTTTTGGCTTCTCAAATTGATAGGTGCGTTGCCAATTAAAGTCGTAGTTGGGGACTGATAAAATTGTCTCAACTTTGCCATCAGGATATTCAACATCAAATGTTGAGCTCACGCCCCGATAATGAGAGTGCGGGAATAAAGCATGGATGTCGGCATCTTTATCAAACAGGAAATAGGCCTTTTCTTCATGGACTTCAGCATTGGCAGGAATTTCAAGGTTCCAGTTTACAATGACTTGTTCTCGATAAAAGTTCTTAGGTGGAGTGTCTGAGAAGAACAATCCTATTTTGCTCCGATCTACTGTTTTCTTGCCGTAGGGCGTATAGTGCATTTGAAATTGATACACACCGCCCTTGGGCACAAATACACCGGTGCCGTTCGGCATTTCTGATGCTTCATTGCCGGGCGCATAGGTGATGATAAAGTTCTCGAAAATTTCAGATAGCTTACCTTCAAGCTGCCGCTCCGATGAGCCAGCCAGAATATGATGAACTGCTTTCGGGTCACCCGGTATTACTTCGGCGGCAACAACCCAAACGTCTTTATCGTAGGGGTTTGGAACGTTCGGGAACTGGTAGTCCACCGTGCCAGATGCAGGCACTTCAAACGCTGGAATATCGATAATCAGGTCGGGCTCTCCAAGTGTCCATTGATCACTCAGTTCTGGAACCGCTTTTAAACCGTCCTCACCATCCCCCCTTGGCGCACCAGCCTCGATCCACGAAATCAGTGTTTTGGTATCTTCGTCGCTCATGCCCACCTCATTACGCCAATGCCCGATTTCAGGGTCGGCATGCCAAGGAGGCATACGTTTAGTGCGAACAACTTCACGCATCATTGGGGCAAAGCCTTTAATCATTGCGTATTCAGACATTGCCCAAGGGGCGATGCCTCCTTGCACGTGACAGGCTACGCAATTTTCCTTCAAAATAGGGACAATCGTATCTGCATAACTGATGGCCGCGCCATTAATCTTGTCATAGTTGATAATACAACCTGGCGATGTCACCTTGCTCACCGCCACCTCTTCTCCGGCTATAAGCGCATCAAGTGCATCTCGAACATATGTTTTGCTGGCCTTATCTTTTTGACGCTCATAGTCAACGCGGTCACTGATTGGTCCACGGTAAACGACTTGCCAGTTTTGAGGGTTAATCACCAATACTTCCCCAGTGCGATCAAGTTTTAGCGACTTGGCAATCATTTGGGTTCGATCTTTGAGAACTGGGAAATCGGCCCCCCATTCTTCGGCTTCTTCTGCGATTGCGGCTCTACTGTCTTGCTGATTAGCGTTAAGCATCAAAATTTCAACACCATGATCAGCGTAGTCATCGCGAATGGAGCGAAGGTCTTCAAGGTTGGATCTCACGATTTGACACCCATTGCCCTGAGAAATAATCACCACGGCCTTGCCATCTCGATGGTAATGAAGCTCGTGTGCTTTTCCTTTGTGATCGATCAATACGAAATTGTCGGCCTTTAGCACGTCACTTGATTCAGTCGCTATCGATAAAGATGCTACTGTTGTTAACGCAACGATAAAGCCTAGCTTGCGTAAGATGCCTTGAAATAATTTTAGGTTTGGTTGACTACTCACCAGCCTCTCTCCACTTTTTATAATTATCGAATATGCACAAATAATACATAGCTTGAGTACACGCCTCGTCAATATTCTAGCCTATAACTGATATTTGTTTACAGTTTCGTAAACAAGAAAATAGAGCCTAAAAAAGCCCCAGCGTAGCGCTGAGGCTTCAAGCGAACCAAGTTTTCACTCAGAATACTGTTTTAGGCGCTCGCTTCTTCTTTTGGCACTTCTAGTTTAACTTGCAAAATTGCTTTTTCCGGGGTCAAGCGATTGTGAATCTTAATCAAGTTATTAAACTGGTAAATTGACGTTAACATGGTGTAGAGAGGCATTAGATAGCCTTCTTTGCGAAGCCCCGCGAAGGTTTCAGCATCAAGGTCGTAAAGGGCTTGTTCATCAATAGTACACAAGCCCTTTAAGGTATTAACCAGTCCAGATTTATAGTGTACCTGCAGGTCGATGTCCTTTATTAAGCCTAGTTCTTCGATTTTTTTAGTGAATTTATAGGTGTGTACATCGTGCTTAACTTCTAATTCGAGTTGTGCCGTCGCCTGGCTAAGGCGAATTGACGCTTTGCCGTTTTCAAATAGTGCCTCGCCCTCGGTTTCTGAAAACACGCTATTTTTTTCGTCGATGCCAATGGTAAAGCTCTTCTCATCACGTTCTGACCGCATTAAGAAGAATGGGTAAGTCTGCATACCAATTGGAGTGTGCGTTGCCGTCCAAGTGTCGTTTTCGACGAACAAGTTAGAATCGAGTTCATAGCTATTTATTGCCGAGATAGCCCAGTCCGCACCTTCTGCAGGGCGGCTTAAAAAGATTGGAAAGCTGCTTGCTGCCATCCCTACTTCACTAACCTTAAGGTTGATCATGTGCTGCGATTTAGCAACCGCAATAACACCATTAGGGTCCATTTTTAGGTTGGCGTGGTTCTCTAAGCTAAGTTCGGTTAGGCTTGGTTTTTTGTGGTCTTCAGACATGTTTTTACTTACTTTTTTAGGTTGTGAGCTCACATTTAATGGCTGCTTGAAAGCCATTGCTGTATGTATTGCCGATGGGGCGGTAAAGTGCGCAGCATCTGCTCGGTTATCTTTTGGTTTTGTTGGATGATGCGCTCTGCTTGTTTTTCTTGTTGGTATAGATACGCTTGGCGATTGAAATCAGGTTTAAAGCCCATGCCATACATCACATATTGGTAGCTTGCTGCAGGGAAAAGTTCAATAGCGCTGTCGAAGTCGCTATTGATAGGCCCGCGGTGGCTCCAAATTTCGAGATCCTCCTTCAAGGATTCAGGAATACTAGCCTCTTCTGTATGTGCTTGCCAATAGGGTTCGGGCCTTTTGGTCAACATATAATGTAATTTTAAGAAATCGATGATTCGACCCCAGCGATAATTCATTTGCTCATTAAAGCGCTTCGCCGTGATACGCATTAGTTTATTGTCGGGCGGAAGATTCTCAGCGACATAGCGTGCGGAAATTTCTACCAACATAATAGCGGTTGCTTCTAATGGCTCGACAAAACCTGCTGACATGCCTATTGCCACGCAATTGCCTTTCCAAAACTGCTGTCGATGACCCGACTTAAAGCTAATTTTTCTGGGTTCGATATCATTAGCTTCTGGGCCCAAATACGTTTTAAGATTATTGGCGGCTTCGTCATCGCTTAAATACTCACTTGAGTAAACATGGCCGACGCCTCGCCGGTGCGTAAGGCCAATATCCCATAGCCAGCCAGCATTCTGGCCTGTTGCGATAGTATGGCTCGCGATATCATCTTTTTCCTCAGTGTATGGCATGTGTAAGGCCAATGCTGAATCGTTAAATAAATACTGGTCTGCCGAGACGAAGGGTACCCCCAATTGGTCGCCTAACAAGAGTGAGCGAAATCCAGTACAGTCAACGAAAAGGTCGGCTTTCAGTTCGCGCCCCTGATCGAGAAGTACCGATTCAATCGTATCGCTATCGCGTTTTTTAACACCTTCTACGGTGCCGATAATATGCTCAACGCCGAGTGTTTCCTTGCAAAAGTTCTTGAGTAATTCGGCAAATTCTCCGGCGTCTAAGTGGTAGGCATAATTGCACTGCCCAGAATACTCAGCTTCACCTAAGCTTCTAGGTGCTAAACCGGCTTCGCATACGTGATGCTGAAAGTTTGACTCAACCGCGAAGTTTTCAATATCAGAGACATAGGGCGCTAGGTCGATGCGACCATAGCCTAAAGGCACGGTAAATGGGTGATAGTAAAAATCGCCATTACCGTGAACCCAATCGACAAACTTGCCGCCTTGCTTAAACGCGGCGTGGCATTTTGAAAACAGCTCGCTCTCTTTAAGGCCAATTTTTCGAATGGTGTTTTTCATCGTCGGCCAGGTGCCTTCGCCAACACCAACCGTTGGTATGTCCGAGGCTTCGACTAATACAACTTTGAGTGCATCAGGATGATCAGACTTGTGCTGCGCTGCGATAACTGCGGCTGATAGCCAACCTGCCGTGCCACCGCCGACAATCGCTAGGGTTCTAATTGCGTTTGACATAATTTAAAACAGATTGAATTTTTTGATCGAATGATCATCCTACTGCAAGTGACGACAAGTTTCTGAGAATATGCTGTCACCCAGGGTTTAGCCTGAAAAGGCTTAATTCGACATAAGTGATTTTCTTCTAGGCAAAAAAATGGCCCACCAAAATTAGTGGGCCACTTTTGTACGTTTAACTAAACTGTCATTTAGTTAGATCGGTTTACCACTTACCACGAATACCAACAGCATAACGCGCGCCATTGTCTTCGATATTGTAAGTTTGGTTAGCAAAACGGCCGGTTTGAACAAGCTCTTCTTCAGTGATATTCGTGCCTTCTAAAAAGACAGTCAAAGTATCATTGATGTTATAGCTTGCGCTGATATCAACTTGGCCAAACTCGTTGGTGTTTATCGGCTCGCCATTGAAACCATTGTCGATCTGACGCAAGAACGCTTCACGATTATTGTAAGCGATACGTGCTTGCATGCGATCGTCCTCGTAGAACAATACCAAGTTCTGTGAGTCGCCCAAACCTTCGAGCGCAAAGCTAGTACTTGTATCTGAACCTAGGCTTACATTGCTATCAACGAATGTTGCGTTGGCCGAAATACCGAAGCCATTTTCAAAGATATGAGTAATCGCGATTTCGAAGCCATCTACATCGGCTGAGCGACCATTCTGAGGTCGCGCAACGCGGTAAACTTCACTTTCACCATTGAGCTCGTCGGTAGTCGCGACGATATCTTGACCTGGGACCAATGCACCTGGAGCACAAAGTGCGTCGGCACAACGGAATCCGTCTGCCGCGCTACGATTTGCAAGAGTGAAAGTCTCATTGCCAGTTAGGGTTGTCACGAAGTTGCCAATATCTTTGTTGAAGTACGCAATCGAAAAGCTACTCGCGTCACCGTAATACCATTCAAAGCCAAGGTCGAAGTTAGTTGACTCAAATGGTTCGAGACCTGGGTTGCCGCCTTGTGCAGTGAGGTTTTGACGACGAGGCTCGTTAAACGTTGTAGCTGGAGAAAGCTCAGATAGCGTTGCACGTGTAAGTGACTCGTAGGCTGAAAAACGAACAACCATGCTGTCATTTAGCTCTAATTTAGCGTTTAGACTCGGTAAGAAATTGTCATATGAGCTGCCGTCGCTGAATTGGCTCGCTGGCCCAAAACGGTTAGCAAACAGAGTCAGATCGCTTGTAGGCACTACATCAGCAATGTCACTTTGAACCGCTGCTACGTCGATATCTGTGTCAGCATATCGAGCGCCAAGATTCACTTCTAGAGGCATTTCTGCAAGCTCAAAATTCATCGTTGCATCAATATAGAAGCTAGTTACATCTTCGTTGATTGTGAAGCGGTTATTTTGCAGTGTTGCAACAACAGGGTTGCCTGTTGACGCTAAGAAGGCTTCATAGGCATCACCATCATACGTATAGAACTGATCGATCAAGCCAGGGAAAAAGTTCTCAGCATTGAAGACAGATAAGCCGACAGTGTCATTCGGCGCTGCCGTGCCGTATCCGCAGAATGCGCATTGGTTGCCAAATCTTTGAAAACGTTCGTTCTCGCGTGACGACGAATAAGCGCCAAACTTGATACTCTCTAGAACATCACCGTCTAGAGCGTAGGTGAAGTCTAGCTTAACCGCATCGATTTCATCACGGTTGGTAACACCGTTACGCTCGTTATAATGCAATCGTGTGCGATCAGCTGAAGGTAGTTGGCCTGCACCAAATCCATCATGTGTCACTACAGGTGTAGAGCCAGGATTGCCACTAAACTGATAGTTATTGATGATACCAATTACATTGAAGCGGTTTTGGCCGGCTTGCTCATTTTCAGCTGTAGAACGGGACACATCAAAAACAGCCGACAAGCGGTCATTGATTGCCCAATCAACATTTAGGCCGAAACCATCGGTAGTTGAGTCACGTCCATTACGCGTATGCGATACGAAGTCAGTCGCTGGGTCGCCAGAGCCTTGATTTAAACCAATTTCTTGGGTGAAGTTAAGTAAGGTTCCGGTTGCTGGGTCGATTGACGCAGAACCAACACGATCTGGTTCGAACCAAGAAGCTAGGTCCGTAACTAATGAATCGATTTCGAATTTAGATTGAAATCCATCTAAAGTAATGCTCAGGTCATCACTTGGCGCGTATTGCAGAGTCAATGCTAGATTTGTACGTGTGCGTTCTTGAGTGTCAACAATTTGATCCCAGTTACGAGGGATAAACGCGTTCTCGAATAGCACGCCATCACGATTGTTTGAAATCGTTTGGCCCGGTCTCCAACCTGCTGTCTGGATTCGGTTGATTTGCACGTCACGCTCTTGACGACTCACCGATAAGCCAACACCGATAGTGTCATCGGCAAAAGTATTGCTGATGATTAGTGAGGCTGCGGGGCTAGTGTCTTCCGAGAGAGTCTCATAGATTGCTTTAACCGAGCCTGCGATTTGCAAGCCAGGTGTTGTTAGTGGGCGTGCGCTTGTTACGTTAACCGTCGCGCCGATACCGCCTGACTGCAATGTCGCATTGCCTGATTTGTATACATTGGCGCCAGTGATTTGCTCAGCCGCAAGTACGTCAAAGCTGAACTCTCGGCCACCTGTTTCAGTGGCAATTTGTCGACCATTAAGTAGCACGTTGTTAAATTGGGGGCCTAAACCTCGCACGGTTACAGCCTGACCCTCACCGCCAGAGCGGTCAATCGCCACGCCAGGGATACGTTGCAGTGACTCGGCTACATTTAGATCTGGGAACTTGCCTAAATCTTCTGCCGCGATTGAATCAACGACGCCTGATGCGTCGCGCTTGATGTCTTGAGCTCGTTTAATCGAACTTCGAATGCCGGTGACTACAACTTCTTCAAGTGCTGCACCATCTTGCGCAATGGCCACGCTCGGAAGCATCATGGGTACGGCGCTGGATACAGCGATGGCGAGTGCAGTTCGTTTTAGAACGGCGCTCTTACTATTTTTCTGCATATGCCTTTTGTGCATAACTATTCTCCCTCGAATATCAGTATTTTTGATAGATAGTAGTGTTTGAGGGGTGGCCGCAATCAAGCGAAGACTCGCACTTCAGGGTTCGACACCTGGAAGCGCTTTTTGAGCTATGGCTCTTAAATTGCATTCATCCTCCAAACGATTCTCTCTTACGCCTTAGTACCGCACATAGAACGAGTCCTGCGGTGCAAATTTGTAATCAACGACTGGCAACCTTTTTTGTACCGTTGGCCAGCTTTGTCAATGTGGTTAAATTTTTCGGTCGGCGAAAACCAAGTCAGAAATGCAAAAAAATCCTGACTAGACGACTCTTTTTAATAATAACCGTTCAATGATTCGTATGTTTTATCATATAAATAACATATAGGCAATCAAGCATATGTTGATTAATCAACCTGAACTCAAGAGAAATTTGATAATAAGCGTTAAAATTCGTTTTTTTTCTGGTCATTTGGCCACTAAGTCGCGGTTAGAGCACTGAGTGTAAAAGTCATCGGAGTTCAGAGCGAGTGGCTTCACAATTCACCAGGAAGGAGGCTGCGGGGGAGAATAAAGGAGCTAGATTGGACGGATTTACTAAAACCGGTCGATTGCGGGGTGACTCTGAGCTCAGGGGCTATTCAGCTGGTCAGGTTTATTATGCTGTTGTTCCCAGTTCAAGAAACGGTCTAGCTCTTCTTTCACCTTAGAGAATGTCCAAGCCAGCAATGTTGCGTCGTCAGCGAGGCCTAGCCCCGCGATAAAATCCGGCATTGCATCTATCGGCATAACGAAATAGATCATTGCAGCAACGATCAATCCAAAGCTTTCTAGTGAAATATCACGGTACTCGCCGCTAGCGTAGGCCTGCATTAGGCGATAAGAGGCTTTGATCGGCTCCAGTAGGTCGAATACCTTCGATTTGGCATTTTTACTCGCCTTTTTTCGCGCAGAACCGGCCAAGCTCAAGAGCTTAGCCGGGCTGGCGATTGTCGCATTTACTAAACGTTGAGCCCTTTGGTAGGCACGACTATTAGTGATGCGGTTCAATTTCGAATTACCAATCTAGAGTAAAAAGAATGGTTTAAGCGCCCAACGATGGATTAATCAAGAATTTTTCACCGGTCTTTTTGGCATTGTATTGAGCAATGTAGCTTGGGGTCATGGCTTGCTCAAAGCTAAGAGTATCGGTGAAGTTGCTGGCGAAAGTAGTGTCGATTTCATCAGCAACTCGCTTATGAAGCTCGCCAATTCGCTGCGGCGTGATCTTGCCCAAGAATTGCATTAATAGAAAACCACCAATGCTCCATGTCATGCCATAGGCACGATTGAGTACGGTAGGAGAAAAATCTAAGCCACCATAGATATAAACTTGTTTGTGCTCAGGAGATCCATAAGTGTTTAGGCCCACGGCATCTTTGCTGCCAACACGTTCCATTGCTGTCAAAATGTCACTGACTAAATCGCCGCCGCCAATCGCATCAAACGCTAGCGTAGCGCCTGTTTCGTTAATCGCGTGGTACAAGTCCTGCTTAAAACTATCGTCTGAAGAGTTAAGTACGATCTTAGCGCCGATACCCTTAAGTAGGTCTACCTGATCTGATTTGCGAACAATATTAATTAACGGAACATCTTCGGCTAAGCAGATTTTGTTTAGCATTTGACCAAGGCCCGATGCAGCTGCTGTATGAATCAGTGCCGAATGACCTTCCATGCGCATCGTGTCGACCATGCCAAGGGCTGTCAAAGGGTTCACGAATGATGAGGCTGCTTGCTCGGCAGTAGTGCCTTCATTATGTGCCATGCACGCTTGTACTGGCACGCAGCAATATTCGGCGTAGGTTGCACCTGATAAAACTGCAACAGTTTTTCCCATCAGCGCCTGTGCCGCGTCACTTTCGCCTGCCGCTACTACAGTGCCTGCCGCTTCATTGCCTACAGGTAGGGTTTGATCTAAGCGAGAGCTAACACGAGATGCCATTCCGGGGAACAAAGGCGCTGTAAGGACTTTGCGTTCCTCGCCATACTCCAATTTGGCTTCCATCAAGTTGGCCGGACCAAACATTGGCCACATATCCGAAGGGTTAATTGGTGCGGCTTCAACACGAACAATAACTTCGTGCGCCTTTGGGCTTGGTACGTCAACTTCTAGAAGTTCAAAGCTGAGTTGACCATCATTTGAAATGGTTGAAAAAAGTTGTTTGCTGCGTTGCATTGTTGTTGCCTCGTGGACTTTATTTTATCGGTAGCGAATAAGTCTAACACTAGGGTGTTGAGCTCTTGTTAAAAAGCATTGTCGATCTGAATTTGTGCCTTACAATGGGGCTTAATAGAGGGGTACCTTCAGTGTCGACTAAACATTTAATTTTGCTAATTTCACTGGCGGCGCTTTGGGGAGCTTCATTTTTATTTATGCGCATCGCAGTACCTGAATTTGGCGCAGTCGCGCTGATTGCCGCTCGGGTGATTATTGCGGCGCTGGTCTTGTGGCCCTTTTGGTATTTTAGTGAGTCGCCATCAACGCGAAAGATCGCCTTAGATCATTGGCCTGCATTGACCGTAGTTGGTTTGCTTAACTCTTCTATTCCATTCGTCTTGTTCGCCTACTCTATGCTCTATATTACTGGCGGTATGGCGGCCATTCTCAATGGTACTGCGCCGATTTGGGGCGCAGTTGTAGCGTGGGCATGGCTAGGCAGTCGACTATCGATAAGTGCAACCATAGGCTTGTTGTTAGGCTTTGTTGGTGTGGTGGTTTTAGTTGGTGATGAGCTTTCTGTGCCAAGCGAGGGGAAAATTTTGGCGATTGCCGCCGCTGCATTTGCGCCAGTTTTATATGGCATAGCCGCGAACTATACGTCCGAAAAACTCAGCGGGGTCTCGGCGTTGAGCATTGCTATGTTCAGCCAAGTAACCGCAGGTATCTCTTTGTTGCCACTATTGTTTTGGTTTATGCCCGAGTCAATGCCAAGTACAAACGCATGGTTCTCATTACTCGCGCTTGCTGTCGTTTGTACAAGCTTGGCTTATTTGATGTACTTCAAACTGCTAGTTGATATAGGCAGTACCAAAGCCATCACGGTTACTTTTTTGATTCCTATCTTTGGGTCCCTTTGGGGTGCGTTATTCATAAATGAAGTGATTACACCGATGATGTTGGTTGGAATGTTAACCATATTGCTCGGAACCGCTTTAGTTACTGGAGTGGCCAAGCTAAATCGGTGAGGTGATCTTCACATAATTGCAACATTAAATTCACATTTCGAGCGATGACGGGATGCATACTCCGCGAGAGAGTGAGCCGCTACTCTGATAAGTGGCTATTAAACGTTTCAAGCCCTTAGCAATATATTGACGAGATAGGGGGTCTTGTACTTTGAGTCAGAAGCCAATTTTATGAATGCACCTATTATGAATGTATCTGGGTTGAATTTAGTTGTCAGCAATGCTGATCAGGATATCGACAGCGCTTGTCTGCCAAGTGAAAATGAATTTGGAGAGACGCCTCTGGCCCATGCTCCATCAATACAGCTCGCCAATGGAGAGAGAGCGGTTCCTCAGCAGTTTTTAGACGTGAATCGTCAACTTGACAACCTTTGCAATGTGCTGGCAGAGATTTCGCTGCCTAATTCGTATCAACTATTTGCCGGTCAAGAAGGCAGTTGTTTATACCTAATCGTAGGTGTCATCGGGCATGAAAACTACGCAGGCTATAAAGCTAGCGTATTAGACGACAAAATTGTTTATGGCCGACGTTGGTTAATTGAGCCTTCAACACCAACCTCTGAAATCGTGCAAACGGCCATGCTCGCGGTAAAGAAAGTGCGCGAACATGAGGCTCGCGAGCTTTTCACCGTTAGGATCAATAAAGGTCGAAATATAGCGACGCCGTTTAATTGTCACCTCGACTTGCCCTTGATGGCGGCAAACGAGGGTGAATTAATAAGTGTTGATAGAACCAAAGCTGGGGACGTTGAAAATTTACTTGCTCGCGTTCGTTTTGCAGGCTTTAGATTTACTGTGGTTAATGTTCACCTCCTATCGAATTCGAGACTTTTTGAGTTGAAACTTGAAGGGCAGTCGCGTCATTTCCCAGAACTTTGCGGCGAAATTGTTGCGGTGAATTGTTGCAAAGAAAACACTGGAGACTTTTTGCATCAACTCATTAGTGAGCTTATTCACAAGAGTGATCGCCACATCGAAGAATCGATTCGTTTTAAAGATTTTGCGCGTTTCAGTCGAGATATTAACCCTATTGATCTAGCGAAGTTTTCTTATACTACTCGTAATATCAAAGCGACAGATCCAAGGTTCGACCGTAATTTCGAAGATATGAGTTACAAAGTTGATGCGGCTAAAGCTCCAGCCTACAACACTGGAGTGCTTGGTGAAAAGCAGCGAGCTACAATCGCGAGCGTAAATGGTTTGCTTGGTTATCTGCCACGTGAATCATATGGGTAGATAGAGGGTGTCGTAAATTCTAGAGTTGGAGACGTCGCTGTTTGAGCTGATATTTTTAATTACGTTTTTGCTCGAGAATTTTGTCTTTTGCTAAAGGTGGAGTATGTTGCTAGAGACACGCACAACTAATACAACGCCCCATGCTGCTCAAATTTATAGCCGTTTCTACATTAAAGCCACGTTTATACAAAGCAAGCTTACTCTCGCTTAGCTTTTTCCTAAGTGCGTGTGCTAGCGCACCAAACACAAAAGTAAACTTATCACCAAAACAACTTGGGCAAGCGGCGTATGCCGTGCCTGATCAAAATGCAGCTGAAGTTGTTGACCGAGTTCTCAGCAACGGAGGTAATGCCGTTGATGCTGCTGTGGCAGCGGCATTTGTATTGGCGGTCACATTTCCCGAAGCCGGCAATATCGGCGGCGGTGGTTTTATGCTGGCACGGGTAGATGGAGAGAACCATTTTTTGGATTATCGCGAGAAAGCCCCATTAAAAGCGAGTAGAGATATGTATCTCGATTCCCACGGAGAGGTTATTGAGAAGGCCAGTTTGGTCGGTATTCGAGCAGCGGGCATTCCCGGCACTGTTGCAGGTCTTTGGGAAGCACATCAGAAATTTGGCACGCGCCCGTGGGCTGAATTGGTCGCGCCTGCCGTGGCGTACGCAAAACATGGTTTTGTGGTGCACCCCAAAAAAGCCAAAGCAATTCCAGATTCGATAGATTGGTTTGAGAATAAGGTTAACTTTGCAGAGTATTTTGGCGCAATGGCCACACAGCGCACTTTTAAACAAGCTGAACTTGCTAGTGTGCTAGAGCGAATTGCTGAGCATGGTCCCAAGGATTTCTATTCAGGCGAAACTGCAAAATTACTAGTGGCGCAGTCAGATCGAGATGGTGGTTTGATCAGCGCGCAAGATTTACAAGCTTATAAGGCCGTGTGGCGCGAGCCTCTTGTATCTGATTGGCAAGATTATCAAGTGGTAACGGCTCCTCCGCCAAGTTCGGGCGGCTTTGCGGTGATACAACTTTTGAAAATGAAAGCCGAGCTAGGCAAAGAGTTCGAAGGTTTAGAGGTGAATTCAGCGCAATACATTCATTTGATTGCCGAAATGGAAAAGCGAGTGTTTGCGGATCGCGCTGAGTACTTTGGAGACCCTGATTTTGTCGATGTGCCTATCGACGAGCTTATTGATCCGGCCTACATCAAACGTCGAGCTGGTGAAGTGAAGCCCGGTTCAATTAGTCAGCTCGAGCATGCGCAGCCGGGCTTAGAGTCGCCGAACACAACGCACTTCTCTATAGTTGATCAGTGGGGAAATGCGGTTTCCAATACCTATACGCTCAACTGGAGCTATGGTAGCGGCGTGGTGGTCGAAGGCGCTGGGTTTATATTGAATAACGAAATGGATGACTTTAGCACTAAGCCCGGCGTTGCTAACGCTTATGGTGTAGTCGGTGGGCTTGCGAATGAGATTCAACCGTCTAAGCGAATGCTATCGTCGATGAGCCCAACGCTATTGATAAAAGACGATGCCGTAAAAATGGTCGTTGGTACGCCAGGCGGATCGACTATTTTCACTTCAGTATTTCAGTGCATCGTTAATGTTGTTGATTACGGCATGAGCGCACAGCAATCGGTCAATGCCAGTCGTTTTCATCATCAGCTATTGCCGCCAGATTTAATTACCACAAGTATCAGCGTGCCATTAAATCAAGCAGCGCAAAGCGAGCTGAAAGCCAGAGGTTATCGCGTGCAGCCGCACGATTGGGAGTTTGGTGATGTGCAACTCATCGAGGCAATATCGGGTGCCAATGGCAAGCCAGTGAACACGGGCTCAGACCCACGAGGTATCGGTGTTTCAGGTGTGGTAAAGTAGCTCAAATTAAGACGCTCATTTGGAGAGCAAATGTCCAGATCTATCATCGCTATTGCTGGCGCTTCGGCATCGGGTAAAACCCTATTTGCGCAAACCGTTTATACAGAATTATCGCAAGAGCTCGAGGGTCGCCCTTTGGCGGTGCTTGAGGAAGACGCCTATTATCGTGACCAAAGTCACCTTGAAATGTCGGTGCGCGAACAAACAAATTATGACCACCCTAAAGCGTTTGAGCACGAGTTGCTGATTGAGCATATTTTAGCGCTAAAAAGCGGTGATGACGTCGAGGTGCCGGTTTACGATTTCGCTAACCATACCCGTGGCAGCGGAATTCGCCTTGTGCAATCGGCCGACTTTGTTTTAGTTGAAGGTATTTTGTTGTTGAGCGATCCAGCTTTGCGTGATTTATTTGACGTAAGAGTGTTCATCGACACGCCGCTGGATATTTGTTTGCTTAGACGTATCGAGCGGGATACTCAAGAACGCGGGCGCAGTTTTGAGTCAGTAGCTGAACAATATACTGCCACGGTGAGGCCGATGTACTACGAGCATATCGAGCCGAGCAAACAGCACGCGCACATCGTCGTAACAGGTGGTGGGCGCAATCGTGTCGCAATTGACATGGTAAAAGAACACATTAAATCGTCGTTGCGTCAAATAACGATTTAGAGCCCCCTTAAGGAGATACCCAGTTGACTACTCTAATCAGCCTTGTCGGCATATTTATTTTGCTAGGAATTGGTTTTATCGTTTCTAAACATCGCAGCGATATTAATTGGCGAACAATCGGCGTGGCATTCGCCTTACAGTTTTTGATCGGCGCCTTTGCTCTGTATTTTCCGGTAGGGCGCTCAGTGATGGAAAGCGTGTCAGGTGGTGTGTCGGGTGTGCTTTCTTATGCTCAAGAAGGCATCAATTTCTTGTTCGGCAACTTAGGTAGCGCTTCGAGTGAAGGCATTGGCTTTGTATTCGCGCTGCAAGTGTTGCCAATCATTATCTTCTTCTCAAGCTTAGTGTCAGTGCTTTATTACATCGGCATTATGGGCCGGGTCATCAAAATCATCGGTGGCGCCTTGCAATGGTTGCTGGGCACCAGCCGGGCTGAATCGATGTCGGCAACGGCCAATATATTTGTCAGTCAAACCGAAGCGCCAATGGTGATAAAGCCGTTTGTCGGCAAAATGTCCAACTCTGAGTTGTTTGCGGTCATGGTTGGTGGCATGGCAACGGTTGCGGGTTCAGTTCTCGCAGGCTATGTGGCTTTGGGTGTAGAAATGAAGTATCTACTCGCCGCCAGTTTTATGGCCGCGCCAGGTGGCTTCTTGATGGCCAAGCTTTTGCTGCCTGAAACTCAAGAAATTGATAACCACGAAGAAGTGGTAGAACAAGAAACTGAGCAATACGCTAACGTAATAGACGCCGCAGCTGGTGGCGCATCAGCGGGTTTGCAGCTCGCAGTCAATATTGGTGCCATGCTGATAGCCTTCGTCGCACTAATTGCAATGCTTAATGGTTTGCTTGGTTGGGTCGGTGGCTATATCGGTTTCCCTGACTTATCGATGCAAGCAATTCTTGGTCAACTGTTCAGGCCTGTCGCCTTTATTCTTGGTGTGCCTTGGCAAGAAAGTGCGGTTGCCGGAAGTATGATCGGTCAAAAGTTGGTACTCAATGAGTTTGTCGCTTTCTTAAGTTTCTCTGAACAGAAGGCTGCGATGAGCGCTCATACGCAAGCCGTCGTCACTTTTGCATTGTGTGGCTTTGCAAACTTTTCTTCGATCGCGATCTTACTAGGTGGTTTGGCGACCATCGCGCCGCATCGCCGTTCAGACGTTGCGAGAATGGGGCTACGGGCCGTCACAGCAGCGTTTATGGCAAATCTTATGAGTGCAGCAATCGCCGGGTTCTTTTTGTCTCTGGCGTAATTGATCACTAAAGTATTGCCATCGGGTTATTTGATTGTTTTTCGTATACCTAACCTTGGCAGTGTTGCACGTACACTTAATTAATCGAATCAGGCGATAGGGGTAAACACGTAACTTCTGCGCCGAATAATTTGTCACTTAATTTGAGAACCTTATGATTTTTCGTACTGCTCTACTTGCTTCAGTTTTAACGTTCAGCTTGACAGCGTTCGCAGAGGCCCCATCTGCTGTTGACAAGAAAATTGTGATCGCCGATGCCATGGTCGATGTTAACTCAGGCAAGTTGATATCAAACCCCTTAGTTACTATCGAAGGCGGGCGTATCACGGCGGTAACAAGCGGCACTGAAGCATACAAAGCCGACGGCGAGCTTATCGACCTACGGGGCATGACTATATTGCCCGGCATGATCGACACGCATACTCATTTAACCGGCAGCGCTGACGAACACGGCTACAAACGCCTTGCAAGCTCGCAAACGCGCTCTGCTCTTAGAGGAGTTAAACACGCTCGCGATACTCTTATGGCGGGCGTGACCACTGTGCGTAATTTAGGTGCGGGCGGCTTTATAGACGTAGCATTGCGTGACACCATTAACGCTGGCGAGGTTGAAGGCCCGAGAATGTTTGTCTCAGGTCCATCACTAGGCATCACAGGCGGCCATTGCGATAACAATTTATTACCAGTTGATTTTCAAGTGAACAGCGATGGCGTTGCTGATGGCCCGTGGGAAGTCGCTAAAAAAGTTCGCCGCAATATTAAATATGGTGCCGACCTAATTAAAATTTGTGCGACAGGTGGAGTGTTATCCAAAGGTACAAAGGTTGGCGTACAACAGTACTCGCTCGAAGAAATGCAAATGGTTGTGCGTGAAGCCCACAGGCGTGGAATAACCGTCGCCGCGCATGCACATGGCACCGAAGGCATCTACGCAGCTATTCAAGCGGGCGTTGATTCGGTAGAACACGCAAGTTTTATTGATGACGCAGGAATTAAACTTGCGAAGAAAAATGGCACTTATTTATCAATGGATATTTACGTAACCGAATTTATTTTAGGCGAAGGTGAGAAAGCTGGCATCTTAGAAGAAAGCCTCGCTAAAGAAAGAAAAACAGGCGCTTTGCAACGAGAGAATTTCAGTAAAGCAGTCAAAGCGGGCGTCAAAATGGTAATGGGTACAGATGCTGGTGTTTACCCACACGGTGACAACTTAAAGCAGTTGTCACGTATGGTGACTTTTGGCATGGAGCCGATGCAAGCCCTGCAAGCTGCGTCAATTAACGCTGCAACGCTTCTCAATAAAGAAGCTGACATTGGGTCAATTCAAGTTGGCCGCTATGCGGATATTATCGCCGTTAAAGGAAACCCGCTGGATGATATAAGCCTCTTGGAAAAGGTTGGTTTTGTTATGAAGGAAGGGAAGGTATATAAGTCGGCTCGATAGTTAAGCGACGCGGTAGATTCTGCATAGTTAAATAATTGTCAGAGTGGCAGAAATGGAAAAAAACTCGAAAATTAAGAAGCCTCAAACTCACTATGTTGGAATTGGTGTTGGAATTGGTGCAGGCGTAGGAACTGCATTAGGCTTGGTGGTCGGTATCGCCTTTGATATTTTGCCCATCGTATTATCTCTAGGCACTGGTCTGGGAGCCGCTATCGGCATCGCTATTGGAACAGCAACGTGGAAAGGAAATGATGATAAACAGTAGCTCAATGAATTCGCTATCCAACAAGTTTAAGAACGGATTCGCCAGCAAGCCGGTACGGACGCAGCATAAGATGAGTCAGCCGTTTTAAAGGCGTTTGATTTGCTGAATCGAACAATGAGAAATAGCGCTTTTACGGTGCTAAAAAAGAAGCGATTCAACTATAGATTTTTTGGTTGGGGGTTCTTTATATTGGGTAGTGTTATGAGTATTTCCTTCGCTCAAGTTATGCTCGATCCAAACGGTGTAATTACATATGATGGTGTTGAAACGACATCATTTGCAATCAAAAGAAACGCTTTTTTATATACCGCCGCATCTCCTGTTATTGGGTTATATTTTGCTTTTGTTTCGAGACGCACTTTAACTCGACTGTTAATTTGGCAAGCACGCGCATATCGGTTTTGTTTTCGAAGCAAAGGTAACCATTAAGCTAAAGGTTAAAAAATTAACAGTCCCGTTGATAATTCCAATGTAGATGTTTACCCATCCGTTTAAAGAGCGTTACGAAGTAAGAGGCTTATGAAGATGAAAAGGTCCTGCCCAGAATGTGGTGTCGACTCATGTAGAGTTGAGTTCAATACTCTGCTTGATTCAGTGTATTGTGGAAAATGTGTAACAAGATTCGAGTATCCAGCTTCTTCGAAGAAGTTCGTAGGGCTTGTATTTAGTTTTGTTTCATTTTTATCGGCGTTGATACTCTTTTATAGTGAAAGCATGTTAATCACTTTACTCTTTATTATCGTAGTAATGATACCAACGCTCTATTTGTCGATTTGGCGCACTGATATAAAAGTTGCGGGCTTAAAGGGCTTAAGGAAGAGAATCCGTGACAAACGTTTATATTAAGGTCAAAAAAATTCGGGTAGACCATAAGGGAACTGCTTACGAGGATCGATTTAAAGGCGATGCTACTATTTCAGAGGTTATAGGTTCTTAATGAAGCAATCCATTGTGCATATTGCATTAGTCGTTTCTGACTATGAAGAAGCAATTGAATTTTATACCAAAAAGTTATACTTTGAATTAATCGAAGATACTTATATTCCAGAACAAGATAAGCGTTGGGTTCTTATTGCGCCACCAAACGGCAACGGTTGCGCAATTTTACTGGCTAGGGCTTCAAATGCTGAGCAAGAAAAATTTATTGGCAACCAGGCTGGTGGAAGAGTTTTTCTTTTTTTAAGTACTGATGATTTTTGGAGGGACTATAGTAAGTATATAGATGAAGGTGTTAAATTTATTCGGGAACCCACGGAATATGATTATGGCACTGTTGCCGTATTTGAGGACTTGTATGGCAATCGCTGGGATTTGTTAGAACACAAAAGCGATCATGTTTTTTCGCAAAAATATCATAACAAGGCTATAACGTAAGCGAGGCAAGTTGCTTGTCATTTATAAGGTCTGAGTAGTTTATATGTACACACTTTTTTATCATAAGGATTGCTCGGACTGTGCAAACCAAGCTGCGACGACATCAAAGCTTGACTGGTTTAACCGTATTCAACTCTCTACCGAGGAGCCTCCTACAGGTGAACTGGTAAAGGGGGAAATAGTTCTTGTCTCCAACGACGGGTTGGCTTTCACTCGCGGCTATGCGATACGAAAAATTTGCTTAAATATTCCTTTGTATTTTCTCTGGGGTGTAGCGCTATTTTTGCCTCCGTTATTGACAATCGCGTCAAAAGGCAAGGCTGGCTGTAATGGTGATACATGCGATATTGCTGATAAATAGCATACGAAATTCACGCTCTTTCTTCTCGCTTAACAGTGTGTTTATTTTTTAATAGCACGACTATGTCAGCGATAAATCGCAAAAGCACAGACGGTGGGTTTATTCGGGGAGCAGGTATAGCGCAGTTGTTTGAGAAAGTGGAGTCATTAAAAAAATCACTAAACGTTATTGTGAGCCTGGATCAATGCTGATCTTCAATAAAACGTAAAAGTCACTAGAACTACGGTAGCCTAACAAATGTTTTACTAATAACAGGGGTTTTTGAGATGAAAGTATGGTTTGCGGTTTCTATTCTTTTGGTATTCGTCACTCATCTAATACTGAGCGCACCGGCACTCGCTCAAAGCTCGGCGACTGTGCAACTTGAAAGAAGTCTCAAGCTAATTGATGCAAAAGACGATCAATACCGCGCTGTAATTGCAATTAGCCCTACGGCTCAGGATGAGGCGGCTGTACTTGATGATTCTGGCGGTGGCCTGCTAAAAGGCATGCCGATTTTGATCAAAGATAATATCGATATGCTTGGCCTGCCTACAACCGCAGGCTCATTGGCGTTACTCGAAAACTACCCAGAAAAAGACGCACCTAGTATTGCGCAGTTGAAGCAAGCAGGTGGGCTTATCTTAGGCAAAACTAACTTGAGCGAGTGGGCCAATTTTCGATCGGAGAAATCCAGTTCGGGCTGGAGTGCGGTTGGTGGCCAAACGCATAACGCGATTGATGTAAGTCGTTCACCGTGTGGTTCCAGTTCTGGTTCAGGTGTTGCGGTAGCTTTGGGTTATGTAGACGTGGCTATAGGTACCGAAACACACGGTTCAATAATATGCCCCGCATCTGCAAATGGCGTTGTCGGTTTTAAACCGACTCACGGAATTGTTAGCGGAGATGGAATTGTGCCTCTGGCAAGTTCTCAAGATACAGCGGGCCCCTTGGCGAGTTCGATTGAGAACGCCTCTTTGGTCTTGTCAGCCATGATCGACCCAGCGGCTGAAAACTACGTTGGTTTAGTTGAAGGCTTGCAAAATCTCAAGAAGGGTCGGCATCTAAAGGGCTTGCGACTTGGTGTGATGGCCTCTACCTTGGGCTATGACTCTCGCCGTGACGCGCTGTTTCAGCGTGCCGTCAAAAAGCTTGAAAAAGCGGGTGTTGTGGTTATTGAGGGCATTAACTTGAAAGCGTATGACGGCTTTTGGGATGACAATTACAAGCTGCTCAAGTACGAGTTTAAGCGAGATTTAAACGCGTATTTCAAAGGCCGCTCTAACGCGACTTCTGAGTTTACACTTGCCAGCTTGATCGAGTTTAATCGAATAAATGCTTTAGACGAACTCAAGCATTTTGATCAAGGCATCTTCGAACAATCTCAAGCGCTTGAGTTAGACGAAGATGTTTATCATTCAATTCGAGATAAGGGGCATACAGCAATGCGTGAAGATGGTCTAGATAAGGTATATAGCGAGCACCAGCTAGATGGAATTATCGGTATTACCGGTGGCCCGGCATGGAAAATTGATCATATAAATGGCGATGCTTTTCATGGACCAAGCATGTCGGCGTATCCAGCAATAGGCGGTTACCCGCATGTGACCATTCCAAGCGGTAAAATTTCAGGTATGCCGGTGGGCTTATCTTTTATCGGTAAGCGTTATGAAGATCACGTGCTCGCGAGAATAGTTTATGGGTTTAGCCAGCTAAGTGAATAGGTCTGTGTTTTCGCGTCCTAGTCCTTATGCACGAGCTGCTTGTTTTGGCGAATAAATTAGGTGTGAGTTTATCTTTGATTCTCGCTGAACCCTGTTCGAGTGAAGTATAGGCTTAGAGCTAAAATTAGCCCGAATAGCGTGCCGACAGGGATAGCGATAATCCAGATAATCGCCAGAAAAATCCAAAAGTGAAAGAACACTCTTGAGCGATAACGGCTCAAGGAGATACTTAGAAAAATGCAGATCAGACTCGGTAGCGCAACTAGGGTAGAGAACGCAACAGGAATTAGGCTTTGGCTGATGAGAGCGGCCATCTCTTTTGGGCTGCTTATGCTTGCGTTATTACTTTCTATTTCAATATATAGGGCGATGAACTGTGCCCAGCTAAAGTAGATGCCAGGTAAGATTAAGATCGCCCCAAAGCTAAGCCACGCAAATATTCTGCCGAGCATTTTTCGTTTAGCAACCGGTTCTCGTTTTAGTCTGCTTTGTGGGGCTCTGTAGGCATCCATCAACTATCCTCGTATTAAGTGAAACGATATTCCTCAGAAGTTTAGGTGCTCGGTTTACAAAGATGCAAATAAAAAAGGGCAGCCTGATTAATCAAGCTGCCCCATTCTAAGGCTCGTCTTTTAGCTATTGATTAAAAGCTATAAGAGAAACGTGCACCAATGGTGCGAGGTGTTAATACCGTAGTCTGGAATGAGCGTACGCTCGCGCCGTTGACAATTTGGTTTGATAAGCGACTGCCTTGCACGCCTGTTTCAGCGAACTCATCGAACAGATTGTTCACATACAATGTGACCGAGTAGTTGTCATTGTCATAAACAGCAGAAGCATTGGCTACTCCAAAGCTATCCAATGTTAGGCGATCGCCTCGTCCACCAGTTGTTGACAGAATATCTCCCTGCCAGCGATAGCCGCCATTTAAAGTCACAGAATTACCATTCGCGAGCGGCATGTCATAACTAGCGAATAATGAAAACTGAGTTTCAGGAGAGCCTGGTAGACGATCGCCGTCAAGACCATCGATAAAAGCAGTACCAAAGCCTGGAGGTGTAATCGTTCGAATGAGCGATGGCACGTCTGATGTTAGCTCACTTTTGGTATAGCTGGCAGATGCACGAAGTCGAAGTTTTTCAGTAGCGAGCCAGTTTGCGCTTAAGTCAAAACCGCTCGATTCTGCACCGTTAGCATTGATGGTAATCGGGATATTCGCGTTTACCGTCGCTGAAGACACTTGCGGGTCTTGCCATTCAACATAATAAATTGAGCCGTTAATCGTGAGGCTGTTGTCTAGCCATTGAGTTTTAGCACCTAGCTCAAAATTTCGAGTTTGGTCGGCTGTAAATGAGCGTTCATCGAACTGCGCAAAGTCATTTGGACCAGGGCCAAACTGTTGACCAGGAGCCAGGTTACAAGAACCTTGATTGGCATTTGGATCGAAATCAGGGCATGGTCCGCCACCGTTGGTGCCACCGATACGGAAGCCTTCACTAATGGTCGCATAAAGGGTGACGTCATCGTTTACGTTGTAAGACGTATTAAATTTAAATAGCGTACCGTCGTCGTCTTGCCCAAGGTTTGGATCAAAAGGTCGACTAGCGATGCTGTCTAGGTTCGATGCAACAAATGAAGGGTCGAAGAGTGGGAAGTCGACCGAACTTTGAGCTTCAATTTCATATTCATAAAATCGGCCGCCTATTGTTACTTGCCAAGCATCGGTGATTTGATATGCCAGCTCACCAAAGATTGCTGATTCTGTGACGTCTTGAGAGTTAGTTGAAAAATACTCTAGGTTGTCAGGACGGTTAAAGCCGGCAAACTGCGCATAACCAGGAGTGAACTCAGAGGACGAAGCAGCAGTTTCGATTTTGTTGTAGAAGCCGCCAACGATCCAGCTCAGAGGACCATCGCTGGTCGACACTAAGCGAAGTTCTTGAGTGAAAAAATCACGCTCTTCTTCTTCTCTCGTGAACGCGGTGAAGGTTGGGAACGTCTCATACGAGTATTCCAAGCTAATCAACAAGTCGGTTTGATCACGTTGCCCTGTTTCCTCATAGGTGGCGATCCCGGTTGCTGAGGTAAGTTCAGCAAAGCCAAGGTCAGCGACTATCTCAAGAGCCAGTAAGCTATTTTCTTCTTCGTTAGGCTCAAGTACTCGGCTTGGTGAAGCATAGCGCGAGGTTGGAAATGGCCCACGGAAACCAGTGTTGGTACGACCTTCATTGTCTTCGTCTTGAAAGTAGTAAGTTAACGTAGCGTCGAAAGCGTCGCTTGGTTGCCAGCGAAGGGCTAAACGGCCAGACGTAAGGTCTTGCCCGTTAGCATCTTTGGCCGGGTTAAAGTTAGTGGTATCTCCGAGTGGTGAATCGGGTTCTGAAACACCGATTTCCCGAACAACCGCAGGGTAGTCAATAAAGCCACGGTCGTTGCGATGATCTATCGACCCTCGTAGTGCCCAAGTGTCACTCAAAGGTTGATTGAATGTTAAGCCGAGATCGGAGCTTATTCCGCTGCCTTCTTTAATGTCGAACACTTCAGCACGAACTTCAAAAAGCTGCTCTTCAGTGTTTGGTTTATTTGGGATGTAGCGGATTGCACCACTAAGAGTTCCCGCACCATATAAAGTGCCTTGTGGGCCAAGCAGTACTTCAACACGTTGGAGGTCGTTTAAGTTTAAATCGATGGGCAGTGGAATATCACCCAGATAAGTTGCAACAGTGCTACCAATATCGTTACCGCCACCTTGCCCTAAAGGCTCAGCGTTAATGCCGCGAACAATGATTTCGTTACCATTTCGGCCGCCTTGGTCGATTACATTAATACCGGGCACGAAGGCTAGAACGTCGGAAATTTCGGCAAAACCTTGTTCTTCAATTCGCTGTGCATCAACGGCAGCAATATTAATCGGCACATCTTGCACCGTGGACGCACGACGCGTCGCCGTCACGATTATTTCTTCTACGGTGTCGGCTTCTTGAGCAAATGTAGGATTGATAAAGGCAGCGCTTGCTATTGGTAAAGCAATTGCACGAGTAATCGCGCGCGTTGACGCTTTGAGTTTGAAAATACTATTCATAGTAAAACCTCTCTTAATTGTTAATGCCGGTAAGATCAATTTTACGCTCACCGTGCATTAGTTGATGGTCGGCTACCAACCCGCGTTGGTCCGTCATCCATGGCCGATTTGATGATTGTTAAAATAGAAAACATCCATTTCTGCGGCACACGTCTCGCAAACAATTCCCTATAAGGAACTTTTTTATAGTCGAGACCCCATTGATATTGCTTTTATAGTAGATTGATGTCAATACATAACACAGTGCAACCGTGCTCTGCTATGGTGCAAATTTGCACACTTAGCTGCGTTAATACTACCGTTGAAAATCGAATGACCATGCCAGATCCTATCTCAAATAAGCTTCTTTCTGGATTGCAACGCATTGCCGCTAAGGAGCACAAGCAGGTGCATGCTCTTGCTATAGAAATGATAAAGGTTAATGTCAAAGACCCTGTGCCGTATTGCTTATTGGGCACTATTGCTGCCGAATATGGCAATCATATAAAGGCACTTGAGTTACTTGAACGAGCTGCACTACTTGGCCCGAACAACCCTTATTTTAGTGCTTACCATGGCCAAGGATTGACGATTCTTGGGCGGCAACAAGATGCTAAAGCAGCCGCCGATAGAGCTTCTAAGCACTCAGTCGACGATGCCCATCTAGCTGATACCATTGGCGTAATATATAGCCGAACAGGTTTTCACGAGTGCGCCGTACCTTTTTTTGAAAAAGCAGTTTCACTCAATGATGCGCCCGCAAATTTTCATTATAATTTGGCTGCGTCTCTGCAGTTTTTGGGGGACTTTGACGCCGCCGAGAAGGCTTATTTCGAAACGCTTAAGCGTGATTCCAAGGCATACCGGGCATGGTCATCGATTGTTGGTTTGAAAAAGCAAACTCACGAGCTCAACCATCTTCCTGAGTTGATTAGTTTGTTTGAAGACCTTCAGGATCACGAGGACGGTAGTTTGCACCTTGGTCATGCTATTGCGAAGAGTTTGGAAGATCTTGAGCGATATGAAGAAAGCTTAGATTGGTTGAAGAAAGCTAAGCGACTGAAGCTCGGTAGCACCGACGAAGCTTTGTTTTCTTATGAGCCACTATTTGACGCGGCAAAAACGACTAGCAAGAAGTTGAGTAAAGTGAGCAATGATGCCTCTCCCATATTTATAATTGGTTTGCCGAGAACGGGAACAACGCTAGTTGATCGAATTATTTCAAGTCATACAGAGGTAACCGCTGCAGGCGAGCTCAACATATTTCCAGGGTTGATTAAAACGGCCACTCGAACGCCCTCGAACATGGTGATGGATGCGGACACCTTTATTGCATCAAACAACTTGGACGATGAGGCTCTAGAGAAAATTGGCCAGCAATATCTGCAGTCGGCCAAAGAGTTAAGTAGAGGTGCAGGCCGATTTACCGACAAAATGCCGCTGAATTTTTTCTACGCTGGGCTTATTCAGCAGGCCTTGCCTGAGGCTAAGATCATCGCATTGCGTCGTGGCGCGATGGATAGTTGTTTAAGTAACTATCGACAACTACTGACCGTTCAGCACTCCTACTATCACTACACCTATGACTTGAACGAGACAGCTAACTTTTATCGCCAATTCGATTCGCTAATGGCACATTGGAGGTCCACTTTGCCTAGCAGTAACTTCATAGAAGTTGCCTACGAAGACATTGTGCATGATCAGGAGAATCAAACTCGTCGACTACTGGAGTTTTGTGGGCTAGATTGGCAAGAAGCGTGCATGCGCTTTCACGAAAACGAGGCGCCTGTGTCTACCGCGAGTTCGGTGCAGGTAAGGCAGCCATTGTACTCTGGGTCTATTGGTCGCTGGAAGCGCTATGGGGATAAGCTCGATGGCTTGAAAGCAGCGCTTGGTGATTTTAAATAAGAGCCTTATTCATCCGTGCAGGTCATTAAAAATCATGCTGAGGCTCTTCGGAAACCACGCTGAAGGCTCTTCGGAAACGCTGAGGGCTCTGTGCGAACCCGCAGCGTCTAGCCTTTAACTCTCAGAGTTGGATTGAGGCAAATTTTCTCTAAGGGCTATAATTAGCTTAAGGCTATAATTGGCTCAGAGCAGTATCAGCGTCACTAACATCAAAACCGCCTTCTTCTACATTCAGGTGAGTTACCACGCCGTTGTCGACAATCATAGAATAACGTTGTGAGCGAATGCCGCCGAAATCCGATGTATCCAATACCAAGTCCATGGCTTTAGTTAGCGCCGCGCCGCCGTCAGCGATCATCACTAAGTTCTCAGCGTTTTGTGCGTCTTGCCAAGCCTTCATTACGAACGAGTCGTTAACCGAAAGACAAGCTACTTCGTCGACGCCTTTAGCGATTATGTCGTCATATTTAACAACAAAACCAGGTAGGTGAGCTTCAGAACAGGTGGGCGTGAAAGCGCCCGGCAAGGCGAATAAAACAACTTTTTTGCCAGCGAAAAAACTGCTCGCGAGTACCGAGTCTTGGCCTGCTTTTGAAATAACGGTGATATTGGCTGCTGGAATTGAATCGCCTACTTTGATCATTGAAATGCTCCTAGAATGAGTTTGCTGTTAAAAATCTTGAACGCAGTATAAAACACTAGGCGGACAATTGGACAATAAAAACGCTAGTAGGAATTAGAAGAATGATAAAGGCCACACAGGTATGTACACCTTAACGATCAAAAAAAGGCCTAGCGTAGTTGCTGGGCCTTTTAGTGATCACGTTTTTCGTGATTAGTCGAAGAGCTTATTCGCCAGGTTTGATCTCTTCTACTTTTTCGCTCATAGCGTCGGCTTTTCCTTTAGTCATACTGTCTACAGTTTCATCTGTCATTGAGCTGGCTAAGCCTTCTGCATCTTCTTTCTTGGCCATTTTTTCGGCTTTTTGAGAATGCTTGGCCTTCATATCTTTTAAGTCACCAATTTTTTCAGCATTTGCTTTATCTCCAGCAAATGCAGCTGCGCTGCTGAACACTAGCGATGCGGTAAGAAGGGCTTTCAAAAAATTTGGGAGTACAGGTTTAGTCGATAACATAATGTGTTCCTCGATAAGGGTAGTTAGGTTGTAGGGTTCTGATTGGCGTGACCATAGTTATGTAGGGTTTGATCAACTCCAATGAAGCTAAGTCTATGCAAGCGTCAAGACTTCACAATAAGGTTTACTCTTCGGTAACCGCAACTTCACGTTAGTGAACAATTGTTTAGAATTGAGTCCTTGGTTTGATTAGCCTCGAAGTACGTTAAACTATGCAATGCCGACCTGATTTTTGTTTTTTTAATGGCCGAGCAATTCCAATTCCAGTTACTTTTTCTTAATCTGATTGCCATAACTTTGGCAGATTTAAAAGATTTATTCTTTGATTTTCGGGGCAATATGAACGCGAATATGATTAAACTGCATCCTGAATGGTTTGCTCATTTAGGCGATGAGTTTCGGGAAGAGTATATGCAAAATTTGTCCAATTACTTAGATGCTCAGAAAAGCCAAGGGAAAGTGATTTACCCAGAATCTGAGCATCTGTTTGCCGCGCTAAACACGACACCCTTAAGTTCGGTTCGTGTTGTTATTTTGGGTCAGGATCCTTATCACGGGCCGAATCAAGCGCACGGTTTAAGCTTTAGTGTGATGCCCGGCGTCAAAGTGCCGCCATCGTTGCGTAATATTTACAAAGAGCTTGAAGCTGATTTAGCGTGTACAGTTCCATCAAATGGGCATTTGCAGGCGTGGGCAGATCAAGGCGTTCTGCTGTTAAATGCGGTGCTGAGTGTTGAGCAGGCGAATGCTGGGAGTCATCAGGGTAAGGGGTGGGAGCGATTCACTGACAAAGTCATTGAACTTGTCAATTCAGAGTGCTCGAACGTAGTGTTTTTACTCTGGGGAGCCTACGCGCAGAAGAAAGGCGCGCCGATCGATTCCAATAAACACTTAGTGTTAAAGGCCCCGCACCCATCGCCTTTATCAGCGCATCGAGGTTTTTTAGGGTGTGGCCATTTTTCGAAAACGAATGAATACTTACGCGCTAATGGAGGTCAGCCGATCGACTGGCAGATTAGCTAGTTAAGAACATTGGTAGGCGCAATCTTTGATGAGAAAAATACTGCACATCGATATGGACGCCTTCTTTGCGTCAGTCGAGCAACGCGATTTTCCAGAATTGCGTGGCTTGCCCGTTATTGTCGGCGGTAAGCCAGAAAGTCGTGGTGTGGTCGCCGCCTGTAGTTATGAGGCCAGAAAATTTGGTGTTCACTCGGCGATGCCTTGTGCTCAGGCCGCAAAGCTGTGCAAAGACGCTATCTTTGTGCCACATCGTTTTGATGCCTATCGCGAGGCATCAGCCGGTATTCATAACGTTTTTAAACGTTTTACCGATCTCATCGAGCCCCTGTCGCTGGATGAAGCTTACTTAGACGTTACCAAGCGTGCGGCTGAACTTGGTTCAGCGACTGAAGTCGCATTGCGAATTAAACAGCAGATTAAAGATGACGTTAACCTCACCGCCTCTGCCGGCGTGTCGTTTAACAAGTTCTTAGCCAAAATTGCTTCGGACATGGATAAACCCAACGGTTTGTATGTGATTCGCCCAGAGGCCGCGGAAGGTTTTATCGAACAGCTCGACATTCGGAAGTTTTTTGGTGTTGGCAAAGTTACTGAGAAAAAGATGCACAAGCTTGGTATCTATACTGGCGCCGATCTCAAACGGTGGAGCGAAGTTGAGCTGCAAACTGAGTTTGGGCAATCGGGCGCTTACTATTATAGAGTTGCGCGAGGCATTGACGAGCGTCCAGTCCGACCTCATCGGATAAGAAAGTCGATAGGAAAGGAAACCACTTTTTCATCGAATTTGCTCGATAAAGCTGAAATTTGGCAAACCTTATTGGGTATTGCAGAGCGAATAGAAACGATTCTAGAATCCAAACAATTGATGGCTAAAACGGTAACGTTAAAGGTTAAATACTCCGATTTCACTTTGAATACGCGCAGCAAAACCCACAACATAGGGCTGGTGTCGAAGGAGCAAATAAGTGGCGCATTGCCCGAGTTATTAAGAAAAACTGAGGTAGGTTCGCGACCTATTCGTTTAATCGGGATTACTTTAGCGAGTTTGCAATCGGTCAACGAACAAGATAAAGCGGCTAAGCCTCAGAGTGTTAGTGAGAACCCGCAACTTGGTTTGTTTTAAATATTCCTGAAGTTGCCGCTCATCGTCCCCTGAACGTGATGGCGATAATGTCAATATTTCGGCGAGATCTATAGATTTGTTTTATTATGTGATTCATTAGAGCATCATAGGGGCGCCAAAGCAGCGCTCTAACAGTGCGCGAGGGGGACTCTGTTTGAAACAAAGAATTTGCCATTACATTATGTTTAAGCTGCTCGGATGGCGCATGATCGGCGACCCCCCTGTTAATAAAAAGTATATTTTTGTAGGCGTGCCGCACACCAGTAATTGGGATTTTGTCTATGGTTGGTTGGCGATTCAAGCGCTCGACCTAAATGTGAAAATTTTTGCTAAAGACGTTTTTTTTATATGGCCGATCAACTATGTATGCGCCTTCTTGGGCGTATTGCCGGTGAATCGGAGAAAGCGCACTAATTTTGTTGATTCTATTGCTGAGAAATTAGATGCAGCGGAGCAACTCAGATTGCTGATAACTCCAGAGGGTACGCGTGCCTACCAGTCGACCCTCAAAAGTGGTTATTATCACCTTTCTAAAAAAGCAAACGTGCCGATTGTTTTGGCTGGTCCGAACTTTAAAGATAAGACTTTCACCATTATGCCTGCGAGGTCTGCAATGGCCACTTTTGAAGAAGATCAGGCGAACGTGATCGAGTTTTGCAAAACTCAACACGCTTATCATCCCGAAAACACGTTTCAATAAATGGCGTATACGGTCTCTTCGTCGATTAAAGCTAACCATAAACTAAATAGTTTGTTAGCTTTTTCGTGGTCTCAGCGATTATTGCTAAACTGCGCTAATGAAAGCTGAATGCGCCCCCGATGTTGTTAAGCCAATTGTTCAATCAGTTGTTGTTTGCTAATTTTTTCAATTAAATTGGGTTTTAAAATAGGTTCATGAGTGACAAGCAGAAAATGGTCGTGGCAATCTCGTCACGCGCGCTTTTTGATTTAGAAGAAAGCCACCGCATTTATGAGAAAGAAGGTGTCGAAGCCTATTGCCGGTATCAGCTAGAGCGTGAGAATCAAATTCTTAAGCCGGGCACGGCATTTCCGCTTGTTCAGAAACTACTAAACCTAAACACGTTGGGTGAGGCTCGAGAACGAGTTGAGGTTATTTTGCTATCACGCAATAGCGCTGATACTAGCTTGAGAGTGTTTAATTCGATTCAAGATCATGGTTTGCCGATTACGCGGGCCGCCTTTACCAACGGGAGTAGTCCGTTTAAATATGTGGAGCCCTTTGGTGCAGACGTGTTTTTATCGACTGATCCTGAAGATGTCGCTAACACTTTAGGTTCTGGTTTTGCAGCGGCGACGATGCTGCCCTCAAACACTAAAAGTTCGGCGGCAAGTAAGGGCAAGTTGAGTATCGCTTTTGACGGAGATGCGGTGGTGTTTTCGGACGAGGCTGAGTTGGTGTATCAGCAAAAAGGTTTGATTGAATTCGCAAAACACGAGGTGAAAGCAGCTAAGAAACCCTTGCCGGGCGGGCCATTTCGCAACATGTTATCGGCCTTACACCGCATTCAGTCTGAGTTTCCGGCCGGTGAATCGCCTATAAGAACGGCCATTATTACTGCGCGCTCCGCACCCGCGCACGAGCGCGTGATTCGCACCTTGCGAGCTTGGGATATTCGAATTGACGAAGCAGTGTTTTTAGGTGGTTTGCCAAAAGGCGAGTTTTTGCGGACCTTTGGCGCCGACATATTTTTTGATGACCAACAGGGTCATTGTGATTCTGCGCGAAAGCATGTTCCTACAGGACATGTTCCGCATGGTGTCAAAAATAGTAAATGAGAGTTACGATCTAGCTAAAACGCGATACAGCGTGGGCTCGGTACGTAAAAAAAAGAGAGTTAGAGATTTGAATACAGCTTTAAACGTTATGAAATTGACGATGTCTGCGCTGTTGTTAAGTGTGATGTCGGGCCTATTTTCGCTTGGTTTGTGGCCACAAATCGCGAACGCGAGTTTACCTGTGGCAGTAGAGGGGCAGGCATTGCCCTCGCTAGCGCCGATTGTTGAGCGCGTTCAAAGTTCCTTGGTGAGAGTATCCGTTACGGCACCATTGCAAGCGCGTCGCGATCCTTTTGATGATCCGTTTTTTCGGCGTTTTTTCGATCAACGCCGCGCGGCGTCTAACCGTCAGCGTGAAGTGTTCGCCACAGGTGTTGTTGTTGATGGTCTTGAAGGGTTGATTCTAACGAACGAACACTCGGTTCGAGGCAGTGGTACTGTAAAGGTTACCTTAAACGACGGTCGGGAGATTGATGGTCGAGTGCTAGGTACCGATCCAACTTCCGATGTGGCGATTATCAAAATTGACGAAATCGGCTTAACTGCGATCGGTATTGCAGACTCCAATTCTCTTCGAGTCGGCGATTTCGTAGTTTCTATCGGTGACCCGCTTGGCCAGGAAAATACCTTAGTAACTGGGGTAGTTAGCGCCTTGGCGAGAGATACTAGCTTGCAGGCACATCAAAGCTTTATTCGTAGCGACGCGGCGTCAGGCCCCGGTGTGTTAGTGAATTTACGCGGTGAAATGGTGGGCTTCAATATCGCTAAATCAGCACAAACAGCCGGCAATTTACGTATTGGATTCTCAACTCCGGCTAATATGGCACTTAAAGTTAAGGACCAGGTTGTGAAATATGGCTCGCCCCAGCGAGGTTTTTTGGCGATACAGGTTCAAGATTTAACGCCTGACTTAGCGCGTGCATTTAATATACGCCAAGCTGGTGGAGCAGTGATTAGTAAAGTGATAGAAGGATCTTCAGCCGATCAAGCCGGCATGGAAGTTGGTGATGTGATTCTAGAAGTTGGCGGTCAGCAGATCTCACGTGGTAATGATTTGCGCGCCATTATAGGTAAGCAGTTTGCCGGTGATAGTCTGAGTTTGACCGTCGCCCGCGAGCAAGGTCAGGTTCGGCTTAGTCCAGTGTTGGAGTCTTCGACTCGAATGTCTAAGACTGGCACTATGATCCATCATCAACTCGAAGGAGCGGTATTCAAGGAGGGCGATGCGAGACAAGTGAGTACCAATGCAGAGACCGGAGTACTTGTTAGTCAGGTGAAACGTGGCAGTGTTGCCTGGGAGCATGGTGTTCGAGCTAACGATGTTATTGTTTCAGCGAACCGCAAATCGGTTAGTGACATTGACTCGCTGCGTGAGGCAATTGATGGCAAAGAAGTTTTGATGCTTAATATTGTGCGTGGCAATGGCTCTATGTTCTTATTATTACAATAATTCGCCCAGGTCTTTCATTTCGAAATAGTTCGCCCTAATTCATCGGGTGTATTGCTCTTATTAATCTGATTGAGCCGCTTTGCGGTGGAGATTGATTTGAGTTTGACTATAATCCTAGGTTCGACAAGTACTCTGACAGAGTTACAACTCTGATTTTCAAACCCAAGCGGCTAGTCCTATGAGCAACGATTTCATCATCGCCCCGTCTATTTTATCTGCCAATTTTGCCAAGTTGGGTGAAGAGGTTGACAATGTTCTTGCGGCTGGCGCCGACTGGGTTCATTTCGATGTGATGGATAATCACTATGTTCCGAACCTCACAATCGGCCCAATGGTTTGCAAAGCCTTGCGTGATCATGGTGTCATCGCGCCGATTGACGTGCATTTAATGGTTGAGCCGGTCGACAGAATTATTCCGGATTTTGCCCAAGCTGGCGCCACAACTATTACTTTTCACCCAGAAGCGAGTAAACACGTTGATCGAAGCTTGCAATTGATTAAGGCTGAAGGCTGCGAAGCGGGCTTGGTGTTTAATCCGGCAACTCCATTATCTGTATTGGAGTGGGCTATCGATAAAGTCGACATGATTTTATTGATGTCAGTTAACCCCGGTTTTGGCGGGCAATCATTTATTCCGTATATCAAAGATAAAATAGTTGAGGCTCGAAAAATCATTGATGCGAGCGGTCGAGATATTCGTCTTGAAATCGATGGTGGCGTTAAAGCTGATAACATCGGTGAGCTGGCCGCGCTAGGGGCCGACACATTTGTCGCAGGCTCGGCGATCTTTAACCATGACGATTATGCGCAGGTTATCAGTGAAATGCGTGCTGAAATGGCTGCTGCGACCGGTGGGTAAGCTCGATAAGGCCCACTAAATAAGATGCAGGCTCGATTAGGGCTTGACCTGACAGCGTCCTCGCGTAATCATTGGCTCACGAGGTCCAACCCCGTTTTTATTATGCAAAATTACCTTATACAAATAGCAAAATTAAGTTGGCGTAGCTGGCGAGTCTAGCATTCATCGATGGTGCCTCACTATGAGAGCATCACGCACACCATATTTGTATAGTGAGTCAGCCTTTGTAATGAACGGCTGCGATTTAATAGAGTAATTATTGCCATGCCTTTTTCAAATCAGTCTGAATTTTCCCAATTTGCAAGCGAACTAAAACAACAAGGATTTAGTCATGTTCCTGTTGTGCGCGAAACTCTTGCTGACCTTGATACGCCGGTCAGCACTTATCTAAAGTTAGCTGCTCAGCCTTATACTTATTTGTTTGAGTCTGTCCAGGGGGGCGATAAATGGGGGCGATACTCAATTATTGGCCTGCCGTGTAATCGGGTTTATCGTTTCTTCGGCAAGCAGATGACTGTTGAGCAAGATGGCGAGGTCATCGAAACTGTCGAGGTTGAGCAACCTCTAGAAAAAGTGCGAGAGCTTCAAGCTCAATATAAAGTTGCGCACTATGACGGTTTGCCAGAAATGGTTGGTGGCTTGGTCGGCTATTTTGGTTATGAAATCGTTGGCTATATTGAGCCGAGATTAGCTTTCGAAAATAAGCCAGATAGCATCGGTTCTCCTGATGTAATGTTGATGGTGTCGAAAGATGTTTTGGTGTTTGATAATCTTTCGGGGCGCATTTTCATGGTGACTCTCGCCGATCTAAATGACGGCAAAGCCTATCAAAAAGCTCAAGAACATCTCGATAATTGCGTTACTGGTTTGGCCTCAAGCTTCGCAGCACCAGTCTTAGCAAAAAGTGACGCGATTGTTGCAGAAGGAGATTACGACTTACATTTTTCAGAGTCTGATTTCAAAGCCTCGGTAGAGCGCTGCCGTGAGTATATTCGCGAAGGGGACATCATGCAGGTGGTGCTTTCGCAGCGCTTATCGACAAAATATAGTGGTCGCCCGATTGATTTATACCGAGCGTTGAGAACAATTAACCCTTCACCGTATATGTATTTTTTAGACATGGGTGATTTTGAAATAGTTGGCTCCTCACCCGAGATTTTGGTGCGTTTAGAAGACGATACCGTAACCGTGCGCCCAATTGCAGGCACTCGCAAGCGTGGCAAAACGCCCGAGCGCGATATCGAATTAGAACAAGAGCTTCTAAACGACGACAAAGAACTCGCCGAACACTTAATGCTTATCGATCTTGGGCGAAATGATGTTGGGCGCATTGCTAAGACGGGCTCGGTAGACCTGACTGAGCAAATGATTGTTGAGCGTTACTCACACGTGATGCACATAGTTTCAAATGTAGATGGCTCAGTGAAGCCCGATGTTGATGCCATCGATGTGCTTAAAGCAACCTTTCCTGCTGGCACAGTGAGTGGCGCCCCGAAGATTCGAGCAATGGAAATCATTCATGAGATAGAACCGATCAAACGTGGTATCTATTCAGGAGCAGTAGGTTACTTAGGCTGGAATGGCAATATGGATACCGCGATTGCGATTCGAACCGCAGTAATTAAAGATGGTGTCGTTAATGTACAGGCAGGTGCGGGAATCGTTGCCGATTCGGTTGCCGATTTAGAATGGAAAGAAACGCTGAACAAGGCGCGCGCCATGGTCAAGGCTATTGAAATGGCGAGCACTGGCTTGGGGTTCTCGAGCTCGGGTTCAGATTCAAACAACTCAGCGCTAAGTAAGGCTCAATCATAGAGGAGGTTGTTATGTTAGTAATGATAGATAACTACGATTCGTTTACCTACAACCTTGTTCAGTACTTGGGCGAGTTAGGCGAGGAGGTTAATACCTTTCGTAACGACGAAATCACCATAGAAGAGATTGAGGCCATGAAGCCTGATCGCATTATGTTGTCGCCTGGTCCTTGCACGCCTAATGAGGCTGGTATTTCTTTATCGGTTATTGAGCATTTTAAGGGCAAGCTGCCTTTGATGGGCGTGTGCCTGGGACACCAGAGTATTGGTCAAGCTTTTGGCGGTGATATTGTTCATGCCAAAAGTATTATGCATGGTAAGACTTCGGTATTACGACACACTAAAAAAGGCGTGTTTAGAGATCTACCGAACCCGTTTAGAGTCACTCGATATCATTCGTTGGTTATAGATAAAGATACCTTGCCGCACTGCTTAGAGGTCACGGCATGGACTGATGATGGTGAAATAATGGGCGTGCGACATCGCGATTTGGCGATTGAAGGTGTGCAATTTCATCCTGAATCAATCCTTACTGAGCATGGTCACGCCCTACTAAAGAATTTCTTGGAGTCGAACTAAAATGAGCCGCAGTATGCAAATTCAACAGGCAATCTCGCACGTTATTGATGGCCGTGATTTAGACCGTGCTGACATGCAATCTGTGATGCAGCAAATCATGACCGGCGAATGTACTGATGCGCAAATTGGTGGTTTGCTGGTCGCTTTAAGAATGAAGGGCGAAACCGTTGATGAGATCACCGCGGCTGCTGAAGTTATGGCGTCATTGGCAAGTCATGTAGTGGTTGATGCGCCGAATTTAATTGATATTGTCGGTACTGGCGGAGACGGCATCAGCACTTTTAATGTGTCGACTGCCGCGTCATTTGTTGCGGCCGGCGCCGGGTGTAATGTCGCCAAGCATGGCAATCGCTCTGTCTCGAGTAAATCTGGCAGTGCCGATCTACTCGAACAGGCAGGTGCCAATTTAAACCTTGAGGCCGCGCAAGTTGCTAAGGTAATCGAAAACGCCGGCGTTGGTTTTATGTTCGCACCAATGCACCACAGCGCAATGCGTTATGCCATAGGCGCCCGCAAGGAAATGGCGGTGCGCACTATTTTCAACGTGCTTGGCCCCCTTACAAACCCAGCGCAGGTAAAACGCCAAGTTGTTGGTGTATTTGCGCCAGACCTTACTGACACTTTGGCGAATGTGCTTTCGCATCTTGGCAGTGAGCACGCATTGGTGGTTCATTCTGACGATGGCATGGACGAAATCAGCATTTGTGCACCAACACAGATTAGTGAAATGCGCGATGGCAAAGTAGAAAATTATTCGGTTCGGCCCGAAGACTATGGCTTAGCTACCGCGAAAGTTGACGATATTATTGTTTCTGACCCAAGTGAGTCTTTAGCAGTTATCGACAACATATTAGAGGGCATAAAGGGCGCTGCGCGAGACATTGTTGTTTTGAATGCGGGCGCAGGAATTTACGTTTCTGGGCTCGCCAGTTCCTTAGCTGATGGCGTGAGCGCAGCGCAAGCCTCTATCGATTCAGGTAAGGCTCTAGCCTCTAAACGCGCTTATATAGACGCTACTCGAAACGCCGTTTAAATTGTGCCAATCGCGCAATTTGACTTTTAGCCACGTAAAAGGATAAGTATCAATGCATCAAGTTATGTCAACCGGTTCAGATGTGCTGGACAAAATTATGGCTCACAAAGCACAAGAGGTGGCTCATGCTAAGCGTCAGATATCTCTTGCTGATGTTAAGGCGATGGCTGGCGATGTTCCAGAGTCGCGTGGTTTTGTTGATGCGCTAAAAT
>CANMNN010000020.1 GCA_947499305.1 uncultured Arenicella sp. | reverse complement strand
AGACTGTACATCCGAGGCAATCAATAACAATGTATCAAGCTCTCAAGAAAGCTAAGAAAGACGTAAGCAAATTAGAACTAAAAGGTGAAGATCACTACCTATCGCAAGGTGAAACACGGCTGCAAGCTTTACGCGCGGTAGTAGAATTTATTAATCAACATCTGAAATAGAAGATCACGCTTCAAGGCCGTTCCATTAACTGAAAAAAAGATAAAATGATTTCCTAGGTATCCGTGAGAAGGCTTCCCTCAAGTGACTAAAACGAAAAGGCAACCAGATCATTAGTCATCTTTATGGTTCTCTGTGCACGGCCTAAAATCGCTCCAAGACATGGGTTTAAAAATCTCGCTAAAGCTCATCAATCAGGTCGTGTATTTCGTACAGATTGTTAAGGCCGAAGCATTTGCTACCAAAGCATTTTGATTAAGAGTGCTTTTCGGGATAGTAATTAGGCAATAGAACGGGCGCCACCAATTACTCGGCGAAAACAACGATGTTTTTTTCTTTTTCTAGTTTGTTCTCAAGGCCATTTTGGAGTGCTTGACCGAAGCCAGAATCGCTCATCAACTGATCAACCTCTTCGGTACTCTCAAGTGAAGAATAGAAGTCGACGGGACGACGAAACATCCATAGAGAGAACGGAAGCACTGCGCGCTCGGCCTCGACACCTCCAACTTCAAAGGTGTGCATACCAATAAAACGCTCTACGTCTTTTCGTTCAGGATTTTGCTTTCTCCATTCGCTCAAACGTTGATCGGTATCGAGCAACACCGGTAGTTGTTCGCTCGCCATTCGCTGTAAAATTGGCAATAGCGTCTCAGGAACTTGGTCATTCTCTAGATATTCACCGTCTGCCGGCTCATCGCTGATCATACGCTCAACCCATCGACAAACATTAGGCGCAATTTCACGCATTAATGCGCCGGGCGCTGGATCTCGGTAAAGATGCGCATAGAGAGGTCCAATTAATCCAAAATCACCAATCGAAGGCTTGCCGCCCAACAAGAAATTATGCTCAGAGAAATGATCATCCAAATCACCCAATAAACGCTCATAAGACGATTCGAGAGCAGGAATATTCTTTTCACTTATGCCTAAGCGAGGAACAAAACCCTTAAACTTAGCGCCAACCTTCTTACCTAGGAATCGTTGAATAAACTTAGGCGCATTCGGCATCACCATGCTACCGAACGCAGCGTAAATAAATCGCTCGTTCTGTTTAGGGAAATTCCAACGATAATGCATCGCCGGTATGACTAACCACTCGTCACCATAGACTTCAAGCAACAATGACACCAACCTTTGTTTAGGCGTCGACGGGTACATCGGGCGATCAGGAAAACGTGCTTCCATCGCATCTATGATCACAGTTGTATCTTGAATCACTTGATCTTCCGGGGTTTGAAGCACCGGAATAAATCGTACGCCCGTACGTGGAATGATAAAGTTTTTATAAACCTTCAAGGTCGACGTTACTTCTTCAAAGGGAATGCCCTTTTTCTTTAAATAAGAACGAGCTTTCCCTGTGAACAGCGAGAAGTCTGAGCCGTAAAGTTTAATCATGTATTTTTTGGTTTTAAGCTAGATAATTTTGAGTTAGTCGACTTAGACCCTTAATAAAATAAGGGTCTAACGATCATCTTTTTAAGCGGTCTATTCTACGCAACCTCAAACAAGCCGGCCGCGCCCATACCGCCGCCAACACACATAGTAATAACTACGTACTTAACGCCTCGACGTTTGCCTTCGATCAATGCGTGGCCGATCATACGCGACCCGCTCATGCCGTAAGGGTGGCCTACTGAAATCGCCCCACCGTTAACATTCAATTTATTGTTATCAATACCGAGCTTGTCGCGACAATACAAAACCTGCACCGCAAACGCTTCGTTTAGTTCCCATAAGCCAATGTCATCTACGCTCAAACCATTGGCCTTTAGAAGCTTTGGTACCGCGAATACTGGGCCAATACCCATCTCGTCAGGCTCGCAGCCGGCGACAGCCATTCCTCGATAAATTCCCAAAGGTTCAATGTTTCGCTGTTCAGCAACTTTCGCATCCATCACAATTTGCGCCGATGCTCCGTCGGATAACTGAGATGCATTACCCGCCGTTATTGTTCCGCCTTCAACAACCGTTCGTAAGCTTGCTAAGCCTTCCGCTGTGGTCGCTCGTAAGCCTTCATCTTGACTCACGGTCACGTCTTGTTTTGATGTTTCTTTAGTTTCTTTATCGAACACCAATTTAGTGCAATCTACCGAGACCAATTCATCGGCAAAATTGCCAGCTTCGTAACCCGCAATAGTGCGAGTTTGAGACTGTAGTCCGTACTCGTCCATTTGCTCTCGAGTAATACCATATCGATCGGCAACAACTTCGGCCGTTTGCAGCATGGGCATGTAAATATGCGGATGCTGTGCCACAAGTTCCTTATCTACAGCGCGATGCAAATTCATCTTATCGTTTTGAACAAGGCTGATGCTATCAACACCACCGCCAACAACCGTAGTCATTCCATCGCAAATAATCTGTTTTGCCGCAGTAGCAACGGCCATTAAGCCAGATGAACATTGCCGGTCTATGGACATGCCCGCAACGGTCGTTGGCAAACCTGCACGCAACGCAATTTGTCGAGCAATATTTCCGCCTTGAGCACCTTGCTGAAGCGCCGCCCCCATGATTACATCATCAACTTCGGCGGCGTCTATGCCTGCACGTTCAACCGCTGCGCTTACAGCGTGTGCGCCTAGTGTTGCGCTGTGAAGGTCATTAAAACCACCTCGATAGGCCTTAGCAATTGGAGTTCTCGCGGTGGAGACAATAACGGCGTCTTTCATAATAGGTTCCTCGTGTAGATAGTTGGCTCCTTTAGACGAGACTCATCGACCAACTTAAATTTTGATTTAGGCTTAGCGTACGTTAAAAAATTACGACGTTAAGTATGTTAGGGTTTTAAAAAATCAGGCTGAACGAATTCGGGGCCAGGATAGTCATAGAAACCTTTTCCAGTTTTATATCCTAGCTCACCTCTGTCGATGAATGCTTTAATCGTTTTAGCGAATTCGCGACTGGCATCGTCGTCGCGACTGCTCACGATATGCCAAACGGTATCAAGACCAACTTGATCCATCATGCCAAATGGCCCGGCAGGTGTGCCAAAGTTACCCATAAATGAGCGATCGATATCCTGAAAGCTACCAACATCATTGCGCAATAATTCGGCTGCTTGACCAAGAATCGACATCAACATGGCGTTGAACATGTAGCCATTGTTTTCTTTTTGGACAAACACAGGAACATGGCTTATTCGCCTTCCAAATTCCATCAGCAAGTCACTAACTCTCGGATCGGTGCCTGGGTGTGGCATGACATCGACAATGATTTGCGTAAACACATCATGGAAATGAAATGCGCAAAACATCTCGGGTTCTTGAATCGACGCAAGCATGTCTGACGCCAGTAAGAAGCTGGTGTTGGTAGTGACGATCACGCCCTTTTCTAAGCGTGGTGTGAGATCTGCGTAAAACTTCTTTTTTAGCTCTATGTTCTCAATCACCGACTCGCTGACCAAATCAACATCTTGAACAGCTCGTTCAATATCACTTGTAACAATTAGATTTTCGCTCGCCAAATCCGCTTGCTGCTGAGAGATCTTGCCCTGTTTCAAAAAGCTACGGGTTAGCTTCGCCTGCATCGCTTGAGCGCGAACAAGTTGTTCATCGCTGATGTCGAACATCTTGACCTTGTAGCCATCGAATGCACAACGCAATGCGATGCGCAGGCCCAATGTGCCTGCGCCCGCAACCATTACGGTTTTTATATCATCAATAGTCTTCAACGCTAACTACCGTAAGCCACTTGATTGAATTGATGCTGGAAGAAATCGCCGTTACCAAACATAAGGTTAATCATCATCATACGTTTGTGATAATGCCCAACGTTCAACTCATCGGTTAAACCCATGCCGCCATGCAATTGAATGGCTTCATCGCCAATGTGCTTACCGTTTTTAGCAACGATAGTGCGCAAAGCGTTTACCATTTTCGCCGCGCGCTGAGGCGTAGTTCGGTCGTCGGTAAGCTCAACCAATGTGCCAACAAGCAATGACTTGGCCTGTTCTGCCGACATAAAGGTATCAACCATTCTATGCTGGAGAGCCTGGAACGAACTGATAGTGACGCCAAACTGTTTGCGAGTTTTAGTGTACTCAACAGTCGTTTTATTCAGTACTTCCATAATACCGACCGCTTCAGCACACAAAGCAACATGGGCAATGTTCAATACTTGATTTAGCGCTTCAGTCGCGGCACCGAGCTCACTAATCAACGTGGCACTCGCGTCGTTAAACTTGATGTCCGCAACCTGCTGACCGTCCATCAATGGGTAGGCGCTCAACTCAACGCCACTTGCATCGGAATCAATTAGAAACAGGCTTAGACCATCTTCATCGGTTTGGTCGCCACTAGTGCGCGCAACAACAATAAGCTTAGCCGCATCAGCACCACCGAGAACCACACACTTCTCGCCATTGAGTGTATACCCGTCACCCGCTTGGCTAGCCGTTGTTGCGACATTGCTCGCATCAAATCGTGCTTGTGGCTCATACATGGCTACTGCGCCCATTAGGCTACCGTCGATTATTTGAGGAATAAGCTCGGCTTTAATTGCGTCATTATTACTGCGTTCTAACAAACCACCAAACATAATTAAGTTCGGGAAAACTGGCTCAACAACCAAGGCCTTACCAAACTCTTCCATAATCGCGGCGATATCTATAACACTGCCACCATAACCGCCATTTTCTTCAGCAAACGGTACCGACAACCAACCTAGTTCAGCAAAAGTATTATAGTGGTCTTGGCTATAACCTTTTTCTGATTCAGCGCCCAAACGACGTTGATCAAAGCTATAGTTGTCTTGCGCCCATCGGACGATGCTTTCTTTGAGCAAATTTTGCTCTTCACTGTATTCAAAATTCATTACTTAATCCTCTACTACAAACCCAAAACGGCTTTGGCAATAACGTTACGTTGCACTTCATTCGAACCACCGTAGATAGTGGCGGCGCGGCCATACATGTAGGCTCTGCGGGAGTTTGAACCGGCTCGGTGAAGGTCATTTTGGAAGTTACTTAAGTGCAATGAGCCTGAATAAGCGCCAATGGTTTGCATGCGCAGCTCTTGCAAGGCTTGCTGAATTTCAGTGCCTTTGATTTTCAAAAGCGATGATTCTGGGCCAGGAGTGTCGCCCGACGACAGCTTAGCCAATACACGCAGTTCCATGTACTCAAGCGCCATCAATTCGATCTCAATATCTGATAACCGAGTTTGAAATTGAGGGTCATCAATCAAGCGGCCTTTGTAATTTGTTTGCTGCTCAGCCAGTGCGATGATGTCGCGTAGCCAACGGCGGCTATCAGCGACACCTGCAATTGAGGTGCGTTCATGCGCGAGTAGCGCTTTAGCGTAGGTCCAACCTTGGTTCTCTACACCGATTAAGTTTTCTTGCGGTACGCGCACGTTCTCGAAAACAACCTCGTTTAGCGAGTGATGGTTATCGATTGAGTGAATCGGGTTAACTTGGATACCTTCTGACTTCATGTCTATCAACAAGAAGCTAATACCTTGCTGGCGTTTTTCGAAGGTGCCAGTTCTGACTAGACAGAAAATCCAGTCGGCGCTTTGGGCGTAAGTTGTCCAAATCTTAGCGCCGTTAACGATGTAATCATCGCCGTCTTTAGTGGCCTTAGTTTGTAGCGCCGCTAAATCAGACCCCGCGCCCGGCTCAGAGTAACCCTGACACCACCAGTCTTCACTGGTGAGTATGCGTGGCAAAAAGCGTTTCTTTTGTTCGTCGTTACCAAAGGTGAAAATCACTGGTGCAACCATACGAACACCAAACGGTACAACGTCGGGCGCACCAGCATCACAACGCTCAGTTTCGAAGATAAACTTCTGAACCGGTGTCCAAGCTGTACCGCCTACTTCAACTGGCCAATCCGGCGCAAGCCAACCCTTCGCGTTAAGTTTGTTTTGCCATTCAATTGCGACGCTTTTGTGGTCTTCGCCTGACTCTACTTTCGCTTGTAGGTCAGCGGTATAAGCGCTCTTAAAAAACGCTCGAACTTCTTGCTGAAATTCGAGGTCAGCGGACGAAAAACTATTGTCCATCGTATCTCTCCAACGGTGATTTAGTGACTAATTTATAAGTCAGTGTACTACTCAGCGTGTGAAAAACTAGCGCGAAATCGCCCGCACAGCGTTTTTTTTGAAAGAGTTTTCTATTCTCTAATCAAAATAGGCATTGGCCGGCAAAAAATAGTTATTTATTTTCATGACCAACCATTAAATAGGCATTAAAAATTATTTTTAGCGCTTTCTAATCCTTAGTCAGGCGAGTTCCGAACGAATCATCTCCCTTAGACAAGGCTAAAAAACCACCTTTTTGAGCGGCATTTGCGATCGCAATAGTGCCGACCCCTTGCTCTAAAAGAGCTAGGGCTTCGTTAACTTTGGGGATCATGCCGTCGGTAATAATCTTTTCATCAATAAGTCGTTTTGCGGTGGTGGGGGTCACCTCAGAAATTCGGCTATCAGGACGCTTTATATCTTCAAAGATACCTCCAACCATGGTCGACAAAATTAGCAAATCGGCGCCGAGCTCCGCGGCAATTGCAGACACAGTAGTATCGGCATTAATGTTGAATATGCGACCACCATCAGACACGCCTAAGGAGGCAATAACCGGCACGAAATTGGACTCTAACAAAGCATTCAACAATGGCCCGTTTATTGCCGTAACATCCCCAACCTCACCCATATCAACTTCACCATGACCAGCAAAGATCATCGGAGGCCGCTTAGTTGCTTGGATCAACTTTCCGCTGGCACCATGACAACCAAAGGCATTGACGCCATTGGCGATAAGGGAGGCAACCAAGTCGACATTGACTTCGCCACACAGAGCTTGCTTAACAACGCTTAGGTCAGCTTTACCAGTTACTCGTCGACCTTCGATTTTCGTAGGATTTAAACCGACTGCTTCCTGCAGCGCATTAAGCTGCGGCCCGCCTCCGTGCAGTACCACACATGACCAACCAGCGCGAACTAAGTCGTGCACATTAGATGCAAATCCTGTTCGATCAATATCATTCAACAGCATGTCGCCACCGACTTTGATTACGGCGATTGGTTTTTGGTTCATTTTTTAGCTTCGCATTCGTTTGTAGTTCGTTTAAGCACGCCCTTGATTTCACAATAGACGTCTCATTAACGATGATCAGTATCGACTATGGCCACATGCCGGGGTCTTGAAGCTGATACGCGTTGTCATGCCCTGTCATCAAGTTAAAGTTTTGAATCGCTTGCCCTGCCCCGCCTTTGATCAAGTTATCAAGCGCGGCAATCGAGCAAAGAGTACGACGTCCCGTTGCAGGGTCAGTTTTAATGTCTAAACCGATCTCAATACGTAAGGTGTTTTTCACCGCCACGACCTCAGGAGTCATGCCCTTAGGCAATACCGTTATTAGCGGGAAGTCAGCATAATACGCTTCATACTGTTCGCGTAACTCGTCTTCGCTGATGTCTTCGGGCGCGTCTATCTGCGCAATTGACATCATGCCGCGTGTCAGTGGCGCAGAAACCGGCACAAAATCTAAAGACACATTATTGGCTCCGGCGGCGCCTAGCGTTTGTACAATTTCTGGCTCATGTTGATGGTTAAACACCTTGTAGGCTTTGATATTGTTAGAGCGAATGGTGTGATGATTACCTGCTTGCGGATGAACACCTGAACCACTTGACCCTGTAAGCGCCACTAGACGAACATTCTTATCACTCAGTTGCCCTGCTTTAGCTAAAGGCAGTAACGAAGCCGCAATACAGGTTGCAAAACAACCAGGGTTAGCAACATGTTTGGCGGTCTTGATTTGCTCAGAGTAAAGCTCTGGCATACCGTAAACAAAACTACCTAAACGCTCAGGGCAAGGATGCTCTGGCGCATATACTCGTGTGTAATCGTCCAGTTGCTTTAGACGAAAATCACCCGATAAATCAATAATACGAACGTCGGTTTCAAACAACTCCATTGCTACTTTGGCAGTAATAATGTGAGGCATTGCAAGAAATACGATATCGGCATTTTCAACACATTCACTAGGCGGGATATCTTCTAAAACGATATCGCTCAAACCATAGAATGAACGATGAACCTGACCAAGCGTTTGGCCAATATGATCTTTGCTCGATACACGCTGAAGTTCTACGTCATCGCGCGAGAGTAGATTACGTAATAGCTCGGCTGACAAGAAGCCTGAGCCACCAATAATCGATACTTTTGTTTTTTGAGTCATTGTTTTTCCTATCTTTATATTTCAGGTCTTTCTTAGCTCTGTTTAATCAGTAAATCAGCCGCGAGAAATTTATAAGGCGGTAGGCGCAACGACAAGCATTGCTCGTTGACCGATCGGAACATTCGCAATCGGGAACACAAATCTCTCGCCCTCTTGCTTGGTTATGTATTGATAATCTCGATCAGACGCCAGCACGCTGCCTTTAGGGAATGCTGTGAAATTTTTCGCGTCTTCGGCGATATGAAGCTTAAAATCGTCGCTGAGTTTAATAACCTCTTCGACCACTTCGAATATTTGAATCTTGCTAGGCCCACAATCAAAGCTCTGCTTGGCCTCAATCAATTCTCGCAACGCTTGCGTAGCCGCTTCAAATTTAGTCATGTCGTTGTCACCAAACTTGCGCACCTTGCCAAGCTCGACTGTAAACGAGTCGGCACCGTAATGATGACTGGTAAAGTACGAAAATGTGCCCGCTGGTTTATTCGACAATAACACCGCATCTAAACCGCAATGCTCTAAGAAACCTAGCTGTGACTTAGACCATGAGCGCTCATGCAAAAATGGGTAGACCGCGAATTTTTCTAATTCAGACCCTCGAATAGCCGTGTGCAAATCGTAATGCAATCTCGCTTCATCGCCTTCGCTGAAAAAAGCCTCTACGTATGTTTCGATCAAAGCGGCACGTTTGGCTTCCTGGGTGCTCGATTCTTTATGCTTGCCCGAAAAAAGCCGATTTAAATTTTCTTCTATAAAGCGACTCGCCTTATTCGCAGCCGGGGGGTTGCCGATAATCAACAACAACTCATTCCTAACCGATAGTTCGCCTGAACGTATCTCGCTAAAGAGTTGCTCAACCATTTCAATTGGCGCCGTCTCGTTGCCATGAATCCCACAGGAAATAACAATACGATGCTCGGCTGGTTGAGCCGATTTTACTCGCAAGATGCCCGTATCAATAAAGTCTAAATTAGTACCGTTAGCCAGAACCAAATTATGTGGCTCGGCCTGCAAAGGGTTTTCTAAACTTGTTTTTAAAAAACTCATACTAACTTTGGAACTCATAGAAAGAGCCTAACTTGAAGATCTGCGTTAGCTGATCTAAAGCCTCAAAACTCTCTTGAGCCAATAACGGGTCGGCTAAATCTTCAGGCGATATTTGGTCTCTATAATGACGCTCTACCCAATGCTTGAGCTCAGCAACCTTACTGTCATCAAGAATAAATTCCTGATTAGTTGCATCAAGCTCAACTTGATTCAATGCAACGCGCAAACGTAAACAGGCGGGGCCACCGCCGTTTTGCATACTTTGTCTTACGTCGACAAAGATCACATGCTTAATCGGCGTGTTTTGCGTTTTCAACCATTCAAGGTAGTTAAACACCTCTTGATTTTCACGGCTTTCTTCAGGCAAAACTAAGGTCATGCCCTCTTGGTTTGGCAACTGCAATAACTGTGAGTTGAACAAATAAGACTTAACCGCTGACTCGAGCGACACCATGTCGGTCGGCACTTCTACAAAATGCAGTTCTTGCTCACCATACTTTTCTTGCAATTCGGCTTTCATCGCTTGGCTGTCGACGAATGCTTCTTCGTGCATGAAAAACGTATTTAGGTTAGACACACTGACCACATCATTATGAAATGCGCCTGCATCAATAATTTTTGGGTTCTGTTGAGCAAAAACAAGTTTGCTTTGATCAAGCTGATGGAGACGACTAATGGCCAGCGAGGCTTCATAGGTCTGACGGCTTGGGAATTTAGCGGTCGCTAGTTTGTTTTCTCGAAACGCGTAGCGGCCAAACACAAATAGCTGCACTCCTTGCTCGGTGTAACTGGGTGCGAAGCGATTATGGTTTGCTGCGCCTTCGTCCCCAAAATGGCTCCCCATTGGCAGAGCATCGTGGTGTTGAAAATGCTGATCATTGTCGAAGATGGATCGTAACAACTTGCCAGTAAAACGGTGCTCGATAGAACGATGAAACATGCTCGACAAATTTGCCGGAGTAAAATGCAACTTACCATCGGCGGAGTCGGCGCTTGGCGACACAGTGCAAGCATTGGCTGTCCACATCGATGATGCCGAGTAACAACTAGCAAGTAATTCAGGCGCGCTATTCGAGACTTGTTCAATAATACGTTTATCAGAACCGCTAAAGCCGAGGCTGCGCAAGGTTGGCAAATGCGGCCTCTGTTGCGGCAGCAATATACCCTGTTGCAAGCCTAATAGCCGATTCGATTGCATCTTGTCTAAGCCCTGTAATGCGGCTTGCTTGGGCTGCGATATCTTTAAAGCGTTTGATTTTGACGCAACGTTACCGTGCGACAAGCCGCCGTAGTTGTGCGTTGGCCCAATAAGCCCATCAAAATTAACTTCGTAACTGTTCATAGAGTTGATCTCAGAATTCATTCTAATGTTGGCGATACCTTAGACGAGCAAGTAGCGAACTTGGTCGCCCATCTCTAGGTTTAAGGCCTGTATGGTTTCTCTTGGAATCTTAACGCCGCCCTTTTCAATCGCGATGGTGCTTAGCGCCGTTTTAAAACTATCGATATTCGTAGTTGAAATCATCGCCGCTTCGTCATGTTCGAACTCAGAGATACCAATCAACTCGGCGTTGCAGCTATTCTTAACCGATTCTATGTCATCGATTTTGGTATCCACGCTAGGCGCGGCATCAAATATGTCGACATGGCCGTTCCACCGAAAACCTTCATTTTTAAGCATTTCGAGTGCAGGCTTACCTTTAACATTTGGCTGACCTATTACCTCTTGCGCAGCCTTCGGTAACATATTGACGTACAGAGAATTCTTCGGCATCAAATCAGCAATGAACTGATTGCCGTGGATACCGCCATAAAGATCGGCATCAGCGAAACTCATATCGAAAAAGTGTTGCCCGACGGCATCCCAAAACGGTGACCGGCCGTCGTCATCGAAATAGCCGCGTAAATCGGCCATTGCGCTATCAGGGAATCGATCGCGAAACTCGGCCATAAAAAGATAGCGGCTGCGAGCAAGAAATTTTCCATTACCGTTCTTGCGATAATCTGCGTGTAAATAAAGTGTTGCTACTTCAGCAAATCCTTCGAAGTGATTTGAAAGATTCAGTGTTTCAAACGTAACGCGTTTATCTAGCTCTTTAGAGCTTTGCGTAACCTTGTTCAATTTGTAGGAGTAAAACTCTTCTGTCGCGCCCAAGCTAGCGATGATCGCTGAGGTACCTACGATTGATTGAGTATCAGTATCCTCCATCACAAGAAAATAGGTCGACTCCTCAGCGTTCTCTAAGGATTGTTCGATACTCGACACCGAATTCAGAAGTTTTGCCTCAAGCACGTCTCGTTCAGGCGGCAACGTTGTCATGCCGGGGTACGCTTGTTTGGCTAGTTCGAGTACACCGTCTATATCAGATTGGCGCGCGGTTCTTACTAAGATCATTTAAATCCTCCAGTTAGAAGCATTTTTTCATAGCAAGCGCGAAATTAGGCGCTAAAGAGCAGAGCTGAGTAACTAGATTATGCGGTAGCCCTATCGCTTTGCCGTGGAAATTGTTGCTTCGCTATGGAGAGCGCAGAGCGTAAGATTTCGGTTAGCGCTTTTAGTCCGTCTTATTGTGATGACGCCGTGCTGGAAAATAGCTCGGCAGTGATGATTCAAATTATTCTTATTTAAATGGGGAAACACATAGTTCAATTATGGTTTACTTTATATGCTTGGGTTCAAGGTATAGCTGTCCGAATTTTGCCCTAAGCGGACGTTTCGTCAGACGCGAAAAGAGAGCCTTTCGATTCCCGATTTAACATAAACAATTGTTATGCGAATTTCCCGTCTACCCCAAGTGTCGCGTTTTTTAGGCTTCAATGACCGTAGTTCAAAAAACAAATCGCTATTTCATTATTCACTTATCATAGCTCACTGAGCGGGTCTCTAACAGATCCATCTGGGTTCATTTGAGAAACACTACGCGCTATCGTATATCCACACTGGGTATGCAAATGATTAGACTCGCTCTCTGTCAGATTCGCGAACGTTTTCCCTGAGTCAAAGCCTATTGCATCAAATACAGCGTTGCCAACATTGATATAAAATTGACTTAGCTTTTCGCGAAGATTCGGATGAATTGTAATGCCGTTGCTTCCTCCACCAGGCAGTACACTCCCCGAATCTACATGATCATATATATCATTAAACCCTATACTTAACATCTTCAAACTTCCTAAGACAATCTTGCTTTGAGGTAATGGCACACCTGCAGACATTGATCTAAATACAACGCAAAATTGGAGAGCAGACTCATCGTTTAAATTAAAAGGATTTAAAACAACGTCGATAATTTTATTATCATTTTCCATAGTTAGTGTCTATATGATTTATGCCGTAGTTGAGGGTTAGTACAGGATTGTTTCGCTAATGTTTTTTACACATTCGACAAAATGACTCTTTTGTCGAATGTTGTGTTTTAACATAGTTGTAGATGCTAGCCCTTGAGTGCTTCCTGCTAATTAAATATATCACTGTAATGTAGAAAGTCCCCAAATGACCGAGTTGAGTATCTTACGGACATTGTCAGGCATTTTCGAACGTAGCTGTCTGAAAACCGCCAAGATACAAAACTCACAATTTATACGTCCAAAAGAACATCCAATGGGAAGCCTGAAAACTCTTTGGTGCGCTCAAGAATAATAAGTGTATTCATCTTCGCGATTCCGATGCCCATTGTGATTAGCCGTTCGCTCACTTTGTTGTAGCTCTTTACATCGGTGCATACGAACTTCAATAAATAATCATACGCGCCGCTGATCTTATAACTATCAGTCACTTCCGACACGCCAGCGATTGAAGAGTCGAAACTTTTAAAGTCGTCGGGCGAATGATTCTCGAGCGTGACCTCCGTAAAAGCCTCAACGTGTGGTGCCAATCGGTCTAGGTCTATTTCAGTAACATACCTTTTTAATACGCCTTCAGATTCAAGGCGCTTAACGCGGCTTAAACATGCACTAGCCGATAAATGAACTTGCTCGGCTAGCTGTTGGTTAGTGATTCGTGCACTCGTTTGCAGTATCGAAAGTATCTTTAGGTCTATTTTATTAATTTTGCTGACGTCGGCCATGCCGTGTTCCCCAATTATCTGTGCTATCTATTTTGCCCTTCCGCAGATTCATTGGTCGCGCTGGGCTCAGTAGAATGATATATCGAATTCGGCCTAGTTGCCCAGCTTTGAGAGCGACTGTGCTACTTTTATACGCCTAACCAACTTAAATCCGCTAGCAGCCGCTTATGTCCTTCCACGAAAAAGACCTTAAAAAGCTTGATGCTGACACCATTCTGCACCCGTCGACTAATGCTCATGAATTCGCCAAAAGCGGTTCAAAGATTATGCAAAACGGTCAAGGTATCTATCTTCAAGATACCGATGGCAATCGCTTAATCGACGCTGTCGCTGGGTTATGGTGTGTTAATGTTGGTTATGGTCGTCCTGAATTGGCCGACGCGATGCACAGTGCTGCCACCAATTTGAGTTACTACCACACGTTCACAGGCATGTCGAATGTACCTCAAATTGAGTTGGCAGAGCGCTTGCTCAACCTAGCGCCGTCAAACATGTCAAAGGTATTTTTTGCCAGTGGCGGCTCAGATGGTAACGACAGCCTCATGAAAATTGTTTGGTACTACCACAATTTGATAGGCAAACCTCAGAAACGAAAAATCATCTCTCGTTGGCAGGCCTATCATGGCACCTCGATTGCCACCGCTAGCTTGACGGGTTTGCCGTCGTTTCATAAAGACTTTAACTTGCCAATTGAAGGCGTGTTGCACACCGAGTCGCCTGATTACTTTCGCCATGCCCTAGAAGGCGAGAGCGAATTAGAATTTTCTAAACGACGTGCCAAGCAACTCGAAGATCTAATTTTAGAACACGGGCCTGACACGGTTGGTGCATTCATAGCTGAACCCGTTATGGGCGCGGGTGGTGTAATTACGCCACCGGAAGGATATTTCGCCGAGATTCAAAAAATCACCAAGAAATACGACATATTATTTATCGCCGACGAAGTGGTGTGCGGTTTTGGTCGACTAGGCACTTGGTTTGGCAGCGAGGTCTACGACATCAAGCCTGACATGATGACGACGGCTAAAGCCTTGACCAGTGGCTACTTTCCATTCTCGGCTTCGTTCATCACTGAAGAAATTTGGGATGTGATCAAACAAGGTTCAGCCAAGTACGGCAGCTTTGCGCATGGCTATACTTACGCCGGCCATCCGATCGGTGCCGCTGTAGCAATGGCTAACCTAGACATTATCGAAAACGAAAAACTTGTAGATAAATCAGCTGACGTCGGTGCTTATTTCCACCAATCGCTAAATCAGCGATTCGCCAATGACAATTTTGTTGGCCAAGTTCGTGGTCAAGGCATGATTGCAGCAGTACAACTGATGGCCGATGCCGAGAACAAAGTGTTCTTAGATTCGAGTTTAAAAACGGCTGGTAAAGTTACGGCTAAGTGTTACGAAAACGGTTTGATCGCTCGACCATTACCATCGGTAGACTCAGTGGCCTTCTCGCCGCCATTAGTAACGACTAAAGAAGAAGTCGACCAAATTGTCGACATCTTCGAAGCGTCGGTGCGTGCCGTTATTGAAGCTTAAACGATAAGTCTTAGGCCTTGTGCCAAATTTCCGTTAAAGGTTTACGTGAGTTTGGCGTTTCATTAGATTGTTGTTCATCGCTCAGCTGACTTAAGTCAGCGAGCTTTCCGATGGTGAACCCCATTATCACTTCCGATTGCTCAGTATCGATATTCAAATATTGAGCCACCTCGTCAAATTTAATACCTCCCATGCCATGGGTATATAAACCTTCTAGTCGCGCTTGTAGGGTTAAGGACATCCAGGCCGCTCCACAATCAAAAGGCGCAAAACCATTTGGCTTACCATTGTGTTCAAAATTCTTCTCAGCGACGATGAAGCCAATAACGGCGTTGTCTTTTGCCCAAGATTGATTGCCCTCAACCAGCAAATTCAAACAATCGTCGAAGCTCTCTTGCGTTGACGTATAGATGCGCCAAGGCTGAGCATTAAAACAAGATGGCGACCAACGAGCGGCCTCTATTATTCGAGTGAGAGTGGCATCATCAATCGATGCTTTCTCAAAAGCGCGCGGTGACCAACGTTGAATAAATAAGTCATCGACGCCAGTGGTATTGTCTCTGGCGTCGAAGTTGATGCTCTGTGATTTCATTTTGACCTTTTTTCAGTTCAATTATCTAAGCATCGAATTTAGCTTTTTCATAGCTCATACGCAAACGTAGTGAACGGGAAGCACCCGATAAACGATTCCAAATCTTGTCTCCAACAATCAAGAGTGCCGGCACTAAGAATAAGGTTACAAAGAAAGCTAATAACAATGCAAAAGCCAAGGAGATTACAGTTGGCTTAAGAAATGCGGACTGACTCGACTGCTCCAACATTAATGGTACTAAGCCAATAAACGTCGTTACTGAGGTTATCAAAATGGGTCTAAAGCGTGATTTACCTGCACTGACAATTGCATCCGTAACGCTCTTGCCTCGAGATAAATGAAGCTTAAACGAGTCTACCAGTACTAGGTTATCGTTGATTACCACGCCACATGCTGCAACAACTCCAAAGTAGCTGAACAGCGAGAAGGATACATCCATAATCAAATGCCCAATCACCGCGCCAGCGTAGGCAAACGGCAGAGCAACCAAGATAACCACAGGTTGGAAGTAACTCTTAAATGCCATTGCCAACAGGAAGTAGATCGCGGCAAATGCCATCGCCAATAGCCCTGCTATTTCTAAACCGAACTCTTGCTCAGCAACTTGCTCACCAACCGCCGCTCGGGTAAGGCCTGGGTATTTCGCCTCTAGATCCGGAAAGAAGTCTTCGTTGAGCTCTTTCATAATGTCATCGAGTACTGGCTCCTTTAGGTAAGCTTGAACACGACCAGCTCGTAGGCCATCCCAATGACGAATTTCTTTTAATCCCGGGCCGTATGAAATATCAACCAACGAGGTAAGTGGCACTTCACGACCGTCATTAGTACGAACTCGGAAATGCTTCAAACTCTCGAGTGAATTACGACTTTCAAGTGGGTAGCGCACCATAACGCGTACATCCTGAGAAGCGCGAGGTAATCGCTGAACTTCTTCGCCGTAGTAGGCCTGACGCACTTGTTGCATGACTTGGCCTAAGGTTACGCCTACTTGTTCTGCCCCAGGTTTTAAGTCAAAGCGTAATTCTTCACTGGCGCTATCGAGATTATTCGACACATCATACAGTGCAGAAAAACCACGCAATTTTTCGGTAATTTCATCTACCGCTAATTGCAACTGATCTAAGTCAGGGTGACGTACCGAAATATCCATATCGGCGCCGTTACTATCAATGTTATAGCCTACCGATACGTTTTTAGCCTCTGGTATTGGGCCGATACGCTCGCGTAAATTGATGCCAACTTCTTTTGCGGTTAAAGCTCGCGTTTCCGCTGGAGCTAATCGCATGATGGCGATCACACTGTCTTTGCGAGAACGAGTATACCAATTCTCAATAACGTCGGTTTTCTCACCCTCCTTAGCATTCGTCTCAACATCAGAAACCAAGGCTTCTTGAGCACGCTGCAGCTGGGCCAATATTTCAAGTGCCCGCTCGTAGGTAGTGCCTTCGCGCAATTCGATAGTAACGTTAACTTGTTCGGCTTCCACCTCGGGGTTAAACGAAGTCCTAACATAGCCTCCTCCCATAATTCCGAACGCGACTACGACAAACATCGAAAAGAATACGACGATGGTTATTACAGGAGTACGCACTGAACGCTCTAGAAAGGCCCCGTATTTAACATTACCAAACCAAACGATACTTTCCGCAATTCTATTCTGAAATCGGGCGATTCCGCTAGTAGGGTTCACGGGTTTTATGTTTGCCAAATGCGCTGGCAAAATTAGCAGTGATTCAATCAATGAAAAACCTAATGCTAGAATCACAACCCAGCTGATCTGACGCGTAAACTCAGAAGTTACCCCACTAACAAACAACCAGGGTAGAAACGCGATTACAGTAGTAAGTACACCAAAAATGACTGGCTTAGACACTCGAAACGCGCCGTCAGTGGCACCGCTCAATCCAGTATTGCCGTTTTCTACTTCAGTGTGGATACGTTCCCCGATAATGATCGCATCATCAACAACGATCCCTAACACGAGCAGAAAAGCGAACGTAGAAAGCATGTTTAGCGACACGCCCAGTGCTGGCATCAGAATAAATGTGCCTGCGTAGGCGGTTGCCACTCCAGCCGAAACCCAAAACGCAACTTTTGGCCTTAGGGTAAGAAACAAAACTAGAAATACTAGCAACAAGCCTGAAATCGCAGCCGAGCCAATGCTCGACATTCGAGAATTGAAGTCAACAGCGGCATCTTGCCACAGCGTTAGACTAATACCCTCAGGTAGGCTATCGCGGCGCTTCTCAAGCCATTCGTTAACTGATTTTGACATCAATACAACGTCCATCACTTCGCTGGACATTACATTGATTAACACCGCCGGTTCGCCGTTCAGCGTGGCTAGAATTTCGTTCTCTTCAAAGCCATCAATAACCTTGGCTACATCACCTACGCGAATAACGCCGCCTTGAGGCAACTGGCGCACTACGATGCTCGAGAAATCTACCTCTGTGTCTGCAAGGTTGTCAGTTCTTAGCGTGTAAGCACCACCTGATGTCTGCACGTTACCCGCAGACAGGTTGATAGATGCACCGCGAATTGCCTGAGTAATCTCATCAAAGGAAACACGATAACGGCGCAATGCACTTTCACTGACTTCTATCGAAATTTCTTCACTTCGCGTGCCAAAGGTTTCAACGATTGACACCCCTTTAAGTTGTGCTACTTCGCGACGCAAATCTTCGGCTAAGCGCTTTAGAGTGCGCTCATCAGCATTGCCATGTACTGCTACACGCATCATTTCATTACGCGTTACCCACTGGCTAATTCGCGGCTGCTCAATACCTGGGGGCAAGCTAGAAATGCCCTGCACTCGCGCAGTCACATCGTCCATAACAGATGAAAAATCAGAACTGCTCTCGGCCATTATGAACACGCCGCCCCAGCCTTCGCCGGACTCGGAGCGCACCCAATCAAGACTTTCTAAGTCTTTCAAGGATTCTTCAATTCTTGAGACTACTTGTTGCTCTACGTCTTTAGGGCTAGCGCCGGGCCAGCTTACGATTACCTGCATTCCGGGAAACGGTATGGTCGGAAATATTTCCCGTTCTAGCTTGTTGTAACCAATTATACCGGCGATCAAAATACCGATCATGAGTAGGTTTGCTGCGACAGTATTGTCGGCCCACCATCTGATTATGCCTTTCATTGTGAAGCTCCTCTAATTGGTCGGTTTAGCCTTGTTCGGCGCTAGCGTTAGTTTCGGCTGTGGCACCTTCGGCTGTTGCATCTTGAGCATTTTCGCCGATTGTGCTCTCATCAACCCCACCATCTGAAGCGGCGGCATTGTCTGCTGTACTGGTCTCAAGCAAACTCTCATCAGAAGAATCGATATTAACGTCACTTACTTCGACATCACTGATTTCAGAGGGAGTTTCGCTAGTTTCTTCAGCTACCTGCTCTGAATCATCATTTAACGCTTCAGGTAACTTAATAGCCATGCCATCGTGTGCTCCTGGTACTGGAGACGTAATCACCAACTCTCCAAGCGCCAATTCTGCACCTTCGGCATCTGAAACAATGACCATATCAGCCGACGTAAATACTGGTTTAACCGTTTTTAGCTTTAATTTTTCTTCGTCATACACATAAACTTGATTGCCATTTCGCAAGGCTGTGCGGGGCACTTCAATACCCACTAACTTAGCTGGCGAGGCCAATTGAACATCAACAAACAAGCCGGGTATTAAAGGGATTGACTCACTCGCGTTTTGCTCAAACGGCTTATCAACCACCACCGTTGCAAATAAAAGGCGAGTTGTACTATCAACGCTGGCATCAACGCTACGCACAAAACCATTCCAGAAACGTTGCTCGGCACCAAACACCGTACTTACTGTCGCAGGTAAACCCTCACTGCCTTCTGCGCGCGCAGAGTAACCTAGACGAAGGCCAAGCTCACTGATTTGCACATCAGTCATCGGTATACGCACTTCCATTGTATCAGTCGCGAATACTCGGCCGATGCTTGAGCCGCGCGATAAGAATTGGCCTAGCTCCGCAGATTTAGCCCAAATGCGACCATCGAATGGGGCACTAATCTTAGTGCGATTATAGTTCAACCTTGCTGCCGCTAATTCGGCCTTCGCCGCGTCTAGACGGGCATTGGCACGATCAATTTGCGGCTTATTTAAGCGTAATGGATTCGCTTCAGAGATCGGCTTACCCTGAAGGTCTTGCCATTCACGAGCGTTGGTCGCGGCAGTTGCTAACTCAATATCAAGGTCAACCTGCGCCGATGCTACAGAGGCCTTGGCCGACTTCAATGCAACTTGATAGTCTGAGTCGTCAATTTGTAATAAGGTCTCGCCAGCTCTAAATTCACCACCTTCGATGAACTTTTCAGAGACAGACATCACCTTGCCCGTTACTTGGGTGACCAACTCAATATCAGTTTTCGCTCGAACTTCGCCTTGAAAATTAGCAAATACGATTTGCTCTTTGTGCGCCGCTTCTACAGTTTTCACTACCAAAGGTGGCTTCGTAGTCTCTTCTTTCTCAGTTTTCGGTTTGAGCGACTGAAGTGCAACAACAACTGCGATTGCGCCAAAAAATATCCCCAAGCCTACCAAAAATGGCTTAAATTTTGCGAGTTCCATGGTTCATTCCTAATCTATGTGAGCAAAATAAAGTGGCTAAATGAAAATGCTTACCCATCACTTTCTAGACACTTGTTATAAATATATAGAGGCAAACGCAATAAATAAAACGTTTAACTCATTCTTGCTAGCTTAGATGCAGATTAACCATGTTTGGATTCAAAAAGATTACACTTTTTTAGATTGAGCTTTCTTGGCTTGTAAAAGGTGCCAGTGAACTTCAACTTCTCCATTGTCTCCCGCAACATAGGCAGACTGCCCCGTTATGGTCACCGAAAGATCCATTGTTCGACTAATGAGCTGACTTAGTTGCTCAATGTTTTCATGATCTATCCTATAAATATCAGCATCTAGCGTGCCAAATTTAGATTTACCTTGATCCCACCAGACATCTGATTTGGAATTAAAGCTGTAAATCTTAGCGTGCTGAGCCTGTCTTGAAACCTTTTTGACGCGATCAAACGACGGTTCGCCCACATCAATAGACAACAAGGTTTGCTCATCCATGCTACGAACCCAAAGATCAGGCTCTTCGCTGTCACTCAAACCCTTGCCAAAGCTCAAGCCCTCTTGGGCATTAATACAATAGGCAATTACTCGTGCCATCATACGCTCAGGCGTTTCTGACGGATGCAAGGCGACGGTTAAATTCAAGGTGTCGTAGTAGTTGCGTTCCAGATCAGAGAGTGCAATCCTCAACTTATAAATCGTTGGTTTTATAGCCACGAGAGGGTTTCCTAAGCGAAGTTATTGGGAGCAGGCTTTATAACGCTTATTTATCACAAGAGCGAGTAAAATCCAGCTTACAGAGAGCAATGAGGCCGCGTACCCCTAAAAACAAACATTAACCAGAGAAAGACTATGACTATTGGTGTAGGCGGCAGCGACGCACAAACCGAATTAGCACGCTTGAGCGATATGACCGCGGGCATACAGGCAATTACCATTGAAGAGTTTAAGGCGCGCATTGAGCAAGCTTGTTCATTGATGAAAGCGAATGATATAGATGCTGTTTATCTAAATGCGGGCACAAACTTGTACTACTTTACTGGCACCCGTTGGGGAGCCAGTGAGCGTATGGTTGGCGCAATACTTTCGGCCAACGGTGAGCTTCAATACATAGCGCCCTACTTCGAGATTGCTACGATCAATGGCTACAAATTGCTTGATGGTAAAATCAATGGCTGGCAGGAACACGAAAACCCCTATGAATTGTTCAATGATATTTTAAACAGCATGGGCATTAGCAAAGGTCGAGTTGGCTTGGACGAATCGTGTTCGTTCTTTATCAGCGATGGTTTGAATCAAGCACAATCCGGTAATGAGAGCGCGCACTCGTTTGTCAGCGCGAAAGCCGTTACGGCGGGTTGTAGAATGTGTAAATCTGCTTCTGAACTGGCGCTCTTGCAGCGTGCGAAAGACATGACACTAGAAGTTCATAAGAGCGCAGCTAAGATATTACGTGATGGAATTTCCACTCAAGAAGTAACGGCGTTTATTCACCAGGCACATTTGGCAGTTGGTGCGCCAAAGGGGTCATATTTTTGCATTGTGCTATTCGGAGAAGACACGGCTTACCCACATGGCGTAAGTAATCCAAAAAGTTTGGATGTCGGTGATATGGTGCTAATCGACACTGGTTGCCAACTTCATGGATATAATTCAGACATCACCCGCACATACGTATTTGGCGAACCCACAGATCGTGACCGACACGTCTGGAATCAAGAAAAAGCCAGCCAAGCAGCGGGCTTTGAAGCCGCTAAATTGGGCATTGCCTGCGGCAGCGTTGATGATGCTGCACGTGGCTATTTAGAAGAGCAAGGTTATGGCCCAGGTTACGCCACACCGGGCTTGCCTCATAGAACAGGACATGGAATTGGTTTGGATATTCATGAATGGCCCTATTTGGTCTCTAGCGACACAACCCCGCTTGAAGTGGGCATGTGCTTTAGTAACGAGCCGATGATCTGTATTCCAGGTGAGTTTGGTATTCGCTTAGAGGATCACTTCTATATGACGGAGCACGGTCCAAAGTGGTTCACCGAGCCATCGCATTCGATCGACGACCCATTTGGTTATCAGGCTTAAGGATTTAATTGCGCACCATGAGAAATTTACTTATCTTGGCGACAGCCTGTATTTTACTCGTCTCTATCATGGCTCGGGCTGAATCGAAGCCAACGCAGGGCATCGGCATCACCGAAGCAAGCTCAAAAGCAGAGCCTAGCGAAGATAGAGTGGAATTCGCCAAGTTGTCCACTGGCGTTTGGATGCACACCAGCTACAAAAATGTAGAACCTTGGGGCCTGATATTCACAAATGGACTTATTTTTGAACGTAAACAGCACTCAGTGCTCGTCGATACGGCTTGGAATGACGCTCAAACTAGTCAAATAATTAGATGGGCGAACGATGAGTTAGGCAAGCCGATAAAATGGTCGATTCATACTCATGCCCACTCGGACAAAATGGGTGGTATGGCGACATTGCATGAACAAGGTATTGAAACCTATGCATCGAGTATGAGTAATAAATTTGCCCCAAAGCATGACTTACTACCGGCAAAGAACGATTTGAATCTAACGACAATCGCTCGGCAAATGAACTGGCAAGGTTTACGTGTGATGTACCCCGGCGGTGGGCATACTCACGATAATATTGTCGTCTATGATGAGAAGAGTAAAATCATCTTTGGCGGCTGTTTGATTCGCCCTGGCGATAGCCAGTCACTCGGATATACAGGTGATGCAGACATAGAATATTGGTCGCAAGCGGCTCAAAACGTAGCTACTGCATTTCCTGATGCGAAAATCGTCGTTCCCAGCCATGGTGAACCCGGTGGCACAGAGGTTTTAACTAACACAATAGAGATAGCCAGCCCTAAAAAGTGAACTCTTTTATCGGGGCTGTTGCTGCGACCATCTTTATCAATATGTATAAAAGTCAATTCTCTCTATCGCGACACAACACAAATCAATTCAGATAAAATGAAACTACATTGGAAAACCAGTGCTTTTGCAGAACTTAATACTCAGGAGCTATTCGAAATACTAAAACTAAGGCAGGCGATATTCGTTGTAGAGCAAGAGTGTGCCTATCCAGATATCGATGATACTGACTTGGTGTCGATGCACCTGTGTGGTTACGATAGTGGTTACAATGAAAACAGTGATTTGGTTGCCTATGCGCGCCTCATCAAGCCTGGCGTTAGTTATGATCAATCCTCGATTGGTCGTATCGTGGTGTCGCCTAAGGCGCGAGGGCAGCGCCTTGGCGAAACCCTAATGCATAAAGCCTTAGGCGTGATGGAAGAGCTATTCCCTCAAGAACCAATTAAGATCGGAGCGCAGCAACATCTTGAGAAGTTTTACAACGATCTAGGCTTTAAAACCATTTCAGAAATGTATCTCGAAGACGGCATTCCGCACATCCATATGCTTTTGGAACACGATTAAAATTAGAATCTGCTAATCATTCAAATTTGCCGCCGCGGCTAGCATGTACACCAATGGCGCGTTCCAATTGATCGCAATTTCATTGGTTGCATAGCTGCACTCAACGTCAGCATACGTTGTCGCTGGATGCTTGCCTTTATAACCGCAGCGGTCTTGACGACCTGTATGCGGGCCTCCCGCTAGAAATCCCGGAATTGGGTCGACGACTTTATCCGACGAAGAAGGTCGATGATGGATATGCATTGGAGTGACATCACCATGACCGGTTACGTAGGAGTATCCGGTTGGATTCTTACCGAGCACATAGTTTACGGTACTCATTGCCGCTTCTAAATATTGCTTATCACCACTTAAACGATACGCTTCAACGAGCATTAAACCATTATTTAACACGTCACCATTGCTTCCCCATACAAAGTCGGGCTTTGAAATCGCAACCGAGTAAGCCGATTTTTGATAGGTTTTTAAATGCTGGTTTGCGGCATCAATTATTGCCTCTTTTATCGCTGAGTATTGTTCTGCAGAGATAAGGCCATTTGCATCTTTGCTCAGACTAAGAAACGCCAAACCGGCCACACTTTGCCAAGCCAAATTCTCGCTTGCATTGACTTTATACGCCTTAAAATTTTCGAAGTATGCCTTATCCTTAGTGAGAAGAAATAATTCGGCTGCTGCCCATGCAAACTCGTCACTTAAACGCTTATCTCCGTATTCGCCTGTGGAGACGGACGGCGGATTCTTGAAGTACACATCTGGGTTCTGCACTGCCCACTGATACGCTGCAACTGATCGCGTTTTATAATTCTCAGCTAGATCTGGAAATTGAACCTCAAGAGACGCCATCACACGACTGGCTTTCGCCATTACCGCCGCGAAGTTCAGTGCGGCACTGGTTGATTTACCGATAACATAACGTTGAGAACTCTCGCTCTGAGGCGTCGATCTCATCGACGAAAAACCCAGTGCGGTTAACTTGTGATAAACCCCGCCATCAAAGTCTTGCATGGACTCAAGCCAATCAAGGTTCCATTTGATTTCATCAATAATGTCAGGCACCGCATCACCGCTCTCAGCAATATCGAGATCGCGACCATTATAAAACTCGCTGTAGTCACTATAGGCTTTCAATAATGTGTAGCTTGAAATCCCCGAGTTAACGACATACTTTCCATAATCACCTGCGTCGTACCAACCTTTCGACGCCGACACTTTTGACCCTTTAGGGCGTTGTTTACTTGCTGCCGATTTGTGTACCTTAACACTTGTATCTAGATGACCCGCTGCCCGCGCAAATTTACCACCATAACGTTCACTGATGGCCATCCCGGACCGATTAAAGTAGTACGACTTAAGTGCAGCATCATGAACCGCGAGCAATGGCTGAGGCGAAATTTCAAAAAGATGAGAACGCACTGAGTCAGAGGTTTGAACATAATACGAGCCCGGTGTTTTTAGATCAGAAAAATCAGCCTGCTGAACCGTTTCTCCAGAGTACTTCCATTTGCGAGCTACGCTTAGCGTACCGGTATAAATAACACTATTTGACGGCGAGGCGATGACGTTAAAAGTGCTCGAACTGCTTTGCGAATCTTGAATAGGAACGATGGCGACTTTCGTACTGCTAGGGCTGTAGCCTATTTGATTAAGCTTGATCGTTTGCGCGCAGGTATCAAAGACGACACTAAGACTAGCGCCGAATAGCAGTATAAGCTGTTTAGTAAGCTTGGAGATAGAGATGATCTGGGCAAATTTCATTCGGCATACTCCTAAAATAAACCGTATTAGTTATTCCTCATCTCTTGAACAACTGTAACGTATTTATCGCTCGCTGAAAACCTCATTTATCCAACGACCAATATCTTCGATCTGCGGCATCATCACTTGATGCTCCATTGGATAGGTCTTCCACTTTATGTTGTAACCAAGGTTGCTGAGCACATCGACGCTATGCTTCCCCATCGCTAGTGGAACAACTGGGTCATGTGTTCCATGGCTCGCGAAAATAGGCGTATGCTGATTCGCTTCGTGTTGTTCAGTTTGAGTATCGACATCAAACGGCAAATAAGTTGATAAGGTTAACAGCCCAGCGAGCTTGTATTGGCTTCGAACACCGGTGAAATAGGTAACCGCCCCGCCCTGCGAAAAACCCGCTAAGATAATGTTCTCACTCGGAATACCGGCACTAATTTGTTGCTCAACCAAATCATCCAACATGCTTTGCGATTCTTTCATGCCTACCGCATCCTGCTTATCTTCAATGCTCATCCCTTTGATGTCATACCAGCCAGGCATTCGCATACCGCCATTAATAGTAATTGGTCGATCAGGCGCTTGAGGAAAAATAAATCGAATGGTTCGGCTTTTAAGTAAACCCAGTTCTGGGACAATCGGCGGAAAATCATTGGCCGAAGCGCCTAATCCATGCAACCAAATAATCGCGTGCGAAGGATTGCCGTCGCCGTGGACGAGTTCAATAGTGTCTTTAGGGTATGTCATGGCAATCGAGCTCGTTGAGCAAAAAAATAATGTAAGAGTTAAAGCAAAGACTAGAGATAGCGGTTTTTGCTTCATTTTTAATTTAGCAGCAGTAGCTTAGCGCTTAAGCTGCCGAGCTAACATCACAGCTGCTAGCTTGGTTCTAGCGACAAGGCTCTGCACGGTTGATTCCTCACGTGACGAGTGCGCGCCCTTTCCATCCATACCAAGACTATCAATAGTCGCTAAACCGACTCCTTGGGCAATAGAACCATCGGTACCACCACCCGAATAGCGTGTACCAACAATTGGCTCACCAATTAGCTCAGAGAGAGCCATGGCTTCAGAAATAAGAGCATCAACTTTTGGGTTTTCTGGCTTAACTGGCCGATGCAATACTGCCCAAGCTTCAACTTTTGGTAAATCTGGATACTCAGGGTTACTAACTACCGTTGTCGAGGCGATGCGCTTAATGTCTTTCTTCAATTGCTCGCCGTCTTCTAGCGCTGGGAAGCGCATGTCAATATAAGCGTCCGCACAGCCCGGCACAGTATTTCTTTTCTCACCACCACTAAGGACGCCAGTGTTAACGGTTACTTTGCGCTCATAATCAGTGAGCGCTTCAACGGCGATTACTTTATGTGCCATTTCGAGGCTTGCCGATACGCCCTCTTGATGCGCGCCGCCTGCATGCGACTCTCGGCCTGTAATACGCAATCGCGCTTGGCCTAAACCTTTGCGCGCTCGGGTTGCTAAATTGTTATAGGTGCCTTCATATACCAAGCCAACATCGTGTTGCTTAGCAAGTTTCTCAATCAGCGCACGTGAGCCCAATGAGCCGATCTCTTCATCGCTATTGAACAACACGGTTAAGTTTGAGTCATCAAGCAAGCCGTGAGCATGCAGCGCTCTAAGTGCATTGATCATGATCACAATGCCGCCTTTCATGTCGGCCACCCCAGGGCCTTTGAGTACACCGTCATCCATGACTTTCAAGGTTTGAAATTCATCGTCTTCGGAGAACACCGTGTCCATGTGGCCGTTCATTAAGACTCGATTCTTAGCGCTACCTGTTCGAGTAGCTAGCAAGTGGTCGGCAATGTTGATCTGCCCACCTTGGCAACTGAGCACGTCAATCGGTTTCGACGAGTGCGTTGAGATTTCGAAGCCAAGCTCTTTTAAGTCACTGGCTAGAATATTTCGATAACGATCTAGGCCAGCGATATTTGCGGTGCCAGTATTAATCTCTACGTGCGTTTTGAGCTCATCCAAAATACTGCTTTTGCGTTGATCTACCCAATCTATCAAGGCTTTTTCTTGAGTGGTCAGACTTGTACTTTCAGCCATCACTGGCGAAATCAAACACAAAGATAGGCAAACGCCAACGATCGAACGATTCAACATTATTAACTCCAATTTTGTTACGGCATTTACTCGTTAATTAGCAGAGACTGAGTAAGCTAAGAAAGTGGTTTAAACTTTGCAACTAACATAGGTAGCATTATTAGGTTAGCGATGAGGGCAGTAATCATGGCTAAAGCCGTTAGCACCCCGAAATACATGGTAGGCACAAAGTTTGAAAACACCATAATCAGAAATCCTGCGGTGATGACCATTGTGGTGTAGAACATCGCTTGGCCGACATTATTAGTGGCTTCATAAATAGCCGCGCTGTCGTCACTCTTTACAGCCATTTCATTTCGAAAACGATCAATGAAGTGAATTGAGTTATCCACCGCAATGCCGACACTGATCGCAGCAATAGTAATGGTCATTAAGTCTAAAGGTATGCTGAACACGCCCATAATGCCGAGTACCACACCGGCTGAGAACACATTTGGAATGATAGTGATCAGGGCTAGTTTGAAGCTTCGAAAAAGCACCATAAACATTAAGAAGATCACCACGAACACAGTTCCAAGTGTCAGAATCTGCGAGCTAAAAAGTGAGTTGAGCATATTGTTATAGAACACCAACAAACCAGAAATATTAATTTGCTCGCTGTCTAGGCCATGCTCAGTTATCAATAGAGTACGAATATCCTCAATCAGCTGATTTCGATCAAGCCCTTTAGAGGTCTCAAATACGCGGATATTAATGTGGAGCTGATTACCATCATCTGAAATATAAGGCTTGAAGAGGGTCTGCTTATTCGCATCAGACAATACGTTGAGCATAAAACTCAAATCAATATTATCCATCGGCTTTGCGTCTTTCAAGCCGTCAAACACGCTCATGGTGGTGGCCAAACTCATTACCTTACCCGTCGCCGAGAGCTCATCCAGAGATGCCTGAATTGCTTGAATTTTGCGAATGCCTTGCTCGTTAAACCAATAAGAATCGGCTACTAAATTACCAGTGTCGGCTTCATCGTCGAATTCATCAAACTCATCGAAATCGTCATTCAGGTCTTCGTCAAAATCGTCAAAAAAGTCATCGTCTTCACTTGGAGCAAGTTCCTCTTCAATAACTTCTTCGGCGTCTACAACCGTTTTTTCGAAAAAACTTTTTGGCGCATCAATGATTATATTAAGCGGTGTCGTTCCACCAAGCTTCTCATCGATTTCAACCATGCCTTGATAAATTTCTGTGCTTGGTTTGAAATAATCAATGAACCGATTTTCGACGGTTAAGTTAGCCATACCATAGGCACCGATAGCACCTACGAGCATGAAGAACAAAGTGACAACGATGCCTTTTTGATGAAGGCTTTGCGCTCCATTTAAGATCACTTTGCTAATTACATCTTTATTTGCAGAAACCTGTCTCGGCTTCATAAAAATGGTCAGTGCCGGGAATACAACGAACGTGGTTACAACCGCCACGATAATGCCGAGACACATAATCCAACCAAAATCGATAACAGGCCTTATTCCACTAACAATCAAAGAAGCAAAAGCGACGATTGTAGTGAGAGCAGTGTAGATACAAGCAATGAATTTTGAACGAATGGTTTGACTTAGCAGGCTGCGTTGATCAAGGCTTGGATCAAGCTTTGCTAACTCTCGATAGCGCACAATCAAATGAATGTTGAGCGAGAGAGTAATAATCAATAGCAACGATAGAAAGTTTGATGAGACTACCGATATTGGCCAATTAAGCAGGCCTAATAGACCTACCATGGTGTAGCCCGTGACAGCGCAGGTAAGCAACGGCATAACGACCCACCCTATTTGCCTGAATGCTATCGCCAAGATAAAAACGATCAGTGCTAAAGACGCTAAGCCAAACGTTTTAAAGTCTGAATTAATAAAGCGAACGGAATCGGCAACGATCATTGGCAGACCACCCAAGAACAGTTTGGCATCAGCTTGATATGGCTGCATTATGCCGCGCACTTGATCTATAAACTCACTTTGTTTAGCTTTAAAGGCATCGTCTTTGCTTTGATACTCTAATGAGAGTGCCTCTAGCTTAGCGGCTTCAGCGACGCTTAATTCGCCTTGCTCGCGCTTTAGACGAAGCGCATTTCTTTGATCCAGTAAGCCTGATAATTCTGTGTTTCGCTTTAGAGCAACTGCGATGGCGGTGGTCGTAAAATCGTTACTTACTAGCAAGTCTTTATATAGATCACTGTCTCGAAGTTCTTTTTTCGCCAATTCGCGATCAGTTTTATCGTCTAACAAAGTTTGTGTCGAACTCGCTAACTCACCCAGCGTTACCGGCGGGCTCTGAGTTAGTGGCACATCAATGATCGAAAGCACTGAACTAACCGGTTCGAGCACACGTAGTTCATCGCTCAGCTTTTTAAGCTTGGCAAGAGAGTCATCAGCAAATAGGTCACCGTTAGGCGCATAGGTCAAAATCAACAGATCTTCGCCACTGTATTTTGTCACTACGTCTCTAAAATACTTTAGAGACTTATCGTTCTCCAGTACTAGCGAGTCAGAAGAAGTATCTAAACGAAAGTCGTCCAAATAAGGCCATAAAGAGGCTAAGAGCAGAGCGACAAAGAGCAATACCCACTTTGAATGCTTAAAAACCAACGTGTCGTAGAGCGAATTTGAATGAGATTTTGAGTGAGACATAGTGATGCAAATTTGATGAACTTAGCCGAGTGTTCGACGACCGAGGATTTTGGCCTAGGATAACTAATCTAGCGGCGATTGTCTGTGTTACTAAGTCAACAGATTCGTGGAGCTGGTCGCCTAAAAGCGACTACCAAAAAACCTAAAAGCCACCAGAAACTTGGCTTCTGATGGCTTAGATGGTTAATCGGCAGTGTATTTTGAAGTTAAAACCAATAGGTCTACTTTTTTAAGAATTCGCCTTCAATCTCTACTGCGACTACTGCGCCAATATTTGGTGCGTATTTACTCAAGCCCCAAACTGTGCGATCGATGCTTGTTTTTGCTGAAAAACCAACAAGGGGCACTTTTGCAAACGGGTGCTTTGGTGTAGCGCCATTTAGTGTAGCGTCTAGGGTTACTGGGTGTGTTTGCCCCATCAAGCTAAGATCGCCGTCAATGGTGAAATTTGAACCATCTAATGCGCTTACCGATGTCGCTTTGAAAGTGATCGATGGGTGATCGCCGGACTTGAACCAATCTTCAGCCAACACCGCATTAAAATCTTCTTTTTCTGGATTTGGGTAATCGGTATCCAACGAGTTCACTTTGATTTCGACATTAACTGAGCTCTTCTCGAAATTCTCACTATCTAGCTCTAGTTGAGCGTCGAAGCTATTAAATCGGCCGACATAGGTTGAAAAACCAAAATGGCTGACCTTCCAAACCACGCTCGCGTGAGTAAGGTCGAGACTGTAAGTGCCCGACGGAATGCCCTCGAGCGGGTTTTCTTGGGCGTTTGAAACCTGAACCAGCGCTAAGGCCGCAAAAGCGGTAATTGAAGCGCGTTTAAGTGATTTAAGAAGTGTCATAGGGGCGTATCCTTATTTTTCGGGTTAATTAATAACGATAGTGTAATCGGCTTCGATGAAGTAATAGTAGAAGCCGACATTACGATAAGGTTAAGACCCAAACAAACAGGCAAGCGATTTCATAGGCAAACAGCTTTATTTATCTATTTGATGCCCCTGTATATTGATTAATGCCCAATAAAGTCTTCAGCTTCTAGGTTAAAACAAGTGTCATCTAGCGACGCCACCAAGTCGAACTTCGATAAAGCCTTAGGTAACTCGTAGCGGAAAAAGAATCGACAGGCTGACAACTTACCGCGATAGAACGCCGCATCGCTGGCTTTGCCATCTTCTTGGCCCTTAGTCGCGGCCACAGCTTGTTTTAACCACATCCAAGCAATAACCACATGCCCCATAGCATCTAAGAATATCGTTGCATTCGCTAAAGCCAATGATGGGTCTTTAGCTTTGCTAACTGATTCAAGTGTGCTTTGAACCGATTGCATCGCCGCGCCTAAATCTTTGCAATATCCAGATAGCTCAGAATGCTCGCTAGCCTCACCGATCGTGGCCATAATTTCTTTCGCCAGCGCTTTTAACGCCGCGCCGTCGGCGATGCGCACCTTTCGCCCCATGATATCTAAACCATGAACCGCGTGCGTGCCCTCGTGAATATGATTCAATCGATTGTCGCGATAATAGCGTTCTACCGGATACTCGCGCGTATAGCCATAACCACCCAATACTTGAATTGCTAACTTGTTGGCTTCAAGACAAAACTCAGATGGCCAAGATTTACAAATCGGAGTTAGTAACTCTAATAGCAACGTAGCGTGTGTCTTTTCTTCTTCGGTCTTGGCTGTGGCTTGTTGATCGAGTAAGCGAGCCGAGTACAACATCAATGACTGAGCGCCTTCAACAAATGCCTTTTGAGTCATTAGCATACGCTTAACGTCAGCATGTTCAGAGATCATCACCATCGGCGACTCAGGATCTTTATTAGTCAAATGACGACCTTGTGGGCGATTCCGAGCGTAGTCTAGTGAATAGAGATATCCCCCAAGGCCAATAACCGTGGCCGCCATACCAACAGCAATTCGAGCCTCGTTCATCATGTGAAACATATTCGCAAGGCCTTGATTCTCACCACCAACTAGGTAACCAATGGTATCGCCACTCTCTCCAAAGTTAAGCAAGCAATTGGTGGTGCCTTTGTGGCCCATTTTGTGGTTCAAACCGGCTAAAGCAATGTTGTTAGGTTCACCTATGGTGCCATCATCGTTAACACGATGCTTTGGTACCAAAAATAGTGAGATACCTTTAACACCCGCTGGGCCACCTGGAATTTTAGCGAGAACCATATGCACGATATTATCGGTCATCTCATGGTCACCGCCGGAGATCCACATTTTAGTGCCCGTAATTTTATAACTACCATCGTCTTGAGGCTCGGCTTTGGTACGGATATCAGCCAATGATGAGCCTGCTTGTGGCTCAGACAGACACATAGTGCCATACCAATCGCCGGCCACCATGTTTGGCATGTACTTGGCTTTCAATTCCTCAGAACCGCAGGTATTGAGCATGTTGGTCGCGCCTTGAGTAAGAAAAATATAATTACTTACCGAAGTGTTCGCGGTCACAAACATAGAACTTAGTACTTGATGCACTACCCAAGGGAGTTGCATACCTCCCATGTCATAATCGTAACCACTAGCAAACAAGCCAGCTTCTTTGTACGCGTTAAGGGCTTCTTTTACTTCAGGAATAATTTCCACTTTGCCATCAACATACTTAGGTTCGTTCTGGTCAAGGTGGCCAGCAAAGGGTTGAAAAATGTCTTCAGCAAGCGATTGCGATAGATCTAAAATTGCCTCGATTGACTCGCGGTCATAATCACCGTACCGATCAGTCTCGAGTAATTGCTCAAGCTTGTGCGTTTCATACATTAAAAAGTCGAGATCACGACGATTGACGATAGTAGACATATGCTTTCCTTTTACTAATTTAGTATTAACTGTTCAGAGTGGCCGAGCAGCCCCTCGATATAAGCCCATTTTACGTGCTGACACGATTTTCAGGCTATGACATTTCACTTTAAATTATGTGCCTTTCGCTCAGACGAGAGAGCCGAGCGACGCCTTAGCTAGAGATTAACAAAACTCGCTTAGAATTTGGTTGACACGCATCAGTTTAACAAACACACTGATCGTATGAATCAAATTATCGTAAAGCAAACAACGTTATCTCGCCGGGCATCAACTGTGCCTGCGATTTGTCCGTGTGTGCTGAAGACGGTGTGGAAACCATCGCGTTGCGTGTTTTGATTTAGTTTCGATTTTACAGACTTTAAAAAAGCCGCATTTTCATCAAAGAGTGCGGCTTTTTTTATGGCTGCCTCTCAAAATCTAAGTGAGCACCTTAACAAGCTTGAGAACTGAGATATGTTCAATGAGTATGGATAACAACAATGAATAACACTGAGCAAAGAGTAAATATCAAAGCGAAACCCAGTTTTAGCTTTGATAAGCTCGCAATACCGATAGCGTTCATCGTGGTTCTTGTAATTTGGACGACTACACCGTTGGCGATTAAATGGAGTTCGGTCGACGCACCAATGACCAGCGCAACCCTAAGAATGTCTATTGGCTTTCTATTTTGTGCGTCGGTCGTTCTAGCAATGAGTTTTGGCAAGAAAAAGCAAGCCTTTCAGATAGATGCGGCCGCACGCAAAGTCTATTTAGTTGGCGGGCTCTCGATTTTTATTTGCATGACCTTGTTTTACAACGCGGCTCAGAAGATACCCTCGGGTTGGGTGGCCGTACTTTTCGGCCTGTCACCCTTGGCCACAGGCCTCTTCTCAGCGTTAGTGGAACCTGAGACAAAGTTGACGCCAAGTAGAGTCATGGGATTAATTCTCGGCCTCGGAGGATTGTATTTAGTTTTCTCAGCAGGCCTAAATTTTGCCGACGCTTCTATTGATGGCGTAATTCTGGTGCTCATCGCAGTAATAATTTCATCAGGGTCCTCGGTGATCACTCGTCAATTAGTCAAGGGCATCAGCCTGCCAGGAATGCAGATAACGACTGGTAGCTTAATTGTCGCAATTCCATGCTTTGTTGTCTCGGTACTGATTCAAGAACCTGAACTCAATTTTGAATTCACACCAACTGCTTGGCGAGCTATTTTTTACTTAGGCTTAATTGGCACCGGTGTTGGTTTTACCTTGTATTATTACTTGTTAAAGCACGTCAGCGCTAATCGCATTGCCTTGATTACATTAATAACGCCTATCTCAGCGCTGTCGGTGGGTAGCTGGTTAAACAACGAGCCTCTCCTGCCAGAAGTCTGGATGGGCGCTGCGTTGGTTTGCGTTGGGCTACTGATGTATGAGTTCAAACCAAGGCTTGGTCTGAGAAGGCTGTAAACCATAAAAGCGGTATTTACATAGCTGCATTGCAATCACGCTTTGATCTACGAAAAAGGTCTATTAGCGATTACAGATACCGAATTTTGGGATTCAAGAGTCATCTAATAGCAGCAGAAAAATCGCAGGTAAAGCTGTGTTCTCGCGACCAATGCCAGGTGACGGATTGTCAGGGGGAGCAACTAGGTTACTCAATGCAGTACTCAAATTGATACGACGCCTGGTTACCGAATGCTGAGTTACATTTGAACCACTTGATTTAAGGAGGCTTTCTGCCTGCCCGATAGTGACAGATGGCGACGCACTTTTAAGCACCGCAAACGCTCCAGCCAGATGCGGTGCTGCAAGTGAGGTTCCCGTTAATGAAGAGAATCCGCCATTTGAATCTGAAGATGTTATGTTGACCCCTGGTGCAAAAAAGTCCAATTGATTACTCATATTGTTACCAGACCAAGGTGAGTCAGATGTATCTGAGGTTGCGGCGACTGCTATCGCACTGCTGATACACGCTGGCGATTGCATTTGCGTAGTCGCACCCGAGTTGCCCGATGCAGCAACGACGGCGATGTTAGCGCTAGTGAGAAGGTCAATTATCGGCCGCTCAGGTTGAGAGTCACATGATCCTGAAAACAATTCATCTGAACCGAGACTAAGGTTTACAGACGCAATATTTAACTCGGAGCGCAAATCAAACACATGCTCTAACGCTGAAATAATATCGGAAGTAAATGCACCAATACATGAGGCACTGGGAAAGCAAAATGACTCGTCGTTAATTTGCGAATACACTTGAATCGAGATCAGCTGCCCATCTTTTGCAACGCCATCAAACGAGCTCCCATTGCCTACGGCTACCCCTGCAACTTGGGTACCATGCTCACAGCCCGCTAAATTACAATTTAGACCTGAATTTGAAGAGAGTGAGCTTGCTTGCCCATTAGGACATAGAGAAGTAGCGTTTGGTTGAGATCCCCCCCCCGAAAAACAGGCTTCGGATACAACTTTATTACTAAGAAATGGATGGTCTTTGTTGATTCCTGTGTCGAGTACAGCAACAGCCCAATCATTGCCATGAAAATTAGAAGTACCCTGAGATGGATAAACTCTCGAAACGCTTTGAGCTAAAGACGGTCTTTTTAATGTATCTTCTACAACGACAACCTCTGGATCAGAAATGAGGTCTAGTAATTGCTGCTCAGTTACTTCAGCAGAAATCATAGGTGAATACTTAAAACGTTTGTATTTTGCGCGCCTCTTTAGGCTCGGCGTTGAACTAAATACCTGCTCAACGCGTTCCTTAATTTTCTTGCCATTATAACTCGGTGCCCTGCTTTGAATTATGACTGACACTGTGCCCGATTCAGAAGATTCTAACTCATTCAGAATCTTCTGATACATGACATCGTAACCTTGAGAAAAACCAACATCCACAAAAGTAAGCATCAAGGCTAAGCAGTATAGAAATTGACGAATCGATACTCCGAGATAATGACTTGGTTTATACATAATGAGCGCCTAAGGTAGCGCTGCCGCCAAAATGGTGGTTAAGGAAAAGTCAGCGGTTTGCGTAGTCACATTGACACTGCACCGGTAAGTTACTTCAAAGTTGATTGTGGATAGTGGTAAACACGATACCGCATCGCTAGCGTTGCCTACCCATCTCACGTCTACTCCTGATGTGTTCGAAACTTGCACTGGTAATGCAGGTAGCGTGATGGAGTCAGAAGCTAATGCGCCCTGAACATTAATTGAAATAATATCCAGCAGGTCCGCTCCGTTTGATGTCAATGCGATGATGGCATCTCCCACGGGTGACGTACCAGAACATTTTGATGGTGCAGTTGCAGCCATTACTGGCGCAGAACCACAGAATGATGTTTGGGCATGCGCAGGAAGAACTACTGAACTCACTGTTGGTACCGACCACACCAAAAGAGATCGTCTAGTAAGAGCGATCGAAGAACTATCTTCACGCTTTATTGTTTTTGTCTTCATTTAGATGTCCGGTTATTGAGTGTTAATAGAAAAATCGTCCGGGCCAAGTACCGCCCATCCTAAAAGTACATCGAGTTGATATGGAGTTTCAGATGCAAGTTCACGCTTTGCAGATAACACGGCATCACCTATTGACATCCCATCGCGTAATTTTGGAAATAATAAGTCTGACATTCTTTTCTCAGCATCTGCTTTGGTAAAGCTACTAGCACCCATTAAGGTTACAGCGCCACCAGCATTTTCGAATAAAAAACGGTGAGCAAGAGAGTCTTGCTCAGGGCTAACATAGAATGTATTCCAGCAACCCCATTGAGTAATCACTGTAGGCCTCGTGTCGCTTTCTAATTTGACGACATCATCCCCAGTAAACAGCCCTGAAATAGACCAGCGATCTGTTGATGAATGCCCAAAATAAGAGACCAAAGATGCTCCTTGGTTAAAGGCATCGATTAACGTTTGTCGACCGGAGCTAAGGCTAACATCATCGAGGAAAACAGCACTTACAGCCCAGTTCGAAAAATACTTTGAAATACTCTCCTCAGAGTTCATTTTAAAGCTATAGCCTGAGCTGTCTTTTTTGTCCGCAGCGAATATCGCCGTACTATTGTTGGCGTTGTTCAAGTAATTATTACGCTTACTGAAAATAAGGTCTAACTCGCTAGAAGTTCGGGCTGGAATCCTTGTCACAGAAATATCGGGAACTTGGTCATCATCAAGATCACCATATTTTGCATCAGATGGAACCGCATTAACATTCGTTGCAATTTTAACGTAGATAGAAGGGATAAAGCTCTTTGCCTTAGTACCAAGATTATTGTGATAGTCGTAAATATCATCGCCCACTAGCAGTACGCGGCGAGTACCCCTCTCTGCATAGGCGTCTTGGATATAGGTACTAATCGCATAAGCATCAACAACATGGCCAGAATATTGGCCATAAATATCTTTTACATTAACAATATCAACACTCTCAAATCGACCTCTTAGTTCATCGGCGTATATTTCTAGAGACCTGCTTGGAGTGTCAATGAAATCAGGATGAGCGATAATCAAATAGTTAGCATCTCCATTAAAAATATTGGTAAAAGAACTGGACAACTCTATTTCTGGCGTCTTTAAGCCTTGCTCGGTCGCTACAAAGTATAAATCTGAATTATCAGAGATGCTGCCCGCAAAATAGGCACAGCCGTCACGACACGGCCCCTCGTATCTAGAGGTCATTAGGTATGCATTCCGCTGATTATCTAAACGGATAACGGTTACGTCGTTGCTTGCTAACTGACTAATTTTAAAGAAGCTCCATGCTGATTCAAACACTAACGAGTGCCCTGAATCTCGTGCGTTAAGTTTGCGTGGGTAGTACAAAGAGACCCGATCTAGATTTACTAAGTCAAATTGGTAGCCGTGGTCCTTAGGCAGTGTGATGTCAACGGTGTTTTTGCCATGTCGCAATTCACTCAATGATGCTTCAATCGGAAACTCATGAAGACCGTCAAATTTAGCATCAGCAACCTGTTGATCATTCAACTCTACTAAAACATGATGATCAGGGTTCGTGACCCCGTTCCCAGGGAGATTCGAATTGCCCCACACATTGACTTCAAGACGAGGCCTTAGTCTTGGCATTCTCGCTATGCTCGTTGATGCAACAGAAGAGTTTAAAGATGGAGAATATTCTCCGATATCGAGCACAACACGTTTACTAACAGGCCCCTGAATCGCTTGTAAACGGTCTGCGTACCATGAATCATTTTCACTGGGCGATAGATGGGTGTATTTGTTCTGCGGAGCATAGCTTTCTTCTGCGAGGTAGCTAGATGCTGGTGCGGTGTTTTCAGGAATGCCTCTGGTATCGCTCAAAATTGTTTTCGGTTCACCATCATCGAGTACTAACGTGTATTTATTTTCCCCGGTATAGAGAGTTTGCAATCCTTTTGCAGGAAATATCACGCTCGAATTTGATGAGAATTGATTATTTTGATCAGCGCCGCTTACTTGAAGAGGCCAAGATTCGTTAGCTTGTAGAAGATTAATACGGTCAATCGAAATACCTCGTAAATCTAAGCCTTGTAACATTAAATCTTCATGCGTTACTCGATAAAGTCCTGGCTCACTAACACTAAACGTAGCTAAATCTTCTGCATGTGCACTAGGCACTATTGCGCTAAATAACGCAGCAATAAACTTAACAAAAACACTGGGAGTTTCTCCCCCAGTGTTCTTAGCCTGAGGCCGTGTTTTCTTCAACTGATTTAGCCTCTGTTTCATATTTTGCCGCTTAATTTCATCTCGCTGTTGTTGCTTTAACTCACTCTCAGCCTCAATTTTTTCCCAGTCGGTTTTCTGGCGATTTGATCTAATACCATAGGCAACGCCAAGTTCAAATTCCCCATGCTCTACTCGATTACCGGTTACGCTGACATCGACTAATTTAAACCTGCTTGCATCTAAACCAACCGCCATGAAGTTGTAAGACTGAACTTTTGTCGAATCACCCTTGGCAACAATCATGTTTTGATCAACGGTTTTCCAAGAACCATTCTCATCCTCATAAAGCAAGAAGAAACCTGCATTAGATACTTCGATCTCAGTATCCCATTGGAACAATACCCCATCAGCGATCTCACTCGCTTTGAACCAGCCGAGCGTTATTGGTGTCGACGGTGTAGCAATGTTAAACGGTGTCGCTGAATCACTGCTGGGGTTAACAACAGCTCCATTTTCAGATAAGTCCGATACTTGATTGCCATTTAAACCATCGGCAGTTGCAGAGGCTTGATTCAAGAAAGGCCCAAAATAAACATCCGGATCAAAAGTGAAACTCAATTCGATCAAGCCAGACTCGCCTACCAACAATGTATCTGCTCCACTAAGAAGTTCAACAATGGAGGCGCCGTCAAAGCTGGGATTAGGAGTCAATGTATTATTTGAACTAGAAACAACAGGGTTAGCGAAACTACCATTATTGACGTTTGGCGTATTTATCATCGAATTCAAATCGTCGTTAACTTGAACATTAGACAAATCAAACGCGCCAGTATTCTCAACGATAAATTCATATGTGACTTGATACGTACCATTGCCAAGATCAACCGGTGAACCAGCTTGCAATGCCTTCGCAATACCTATGCTGGGCGCTGTCAAAGACGTTACTGTTGGATCATCATCTGCTCCCGTATCATCTGCCAAGTTGCCAGAATCTGAATCATCCATAACGATGGTGCCGGAAGGGTCAGCGCCTTCTACATCAGCTGTATTTTCTACCTGTCCAGCAGTGATGTCCGTATCTTTAATACTATAGCTTAGCGTGATAACAACGCTAGTACCCCGAGTAACCACATCCACATCTCCATCTTGATCAGCGTCAAGAGCAAGAGGCAAACTAATTGGGTTTAACAATACATCGGACAGGACTACATCATTAACGTTGATATTGCCATTATTAGTAATAGTAAATTCATAGTCGATGGTTCCGTCACTGTTCAAAGTACCATTTTTTATCAACTCAAGACTAGGAGCCAACGGCGGAACAGCGATGGGCGTTGGTGTTCCTGGGCCGCCCGGATTGTTCGTAGGGTCAGATCCAGAGTCACTGTTATCCGTGGTTGTTGCTCCCGATGGATCGGCTCCTGTCACGGTTGCTGTATTCGCCAGTGTTGCAGGAGCTCCTGCTGCGTAAGGGTTGATACGAATGGTAAACACGATCTGTACTCGGTCACCGACACCGAGATAAGAAGAACCATTTACGATATTTGAACTCGCCGAGCCATCAAAACCTGAATTACCGGCGGGTAATGCTAAGTTGTCAATACCAGCATCTAGTATTTCGCTGACGACTGGCGCTACGAGGACCCCAGAGTTCATCACTGTTGCCGGTGAAGCACTAAACGCAGAACCTAACTGGCCTACTAGGTCATCAGTAACTGACAAATTTGTGATATCTACATTTCCAGTATTTTCAATTAACAGAGTAAACGCTAAATCCAACGTGCCGTCATCATTCTGAACCGGAACGCCGATAGACTTAGACATGCCCATTTGTGGCGCATAGCTCGGTGCAACGAATACCGTAGGTTGACCGGGGCTGTTTGAAATGCCTATGTCAGGATCAGTTCCATTATCGGAAACATCCATAACCGGCCCAGCTGCGAGGGTTCCTGCGGTTGACGTCGCAGAATTCATTGCCGGAGAAGGAAAGGTACATCCCGCAGCATTTGGGTTAAAGCGAACGGTGTAGCCGTTAACCCCTACTGAGTCACCTACACCGAGGCTGGAAGTACTCGCAATCGTCGTTGAGGCTAAGCTACCCAATGTAGGCGTTGCCGAGTCTAATAACGGTGGCACATCATTCAATGAAACCGCACCAGTTGATACCTGTTGCGCCAAACATGTACCGAACTGCGCCGCAATATTATCGTTAATTGCGGCACCATTGAGCGTCACATTGCCCGTATTTTTCAGCACAAAATTGAAGATTTGATCAAAGCTACCGTCTTGATTTAGCGTCGACGTGCCTGCGGCTTTAACTAAACTCATGCTTGGGCTGGTTGAAATTGGCGTCGACACCATATCACTAATCTGCGGGGGATTACCGCCAGGTGCAATACCAGTAACCTGTACGGTATTGTCGATGCGACCCGCATCTAAATCACCTTGTATCAGAGCCATCGAGGTACAGGTGTACAACCATTGTTCCGCGCTGGGCGATCCTCCATCGCCAGCTGGGCTAAGCACGTTATCACCACCGAGATCAGTCGCAGCGACTAATGACGGTGCTGTTTGGCACTTGGGGTCAATTACATTGACAGTATTGATACTGACGTTGCCAGTATTGGTGATTAGAAACTCATAGTCTAAGGTCTCTGCCAACGAACTCGGTGTACTTGTGGTGGATTTTTCAACAATCCAATTAGGGGTTCGACTGAGCTCTGTATTAGTTGGATCATTTCCAGCGCCAGTATCATCGCCAGCATTGCCAGAATCTGAATCATCGATCACAGTAATACCGCCAGGATCTTGCCCCTGCGCTTGCGCCGTGTTTTGAACAGTACCATTATCGATGTCAGTTTGAGTCAATGCATATTGGCAACTGAACATCCAAGTTTCATTGACGTCTAATGAGCCAGCTTGTAATCCGATATCACCACTGACGTACCCGCTAGTAAAGGTTAATGGCGATGCAGGAATTTGACAACGAACGTCATTAATCAAAACATCTGAGACCGTCACATTTCCTGTGTTTGATAAGGAAAAATTATACGTTACTAACGCTCCGGCCCTGATTGTAGCCGGCGCAATTGAAGTCTTAACCAGCTCTAGAACCGGGTTTGAAACGACCCCTGTCACCGCCGTATCCGGGGTTACAACAATACCTGGACCATTCGCCGGTTCACCGTCAGCCGTGGCCTGATTTGAAATTGCACTAGCGGGTGTTGCCGCCGCCGCCATATTGTCCAAATCCACTTGGGAAAATTGGTAGACAGCTGTGTATTCTTGGAATTCACCGGGTGCCAATATAGCAGTAGTTGGCAAAGGTGGCGCAGGCACCGTCGGTGGAACCGTAGGCGGCACCGGCATAGCGACTGGGTTACTAAGCGTATAAGTAGATAAAGCGTTGGTGCCAGAGACACCATTAAATGTGGGGCCTACATCTACTGGCTCAACAGCGTCTATGGTTACATTGCCAGTATTTTCAATTCGATATGTATATATGATTGAATCGCCTGCAACCACCGCCGCAGGAATAGCGCCAGCCGTTTTAGTGATTTGTAATTGGGGGTCGGCCACAATTGGCGCCACGCTGCTACTCGACGCCTCGGGCATTGCAAGCTGAGGCGCAGAAGGCGGAGAAGTTGGCGGAGGTGTTGCGGTTACGTCGGCAGTATTGTTAACCGCACCTGAATCAATGTCTGTTTGAGTTAAGGTGTAAACGCCGGTGCAAATTATCTCATCGCTCGGATTTAGCGAATCAGCAACTGGATCAAAACTCGGCATTAAAGGCGTATTACGCACACATGTAATTGCCCCATTGTTAGGCGCGGCAGTGATTAGAGGGTCGTCCAAAACAATATCGGTTAACGACACATTGCCAGTATTTGCAATATTGAAACGATACGTTACGGTATCTCCTACTTGGCTGTTAATAGTATTGCTTTGCGTTGGCATGCCCGCTACTTTATCTAAACTAATACCCGCGTTTTGGCCGGCTTCAGCCAGGTTTGAGGCCGTTGTTGTTGGTGCGTCAAGGCCAGAATCTATTGGTGGAGTTCCAGTTGCTGCAGCAGTGTTAGTCACCTCACCGGCATTAATATCAGCTAATGAGACAGTGTAATCACAATTGAGCACCCAGGTTTCACCGGCATCTAAGACATTGTTGTTATTGAGATCCCCGCTGCTATAGCCATTTGTTCGAGTAAGTGGGCTTGCAGGCGACTGACATAAGGGGTCAGCGACTTCCGCCGCACTCAAGGTAACATTGCCAGTATTGGTGAGATTAAACGTGTACGTTAAGGTAGAAACATTTGGTGTTGGGATTGGTGGCAACGTAGAAGATGTCTTGTCTAACTGCAAAGAGGTTTTTTGTGTGAAAGCCGATGTGGCCTCTACAACACCGGTGACTGCAGCACCACTCGGATCTTGAGCCATCACTGATGCCGTGTTCACTACCTGACTATCGTTAATATCGGTTTGACTAATAGGGTAAGTCGCCGAACATGTAACTGTATCGCCCACAGCTAAATTGCCTGTACCGTTAACGAAAGCCGAGCCCGAAGGTATCGCCGAAGCGTTACAACTTACTGCCGTTAGATTATCGCTAATCTGTACGTTACTTAGGCTTGTGTTCCCTACATTTTCAACCGTAATAGTAAATGGAATTGTGTCCGCTGGAGTTAAGCCATCCCCCGGATCAGTTAGAACAGGGTCAATACCATTCGCTGTCGTTGGCGATCCAGCTACTTTTAAGATTCGCATTTCAGGTTCAGACTGAATAGATTGAGCGGCACTTGAGGGCGTAGATACAGTCGGCCCGGCAATCCCGGCGGGCGGATTCCCTTGCGCGGTTGCGCTATTAGTAATCGAGTTAGCGCCGCCCTGAATCGCTGCATCAATATCAGCTTGTGACAGAGTATACGTTCCGGTACACAAGGCCGTTTGGTTTGGTTCCAGAGAGCTCAAACTACAATTGATACTCGAAAATGAACCCGTGCCCGCTGCCGCCGGCACGCCAAAGCTCGGACCAACATCATTTATTTGAATCGAACTTACGCTAACGTTTCCTGTATTTTCGACTTCGAACATGTATTCAATGGTGTCACCTTCATCAGTCACCGACGGGAGTACACCAAAGCCCACAGTAGGCGCGGCAGCAGTCTTAACAACGCTCAAAGTTGATGCCCGTACGATCGGAGTATTTTCGGAGGCTGTCGCAGGAGCCAACGCTGGCGAACCCGACGGTGGCATGCCATTGACCGTAACAGAGTTTAAAACCGTACCAGCATTAATTTCGGTTTGAGTCACACCTATAGAAGTACAACTGTAGACCCAAGTTTCGTTCGGATCTAATACATCATCCATATTTGTGTCGCCAGAATCTAAGCTGATAAGGCCGCTACATTTTGCATCATTGATCGCTATATTCGCAATACTGACGTTGCCGGTGTTATCAAGCTCAAATTTATAGACTAAAGTATCGCCAGCGTTCACTGGTGATGATGAAGTGCTTTTAGTTACCGTCCAGCTTGGCGTTCGAACCAAAGGCGTATTAGTGGGATCGTTGTCGGCCGCTGAACCATCACCGGGGTTGCCTGTGTCAGATGTATCCTCAATTGAAGCTCCAGCTGGAGTCTGGCCAGAAGCGAGCGCTGAATTCTGAACCGTGCCTTGATTAATGTCATTTTGGCTTAAGGAATATCGACACTCAAACAACCATGTCTCGCTCGGCTCGAGCACACCAACTACACTTCCTGTGTCACCCGAGGTATATCCGTTCGCGAACGAGAGTAATGCTCCTGGTGTAGTACATCGAGAATCATTGACCGCAGGGTTACTGATCGATAGTGGACCGGTATTATCTAAAGCAAAGGTATAAACGACTTCACTGCCAACCACCGGTAAAACAGGTGCGGTCGAAGTTTTAATCAATTCAAACGAAGGCGATAAAGCCACGCCAGTTTCTACAGTACTCGGAGAGACTGGCGACAAGCTTCCTATCACTGGGGCTCCAGACGCAGTAGCCGTATTGTCAATAGCTGTTAATGAATCTGGAGCCGCAGAAAGACTATCGATATCGGCTTGAGAAACACTATAAGTGGCGCTGAAAATTAGCGATTGACCCGGATCTAGATCTGCTGATACAGGATTAAACGCCGACAATGTATTTGTACCTGCGTTTCCGTTAAACGTAGGGCCGGTATCAACAGGAACTACCGAGTTGATGGTAACGCTGCCTTCATTAGTTATTTCAAACTGATAGGTGATAAGCGATCCTTCAGCGAAGGAGCTTGGTAAGGCACTAGCACTTTTCACTACCCCTAATTCCGCGACCGGGTTGATTGAAACAATTGCGCTACTTTGCGCTTGGGGAGCGGGCACAGGAGTGGCTGTCATCGGTGCATCACTAGTCGCCGTCGCGGTATTACTCACCTGCCCCGCATTTATATCATTTAGTTGAAGAACATAACTGGCTGAACAGCTTGCTGTGTCGCCGGGGTTTAAACTCGCGACAACAGCTGCGCCCATACCGCAATCGATTGTCCCATTATTAGGTGCTGCTGTTATCAGAGGGTCTGTAACGACAATATTAGTCAGTGGAACGTTACCTGTATTCTCCAAGTCAAAAGTGTAATCCACTACGTCGCCTTGGTCGGTAACAGCCGCTAGTGTGCCATTAGCAATACTAGGTAAAGACGCAGTTTTAATAAGAGACAGGCTGATATTTTGCTGCGCATCTACCAAATTACTCGCCATGCTCTCAGGTGCTGTAAGGCCAGATCCCGACGGTGGTGTGCCTGACCCAGTAGCGGTATTCGCCACCTCACCGGCTAAGATGTCTACGCCATCTATCGCATAAACGCATTCGAATTCCCACGCTTCGCCCGCCTCCATTTCACCGACAACACCATTATCACCCGATACGTATCCAGAAGAACGAACCAAAGGAGAACTCGGGGTCTGACATCTTGCATCTATAACTTGAGGGGCACTTAAGCTGACATTACCCGTATTAGTTAGTACAAAATTATAAGTAATGAGATCGCCAACCATTGGGTTTGCTGACAATGGTGTTGACGTCTTTAGCAAATTCACAGCGGCTTTTTGTGTGAACCCAGACGTAACGGTGTCACTGCCGTTTATCATCGCACCAGTTGGATCATTTGCAGCTACCTGCGCCGTATTCATTACCTCACCTGCGTCTAAGTTGGGTTGGGTTAATGCATATATCGCAGTACAGGACACTCCGTCGCCTACTGCTAAAACATCATTGCCATCATTTGCAAATGAATTCCCCATATCTGTGGTGGCCGGACATACCAAGGTTGTTAATGAATCACTAAGACTTACATTGCTTAGCGTGGTGTTTCCGTTATTCGTAACCGCGATCGTAAAAGTGACCGTATCGCCCGGGTCTACGATTGTGCTATCTGCTCCCTGAGTTATTGTTGGAGCAGCCGCCGTTTTGACGATATTGACTGAAGAAGATGCTGTAATGGTGGCGCTTGCTGCACTATTAGGAGAAGTAACATTTGCCGAGTTCGGATCTGTTCCGGTAACATTAGCCGAGTTTTGTATTGCGTTTACGCCACCGGCGATAGCATTGTCAACGTCCGCTTGCGACAAAGTGTATGTACCAACACAGGTAGTAAGCTGATTCGGGCTTAAGCTTGTGTTCGGGCATGTGATTGTCGACATTGTTCCGGTTCCGGGAACCGAATTAAACGTTACACCGAGGTCATTTATTTGAACATTGCTAATCGTGGTATCGCCGCTATTAGTAACTTCAAAGCTATAAACAATAGTATCGCCACCATCTACCGCTGAAGTATTCACACCTAATCCAACGCTAGGAACACCCGCTGATTTAACAAGAGCAAGCGAGCCAAGGGGCGCAAAACCAGCTTGAACCGTATCGGGCATAACGGTCGCCAACACTCCCCCAACAGGGTCTCCTTGTGCAGTAGCTGTATTCGAGATTGCCTGCGAAGGGGTCATAGACTGCGCAATATTATCCACATCTTCCTGACTTAATTGGTATGTCGCCGTAAACGTTTGAACATTGCTAGGCGCAGAGGGGTCCAACGTGGCACTAAGCGGTGAAAAGGCACTCAAATTGTTGCTGCCAGCTTGGCCATTAAAGGTGGGACCTGAATCAACCGGCATTACGTTATTGATGGTGACGTTGCCCGTATTTTCGATTACGTACTGGTAAGTAATAATGTCTCCAGCTTCACTGAATGTGGTAGCGGCACTCACCGATTTATCAACTGTCAAACTGGGTGTTAGATTAAAACCCGTCGTCGCAGTGCTATTAGGAATAGTTGGTAGCGCAGTTGTACCAACGGGGTCGCCGGAGGCACTTGCACTATTTTCAATGGCCGTCAATGGCGTCGACGAAGAAGCCATATTATTCACATCAGCCTGGTCTAATAAATACGTAGCGCTAAACGTCTGACTTGCCATAGGGGCTAATGACACTGAAACAGGATCGAAAGCACTTAATGAATTAGTAGCAGGCATACCGTTAAACGTAGGGCCAGTATCGACAGGGGTCACTAAATCTATGGTTATGTTCCCGGTGTTGGTGACCGCATATTCGTAAGTAATCGTATCGCCTGCCTTGTTAAACGATGTAAGCGTACCTACTGACTTAACAACCGATAAATTTGGCGTGGGAGCAAAACCAGTTTCTACCATGCTCGGCGTTACTGCTGCGAGCGCTCCTGCAACCGGCATACCTGTAACACTCGCGGTATTATCAATCGCCATTAACGGGTTTGCATCTAGAGCTAAATTATCGACATCAACCTGATCTAGTAGATAAGTAGCGGTAAATGTCTGACTTTGCCCCGGCGTTAATGTTGCACTTGTAGGAGTAAACGCTGAAAGAGAGTTCGTTGCAGCCTGAGACCCAAATGTTGGTCCGAGATCAGTGGGTACAACATTGTCAATATTCACGTTACCAGTATTGGTTACTTCGTAGCTATAGGTAATTGAATTCCCAGCTTGGTCAAACGATGTTACAGGGTCAACTGACTTGACGATACTCAAAGAAGGTGCAGGTGTTTGCGCAACTTCAAATGTGTATTCTAATAAGTCGCGCGAAGAACAGATGCTCTCAGAGGCTAGGGCCGTAGTCGTAACGTTAGTAATCGAGGTTCCAACTGGAGCGGTAACGAGTGCGTTAATAATAAGGGTTTCAGTAGCGTTGACAGCTACATTTACACCACCCCAAAGTCCATTTGCTGGATTGTAAGTGCCACTGGTAGCGCTATGGCTTTGATAGCTTACTCCCGCAGGCAATAAGTCGGTTAGGTTTGCTCCTGTTGCTGGCGCTGGTCCTGCGTTAGACAGGTCAATCTGAAAACTGATTAATTCACCCTGAGCTGGGGAGGTTAGGCTAGTTGGAGTAACACCCTTGATTGTCGCAAGATCAACCAAATTGATATCAACTCTCGTGCCATCAAAAGGCACATCACCGTCTGCATCGTGTACATACCAACGCCCTCCAGTAGTCGCGAAGTAGCTTACCGTCCAATCAGAAACACCAGTCCAACTGTACTGCATGTAACTCTCTTGCTGATTACCGTTTTGGCCTTGCGTGCCCTCGGCCAGTATACTCCCGCCAGATTCCGACACACGAATATTGCTCTCGCAGGCGTTATTCGTATTAGCGTTACAGCCAGCCAAAAAATTTCCGTTAGTAGTATAAGATGTCAAACCGGCACAGGCCGCTGAAACGCTCTCGATCGGGGTGCCATTGCGACCATCGATATCTGTAATCAAAAAATCGGGATCACCGACTATCGGCAGGCCAGTTGCTTGATCGAACACTTCCCACAATACCGTCGCGGCCAAAGTACCGGTGTCAGCGCGAACCACAGGGTTATCACCACTGGTGAATAAACGAATAGAATCACCAGCTGAAATGCTCTGCAATGTAGCTCTAAGACTAATCGGGGTTCCACCAACTCCGAGCGTGCCAGCATTAGGCCAAAACTGGGTATCTCCAACAGCAGTTGCCGTCACGGTAGGGGGAGGATTTGTTATTGAAATAAGTAGCGGTGCCGCATACACGCTTTCGAGCGCTAAAGTGCTCGAAAGCAAGAAAGCTAGAGCAATGGTTATAATTTTTTTTATTCTAATCATGGAGCACACTCTGACGCCTTTGGAAAGCAGGTTTGGCTAGACTACATTTAGAAGATGTCTAGCAGTTGTGTAGAGGGCTGAATAGAGAGTATTTAAAAACGCCTTTGATTGCGCCTTAACGCGACCAAACAATACGGCTACGCTCTCTAATTCTATATATGTCGCCGCTTCAAAATACAGTTACTCAATTTGACGATTTACAAAAAGCCCCCCGACCTTCTCTGCTCATTAGATTACAACTCCGATTGAAGCGCAATCACTATTGACTTCTCGAAGACCCATTAAGTGCTTTTTTAACAATACTTTACAGATCATACCTTTGTTATTTATCTACAAATTACGTTAAACACCACCCCACAGTAGGTGCCAATAAACTAAGGCGATAAGCGACTAATTTAGCCTCAAGATGCTTATGCGAAAAACGTAGAAAAAGCGCCCTAAATGTAGGTGTCGAACCATCACTCGTATTGGTGAAACTCTATTTACAGATCTTAGGTCATAGACCTAGATCAAACACTCATAGAGTTTTGCGTAGACTGAAGGCCTATCGATTCAGCTTTGCATAGCCGTGGTTTTTCATCGCGCCCATAAAACCTAACCAACTGAGTCGCCATACTCTTAGGCTTGCCTATTTGGGCAAGCGAATTTTCAACATTCGTTGAAACCTTGGTAACGTCAGCAATTTAGTAGCTGATTTTCTGGGTGGGCTTTGCTTATGCAGACTTAAACCAAAACGTGGTTTCCAGCAACTATAGAGGGCAAATTTAGAAGAGGATAAAAACGGTTAGAGAACAGCATGAGTAGATTTCGGCCTTGACGCCAGTATGACGTCAAGGCCCTATAAAAAAGACTGCTTATGCCTATTAAATGAATAAGCTAAATAGAAACCAATTTCCAGCGTTAACGGGCTCTCAACCTAAAAGCGATAAAACATCAACGACATGTGCGAGTTGAATTGCTGTCACTAGGCCTACTCACTTTTTGTCTGAGCTCAGCTAATTCTTGATTAGATAATTTGCAAGAATGACATCAACTCGTTTTTGAGCATCGTCGGCGGTCATTTTGTTTTCAGCGAACTCAACCGCCAAAGAGAACAGAGGCATGAACATTGGTTTGCCGTCATGTGTTTTCTTTAGCTTTATGTTTGGATAATTTGCGATCAGCTCTGACCAAGTTGTTCGCACTAATTTCCAAACTGGCTCAGTATTGGCAAAATATTTGTCACCACCCGAAAAATCAAAATCTTTCAGAGCCTGGTATCGAGCCAAGCCTTCCTCTTTCGCCAGGTAAGGCTCTTGGCTGACTGGTTTGCCGGCTTTATCGAGAACTAGTTTCCAATTTTCTTCTTCTTGAACCCAACCGTGACGTGTCACGGTGTGACGATTAAACCCTTCTAATGCGTGATAATCATCTCGCACACTGTATTCCCGACGAGGCAAGGGTCTACGCGTCGTTTGGCTTATCCATGTTGAAAAACTCCCGTTATGCTGCCACTTACCAAACGATTCATAGCGAGGTGAGTCATCAACCTGAAACACCGCTTGGCTCCAGGTTCCTTCGACAACACTCTTAGAGAGCAAACGCTTTTTCCAGGTATTGTTGTGCGAGTACTCAAGCAAAGCAGTATCTTCAAAACGCCAATCTTGACGCCAATGTTTCATCACCATTGGTTCAGAAACAGAGCCATCCTCTTGTTTAAAAAACATCACCATTATGTGCTGTAAACTTATCAAGTTGGGCTTATCTTCGACCACATAAACGTATTCAGTGCCCCATGACTGATACGGGCGATCACTTTGATAGCCTTCGCTAAATCCGACGGTCTCTAGAAAGTCAAAGTTAACTTTGTAACCTCCTTGCATGGCCAAGATTGCTCGTCTATCACGTTCTTGCTTACTCAAGCCTGCTTGTTGCAATGCCAACCAAGGTTTTCGTAATTGGGTGGCAAACGCAACATCGGCGCCTTTGCTAGTTCCACCGCGAGGTTTTTTATCGCAATCGCTAGTAATTGGCCAACTAAAGATAAATCGCGAGTGCCCTGTTTCTGTACACTCTTGTTTGTCTTCATAGGCATTTGCACTTAGAAATGTTAATGGACTAAATAGCAATACAGCTGCAAATTTTAGGCTAGTTTTTTTCATGTTGTGAATCTTTATCTGCTTGCGTTAGAAGGTGTATTTCAATGAAAGTGAGAAGTTTCGACCGGCTTCGCTCAAACGATCAAAATTGGCTGTTGTGGGATCTTGCACAAATTCTTCGCTCCATGAAAAGGTTTGCTTATCTGTGACGTTAAACACACCGTAATTTACGCGCAGTTTTTCGCTCACATTGTAGTAACCGATTAAGTCAAGAGTCGTGAAACCAGGCGTCTCAAACGCAGCAACTAGCGGCGCGCCACTTTGTTGTAAAGCACTGGTGTCGATATCTGACTGATCTTTACGATCTGTGGCATTAATGACCGCTTCAATTCCCCAACGATCATCTTGAGGGGCATAGCCAATGCCCAATATGAGCTGTTGAGGATCAATAGAATTAATGGGTGTATTGTCTTCGAGGTTTTCGCCTTTGGCATAGGCGTAGGCCGCGCGTAGTTTAAAACCTTCAAGCGCTACAGAAAGCCCCGACAAATCGCTAAGCAGTTTGGCCTCGAACCCTTTAATAGTTGCCTCGTCTAGGTTTCTAGCCTGAAATTCTAATAAGCCAGTTAACGGGTTAAAACCACGTACCGATAAACTTTCGATGAAGTTGACATAGTCATTTTCGTAGGCGACAAGATCAATGCTCAGAAAGTCACTGCGATGCCGAACACCAAACTCAACGCCTTCACCCGATTCAGGCTCTAAGTCGGGGTTTGGGAGGGCGGTATAACCACCTGCGAAATTTGTAAAGCCAACATTAACCGAATCCAATGCAGGCGCTCTAAAGCCCTCTGCATACTGTGCAAACACAGACCAAGAATCGTTTAATTGATACACCGAACCCAACTTAACCGACACTTGAGATTCGTCATAACCAGCAGGCAATGGCGAACCTGGATTGCCAGCTAAATAGATTGGGTCTGCTTCAGGGCTCAATTCAAAGTTGTCATAACGTAATGCCGGAATAAGGCTGAGACGCCCATCAAGAAAGCGAATATCATCTTGAACAAACAGCCCTTGGCTGACGTATTCAGATAATGGAAAATCACGAGTGGGGAAGCTGCTGAACTCTGGTGCGATGGTTCCAGTAGCGCGATTTACAGTACTGCCATCGCGACGAGTTGCAGACTCACTCTTATCATAATCATAACCGTAACTGACCAAGTGCTCGTTAGCACCCAACTCAAAAGACTTATTGAACTGCAAACGTAAGCCGACATTATCTTGGTCGTACTGTGATGCTCGAATTCGATCTTGAACGCCTGAAAATGACGAAGAACGTTCAGTCAGAGTTAGCTGATTCGCCTCGCTTTGTTGGGTATAGGCGAGCACCGAAAACTGATCAAAAAGAGACGTTGTTGACGTCAAACGATAATCAATACTGGCACGTTCACGAGTTCGTTGGTCAATTCCTTGTTGTGCGAGCGTCAAAACGCCTCGTGAAACGGTGTTTGCCGCCGACAGCACGTCTGTTGAAGAATCCCCCACATATCGCTCAGCGGTAAACGCGATCGATTGGTTCTCACTTGGGTTAAAAACCACCTTTGCAAATAGGTTAGTGTTTTCGTTATCTTGCGGGTTTTGGGACCGTCTTGATTGCCCAACACTGTCGTCATCGAAAAACGTATCTGTTTCGGAGAACTCGCGCTGTGTTGCCACCAGCATCGCCGATAGGGTCTCGTTTCCAAACGCTGTTAGTATCGTGGCATTGGTGCCTTCGTTGATTGAACTGTAATTGGCCTTTGCCGAACCAGTAAAAGACTTGCCTTGTAAGTAATCTACAGGATCTTTAGTAACAAAATTGACGACGCCGCCTATCGCGTTACTGCCGAATGAGCTTGAACTTGGACCGCGAACGATCTCTACCGATTTCAAAGCATCAAGATCAACGAAATTACGACGCGAGGATAAAAATGGACCAAATGAAAATTCATCAGACGTTGGCGTACTATCAACAAGAGTCAGAACTCGGTCTCCGGTTATTCCTCGGATTGCGAAGCCACTAAGACCAAACCTCCCTCCCCCTGAGACAGATACACCCGGCTCATAGCGAACTAGGTCTGCAATATTGTTGGAAATTTCACGTTCAATTTGTTCGGCATCAATCACTGAAACCGTTGCTGAGAGATCAGTGATAGGTTTTTCAGTACGTGTTGCCGTAACAACGATCACCTCTTTCTCTGCTGTGTAGGCGTCCTGCGCCGTTGCTGAAAAACTCGTAAAACCACTTATTATCGAGCAAGCTATCAGGCTTAAGCTGTGCGACTTGGTGCGCGATTGATTGTCATTTATTGAGTGAAAGTCGAAAAATCTAGTATTAGAAGTGCGCATGGAAAACCCCGAAATCTTGGCCGCCGTTCGGCGAATAAATTGAATAGCGTAATAAAACTGGCGCAAATATATCAATTTTTATTGCAAATGCAAATCATTCTCATTAACATTTACACATTAGTTGATCACCTTATTCATTTGGAGCAAATCATTTCGTGTTCACAATCATCAAAGAAATAGCCGCAAAAACCACCTTAGCCTTCGCTCTAGTGACCTTGCTGAATATGACACCTCTAGCCGCGCAGAACGCAAACGCTGATACTAAAACCGAGAGTATTCAATATTCGAGGATTGTGTCTGCTGGAGGCAGTATCACTGAGATTATTTACGCATTCGGTTTAATGCCTAAGGTAGTAGCGGTTGATAGCTCCAGTCTTTACCCTGTATCCGCTAAGGACTTGCCACAAGTCGGATATTTTAGAAACTTGGGCGCCGAAGGCTTGTTATCTCTCTCGCCTGATCTAGTTGTCACCGCACGTGGAGCCGGCCCTAGTGCGACATTAGAGCAAGTTAAATCAACGGGAGTAACCGTTAAGCAATTTGAACAATCGGTCTATACCCTTGCCTCTTGGAAAAACCTTGTTTCCCAGATGGGCGCCTTTTTTGAGAAACAGAATGAGGCAAAACAACTAATAGACAATGTTATTACCGCGATTGATCTATCGAAACGTCAACGCTTATATAGCCATAACAAACTAAACGCGATTGCACTACTAAACTCTGGCCAACGAGGGCAAACCTTGGCGGGTAAAAACACAGTTGCTGATTTATTACTAAGTGTCGCTGGAATCAACAACCTCGGCGCTGAATTTGAAGGCTATAAACCTTTCAGTGCTGAGATGTTGGCAAAAGCGCAAGTAGATATAATTTTAGTGCCCCAACACAACCTTGAAAGTATGGGGGGTATCGATGGTATTTGCTCTCAAGTTGCGATCAAACTAGCCACTAAACAAGGTTGCCATGTACATGCAATGGACCCATTGTTGCTGCTCGGTTTTGGATCTCGATTAGACCAAGCAATCGATCAAGTCATTGCCCAAGGCAATGGCGTCTCAAAGATGTAATCCGACAATGCAATCAAACCAAGCAATTCTTTCCCCTGTGGCACTAGAATTATCGCAATCAAGGCGTCCCTTATTTATTGTGCTATTAGCCTTGCTATTCCTCGCTTGCTGGCTTGGTGTGTCCTTGGGTGCGGCCAAATTTGACCTCGTGCTACCGCTAGAGACCCTAGTGATGACGCTTGGTTTTAATGCCGAAGCAGAGTCAACAGCCATCCATAATATTGTCTTGAACATTCGCTTGCCGCGTGTACTAATGGGTGTATTGGTTGGCGCGGCTTTGGCAGTAAGTGGCGCTAGCCTTCAGGGGATGTGCCGTAATCCATTGGCCGACCCCGGACTTCTTGGTATCTCTTCTGGGGCCGCAGTTGGCGCCGTTGCCATGATATTCCTATCACAAAAGCTATTCCTTGTGGTTCCCTCACTCGCCCACATTGGCCCATATGCGATATCGATAGCGGCTGTTTTAGGTGCCGCGATCACGGCGTTTGCGGTATATCACCTAGCTCAGGCGGGTGGACAATTACAGGTGCCCACTCTGCTTCTGGCGGGTGTTGCGATTAACTCCTTATCAGTTGCCCTTATTGGCGGGTTTAATTATCTCGCTGATGATCAAGCCTTAAGACAAATCACGTTTTGGCTAATGGGCAGTCTTGGTGGTTCGAGCTGGCAATCTGTGTCGATTTTGCTCCCCATTCTCGGTCTCGCTCTCTGGATGATCCATAAACGCCGTCATGCGATCAACCTATTATTGCTGGGGGAAGCCAATGCGCGATGCTCGGGAGTAGACGTTGACCGCATAAAGCTCGAACTGCTATGGATAAACGCGTTAATTGTTGGCGTTGCCGTTGCATTTACTGGAGTTATCGCCTTTGTAGGCCTGGTAGTGCCTCATATTCTACGGCTCTACTCAGACACCAATTATCGATACCTAATAATAAACTCTGCAATGCTTGGCGGCGCACTTTTAGTGCTTGCCGATACGGCATCGCGAGTCATCGCTGCGCCAGCTGAGTTACCCATCGGTATTTTAACCTCACTTATCGGCGCTCCGTTTTTTATCGCATTACTCATAAAGCAAAAGCGCGCTTTGGGGTTTGTTTTATGAGCCTTAAAGTTGAAAACCTAGACGTCTCTGTCGGCACTAAATGTCTACTCTCGGGTATCAACATGGAGTGTCCAAGTGGTAGCTTTATTGGCGTAATCGGAGCAAATGGCGCAGGTAAAAGCACCTTACTAAATGTTATGGCCGGCCTTAATGCTCCAAACTCTGGCTCGGTGAATATCGATAGTAAGAACATCTTTGAATACTCTGCTAGCGAGCTCTCGATTTTACGTGCGGTGCTGCCACAGCACAGTGATTTATCGTTCCCGCTAAACGCGATTGAGGTCGTACGTTTAGCACTGAGCTTGTCGGCGATGAATGTAAGCCAACAACAAGAGTTGCTGACTGATTGCATGTCACGGTTTAACGTACTGCATTTAGCTAATCAAAATTACCTAACGCTCTCCGGCGGCGAGCGTCAACGCGTTCAACTTGCACGTGTGACGGCTCAACTGTTTTCAAATCAGCATCGACAAAAGCATCAATACTTATTGCTTGATGAACCAATCTCCGCGCTCGATCTCTACCAGCAATACCAGACACTAGATGCACTTAAGCTACTTGCCAAAGAAGGCATTGGCATTATCGCAGTGCTGCACGACTTAAACCTTGCCTCTCTTTACTGCGACCATCTTGTTGTCTTAAAGCATGGTTACATTTCAGCTCAAGGGTCACCGAAGCAGGTCATCAACGAAAGCAGCTTGAAAAGCGCCTTTAATATTGATGTGTGGCTACAAGCTCATCCAGATACTCAAGCGCCGTTCATTACTCCTCGAATTTCCCAATAAGCAATTCAAAACAATTAGATTACCGACATATTATGAAACCCTCTAAACAACGTTCTATCAATCAGGCTCGCCAACTACTCCGAAATTGCGAACTAGGCGTACTCTCAACGCATTCCAAAGCATGCGATGGATTTCCGTTTGGCTCGGTGTCTACATTTATGAGTACGCATGAAGGTGATATTGTTTTCTACATCAGCGATTTAGCTCAGCATACAAAAAACATTCAGTATAAACCTGAGATGAGCTTTACAGTCTTCCCTGGCTGCTCTTCAAAAGGTAAGCAACCCGACGACCCAAACGCTGGAGCTCGTTTGAGTCTGATCGGTAGCGCTCAGATGATGTCCGAAGATCAACAGGAAGCGATATCAGAAAGATTTTTTATGCTTTACCCTGATAGTAGAAAATATCAAAAAGCTCATTCATTCAATTTCTTTAAAATGACGATAGAGCGCGCGAGATACATTGGGGGTTTTGGTGACATTCATTGGTTTAGCGATCAAGAATGGAGATTGGAGACACCATCATGGTGTGAATCAGAGTTAGATATGGTTACGCACATGAACGATGATCACGTAGATGCCATGATGGCAATATGTCAATGGAAAGCCGGTATAAACTCTGAATCGGTAGAAATGCTAGCAATAAATCCAGACGGTGCTTTTTACCGCTGCCAGCACCATGATGCCATCTTCATTGAATTTGACGAGCTTGCCTATGATGGCAACAGCGTGAGACAGCTATTGGTAAAACAAACTCAGGAAGCACGTCAAAAACTAGGCTTAACTAAAACCTTGGCTAAAACATTAGCTACGACTTAAAAGTAGGGGTTGCTGTATTAACTAATATCAGACTTTATTTTAGACATTAACGAAAACTCATCTTGTCACTTCCTAGTTTAAATTTAGCACTCTACGGATTTTAATTTTTTACTCATTTGAAAAACCAGTAGCTTTGACAGATTCGATAGAATTCATCTGCAAAGGTAGTTACAGACATATCAAGGCTATTGCACCGTTGCTAGCGCGAATAGGTAGACATAGAAGATCGTCACCCTGAGCGTCTCCAGACCTAAAGAGAAACACCAAAGAGCTCGAGACCTCAAAGGAGTGCGACGTGCTAACACCAACTGCGCGTGAATCGCCCAGCACACTAAACAGTTGATAATTCGGCGATGACATCGAGTTAGCGCTGGCAAAGCCGTCGCCCCTCAGCGTGAAATTGGCAGAGGCCGATTGCTCTGCGTTTACAACGTCGCTAAATATTGACAATATGCCTAGACTAAAAATGATTAGAATTAACTTAGTCATTACTAAATTCCTATTGTTTTGAGTCGCTGTTTCGTTAATCCGCATGACTAAATTAATTAGTGCCGAGCCCATTCTGCAGACGATAGTTTTTTGACGATGCGGTAGTCTGCGACAGCTCAACCGTTTTGTGCCTAACGACTTTGCCCGCTAACTGCTCTACGCTGATAAAACCAAGCTGACGGCTGTCGTAGCTTGTCGATTGATTTTCTCCAAGCACAATGACGCTATTGTCAGGCACACGGTTATCATATTGCTGTATTTGCATTTTAATAACATCAACACCTTTGCTGGCAGGCCGTAAGAGTAGTCTTTTTCTGTTCACAATGAGTTGCTTGTTCTCTATTCGAACTTTATCGCCAGCTACCGCAACCACAGTTTTCAACATTGGCAGAGTTTGTCCCCGTAATAGCACCACCACAGAGTCTCCTCTGGAAGGAGGCATGCCCTGATAAGCCGACGTGTCGACTAAAACGATGTCACCATTTTCAAATTTTGGCTCCATAGAATCACCAACAAGTTTAAAATAAACTTGTTCGGCATGCGTCGTAACGCTAACGAACATTAACGTCAGAACACTGAGAAAACTCAAAACATAGCTGAACACTTTCATATCAAGATAGCCGCGGCTAAGTTTTAGTGTTCTGATTGTCATTACTGTTGAGCTCCTGCTGTACAATCAATAGTATTAACCTTCGGCGTTGTCGATACCTGTAGCGCCACTGCTTAGTAAAACGTCACCCGCATCGTTGGCGCTGTTTGTTTCACAGCCACTGGTTACATTTTGTGTCGCCAAGCCTCGAACTAGCCTGAAACATACACCCGAATGCAACAATACATTTCTGATTACATTATTCTTTACTACGAACGTCCCATTGAGGTTCATTCCACCGGTACCACTTGCCGTAGTGCCTGTAAATACTGAATTTGTAACAACATTGTTTTGTACAAAGCCATTTCTGCACGTCATACCTAACCCTCGCGATTCAATAGACGGCGTTGAAAACCCCGTGTTAGTAGAGTCGCCATTGATTATATTGTTTTCAATAAAACAAGCACCATTGCCTCCTACTGTAACGCCAGATGTGTCAACTATGGTTAAGTCTTTTAGTACGAGTCTATTGATTGCTGTACTATTGGTTAGTATCGCTTGGGGGCTGAGTGCACCAACGACTCCTTGAATAGTGCCATTCATAATTTCAATTGTTGACGTGCTAAACAACCTTACTAGAGAGCTACCTGCGGCAACGCTGGTACTAGAAATAGTTTTGTTGTTCAGATCTAAAATGACATTCTCTCCGGGAGCGCTTATGCTAATTACGCCCGTTGATGTGCTTGAAATATCATTGGCTAAATAGTACCTACCACCCGACGTAATTGTAGTCGGCCCAGTGATCGCAGTGCCTTGAGGGGCACTAGCAGCCGCGATAATATCACTGGCTTGCATACCGTCTAACAAATCGGCATCTAGGTTTGAACCTGCGCCATCTGCAGCTTTAATAGCGGCTACCGCATTTGCATTGGTGTATTTGTCGTGATTCAAATCATTACTATCTGAACGAGTACCCATCGCAGATCGAGCTTCTGTATCGGTATAGCGGTCGTGATTTAAATCATTTGTATTAGACCGAGTTCCCATTGCCGCTCGAGCGTTTGTGTCGGTATAACGGCTATGATTAAAGGGGTTGCTATTGCTTCTGACTCCCATTGCGGTAACGGCTTCGGCATCTGTATAGCTGAGATCCGCCGCTGTTTGACCACCTAGACGTTCGGCGTTCAGTGCAAATGGTGCACTGGTTAACGAGGTGCGCGGGCTCATTTCAGCGTCGGTATTCACACTGATGCCTAAAAATAGCGGGCCGTCGAATAAGTTATTCGGAAAAGCGTTAATGCCGTCACCGAGCTCTGTGGAAAAGGCACCTTGATCAATTGCAAGCGATTTGGTGTCGCTCCAAAGCTCAATACCACCATTGGCTTGGGAATAAATTCTAAAAGTAATAGTTTGTGTCTGATTTATTGGTTCGCCTGCCGAGTCAGTAAGGTATCCCTGATAGTTGATTGTGCTTGGCACCGATGCGTTGGCTAATGCGCATAACATCAATATAGCGATCATGACAATTTTTTTGATTACCAATGTTCTTAGAAGGTAGCCCATCTTGCATATTCTCATTTAAGGTTAATTTTTCGCGTTGCCAAGCAACACAGTAAAGTTGAAGCTTGTATGAGATTGATCCCACTACTTGTGTAACTAGCTTCAGTCAACTTCAAATTAGTGCGCTGGCACTTAACTAGCGGCGACTATAATCTCTATTGTGATATCGACAAACGGGCCGTATGACCCCTTGACCAGATCAGTAGTTCCTCTGATATGCTAAAAGCTGAAGAGAACGTCTATTAATAGTCAACAAGCAACATTGTGATGAGTGCCACCAGAAAAATTTTAGTTATAGACGACCACCATCTCTTTGCTGAAGGTTTGGCGATGATTTTAGAATCTAGTAGTCATCACTTTGAGGTAGAAACAAGTAACAAGGCTCAACACTTTCTTACTGATTTAGACAAGCTAAAAGGTTTCGATTTAGTTCTTATCGACTTACACATGCCTAACTTGTCTGGCTTTAGCTTTCTTAGCGCAGTAAACGCACAATCAATATCGATAGTCGTAGCAGTAATTTCAGGCTCTGACAAGAGAGTCGAAATTGAGCGAGCCATCAGCCTAGGGGCACAAGGTTTCATTCCCAAAGATAGCAGCAGCAAGGAGTTTATAGACGCGTCTAGACAACTCTTAGAAGGCAAGAGATACCTACCTTTGGCCTGGGATGGTGAGATAGATTGGAAAAGTAGTGACGACCAATCGATTCCTGATTCTGAAGCGCTAACCGAGCGCCAACACCAAGTGCTCGAGTTGATGCGCGATGGCTTGCAAAACAAGCAAATTGCATTGGTATTAGGAATTAAACCCTCTTCAGTAAAAGGCCATGTTGAACGGCTGTTTACCAAGTTCGGCGTTAACAACAGGACTTCCTGTGTCCAAATTGCGCAAGAACAAAAGCTTATTTAAGGGTTTAGAAGCTGATTAATCCTGAGCTTCAATTCTTCTGGCTCTACCGGTTTGTATAAGGTTGAGTATTGTTGAGCTTCAATTATTTTGTCAGGCGCGGTATCGCCTGTAATAAGAAGTGCCGGAATATCACAATTGTATTCATCTCTAATTGCGTCAATTGCATCGATGCCAGTGAGACCTTCTCGCAACCTAAGATCACTAATAATAAGATCCGGAACGCTGTTTCGTTGTCTTAAAGTGACTAGTGCATTTGACTGCGAGTCCGCAGTAACTACATCGCAGCCATAACTTGTAAGCAAATATTGCATTCCCTCTAAAATATTCTTTTCGTCATCAATAACTAAAATGTACTTAGCCTTTAAAGAGACTACCGGTTCCTGAATATCTTCATGTTCATTTGGCTTAGCCAAGCCCTCAGGGAGAGCAAGCTTTACCTCAGTTCCTACATTTAGTTCAGACTCGATATTTAACTCGATATTTGCAATCCCGCAAAGCCGTTTAACAATTGCTAACCCAAGCCCCAGGCCTTTTTCGCGATCACGCTCAGGATTATTTAATTGGTGAAACTCATCGAACACGATCGATATTTTATCTTCAGGAATTCCTATTCCGCTATCGATAATTTTCACATAAACAAGATTGGTCTTGCTTAACTCACATTCAATATTAATCTGGCCTTCGTTGGAATATTTAATCGCGTTATCAAGAAGGTTATTTAAAATACGATAGAGGATTGTTGGATCAGCGTAAACAATGACATCACTGGGAAGATCAATCGTAATCGGTATTTTCTTCGCGTTATGTCGATACTCTTCAGCGAGTTGATTAACAATGGTATGTAAAACCAGGTGCTTTGGGTTATTGACTACTGTATCCGAATCCAAACGCGAAATATCTAATAAAGCGTTTAACATCCGATTTAGACCTGTTAACGACTGTCGAATCTTTACTACAATTTGTTTTCCCTTTGTCTCACTTTGAAGTGGCACCAATGCTTCGGAAAATAACCCAATGGCGTTCAGCGGTTGGCGTAAATCATGGCTCGCTGCTGCTAAAAATTTGTCTTTAGATGAGACAGCTGCTTGTGCTAGGTTTTTTTCATGGTCAAGCTGGTCGATAAGCCGTTCATTTTCATATTGAATCGCTACTGACTTAATAAATTGCTTGTGCATGTTTGTAGATACTGCCGCCATCATAATTATAAAGTGGATCATTAATACAGCGATAGCATTGTTGTCGAACCCGCCTTCATAAAAAAGCCGGAACACAAACGGAATCGTGATTCCCAGTGAAAAAGCAACGAATGAATATCTATAGATAGAACTCACGGCTAATGATGAAGCAACGTAGCCAGAGTAAATTGAAACAATTACCACATAGAAAAACACACTTTCATGTAGAAAAAAAGTCGCTGGAGCTAAGCTCCAAGTGAAGCCAACGCAAAATGCGCAAGCCATATTTGCAATTCTCCAACGTTGAATAGTGAAAATATTTTTGTGAGGTACAAGCGCCTTCGTAACAAAGAACATAATAATAGAAGATGCCAAAGCAATGGCAAGCCAAACAAAAATAAGGTCGTCGACGCCCAGTGAACGTAGAACTAAAAAAGTCAAAACACTATTGATCGATTGACCAATGACCCTTGCTTTTGCGTGATCGGCTAAGCTGTTAGCTCGTTCGTGATATAAATAGAGTCTGAAGTTTGAGTCCATGATTTATTTACTTAAATGAGAGGAACAGCTCACTGTTTTCATCTCTGAGCTACTTCCAACCCTTCAGAGGACCTAACTCTAGGCATGTGCAAACTATTCAAGCTTGCCGCCTCTTAGATTGGTTGATTTGAGAGGTGGGAAACCTTTGTTCCAGCCCTCATCTTGATTATCGATCTTTTTTCGTGATGAAGAATTTAGCCACATAAACCAAACCACTGAGGAATGAGCTTAATTGGCATGTTCTATGAAGATGATACCGCTTACATCGATCTTGTGCTAATCAACGTATAGTAAGTATTTAAACATCAAAAATTTTGTTGTGCAGAGAAATCAACTGAAGGTATATAATTCTAAAGCCACTACATTGGGGGCCGACGGCCATGAAGAAGAGACTACTCGTAATCGCACATGTACCGTCTGAGAATACACAGAGAATGCTTGACGCACTGATCAAAGGAGCTTCAGATGATCGAGTAGAAAATATTGAAGTAAAGGTTCTTAAACCATTAAACACTCAACCCAAAGATATTAACTCAGCGGATGCTATCGTGATAGGGACTACAGAGAACCTAGGATACATGGCAGGCTTAATCAAAGACGTATTCGATAGATGCTTCTATGACTGCGCTGAAAACACTGAAGGTTTACCTTTCACATTTTATGTGAGAGCCGGTCATGATGGGACCGGTACACGAACAGCCATCCAAAGTATAACAACTGGCATGAAGTGGCGATTGGTTCAGGAGCCACTTATTTGTCGAGGAGAGTTTAACCACGACTTTCTAGATCAATGTGAGAAGCTTGGCCTAACCATGGCCGCGAGCCTCGATGCTGGCATCATATAATAGAATACATTACAACTTTACTACCCAGACACCATGAACAACCAAACTGAAATTGAAGCAGCCGCGTTTCGCCGACTACTAGAACACTTGGATAGCCGCAAAGATGTGCAGAATATCGACCTTATGAACCTCGCGAACTTTTGTCGTAATTGTTTAGCTAAATGGTATTCGGCTGCAGCGAAAGATTTAGGTGAAGAAATAGACTTAGAGCAAGCCAGGGAGATCGTCTATAAAATGCCCTACTCCGAGTGGAAGGAGAAGCATCAAACTGAAGCTACGCCCGAGCAAATGGCGGCGTTTAACGCTCGAAAAACTTAAATTCTCCTTCAAAACGTCTGCTGAAATTAAAAAGGCCACCGCAAGAAACCTTGCAATGGCCTTTTATAAAACGCTTTACTTAAGTTAGCTTACAATAAGCTTAGCCAAGTAAGTGAGCAATTGCCGCTCGCTCTTCTCGCAGCTCGTTTTCAGTGACGTCCATACGAGAACGACTGAATTCGCTGATCTCCAAGCCTTGTACAATTTCGTACTTACCGTCTTTGCACGTAACTGGGTAAGAGAACATGATGCCCGGTTCGATATCGTAGCTGCCATCACTTGGAATGCCCATGCTAACCCAATCGCCTTCAGCCGTGCCCAAAGCCCAGGTACGCATGTGGTCGATTGCAGCTGCCGCTGCTGACGCTGCACTTGAAGCGCCACGTGCTTTAATAATCGCCGCGCCACGCTCTTGAACAGTTGGAATGAAGTTTTCTTCTAACCAAGCTTGGTCAACCAAATCAGATGCCGCTTTGCCACTTACGGTCGCGTTGCTGATATCAGGATATTGAGTATTTGAGTGATTTCCCCAAACCGTCATACGTTTGATCTCAGTTGTATGAGCGCCGGTTTTCTCGGCCAGCTGGCTCAATGAACGGTTGTGGTCAAGACGCATCATAGCAGTAAACTGGCCTGGATCTAAATCAGGAGCATTAGCCGACGCGATTAAAGCGTTTGTGTTCGCAGGGTTGCCTACAACCAAAACCTTAATGTCGCGGCTAGCGACTTTGTTCATTGCTTTGCCTTGAACTGAGAAGATTGCAGCATTGGCTTCAAGCAAATCTTTACGTTCCATCCCTGGTCCACGTGGGCGTGCACCAACAAGCAAGGCATAATCTGCGTCTTTAAATGCAACTTCTGGGTCATCTGAGGTAACTACGTCTTGCAGCAACGGGAATGCGCAATCGTTTAGTTCCATAACAACGCCCTCAAGCGCGCCCATGGCTGGAGTGATTTCCAATAATTGCAAGATCACTGGCTGGTCTTGGCCAAGCATAGCGCCAGAAGCGATGCGGAAAAGTAATGCGTAGCTGATTTGGCCAGCAGCACCGGTGACGGTAACGCGAACTGGTTGTTTCATGGTAGATCCTCGTAGAAAAGTATAGGAATGTGAACTATTTAGGTGGGCCGAAGTTTACTAAAAATACCTGGTGGTGGCTATGATTTGCCAATCAGTAGACTAAATACCGCATATTTACCTAGCATTTCTAAGCATTCGTATAACAATTCCTCAAGCAAACTCCTTCTCTTTATTCCAAAGCTTTTCAACCCAAGAAGACTTCAGCGATCTAAACCATCGACCTTTCAACTAAACCAAAGTTCTAAAGCTTAGTGGACAACTTGTCTTTATGCTTGGCATCACAATTAAACAGAACATTTTCGGCAAGCCATAAAGTCTTTAGCTTTCGCTAAAGGAGACAAATAGTAGGATGCCTGTTAAAAAATGAAACACTAGGGGGAGTTGGGTATGGGTTACGACAACACACGTTTTAGCAATCTGGTTTACAAAATTATTGGTACGCCTGAACGTTGGCACAGTGACTATATTGACGTCATGAATCAGGTCCTCGATGACAGCGCTCACATCGACGACCCCCAAAATGTCACCGAGTTAAAAATTGGTGATCAGATACTTAACAGGATCAGTAACACCAATGAAGCAATGATGGCATTTGGCTCACTGCTCGATAACGGCCGTTTTAAGATGGTGATTTTAGACAGTACCTATCGAGTGATATACCACAATAAAACAGCCGACCATTTACTGAACTATTTATTAGTCAACAAAACGTCTAATCGACTAAAGCCAAGCGTTATGAAAAAGCTTGAGTTAACCGCAAAACAGAATCAAGAACTCGCGCTCAAAGCAAATCATGGTGGTCTATCAGCAGTGGATTATCTTGACCAAAACGATGAACAAGTATATCTACGGTCTATCCATAGTCGTAATGAAATTAATGGTTCGCTAGCAACTCACTATTTGGTTCTTGTCGTCGATCAATCGGCCCGTGATAAGGCGCTAAACCCTGAATTCATTTCTCGTTACGACCTCACTGATAAAGAACAAGCGGTATTGGTCAAGCTCATTCACGGTCAATCTATTAAACAGCTTGCGGAAACCTCTTTCGTATCGGGCAATACAATCAAGAGCCACCTTCAATCACTCTACCGCAAGACTAACACCGCCTCTCAAGCCGAGATTATTCACTTGGCACTTACCGACGAATCACAAATTCTTGATACATATTTCGGTATACGAGAGTCGGTCTTACCTCTTTTAGAACAACAAAACGAAGACAAGTTTGTTTGTTTGAAAAACGGTCATCAAATTGCCTATCGTGACTATGGCCCTGCCGACGGTGATGTGATTATTTTTTGTCACAACGGTTATGGTAGCCGCGTGAGTATCCCTCACAATTATCGCGAGATTTGTGAACGACAAAATAAACGTATTATTATTCCTGACCGCCCTGGTTATGGTCTTACTCCATATGCAGATCCGAGCAAATGGAATTCGATGCTAAACGAGTTCGTTGACCTACTTGATATACAACAATACCAATTACTAGGCAGCGTTTTAGGCTCAGCAGTTGCGTTAAATTTCGCAGCTCAAGCCGATCAACGTATGCGCAAATTGAGCCTCTGCTCTCCAGTTTTTGTAAACAAACCTGATGACACAAGCTACCTAACCGGAATTTTCGCTCCTGTTACAAGGTTGATCAAAGCGTCGAAACGAATAGCCCTAGAAATTTACCAGCTATGGCTTAAAAGCGTGACGCTTAATCTAGCGCAACACTACGGCAAGATGCTCACACACAGTATTGGCTCGGCAGAAGTTGAACAGTTTCATAAACAAGGAACCGTGAATCTAATGATTGATGGGTTCATTCAAGGAAGCAGCAGAGGGGTAGAAGGCATTGCTAACGATATGGTGCATTGTCTATCGCCTAGAAATATTGACCTCGGAAAAATAGATGTGCCGGTTACTCTATGGTGGGGGAGCGAAGACGCTCGCATTAATCAAAGCGGAGTGAAGCGTATTGCAGCACAACTCAAGGATGCTACAGTCGAGGTGCGGGAGGGTTACAGCGAGCATATTTACTACGCTCTATTTGAACAAATTATTAGTCAGTAGCTCTAACTAAAGGTACTAGACTTTACGCTTCACCGACAGAACATTGGGTAAATGATCTAGCTTTGCCAGCAAGTGGCTCATTGCCTCAAAACTTGTGACTTCAACCAGTACTTCCATGTGAACCGATTGATTCTGAGCATCGGTTCGCGTTTTCATTTCGAGCACGTTGACCTTCTCATCGGCAAATACTGTAGATACGTCACGCAATAGGCCTTTGCGATCAAAAGCGTTAATCAGAACGGTCATTGGGTAAACGCGCTCTTGGTTTTGACCCCAATTCACTTCAACTACGCGCTCGTCAGCCTGGTGCTTTTGATACAAAATATTTGGGCATTCTTCGCGATGAATAGTTATGCCAGAGCCTCGAGTAACAAAGCCAAGTACTCTATCACCCGGCACCGGCTGACAACACTTCGCGAGTGACGTCATTAAATCGGTAACGCCTTGGACGGTCATCTCGCTTGGCTTGGTATCGTCATTAGCCGCTCGGCCACCTTTAAAGGTCATTTCGAGCTGTTCTTCATCGCTCAAATTTTCGGGCTTTAGCATACGTTGCGCTATCGCAGCAGCTCGCCCTGGCTTGATCGAGCCATCAACCATTTTAAAATAAAGCTCTTCGGCGTCTTCCACGTTAAGCTTCTTGGCGAGTTGCTCAAGGTTCACATCACTAACGTTCATACGATCGAGTTCTCGATCAAGAATTGTTCGTCCATGCGCGATGGTTTCATCACGGTGCTCGTGGCGAAACCAGTGTTGTATACCAGATCGCGCGCGGCGTGTTCTAACATAGCCTTTATGGGGATCCAGCCAATCTAAGCTCGGTCCACCAGTTTTGGCAGTGACAATACTTACCTGCTCGCCGGTTTTTAAGCGGTAGGTTAGTGGCACCATCTTGCCATTAACTTTTGCGCCTCGGCATCGGTGGCCTACTTCGGTGTGAATCGAGTAGGCAAAATCGATCGGTGTACTGCCATAAGATAGATCAACAACTTTGCCCTTCGGGCTAAAGACGTAAACACGATCTTCAAACACTTCATCCTTAACCCGATCGACAAATTCGCTCGCGTCGGCAACTTCTTCTTTCCACTCTAGAAGTTGTCGCAACCATAGGATTTTGTTATTCACCGCTTGGTCGTTGTCATTACCGCCTTCTTTATAACGCCAATGAGCGGCAATACCGAGTTCATTATACTCATGCATTTCATGAGTTCGTATTTGAACTTCAACAACCTTACCCGTTGGGCCAATTACCGCTGTGTGAATTGAGCGATAGTTATTCTCCTTAGGGGTCGCGATATAATCGTCGAACTCCCCAGGGATAAACTTCCAATTAGTGTGGATCGACCCTAAGGCGGCATAACAATCTTTAACCGAGTCAACTAGGATTCTCACCGCTCGAACGTCGAACAGTTGTTCGAATTCTAAGCCTTTTTTCTGCATCTTCGACCAGATGCTATAGATGTGTTTTGCTCTACCGCGAATCTCGGCATCAACATTCTCAGCGGCAAGTTGGCTCGCGACATCGCCAATGAATTGGTCGATAAACGACTGGCGATCAACCCGCCGTTCAGATAATTTTCGAGCAATGGTTTTATAAATATCGGGCTCGATGTACCGAAAGCTTAAATCTTCAAGCTCCCACTTAATTTGCCAAACACCGAGTCGATTAGCCAGGGGCGAGAAAATTTCAAGAGTTTCGGTAGCAACACGTTTTTGCTTTTCAGTTTTGACAGCGCCGAGGGTACGCATGTTATGCAGCCGATCACAAAGCTTGATTAGCACAACGCGAACGTCATCGACCATTGCCAGCATCATTTTGCGCAAACTCTCTGCTTTAGCTTCTTGCTTTGACTTACGACGGTCTGACTCTGTGTCCGTGAATTCTTGGATCACTTCCATTTTTGTCACGCCGTTAACTAAGTTAGCAACGTCTTTACCAAAATTTTTCGCCAACTCCAGCAAGGTAACATCAGTATCTTCAACTGTATCATGCAACAAAGCCGCGATAACCACGTCTGAGTCAAGACCTAGCTCATGCACAATCGCGGCAACTGCAAAGGTGTGATTTACGTAGTCTTCTCCAGAAGCACGTTTTTGACCACTGTGCGCGTCAATTGCGAAGTAAGCGGCTTTTTCAATGCGCTGGACGTCTTGTTCAGACCGACCACGACCAATCCCCAACAACCACTGAGGTACGTTGTTGGCTGGCAATTCCATTTCGGATAGAGATTTTACTGCTGCAAGAACCATCGCTTAAACCTACTGCTCGTCCCCCAACAAAACAAGTGTTTAGTCTAAATTTTTTAGTGCTATTTCTTCTTTTCAGCAGTCTAGAACAGCATTCACGTCAATTTGCCTAAAAAACAAGCAATCCGATATGCAATTTGAGTCTATTGAGTCGATGGTCGCTTATTCTTAAATACAGCTTTTGTCATCATTTTAGCCTTGTCCAACAACTCCTGATATTCGTCTTCGACCTCAGAATCGATCACCAAACCGCCGCCCGCCGAGTAACGTGCTACACCATCTTTCACAACAATAGTTCGAATTGCGATGTTGGTCTCGAGGCTTCCATCAATTCCGATGTAGCCAATACTTCCACAATAAAGTCCTCGACGATGAGGTTCGAGCTCTTCAATTATTTCCATCGCGCGGATTTTTGGAGCGCCGGTAATCGAGCCACCGGGAAAGCACACCTTAAATAAATCCAAAACATTCAGGTTTTGCTTGAGCACCCCACTGACTGTGCTTATTAAGTGATGTACGTTGGCGAAACTGTGGACCTCAAAAAGTTTGGGTACTTTAACGCTACCGAACTCACAACAACGACTCAGGTCATTACGCATCAAATCAACAATCATCAAGTTCTCAGCTCGATCCTTGGGACTATTGAGTAACCTATTAGCCTGCGCTTTATCCGCAGCATCACTGTCATGAACACGCGGCCGAGTACCTTTAATAGGGCTAGTGAGAACCTGACGATTTCTACATTGAATAAAGCTCTCTGGAGAATTAGACAAAACTTGTGCAAACGGCAAATTGATATAACAGCCATATGGGGCTGGGCTTTGTTCGCGCAAATACCGATAAGTTAACCAGGCGTCGCCCGTAACCTGCGCTGAGAACTGTTTAGTTAAGTTTACTTGATAGCAATCGCCGGCAATTGTGTAATCGCGGACTTGTTTGAAACGCTTGCGGTAAACGTCTCGCGGCATACTATCTTCTAATAAACTACTCAGTAGCCCCCCAGTAAAATAAGGCTCTATACGCTTTTTATTCGCTTCGAACTCGTCAGCAAAATCAGCCATATCATGCTCAAACTCTATACTCCAGTCGATCAAATCACGCCATTCATCAGCGACTGATTGGGTGTCTGTCGACTCATCGAGCTGAACGATGAAGCTCTTTTTCTGATGATGGTCTATAACCACAACGACGCAATAAATGCCCACCGCCATCATAGGCAATTGCTCATTATCGGCCGCCAAATTAGGGATATGCTCGTAACTTCGCGCTAAATCATAGGAAAAGTAACCCAGTGCGCCAGGCATATACGGCACTTCTGGTAATGATTCTTTTTCAAGGTCTGGGATCGCAGATTTCAGTATCGCCAAAGGGTCTCCATAGAGCCTCTCCTTAAGTGAGCTGTGACGAAAATGTGTTATCTTGCCGTCGAATACCAAGGTCGACTTTGGTTTAATTGCGAGCACATCAAAATTCCCATGCCGCAAAGGCTGTTCTGATGTCGATAACTTACCCGAATCGAGAAATATCGCCCAAGGTTGATCAGCAACCTTGTCAAATAGATCTGTACTATCAACGTAAGCGAGCTCAGTACTAATAACGGTCATAGAGAAGCGCGCTCGATAACAAGTTCTCTAAGAATAGAGGTGGCGAATTGCCCTCGGTTCAACTCAAAGCTCAAAATACAGTCAAGCTGAGTATCATTAACCTGCTCGTATTGCCACTTAAGCCCCTTTGCAATTACTCGAAGTGGCCGACGCTGGTAGTCTAATCGAGCAGTTTCTAAGCCGCTTTTTAACTCAGAGTATTCGGCCAATGCCTCATCTTCGAGGTTTACTAAATCAACGTCCGCAGACTCCTCGAATGGCTGAAAGCCCTGCCCCCAAAGTGGCGCAGTAGGGTGGATATCTAACGCTCTTAGCCGTTCATTTTCTATAGAAGCATCTACCACTGTGAATACGCTATTAGTAGAATCAAGGTTCGCTGGCTCCCCGACAAATAAACGTTGCCAACTATCTGTTTTAACACGTTGAGATACAACACTATTGAATAGCCATGATCTAGCGGACGATAATAAAATGCTGCGTAGGCTTCTATCCTTTACCTTTTTATTACCGCGAAACATCGCAAGCGCTTGCGGCATGTTACCAGCATTGCGTCCAAAGCGCTGCGCACCAAAATAGTTCGGTGCGCCCCGCTCTAGAACAGTATTTAATCGTTGATCTAGAGCTGATCGAGGGTCCGGCGCTTGCTCATTGCTCATTAGATTGACCAATCTAATTTCAAAACGATTTGAACGATGAGTTCCGCGCTTAATTTTTCGCGAATGATTAACAATCCGATTTAACTCAACGCCATCAAATTCATAAGACGACCAATCTAAAGGCTCACCCTTCGGGCGCCAGACGCTAAACCATTGACGGGTCACCGCGTTAAAATCTTTCATTCCAGAATAGCCAACATCTCGATTAGACACCCCTGCGAACCGCGCTAGCGACTTGGCAACCGCATCAGTGTTGCGCCGAACCTTACTAATATCAAGCCAGATATGTTCTCCTTCGCCGCTGGGTTCAACATCCATTTGCTCGATCACAATAAAATCTTCTGGACAGTGCTTAATCAAGGCCGACACCTCGGGCACGCTATTAGCGTAGCTAAGCTTACTCAGCATGTGCGACCAATCGCGGTCGTCTAATGCTGAATTCAGCTCAGGTATCGAGTTTGCAGTCATAGTTGTTCTTGACAAAAAGTAGTTCAGGGCCGAATAGGCTTAAAATTTATTTGATGAGTATATGTAAACAACTCGCGCAGGTACATCTAAAGTAGAGGCAGAAAAATACTTTGATATCTCAAATCACAGTTACATTGATGCACTAAAATACACACCAAATCCGTTATAATCAGCGCGTTTTCGTAATCGTAATGAGACCTAATCATGCTTCCACTTCAAGCAAGCAAACAGAACACGCCCAGCAGTAAATCCTATTTTCTATTCATTCTGGTCGCCATTGTCGCGATTGGCTCGGGCTTATTAGTTCAAAGTTCAAAGGCGCCTCCGGCAAAATTACCTGAGTTTAAGAAGACAATACTGCTTCCGAACACCAAACCTCTAGTCGACATTGAGTTTACCGACCACCATGGTCAAGAGTTTGGCCTCGAACAGTTTAAAGGCAAATGGAGCGTTTTATTTTTTGGTTTTACCAACTGCCCTGATGTTTGCCCGACCACCATGCACACTTTAAAGCAGGTTAAAGCCGATCTCGTAGAGGCCGATGTATGGCATAACTATCAGGTAATTATGGTGTCAGTTGACCCTGAGCGTGATACGACTGAGCGCTTAGCTAATTATGTCCCATTTTTCGACTCTGAATTCATAGGCGTTTCAGCCCCTCTAAAAGCAACTGAATCGTTTGCAAAGAATGTTGGCATTCTATTTTTCAAATCAGGAGAAACCGCAAACGGTGGTTATGATGTAGACCACGGGGCGGCAATTATTCTGGTTAACCCTGAAGGGCAGTATGCCGGCGTAATAACTGCGCCGCATGTCGAATCTACAATTAGTTCTGATTTGATTGCTTTATCAAACTATGCTGGCGTAAAAAAATCACCGAGCGGGACTTCGATATCGAAAACAAGCAAACCGAGCTTAGCCACTCAAAGCAATACAAGCCAAATCACGCAAGAGACTACGCTACCCAAACTTAGTTTTGAGGATGCCTGGATTCGCCCTGCTCCTCCAGGAGCAAGCAGCATGGCGGCCTATTTCGTGCTTCGAAATAATAGCGACCAAGACATTATTGTCGAAGAGAGTAGTAGCAAGGCTTTTGAGGTCAGTATGATTCACAATACCTTGGTCGAAGACGGAATCGCGAGTATGCAACATATGGACTCTCTACTAATACCCGCAAACGGAACAGTGAGGTTGGAGCCTTTAGGAATTCATATGATGCTGATTCAACCTAAACAAGAGCTGAAGCTTGGCGACCAAGCTGAGGTTATTCTTATTGACCAAGACGGTCAGGAGTATGCTCAAATGATTAGCGTGCGCCCTCAGCCCCAGCAGTAAACGGCTTCGCTACTTTTCTCTCAATAGACCCGAATTCGCCCATTATGCCATTAGATTTTGAAATCGTTCCTGTCACTCCATTTGCACAAAACTGCAGTGTGATTTGGTGTACCGAATCAAAGCTTGCTGCGGTAGTAGACCCTGGTGGCGAACTGGAAAAAATTCAATCGGTTATTGAACAGCATGGGCTAATATTGGATAAGATTCTCATCACGCACGCTCACCTCGATCATGCTGGCGGTACGGCTGAGTTGGCGAGACTGGCGAGTACTCCCATTATTGGCCCGCACAAAGACGATCAGTTTTGGATCGACTTACTTCCAGAGCAGTGTCGCCAATTTGGATTCGAAGGCGAATCGTTCACGCCAGATCAATGGTTAAACCATGGCGATACAGTATCACTTGGCAGTTTGAATTTTGATGTTGTTCATTGCCCCGGTCATACGCCTGGGCACGTGGTTTTTGTCGAAATGAGCCAATCGTTCGCAGTTGTTGGAGATGTGATTTTCCAAGGCTCAATCGGCCGCTCGGACTTCCCTAAAAGCAACCCTGATGATTTATTGAACTCGATTCGCAAGCGACTCTTTCCATTGGGTGATGACATACGCTTTATACCTGGTCACGGTCCAATGTCGAGCTTCGGCCAAGAACGTCAAACAAACCCATTTGTTGCCGATCATCGATTTGGCTAAGGATTCGATATTTTCTAATTCCTCCTTCGCATCCGTGCGACCGCGACATACCTACATCCTGTCGTTGAGCCGCTCCTTCGCATCCGTGCGACCGCGACATACCTACATCCTGTAGGCATTAAAAAAGCAGCTGGCGTAAGCTGGCTGCTTTTTAAGTACTACTTAATTAGGTGTCTATCTGGATTAAATATCCCAATACATCGCTTCTTCAAGTTGGCTATCTGCCTCTTGCAAGGCCTTGTTCGTGCGACTCATGATAATTAGGTTGCCACCGCGAACAGGTTTGACTCGGCTAACATAGCCCTCATACCCAGCGTCAAATAACTCACTAACCGAATCGCCTTTAATGAAAGCAAACGTAACCTGACCATCAGCGGTTTCTAAGCTCGCGTGCAAGCCTTTGTACTGTCCCATCGGACAAATTCTGCTGAATTGCAAGTTACTCAGAAACTTTAATTTCATTTCAGGCGCATAGCTAGCTAACAGAGTATTTGCATTTGAATTAGCACGCTCTGGGCTCCAGACAGGAGTCATTGCTTGCTCGTTCATATGCTCGACAACACCCGCTAACAAGGCTTGATAATCAGAACCAATGTCGTTGTTAGAACCAAATTGATTGCTCGCCATAAAGCCTGCGACGAACAAGGCAAGCGCCAAGCTTGCTGCCATCGCGTAGCGTCGCATCGGGTTAATAGCGATAACCTTGGCCGTTTCAATTTCTTCAGTAAGCTCCTGATTTAGCTGCAAGCGCGCCATCAAGTCGGATGGCATCTCAACATCTATGCTACTTGACAGGTCAGCATCCATTTGGCGAACGCTGCCAACATACTTCAAGCAATCTGGGCACTCCGAACTGTGCTCTATAAAACTATGATCGCGCGAATTCGGGTCTGATAGCGCCAATCTTTTAAAATCTAAACAATTCATTATCTATAACTCTTTTGCATTACTTCATTTGAAATCGGTGATTAACCGGTTTTATTCCCCGACCACACCTAATTGAGGCGTAGATTCGTGCCCCAATATTTGGCGCATTTTTTTACGCGCTCTAAATAGTCGTGTCATTACGGCGCTTGAACTTATGTCCAATATCCCAGCGATTTCGTCACAAGAGAACCCTCCTAGCACTTGCATTTCAAGGGGCTCTCGATATTCTTCTGGCAACTTTTTCAAAGCATTGCGCAGAGCAAAGGCTTCTGGGCGGTCGTCGTAACCCATATGCGATGAATCTTCAATTGTGTCCATTGATTCAACGTCTTTATACTGAAACTGCTTACGCTCAAACTGTCGTGCATGCTCTCGGCGAAAGATCGTAAATAACCAGCCTTTGGCGGCTTTCGCTTCTCGCAAGCTATCCAGCGACTTCCACGCGCGCAAAAATGCTTCTTGCATGACGTCTTCGGCCATGTTCTTGTCTTTACAAAGCCACAAGGCATACTTGTAGAGGTCTTTGGAATGCGCCTCAATTAAAAGGGCGTATTTTCGTTTTTTATCCATCATGCTGTAGTTGACCTGTTCTTGGTCACTTTCATTGCTTAAATCAGTCATAATTTTTATCTTTTTCTAGAAAGTTTACTAACGCAGCTAAAACAGCTTTGGGCTGCTCGGCATGAAGCCAATGGCCAGCTCCGGGGATTTGCTTAAAACTCGCTTGAGGAAAGTGTTCTTTAATCACTTTGTGATGCTCGAGCCTCACGTAATCAGAGTTTTGACCATTCAAAAATAAGGCATTGACCTCAGAACTCATGAGCATCTCAGGAAAACTCAAAATAGTCGGCATTTCTTCCAACAAGGTGTGCAGATTCAACCGCCATTCGAAACTGCCCGCGCTACCGACCAAACTTTGTAATAAGAATAAACGCGTGGCCGTGTCAGCAATAGGCTCAGACAACAGCTTATCAGCCTCGGCACGAGACGCGATTGACCTTAAGTCAAGATCAATCATGGCCTCTAGGTAAGGAGCGTGAGTATGTGAATATGCCACGGGGGCGATGTCCAATACCGCGAGTTGATCAACTCGCTCTGAGTGAAGCAAGCTAAATACCATTGAGGCTTTGCCGCCCATGCTGTGTCCGCAAAGTTTGATTTTCTCAATGCCGTGGTCGTCCAGAAACCTTAGTAGATCGCTAGCTAAGTCATGATAGCTGTGAGTTTCAGCATGAGGAGAGCGCCCGTGATTACGTTGATCTAACACGATCACAGGCCTATGATCGCTGAGCGCCTTGGCGAAGCCGCGCCAATTAGCGGTTGAACCGAATAAGCCCGGGAGAATCACCGCCGGTATTAGGTCGTCATTAAAATCATCAAGCAAATCGCTTGGGTAACTCTGCGAATAAAGTTTCATACCACTAGTTTAACAAGATAATTCAATATTCGCGCCCACTATGAATCAAGCTTTGGTTACAATCGCCGCATGTTTGAATTAATACTCCTTGTGATCACTGGCATCGCAACCGGCTTTCTAAATGTAATGGCTGGCGGCGGTTCAATGTTGTCGGTGCCGATCATGATTTTTCTAGGTGTGCCTGGCACGGTTGCCAACGGCACCAATCGTATCGCGATTTTGCCGCAAAACATTTCAGCAGTCTGGGCCTTCTACCGCAAAGGTTTTAGCAACTTTAAGCTAAGTTTAAGCCTAGGCGCATGTACCATCCCAGGCACCTTGATCGGCGCAAGCTTAGCTAGCCGTATACCAAGCGATCAATTTAACAGCATACTCGCGTTAGTTATGGTGCTGGTTTTGGTAGTAATGTCATTACCGCAAGCAAAAACGATCCAGCAAAATCAATCCCCTAGTAAGGGTCGCTTGATCGCAGGGCATGCCCTGATGGTATTGATTGGCTTCTGGGGTGGCTTTATCCATATCGGCGTTGGCTTTCTGCTAATGCCAGCCTTGAATCGAGTTATGCAACTTGACCTTGTAAGCACCAACGCGCATAAGGTATTCATTGTCTTGTGTTATACGGTAGTAGCACTGACTGTGTTCGCTTCACAGCTCGAGCTTGTTTGGAAATACGGTATTGCACTTGGCGTCGGCACCTCTATTGGCGCCGCGATTGCGGCAAACATGCAAATTAAAAAAGGCATAGGGCCAATCAAAATCACCCTCAATATAGTCATTGTCGCGTTTATTTTTAAGTTACTTTTTTTCTAGGATCGCCTCTTAACCTCGTTCGAACTCGATATTAAAGCGGTCCTCGACCGTGCAACTTTCTATGCAAATTGAAGATCACAAAATAGCGCTCGACTTTGACCGAGCTCATATCTGGCATCCCTACACTTCTGCGACTAAACCTCTACCAACTCAGTTGATCGAGAGTGCTAGCGGCGTGCGACTGCGTATGGCCGATGGTCGCGAGCTAGTCGATGGCATGGCATCTTGGTGGTGCGCTATTCACGGATATAACCATCCTGAATTAAACGACGCAGCAAAAACACAAATCGACAAAATGTCGCACGTGATGTTCGGCGGCATAACACATCAACCCGCCATCGACCTATGTAAGCGCCTAATTGATATTACGCCCGCGCGCTTACAACACGTGTTCTTAGCGGATTCAGGTTCAATCAGTGTCGAAGTGGCAATGAAGATGGCCGTGCAGTTTTGGCACGCTAAGGCGCAGCCATCAAAACGTAAAATGCTGTCGCTCAGGGGCGGCTATCATGGGGACACATTCGCTGCGATGTCAGTGTGCGACCCAGACACTGGCATGCATCACCTATTCAACGACGCGGTTGTGCAACAGGTGTTTACCGAGCGACCGAGCTGTCGTTTCAGTAATTCCTTTGACCAGGCAAGCACTGATGACTTAGAACGTATGCTTAGTCAACATCATCATGAATTAGCGGCAGTTACGCTTGAACCGATTGTTCAAGGCGCGGGCGGTATGTGGTTTTATCATCCTAATTACTTGAAGCGGGTACGTGAGCTGTGTGACCAGTTTAAGGTGCTTTTGATCGCCGATGAAATTGCCACAGGCTTTGGACGAACAGGTAAGCTATTCGCGTGCGAATGGGCCGATATTGAGCCAGATATATTGTGCTTAGGCAAGGCCTTAACTGGTGGTTATATGACACTGGCGGCCACGCTCGCTAGCAGTGAAGTCGCCAATGGTATTTCAGAAAACGGTGGTGTATTTATGCATGGTCCGACCTTTATGGGCAATCCGTTAGCCTGCGCCGTCGCCAATGCCAGTATCAGTGTCTTATTTGAAAGCGATTGGCAAAAAAACGTCAGTCGTATTGAAGGCAAACTGGAGCAAGAGCTTCATAGCGCCAAGGATCTAAGCTCAGTAGAAGATGTACGGGTGCTTGGTGCGATTGGCGTAATCGAGATGAAACAAACGATCGACACCGTTTTCGCTCAAGCGTTTTTTGTTGAACGTGGCGTATGGGTTCGCCCCTTTGGCAAGCTGTTATACATAATGCCGCCCTATTCGATTAGCAATGAGGACCTATCGCTAGTATGTCAAGCGATGATTGAGTTTGCTCAGGTGCGAACTGCCCAGAGCTATTGAAAGCCCAGAGCTATTGAAAGCCCAGAGCTATTGAAAGCCCAGAGCTATTGAAAGCCCAGAGCTATTGAAGGCCCAGAGCTATTGAAGGCCCAGAGCTATTGAAGGCCCAGAGCTATTGAACGCCTAGCGCTTCTTTTTAAGCTCACTAAAATAATCCACATCGGTCGAAAGCCCAAGCACTTCTCGGCGAACCAAGTCCATCGCCAACGCGGTCGCTGTGCGTTGGAACGCGACTCGCCCCATAGGTAAAAAGAACTTGCGCGCCTTGATTGCGCCCGCGCGCCCCCACGCCATCCAGACTAGACCCACGGGCTTTTCATCACTGCCGCCCGTTGGGCCCGCAATGCCGGATATAGATACCGCAATGTCCGCAGCTGATTTCAACAATGCGCCTTCAGCCATAGCAATAACCACTTCTTGGCTGACAGCGCCGTGTTGCTCAAGTAAGTCTTCAGCGACGTCTAAGCTTAATGTTTTCATGCGGTTTGAATAGGTGACAAAACCCGCTTCAAACACCGCAGACGAGCCAGCTTCGCTGGTGATACCCGCGGCGATCTGGCCACCAGTGCATGACTCAGCACTTGTGATCGTCATCCCCTTTTGTTGCAAAGCTAAATTAAGGGCTTGGCTTAGGCGAACACTGTCTCTGCCAATAACGTAGTCTGAAAAATGCGCCTCGAATTTATCAGCCCATTGCTTGTTAAGCCCCAAGAATTCATCACCGACAGTTGCGAATTTGACTTCAATTACCGGAAGCTGTACGCGAAAGCCCAGTTCCACTTCAGCAGGCCAGTCGGGAAATACCTCATTAACGGTGTCTTGCAATCCCGACTCGGTAATTCCAAATAAGCGTAACCTTGTAATCGTACTACGAGCGTCGATATTTCCGTGTTCGCGAATCAGAGGCAAGACGTGATTTTCTACCATTGGTTTAAATTCACTGGGTACGCCGGGTGTACACATGATTAGACAATCGTTGTAAACACAGCGAAAGCCCATCGCCGAACCATTTGGGTTATCAATGATCTCACACGCAGCCGGCAACTCGGTCTGCTTTAAATTGGATTCTGTCATCACAAAGCCGCGACGAGTAGCCCACTCATCTAGCTTTGCATATGCATCGGCATTACGGGTGAGAGGCGAATCTATCGCTTTTGATAGCGCTAATGCAGTAAGATCATCAACCGTTGGGCCTAAACCTCCGTTGATAACTAATACATCGGAGACTGCCGCCAACTCTTGAATTGAACTAATGAGCAGAGGCGTGTCATCGCCAACCACTTTTTTGATATAGGGTATTAAACTCAAATCTTTCAAAGACTGAGCAATATAAGCCGAGTTGGAGTCGACGGTATCGCCACTCATTAGCTCATTGCCGGTTAACAATAGCGATATCTTCATGTCGGGTTCTCAGAGTTCTGTTCGTGAAAGTTCTGTTCGTGAAAGTTCTGCTAGTGTAAGTTCTGCTTCAATAGCTCTTCGGCAGCATGACGCATACGAGTTCGCTCCCATACCAAGCGGAACTTACCACCTCCTTTTTGCTGCCAAAGAACCGCCGCTCTAATTGCAGCTAGTAACATTGTTCTCACTTTTTCAGGAATTCCGCTCTGCTGTAAGTGCTCTTGCTCACCTTGAACGATGATCTGCGGCCTCAACACGCTGATGTGAGATTGGTAGGTGCTAGAACAGGCATCGATCAATTCGTCGTTCGAGTAACTACTCAAGCGCTCGACCGACTGTCCAAAGGCTGAAAATTTCTGATCATCTTTGTAAAGCTGAGTCTGCAATTGCAGTATTGACATCATATAGCGCAAAAGTTCTAAATCGTCGCCCGCGGTTGAATTGAGCGCGCCGTCTTTCAATAAGGTCAGCCCTGCGCGAAGCCCCGATACCCCACCAAAAACTGCGGGAGTATTAACCGCATCTAGCACCAGAATTGACTGCAAGCTACTATCAAAAACATCGTCCTTAGCATAACCTGTGCGCGCTAAAGACTGAACTTGTTGGCAGGCTTGCAGTACGCCTGCAAGAGCGATGGTTCTTTCTTGGATGAGGTTCATAAGTTATAGCCTGTTAAGTTCGGCAACCTAGTATGCATTGCTTTGGTTTTGTGGACTTCGTTTCGTGACTTTAGATCTATCGCTTAAGATCGTACAGCTTGAGTATTAAGAATTCGGCGATAAAAGTTGAGCTCTTTTTGCCAAGCATCAATGTTATTCGACGGATTCTTAAAGCCATGCGCTTCGTCTGGGTACTCAATGTATTCATGATCGATATTAGCCTGTTTTAACACAGCGATTACCTCTTCAGAAACGGCTGGAGGAACAACCCGGTCTAGGCCGCCTT
>CANMNN010000019.1 GCA_947499305.1 uncultured Arenicella sp. | reverse complement strand
GCCGGTGCTGAAGAGCCTCGCAACATCAGCTCGATTGCGCGAGCTGTGGTTTCGTCCATATCAGTGCCTTTGAACTTCTTGGCTTGCTCAACAACAGAGCTTTGAAACGCGAGCGAGCGTTCTCCTGCTTTTGAGGCTAAAACAGCCGTGTCTGGAGTGATATAGGTGTTACGAACCCAGTATGCGGCTTCGATCTCTTTACCCAAGGCATTGCCTTCGGCTTCAATGCGAGCAACAAATTCTTTAGCGGTTTCAGCCGACTTGCTTACCTCAGCTTTAGATGCTTGAGCTGGTGTAGCTGAGTAGGCAGCGAATGAGCCTGCAATAGCAAGACTCAGTAGTGATGATTTTAGATTCATGATTATTCTCCTGATAGCTAATCTGCGTCACGCATCATTTTCTTGATGACAGGCGAAATTAATAACATTACGACAGCGATACCCAAAGCGATGTAACCAACTTGAGTGTAAACCTCAACATAGCCTGCTTTTGCAGCAGCTACATTAGTCATTTGTCCACCGATGGTTTCCGCACCCGTAGTACGAGCGATTACGCCCGCGAGGTAATTCGATAGACCGGAGTATAAGAACCAAGCGCCCATGGTCATGCCAACTACTCGTGCTGGGGCCAATTTTGTAACAACCGACAAGCCTACTGGGGAAACAAAAAGTTCACCCATTGTGTGGATCCAATAGATTAGGAATATAAATAAAACTGGAGTGAGGCCTACAGCGCCCGAACCTTTCATACCGGCTACTAGCGCCAAGAAACCTAGGCCTGCGAGGGCAACGCCAATGGCGAATTTAACCGGGGTGGACGGGTTCAAATTTTTCTTCGCGAGAGCGATCCACAGCCAGGCCATTAATGGCGCGAACATAAAGATAAAACCGGCGTTCAATGATTGGAACACCGGGCCGGGTACTGACCAACCAAGAATTTCACGGTCAACTAGTCGAGCGGTGAATAGATTAAGTGATGAACCGGCTTGCTCAAACAATGCCCAAAACGGGATTTGGGCTAGAACAAAATAGAGCGCGGCTAGCATACGTGAACGTTCGTCGCCCTTAAGCGCGCTGAACGAATAAATCAAAAAGCCAATAAACATTGCAATGCCGATTGGCCCCAAAATGCCACCAACAAGCTCTTCATTCATTACCAAAAGCATTGATACGACGATAATGCCAATACCAATTAGGTAGCACATCATCTCATAATTGATAAACAGAAAAGCTTTCTCTTTTAGTTTTTCTGGATGCGGTGGCTCAGCCTTGCCTTCTAGCCAGCTTTGGCAAGATAAGAAAATAACTAATCCCGCAACCATACCGATACCAGCTAAGCCGAATCCATACTTCCAACCATGCACAATGCCTAAGTAACCACATGCTATTGAAGCCAGAAACGAGCCCAAATTAATGCCCATGTAGAAAATGGTGAAGCCTGAGTCGCGACGCGAATCACCGAAGCCGTAGAGCGATCCAACAATCGTTGAAATGTTGGCTTTAAGGAAGCCGACGCCAGCAATAAGCAGAGCTAAGGATAGATATAGAATGTTTAAATACAGTTCTTCACGTTCTACCGTCATTTGGATATCATCGCGAGAAATACTTGATGGCAAGCCTAATTTTGATGCCTCTTCAATCAGCACGTCATCCTCAGTAAAGGTTACATATGAGGTGCCGCTTGGTGTAACGAGTTGCTGTTTTGCATCACCGCCCCTAGCGTCCAACGTAATCTCGTATTTAGCGTTATTGTAGGACAGGTATTGGGTAGAGCCGTTGCCCTCAAATGCCATTCCAAAATGTCCTAGAACCAACAAAATGGCGCCAAATGTGACCGCTTTTCTTGCGCCAAGATAGCGATCAGCCAATGAGCCTCCGATGATTGTCATTACGTACACTAGCGCCGTATAGGCGCCGTAAAGTAGGCTAGACTTTTCATCAGAGAAAAGAAAGTGTTGCGTCAAATAGACGATCAGCAAGCCGCGCATGCCGTAGTAAGAGAATCGTTCCCACATTTCTGTTAGGAATAGAATAAACAAACCACGCGGGTGGCCGAGAATGGTCTTCTCGTTCGGGTCGCGGGTTTGCGACAGGGTTGAATCAGTCATGGAAAAATCCTTTGGAGGTTCTTTTTTTAGTTGTTTTAACGTTTAACGTTATTGACTCATCGCGCGTTGTTTCGATGAGTGGACCTTAATTAATTTACGTAATTCGACGTTTAAAAATGTTCATGGAATGACGTCGAATCACAACCCCTCAAAAATATCACAAATCGACGAGTTTTCCCGCAAAATACAGTGATTAGAAGGTGCTTTCCTTATTTTGATTCACATAAAAAAGCCTAAGCGTGATGGCACGCTTAGGCTTATGCAAATTAGCTCTACTTGTAAGCTAGCCTTATTTACTAATTTGGTTTTTTCGCGATTAAGCGCCAGCCAAATGTCTTGAAATCGTGAGTAAGTATCTCTGACTCTTCAACAAGTAAGCCGTTTTTTCTGAGCTGATCTTCCAAGGCTTTGATGCCTTCAGCATCTAGGCTCGCTTTGAGCATTGCCTCCATACGCAACTGTAGGTGTTTCTCTTGCTCTTCTACGTTCTCGATGATGGCTAGTTTTTGGCCGAAATTTAGCTTTTTAGCTTGTTCGCCAAAAAGGCTTGTTAACTCATTGACGTAATAATTCACATGATTTTGATCGGGGTACTCTTGAGCGTACTCGAGTACTCTTGAAACACGTGTATTTAATTCATCTCTTAGTTTTTCAGACGTCTCGTCTTCTCGGGGGTCTCTATGTGATTTATCGAGCTTGCGTAAGCGCTTTATTAATTTCGCGCACACGCTTGTGAGCTCTGATCGATAACAAAGCCCCACTTGCATATGGGTTGATGCGCAGCTCTGTGAAACTTCCGATTGGCGGTGGTGAACAACTGCGTTGAATTCGCCGCCTGGTTTTAAGATCCGAGCAATCTCGGCCGATGCTTTTTCATGATCGGCGTATTCAAAGCCATACTGGCTCACCGCTAAATCAACGCTCTGATCTTCGAGCCCTGTTTCTTCAATCGCCGTGTGAGAACGAACAGTGATGTCTTCGTTTTTAAAGATAGGGCTACGTGATTCAATATCAGAGTAGTCAACGGCAATAACGGTAAAGCCTTTTTGAGCTTGCGTGTTTGCTTCACTGATCTTGGCGGTTAGTGCGCCGTTACCAGCGCCGAGATCAACAATAGTCGAATTTTCTGCGCGCGCGGCGAATAACTCTAACCATTGTTGGTCAAGTACTTTGAAAAACTCAGTATCGTCGTGACCCGTAAAAGTAGACTCAAAGCCGGCGCTCCAATAGTTGCTCCATGCTCGAGCATTTTGTTTGTCTAGATCGCTCATTTGAATTTAAAAGAAAAGTTTGCTGCCACGGTAATGCGAGGCGAATCACCTGCATAGGGTTCTACGTGGTGCTGTAGGTATGAAGGGAAAATAACAAGTTCATTAGCTTGTAGCTTAAGTCGAACTTGATGAAAAGAAAATGTGCGACCCATGTTTCGATTCGTTGGGTCTAAAAACATCGAGGCGTTATGACGCGGGTCTGTAAAGACCAGCGCTCCTGATTCAATGTCTTCTAAATCTTGGTCGCCAGGGTCCACACAATACACCATGCTGACAGATGCCAATGGATGTGTGTGCGGTTGAAAATACGCGCCTTTGCGAGTTATGTGAAACCAGCTCTCGTGCTTGAAGCTTAGGCGTTCGGCGTCTTTTGGGTCGATACCATTAACGTCAATGATATATCTCATAAGGTTTTCGTAGAGCACGGCCTTGAGACTTTCAATTTCAGGGTCTGCCCAATGAAATAAGTCGAACTTACTTTCGAAAAGATGTTTGTGGGTTGCTTGTGGGCTATCAGGATTGCGAAAGTCATCGGTTTCTTTGTTTAGAAGAAACGGCTTTACAGCTTGATTGATTTCATTTGCTCCAGTTAACACTCTGTATAGAGGGGTAGCAAAAACAGCATTGGTATTTGAGGGCTTTGACATAATTTTTATAAAAAAAAATCTGGGTGACTCACGCCACCCAGATTTTATGAGGTTTATTACCTCAAGAGGCTCTTACTGACCGAAAGAGTACTTGAAGTTAACAAATGGTACTCGACCGTATACTGAGTAAGTGCTCAACACGATTGACGCGTCGTAGAACCCAGTTGAGTCGATTTGCGGCTCTTCTTCAGTGATGTTTTGAACACCAGCTGTTAACTCTAGACCATCAACGTTGAACGCGTTGATCCAGTTTACAGTTACGTCATGGCTCAACCATGAGTCGTAAGTGCCAGTTTCAGAAGGATTGTCAAAGCCATCGATGAACTGAGAGTTCAAGCTCACTGTTAGATCGCCAGTGTTCAAGCGAACATTGGTGTTGACACGGTTTTGAGAGTAGCCTGAAGCACCTGCAGCTGAACCACCGATAATATCGGTAAGTTGGTCATCTGGAGAGTTTTGTAGCTCATAACCTAATACATGTACCCATTGTGCTCCGATGTCCCAGTTACCGATTGATGACTCGAACGAGAAGTTTGCGTTGAAATCGATACCGTCAGTAGATACTAGAGCGCTGTTAGCGAATGGACGTACAATGCTACGAACCGCACCAGGGATGCCATTTTCAGAAGCACCACGAGTTACGATCACACCTGGTGGCAGCGCGCCTTGAGCTTCAAGAGCGTTAACTTCACCAAGGCTCAAACGAGTAACCTGATCTTCAATTTCAACTTTGTAGTAATCCAAGCTTGCAGAGAAACCGCCGATATCAGCAATAAGGCCGATGTTGAAGTTTTCGCTTTCTTCTGCGTCTAGGTCCGGGTTACCACCACTGAAGTTCTGTACTTGGAACGTTGGGCAATCGGCAGCAGATACGCCTTGCGCGGCACAACGAAATTGGTCAGTGAAAGCATTGAATGACTCGGCAGGTTGCGAGAACAAGTTAGTCAAGTCAGGGGCTTTGAAACCTTCGCCAATTGAAGAACGTAGCGTTAGATTATCGTTTAGCGTGTACTTGATTGAAACTTGTGGAGAGAAAGCGCCGCCGAACAGATCGTAGTCATCGTAACGAGCTGCAAAGTTAACTTCTAAGTTATCAAGAACTGGAAGGCGTGCTTCAGCAAAAATAGCAGAACGGTCACGGTCGCCAGATGCAGAGTTACCCGCTGAACCGATTACGTCACCAGCTTCACGAAGTGCGTCGTACAAGTCTTCGTAGTCTTCTGAAGCGTATTCAACACCTGCAGCCCAACCGATTTCACCGCCAGCCATTTCACCTAGCGTACCGTTGAAGGTCGCGCCGATTGCGTTGTAGCTAGTGTTGATGTCACGACTTAACTGAATGCCAGAACGGGCAACCGCTTCTAGGTGAGTTGGGTCTTGCGATAGTGGATCAAACGGATTGTAACGACCAGCCGCTGCTTCTGCTTCTAGAACAGATGCTTGGATGTAGGTGTTGCCAAGTTCTTGAGCGTCATACTCATAAGCTTGAACCCAAACGTCATAGCCGATACCGTTTTCGAATTCGCCTTTCAGGCCACCAATGACAGTTAACTCATCTAGTTCTACAGAGTCGTCACGATCGCCGTGTGCTACAAAGCGGTGGAATACGTCTAAGTCACGTCCAAACGTATTGAATGGGCTCGACTCTGGGAAACGGAAGAAACCAACCGCAGGCGCATAACGACCTGATGTTTCGTTTTGGTTAAATCGAACGTCAGCATAAGCTGTCATGCTGTCAGAGATTTCGTAGTTACCGTTAACGAAAACGCTCTTACGCTCTAGGTTGCCAGTTTGTAGAGAACGGTTTGCGTAAGCAAAGCCACAACCGCTGCCGCCAAGGCCGAATGCATTGTTGAAAACACCTGCATAGATGCTTTCGTCGCAGCTACCTAGTGGGAAAGGGTTGCTGAAGTCAGTTTCAAAGGCAGTGTTGCCACCAACAGAAATACCAACAGTGTCGCTGAAGTTAGCGCCGTTTACTTGTGCTGCAGAGTATGGACGATCACGGTCGAATACTGCATCACGGTTGAAGTATTCTGCACCAGCGATGATGTTGCCACGCTCGCCAGTTTTGCCGAATAGTACGTTGAAGTTTTCTGAATCGCCACCGTCAAAGCTAGGGGCAGTAATGCCGCCGCCAACTTCGAAGCCTTCGTAGTCATCTTTAAGTACGATGCTGATTACACCGCCAATCGCGTCAGCGCCGTATACTGCTGATGCGCCGTCTTTAAGAATTTCTACACGCTCTACAGATGAGATTGGAATAGTGTTTAAGTCAACGATTGATGCACCAGTGAAAGGTGAACCAGGAACGCGACGACCATTGATTAGAACTGCCGTGTATTGTGCACCTAGACCGCGTAAGTCAGATGTTGCGATTTGGCCAAAGCTTGTGCCAGAACGCTCACGGAAGCTACCGAAGCTGTTGTACGCAGAATTACGTAAAATGTCAGCAGTGTTAGTGAAGCCAGACAATTGGATGTCTAGTGAATCAATAACCGAAATTGGCTGTGCTGCATCAGATACCGCACGAGGGATGTTAGAACCCGTTACGATTACTTCTTCTAACTCATCGTCAGATTGTGCCGCAGCATTCAAGCTAACCGCACTCATAGCCATCATTGCTGACGCCATTTTTACAGCATTATAAATCGGTTTTCTTTTCATAATAATAACCTTCTCTTTTCTAGTAATGTTAAATACATTCGAACAGGGCAACAAAGAAGGGCTTCAGATGGGAGTCAAGCCGGCAGATGCATCTGCCGTATAGTAAGGTGCAGAGTTTGACGGCCTATCAAACAGGTGTAAATAAATAAAGGGCTCCCAGCATTAACAGCGGGGCACGCGTATTATTTAGGCACAACTTATCGCATTTAATTGCAATAGGGCGTCGATCGCTCTCGACGATCGAATCATATCTCACTCTAGCGTCTGCTTATTTAACTATCGGTGCAATCAAAGGCGCGACCCAAAGGTCTATTACCTAGACGGCACGAGTAGTTTTGCAGCTTAGCTTGTTTCTTCTCTAATTAACTTTTTGTTTTCAAATTCGAATTGAGCTTCGTCCACTGCGATTTTTCATCGTTTCAAGAATAAAGAGTCTTGTTCTTGTTAACAGAGTTGCAGTAGATTTTTGCTCGTCACGTGGATTTTTCCGATGTAGGCCTGCAGTGGTATCAAGTTGTGGAATGTTTGATATAGCTACGAGGCTTAAGCACCGAAATCGAAGTGAAAATATGTAACATGTCGTTAAAAATTCACAACATGGACATGCTTTCGCAACGATATGCTGTTATTAGACATGATGATTGCGGTGATTACAATTCATTAAGGATAATTACTCACCTCATAATCGACTCAAATTATCGAATTTTTGATAAAAAAGACATTTATTATTGTGTGGTGCGATTGTTTATTCGGATCGTTCGGCAATCGTTTGAACCAGCTCTGCTGAGCTTTGTTTTTACCAGATTTGTAGATGGACTTCAGGCCTATGGTGAAATCTATTAATGACTTAGCATTCATCGTTAGTATTTTACTTATAAAAAGCTGAGCATAGCTGAGTGCGCCCCTGCTAACTCTTCTGTCTTGGCGTATTGGCGTCAGTGTTTCTTTCTAGCGCTTTGGCGCCCGTGCTTCACTATATTGACCGCGTATAAGATATAGCGCATGATCATTAAACGCTCATTAGAAACGTTTTTGGCGCTTTCCTCGCCATAAGTTTGCGTTGAACTCAGACTGAATACACCCGATGCTCCCTCAAAATTACCAAAAGCGCTCGTTTTTACGCTTTGATTGCGATCCAGATATAGAAACGCTCTTAAAAGAATTTAATTCAATTGATCAAAGCGTATGGCAGAGTACCTACTGGGGCAGTATCCATTGCTCTATAGGCATGTTGTTATTAAGAGGTGGCGATAAAGGTAACGAGCTCGATTTCTTCAGTGAAGAAGTATTTGATATGCCAATTTTGAAGGATCTACCCTACATCCAGCATCTTATAGGGGAAGACGGCCCTTTTGGTAGGGCCCACTACGCGTTTATATTTAAAATGAAACCGAATGGCGTTACCTTGACGCATCAAGATGTCATTGAAAAGTGGTTTGATATGTATCGAATTCATATTCCAATCATTACTAATCCAGGGGCGCATCTAATTGTCGATGAGCGCTCTCAGCATCTAGCTGTCGGGCACGCATGGAGTTTTGACAATCAATCCGATCATGGTGTTGTAAACGGTGAGCATGAGCGAGTTCATTTGATACTTGATGTTCCTTATTCCGAAAAAATGGCAGGACAAATTGATGCGGCTGATTGCCTTCCCGGTGAAAGAGTAGAGCAGCATGTTGCGAAGATCTCAGGAACACAGCAAGCGGTTAGCTCTTATCCTGGCGACGACTTCATGAGAAACGGCATTCAGACAATGCGTGCACAGGGGAGTAGTTCTGAACAAATTGCGATGTTTATTAATTCGAAAAAAATACCGACAAAGTCTTACCCAGTATCACTGTGGGACGCTGAAATGGTTGACTCGCTTGCTTGAGTTGTCTAGTGAAAACAGTTTTTTAAGCGAGTTGAACCTTAAGACACTCGCCTTAAAAACGCCATCGGGGCAAACGTGATTAGATGCAGTTCAGGGCTGCGATCAACTTTAAAATCAGCGTTGTCCTTTATAAACGCTTCAATCGCTTTGGTCGGCCCTGGACCATACTCTGGCCAAGCAGGGTAGTAGTCAAAGCAGCTGTCTTCCGCAATAATGTAATTTCCTTTGCTGACAAACTTAGAATACGCGTTGAGCTCTTTGAACTTGTAGCTTGCCGTATGGTCAGAATCTAAAATAACCGTTACTGACTCAGCTGCCTTGGCTTGTTTTTCTACCTCGACTAAGATTTTTTCGTCTACCGAAGACCCTTGAAGGTATTCTATCCTTGGGTGTTGAGGAAGGTTTTTTTGCAGCTCGATATCGATGCTTAATACTTTGCCATGACCGATGATGTCGAACATGTGTGCGAAGAACAGCGCAGAACCTCCAAATAAAGTGCCAGTTTCAATGAGTAAGTCGGTGCCCATGGCATGAATTAGCTCTTGGTACATCCACATATCCATCGGACACTTTGCGGCGGGCGCTCCCATCCAGCGCGTTTTTTCGTAGGGTTGCTGACGAAAATAAATAATATTCGCTAAGCGTAAGATCTCCTGCGCATCGGACGGCGAAATATTATCTTTATCAATAACTAGCTTGCTCATGGATACTCCTATGCGAAAGACTCAGTGCGCGAAAGGCTAAATGCACTATTTTTGCGAAAGTGTAACAGAGAACGGTTAGTGCGCAACTGTGTCTGCGGCTCGCGACCTAGACCTAAAAAAGCCCCAGCTCAAGAACTGAACTAGGGCTTGGTTTGTGCTTGCAGGTGTTAGCTTAGATTGGGTTGTGCTTATCTAAAAAGCCATCAATCTCTTGGAGCATTCTCAAACGGGTTTTACCGTTTGACAGCCAATGGTCTTCTTTCTCTAAAGGAACATATATGCTTGGCTTGCCGGCCTTCTTAAGAGCAGCATGCATGATCTTGCTTTGATCGATTGGAACAACCGTATCGTCTACGCCGTGAATAATCAAAATTGGTGCAACGAAGTTTTCAGCGTAATTAACCGGAGACACTTCTTTTAAAGCATTTGGGTTATCACCCATTAATTTTGACCAGTGACGTACAATCCAATCGTCAGAACTAGCGTTATTTTTGGTTCTGCGAAGCATTTTATGGATGTCGGATACGCCCGCAACTGCAACAATGCACTTATAAAGTTCTGGAGAGAAAGCGCCGCCGGCCATCGCTGCGTAGCCACCGTAAGAGGCTCCCATAATGCAAACTCGATCTTTGTCGGCGTAGCCAGCTTTGATCAGCTTCAGAACGCCGTCTGATACATCGTCTTGCATTTCTTTGCCCCATTTGCCGCTGCCAGCCTCGGTAAATTCACGACCAAAGCCTGTTGAGCCCCGAAAGTTTGGTTGAATTACCAAGTAGCCTTTATTGGCTAAATATTGAGCCCACCAATCGAAGCGTAAACTGTCATGTGCTTCTGGTCCACCGTGAGGTAGTGCGATAAGCGGTAGATTTTTGCGTTGTTCTTTGGTTTTAGCTGACGCAGGCCAAGTTAAAAGTGCTGGTATGTCTAGGCCGTCGCGAGATTTATAATTAATGGTTTGAACTTCACCAATGAACTCTGGGGTAATCCTTGGATATGATGAAGCAATCTGTGTAATCTTGTTCTCAGTCGCATCGTAAAGCATATAGGCGCCAGCCATATCTGACCCAGACACGATATATAAAGATGTGTCTTGACCTTCTAAGCCGCCAGCGAAGCTAACATGGCTGCCAGGGTATTGAGCACGAAACATTTCATACTGCTCTTTGCGCTTTGGGTCTATGAATTCGATAAATGGGCGCAAGCCTGTGTACGCGATACCAGTGATTTTGCCATCTTCTTTTAAGATTCCAGACACCGCGTAATCGTCGCGCAAGCCTTCAACAGGTGCTTTGCTGCCTGATTCAAGATTAATCAGAGACACCGCATCTGCATCAAAGAAATACACTGATTTCTCATCTTCAGATAAAGCGCTTGCGCCAACGTCAATCGCGCGCTCTGCCTTTTGAGAGAAAACCATTTTGGGTTTGCCATCTAAGTAAGAGTAGAGGCGGTATTCTTGCTTAGCGGTATGGTAATCGGCTCGTGCCTTAACTTTATAGTCTTCGCCAATGAACCAGTTTTGAGTATGAGGTGTGCCGCGCTTGTAACGCTTGCCTTTGCCGCTTACTAAGTCAACTTTGTAAAGGTTAGTTGGGTTTTTCGCACCCCCAAAAAAGCCTTCGCGAGCGTTCATGTAAGCATAGTTTTTCTTAGGGTCGATTTTAAAGGTGCCAGCATTACCTGCACTGCCGGGTTGGAGGCCCTCGTTTTTAGCAAGCATGGTTACCGTTTTGTCCGTTGGGATGTGATAAGACATTGTGGCAAACAGTTCTACCTTGTTGGCAATGCCTCGAAACTTGGTCGTTTCTGAACCGCCAAACATAACCAACTCGTTGTTAACGAAATTGATTGAACGAGGTTTTAGCTTTTCGTATCGAGTGCCACCGATGAGCTTTTTAGTCGCTACGTCGATCACTAATAATACATTCTCACCATTGAGCTCACGTACATACGCTACACGTGAACCATCTGGGGATAAGTCCATCATTTGAACTTGAGGCTGATTGCCATAATCTTCAATCGTTGGTTTGGCCTGAAGATTCGAAGCCATTAAGGCTAAACTACTCGCGACAAGAATCGCCGCATAGCGGGTGAATAATTTCATAAATTTTCTCGTGGATTTACTGTTATTTTCGTTCGAGTTTACCATGAGAGAGTTTTCGGGTGAATTGAGCTTTTGGCAAGATTTTCGAGAAATTGCGTGGCACGTTGCGGTGGAAGCGCAAAAGTTAACGACTGCAGAATTCGAGAGTAGCGATGGCGCGTGCTCAATTGAGCGGAGCTAGTTTGAGCTAGTTTGAGCGAGTTAATTAATCGGTGAGAATATTAGCGAGCTTTTCTGATTATCTATCAAATACGTGTATTTAGGCGCCAACTGATTCAATGCGTCGGTACCGAGCAATCCTTCAAAGCTGCTTTGGGTACTCAAGCCAATTTCGGCAACGATCATATCTCTTAATACAATCGGGCCAATTTTCAGGCGCTTAACTCGATAAAGCTTCGCGCGAGTCACGCCATTGGCGGTGCTCAAGCTAATTGAGCGGCCGGTATCGATAAGGCCGAGGCGCGAAATAAACGTACTAGACAGTGACGTTATCGATGCGCCGGTATCAAGCAGAAGGCGTGCTGAAGTTTGCTCGATCGAGCTATTTATCATGAATGAATTGCCAACCCTCACCAAAGGCACAACTAGGTCGTTAAATTGCGACGGAGCTTGCGAAGAGACTGCCGTGTTCGTGCTTTCACCCGCCTTAGAGTCAGCTACGATATTGGCTAATTTATTGAGAGTTTGCTGAGCTAAGCTACCTAGCTCAAGATCATAACTCAATGCCTGCAATATCGGTTTAGCGGCCTCGGTTTCGCCTAGGTTGATCATCGAAATCGCCAATTCGTAGCGAAATCGTGAAAAGCTCGGATGTCGGTCGGTCAAATCTTGATATAAATCTCTTATGCCAATCAAATCGTCACTCTGTTCGTAACTTTTGCGCAAGTGGCTACTGCTTACACTTAGTTTGCTGAGCAGCCTCTCTAACCTGATCGGGTCGTTTTGTAAGTCGCTTGCTCTGAGCTGCGCTTGATATGCAAGCCTCCAATCGTTATCGCTAAGCGCTGCGTCGCCGAGTAATTCCCAAACTTCGACGTCATCGAATGCTTGAGAGATGAGAGCGAGCGTTCTTTTCTTCTCACTTTTTGGCTGCATTAGCGCGCTTGAGATCAGAGAGCGCCTCAGGCGGTCTAATTCCGCACTGCTTAGCCTCGAATGGTGTTTATTGATCTCTGAGATTGCCGAGGGAAACGCAGCATTATTAATTAAGCGGTTGATCTCGGTGTAGTCAGTCGACTGGATTACCGCAATTTTCTCGATGGCCCGATTGTTTGCCAGAGCCGCCACTTGAGAATCAGATTGAATGAGCGTATCGCCCTTGTTCGGCGGCTCCTCCAACTGCGAATTTGGGCTGTTAATCATCCATAGGCCAGCTGCGCCGAGTAACAATAGAGCGGTTAGAATGAGGATGTAGAACGATTTTGGCTGCATAAATTGACGATAACATAAACAAATGACCGGCATGGCGACGCCTTACTAGCCTTTAAGGTCTTACAGTTGTTAAGATCTGGTTAACACTGAAGATATTGCATGCGGTTTCATTCGTAGTATTTGATTGCTGCTGTGCAATTAGTCTCACTTAAAAATTTACGCAGCGCGCGTTATAAGAGTATTGCTCGCGCGCTGCATTTGAAAATATTCAGGACATAAACATGATTAACGACGTATATATTTTAAGCGCAGCGAGAACCGCAATAGGCAGCTTTGGCTGCTCGCTAAAGGGCATTAGCCCAGCTAACTTGGGCTCGTTTGCAACCAAGGCTGCTGTTGAGCGTAGCGGCATTGATGCTCAAAGCATTGGCTCGAACGTTGTTGGTCATGTGATACGAACCGATATTAAAGACGCCTATATGGCCCGCAGGGTGGCACTCGAAGGTGGCTTGCCGGTGCATGCACAATCGCTCACTCTTAACCGCTTGTGCGGTTCAGGCCTTGAAGCCATTACATTTGCAGCTCAGCAGCTGCAACTAGGTGAGATTGGTGTTGCCGTAGCCGGTGGCACAGAATGCATGAGCTCGGCCGGCCACCTAATGACCACTAATCGCTGGGGGCAAGCTATGGGTGACTGTGCTGTACAAGACGAATTAACTGGCGCGCTCACTGATCCCTTTGGCGTAGGTCACATGGGAATTACGGCTGAAAATTTAGCGACGAAGTACGATATAAGCCGAGAGCAGCAGGACGAGTTTGCCCTACAAAGTCAACAGCGAGCGCTTGCGGCAATTGAGAACGGCTATTTTAAGGATCAAATTGTTCCGTTTGAAATTAAAACTCGCAAGGGCGTTACCGTGTTTGATACTGATGAGCACCCTCGAGCGGGTTCAAGTATCGAGGGCTTAGGCGGTTTGCGAGCGGTTTTCAAGAAAGATGGCACTGTCACGGCGGGCAATGCGTCGGGTATCAATGATGGCGCAGCAATGTTGGTTCTGGCGACTGAAGAGCAGGTTAAACAGCAAAATGCCAAGCCAATGGCACGTGTGGTTTCATACGGCCGTTGCGGGGTGCCTAACGAAATTATGGGTATCGGCCCTGTTGGTGCATGCACCATCGCCCTGGAAAAAGCGGGTTTGACCGTTAACGACATGGATGTGATCGAGTCCAATGAGGCTTTTGCAGCACAAGCTTTGTCAGTAGCTCAAGAGCTCGATTTACCGAATGATAAAACCAACCCCAATGGCGGTGCGATAGCGCTTGGTCACCCAATTGGCGCAAGTGGCGCAATATTGATGACTAAGTTGATCTATGAATTGCATCGTGTTGGCGGCAAGTACGGCCTTGTTACCTTATGTATTGGCGGCGGCCAAGGCATTGCCATGGTGATTGAAGCGGTTTAGCGAACCAGAATCTTTGTATTGCCCCTGTGGTTACTTCCCGTAACTATTTCAAGGGCAATCTACAGACGTGATGCTGAGCGCAGCGAAGTATCTACTTGAAAAGTCAAAAGTCTTTGGCGCTGCTCAAAATATCATGGCTTCGCTCGCAAGCCGCTCGTCTGCCTCCTGCAGTCGCGACATACCCGCATCCATGCGGGTAAAAAAAAGCACTTCAGTTTAGGGCTGAAGTGCTTGAATCAAACTAAATATGTTGTAGGGGTGGGGTATATTCAGTTTGGCTTTCAAATGAAAAACAACATATGAATTAGGCTCGTTCATTCCTAACTCATGAAACAAGTTTAGCAATAAGTTTGTTCAGGACACATGTAAAATAGGCGCGATTAATCTAACGTTAATATATGTGTACTGAGTTGGTGTTTTTTAAGGCTAATTTGCGACACACAGTCCCATTTTGGCGTAATTTAGTACTTAATTGCCAACACCGAGTACCAGTTTTTCGCGTCCCCGATGCTGATTTCGACCTCGTCATCGACCTCTTTCTTCAAAATGGCCTTCGCTAGAGGCGAATCGATACTAATAAAGTTACGCTTTGCATCAGTTTCGTCAGGCCCAACAATTCGATAGCAAACTTCATCACCGTTGTCTTTTTCGAGTGTGATAGTAGCGCCGAAAAACACTTGGTTTTTGTTTCCTACGCTATCAATTACGCGCAAATCAGGCATGCGCTTTTGTAGGTAGCGTATGCGGCGATCGATTCCTGCTTGTTCTTTTTTGCGATATATATATTCGGCGTTTTCGCTTCGGTCGCCTTCAGCTGCGGCGGCGGCGAGAGCGTCATTAACAATTCGGCGTTTGGCCCATAGCTGCTTTAGCTCTTTCTCAAGAGCGGCATAGCCTTCAGGTGTGATAATTGCGGTAGATCGTGCTTGTGGTGGACGCCAACGGGACATTATTTCTCTTTTCTAATTTATCAGTGATTAAGTGCTCGTGGTGCTTGATTAAGCGTCTGCGACCCCCTTGATCAAGCGTCTGAGACCCCTTGATCAATAGCCGCGCTACGGTCATACTCACGTGCCTGTGACCGAGCTACGAGCAATCATTAAATAACGGAATATTGGATGATAAACCGAGCAGAACAAATTTTAAAACACACCTTTGGCTATTCCGACTTTCGAGGGTCGCAAAAAGAGGTGATCGAAACCGTTTTAAAGGGTGAAGATGCCTTGGTGTTGATGCCAACCGGCGGCGGTAAATCTCTCTGTTATCAAATACCAGGCCTTGTGCGAGAGGGCATGGCGATTGTGGTTTCTCCACTCATTGCGTTAATGCAAGACCAGGTTTCTGCGCTTCAACAGCTGGGCTTGCGCGCAGCCTATCTAAATTCAACTCTTTCACGAGAAGAGCACAATCAGGTAATGCGTGCCATTTATGATGGTGAGTTAGATATGCTCTACATCGCCCCTGAAAGGCTGTTGCAACAAAACACTCTAGAGCGCCTAACCTCGGTGGAGGTGTCGCTCATTGCAATCGACGAAGCGCATTGCGTATCGCAATGGGGCCACGACTTTCGAGTTGATTATCTCGGCCTGCATGTATTGCAGCAAGCTTTCCCCGGAGTGCCTCGAGTGGCATTAACCGCGACAGCCGACGACCGAACCCGTGAAGAAATTGTTGCTCGTCTAGCGCTTTTTCAGCCCAAAGTATTCGTAAGTAGCTTTGATCGCCCAAACATTCGTTACGCAGTGCAAGAAAAAGGCGAAGCCAAGTCACAGCTGTTAAAGTTCTTGCAAGATTACAAAAACCAAGCTGGCATTGTGTATTGCATGTCGCGCAATCGAGTTGATGGGATTGCCGCTTGGCTATCACAACGGGGCATCAAAGCGTTGCCGTATCACGCAGGCCTGAGTACTCAAGAGCGAGCCGAGAATCAACGCCGATTCTTGCGTGAAGACGCAGTGGTGATGGTCGCTACAATCGCTTTTGGAATGGGTATCGATAAGCCCGATGTTCGCTTTGTTGCTCACTTAGATTTACCCAAAAGCATGGAAGCTTACTATCAAGAAACCGGTCGCGCCGGCCGTGACGGGCTGCCAAGTGTGGCATGGATGGTCTATGGATTGGCCGATGTCATGCGAATCGTCAAAATGGTACAAGACTCAAACGCCAATGAGCAGCACAAGCGCATGGAACGCAGCAAGATTGAGAGCTTGCTTGGCTGGTGCGAAACCAACACTTGCCGTCGCCGTGCCTTATTGAGGTATTTTGGCGAAGAGCGCGACGAAGTCTGTGGAAACTGCGATGTGTGTCTCAACCCTCCTAAAACATGGAACGCCACCGAAGACGCACAAAAACTATTGTCGAACATTTACAGAACTGGCCAACGTTTCGGTTCAGGCCATGTGATCGATGTGCTGCGCGGCAAAGAAACCGCTAAAGTGAACCAGTTTGGTCACCAAGATCTGAGCACTTACGGCATTGGTAAAGATCGCAGTGATAAGCAATGGCGCTCAATTATTCGCCAGCTTTTAGTGCAAAATTATCTATTAGTAAATGACGAAATGTACGGCGCGATTCAACTCACCGAAAAAGCACGTGAAATATTAAAAGGGCAAACCAAGATCTTTCTCCGTGAAGAACTCGCCGCTGAGAAAACCGTGCGCGAGCGTCGTCGCCCAGCCGAGGTTTCAGAAGCCGACCAAGATTTATGGGAAGCACTAAAAGCCAAGCGTAAAGACCTCGCCGACGCTCTAGGCGTGCCGCCGTATCACATTTTTCACGATGCCACTCTGATGGAAATCATGCAAAGCATGCCAACCAACGAGGCAGATTTATTAGCGGTGAGTGGTGTAGGCGCAGTTAAGCTTGAAAAGTTTGGTGAGGACTTTTTGGCGGTTATTTGTCAATTTTCAAATTAAATGAGAATAAGCCATAATAAATAGGAATCAAGGGGATTCTTCTTTTGTCGTTAGTTGCTTTTTATGGAAAGTAGTGTCTGAAAGGAGATCGAACAACCTGCTTATTTGGGAATAAATGAATAGAAACCAGCATCGCGAATACATAAAGAAAATTTCACTTTCACTTCCAGAGTCTGAAAAGTATAAACATTGGGCAATCATAGGCCACGGAGCAATGTCTATGAGTGAGAAACAGCAAAAAGAGCAAGTCATTGAAATAGTTTGGGCCCCATTCTTCGAAGAATCCAACAAATTAGTTTTCTCTGAAAGCAGGACTACTAAAAATCTGATCGGGGGATTAGATCTGTATCGCCGGCGCAATACTTGGAAAGTTGCAGCAGAACCTCGTGGTAGATCATTTTTTCCATCTATTAATAAGTCTCTGCAATGTAGTTTTTTAACTCAGTCGTCCAAACTCATGTCTCTAAGGGATATCCTCGCTGAAAAAAAGAAGAGCCAATTTATTGACGCGTCTAAGCATAATCACTCTATCTTGACGTTATTGGAATCGAAATATATTCGATATGATATCGACTCGGCGGACACTCCTTGGAAAATTTACGTGCCGTGCACTGAAATCATTAGATTTTACTATGGGTCTTCATCGGGTCTACTTAAAGCCGTTTTCAAAGGAAGAGATCCTGAAGAAACTTTATATAATCCGCTAAAAACAGTTGTTTCTTCTTATGGTCCGCACACTGTCCATCTCAGAAAAGGAATTTACGATGTGGATGCACCATGTGTTGCAAGGGTTGCATTTGATAAATATGCAAGACGGAGATTTTCTGAAGTTCACAGTTCAACGTTTATCGAGCAAATGAGCCAAGAGAAGCATTACCCAGTTTGTTTCCCTCCCATTAAGGGGCGGTTGAACTGGAAGATTCAGGGGCAGCTTCTGGGGCGAGATATCATTGTGACTAGAATCGCACAGTGTAGTGGAGGCTTCCCATTCGAGCACCTAATATATGGTCGAGATAATGATAACAGAGGTATTCGAACACGAGCTCCTGATGAATTTATTCCAATAAAAAAGAAAAAACCTGTTTATAAAGATGGCGTTAATAGTGGTCCAGGATCCGAGAATGACCAGAATGACGAACCGGACCAAAATATACCCAAGCTGGAGGATACTGTATCGCCAACAATATACACCGACCCTCTCACCCTTGAAAACCATGATGTGCCGCTTGACGAATTTGAGTTTACCGAGTTCGATAGAATTAAAGTCGATAAGGCCGAAAAGTTGGAAATCATAGATCAATCTCGCCAAACTTACATAGTTTATGAAGGAGAGCAAGTAATCTCTAAGCTATCTACAGCAGAGGCTCAGCAGGCTGGTGATAATAAGAATGTTGGGAAGCTGAATGTCATTCGTAAACCTGAAGGGCACATGCCAGATCAAGGCGTTGTTACCGATGAAAAGCATGTGGCTATGTATGATGTCATGGTATTGCTACGAAATGTATTAAAGCAGCAATCTGAAAACAACGAGGTTAGTCTTGCTTTTCTATTTGACAAAAGGCATCACCTTTCCAAGGCTGCGACTTACATACCCTACAAGACTGACCGCGATAAATATGATCTTTCGTTTTCATCTAGGGAGATGCGTGACGAGTTTATAAACGGTGGGCGTGAAGAGGAAATTTTTTATCGGCCTGCTCAGTATTTTCATATTCTCTACAAAGGTGTCGCATTTTATGTGATTGAAATTGTTGGTGCCAATGGACTGGCGCCTGTCGGGATATCTACGATGATTTTTTCGGAAAACAAGCCGTTTTTCGACGATGGTTTTTCTTATCGACAAATAGTCTTATTCGATAAGGCGAGGAATAAATGGTCTAAAAGTGCTCTGAAGGAAGGTGTCTATGCAGTTAAAAAAACGCATCTTAAAAAAGATAATCACGAGCAAGTTGCTGAAAAAATTATAAAGATAATTGTTGATCTATTTAACAAAGCAAACTCGGTCAAATGAAGCACAGGCTGTTTTAGCGCTAATCTTGGTGCATTTTAAAGGTTGGACATTAGCTTAATCGTAATTGATAGAAATTTACTGAAATTCAGTTATCCCTTTGAGTGATAAGCTATTACATATATTTCAAAAAATTGAGTTGCAAATTTGCTTACTTTCAATGATGCTTTCATCGGGTTCTTGCTCTGCCGGCCTTGTCTGAGTGAATTCGTTGAATTTTGTATTTGGCGAGGTATTTGTAAATATGCATCTGGAGCTTGCCGATAATATGGAGAATTTTATTTCGCAACTTGGTTCGCTAGAGCTGCTTACGAATAGTTCTATGGAAGATTGCATAAATGCCATTCGATTCTGGTGATTTTAGTTTTCTTGTGGTCAATGGTATTCAACGTATTTTAAAAAATTGGGCATCTTAGTCGTTTCCATAGTAATACTTAATTCAGTTGCCAGTAAGGGTGTGCGTCATAAGTACTCCGTTGTTTTTAGTAAAGCAGCATGAAGTCGTTAACTTGTCTGTCGCAGGGCGCGGCTTTTTAGTCGCATAAAGCTGGGCATGAGTGGTTTCTCTAATAAGTGTAGATAAACGTTTGTTGATAGATACACTCTATACTCTTAAGTGTCTCGACGTAGGGCAGGTTTCGGGATATCCGCCGAAAGGATAAACTATTTTTCTTAAGCCGTCCCTACCCCCCCCCAAAAAAAAAATCTCCTCGCCTCATATCAAGCAAGCTCGCTATTGATCACTAATACTATACTATGTATAGTATTAGTGATGAAAAGTGTTGAAATTAGGCAACGGCTTAACAGGGCTATGGGGCAGTTAAGTAAGGTTGGAGATATGATTGAAGATAAAGATGAGCCGAAAAAAGTTCTTCAGCAGCTTGTGGCTGCGCGATCTGCCATAAAAGCAATACACTGCATCTACATTGCGCAAGAGCTTAGTGTCGATACAGAGCGACGAGCTGCACTCGATGACATGAATTTTCTAATAAAAAATTTGGGTAAGCTCTAGTGAAATCTAGCAGAGAAAAATATGATTTTTTTCCTACGCCGCTTAGCATTGCGGAAGAGATGGCGCAATGGTATGCCGACAGCGACATTAATCACATTGTAGATTTGGGGTGTGGTGAGGGCAATCTCTTTAAGGCTGTTAAAAAGCACCAATGCGAGTCAAAAGTATCAGCTTATGAAATCGATTCTAGTCATATGGACAAATTGGGCAGTGCTGATGACATTGGGATTTTTGATCTAGATCTAACGCAACACTCACCTCGCCAAGTCAAAGAAAGAAGTAGCCTCATCATCTCAAACCCTCCATTTTGCAAGGGAGAGCTAAATCTATCCGTTCGTAAAAAGGTGGTTTTAAGCGGCCTTGCTGGTCAGCATATAATTAAGAGTAAGAGAATAAGATTAGAAGTAGTTTTTCTGTATAGGGCATTAGAGGCCTCGCTGCCAGGTTCGTTGATATGTTTTATTTTACCGATTGCATTTCTAACTTCTCGCGTATTCTATAGGGCTCGAAAAACCATGTTAGAGGAGCATTGTTGGGATTCATGCACAATCTATGAGAATAACGAATTTGAAGGAACGGAAACGAGGGTTGTAATGATTCATGCAACTGCTCAAGCAGGGGAAACTCAAGGAGTTAAGGTGAATTTTTCTAAGAGTGGGTTGACAAAAAAAATAGATATCGAGGATGTCGAAGCGGGTAAGGTTCTAGACCTGTGTCGAAACGAATGCAATGATGTTCCTAAAATACAAGACTTTGGTGTTGAGCTTTCTAGAGGTAAACAGTGTGCAAAAATGCTTAGGGATATAGGGCTGCAATTTGTGCACTCCTCTCATATTCGGCAACTACACTCGGGACTGATAAAAGGAGTTTCAAAATCGAACGAGACTGAAAATAAGGAACAATTTGCAAGAGCTGGAGATATACTAATCTCTAGAGTCGGAACCAGGTGCCTTGGAAAGGCGGTAATGGTGGAGTCAGGTGCAATTCAATATTCAGATTCTGTCATCTGTCTACGTGCTAAAAAACAATATGCAAAGGGGTTGTTCAACTATCTGGTTTCTGACGAAGTGCAATATTACTTTCAAAAGTATGCACATGGTTCATGTGCAAAACTAATAACATATGACATGATAAGAGAGCTTCCCGTAAGCGTGGCTATATAAAACCGAAAATATATTGTCAGAGGACAATTGAATTAGTGGGTATATGGATATAAATTTTACTGCGAATGATGATTTAAATTTAACAAGGACCATTAAGGATTTGTGTCTATCTCACATCCGATCGCCGCTAGCTTTTGAAGAGGTAAAAGCTTGGTTGAAGCAATTTGATAGTGGCCCCGAAAAAAGGCTAGCCCTCCTTATTCTTCGTTTTCTAGTATTCCGAACAAATGAGCAGCTTACCTCTTCATTGCGTCAAGCGCTAAAGTCTGCAGCTGTGCACTTTTGGCCGAGTCATCTTGATTCGAAGCGGCACTGGAAAGAGGTATATGATACGAAACTCAGCGGGATTAGCTTCAGTTTTGGTCCGCCAAGCCATGAGAATACTCCCCCTGGAAAGAGTGGACACGTTGTGACAAGACTCATAGAGCCGTGTCTAGATCAGAAGCCTATATATCAGGAGTATCCGAAGAACGTAGGGGTTCTAAAAGATAACGAGCGATTCTTGGTTGTTGATGATGCAGCGTTTACGGGTAACCAGCTTAATAATTTTTTCTTGTCGGAAGAAGGAGAGAGATTGGTCAGGAATGTGCCCAGAGTAGGTATAGTGTTAGGATTGGTACATGAAAAAGCTCTGCGAAGCTTTCGATCTGAGCAAAGAGACATTGAGATTTTTTATGGCGAGATCATTACTGAGTCGGAGTGTTTTGAGTCGATGGCCAAGATGTGGGAAGAAAAAGGTTGGTGGGGATTTGACGACTGTACTCCATTTGAGGTTTACATGGATATCATTGAAAAAAAAGCTAAGTTTGATAATGACGCACCCCTGGGGTTTGGAAGTTTAGGATGCATGGTTTCCTTTGGCCATGGAAAGAAAGCTCCAGACGATTCTTTGCAGTTACTATGGGATAGTTCTAGAACTTGGGCCCCCCTGTTTTCGAGGTAGTTATGTTAGAGAAACAAGACAATATCTTATCTAAAACTCGTGCTGAGGACTATGGGCCTGATATTTGGGGTAAATTCTATATCCCGCATTATTTCAAAGATATGGCACTAAAAAACGCAACCAAATCTACCTATATAGTTGGTAAGCGGGGCTGTGGAAAAACGATGCTTCTAAAGTATCTCGACTACCGGACATCATTTTCGCCAAGTAGAAAAAGTATACCTTCAAGCGAGATTTCACATGTTGGTATTTATTGGCGCGTTGATACACAGTTCTGCAATTCATTGCACCATCGCGGTATAGGGATAGATGAGTGGACTCAGGTTTTTGATTCGTATTTCTCGCTTGTTATCTCGGTGGAGATAATTCGTTCATTAAGGCATATCGCTAAAAGCCAATTTCAAGGTTTTGACGATCATGTGTTTTCTAAAATAAGGCTGGAGAATATTTCGGATTTTGGGGATGAGTATCCATCAAATCTAAGAGGGCTTGAAAAAATATTAGAAACCAAAAGGCGACAGTTTTCGTCGTGGATTTCAAATATTTCATTGATCGATCGACCTGTATTGCCAGCAGGGCGCACTTTTGTAGATTCAATCATTGAAGAGCTCAAACAAATTCCTGAACTAGAGTCAGTAGCATTCTATGTATATTTGGACGAAGTTGAGAATTTGGTTCCGTATCAGAGGCACCTTTTAAACTCATATTTAAAGCATAGTCAAAAACCGTTTATAGTAAGTTTTACTTCGAAAGAGTTTTCGGAGGATACTGAGACCACCGGGCCTGAATCAATTAATGCAACTCACGATTTTAATCTTATAACTCTCGATGATTTATCTACTGAGGAAGAAAAAAGATTGTTCTTTGCTGAAGTGTTTCTTGCAAATTTAGATCTAGACAGTGAGGGTGATAGTCAACTGTTGAAGCTTCTTCGCAATATGGATCAAATAGAGCATAGGCAGTCTGAATCTCATGCTGATGAAGTATTGTCAAGTATTCGAAAAAAATTTCCTTCAGGTAAATTAAAAGATTTTTGCGATCAAGCTGTTGGCCGTGATCGGATTTATAGAAAGCTTAAGGATCGCGTAGCCAAGGCAATTAGAACCTCAGAATCATCTGGAAATATTTCATTCAACGACTTTGAAGCTCTTGTGGGACGCAGCTCTTCTCTTCTGATCCTGCCTGCACTATTAAATCGTAAAGGAAACGACCCTCGGAAATTACTCGGAGAGTACAAGCTTTTTAAAAATGAAAAGCCAAGTAACCTTGAAGGTTGGTTGCACAATAATTTGTTTGGCGCTTTGCTTGAGGCGTATAGGCCGTATGGGGCTGTTTGCCCCATCTATAGCGGGTTTGATACCTACTTTATGATGGCGAACAATAATCTTCGTCATTTTTTAATTCTCTGTTACAAAGCCCGAGAGTTTGCCGAATTAACCGATGGGAACGTTGATAGTATTGGTCTTGATATGCAAGCTAGAGCAGCATATGGTGCATCTGAAAAGCTTATTAAAGAGATAAAAACGTTTGGCCCCCATGGTGAACAGTTGCGTACATTTGTTCTTAGGTTGGGTAACGTCTTTAGAGGATTTCAGTCCTTACCCCCAATGAGCGAGCCTGAACAAAATCAGTTTACTATTAATTCGGGTGATGCTTTGAGTGATCAGGAAGCAAAGTTCCTTAGTGAAGCAAAGAAATACGGAATAATTTCTGAGCAAATAGGGAACAAGACCAAAAGCGCTCTGGGGCGCGACATTGTGGACTATCTTCTAAATCCTATTTACGCGCCATACTTTCAGATAAGCTATCGAAGGAAAAGAAAGATTCAGCTTTCTGTCGAGAATTTTCGAACTTTATCTTCTGGAACTGAAGATGAATATAATGGTTTCTTCTCTCAAATAGTTGTTACTGAAAAGCACAAAAGCCAACAATCGGAACTGTGGTAGGCGATCATGAAGATTACAGTCCGGGACGAAAGACTTGAGGGCTCGCATCAGCTCAATTTTCCACCTTCAAGTGTGCTGGTTTTGGGATATTCCGTGGATGATAGAGGGGACGAATCCACATCGATAGAAAGTAGCAAAGTCGTAAGAAGGTGCTATGTTTTATATGATCACGAAACTATGGAGTTAATGGTTGATGGTGAGCGCATCAATGCGGAAAGAGCCACCGAAATTTTCAGTGACATTTTTTCAGAACACTATATCGTCTTAGATTCGACGACGCTGGGGTTTGTTGAGCTTTTTTACTCAGTTCAGGCTGCTTTGGATATTGGCAGAACTGAGTTTAAAATTATATATCTTGAGCCAAAAGACTATACGAGAAATGGGCCTGCTCAAGACTCATTTGCCTTGTCAGAGAAGAACGCGGGCTTCTTGCCAATACCTAGGGCGATTACTGATTTAAGTAGTCAAGAGGTCGAAGCTGGGGTCTTTTTCCTTGGTTATGAATCTAACCGTTTAGAGAGGGCTCTCGAAGATCACCAAATGTTGTCCGACAAGGATTTGAAGCTTGTAGTCGGTGTGCCTGCATTTCAGTCAGGTTGGGAGTTAAACTCTATGGTTCCTCACTTAGACAGGTTGAGAGAGTTTCAAGTGTCCTATTGTGCAGCAAATGATCCTGATTCGGCTTTGGAGGCGCTCGAAGATACTTTTAGCTCTATTTCAGATGGCTCTAAGATGTTTGTCGCGCCGATAGGGACCAAGCCTTGCAGTATAGCCGCAGCGCTATTTTCAGCAATTCATCCAGATAGAGTAGGGCTATTATACGATCATCGTAAAAAGAAGAAAAAACGGTCTAGTGGCGTTCATGTATGGCATGAGTATGCAGTGTCTGTTTATGAAGAGTAGGCTGAATCGTATTAAGGATATGGCTTTGAGCTTAATGACCTGCGCGATTTAGCATATAACGCAGGAAGGCATTATGGTAGTTGTTTCTATCCCGCGAACCCGCTACAGACCAACGTCTAATGAATCCGAAGCATGTTCTGCCTTTGGTCTGATCTAATTCAATTCTAATTGTGTTAAGGTGCGCCATGTAATTTGATAAGGATGTCGGCACATATCTACACCTTATCGTGAACGCGCATGCAATTTAAATTAAGCGTTTATCTTAATTCCACAGGTAGGGTTGGATGAAAAAATATATTGGTTTTGCTGTAATGCTCTTATTGGCAGTATCAAACTTCGCTATTGCTGAACAATCAGAAGCATTGAATTGGCTATCGGATCAACAAGGCGTTAATGGTTCTGTATATCTAGAATCTGATGTTGCCAATGCCGATCAGTCTACGTACGAAGCAGCGCAAGCGCTATCGAATAGTGTCGATTCAAGATTCTCCGCTAATATTGCTAGAGCGTCGGCCTTCCTAAATGATAGCGATGCAACAACCCTTTCAACAGAGTCGCTTAGCAGACGCATCTTATTAAAAGCCTCTGCGAGCCTTGAGTTAGATCAAGATGTTCAAGAGCTCTTATCCCGAAGAAGCGCGCGTGGTGGATATGGTGATTATGCGGATGTTCCTCCAAGTATTTTAAGTACAGCCTTCTCACTCAGGGCTTTGGGTTCAGTTGGAGTGCCTGCGGATGGCCAGACTATTCAGTATCTTCTAAATCAGCAACAAGCTGACGGAAGTTGGTCATTTCCTATACTTGGTGAACCTAGTGTCGAGCTCACCGCTTATGCAATGAACTCTCTTTGGATGTATCGAAATGAGTTGAATTTGAATGCATCACTTGATAGCGCGCAAGCCTTTCTCGAAACTCAAATAGACAGTGTAACTAACCTATGGGCCACCACAGAAGCTAGCGCGCTTGTCCTAATCGCTTTACTCGAAAGAAATGTCGACAGGTCGGCTTATCAAACATCTATAGATACATTAATTTCACAGCAGCTTGCCAATGGAAGCTACGAGAATGACGTTTATCTAACCGGGTTAATAAGTAGACTTATTGAGATTGCAAATGAACCTGCCAATGATGCAATTTCAATATCTGGTCGTGTGCTAGATGGTGATTCTGGACTCCCTCTCCCGTCTGTAAATGTTCAATTAACTGGCTCTGGAGATACCGGTGTATCGACTGGTAGTGATGGGCGGTTTACCTTGTCAATTGATCTGGCCGGTTCATATCAATTGGCATTCGTGTTAGATAGTTACGGCAAGGCAATGTTGCAAACCACATTAGCCGATGGCGACCAGCAAACCCTGAATGACGTGATACTTACTAAGTTAGCTGAAGATCCTGATACTGGTGATCCGGTGACTACAGGAACGGTTAGAGGTAACGTTTCAGCAAGCATTAATGGCGAACCTTTAGCCGGTGTATTGATTATCGTTAATAATCAAACTGGTTTGTCTGCTACCACCGATTCTCAGGGTAACTATCTCATTACAAATGTTTCTGAAGGGCCTATTACCACAGAAGCATCGCTAGATGGCTATCAATCGTTAAGCGGTGGCGCAAACATATCATCCAATCAAACGTTGATATTCTCCCCTGAGTTATCTGAAATAGTACCGAGCACGGCCACAGTCTTTGGTAGTGTAAAAGACGCAGTTTCTGGAGACCTTTTAGAAGGTAGTACGGTTACCGTTACGGTGAACGGAAGTGACTTTGTTTCCACGACAGATCTGAGCGGTTCATATCAGATAGTTGATGTTCCTAGTGGTCCGATTTCATACTCAGCAACTCTGGAAGATTATCAAACGGTTTCGGGTTCTTTGAATGCGCTCGATGGTGCAAACATAAATTTCTCTCCAGCACTGCAACCGACTCCAGTAATTGAGGAGCCAATTACTAACGGTATTGTCAGTGGGAATGTAACGAATAGTCAAAGCGGAGCGCCGTTGCTTGGTGTTGTTGTTACCGTTAATGATCAGGCTAGCTTGTCAGCGACCACTGATGCGCAAGGCAGTTATCTGATAGCTAACGTTCCTATTGGTGTTGTTACAGTAGTTGCATCGATTGATGGGTTTCAATCAGCAACAAGCGCTGCAAGTATTGCAGAAAACCAAACGCTTACCTTCTCCCCCGCGTTAACTGAAGTTATTCCGAGTTCTGTTACGCTCTTCGGCAGTGTGAAAGACTCTGTGTCGGGTAATTTATTAGAAGGTTCCACTATTACCGCAACTGTCAATGGCAGTGACTTCCTTGCTACTACAGATCAAAACGGCGTGTATCAAATTAGTGGGGTGCCTAGCGGTTTAATTTCATTCACTGCTGCTAGAAGTGGTTATCAAACGGCTTCAGGATCATTGAACGGGCTAGATGGCCAGAGGGCAAACAACAATGGAGGGCAAACAACAATGGACACCCACTCTCTGAAAGAGCCAAAAAGAACATTCCTCTCTCGCTTTGATTTTCAAAGCGAGTTGAGTTTCATTCGAAGTTCTTTTCGTTCTAGTTTGATTCGTTTCCCTCGAGGTATCTGCGCATAACCACTAATATGTTAAATACACGCGCACAGGCTTCCCTCGCCGTAGGGCGATAAGTCAGGCCAAGGTGACTATTAGGCTATTCGCGGGAATGCACTAAGGCGGGTGGCACGTTATTCAGTGATATGCTAAGTGCTTTGTTAATGTGCTCAGAGCTAACCCAAGACTGAAAGTGTTCTTCAAATTGAGTGGTGAGTTCTTTCCAGCTAGCTTGATCAAGACTAAGCCTATCGAGAATTTTAGGCAGCGATTGCTGGATGTGACCGCGCTTGTCATCCCGTACGATTCTGCCTGTCCAATCTACTAGCTCGATATAGTCTTTGAGTCGATAAGGAATGCCGATGGAGTCTTGCTTAACCCCGACGAATGGCTCTAAGCCGCGTTGATTTACTGTGTCATAGATTCGCTTTCTAATCGAAGTATGGGCCGACTGTTCAGGTGTAGCCGCCATAAGGGCTCGAATGGGATTTAAGTCTACATAGGCCATGCACGATAACAGCGCGCGCTCATCAAGCAAGGCTTGGCTTTTGAAGCGGCCTTCCCAAAACCGACCACTGCAATTGTCTTCTTTGTTGGCTTGTCGCGCGATGCTTTCATTGACAATGCGCATGTACCAAGAGATATCGCACAGTCTCGACCTCCATTTTTTGATATCAGCGCGAAGAACGCGCCACTGTGCTTGATTCAGATGTTCACCGTTCAGGTATTGTTGAGAGATGAATGTTCCGTTGAACAGTTGATGCCAGCGCATCACAACTTCATGCTCACTCCATTGATTGGCGAGGTCGAGCCTAACGTGAAGTACCACATGATAATGATTACTCATTACCGCGTAGGCACAAAGCTTAATGGCAAAGATATCTGCAAGCGTTAACAGTTTTACCTCTAGCCACTGGCGACGATGCTCAAAGCTTTTTTGAGTATAGCGATCATGGCCGCAAAGGTAGGCGCGCCGAACACAACGTGATACGCAATGATAATAAGGTGTGTCACTGAGTGATATGAGTGACTTTCTTGGGAGTGTCATCCTTGTCTCTCCGAGTGTTTTTCAATCCTTCGAGGTTTTAGGTTCTCATTTTATTTAGTGGAGTGCAATAGGCAAGAGCATAAGGCTCGATAGGCGCTGAGGAAGAAGTGCATGAATTTGGGCTCGGCTCGATCGCAATATCACACCCTCGTGCATGACTATTAATGCCTTAATCAATAGAGAACAAATATGTTTTGACACTCGCACTGGGTTTAGGCAAAGGTGTATCAATCAAAGGTGCATCAATAAAGTATGTTGAGACTTACTGCTGGCTGGTTTGTCTATACTGGTCCTACTTGGCGTCTATTGATTGTAGGACAGCAAATGATAGCAGGGCAGCAAAAACAGGTAGCCACCCAGCCTAATGCAGGCAAAACGCTTTGGAGCAAGCCTTGCGATGAGGTGGTAGCCGAAAAACAAAAAATGTTAAGCTGCTCATGCGACTGTGGTGTTAAAAGTTGGTCGTCTCTTTGCTCGGAGATTTAGAAGTCTGGTTAGAAAAAATTCAAGGTTGGCAGTGTCATTCAAGATAAGAGAATTGGATTACGATCGCTGCCGCCTGAAAGTTGACATCCGTGTCGTCGATTCCATGTTCTATTTTCATGATCTCGGAGAATAAACCTTCTAGCCGAAACCACTTTTTTATATGAAAGCCCAGCTATCCACACACTCCCCGTGAGTATTAATCGACATGCATATCGGTGGATAATGGGTAATTCATATTTGGTATTGCTAACTTAACTCTTCTCTAATATCAGCCCATACCTCTTTTGGGTGGGCTGATGTTTCTTGATGATCGTGTAACCACGCTGATTTAAGTCAATTAGCTTGTGACGAGTAATTTATCGGCCTATGGTCTGTAAAACTAGTGTCGCCAACGTAGAACTTGGTGTAACTTTCGTAGAATACCTCTAATTAATGAAATGACGTTGCCGGTAAATGCGGAACAAGGTCTAGAAGCTTGTTATCTGGCTATTTAAATATTTGAAAAATGACACCACTGATCCTAATTGCTTCATACTTCCTTGCGATTTTCTTCTCAATCTTTTTATTGGTGTACGTCAGAAAAGCTAAGCTAAAAACTCGTTTTTTATTTGCTCTAATTGCGTTATTCACTGCATTAAATATCACCCAGCTGTCTATTATTCTCATAGGGCACAATGATACTTTCACGGTTAAGCTATTGGGGCGTTTGTTTTATGCACTACTCGCATTTCATGGGAGCGTGTTTTTTAGTTACGCGATAAAAGTTTCATCTGCTAAGGTAAGTGATCTAGTTCATCAAATCGAAAACGGTTTATGGTTAACGGCTTTCTGTATAGCAGTGCTGTCATTGCTTACAGATGAAATTGTGAAGGGTTTTATACCATTCTCGTTCACGCTGACTACCGTTGAGGGCGATAACTACTGGGTGGCGTTAGTTCACGGTTTTCTAGCTTCCATCGCTGCCGTATTTATATTGGCACAAGATTGGCTGAAACTACGCTATGAAGTGCATCGAGGACGTTCTACATTGCTTCTCTTAGCCTATGCGGTACATATTTTTAGTTTAATGTTTGTGGTCGTGCTACTGCGATATGGAATAGAAATCAATGTTCTTATGGTGTATCCATACAGCAGCACATTTTGCCTAGCATTAGTCGTGTACGGAGAACACAAATATAGGTTAAATACTACCCATAGCGTTTCTACCAAGCAAAATGAAAAAACAGCCTACGATCAATTGGTTAGCATTTTCACCAAATACAGTGAAGGCACCTATACATTTAACGAAACCAGTGAAAAGCTTGATCATCTGCTTATTACCTATCAGTACGATAAGCATAATGGCAACATTATGCAGACCGCAAAAGCGATGGGGCTTGGGCGCTCCACCTTATATAAGAAAATGCAAAAGCATAAGATAAAATAGTAGGAAGAACCAACAAAGGGAAGCATTGGAAAGAGGGTCGCATTTGACGCCCGATGGTTTGCTGCTTAAATATCCAGCAAAAATTGCTTAGGCTAAACGGCGTCGCAAAGATAAAGCTATAAAAAGTTATTTACAATGCTAATCAAGTAACGCAGAATTCGACCAGTAATTTTGACCCGCGCAAAAGCGCTTAATTGTCATGGCATACAATTAACTCGTCAAACGACTAATTTAGTTAAAAACAACAATCAAAGGATGCTGATAATGTTAAATCTTGTAACCGCTTCACTGAATAACTTTTTCAAATTAGCTTTTTTCTCTTGCATAGTTCTATCCGTTGGGGCTTGTGGTGGTGGCAGTACAAGCTCGGGCGGCCCGGTTGCGCCAGTAGCACCACCTTTGACATTTTTCCCAGTAGGCTTTTATGACGGCACTACGACACTTACCAGCTCAGGGGAGAACATTGTCTCTAGTGATGATGTTGGCGGCAGTATATCGATAGAAGTTCGAGGCGGTGTTGCAGGCCAGCAGCAAGTGCGAATCGCATTCGCAGAATTTTCTGGAACTTCGGCAATTGGTCCAGATGGAGAGTTTAGTATTCCGTCAGGTCTTTTTACGATTAGTATCAGGGGTGTAAGAAGTAATTCTATAGTTGGTAGGTGTCGAGGAGAATTGTTGTTTGACGGTGTGTTTAATGACTCTATGGTTTCAGGAAATATTACTACCACAACTGATTTCACCTGTGATACTCCTGACTTAGGCCCACTAACTCTGACAGGAACATTTGAAGCGGCTCAAGGTGCTGCAAAACGCGTTAGCACTTCGGGTGAAGTGGTTCTATGGGCGACAAACTACTAGATACAGTATTAGTTGAGGAGCAGCACGCCAAGCGGTATTTAGAGTTCCTACCCATTTTCGCAAATAGTGTCTGAACAGTTTCGCGTTTTTGTGTCACCTTCAAAATTACCGCTCTCAACCTTAGTTATACTTGATAGACCATATCGCCATTAATAATTGCATTCGCGATTGGCCTCTCTGCAGAGATGATTGCATCTGGCATAACTATTGTGTTGCTAAGGTTCGCATTGCGCGCTACATAGACATCCTGGTTTAGTATTACGGAATCCAGAGATGCGCCTTTGCCAACCATGCAATGCTTCGAGATCATGCTATTTCTGTTCTTGGTTATTGCTCGTGTTTGTACTCTTGAGGCCCAGTGCTGGCGCTCGCCAATAGTGGTGTTGATTTGAACACTTGGCTCCAAGCCAGGGAAATTATTGACTACCACGTCGAAGTTCGCTTTATGGAAATCTCGCGATGTGCGTAAAGGGCTTAAAACGATATCGTCCATTTCGACCGGCATGGTGTTGATGATGAAATCGGAGTCGTTTGCTTTGAGCAGCGTTACCCCGAGACTTTCGTTCATGCTTTTTGCTTCAAGCAAACTGTAACTTGAATCTGTAGATTTACTCAAAAAGTCGCCGATGCATCGACTTCGAAGTCTATCAGCTTCGATAATTAGCAGACCGTTCGGTTGGCTCAACGATTTATACTCTCGAAGCACTTGTTCTTTACTTAAAGAATAGTTCATTGCGGAAATATTCATTCCCCAGCGCCTCGTGTCCCCAATCAATGCCTGAACGTCACTCGCGCTCCGGCGAGAGAGGACTATGCAGTCTTCTATCTGTAGGTCTTGAAGCTCCATCAAGATGTGTTCGATAACGCTGTAACCCGCGATCATTAGCGATGATAAGTCTTGCTTGCCAAAAATGGTTTCAAGGTTGGAGCTAAGTGGTGCATCAGCGAGGATGATTACAGCCGGTTTTTTTGTTTCTTGGTGTTTCATTGTAGGTCTCCGATTTGAATTTTTAGTAAGCTCCACGAGCCTTCAGTACCGCAGGTACAGTTTTGAGTAGCACCCATAGGTCGAACCATAGGTTTTGCTTTTCGATGTATTGAATGTCGAGTTTTACCTGTTGCTTAAATGGAATGTCTGAACGCCCAGAGATCTGCCAAATACACGTTATACCGGGTGTAACGGCTAAGCGCAGACGGTCGGCGCGAGAGTATTGAGACACTTCATCCGGCAGCGGTGGGCGAGGGCCTACGAGCGACATATCTCCCTTTATTACGTTGAATAATTGAGGAAGCTCATCAATCGATGTTTTTCTTATGATGCGCCCAACACGGGTGATTCGTGGGTCTTGTTTAATTTTAAAAATTACCCCATTCGCGGTTTCATTCGATTGTTCGAGATTTTTACGTTGTTGCTCTGCGTCGCAACTCATTGACCTGAGTTTAAACATGGTAAACGGCACACCATTTAATCCAATTCTATTTTGCTTAAAAATAACAGCGCCTTTCGACTCAAGTTTAATGAGGGCCGCTACCACTAGCAAAATTGGGCTAAGAATAATGAGGGCAATGAGTGAAACACTTATGTCTAACATTCGTTTAGTCAGCGGTGTTATCGCGAAGCGAGCTCGCCATATGAGTTTGTAAAATTTGACTCGAAACGGAAGATTAATCTTAGATTTAGTCATGTCTAGCCCCTGCTTACGTTTGGCGTACTACTTACATTTGTTTTTCGTTTTGCTTTTCTAGCAGCCATAGCTGCATAAAAAAGAAAGACTGGGTTTCCGATAAGGTATCGTTTGCCCTTATCGAGAGGTTGAGCCGCTAGGCGCCATACCCACTCGAGTGAGAGTTCTCGAACCCATTCAGGCGCGCGCGAAACCTTTTCAGAGTAAAAGTCAAACAAGCCGCCGACTCCTATCGCTGCGCTTACGTTTATGTGTTCTTGGTTGTCGAGAATCCACTGCTCTTGTTGTGGTGCGCCCATGGCAACAAGAAGTAAATCGGCTTGGCTTTGGTTGATCAGTTGATGCAAGACTGCTGGGTTCTCCTTGTGTTGATAACCGTCGCTAACCCCTGCGACCTTGAGGTTTGGGTACTCTTGATTTAGTTTTGAGGCTACTCGCTTTACTACTGGGAGAGTACCGCCTAGAAGGTAGATGCTCCTGTTTTGCGTTTCTAGCTCTCTACACAGCAGTGGAAACATATCGGTGCCGTTAACGTTTTCAGATACGCCCAAACCCTGCCAGCGAGCGGCGAGCTTGATGCCGATACCATCAGCAAAAACAGCATCAAACTGGTTTAGGGTACTCTTATATCGTTGCTGCGAGCGTACCTTATTTACACAGTCGGCGTTCACGAATGCGTATTTGCGTATAGTAGCGACTGTACGTGAATCTCCTAAGCCATTAACAATTTTTGCGACGGCTGATTTCATCGTAAGGTTGGCTATTGTTACACCCATCAATTTGAACACAGGGGGGTAATAGAGTCGCTGGTTGCGTGTGCCGAACAGTTTCTGTAACGCCCAAATTGCGAGTACTTGAGTGCGACGCAGCTGAGAATCGTTTTTTACAAAGTCATTAGCAAGCTCTGTTTCGCTAGAGTGAGCGATGCCTGAGAGCTGTTTGACCTGTGCAGGAGAGATAATGCCGGGACGAATGCGGTGACGTTGATCTGCCTCTTTGTCGACTCGAAGAGCCGAGTCAAAGTCCATCGGGTGTGGCCCGACTAAGTCGACTTTACGCTGAATATAGAGCAGCCATGTATCGATATCGCTAAGTGCTCTATTTGCGATTGTAATCGTGCGATGCTCAATTTTTTCGAAATTTTGCCCTGAATAAGTTCGGGTATAGATCGACATCTTTTTGTGTCTATATAAGCCTATTAGGCACTTCACCGCGAATTTAGGTAAAAGCACTGCCAACATTGTCATTCCAATTATTAGTCTCATAATTGCCCCTCTTTAATTGATAAATTTGAAACCCTATGTCGCTAATATGATCATTCTGATAGATTAAGTCAAATATTATTTTCATTATTATCATTAAAATTCTTAGATCTATCTGTTTATTAGTTGAATTTGTGACTTTTTTGGACAATAAGTTATTGTATTTAATAGATCTAATGTTAATTTGATAAAAATGATAGTTATTTCGATTATTTTAATGATAAAAATGATACTTATGTGATATATTGATTTTCATACTTAGTTAATCGCGATGGAATTAAGGCTATCGCGAACGGTGAGAGGCAAAAATGCTCAGACTTTCAATATTATTAAAATCACTCTTCTTGGTCTCCTTATTGGTGCTCTTAAGTGGTTGCGCGGTTGTGCCTAAAAACCTCGACAGCAACGAACAAGATGATGGTGAATTTTTCAAGCGACAAATTTTATCTACACCGTCAGCGTTCGATCATTCTCGCTTAGGCTCCATGAGCGGTTTTGATGGAGCTGATTCGGAGGCGTTGTATCAAACTCGGCTCGCTCGGGGTGACACTCTCCAAATCAAGATTGGGGGTATGGCCGAGTACGACGGTTTGTATCAAGTAACGTCAGAAGGTGAGCTGGACTTGCCTTTTGGTCAGTCTTTAGAAACCAGTCGGCATACGCGAAAGACTTTGAAAGAAAGTATTGAAGATGAGTTGGTGCGTTTAAAGTGGTTTCACAGAGAGACTGTGCGGGTTGACTTGAGTGTTGTAAGTTTGGCTCCCATTAGTGTTTCTGTGTATGGCGCCGTGTATAACCCTGGTAGGGTCTCGATTAACCAGAGGCCAGCGTTAAAGGCAGAAGAGCAAATTGCGCGGAGCTCGGGAGCGTACTCAGCGGGGCGAAGTTTGGCGTCGGCGATTATGGCTGCTGGCGGTGTGCGGCCGGATGCTGACTTGTCCAATATAGTTGTGGTGAGGGATAACCGCGTTCTAACTATATCTCTTTCCAGTTTAGTTAACGGTAGTGGCTATGTGAGAATGCCGACCTTAATCGATGGAGATCAATTGGTGGTGTTTTCAACCGGTGAGGTAAATACATCGCTGATTCGCCCGACTGAAATCACACCGCCGGGTTTGCGGGTGTTTATGTCAAACCTAACTGCGCCGGCACTTAGCAATGCTCAGTCAGCGGTTGGCTCGGATTCAACGCGCTTACCTTACGGGTCGTCCTTGCTCGATGCCGCTATTTCTGCCAATTGCATAGGCGGAACGCACCAGGCAAATGCGTCACGAAGCATTGTAATGGTGACACGTAATTTCGGAGGCAAGAAACAGCTGGTGGTTCGTCGATCAATAAACCAGCTGCTCGCCAATAGCAGTAATAGCCTGGTAAACCCCTACATGATTCCAAATGATGGTGTTGCCTGTTACGACTCTCGTTTTACCAACTTTAGAGATGTAGCTCGTGGTATTAGCGAAGTTATAAGCCCCATTTTGCTTGGGAGGCTTCTATGAACTGGCCTCTTTTCTTTAGTTACTTGCGTCTAGCTATTGGTGTTCTGAAATTTAAGCTCGCGCTACTTGGTGTGATCGTTGTTGCATTACTTGGCCTTTACCTGATATTGGAGTCGCCGAGCTATAAAACTTCTTGGGTGATGTTGTTGCCGGGTACCGAAAGAGCATCAACTATCAATCTTGATAATATAGGAGAGGCTCGGAGTAGTGGCGGCAATGCGTATGGTAGTGTGTCTATAAGCCCAAAAAATACTTATAAAGAAATTGCGTTGAGCGATGCGGTTATTAGCAGTGCCGCGAGCGAATACGGCGTAGAAGCAAATGCATTTAGTAAGCCGAGAATTCAGCTGATAGACCAAACGCCAGCAATGAAATTCACTTTGGTGGGTGCATCGAAAGACGATCTTATTTTGCGAGCTAAGCTCTACAACGACACATTCCACAAAGTGCTAGATGAGCTTCGTCGTAACGAAATTGAACGCAATTTTGACGGCATAGAGCTAAACCTTGAGCAAGCGAAAGTGCGCTTGCAACAAGCGAGACAGGATATTGTTGACTATCAAATAAAGACGTCGTTCTTTTCTGACAATCAATTTACTCGCTGGACTGACGACACAGAGCAGTTGCGTGTTGATCAAACTGGTGTGGAGATCGAAATTAAGTCTCTTGGCGCCAAATTGTCAGCAGCGCTTACCCAACTGGATATCTCAGGCGAGCAGGCTAACGCCTTGCTAACATTGCAAGCGAATCCGCTGCTTCCGGCTACATTGGATGCGCTTAGTAAAAAGCATGCTGAGTTGGCTGCGGCGAAGTCTATTTATGGGTCTGAAAACCCAAATAGAAAAGTGTTGGAAAAAGAGCGAAAAAATCTCGTGTCCGAAACGCGGCTTTTACTTCAGGGTGTTCCAAGTTTAGAGCGGTTGAGCGACTCTAAACTCTATGGACTGATTTCGGTAAGTAATTCAGAGTTAATAAAAACAGTTAACTCTCTATTGGTGGACCAGCAGGCTTTGATTGCCAAGCGTGATGCTATGAAGATAAGCCGCGAGCAATACCTAGAACGAGTGAAAAACCATGCTCAGGATTCGGCTACTTTGTCTGACCTTCAGAGAGTGCATCAAATAGCTGAAGCTATATTTAGTTCGGCCTTAGCGAAGTTAGATACAAGTAGGTTGGATATCTACGCGACGTACCCGTTAACACAGCTTCTTACATTGCCAGGCGCGACTGTTAAGAGAGATCGTTTAAAGAGTAAGTTAATGATTTTAGCAGGGATCGTAATCTATGGATTGCTTTGTCTAGCGATGACGTTGGCGACCATTCGAAAACTGATTCTTTCGAGCTCGTCAGACGCTGAGCAAGAGCTTGGGGGGGACTCTTAATGAGAGCGATACTAAATCAGATTGATCGCTCTGCGCGTTGGTCAGAGTTTGGCAGGCTAAATTTTGAAGAGTCGGTCATTAGTAAATCTATTACTTATACATTTTTGTTTTACCTAATAGGCGCACTGTACTTAATAGCGCCTATTGTGGGTTGGGCATTGTTAGGAGCAATTGTTCTTCGTTGGTCGATGAACCAGCCGTTGGCAAATGCGCAGAACTCGTATTGGGTAGTTTGGGTTTGGATAGCCTGCGCATTAATGTTGGAGCTTTCTTTGATCGCAGGTCATATGAATTTCGACTTAGGCCTAGGTAAGGTTATTAAGTCGACGATTGGTTGGGCTAAAGGCTGGGCACTGCTGAGTGTGTTTGTAGTGCTTGGCTACTGCCTTAATATTAGATACCAGTTGGTGTGTCGAGCAGCCTGCGTGATCGGTTTGATCGCCTTACTTATCACCCCCTTTTTAGTGGCCGCGTATGTGTTGGGCTTGCCGGACTTTTTGTATGTGTCCCCACTAAAAGTATTGGGAGGAGCAGGCGACGAGTTTTTTACCGTCATATTATACGAAATAGACCCAGGAAACGGATCTCCGCGTTGGCGTTTCTTTGCACCATGGGCTCCGGCGGTCGGCTTGGTCGCCAACCTCTATTTTTTATGTGCCTGGTTCGAAAAAAATGAAAAATGGCGTGTGATCGGCCTGCTTGGAAATGCCTTGATGATCGCGATGGCTGCTTCTCGTATGGGCATGATCGTGATGCTTTTAGTTCCGATTGGGGTGTGGGGTCTTTCTCGCCTAACTCGGCCTTGGGTGATGATTTGCGCCTGTATTTCGTTTCTAGTTTTAGTGGTATTTTACGAGCCTATTTTGTACGCATTGACCGACTTGGTAAGTGATATCAAAGGTGCGCGTGCTGACTCAACTCGAGTAAGGGAGGCGCTGGGTAATATCGCTGTTTACCGTTGGCAATCAGAGGCTTATTGGTTCGGTCATGGCGTTGTAGAGAGTGGTAGTCATCTAGTGGAGTTTATGCCTATTGGATCGCATCATAATTGGTATGGATTGCTTTTCGTTAAAGGCATGGTGGGTTTCTTGAGCTTTTTAATTCCGTTTGCGATTACTAGCTGCGTTTTATTGGTGAAGGCTCAGTATCAGGTGAGTTCACGGTTAGGGCTTGGAATGTGTCTAATTGTTTGGTTCTTTTCATTGAGTGAGAATGTTGAAGCGCTTGCCTACATGACATGGCCGGCTTGGTTGATGATTGGTGTAGGCTTGCGAAGTGAGCTTAGAGATATTGATACCTATAAGGGCAACCTATTGGCACAGCTGAGACTAAAATCAGAAGAATGCTCGAGTTCAAACGTGAGTGCGCCGTTAAGCCCTCAATCCATCTCTTAGTTCAGGAGTAGAGTATGAAATTTTCAGTTGTAATTCCGTTGTATAACAAGCAGAACGAGCTGCGTAGGGCAGTTCAATCAGTCATAGATCAAGACGGATATTCAGACAATTATTATGAAGTGATTATTATCGACGATGGGTCAACCGATGGCTCACTCAAAGTGGCTCAACAGCTTCAGAAAGAATACTCAGCACAAAAAATAATTGTTCACTCGCAACAAAATGCTGGAGTGTCGGCGGCAAGGAACAAAGGGGTAGAGTTATCGAGCTCGGACTTGATCGCCTTTTTGGATGCTGACGATACCTACGAATCTAGTTTTTTGAGCGAGATAGCTCAATTACTTAATCTCTATCCTGAGGCCGCCATGTACGCCACAGGCTATCGTTTCATCGACGCGGGCACGGGAGTCACGAAAGATGCTCGATTTGTTGGTTTGAATCCGAAAAATCCACGCCAGTTATTGTCTGACTTTTTTTATTCGGCAGCACATGGCGATCTACCCGTTACATCGTCAAGTGTCTGTATCAGAAAGGCTGCACTTAGCGAATGCGGCGGTTTTCCAGAAGGCCAAAATATGGGTGAAGATCAAGCTGTTTGGTCGAGAATTGCCTTGCAGTATCAGGTTGCTATAAGCACTTTGGTTTGTGCAAACTATTTTGAAAATACTAGCAATTCGCTAATGCAAACAGTTCTTCCGAGTGATGAGATGCCGTACAGCCTGCATTTGCAAGCTTTGCTAGATGAAGGCCTAGTTGATCCTGAGCTGGATGAATCGATCAAAAAATACATCGCTACGCATTTGCTTGATCTAGTGAGGAGAAACCTAGGTGCGGGTGACCTAGTCAGAGCCAACAAATTTGTACGAGATATTAGGGCGCGAGTTCTCTTCAAGCGATGGCTGTATTGGTCTTTGAGGGTTAGGGTTGCGGCAATTGCAAATAAGGTTGGTGGCTAATTCGGTGGCTCGAGGCCCAAGGTTCGATAAAGTTTCGCATAGCCTGTAATATACTCATGACCTTTGTTTTATGTTTTCCGTCAATAGTTTTCTGACATTCAAGGCTATTTGCAACGCCATTGGATGACAGGCCGTTGGGCGGTCATGAGGGCTGATTTTAGCTATGAGAAAGATACGGGATTTTTTCAGGAAAAAGCGAGCGCATTCCCCTCAACAGAGAGTGAACGCTTTTATTTTGCACTGGCATAAGCAGTGGTCTACAGCGCAAAGGAAAATGGGCAAAGACGTAGATTTTGAGTATTGGTGGAGTCTTGTGTCAGAGGTAGATCGCGATCACTTCGTAGATGGTCGAGGGTCAGACTCGAAAGGTTCATTTGGGTCTGACCCAGAATTTGATCCAAAGTGTGAAAAAATTACTGAATGTGACGTGAAAGGTAATTACGCTCAAATTTTCACTGAGAAACAAGATGGTGCTATTGGGTTTACTGATTACCATGTTTATGAGCTTTTGAAAGGTCAGGATGGAAACTGGCTAATATCCTCAGTGTTCACATTATTATACCCTCCAAAAGATTCTGTCATAGACAGAGATAAGCATGCCAACTTACTGGCTCTAAGTACGCACACTTTAGACTTTGTCGATTGTCAGCCCAACTTAGATCTCAACGAAAACACGCTTTTTCAGAACAATAGAAGTGTAGTAATTCCTAGTTTTGCTGAAGGGGCTACTGAGGTGATGGAAATCGGGAGGCTGAAAATCAACTCAGGTGTTATTGGAATCATGGACTTTGGGTACGACGTATACGAATTTGAACCGTTGCATCGGAAAGTCGAACCAGGAGATTACTCAGTAGAAGTTGTTAAAATCCACGAACGAGTTGCAGGGATAAAGGTACGGCTTAGTGAAAAAGAAATCGCTGTAAAGTGGTATGCAGCTAACACGCCAAGCGGTAATGGTGTCTATGGCGTTGACGCTGCTAACCTTGCCATCTTCGATGTTCAAAGCTTTCTGGGGCTAAGTCGAATTGATAAGGAAAAATTGTTTAGCGAATGGTGTCTTTCCGGGCAGGCTAAGTTAGTTTCAATGGTGGAGCATAATGACTGTGTGATTTCACCTAGTGGTTTTGGTGATGGCGCTTACCCGGCTTTTTGGGGGGTCAACGAAAACCAGCAGATCGTTTCTCTTTATATTGACTTCATGATTCTGGTTAAAGAATCTAAGGATGGAGTATATGTTTCAGTTTAAAAGTATTTTTAAAGGACAATAAAATAGGTTTCTGTTTTTTCAAGATGAGCTCTGAATTTTCACGTCTCATTTTTAAAAAAGCGCCTGTGATTATATGTTCACTCGCTAAATAAATCTTTCGAGCAGTTTCTTCTGCATTGAGGTGGGCATAATGCTCAGTGCTAACGACGCTAGCAATGTCTCGATCGTTTTTACCGGCTCATAGCACAGTGCTAGAGGTCTTGTTTTAAGTGCTCGCCACATGAGCTTGATAGCGGGCGCGCCTTGGGCTTGAAACACACAACGTCGTGCTAGGTATCGATATTGAAAGGCTTTAGCGATTGGTCCGTATTCCTTGGCAAAAAGAGGGGCATAGCCTTCTAGCTTTTCGAGCAATGCTGACCAAGTTTCAAATTGTTTGTCGACGTCAGCGGACAGGCCCCCGCTATTGAGGCGATAGTTGGTTAGTGGTTCGTCTATGTAGTGAAATTTAGTGCCTGTTAGAATGGCAATTCGCGTCCAGCAATCAATGTCCTCCGATTGTTTGAGCGATTCATCAAAATATTGAGTGTGGTCTTTGTCGTCACTTTTAAACTCTATCTGATCAAGAATTTTTTTGCGTATAACAGGCACTGAACCGTTGCCTATTGGATTGCGACAGAAGATGTCGCTTGCTCTGTAGTCGTACTTTTTCTTTGGTTGCTGGAGGCGTCCAAGCGGCCGATTTTGTTCATCAATAAACATCGAAGAGCAAAAGCTTACGCCGTATTCAGGGTGTTGTACCATGAACGCAAGGTGTTTCTCTAGTTTGCTGTTTTGCCAATGATCATCAGAATCCAAAAAGGCCACATACTCGCCTTTTGCATGGCGAATTCCTGTGTTTCGCGCGCCCGCTAGACCTCGATTTTTTTGTTCAATAATTTGAATTCTCGAGTCGTCAAAAGTGTTCTTTATGAGTTCTATTGACTGATCAGGGCTTTCGTCATCAACAATTATGATTTCGAGATTGGTATAGGACTGGCTGAGCACCGACTTGAGTGCTTCTTCAATATACTGCTCAACATTGTAAACAGGAATGACCACACTAACGAGTGGTTCCTTGTCCGAAAGATCAGAGTCCGAACGATCAGTGTTTTTCATATTGGTCATTTGGTTTTCTCCCTTAGGCTTTCTGGTCGATGATCACGCATAGCTTTCTCTTTCATTGAATATGCGCCTCCATGCGTACGCTAAATAAAGTGGGTGAGTAATTGCATAGATAACTAAGACCGCGCTGGCAACGATGAAAAGACTGAACTGAGAAGCGGCGTAAACAGATGCGACGAACAAAGCGGTCATCATCACATTCCAGTTAAAATCGATCGATATCTTGCCTGTCGCTAGCACCAGAGCAGAGGCGCTTTCAGCCAATGGCCTAGGAAGCGCAGATAGGCAAAGTAGGGTTAAGATTGGCACGGCTTCAACCCACTGTTCTCCAAAAACGATTGGTACGTATATAAATGCCAAGCTTGCTTGTAATGTAATTAGCGGCAACGCGATCAACGCGATGTGTTTTAAATTTTTTGTGAAGCGCCTTTTAAGTTCGTTCTGATCATTTTTAACTTCGCATAGATTTGGGTAGAGCGCCGAATTGATGGCGTTAATCAAAGTGAGGCTGAAGCCTAAACCTGCATTGCGCGCAAAATAATAAAGACCTAACGCTTCCATGCCAAGCAGTCGTCCAATGATCATGTTGTCTAGGTTTAAACGAGCGGTTTTTAAGACTTCTATACTGAGGTAGTAACGGCCAAACTCTAATACGTCTCGCCACAAACCGAAGGTTAAAAAAGGCCCGTTGGGTCGCCAGTATATTGCTCGTCGATAACCAAGCACCCAGATCGGTGACGTTAAAAATTTGGGGAGCACTATGGCCCAGGCTCCGAAACCAGCAATTGCCAGCAAAGAAGTAATAATGTTATCAATGCCGACTTGTCCGCCATCGATCATCGCTGCAGTTTTTAAGCGTTGTTCTCGCTGAATCAAAGAGGCTTGTACCATCCCAAAGGGCATGAGCAGATAGGTTATAGACAGCACCTGTAGCATCGGAACTAGCTTTGGGGAATCATAGAACTCGGCAAGAGGGTAGGCTACAGCGCATTGAATTACGAATAAGCAAATGCAGAAAATAAAATTTAGCCTGTAGGCGGTGTTACATATGGTCGCCAACTCGTCATCTGAACATTGAACAATTTTTGCGCCGATGCCATTTCTATTAAAAACTCGAACGAGTTCATTAATTGTGAGTACAAGTGCGGCTAACCCAAATAGCAATGGGTCCATGAATCTAGCCAAAATAATGGCGGTAACTAAACGGGTAACCCGAACAAAGGCCTCGCTAACTCCTAGCCAGCCAAGATTTTTGAGAAAAACACTTTCGCTATTTTTCTGCGCGAAAAAATTTTTAATATTGTCGAACCTCTTTAACATGACGCTACTGGGCCCTTTTCACTTTATCGAGCTCGGCGTGAATGACCGGTTTCAAATCACTCATTATAGTTTCAACATCGGAGACTAAACTCCCAACCTCTTCTGTCCCTGCCTTGCTTTCAATTTGGAGTAGAGTATTGGCGAGATGATTTAGGCCTATGCTGCTTGCTGCGCCCTTCATTGAATGACAAATTCGCTTAACTTTTTCATACTGACCTTGAGTGTGGGTTGCAAGAAGTTGATCGAGTTCGCGATAAGCATGCTCTAAAAACGTTGGAGCGATTTCTTGAAAAATACTGAGGTGAGCATCGCCAAATTGTGTTTTAAGATAGTTGAAGTCAAATGAGGAGAATTTAGCTTCTTCGGTAACACTAATTTGCTCCATGAATTTTCCCCCAAAACTTGCTTGAACTCGAGGGGTCTTGGGAACGTCGTTTAATGCCTCAATCAGTTGATCTAAACTGAGCGGTTTGCTTAGAAAAGCATCGAAGCCAAGCCCGAGCAGACGTTCTTGCTGGTCTTGATAACTTGACGCTGTAAGCGCTATGCAATATTGCTGAGAAATTCCCGGATCTGACGAGCGTATTGATTTAATCGTTTCTTCTCCATTCATTACCGGCATTAGGATGTCTAAGATCACAACGTCGTAATCGTTGACTTTAAGTTTTTCGAGAGCTTCGGCCCCGTTGTTGGTGATGTCGGCCCGCTGGCCTAATTGAGATAACTGAGCAGTTATTACTTTTTGATTGGTCGGATTATCTTCAGCAATAAGAATCTCTAGAGATGGAAGCGCGGCTGTAGGTGAGCTGAGCCTGGGTTTGATGTCTGAGTTGGAATCTTGAAGTGCCAACACGGGTAGGGTCAGTTCGAAAATGCTACCCCGTCCCACCTTGCTCTCGCAGCTGATTTTACCCATCATCAATTCGCTTAGTTGCTGGCAAATAGCTAAGCCTAAGCCGACCCCTTGGTTGGGTCGACCGATTTGTTCATAGGCATTAAAGATTCGTTCAATCTGATCTTCGGCGATACCTACGCCGGTATCGACGACTTTGACTTTGAGTATTCCCATGCCTTCTGAGATTACGTCGCTATCATAGGAAATATTGATTAATACGCCGCCTCGTTCGGTATTCTTTAGTGCGTTTGAAATTAGGTTGTTGATGATTTGCTTGTAGCGACCCTTATCAATCGAAATGCGTGTTGGTACGGTCTGGTCAATTCTGAAGTCAAGCTTTAACCCTTTTTCCTTCGCTTCTAGAGCAAACATCGCAATGATGTTTTTATGAATGCGATGGGTGTTTTCAGGCTGTGGGTTGATGTCTACGCGGCCAGCTTCGATTTTGGTTATATCGAGCATGTCGTTCAGAAGCACTATCAATGAACGAGCGCCGCTATTGATAGTATCTATATAGTCGCTTTGAGCTTCATCAAGCTTGGTCGTAAGTAGTATTTCAGACAAGCCGATGATCGCGTTAAGCGGTGTGCGAACTTCATGGCTCATTTGGCCAATAAATGCCGAGCGTTCATTGAGAGAGTTTTGTAATCGTTTGTTGGTTACACTGAGCTCATAGGTTGCTTGCTTGATATCTTCTTCGAGCTTCTGTTGGGTGGCTTCTAGCGTTTGATTGGCTTCAAAGAGCTCTCTTGACTTTTGTTCGAGGAGGCTTTCAGCTTGAGCGCGCGCGCTTTTAAGTCGTTTGCACCGCGCTTGAGCAAGGCTCAGTTTTTTTTCTAAATCACCCCCCATAGCAATGCCGTGCGTTACGTGCCGGCCTCAAGGTGGATGGTGAAACTTGCTGATTTTTGATCGTCAGCGATATCGCTGCTGACTAATACTTCGTTGTTTCCGAAGAACTTGAGGCACGCTCCTACAAGCGCATGAGCCACCGCCGCTAATGGGCGCGGAGAGGTATAATCTAAAGTTAAAACCTTGCCTTGTTGCGTGTAGTTGAACGAAGGTAATTCGGCATCAGGGTACAGTTTTTGAACTTCTACATGGATGTGGTCATCAATCTGTTTTAGCATCTCAGCGGCTGAAGAAACTCCGTCGAAAAAGAGGCTGTAATCTCGTTTGAACACCATGAAAAGATGATCAGAAAACTTCTCTAGCAACACAGAGGCATCGGTTTTAGTTTCACTTACAGCTTGTGTCAGTAATTGAATGAGTTCTTGATAATCATAGAGGCCAACCCTTGAGTAAGCGCCGTCAGATTCAACGCCGCTCTCGTCAATTATCTTCTGAGCGGTATCTTCACCAAGAGCTTGTTCAATAAACTCTACGAACTCGGACAGTATTATTCCTTTCATGATGCCTGGCTCTCCGCAATTTTCTCAAGTGATAATTTATTAATAACGGCGTGCTTTAACTGTTCTATATCTACCGGCTTTGAAAACGAATCGACACCAGCGGGAATGCCGCCTCGATCCTGTATGCTTTCATCGGTAAGTCCGCTAATAATAATTATTTGCTCACTGTTGAGTAGGTTTGATTTGTACATAGAGCGAATCATTTGCAAGCCGTCCATGCCTGGCATGTAAACATCTGATATGACGAGGTCTGGAACCTTTCGGCCTATCTCGACCAAACCTTCAAACCCATCGTTTTTAACAATAACATCAATAGGTAGTTTCCATGAGTTGATTGCGGCCTCGTAAAATTTCGAGACAGTAGGGTTGTCTTCTACAACCAATATTGTTTTGTGTGCATTGCGCTGCTCGGTATCAATATTCTGCGCAGAGATGTAATCGTCTACGGAAGAAGATACGATTCTTCGGTGTCCACCAGCGGTCTTCCAAGCCTCGAGCGAACCGTTTTCAACCCAAAGTTGTACCGTGCGCACGGATACCCCGAGTAGTTTGGCTGCTTCGACCGTTGAGTAATATTCTTTGTTGTTCATGTACGTTGTCCAGAGTAGGGTTTCAATATTTATATTATTATCATTATTATCATTAATCAATGGAAATTGTCGACTATTTTTGGTTTATTGCCTCAATCTCTAGGCAAAGTGATAAATACGACCCTATAGGTGTCCATATTAGCTATCTGCTGATTTGATTGTTGTTAACATCTGTTACTTGCTCTTGAATGCTTCGCTCGCCCTGCAATAATCGGCCCCTAATTTCAGAACCAAATGAGAAAAAAATGAAATCAAAACTATTAACTCTTGCTGTTGGCCTATGTATCTCTAACGCTGCGTTTGCGGAAGGCTGGAAGGGTCAAGGTGAAGCTGGGCTAGTTAAGGCGAGTGGCAATACAGACAGTGAAAATATCAATATTGGCTTGAAATTTTCGAACGAAGGCGAGGTCTGGAGTAATCACTTTGACCTAGCTGCATTAAAAGCATCAAACAATAACATCGATTCTGCCGATAGCTTGTCTGCCGATTACACGTTAAAGCGTGAATTGTCTGAGCGTAGCAATATCTTCTTAAATTTGTCTTACTTAGATGATGACTTTGATGGTTTTACTGAGCAAGTTGGTGCGTCGCTGGGTTATGGCTATAAGGTGATTGAAAGCGAGCCAGTGGCCTGGGAGGTCGGTGTTGGTGTCGGATATCGTGATACATCTGAGCTGTTTTTGCTCGATGATGGCAGCGAGCTTGAAGGCGACGACTTGAGTGGTGCGACATTTGTATTGCGTTCCGATTATCGAAATCAATTAACGCCAAATACCCAATTTATTGACACGTTTAAGGCCGATATTGGCTCTGATAATACATATGTCGAGAACGAGGCAGCCATTTTGGTGTCGATGAACGAAAAATTTGCTCTGAAAGCCGGAATTGTAATTCGCCACAATACTGATCCAGCGGATGGTTTTGACGAGACAGATACTATTTCAAGTGTGAGCTTGGTTTACAACTTTGCCAATTAGAATTCATATCAAGCTTCTGTGTGTGAAGCCTTAAACGTTGCGGTTATCGAGCATAAATTGTTGCTAGGTGTTTCTACGTGTTTTTTAGGTTTAGGTCCGCGGATAATGCGCGGACTGTTTCTTAGCCCTGCACCGGCTTGCCGTATTAGGTTTTTATGCCATGTATTCCCAGAATAGTTATCGTGCACAAAGCATTGGTATGAAGTAGCTCCTCTCCATGCCTTGTGAGGAGCTCGGCAGAACCAGTTTGGTTGATTAAAAGTTAGCGATGTTGAGTGTGCTCTGGTTGAGTTATTCGCTAGCGCTCTTGGCTGTGTTATTCGCTGGCGCTAGAGTTGTGACTCAATGTTTTCATGTTATTCAAAGCATAAGCGCGATTAGTCAACTCTGAACGTTTTGCTGATTTTGGTTAGTACTTTGCGTAAGTGCGATAGCATTTTTTCTAAAACCTCGGCTGAATATGGCTGGTCGACAATATTGCCCCACACAGGTTTTGGCCATACGCTGTCGGTTTTGTATCTCACCACATGGTGCACATGAAGTTGTGGCACCATGTTTCCGATCGCGCCGACATTTAATTTGTCGCCATTAAACCGTTCCATTAATGTTTTGCTAATAAGAATTGACTCGTGATGTAGTTGAGCTCGATGGTCTTCTCTAAGAGCGTGCCATTCTAGTGCGCCTTCTATGCGCGGCACTAAGATTACCCAAGGCAGTTCCGCATTGTTCATTAGTAACACGTCACTTAGAGGTAGTCGGCCAATGAGTTCGGTATCAGCGGCGAGTTGCGGGTGTAGTGAGTACATGATTTGAGCGATTGTTGGGTTGAATTAAGACTGCCATGCCAGCTCGTCACTGGCAAGCTCGCTTACTTTCGGTATACTGCTTCGCATGACAAGACTTGACGAAATCGCTGAGCAAATTAGCGCAAAACAACAGCCTCCAGTGCATTTATGGAAACCTAGCAACGTTGGTACCATCGACATTAGAATCGACGGTAACGGTTTTTGGTTTCACGAAGGCGAGCCGATTTTACGCGATAAGTTAGTGGGCTTGTTCGCAAGTATTCTGTGGTTTGAAGATGGTCAATACTTTCTGGTGACTCCGGCTGAAAAGCTTGCGATAGAAGTCGTTGATACGCCGTTTTTGATTCATCAAATGGAGAGGATAGATGGCACCTGGGTCGCGGTTACTAATACGCATGAGCAAATCATCGTTGGTGATCAGCATCCTGTTACGTTGCGTGAATATCAAGGCCAATGGTTGCCGTATGTCAATGTGCGCTATGATCTTTGGGCTCGATTAAATCGAAGCGTTTACTTTCAGTGGGTAAGCGAGGCCATGGATGCCGCTGGTGATGAATTCGATGAATTGTGGCTGCAAAGCGGCGATTATCGTTTTAGGCTAAGTGCCTAAATTGGAGGCGATCTTTCGCATTGACTAGCGCTTCTGTTGCTCGATGATGGCTTCTTTGGTGCGCTCGTAGCTACTAAAGCGCTGTTTGCCGATCTCGCCGCTTTCGACGGCTGCCAAAACAGCGCAGCCGGGTTCTTGCTCGTGCTGACAGTTTCTGAATTTGCAGTTTCCTAGCAATTTGGCGATTTCTACAAAACCGTGTTGGAGTTGCTCAATGTCGATGTGCCACAAGCTAAAATCGCGAATGCCTGGCGAGTCGATTAATTGTCCGCCGCAAGGTAAATGGAATAGTTTGGCCTTAGTCGTGGTATGTGTGCCTTCACCTGATGATTGGGATAGCTCGCCCACTTCGAGCATCGCACTTGGCAATAGGGTGTTTATGAATGACGATTTTCCTACGCCTGATTGGCCCACGACGATGCTTGTTCGTTGATCAATTAACTCGGGCAGGCTCCCAAGTTGAGCCTCTTGATGTCTTGAGCTGATAATCTTACAAGTTTGATACCCAAGCTGATTGTATCGATCTAGCAGTATCTCCAAGGCCTCGGCATTATCCTGATTTATTAAGTCTGCTTTGTTGAGCACTAACACCGGGCGGATATTCATTAACTCGGCGGCGACTAGATAGCGGTCAATCAAATTCGGTTGGGGTTCGGGTTCGCAAGCAATTACTATCAGCATTTGATTGATGTTCGCTGCTACGGCTTTTAGGTTACCAAAATTATCTGGGCGTTCAAGGATCGAGTTGCGCTCTAAGCGGCTTTCTATTACACCGGTTTTTTCGGCACCTGCACGCCAAACTACTTTATCTCCGGCTACAAGTGTGCCTAAGTTATTGCGTGAAACACACCGATGGATTTGGCCTTGATCGTCGCCTTCGAGTGCTTCAACTTCAAAGTGCTTGCTGTATCTGCAAATAATTAGGCCGTGTTGCTCGCTGCTGAGTTCGCCGGATTGTGCTTGCCTACTGAGATCGCGCTCCTTCTTTTGCGAGCGTTCCTGGCGCTCTTGCTGAATTTTTTCAGCACGCCATTCTTGACGTCGGTTTAGTTTTCGCTTGCTCATGAGGTGGTGTTAATTGACACAAGTTTTAATTTCTCGTTACGAGGAAGCTTTTTTAGCTGGTACTCTCTAGAGCTCGCTTCAGCTCTATTTTGACATTCCTCTTGATAGACTAGCTTTACTGGGCGCCTCACACGGGTATAGCGCGCTCCCTTTTTGTTGTCTGCATTGTGTTCGTCCAAACGTCGGCAAATATCGGTTGTAATGCCGGTATAGAGCGAATCGTCTGCACAGCGAAGTATGTAAACCTTCCAAGTCATAAGCTTGGATGCAATGTTAACGTTAAATTCAATTCTAGGGTCTCATATCAGCGCAAAGGCGTTTGTTGTTTCAATATCAAGAGTTTGGCGGCGTGTGCGTCATTATAAGTAAAAGTATTCAAATTTGTTGAATAAACAGAATTTCGGTAACTTGGCCAATAAATGATACTTTTCGATTAACAAAAAAAGATCAATGATGTATGTTAGACAGGTCAAACGATATGAATAACAATAATTTAAACCGATAAGTTAGCAATCTTGCTTAGATTTTTACTGATTTGTCGAGTTGGCTCTTGATAAGTTGTACCCAGAAGGCCCCACAGAAATAATAAATATGTCGGAAAATACTACTCAACCTGCTGCTAACACCAAGCCTGCGTCCGAATGTCGCGTAATGGTGATAGATGACAGTAAAACAATTCGCATGACTGCCGAGACCATTCTTAAAAAAGAGGGTTATGAGGTGTTCACCGCGACCAATGGCTTTGAGGCGATGTCAGTAATAACTGATACCCGGCCAGACATTATCTTTGTTGATATTATGATGCCGCGTTTAGATGGCTATCAAACGTGTAAGCTAATTAAAAACAACAGCTATTTTCGTAACACGCCAGTGATAATGCTTTCGAGTAAAGATAGTTTATTTGATCGTGCGCGTGGGCGCGTGGCCGGCTCAGAGCAGCATATTAATAAGCCATTTACTAAAAGCGAGTTGCTAGAAGCTATTAATCGATACGTCTAGTGATCCTGTTATTTTGCAAATTGAGGCTGCGAAACCTTCGAACCAAAAAACATTGTTTGAATTAATTTAAGACCCTATAAAAATCTATGTCTACTAAAACTGTACTAGTCGTCGACGACTCAAAAACCGATTTTTTATACGTTAAGAACATTCTTGACCATGGCGGCTACAAAGTTGTCTACGCGCCGTCAGGTAAAGACGGTATTGAAGCCGCTAAAGAGGTCAAGCCAGATTGCATCTTGATGGATGTGGTCATGCCTGAAATGAATGGTTTTCAGGCGACCCGAGCTATCTCGCGCCAGCTAGAGACAGCCGATATACCTGTATTGATGCTCAGTTCAAAGTCACAAGAGACAGACCGCGTTTGGGCTGAACGTCAAGGCGCAACAGATTATTTGGTTAAGCCTGCAAATCCTAAGCTTTTATTGACTAAGCTGCGTGCTTTGCTCGGCTCTAGCTAACTGGTCCAGTACTTGTCAGCGCATTGACTTAAACCGTTCTCAAACGAAAGCACAGAATAATGACAGAAAACGCACCTTTCGAATTACTCCGCACCATTCGCAGTGAGGCGCTTGCGCTGGCCGAGCAGGGTTTAACCTACTCAACCCAGTCTGCAGGCGTAAAAAACATCGCTTATGTGGTTAACGGTGTGAATTTTTATTGTGATGCGCAAGATGTTAAAGAGGTGTCAACCTGTGACAGCCTGATGGTAGTGCCTCAAACAAAGAGCTGGATGCGTGGTTTGATTAACTCAAAAGGCGTATTGTATTCGGTCACCGATTTAAGTCTGTTTGCCGGCTATGGACGTGCTACGCAAGCATCTAGAGGGCATCTGCTGCTGCTGAATGATGCTGGACAGCAGAGCGCACTATTGGTGAATCGAGTGATCGGCTTTCGTTATTTTGAAGGCGCACAAGAATTTGAAAACTTAGATCAAAAGCAAGAGTTGCTCGATGGTCTGAGTTCATATGTAGATACTGGTTTCCATGCAGATGGGCAGGACTGGTTTCGTTTGAATGTAGGTAGTTTGCTCGCTTCAGAGCAATTCAGAGAGGTTCAGTAAGCAAGGTTATTGGTGCTTACTGGCGAATGTGTGGCAGGCATGTAGCGCATTCAGATAAATAGAACAGGCCGTCAAATTAAGAGAACGGTATTGATTAAAGTATAAGTGGAATAGGTGGAAAAATGAGTGACCCGAAACAAGACTTCGAAGATAATGTGGTTGATCTAGGCGACGTTGGCGCAGACGATCTACAGGATCTTTACGATGAGGCCGATCTCGCTAACCTAGATGACTTGGACGACCTCGAGGCCTTCGAGCCCGAACCCGTAGCTCAAGAAGACACAGCAGCCTCAAGCAGCGGTGGTGGCAATGAAAAGCTTTGGCTATTCATGACCCTGGCCGCGTTTGCACTCGCATTATTATCCGCGTCATTGCTCGGACCTGCCGTGAGTGAACAAAAGCAGCGTGCTGACCACAGTGTTGACGCAATTTCAAAGGTAAATTTGTCCAGTTTGGCCGCGACCCAGGCAATGACTGAAAACGGTCGCTTTGAGCCTGTAAATCGCGCCATCGCGGATGCTGAGTCATCGATTAATCGTTTGACTAATGCTGGTGGATTCAGCGCCAAACTCGCCAATACTATCTTTTCTAATGGCCCTAAGGATCAGCAAGTTGCTCAACTATGGGCCAACTATAAAGCTGCTTCAGAGCAATTCTTGGCTAATCAACAAGAAGTAACCGAGGTGAAGGATAAGCTCGCAGCAATCAATGGGCGTTTGAGTCGAGCGGTAGGTGATTCGGTTGTATTTGTAGAGGCAGTTGCGAAAGAGGGCCGTAATAAGGCATCAGGTGCGTCGAAAGATAAGTATCTATTTTTGACGTCAGAAGCTTCAAATCTAAACGGTATTTTGAGTCGCTTGAATGGCTCTAATCGTAGTTACTTTACTTCTGAGAGTGATTTGGCCCGATTGGCAAGTGAGCAAAACGGCCTGATGGTACGTTTGCAAGAAACTTTGAGCCGCATCGTAAGTAATTCTGCGGAAATTGTTGGAACCTCGGCGGAGCCACTTCGAGCGCAATATTCAGACCTAGAAGCACGCGTACTGGAAATTGGTGATCGTGCCTCAGCGGTTAGCGAAGCTCGAACAGCATTAGGCCAAATGCGCAGTCAAGGGGTAACATTATCTGAGCAAATTCAAGCTGCCAGTAACCAAGGCGGTATTTTGAAATTGGTAACTAACTTAGTAACGATACTGCCGCTGATTTTTGCCTTGTTAGGCGCATTTAGCTTATGGCGATATAGCCAAGCTCAAACCCGCGAGCTGGTACAACATGATGCTGGCTTAGAAGAAACGCTAGCTGATCAACAGGAATCAATTTTAAAACTTCTTGATGAAATGAGCGCGCTGGCTGATGGTGACTTGACAGTAGAAGCTGAGGTAACCGACCAAATTACCGGTGCGATTGCTGACTCGGTAAACTTTGCGGTAATTGAGATGCGCGACCTGGTATCCCAGATTAACCGGGCGTCAATCGAGGTGGCGAATGAGTCAGAGCAAGCGGTATCAAACGCTCAGTCTGTATCGCAATCAAATATCTCGCAGGCGGATCAAATTTCCGAGGCTGCGGATCTGATGCAGAAAGTGTCAACTGGTATGCGAGAGATGTCAGAGCAAGCGAACAGCTCGTCAACAATGGCAACGGAATCACTGCACGCTGCGGCGCAGGGTGCGCAAGCGGTACGTGACACTATTGAAGGCATGGAAAATATGCGCGAGCAAATCCAAGATACGTCAAAACGTATTAAGCGACTGGGTGAATCATCTCAGCGTATTGGAGACATCGTTGCGCTGATTGATGACATTGCTGAGCAAACAAATATTTTATCGCTGAACGCAGCGATTCAGGCGTCGATGGCTGGTGAAGCTGGTCGAGGCTTTGCGGTAGTATCGGATGAGGTACAAAGCCTAGCGGAACGTTCAACTGAAGCAACGAAGAAAATTGCCGAGCTAGTAACTACGATTCAAAACGATACAAACGACGCAGTATTATCGATGGAGAAAGCAACGCAACAAGTGGTCTCTGGTACCAAAGTTGCTGACTCCGCGGGTAACGCACTGTCGGATATTGAAAGTGTGTCGCAGCGTTTATCAGCCCTGGTAGAAGGTATTTCGAAAGACTCAAACGAGCAAGCCGAAACGGTAATCAAGGTATCTGAAAAAGTAGCCTTGGTAAGTGATTCGTCAACTGATACGTCACGTAAAGCCCAAGAGTCCGCTAACTCGATCGCAAAACTATTAGAACTCGCGAAAGACCTAGAAACCTCGGTCTCGCGATTCAAACTACCTAATAGTTAGGCCGCAGTTAGTAAATCTGAAATCGTGCGTGAGCTATGTTTGTGAGCAACATCTTATGAGCTTAGCGAATGACTAGATCGAAAGACTATAAGACTCTAAAACGAACGAGCACCGAGACCGGATATGTCAATCTATTCTAATATAGACATTGAAACCTTCAAATGGGTTAAGGGCGAGGTTGAGCTAACACTCGACAACGCTAGCACTGAGCTACAAAAATTTGTCACGAGTGATGATAAAGAGAATCTCTATGATTTGAGTAATCATCTTCACCAAGTCGTCGGCTCGCTACAGATGCTTGAAATGAAAGCGCTTTCTTCATTAATGATGGAGAGCGAGTTGTTGGTTGAAGACTTCACTTCCGAAGATAGTTCTATCGGCAAGTCGAGTTTTGTTGTGCTACTTGATAGTTCTTTCACGGCGCTGAAGGCGACCTTCGCACGTATTGAAAATGGCCTGCCTGAAAATCCGACGGATGTTGTCGAGCTGATTAACCAAATTCGCTCATCTCGAGGACTAAAAGGCATAGAAATTTCTTCATTGTTTTCGCCAATGATTGAGGTTTTTCCGGAGGTCGATTCAAGTAAAAGCCTTAAGGACAAAGTCTATAAAGAACGTGCGAAAGCGCTACGGGTTTACTTTCAAACCTTCTTGCTGCAATGGCTACGCGACAATGACGACACAGCCATCGACAAAATGTCGATGGTGATCGACAAACTGTTGCAAATGAGCACCTTTGGTACCGTGGCACGTTTATGGTGGGTTGCCTCTGCTTATGCCGACTACGTTAAGCATAATGATCTTGGTAACAAGCTTGTTCATAGCCGAATTTTTCGTCAGATAGATGATCGTTTTCGTGATCTAGAAGTTAGTGGTGAATCAGCATTGGTGCGTGATCCGGCTGATGAGCTAATCAAAATTATGTTGTTCTACACAGGTGTTGGCGAAAAGCGCACCGAGCGCATGGACGAGATTGTTGACGCGTTTAAACTTTACGAACACTTTCCGTCACTTCAGCTAGATGAAGACGCCGTTGACTTTATTGAACTTGAAACGAATTTGACGAGGCTACGCGACGAAGGCGATTTGCCTCTTAGTGTGATTCGCAAGTTGGTAACAAACTATTTTGAAACCGAACAAACTGATAGCAGTGGTTTGGTGGACATATTAGCGCAAATGGAAGTGCTTGAAGAGGCAACTGAAAAGCAGAATGCAGGCATTGTGTATGAAATTTCCGCGCAGGCGAGCGAGGTAATTCGTGGGATGCGTCGTGGTTTGGTTCAGCGTGATGAAGACACGGGTTTTCATCTTGCGTCGGCCTTAATGTTTGTTGAGAACAGTGTAAATAATCCACAAGACGTGGATATTAATTGGTTGCAAAACGGCCAGCTAAAGCGCCAAGCGCTAAGCGCGATCAACAACCAAGAAGAACTCACCGACGCTATGGACGGCGCGCACTTGTCTGGCAGTGAACGTCAGGCTCTGCTTGACGTGGTTGGCAGTGAAGTTGAAGAAAATCTTAAAGATATCGAGGCCAAGTTAGAAGAGTTCGGTGCTGAACCGAGTAAGACTGAAATTTTGACAGGTATTGATGGAAAGATCCGTCAAGTTCGCGGCGCCTTACAGGTACTTGGTGAGCAAAAAGTAGGTCTTCTATTGAAGATGGCTGAAGAACAGTTCATTGCTCTGGAGAGCGGTGAAGTCGAGCCAAGCCCAGAATTGAACGAGGCATTGGCTATTTCGATCGGCACCATGGAAGAATATGTAAAAGGTCTTCAAAACAACCGAACCGGAATGGATTATCTACTGGATCGCAGTATTACCGATCTCGAGGTTGCGATCGGTAAAACGGTCTCTCGTGATGATGTTGAAGACTTGCTCGATGTTGCGTCTGACTCCTTATTTTCTTGGTTAACCAATCAATCTGATTTTGAATTGTTCACCAATCTAAAGTCTAGCCTACGTGACCTAACCATTCTTGCTAAGAAAACAAAGCTTGCAAGTGTTGAGGATTTAGTTAAGGAGCAAGACCGGTTAGTCGATGTTATTTCCCAAGAACCGGCGTTTTTGACCGATAACATTACGAGTAATTTGCAGAACAATATGGCTGCAATTACCGAACAAATTATTACCTTGTATGGTACAGAGCAAACGCAAGAAGAAATTGAACAAGATGCCGAGTTAGCTTATAAGAAATCAGCAATCGAATCGGACGAAAGTGACGCAAGCGTTCGCTTTCATGATGATATGGATATCGCCGAGTTGGGCGATGACGTGGTTGAAGAAATTCAAGAAACTGAGCAGGCGAATGAGAACTTATCTTCTACTGAAATCGCTCGTTTAGCGGCAAATGATCAAAAAGAAGCGCCTGCGGTTGATGACGCTATTTTCGAAGTATTCCTCGAAGAAAGCGTTGAGGTTCTGGGTGAAGCAAATATTCAATACGAGATCTGTAAAGCCGACCTTAATGACCGAAGTGCTATTAGAGAGCTGCGCCGTGCATTTCACACTCTAAAAGGCAGTGCACGCATGGTTGGCCTAGAAGATGTTGCCGAAGTTGCGTGGCTTAGTGAGTCTCTCTTTAACTACGTTTTAGATACAGAAAAGCCGTTAAGCACCGGCACGCTGGCGTTCTCTAGAGATGCTCTAGATGAATTTCAAACTCAATTAGATGATCGTTATTCTAACCAGCATCTCATTGATACCGCCGAATGGGGCGCAAAAGCTGAGCGTGTTAATTCTACTGATGAGCCTGAGCCAGTTGAAGAGGTCACTGTTGACGAGTCGAGTGTCGAAGAAATTGGTGCTGATGATGTTGGTGAGCCTGAGCAGCAAGACATTGAGCCAGTCGTTGAGCTGGAAGTCGAAGAAGAGTTAGAAAGTATCGACATTCCTGAAGAGCCTGCTGTTGAGGCTGACATGGAGCTTAGCGATGAAATAGTGATAGAAGAGCCTCAAGTGTTGCTAGACGACACTGATACCTCTGATGGTTTTGAAGAATTGTCGCTGAGTGATGATGATTCTACAGAAACTTCTTTGGATGTAGGCGAGCTTGAACTTGAGGGGTTTGAAGTCGAGGAAATAGAAATTGCCTCGGAAATTATCTCTGATGAATTACCTGGAGTTGAGGTTGACGGCGAAGAGCTTGAGTCCAGTTCTATGTCTATGGAATTTAGTGAGCTCGAGCTAGAAGACATTGAGCCTGAGCAGACTGAAGCGACTAGCGAAGATCTTTATGTCCCGGCTAGTGACGAAGAATTGGCTGATATTCTGGAAATGAACTCCGAGAGCAGTATCATCGAATTTGCTAGCGAAATGCTGCTAGAAGAAGATTCTGTGCTCGATCTGACAAATGAAGAACTCGGCGAAGAGCTCGGTGAACCATTAGACGAAGAAGCGGCTGAAGCTGCTGAAGATTTGATAAATGAGCAAATTGCTGAGCATCAATCGAAAGACTCGTCTGATAAAAGTGATTATGAAGACCCTGATAGCGAGCTCGAAGCTAAAGCTGTCGCGCGATCGTTAGTGACTGACCCCGAAACACGAGAAATCTTTGTTCAAGAGGCCGCCACTAAATTGGAGCAAATTGAGCAAGAGCTTGAAAAAGAGCAGGTCTCTTTTGCGGGCGATAAAACATTCGCCATTGCAATTCATACACTACTAGGCAATTCCCGCACTCTAGGCATGAATAAAGTTGCGGCCGCTTATTCAAGCGCCGAAAACTTATGTCAGACGAAAGCTGAAAATGAATCCGAGATAAATTCTAATGAGCGAGCACTATTCCAGCGGCTGCATAAAGAAAGTGTCGCGGGCTTTGATCGACCTTTAGATGATTATCCCTTTTTTCATTGGGAGCACGATGAATTTGAGGCTATTCAGGCAGGCTTAGATCAGGCAATTGAGCTCCAAGCTGGCGATACTCTTGACGCCGAACAAGACGAAGATATTATCGTGCTCGATGAGGGTGTTGTCTCCGAATTCGAAGCACTTAGCGATGATGAGCTATCTTTTGAAAGTGATAATATCGATGAGCAATCGATTGACATAAGCAATATAGATCTTAGCCTTGGTGACGACGACATTATCGAACTCGATCTGAGCGACGATGAGTCTATCGAATTAGATGGGGGAGCGTTGGAAATGGATTCGCTCGATGATTCGCTGATTGAAGAGTCACTGAGCGATAACCCTATTGAGTTGTCAGATGAGCAGACTGATTCGGACGCAGATCGAGTGTCGGCTGTGTTTGAAGGATTAGATCCAATAGACGATCTTTTAGATGACACCGACTTAGATGCGCAAATAGCAGCTGAAGCTGATGAAGAAGAGCTTAATAGTTTTGAGTCGTCTCTAGCTGCGTTCAAGCAGGCAGAGCCTTCAGCGGAAGAAGAGCCTTCAGCGGAAGAAGAGCCTTCAGCGGAAGAAGAGCCTTCAGCGGACGGAGAGCCTTCAGCGGAAGAAAGCGAGGGGGCTGTAGAAATTGACCTTGGCGACATTGACCTAAGCTTTGGCGAAGCGTCACCGACTGACGAACCTGAGTCTGAGCTTGTAGAAAGTTCCGATAAAGAAAGTTTGATTCCAGACGAGCTAACTAATTTGCTGGTTGAAGATGTATTGCCACTTAAACCTGAAGGTCTCGTAGAACTGAGTGAAGCAGGGCTAGAGCCTGAAGCAGAGCTAGAGCCTGAAGCAGAGCTAGAGCCTGAAGTAGGGCCAGAGCCTGAAGTAGAGCTAGAGCCTGAAGCAGAGCTAGAGCCTGAAGTAGAGCTAGAGCCTGAAGCAGAGCTAGAGCCTGAAGCAGAGCTAGAGCCCGAAGTAGAGCTAGAGCCCGAAGTAGAGCTAGAGCCCGAAGTAGAGCTAGAGCCTGAAGTAGAGCTAGAGCCTGAAGTAGAGCTAGAGCCTGAAGTAGAGCTAGAGCCAGAGCCAGAGCCAGAGCCAGAGCCAGAGCCAGAGCCAGAGCCAGTTGCGGATGGCGATGAAGATGATTTGAGTGCTGAGTTGCGCGGCATATTTGTAGAAGAGCTGCGAGGCTTGCATCACGAGCTTGATGATGAAGTCGCTAAGCTCTCAAGTTTAGGTGAAATGGCGCCTGCAATGGCCAATGTGATGCGTCATCTGCATACTATAAAGGGCAGTTCGCTAATGGCCGAAGCGAATGCCTTAGGTGACCTAACGCATCACACAGAAAGTTTCTTAGAGAGCAACTTCATTCGTAATGAAGATGACCTTCGCAATGTGCGTAAGACCCTTGAACTATTTGTAGATGCCGTCGATTCTGCTTCCAGTGCTTATCAGAATAGGCAGCAATTTGTTCCTCCTCGTGACTTGCTCGCCCAATTAGGTGTTGCAGCTGATGCGAAAGTGGATCAAGAAGCAGCCAAAGCTGAAATTATTCAGGCTGCGAGAGAGGCTGATCAAGAAGCTCAAGCTGAAGAAGAGTTGATCGGTATTGATATCACCGAAGAACTCACTCAAATCGCCTCTCAAATTAGTGACGTCAGTTCGAATTGGAAGTCTGCAAAAACTTGGAACGCTGTGCGCCCGCAGATGCTCGAGCAATGTGCAGCTTTGGGAGCTTTGGTAGATGACAGTGGTGGCGTATTGAACGATATTGCTCCTCTTGTTAATCGAACTCAGTCCTACATTGACAGCGTTTCAGTAACGAAAGCGGCTCAATTCAAACAAGCCAAGGCTTTGTTGGATGAGAGCTTCGATGTAATGATCGCCGGTGGCAATGAGCTTGCTAGTGGTGGTTCAATTGACGATATCTCTACTCTTATGGAACAGTTGGGTTCTAAAGAATCCTCGATTAAATCGAGTGATGCTTCAGATTCTGACAAAGCCGATCCACTGGCATCCGCCTCGACGGTTGAAGCGGCGATTTTCGTACCGGGATCGATTGAAGTCAGCGAGGCTGAGCAAAAAGATTTAAATCGTCAAGAGCAAGCCGCGCGTGATCGAGCAGCGGCCTTGAGAATTCGAACAGATACACTTGACTCGTTGACTAACTTCGTTGGTGACGCGAGTATGAATCGCTCGCAAATGCGAGAGGACGTTGTATCAATCAAGTCGGTTGTTGACGAGCTTTATAACAACGTGCAACGTTTTAGTACGCAGTTGCGTGAACTTGAGATTGAAGCGGATAGTAAAATCACCTCTCGAACGAATCAAAGTATCAGCGCTGAGCGCGGTGATGAATTTGACCCGCTAGAACTCGATAGATATACCAAGCTCCAACAGCTCTCGCGTGGTCTTGCGGAGAATCTCGATGAGCTCGGTGGCATTCAAAACAGCTTGAGTAATTTCGTTTATAAGGCTGAAACGTCGCTGCAAAAGCAAGAGCGTTTGAACCGCGAACTGCAAGACGAGATTATGCAAGTTCGGCTTGTATCGTTTGGCGGTATCGGCGCTCAACTACGCCAAGTGGTGCGTAGAACCGGTCGTGAGCTCAAAAAAGATGTTGAGTTAGAAATGATTGGCGCGGACGTGCGACTGGATAAAACCATTCTCGATGGTGTTGTCCCTGCGCTTGAGCATATGTTGCGTAATTCGGTAGACCACGGCATTGAGTTGCCGGCCGATCGTAAAAAATCAGGCAAATCAACCGTTGGCAAAATCACCGTAGAGTGTCGTCAAGTAGCACGAGAAATCATGATTTCGGTGCGTGACGATGGTGTAGGTCTTGACCTAGAGAAAATTCGTGCTAAGGCAATCGATGATAATCTTTTGACCGAAGATCAACCTCTAAACCCAGAAGATATGCTTATGTATATTTCTCAAAGTGGTTTTAGTACGGCTTCGAAACTTACGCAAATTTCTGGACGAGGTGTGGGCATGGACGTAGTTCAGTCGACTCTGCGCCGAATGAGCGGCAGTATTGCTTATGATATTGAGAACAAAGGTATCGGTTCACACTTTATTATTCGATTGCCTCTCTCTCTTGCGGTATCGAGCGCTATGTTTGTTAAATCGGGCAGTGAAACCTTTGCGATCTCAGCCCGTACAATTGAGCGTATTATCAACGTAGAAGCAGACGATCTGATTGGTGATTTGAAAGCCGAAAAACCTCGTTTAGAGGTCAGCGGCCAAAGCTATGCTCTGATTGATTTAGCTGACTATCTTGGTTACGACTCGAAACTAGCTATGTTAAGCGGTAAGCAATCGGTGATTCTGGTAAACGCCGGTGTGCAAAACATCGCGGTTATTGTTGAAGAGCTTTTAGATACTCAAGAGATTGTGGTGAAAAACCTCGGCGATCACTTAGGTCGAATCCCAATCTATGCTGGCGCAACGATTCGAGCCGATGGCTCGGTAGTCTTGTTGCTTGATCTTGTAGGTATTTCATATTACGAATCATTTGTTTCGATCCCTGACCAAAATGCAACCATTTCAACGGCTATTCCAACTGTAATGGTTGTCGATGATTCGCTCACTGTGCGTAAGTCTGCCGAGCGTGATATCACTGGCTTGGGCATTAATTCAGTGTTGGCGAAAGATGGCTTGGATGCTCAGATTCAATTGAATCAAGAGGCTCCGGATATGATCTTGCTTGATATCGAGATGCCAAGAATGGATGGTTTTGAGTTGCTCGAATGGGTTAAGTCGGTTGACGATTTAAAACACATTCCAGTGATCATGATTTCATCTCGCGCCACAGAGAAGTATATCGACAAGGCAACACAGCTCGGTTGTAGCGCATTCTTGGGTAAGCCTTACTTGTTAGAGAACTTGGTGCAGGTTTTTAATCAGCATCTTAAACTCGATGCGCCCATTGAGCTCGATTCGTAGTGAATCACAGAGAAAATAAGAACAGAGCAAAGCCTAAATTATGAGTACGGAATCATTAGATTGTTATATTTTGCCGTCGGTTGGACTGCCACTATTGCTGCCAGTCGAATCGGTATCTGAGGTAGTTGCTAAACCTGTCATTGAACAACTAAGCAGCGCGCCGGCGAGTTGGATGAAGGGCCATGTAAACTGGCGAAACCAACGTTTACCGGTGTTATCGTATGCTGGCCTGCATGATGCAAAGCTTAAAGATAAACCGGATGATGCCAAAGATGCTTTGTTGGTGGTTCTTAATCCGATACCTAATGCAGCACGAAAAACCTATTCTGGTTTGTTTTGCCACGGCGAAGTCAAGCGCATTACCGTTGAGCCAAACTTAGAATTTGTCGAATTGCCCGAGAAAATGGACAAACGCTATGTAGAGGCCACGGTTAAAATCGGTGAAACAGAGTTTATTATTCCGAAGTTGGTTGCACTTGGTGTGGCTTTCTCATACTTCTAAGATAGTGTGTGGGTGCATAGCCGAGGATTTCCCCTGAGTCTATGCAACTTTTCCTGAGTCTATGTACCTAGGTTCCAAGCTACGTATGCCAAGGGATTGGCGTATCGCCCATATTTTTAGAGTTTAATTTACGCTTTGCAAGCTATCTGGCTTTGAGGTGGGTAGGCTTAACTCTAAAAAGTCGAATAATTTCGCCGTCATTCGAGGCAGGCAGAATCAAATTTGGTATATTACGCCCTGTTCTAGGGGCAGTCGCCGACACTGGCTTATTGGTGTTGCGCGCTCTCCAATTTATATTTCAATGCTCAAGGAGCTTCCTTCATGTCTTCGACAAATCGCCAACAACTCGCTAACGCAATTCGCGTACTAAGCGCCGATGCCGTTCAACAAGCTAACTCGGGCCACCCTGGTGCACCAATGGGAATGGCCGATATTGCCGAAGTGCTTTGGAACGACTTTTTGAGCCACAATCCAAAGAATCCAAACTGGCATAATCGTGATCGTTTTGTCTTGTCAAACGGCCACGGTTCAATGTTGATTTACTCTCTATTGCATCTTTCAGGTTATGACGTAAGTGCTGACGATTTGAAGAACTTTCGCCAGCTTCACTCAAAAACACCTGGCCATCCTGAATATGGATACACACCTGGCGTTGAGACTACCACCGGCCCCCTTGGTCAAGGTATTGCGAATGGCGTCGGTATGGCGATTGCTGAAAAGACGTTAGCGGCACAGTTCAATACCTCGGATCACACCATTGTTGACCACAATACTTACGTTTTCATGGGCGATGGCTGCATGATGGAAGGTATTTCCCATGAAGCCTGCTCTTTGGCAGGAACGCTCGGCTTGGGTAAACTCATCGCGTTTTGGGACGATAATGGGATTTCTATCGACGGTGAGGTTGAAGGTTGGTTTACCGATGATACCCCCGCACGTTTCCAAGCCTATGGTTGGGACGTTATCGCCGATGTAGACGGCCACGATGCAGAATCACTTCAAGCAGCTGTCGCTAAGGCAAAGGCAGAGACAGGAAAGCCGACGCTAATCTGTTGTAAGACTGTCATTGGTAAAGGTTCGCCAAATAAGCAAGGTACTGAAAACTGTCACGGCGCGCCGCTCGGTGCCGATGAAATCGCGTTAGTGCGTGAGAATCTTGGTTGGGACGCAGCACCGTTTGAAGTGCCTGCTAGCATCAAGCAAGCATGGGATGGCAGCGATAAAGGCGCAGCCGCAGAACAAGCGTGGCAAGCCACTTTTGATGCCTATCAAACGGCCAATCCAGAACAAGCATCTGAGTTTCTGCGTCGTATGAATGGTGAGCTTCCCGCAGACTGGTCTGAGGAAACAGCCAAATTAGTTGCCGCAGCGGATGATGCTGCGCAGACATTGGCAACCCGTAAAGCAAGTTTGAATTCCTTGAACCAATTAGGCCCTCTATTGCCAGAGCTAATTGGCGGTTCGGCTGATCTAGCGGGTTCAAATTACACAATCTGGGGCGGGTCAAAAGGCATCAGTGCCGATGATGCTTCAGGCAACTACCTGTATTTTGGCGTGCGAGAATTCGCTATGGCTGCGGTCTCTAATGGCATTGCTTTACATGGTGGATTTAAAACCTACGGCGGTACCTTCTTGGTATTCGCTGATTACATGCGCAATGGTATGCGTATGTCAGCGTTGATGAAGCAACCTGTTGTATACGTGTTAACTCACGATTCGATTGGCCTGGGCGAAGATGGTCCAACGCATCAACCGGTAGAGCATGTCGCGAGCCTGCGTTTGATTCCGAATATGTCGCTGTGGCGCCCATGCGACGCGGTAGAATCCTTGGTCGCATGGAAGGTTGCTGTGGAGGCAAATGATAAACCGAGTAGCCTTGTTTTCTCTCGCCAAAACTTACCACATCAAGCTCGTGATGCGAGTCAGCTAGCGAATATCGAGAAAGGTGGATATGTTCTTAAAGACTGTGAGGCAACACCAGATTTAATCTTGATCGCTACGGGATCAGAAGTAGCTCTAGCAATGGAGTCTGCCGAAGAGCTAACTAAGCAGGGCAACGCGGTTCGTGTTGTATCGATGCCATCAACCGATTACTTTGACGCGCAAGATGCAACGTATAAAGAAAGCGTACTACCAAGTTCAGTCACCAAGCGTATTGCCTTAGAAGCAGGTATTAGTGATTACTGGTACAAGTACGTTGGTTTGCAAGGAGCCGTTGTCGGTATGACAAGTTTTGGCGAATCTGCACCAGCCGATCAGCTGTTTGAGCATTTCGGCTTCACTGTTGAAAACGTGGTTGCAATTGCGAACGGCCTTTAACGCAAGGCTTTGAATTCTACAAATTAATGTTTAACCTTAGTAAAGAGACTTAGATGAACGTTCTTCGTATGCAAGACCTAGACCTCGCAGGTAAGCGAGTTCTTATTCGACAAGATCTAAATGTGCCAATTAAAGATGGCGTTATAAGTAATGATGCGCGTATTCGCGCGTCATTACCGACCGTCAAGCTTGCTTTAGAGAAAGGCGCTAAGGTGATGCTCATGTCTCATCTCGGTCGTCCAACTGAAGGTCAAACAGAGGAGCAATATTCGCTCGCGCCAGTCGCGGTTCGAATCAGCGAGCTGCTTGGCCAAGATGTGAGTTTGCAAGCTAAATGGTTAGATGGCGTTGAACTAGAGGCAGGCGATGTAGTTCTTTGCGAGAATGTTCGATTCAACCTTGGTGAAAAAGCCAATGACGACGATTTAGCGAAAAAGATGGCTGAGCTGTGTGATGTATTCGTAATGGATGCATTCGGAACGGCACACCGAGCACAGGCGTCGACTCATGGCGTAGCCAAGTATGCTGAGTTAGCTTGCGCTGGGCCGTTATTAAGTAATGAACTATCGGCGTTGGCAAAAGCGTTGGACGAGCCAGCGCGTCCAATCGTGGCAATTGTTGGTGGATCGAAGGTCTCTACTAAGCTAACTGTACTAGAGGCGCTATCCGAGAAGGTTGACCAGTTGATTGTTGGTGGAGGCATTGCCAACACCTTTATCGCGGCGGCTGGCCATCAAGTGGGTAAGTCGTTATTCGAAGGCGATTTGATTGAGCAAGCAAAAGAACTCACTGCAAAGGCACAACAAACCGACGGTGATATCCCAGTGCCGGTTGACGTGGTGTGTGGCAAGCTATTTTCTGAGACAGCACCTGCTGAGATAAAACCGGTATCTTCAGTAGATAGTGACGACATGATCTTTGATATTGGGCCAGATACAGCGTCTCAATTCTCAGACTTATTAAAAGGCGCTGGCACTATTGTTTGGAACGGCCCTGTTGGCGTGTTCGAGTTTGATCAATTTGGTGAAGGTACTAAAGCACTCGCTCATGCGATTGCTGAGTCGAGTGCTTTTTCAATTGCTGGTGGCGGGGACACTGTAGCTGCTATTGACAAATACGGCGTTGCTGACGATATTTCTTATATCTCGACCGGCGGTGGAGCATTCCTGGAGTTCTTGGAAGGTAAGGTTCTCCCGGCAGTGAGCATCTTAGAGCACCGGGCAAAGCAGTCTTGAGCGCTGATTTAGCGTCTATGAATATAGTATTAGTTTGAGAGTTTAGGGTAACGATCGACTTTATATGCCTTATTTAGCAGAATAAAACCCCAAAATAGACTTTTGTCCCATTGATCCAAGTCTAATACTCGGACACACTAATTTGATAGAGAGTGCGAGTTTTGGTTGTTACTTTTGCATTTGGAAAGTCGGAAGAGCACTAATTTGAAGCGATGCTAGTTTTTGTTGGGTAAGAGCAGAAACTTACTAAGGTCATTCGCTTCTATAAGGCTATGCTGGGTCAATTTGGAGTTAAATTGATTCTGGCTAGTTCGGGGTAGTAAGTTATTTTTAATAGGTTCGGTCTAACAAGTTTAGATGGCGCACTATTGATTGAAATTTAGGGGAGGCTCATGATGCAACTAGTTGCTGATCGAGAAGTATTTACTTGGCTTATACATAATGCCAATTCCATAATTCGAGTTTTTGCAAAGCCAAAATTATTATTCTCCAAGGCTGCGTTAGGTAGTGTGTTCATCGCATTTGCACTAGCCTACAGCACCTATTCGAGTGCTATTGGAGTGGGTGCTGCGCAGGCTGATTCGTATATAGGTCAGCCGTTATCGGTTCGAATTCCTGTATTTAATGTCTCCAATCCAAATTCTTTGAGTATTGCATTTGAATCTACTCAGTTTGATGGAGAAGGCCAAGTAAAGGTTAGCGCTGTACTAGATCGGTCAAATTCACAGCTTTCGATTTTGGTTCGCTCAGACGCTGTGATAAATGAGCCTTATGTCGGCTTTACTCTCGACATTGTCGATGACAATAGCGAATTCAGTAAAGACTTCGTAGTATTGATGGATTTACCAGCTAAAGGCCTCGAGCAGGTTGGCAGCACGTCATTGCCCAGTAATGCTACGCAAGGAAACTCTCCGAGAGGTAACTTTGTAACAAGTCAGCTTAGCGGAAGCACTCAATCGAGCGATACAATGCAATCTGATAGTGTTATGGGGCCCTACGAAACCGCTGAAGCGGGCCGAATTCCACAGAAGTTCGGTGCCGTGCTTGACGGTCAATCGATTTGGCGAGTCGCGCGTAGGATCAATGAGGCGATGGGCGTAAGTAAAAGCCAAATGATTTGGGCTTTATATCAAGCTAACCCGAACGCGTTCGCATCTAAGTCGATTACCAGCCTAAAGGCGGGTGTATTTTTAACGATACCACCACAAAGCTTTGTGGCGGCAGTTAGTAATGCTCAAGCACAGGAAAATTTACGAGCGTTACGCAATGGCGTTGAGAGAACAGTAAGTCAGCCAGAAATCGACAGTTTGTTAGTCGGCGAAGCGATACTGTCCGACGACTCCTATTCAGAGTTTGACTTAACCGTTGATACCCAAGTCGACACAGAAGCTGTCATCGGTGATGCCCCTGCTGGTGATGTTAATCAAGAAGCGGCTGATTCGTTTCAAGTGACAGGTATCGACTCTGACGGGCAGCAAAATGGCGTAGCACTGGATTCTCAATCCCAAGCGATCATTGCGTCTCTTACAGAGACTGTTAGCAACATGTCTCAGCAATTAGATCGAAAAGATAAGAAAATAGAGTTTCTTGAAAGCCAAGTAAAAGAACTTAGCAGCTTCATCGCAAATGAAAATCCGGTCGGTATTAACGCTGGCGAGGTGCCTCAAGTATTGCAAGATTCACCAACTACAGGCAGCGAGCCGCTTCAAGCTAACTTATCTGAGTTTAACTCAAACAGAGAGTTGAATGCCGATCTGATCTCGTCACTTAAATGGGGCTTGCTGGCTTTAGTTAGTATCAGTGTGCTTGCTTATTTGTTTCGCGAACGCTTGCTAGTATTAATTCGGTCGCTGAATTTATTTGGCTCAAATGAGCGCGTTGAGTTGCGTACGGTTGCCGTCGAAGGTGCTGAGCCGATAGAGTATAGTACGGTGAACGACATTGATCTCGAAACCGAGCTCGCTTATCAAGAGGTGAGCTCTGCGATTATTCAAAGTGCTAATGCTGATATTGATGAAACGGTGGAGTCTATAGACCGCCCGATAGAACGCAACAGAGATATTCGCAGTGTGGTTAAGGAAAGCCTCGTAAGCTCCGAAGTACTCGATTCCATGCCTTATTTGGGTATGGCCGAAGACGATATGGGCGATGATCAAGCTGCCTTAGACTTTGAGATCGAAAAGCTCGAAGAAGAGCTTGATCAAATTGAGGACGACGATGTTAGCTTTGAAGAGCGCTTTGAGAAATTGCTGAACGAGAAAGATTTTAATTTTGCTCGCGAATTGTTAGATTTTGCTCGTTACAATGAAATTAACGACGATCGCTACCATTGTGAGCGTTTGCGTCTATGTGAAAAAATGAAAGATGAAGATGCTTTCTACGAATATTATTATGAGATTGAAAACAAAATCTCAAGCTTTCCACAAAACCTACAAACACAAATTTCTCAACTGGTTGTGCAGTTAGCGCATCATTAACTGCACTCGCGTGTTTATCTTCGTGCTGACGCTATGCCCGCATTTGCTCCAATTATAGGCAATAAGCCTACGGTGCTAGTACTTGGTTCAATGCCTGGTCAAGCCTCGCTTGATGATCAAGAATATTATGCGCACCCTAGGAATACTTTTTGGTGGATTATGTCTGAGTTGTGTGAGTTCGATCTGGATATCGACTATGAAGCTAGATGTTCAGCACTCAAAGCTTATGGGGTTTCTGTCTGGGATGTGCTGCATGATTGCGCTCGCCCGGGAAGTTTAGACAGCGCGATTATTCGTGATACTGAGCGGGCGAATGATTTTGAATTTTTTTTTCAAACAAATACCACAATTAATAGACTTATTTTTAATGGTGCTGCTGCACATACCATTTTTAAACGTCATCACAAAGGTTTGCTCGAGCGACTAGTCGAGCGAAACCCTGACTTCAAGTGGGCCTGTTGCCCGTCTACCAGTCCGGCCCATGCGAGTGTTTCTAGATATGATAAACTGACAGCTTGGCAAACAGCCATTAATTAGAGATCTGGACAAAAATCGTAACTGACAATATGCAAAACGAACCGCCTTTCTGGCAACAAAAAACGCTTTTTGAAATGAGCAGCGACGAATGGGAAAGTGTTTGCGATGGTTGTGCAAAGTGTTGTCTGACTCAGCTTCAGGATGAAGAATCAGAGCAGTTGGTATTTACTGATGTCGCTTGTGACCTGTTGGACGACGGTACTTGTCGTTGTACCGATTACGCTAATCGTTCGACCCGAGTGCCAAGTTGCGTGACGATGAATAAGGGCAATGTCGAAGAAGCGGCGGCATTTGCGCCGCCAAGCTGCGCTTATCGTCTATTACTTGAAGGCGAGGAGTTGCCTAAGTGGCATCATTTAAATTCCGGCGACCCGAAAACGGTTCATGAACATGGTCAATCGGTTCGGCATCGTGTGCGCTTCCAGCGAGAAATTGACCCAAATGACATTCAAGACTACATAGTAGAGTGGCCTGCAAATAAAGGTTAATTAAGCCGCTTGCGCAGTAACCTCGGTGTTGGCGGTTGAATTGTTGCAGGCTTTTAAATCGCTGAGGTCTCTTGATCTGCTAAGGGCTCTTGATCTGCTGAAGGCTCTTGAACCGCTGAGGGCTCTTGGCCCGCAGCAGACCCTATATGCGGTATTCAGGTTCCGAAAGTGTTGAAGTAATGGTAGTTGTGGCCCGATCGGCTCAAAACGCTTTTGATGGTGTATACTGCGGGCAGGGGTTGAATTTGATGGCTTTGGGCCGTTCGTTAATCACGGGTATTGGCGAACATCATGGCTTAAAAAAGTTGAACATTAATTGGTGTGGGCATGTGGTTTGCTCGCAGTGTTAAAAAACCATTTGGAGCAAAAGCGTTGATTGCAGCACGTTGGTATTGGGTAGGTTTAATTGGGTGTAGTGCTTTACTGGCTATCGCCTATTTCTATTTTCAGCAAACACTTGGCCTGGCTCCATGCCCTCTGTGTATGTTTCAGCGCGCTGCGCTTGTTGGGGTAGCTGGTTTTTGTTTGCTTGGAATTATTTTCAGGCCTAAAAGGCTTGGCTCAAAACTCTTAGCGCTTGGATCTACTCTTTCGTCTTTAATAGGCTTGGGTATCGCAGGCCGCCAAGTTTGGTTGCAGCATCTTCCCGCCGACAAGGTTCCTGAATGTGGTCCTGGCTTAGATTTCATGCTCGAAATGAACCCACTTTTCGATGTGATAACAAGCGTGTTATCTGGCAGCGGAGAATGCGCTGAAGTGCAATGGAGTAAGTTGGGTTTTAGCATGCCAGAATGGATGGTATTCATTTTTACTGTTATCACGCTTATTTGCCTAAAGTTATTGTTTAGTAAAGAACGTAATTATTTTTCTGGCGCCTTGGGTCGATAACAATTCCTTTTTCAAAAAGATCAGGCTTTGAAGCTCATTAGATGTATAAATTGAGACGCGTTTTAGTTTGTGCTCCAATGTTGGTTGACTGACATATTTTGCCAAAAAGCGGCAATCTTTTGCAAATTGGCGTCTAAAACAGTTTTAAAAGAGTAACTTGTCATACGGATTGGTTTACTAGTACTCTTAAACTAATACGCTGGCGGTATTCCATCAATGCTTCCTACAGTTTTGATGTGAAGCGAAAAATACTCACACAATGAACGTCAGCGACTACCTAAGATCGAGAGAACTCATGCTTACAAAACGCCCTCAAATAAAGAAACCTAAAGTTAGTCATCGCTTAAGCAAAATATCGGCTGTTATGTTGAGTGTGTACGCCTTAGGCTTCGGTCAGGCGAGCGCGCAGCAAGTCGCCATTCTTGATTCAGGCGTGAACCCGCAAGACGGGCTCAATTTGGTTCAAGGTTTTGACTATTTTAATAATGTTGATGACACCTCTGATAAATCAGGCGTACTCGAGGATGAAGAGTCGCATGGCAACATTACTGCGCGATTAGCGGCCGAAGCTTTCAGTGGGCAGATAGTCCCATTTGTGATTACTGATGCAAGCCCCGATGTTGATGCTGTTCAGGTAAGAACTGCGCGAGACAGTGCTCTATCTGATATTTTGGGACGAGCTGATGTTCGGGTTGTGGGCATTACTCGCAATACTCTAGGTGTCACTAACTCCTCGGCGTCTTTGATTTCTAATCTTAGTGGCGCTAACAAAGTGATTGCTATCACAGCCGGCGAAGGCGGGGGTACGCAACCTAATGCTTTATCGACCTCGAGCTTTAACCTCTCAGGCGTGGTTATTGTTGGTGCAACTGATGCCGCTGGTGAGCTTTTGGCAGACTCAAATCGAGCAGGCACGACCCAGAATAAATATGTTGCGGTTAATGGGCTAAGCGGCAATGATGCAGGTGCTGTCGGTGACACTTCCTTCGCTGCGGCAAGACTGTCGGGCATTGCAGGTGCGGTTCTTCTACAAAACCCAAATCTGACTGCAGAACAAGTTGTTGATGTGATTTTAGAATCAGCCGAAGATCGTGGTGATGTTGGAACTGATAGCGTGTATGGGCGAGGTGTAATACTAAATGCAGATCAGGTTTTAAATAACGTTATTGGCCCCGTTGTTGTTCCTACGCCTACTCCGACACCAGCGCCAGAACCTTCGTCTTCTGGTGGCGGCGGTGGTGGTGGCGGAGCGATATTGCTGGTTGGCGGAGCACTTGCAGGGGTTTTATTGTTGAATCGAAAGTCGTCCGACAAACTTGAGAAAACATTGGTACTCGATTCCTACGGCCGCAGTTTCGAAGCTGATTTGCGAGATCAAGTAGAGATCAATGATGGTAGCTTGCATTTAAGTCAGTTTTTTCATGCCTTGCAGCAACAGTCTACCAATGCTAATGCAGCTGGTCGTTTCGATTTGCCAAGCTTAAGGTCGACGATGGAATTTCAAGCATCTACTTTAGTCGACCCTAGAATCGATATGATAGAGTACTTTGCGACACCGGGTGATGTTGGCATTGAAGCAAAAAATACCGCGGTGTCATTTGCGATTAACAGCCAGTTGAGTTCGCGCTTTGATTTAAGCGCAGGATATAACGTCAGCCCGAACCAGGAGTTTGGCGGTGTTAGCGAACTGGATTATAGTGCCGACTTTGGACGTACTTCCTTTTTATCAGGCCAGTCATTTGGCTCGGTATTATCGGGGTTTAGCCCGCAAGCTAATACCGCTAGCTTGAGTTATCAAAGTTCTTCTAAGAGTAGCGTCAAACTGGGTGTCGTGTCGTCAGATCAAACTGAACGTTTTAATCAAACATCACTCTCAGCCTTATTTGAAGGCAGTTATCAGTTTGCAGACAATGCGGCGCTTAGTGTTCAATTTGGGCAAATCAAAGAAGAGGGGAGCGTGCTAGGCGGTGGCGCAAGCGGCGTATTTGGCGTGGACAACTCAGTGACCTACGCCTTAAATGTGTCCGCCAATATTAAAGCGTCTAAAGCGTTTTCATTGGTCGCTAATTACGGAATTGGCCGAACACGAGTTGAATCTTCAAGCCGAAGCTTATTGAGTGACTTTTCGACGCTCAATAGCGATTGGTACAGTATTGGCCTTATCGGAAATAATGTTTGGCGCGACAGAGATCAAGTGGGTCTGGCCTTCTCCCAGCCGTTGAAGGTACAGTCGGGTTCAGTTGATTACGCTATTCCAGTCGGGCGTTTGGCCAGTGGAAGCATAGGTTTCGATCGCGAGAGAATCAATCTGTCTGACACTAATGCTACAGAGCAAACGGTTGAAGCTTATTACCGAACTATGTTGAGCCCTAAGTTAGAACTTGGTGGTTTTGTAGCATATCGAAATAATCCTAACCACATCCGCGATCAAGGAGATGATGGGGTCATTATGGCTACGTTGCGTTATTGGCAATAAGGAATGGAAAATACGATACGTCGACTTTGGAGTGGTCGTTATCAAGCGAACCTCTTTGGTTATTACGAGCCTAGTCTCGCCGTCTAACGCCATTGAGTAGATGCGCGCTTGATGTGGTATCACTGAAGGGCCGCTGTTACACTACCGCTAATTCGCCGCGCTGATTAAGCGCGGCTTTGTTCAAGCATTTACTTTTTTAGCAATTACCATTGCAGACTAGCCGTGAAACTCTACAACACCGAAACCAAAATCAAGTCTGAATTTGTTCCTATCGACCCGAACAATGTGACGGTTTACGTCTGTGGCCCAACAGTTTGGAATCACGCCCACATTGGTAATTATCGTCCACCAGTGGTGTTCGATGTACTAACCCGAGTGCTGCGCTCTCAGTTTACTAAGGTTACTTATGCTCGCAATATCACTGATATTGACGACAAAATAAACGCCGCTGCAGCAAAAGAAGGCGTAGATATTTCGGTGATTTCAGAGCGCTACACTGAGTTTTATCACCAGGGCCTAGAAGCTCTCGGAGTATTGCCAACTGATGTTGAGCCTAAGGTTACCGAACACGTAAGCGAGATACATCAAGAGATTCAATCTTTGATTGATCGCGGTCATGCGTACGAAGCGGATGGTCACGTTTTGTTCCATGTACCTTCATACTCAGGTTACGGTGAGCTTTCAAAGCGTGACCGGGAAGAGTTAATTGCCGGCGCGAGAATTGACGTCGCCTCGTATAAAAAGAACGATGGAGACTTTGTTCTTTGGAAGCCTTCGAGTGATGACCAACCTGGTTGGGATAGTCCTTGGGGGCGAGGTAGGCCAGGTTGGCATATTGAGTGTACCGCGATGGCCGCGGCCCACCTTGGTGACACCATCGACATCCATGGTGGTGGGCATGATTTAGTGTTCCCGCATCATGAAAACGAACGTGCTCAAAGCACGTGCTCTCATGGCGCTAAGTTCGTTAATTACTGGATGCATAACGGTTTTGTTAACGTCAATAAAGAAAAAATGTCTAAGTCGATCGGCAACGTTTTGCTAGTACGCGATTTGCTTGAACATGCTGACGGCGAAGCGATACGTTACGTTTTGTTATCGGCCCATTATCGCGCTCCACTAGACTGGACAGACGACGCTTTGCAGCAAGCTAATGCTAGTTTAGACCGTTTTTATGGTGCCTTACGCAAGATGGCTGATATCGATGTGCCAAGCGATATAGGCGATCAAAAGCCAGCTTCATTCGTTGAGGCAATGCTAGATGATTTAAACGTGCCGCAAGCTTTGGCCGAGCTGTTTGTGCTGGCGAAAGAGGCGAATACAAGCGAATCAAAAGAGCGGCTAGTAGAGATCAAGGCAGCGATGTTGCAGTGCGGTGAGTGGTTAGGTTTATTGCAACAAGACCCAGAACAGTGGTTTTCAGGCGACAGCAACGCCGATGACGCTGAACAAATCGACGCCCTAGTTGCCGAACGTCAACAGGCGAAAGCCGATAAGAATTGGGCGCGTGCTGATGAAATTCGCGACATACTGGCTGAAAAGAAAGTAATCGTGGAAGATGGAGCCAATGGCACAACTTGGCGTATCGAGCGTTAGTCAGAAGAAGAGAAATGAATATGAGTACTATTAGTGATATTCAAGCTGAATTGGTCGACGAATTTGAAATGTTCGAAGACTGGATGTCTCGCTATGAACACGTCATTGATCTAGGACGTCAGCTCGACGACTTCCCAGAAGAGTGGAAGACCGAAGAAAACAAGATACAAGGCTGCCAGTCTCAAGTGTGGCTTAACGTGCAAATGCAAGATGGTAAAATGCACATAGACGGCGCCAGTGATGCCGCGATTGTGTCTGGTTTGGTGGCTATAGTCTTGCGTGTGTATTCTGATCAAGCGCCGCAAGACATTCTGGACGCTAAACCCGATTTCATTGGCGATATAGGTTTTAACGATCACCTTAGCCCAACGCGAAGCAACGGTTTGCACTCAATGTTGCGAACTATTTATCAACGCGCGGGTCAAAACCTTTAACAAATACCTGACCGAGGCTTAAAAGTAAGCTCTCAAGCCAAACTAAAACAATTGTAAAGCCCTCTTTTGAAAGAAGATGCCCGCTAAGCAGGTCTATATAATAGACATAACGTCTTAGAGACTTAAGCGAGGTTAGCAATGGCTAAATTTTCCAGTAGTTTTAGTAAGAGCAGTTTAAATGAAGATGGCATTAAGACCAGTGGTATTGGTCAAGGCAGCTTAATTAGTGAAGAGCTTCTTGCTCGACTAGGTGTGCGCGATCAAGGTCATGCAGCAAATGATCACCGTCAACATGGTTGGATTACTGTGGTAGACCCAACAAATCAGCGTTCCTTGTTACAAGCATGCGATCACTGTGGCGTGGTTAAGTCCGAAAATTCGGTTGTCAAAGCGTGCTCGGGAATCGCAGGCTCCGAGCTGATTTCAAGTGCCTATCAACAGACTCGTATTGCGGTTTAAGTTTTAAGCCTACTTTGGTTTGAAGCTGTACGAGTAAAACAAACAAGGTGGTCGGCGCTGATAGCTACACCAATCATGTCGCCAATTTCATAGTCGTCATGACTCGGGACTAAGCTCATTAGCGTTTCGCCATTGCTCGTTTCCAAGGTGTATAGCGTTTGCGCACCTTTGAATGCCTTGCGTTTTATCTGGCCTCTAATGGCACTGTTTTCGTCATGGGTAACGTCATCAGGCCGAATCAGCACTTCTACCTCGTTTGAGTCAGCATCAACATTTATCACATCCCCTTTAATCTCGCCAAAATTGGTATCGACGGTTTTGTCGTCGATGATTCGGCCGCGAACAAAAATTCCATCGCCAATGAAATTCGCCACAAAGCGGCTGTTTGGTGCGTGATACAGATTGAATGAATTGTCCCATTGCATCAATTTTCCTTCAGACATTACACCAATTCGGTCGCCCAACGCGAACGCATCATTCTGGTCATGAGTAACCATAATTGCGGTGATGCCGGAGGCTTTAAGCAAGCTTCTAACTTCATAGCCTAAGCTCTCTCGCAGCTCAGTATCAAGATTTGAGAATGGCTCGTCCATCAAAAGTAAACGAGGTCTCGGAGCAATTGCGCGTGCTAAGGCTACTCGCTGGCTTTGACCGCCCGAAAGCTCATGGGGGTATTTCTTTGCATGAGCTTGCATACCGACTAAATCTAACAGCGTTACGATACGTGATCTTCGCTCAGCGCTGTCTAGCTTATTCAAGCCAAAGCCGACGTTATCGCCAATTGTGAGGTGTGGAAACAAGGCATGATCTTGAAAGACCATGCCAACAGTGCGCTGCTCTGGCGAAATCGTTTTGTGTGGAGTCGATAGAACTTTTCCAGCCAGAGAGATCGAGCCGCTACTCAACGTTTGGAAACCACTGATAGCCCGTAAAATTGTAGTTTTTCCGCAGCCGCTCGGTCCAAGTATGCATCCGAGCTCGCCTTCATTAAGGCTTAAACTTACATCCCTTACGACAGCAGCACCTTTACCATAAGACGCACTAAGATTAGCTAGTTCTAAAAATTTGCCATGGCTCATAGTCGGCTACCTAATATTGGGTGCTTAAACCTTAGACTAACAGCAATTCGAGCAAAGCCTTTTGCGCATGCAAGCGATTCTCGGCTTCTTGAAATACCGCACTTTGCGGGCCGTCGATCACGTCGCTCGACACTTCCATTCCACGATAGGCTGGCAGGCAATGGAGGAAAACAGCATCTTTATTAGCAAGCGACATTAGTGTTTGATCAACACAATAGCCATCAAATGCGCCTTCGCGCTCATTTTTTTCTTGCTCTTGTCCCATGCTCGCCCAAGTATCGGTCACGACCACATCGGCGCTTTCAACTGCGGCTTTAGGGTCGCTCATCAAACTGATGAATTCACTATTGAGTTCCCCAACAGCGTCACTAGGCTCATAGCCCGCTGGGGTGGCAATGTTTAAATGAAAGCCGAACAAACGCGCGGCATTCATGAACGAGTGACATACGTTGTTACCATCGCCAACCCAGGCAAAGGTAGCTCCTTTAGCACTGCCACGTAATTCTTGGAAAGTTTGCATGTCGGCTAATAACTGGCAGGGGTGGTAATCGTCGGTTAAGCCGTTAATCACAGGCACACTTGAGTTGGCGGCCAGGGTTTGTACTTTTTCATGCGAGTCGGTACGAATCATAATGCCGTCAGTCATGCTTGAGATCACTTTGGCGGTGTCCTCAATAGGCTCGCCGCGACCAATTTGAGTATCGTTCGGGCTCAATATAATCGCGCCACCACCAAGTTGTTGCATACCAACCTCAAAGCTTACTCGCGTGCGCGTTGACGATTTACTAAAAATCATCGCCAGCGTTTTGTTTTTTAAGGGTTGATAAATTGCCCCTTGTTTGGTCAATGTTTTTAGTTCGATTGCTCGGTCGATTAGCTGTTGTAAGGTCGTTGAGTCTAAATCATCGAGCGTTAAGAAGTGTTGTACGGTCACGATAAGCTCCTAGAGTGCGCTAACCACATCATGAATGATGCTAACGATATTTTTTACTTGAGCATCGCTCAATACTACTGACGGAAGCAGGCGAATAACTTTACCTCCACCCGTGACGTTGATAACCAGCCCGGCACTAAGAAAGGTCATGGCCAAATCAGGGTAAGCTTGATCAAGCTCTATGCCAATCATTAATCCTTTGCCGCGAATGTCGACAACTTTGTTCGACGTGCCAAGGTGCTGCTGAACTTGCTTTTTGATCATTGAACCAAGCTGTTCAGCTCGCTCAAGCAGCATGTCTTGTTCAATGATTTCGATAACGGTTGAGGCAATTTTGCTAGCAAAGGGATTGCCGCCAAAAGTAGTGCCATGGCTTCCTGGGCTAACCAGCTCCGCGGCGGCGCCTTGCGCTGCGCAAGCTCCAATAGGGATGCCGTTGCCTAAGGCTTTGGCGCTTGTCATCACGTCGGGCAGAATGTCTTCATGCTGATAAGCAAACCACTTACCGGTTCGGCCCATACCGGCCTGAATTTCATCAACAATCATCAGCCAGCCATTATCGTCGCAAAGTGCTCGAACTTCTTTTAAGTAGCCTTGGCTTGGCACAATAACACCGCCCTCGCCTTGAATTGGCTCAATCATTACGGCCACAACATTGGCGTTCCCACTGTGCTGCTTTAGTGCTTCTATATCATTATAGGCAACGTGAACGAAATCACTCACTAGTGGCGCAAAGCCATTTTGAATGGCTGCGTTGCCAGTTGCTGATAAGGTCGCCATGGTACGCCCATGAAACGATTGCTGCGCGGTGATAATGGTGGGTGTTTTTATGCCTCTGGCATTGGCTTGAAGACGAGCAATCTTGATCGCTGCCTCGTTGGCTTCCGCGCCGGAGTTGCCGAAAAATACCTTATCCATACCCGAAATTCGACAAAAGGTCTGACCTAAATCTGCTTGCTCTTGAATGTGGAACAAGTTACTGGTGTGTAAGATTTTATTTGCTTGCAAAGAAATCGTTTCACTGATCTTTGGGTGGCAATGGCCTAAGAACGTTACTGCGATGCCGCCTAAGGCGTCTAGATATTCTCGTCCTTCGGCATCCCAAAGCTTAGCTCCTTCTCCACGCACAAAACTTACCGGTAGCCGCGCATAGGAATTCATGATCGAGGGTTCGGGGTAGATGGTGTGTTGTTTCTTACGAAACTTTTTTAACAGGTTCTGCAACATGGTCTTTGAATTGTTTGCGGCTATAGTTAGTTAATTAGCTAGCAGGGATGGTTCAGTAAATTGGATTGTTTGAAAAGAAATAAAAAACGCCCCTACTTTGCAAGCGGGGCGCTTCTCAATCGTGCTTTAAGTCTACTAGGTTTTGCCAAAGGATGACAAACCCCAATAGTCAGTTTTTAAGCGGTTTTATACAAAATGCAGTATCGCCGCAAGCACAGCCGTTAGCGCCAGACTGCAATGAATTACACCAGCGACAGAGGCTAGTGGACCCTGCTTACCAATCAATGCATTAATTTCTAGGATGACCACCACTGCTAGTGCCGCCCAAAGGCCGGTGCTCAGGCCTTCTGCTGAGTATTGTGAGCCTTTGTGTGCGGACGCCAACATGAAGTACGCCATTGGTGCTGAGAATAATGTATTTGTTCTAGAAGCAAGAAGAGCTTTAGCTCCCGCAGCAGGGCCGTCGCCTTCTTTCATTCCTAACGCGACTTGCTGTGCAGGCCAGATTACCAACCAAACATTTAAAAACATCAATGTGCCCAGTACTGCGCCAACGATGATGAATTCATTGCTGCCTAATGTGGCGCCAATCGTGTGCAGTAAATAGAGGCCTGTAAGGAATGTGAACATCGCGCCCCAGCGAAACCACCACAGCGCACTCGGTGCGAGTTTGGCTTTAGCATCGGCTAAACCCTCTGGTGTAGCACTTTTAAAATAACCACCCTGAACAAAGTTAAAATAATAGAGCATGCCGATCCAAGTAATGCCGAATAACAAATGCCCCCATCGAGCAATAAAGTTAATTTCTTCCATCGTAGATACCTTTAAATGTGAGTTGTTTTTTTGCAATTAACACAACTTCTTCGAGTTGCTCAGCCTTTTATACACCTTTTTGCTTGTCATGACACCTAACAACAGGCCTCAATGCCTGTATAGGCTTGACCTTTGAGCCCTAAAGCAAGACACTACGCGCACTAAAATGTTCTCATTATTTAGCCTTTAAAGGTCTTTTTCATAGTATGTCTAATTCGAGCAAAGATGTTAAAAAAGTAGTGCTAGCCTATTCGGGCGGCCTAGATACCTCAATAATTCTTAAATGGTTACAAGAAGAGTATGACTGCGAAGTGGTCACGTTCACCGCAGATATCGGTCAGGGCGAAGAAGTAGAGCCAGCGCGTGCGAAAGCGCAAGCGATGGGCGTAAAGAGCATTTACATTGATGATTTGAGAGAAGAGTTTGCTCGCGACTATGTGTATCCAATGATGCGTGCAAATGCCATGTACGAAGGCGAATATCGATTAGGAACATCAATTGCTCGGCCTCTAATCGCCAAGCGTTTGATTGAGATTGCAAACGAGACCGGCGCAGACGCGATTTCTCATGGAGCAACAGGTAAAGGCAATGACCAAGTACGTTTCGAGCTTGGTGCTTATGCTCTTCGTCCAGATATTCAAATCATTGCCCCATGGCGTGAGTGGGATTTGAATTCGCGAGATAAGTTGCTTGCTTATGCCGATGATAAAGGCATAAGCGTTGAGAAAAAAGCTGATGGGAAATCCCTCTACTCAATGGACGCCAATCTATTACACATTTCATACGAGGGTGGGATTCTAGAGGACCCATGGGCTGAGGCCGAAGATGACATGTGGCGCTGGTCGGTGTCTCCTGAGATGGCTCCTGACCAAGCTCAGTATGTTGAATTGGAATTCGTTAAAGGTGACATTGTTGCTATTGATGGCGATCCAATGAGTCCAGCTACTGTAATGGAGTGGCTAAACAAAGTAGGCGGCGAACACGGCATTGGTCGAGATGACATTGTTGAGAACCGTTATGTTGGCATGAAGTCACGCGGCTGTTATGAAACGCCTGCGGGCACCATTATGTTGCGTGCGCATCGAGCGATGGAGTCGCTAACGCTTGATCGTGAAGTAGCGCACTTGAAAGACGAGTTAATGCCGAAGTACGCCGAGTTGATTTATAACGGTTATTGGTGGAGCCCTGAGCGCGAAATGTTGCAAGCGATGATTGACCAATCGCAAGAACATGTGAACGGCACAGTGCGAGTTAAATTATATAAAGGTGGCGTTTCGATCGCTGGCCGTAAGTCCGAATCGGATTCTTTATTCGACGAGCGAATCGCAACTTTCGAAGATGATGAAGGCGCTTACAATCAGGCTGATGCTGAAGGCTTTATCAAACTTAATGCCTTACGCTTACGCATTGGTTCAAAGCGCAATCAGTAGAAAGGCACCACCTTTCTATTAAGCACGCGTCTTGATAATAATACCCAAGTTAGATGCCGAGTGAATATTTGAGTGATGTCGAAGATTCCGGCGTCACGATTATTGTTCCATTACTCAACGAAGCTGAGATTGCCGGGGCTTTAATTGAGCATCTTGACAGTCTCGAGGCTGAGCAAATTGTTATCGTAGATGGCGGCAGCTCCGATGCTACTCAAGAATTAATGCAAGAGGCGGGCTTTGACGTCATTCAAAGCCCCCCTAGCCGCGCAAAGCAAATGAATGCTGGCGCTAGGAAGGCGACTCAGAATACCCTATTGTTTTTACATGCCGATACTCGCTTGCCTCAAGCGTACAAAACGGCGATTGACAGGTCTGCGGTCTGGGGGCGTTTTGATGTGTGTTTTGATGATTCATCGGGCGCCATGTCGATGATTGCTTTCTTTATGAATTTGAGGTCTAGAATTAGCTCGGTAGCCACAGGTGACCAAGCGATCTTCATCAACAAAAGTGTGTTTGAATCAATAGGCGGCTTCCCTGAATTTCCAATAATGGAAGATGTCGCGATTACAAAACGCCTGCGTCAGCTCTATCGACCGTATAATTCCCGGTTGAAGGTGACGACCAGTGCCCGGCGATGGCAGCAACATGGCGTGATCACAACTATTTTTAAAATGTGGTGGTACCGCCTAGCGTACGTCTTCGGCGTCTCGCCGCATCGGATTAAGAAAGGCTACGACGATGTCCGCTGAAATTCCTTTGATTTTATTTGCTAAAGCGCCGATCGCAGGTAAGGTCAAAACCCGGCTAACAAGTCATTGCACCGATCAACAAGCAGCGGATATTGCCGAGCGTTTGATGCAAGCTTCTATTCATAAAGCCTGTGAGGCATGGCCAGGAAAGGTGTATCTTTCTGTCTGGCTTGATCACGATCATCCATTCTTTAGCAAAATGCAGCAGAAATACGCAATAAAAATTCTGCGTCAATGTGATGGAGATCTAGGCGAGAAGATGCGTGATGCGCTTGAAGTCCAGGGTTATCCAGCTGCGGTTATGGGCTGTGATTCGCCACATGTTTCGTGTGAGAGCTTGCAGACAGCTTATCGAGAGTTGGCTCAAGGTCATTCAGTCATTGGCCCAGCACTAGACGGCGGTTACTATTTGCTAGGTCTAGGCGAGCGCGCGGATCAATTATTTATTAATAAGCCTTGGGGGCAAGACAAAGTGCTTGCTAAGACCTTGGCAAGTGCAGAAAGCCTAAAGTTAAAACTATACCAATTGAGTGCGCTTAACGATGTTGACGAATGGGCAGATCTTTTAGGTGCGCTCGAAGAGCTGCCAAACATGCACGCCTATTTAAAAGCTCAAAAGTTGATTTGAATTTCTAATTAGGTTTACGTCTCTGCTGGAATAAATTTCAACGCAACGCCGTTATTACAGTAGCGTAAATTCGTTGGCGACGGGCCGTCATTAAAGACATGCCCTTGGTGACCACCGCAGCGTGCACAATGGTATTCTGTCCGAGGTAAGATCAGCTTGAAATCTCGCTTGGTGCCAACGCGGCCTTCTACGGTGTCGAAAAAGCTCGGCCAGCCTGTACCACTGTCGAACTTTTGCTCTGAGGTGAAGAGTACTAAGCCGCAGCCAGCACAGGCGTATTCACCATTGCGTTTTTCATCATTCAGATCGCTCGTAAATGGTCGCTCTGTGCCTTCGCTGCGCAGCACATAAAAAGCCTCGTCACTTAAACGTTCTTTCCATTCGGCTTTGCTGAGCTCAAGCCGTTCAATGGAAATAGGATTTGGGTCTAGAGTTAGGTCGTTGTTCATAGCGGTATCATTATCTGATGTATCGTTTGCTAGCGATTGTTCGGGGGTCAAAAGAATGGTTCCAGCGATTGAACCGCCGGCAAGACCCAAGGCTGATATGGAAAGTAAAGTTCGTCTATTCATGATGTCCTCTAAACAAAGCATAGCAAAGTCAGATGATGGCTTTGCAGTAAAACCGATCGTTCAAGCGGCTATAAGTCATAAGACCTGTGTGATCGCTAAGAACTTACCGCGAATATGCTATTCTTTGAGCTGTTTAATACTACTCTGCTGTGCTGATTTATCGTGCAAAAAACACCACTGACGAATTTCCTTGGTCCTCGCTATTGGCCAACTTGGTTTGGCCTGGCCATAATGCGAGTTATCAGCTTTCTACCGCTGCCTATAATTGCGATGTTTGGCCAAACTATTGGCCTATTATTTTACGCACTTGGCAGTTCGCGTAGACGTATTGCGTATAAAAACATCAGTGTTTGCTTTCCTGAACTTAGCGACGCCGAAGTGCGAAAAATAAATCGTCAGCATTATCAAATGGCGGGGCAATCGATCTTCACTACAACTATGAATTGGTGGATTTCTAAGAAACGCTTCAACAAATTGGTCACAGTGCACGGTCGTGAGGCTTATGACGAGGCGCTAAAATCTGGGCATAACATTATCATCCTTGCGCCACATTTTGCCGCGCTTGATGTTGCTGGTTATATTCTAGCGCAAGAGCGCCCGACACTAACCATGTATCAATACGCCAAGAATGCGCTGGTCGATGAAGTGGTCAAGCGGGGGCGCTTACGCTATGGCGGCGAGCTGGTTGAACGAAAAGCTCCAATGAGAAATTTGATTCGTGCGATCCGAAAAGGACACCCATTTTATTATTTGCCCGATCAGGATGCCGGTAGTAAAGGGGTGTTCGTTCCTTTCTTTCATGAGCTTGCCGCTACGTATTCGGTATTGGGTAAGTTTGCAGAAATGACTAACGCTCTGGTAATACCATGCAGAACTCGTATTAAGCCTTGGGGTCAGGGTTACGACGTGTATCTGAGTCCACCACTTGAACACTTTCCTTCTGGTGATGAGCTTGAAGACACAACTCGAATGAATCAAGAAGTTGCGAATTTGATTCGCCCGAACCCTGAACAATATTTTTGGGTGCATAAGCGTTTTAAGACGCGACCACCTCAAGAACAAGATGGAGTTGTTAAATTTTATCAATAAGCATGCTCGAGCAGGCTATAGCTCTTTTATTTTGATTACGCTTGGGGTACTGTCGAAGACGCTGTTTTTAAAGCAATTACTTACGACTTGAGTTTGGGGATTTAAGAAGTTGTATCCTAGATTGAAATCGTTGAGTTAGACAATCTACTAATACTAACCATTATTTTCGGGAGATGATCAATGAGCAAGCGCGATGATTTGATTGCTAAGTACGCTGGCGACTTAGAAAAAAAGTGTGACATGAAACCAGACATGAAACTATTGACTGCAGTAACCATTGGTTGCGGCCCGTCAATTTATAACGCTGATGCGTGTACGGTTTCAGCTGGCGATCCAAAAGAGCTGGATCGTGTAAAGAAAAACTTCTTAATCAAAAAACTTGGCCTAGCCGATTCACCGAAGTTAGACGAAGGCATTCAAGAAGTGATCAAGATTTACGGCAAGTCTAACCGTAATAAGTACCGCGCAGTAGTGTACTATTTGCTAGTAAAGCATTTTCGTAAAGCCTCACTTTATAAGTAAGTTTAGAGCGCTTCACGAATATTAAAAAGGCCGCGATAGCGGCCTTTTTTGCGTTCAAACGACACACCTAGCTTGTCGTTATTTAAGCGTTAATCACGCCAAAATGTTGTCGTAAATAAAACTAATAGAGTAAACAGCTCAAGCCTGCCTAGCAACATCGCGAAGGATAATATCCATTTAGCAGTATCATTAATACTCGCGTAGTTATTCGCTACCTCAGCAAGGCCAGGGCCGAGATTGTTCAAGCACGCCGCAGCGGCTGAGAAAGCTGTAATATAGTCTAGGCCTGCGGCACTCAATGCAAAACCGGTTAGCGCGAAACATAGAATGTACATAGAGAAAAATGCGGTGACAGTACTGATTACTCTGTCGCTGATAACTTGACCGCCAGTCTTGATCGACAGCACTGCATTAGGGTGAACTAAGCGAACGATTTCTTTACGCCCTTGTTTGTACATCAGCTGAATGCGCATCACCTTCATGCCGCCGGCAGTTGAGCCGGCACAACCGCCCATAAAACTCAATAGTATTAACAGTACTGGCAAAGCCCCTTGCCACCAAGCGAAACCACTTGAAGTGAAGCCCGTGGTTGTTACCACAGATATTAGGTGAAACAAACCTTGTTGAGTGGCGCTTGTGGCGGTGTTGTATGTATTATTATTGATTAGAGATGCAATAACGATGATTGCAATTAAGCCAATAATGCTCAAGAAAAAGCGATATTCACTGTCGCGTAAGTACGGCAAAAGTGACTTATTGCGCCACGCCAAAAAATGCAATGAGAAGTTAGCTGATGCAATCAGCATGAAGAACATTGCCACACCCTCGATTGAGGCGCTATTAAAATGCCCAATGCTGTTGTCGTAGGTTGAAAATCCTCCAATCGCTACAGTCGAGAAGGCATGGCAAATCGCGTCAAAAAGGTTCATGCCAGCGAACCAATACGCGAGCATACACATAATTGTTAAGCCTAAATAAATATACCAAAGTGCTTTAGCGCTTTCGGTGATGCGAGGTGTGAGCTTACTGTCTTTCATCGGCCCAGGCGTTTCAGCGCGATAGAGCTGCATGCCGCCAATGCCAAGCATAGGCATGATTGCAACGGCTAAAACGACAATACCCATACCGCCAAGCCATTGTAATTGTTGGCGGTAATAGAGAGTCGA